>NZ_SSHJ01000001.1 GCF_005925345.1 Pedobacter ureilyticus
AGTTATATAGTGCAGCCCCGACCCTTACTTAACGTCCTTAATACGCATCTTAGTTTTCAACACTGCCAGAACCCAATTTCAAACAATCATAAAAAGGATAATGATACAATATTTAACCAAAGGTGAGTTATGGATCTTGATTCGTCATTTCGACCGCAGCGAAGCGAGTGGAGAACTGAAAGAAAGCAAAGCTAAATCTTTAGACGGGTAATTTCTAATAAATTATCCAAAGATTTCTCGACTACGCTCGAAATGACGACTATTCCTAATACAACTAAAAACATAAGCTTCTGATAAACAGATACAAACACCCATAACTCACATTAACTAATACTATACCTATGAACTATTATCCATACTTTATTCTGTTTATTTTTTTTGCTGTGTCACTTTACTTCATTTTTCGCAAAAAGAAAGTGATAGTTGCTGTATTGTCTGTAGATGATAAAAAGCTTTTGGAAAATAACGTTGCATTTTATGCTGAACTGGACAAGGAAAAGAAAAATATTTTTGAGGAGAAATTAACTCGCTTTTTAGGCAGCGTAAAGATTGAAGGTATTGGTACCGAAGTTAGCGCATTAGACAGAATTTTGGTAGGGGCAAGCGCCGTTATTCCTATATTGGGTTTTAACGAATGGGAATATAGAAACTTAGGAACGGTATTACTTTACCCAGATACATTTAACAAAGATTTTCAGTTTGCCGAGGGCGATAGAAATATTTTAGGTATGGTTGGCGATGGCTACATGAACGGCCAAATGATTTTATCTCAATCTGCTTTGCGGCATGGTTTTTCTAAAAGCGCTGGTAATGAAAATACAGGTATTCACGAGTTTGTTCATTTAATTGATAAGTCTGATGGTGCTACAGATGGTGTGCCTCAGTATTTTATACAACACGATTACACTATTCCATGGGTAAAGATGATGCATCAAGAAATTAGGAAAATAGAAGATAATCAATCGGATATTAATCCGTATGCTATTACCAATGAAGCAGAGTTTTTTGCCGTTACGTCAGAATATTTCTTTGAAAACCCAGAACGGATGAAAGATAAGCACCCAGCATTATACGATAGTTTGAGCAAGATTTTTGGACAGCAGTTGGCTTAATCTAAATAACTAAAAAAACAACTAGAAAAGCTATTTCTTGTAGTTTCTAAACCAGCTAGTCACTTTCATTTGTATTACCCCTAAGAAAGCTTCCCTAAAAATACGGGTGCTCATTTTTGACGTTCCTTCCGTTCTATCTGTAAAAATAATTGGAACTTCTACTACATTAAAGCCATATTTAATTGCGGTAAACTTCATTTCAATCTGAAAGGCATAACCCACAAACTTGATTTTTTCCATAGGGATAGTTTCAAGCACTTTTCGAGTATAGCATTTAAAACCAGCAGTAGCATCTTGTATGATGATACCCGTAATGATACGAACGTACATTGAGGCAAAGTACGACATCAAAACACGGCCCATTGGCCAGTTGACTACATTTACACCTTTTACATACCTAGAGCCAATGGCTACGTCAGCCTCATTTACACAAGCATCTCTCAGCTTAATTAAATCGTCTGGATTGTGAGAAAAATCGGCATCCATCTCAAAAATATATTCATATTCTCTCGCTAAAGCCCACTTAAAACCATGTATGTAAGCTGTACCTAAACCCAATTTACCTTTGCGCTCTTCGATATGTAGCATCGGAAATTCATCTTGCAGCGTTTTTACAATTTGTGCCGTACCATCTGGAGATCCGTCGTCGATAATTAAAATCTCGAAGTGATAAGGTAACGAGAATACCTTGCGAATGATCTTTTCGATATTCTCTTTCTCGTTATAGGTAGGTATAATGACTAAACTGTCTGACAAAGTAATTTTAGATTTTAGATGCAATTTGCTTTGCGAAAGTAAGGAATTTTAACTGATGTTTATGCTTTGCTGTTTCGTTAAAATGTGTTAAACTACCTAATATTGCCCATCCATTTTTTTAGTACCGGAACTAGAAAGAAAATAAACACTCCAATACCAGCCGAATAGATAGAAATTTGAAGCAATACATTGGCATAGTAGGGTAGAGACAAAACGGGGTTATTGGCTTCTACTACATCTTTAGGTATACTCATTAATGCGCCAATTTTGCCAGCTAAAAATTCACCAATAGCAGTAAAGAAGAAGAAAATTCCCATCATTAAGCCCACAATGTTTATAGGCGATAGTTTGGTAATCATAGATAAGCCTACTGGCGAAATACACATCTCGCCGCAAATGATGAAGAAATAGCCGCCAGCAAATGCTACCAACGGGATAAGACCATGGCTTAAACTAGCTTGGCAGGCCAAGTAAAAAGTAAAAAAGCCCGCAGCGACAAAGATAAATGACATAGCAAACTTAGCAGGAGTAGAAGGCTCTAAACCACGTTTATTTAGCCAAGGCCATAATGTTGCAAATGCCAAACTCAGTATAATTACCCAAGCTGGTGGTAAAAAATTGTTTACCGATAGGGCAGGCAGCGCAATGCCAAAAACGTGCATATCTACATTCCTCATGGCAAAAAGGTTTAGCGAACCCGCATTTTGTTCATAAAACGCCCAAAAAAATGTAGAAACTACTACCAAAGTTAATGCAGAAAGTAATTTGAATTTGGCTTCCTTTTTTAGTTTCGATGATAAATAAAGTATGTAAACAACCGAAATTACAGCAAGCCCCAGCATGATACTATCTAAAGCTTCGTAGTAATTAAATAAGGTTACAATCAACGGTAGCGTTACCAATGTAAGCAAGTATATAACATATTCTATAGTAATAAAACCGCCTATTTTCTTAAATAAATCGTTGGTTAATGGCAATCCTTTTTCTTTTAAAGAAGACTTGCCGATAATGAAAACCACCAAACCCAATACCATGAAAATACCCGCCAAGCCAAAGCCATAGTGCCAATTAATTTGCTGGCCTACATAACCACAAAGCAAGCCACCTAACGCTGCTCCAATGTTAATGCCCATATAAAAAAGCGAAAATGCACTGTCTTTTTTAGGATCGTTATTATCATAAAGTGTGCCCACCAAACTAGATACGTTAGGCTTAAAGAAACCATTGCCACAAATAATGAATGCCATGCCATAAAAGAAACTCCAATCTTGCGGTATGGCTAATACAATATGGCCAATAGCCATCATTATGCCACCAAAAATAATGGCTCTACGATAGCCTAAAAATTTATCGGCCAACATGCCGCCAAACATAGGCATGGTATACACCAAAGCAGAGTAAGCTCCTAAAATGGCATAACCTTTTGGTTCGTCAAATTTCAATTGCGTAACCATGTAGGCTAATAACAAGGCTTTCATTCCGTAAAATGAAAACCGTTCCCACATTTCGGTAAAAAATAAGAGGTAGAGCTGTTTAGGATGCTTGGTTGTTTGGCTCATTAGTTCAGTTGTTCATTAGTTCTAATAGGAATTAGGTTTTAGGTGCTAGGTATTAGTCTTAACTGAGCGGTTAGTAATTCATTATCACATCAGCTAATTATCAAATTTATAAAACTTTCAACTTATTAAGGAGCTAAACGTTCAATCTTCCAGCTTCCATTTACATAGGTGTATTTTATCCTATCGTGCAACCTACTAGGTCTGCCTTGCCAAAATTCAATTACAGTAGGTTTAACAATGTAACCGCCCCAATGTGCAGGCTTAGGTATCGTTTTACCTTCATACTGTTTAGTTAAATCTTCTACTTTGGTTTCTAAAGTTTCGCGGCTTGCAATTACTTGGCTTTGTGGCGAGGCAATGGCACCAATTTGACTGCCCACTGGGCGAGAGTTAAAGTATGCTTCGGAAGTTTCTTTATCTAGTTTTTCTATTTTACCTTCAATTCTTACCTGACGCTCGAGTTCTGCCCAAAAAAATACCAAGCAAGCCAAAGGATTTTTTTTAATTTCTTTACCTTTTTGACTAAGGTAATTAGTGTAAAAACTGAAGCCATTTTCATCAAAACCTTTTAACAATACAATCCTAGCGTTTGGTCGTCCAGTTTTATCTGCGGTTGCGAGTGTCATTACATTAGGCTCAAATATTTCGGCGTTAATGGCATCAGAAAACCATTTTTCGAACTGGACGATTGGATTTTTAACAATATCACTTTCATTTAACTCGGCCGCTTTGTAGTCTTGGCGCAAGTTTTGCAACATTTCTTTAGTAAGCTTCATGAAACAAAAATAGCGTTGTTGCCATACAATTTGCTATATCGCTTCATTTTTATTTGATAAGATGAGCACAATCATTTTTGGCTTATTTGAATAATATTTTGTTAATTTACTTTTATGTTAAGCTTATTAAATCCATCTACCGGTAAGTTACTCATCTCGGAGCCATTTTTGGCCGATCCGAATTTTAAACGTTCTGTGGTGCTACTTGCCGAATATAGCCATGAAAGTGCTATGGGTTTCATTTTAAATCAGCCAAGTAATTTGGTGGTAAAAGATCTTATTCCAGATTTGTGGATGGCAGATTTTCCTGTTTTTATTGGCGGACCCGTAGAAATAGAGACCATCCATTTTGTGCATCGCTGCTATGATAAATTAAATAGCGGAGAAGAAATTGCCGAGGGCATTTACTGGGGAGGAGATTTTGAAACACTGAAATTGCTCATCAATAGCAATAATATACAAGAAGATGAAGTGAAATTCTTTTTAGGATACTCCGGTTGGGGTTTTAACCAATTAGAAGACGAGCTTGTGACCAATACTTGGATAGTTTCAGACCAATATCATCAGGATACTATATTTTCTAATATCGAAGAAGAGTTATGGAAGGAAGTAATAATTAATTTGGGTCCGAAGTACGCCCATGTAAGTAATTTTCCAGTTGATCCTAATTTAAACTAAGTTCAAGATTTACGTTTTTAAAACAACTGTAGCAATTATTTTATTCGTTAAAACGTTTTTTAATGCGAGATAGGTATGGTTGGTAAGATAGGTTTCAAGTGAATTTTACTTATTTAAAAAGCTTGTTTTAAACGAAAATTGTATTTTTGATAGATGATTAAACTGCTCCGACGGATACACTTAATTTATAGTTTGTTTTGTATTCTTTTCTTTTTCATACTTTTCTTTCCCTTATATTATTGGTTTACCAGACACCCTAGATATTATAACGTACTTAATAAATTTCGTACAGCACATGCTTGGATTTCATCACTACTTTCTGGTATTTTTCTGAGGTTTAAGTTCAAAAAAAAGCTTGATCCTAACCAAACTTATATTTTTTGCGCTAACCATACCTCAAATTTAGATATCATCATCATGTGTGCATTGGCAAGGGGCAGATATCATTTTATGGGTAAGGAAGAGTTGATGAAAAATCCTGTTTTGGGCATTTTTTTTAAAACAATTGACATTGCGGTATCGAGGTCTAGCAAAATATCTTCTTTTAGGGCGTTTAAAAAGGCTGCTGATAACTTGGAAAAAGGCATGAGCTTGATCATTTTCCCGGAAGGAAAAATAGATGATGCTTACCCGCCGGTTTTACAGGCTTTTAAAAGTGGTCCATTTAGATTGGCCATCGAAAAAAATATTCCTATTGTACCCGTAAGCATCACTAATGTTTGGAAAATGATGTGGGACGATGGAATAAAATATGGCACTAGACCAGGTATTGTTGACGTTTATGTGCATGAACCAATTTTAACAAGTATCTTAGCGGTAGAAAACGACGAAGTACTGAAAGAAGATGTTTACAAGAAGATTTATAGCAAGTTGTAAAAGAAATAAACCACAAAGACACAAAGAATGAAAATTAGCTGAATTTTTTCTTTGTGGTCTTAGTGTCTTTGTGGTAAAAAAAAAGCAAATGACAATAGATAAAAACACCGTATATAAAGTAGCTGATTTAGCTAGAATTGAAATTAAGGATAACGAAGTTGATCACCTGACTGAGGAAATGAATAAGATCCTTACTTTTATGGAAAAACTGAACAAATTAGATACCGATGGTGTAAAGCCTTTGGTGTACATGAATGAAGAAGCCAACGTTTGGCGAGAAGATGTGGCCAAAAATGAAATTAGTACGGTTGATGGTTTAAAAAACTCGGCAGTACATAATGAAAACTTCTTCTTGGTGCCAAAAATTATTGAGAAATAGTAATCAGTTAATATGTCACATTTAATCGGTTAACCAATAATTTTCAAATGCTTTGTAACATTGCAATGAAAGCTATCGTCTAAAAACAAAAAATAGCAATGCAGAAAGAACTCATTACCATTAAAGATATTGGCCGTAGGTACGTAATTGGCACCGAGATTATTCATGCACTTAAATCTGTAAGTTTAACCATTAGCCAGGGAGAATTTGTGGCGTTAATGGGGCCTTCTGGTTCTGGCAAATCTACTTTAATGAATATATTGGGCTGTTTAGATACCCCCACTAAGGGAGATTATATTTTAAACGGCACTAATGTAAGCCACATGTCTGATAATGAATTAGCCGAAGTACGTAACAAGGAAATAGGATTCGTTTTTCAAACCTTTAACCTTTTACCAAGATCAACTTCGTTAGACAATGTAGCATTGCCTTTAATTTATGCCGGAGCAGGAAAAAAAGAACGTGACGCTAGAGCCCAAAAAGCGTTAGAAAACGTAGGCTTAGGAAACAGGGTAACGCACAAACCAAACGAATTATCTGGTGGACAGCGACAACGTGTGGCTGTAGCAAGAGCATTAATCAATAACCCTTCTATCATATTGGCCGATGAGCCTACTGGAAACTTAGATACGAAAACTTCTATCGAAATTATGGGGCTGTTGGAAGAAATACACAGCAAAGGCAACACTATTATCTTGGTAACCCACGAAGAGGATATTGCCCAACATGCACACAGAATTGTGCGTATGCGTGATGGTTTGATAGAAAAGGATTATGTTAATGATGACGTTAAATCTGTTTCGCCACGCTTAAAAGCCATACAAGAGAGCGGTAACGACTTTGAGAACATAAATTAGGTTTTAGGCGATAGGTTGTAAGCTTTACGTGCTGGAATTTCCTAGTTTTACTATCGAAACGTAGAGCTTATTACTTAACACTTATAACTTCCAAGTATGAAAATTTACACCAAAACAGGAGACAAAGGTCTTACTTCGTTAATAGGGGGTACCCGAGTATCAAAACATCATATTCGTATAGAGAGTTATGGCACCGTAGATGAACTGAATTCTTACATTGGTCTGATAGCTTGTCAGGATATTGAACCACACCATCAAAGCATCTTAAAAGAAATTCAGGATAGATTATTTACTATTGGCGCTTCTTTGGCCGCAGATCCGGATAAGTCTAGGATGACTATACCAGATTTGTTGGAAAGTGATATCACACTCTTAGAAACTGAAATAGATAAAATGAATGAGGCTTTGCCCGACTTGAAGCATTTTGTTTTACCCGGTGGCAATACCCTAGTATCCTATTGCCACATAGCCAGATGCGTTTGTAGAAGAGCAGAAAGATTAACCGTAGCCTTAACTGAGGATAGTTTTGTTGACAATAAAGTTACAGTTTATTTGAACAGACTTAGCGATTATTTGTTCATTTTAGGTCGAAAATTAGCGCAAGATACTAACGCAAAAGAGCATATTTGGATACCTCGTAAGAATAGTTGAAAAAAATATTTGCATAGCTCATTTTTTTTCACATGCTTTGCGCAAATAGAACATCGAAAGAATTAATAATTATTTAAGATATGTATTGGACCTTAGAATTAGCATCGCATTTGGAAGACGCACCATGGCCTGCAACTAAAGATGAATTAATTGACTATGCTATCCGTTCTGGAGCACCTGTAGAAGTTATCGAAAACCTACAAGCTTTAGAAGATGATGGCGAGCCTTATGAAACAATCGAAGAGATTTGGCCAGATTATCCTACCAAGGATGATTTCTTCTTTAACGAAGATGAATATTAAATAAGTAAAGCCTCAATGAAAATTGGGGCTTTACTTTTAGAATTTTATTATGTACTAGAATAATTACCCATTAATTTAAGTGTGCCTACAAAATATACAGGTATATCTTATTAAGGTGAATGCCGTCGGCTAAACCTTAACTACCTTGGAAGGGGTAATGGCGAAGAGTTGGTCTTGCGCTTTCGGTTTTATTAATTGCAACCCGGTAAAAGCACTGAAAGCCGGAAGAATGGAGTAGGCATCGCTGAAATAAAAGCAAGGAAATTTTAAGCGCTGTTTGGCTTTACTGTAAATACTGATACCAGGATGGAGGTGGCCACTAATGGCATATAAATCCGATTTGCAGTGCGTTACATTGTGTATAAAGCAGAAATGGTTTGTTTGGTAATTTGGCTCATAAACGTTAATGGATAGTTTTTCATAAACCTCTTCCGTTTGTTTATCGTGATTGCCCTTTACGAGTATAAAATCAATTTCTTTAAATTCCGATCTCCAGCTAGCAAATTCATCAATTTCGGTGTTGTAATCGCTATGGAACATATCTCCATTAATGAGCAATTTTTTAGGCTGATAATGATTGATTAGCTGAGATAGCCTTTTTAAATCACTTTGTGAAACACCATTAGGAACAGCCAAACCAGCTTTACGGAAATGCGCTGCTTTACCTAGATGTAAATCGCTAATTGCTAATAAATTTTCGTTGGGCAAATAAATTGCTCGTTCTTTATCTAAAACAATTTGTTCTCCTCTAATTTCGATTTTCACAGCGCAAAGCTAGTAAATTCTATCTTTTGTTAATCAAAACCTAAGCTCTAAAGCTAGTACAAGTACGTAATTAACCGCCTCTTTTTTTTAGAATAATCTTTCGTAATTGGAGAATACCATTGGTAAGATGGTGTTTTTTTGGTGTAAAAAATGGCAAACTTAGTACCGATAGCAACGAAATACCCGCCGAAGCTCCTAAGGCGCCGCCGTAACCAGCAAAAAAGTTACTAGTGTTTAGATAGATCATAGCAAATATTAAACCCGCTAAAACCAGCTTAAAATAACTGGCTACTATTTTTTTTGAAACCATACCAATAAACGACCCTCCAATAAAAACTACTGGTATATTTTTGGTTAAGTATGGCGCTAAAACATGAGGAAAAAAGTAAGCTAGCAAAGCCACTAAAAGAGACAACAAAGCTGATGATCTTACCGGGCCTTGCTTTAGTTCGTGATTTGTAAAAAACGTAAGCATTGCGGCAATAATAGCAGTTATTGTAATGATAAATGTATTCATTTTTTAAAGATTAGAAAGAAAATGAATGAGGTAATGGTAACAGCTGTAAAGGCAACAGTACCCAGCTTGCCGCCTAAACCATTAAATAAGCTTTTGGATACCAATAACAGTACACCAGCGAAGAAAGATGCTGCCAGTATGAAGTAAACGGTTGAGGCGATGGTTAAGCTAGTCATACCAATAAATGCACCACAATAAAATGTTGCGGGCAATTGCTTTAGGTAAGTAGATTTTTTATTGATAACAGGAATAAAGGAAGTGGCAGTACCTACAACACCCGCAGAAATTACAGGGCCAAGATGATAGCTGTGGTTTAAGAAGTAGCAAATCAATGCTCCAGCTGGTATCCAAATTACGATTGATATATGCTCGTACAAATTGGTTCTGTGATGTATTGGCGCCTTTACGTAAGACGTCAACAACAACAAACACAAAAAAATAATTACTAGCGGAACGTACTTACTTTGAAGTTTTTCGATAAAAATGGCACAAAGAAATAGCAGTTGTATAAGTAGTGTAAGAATAATAATGAAGGTTCTGACCTTTTTTTTTGCCATTATTTTAAATGTAATGTTTAAATGAAAAACTAAAAGGGAAGCTTTAAACTAAACAAAGACTATCTTAAATTAAAATGCACAAAAAAAGCCCATTAATAACTAAGGGCTTGTTTTGTTTGCTTTTTTAGCAGCGGAGAGCGAGGGATTCGAACCCCCGGACCTGTTACAGTCAACAGTTTTCAAGACTGCCGCATTCGACCACTCTGCCAGCTCTCCGCCGCAAAAGTACAAACTCTAATCAATTCTGCAAACTTTGATTAAAAAAATGTTAAATAAATTTTAAAAAATCGGTTTAAATAGGTTTAAATGAGGTTGTATACCTAAAAAAGATAAACGTGGTGAGTTTTTTATCCCCAAAAAAGCAAGTGCTATGGTCGCTTATATTTTTTGTAGAAGTAATTTAGATATAGCAAATACAATAAACCAATTAACAAACCGCCTATAATATCCGTAAACCAGTGCGCACCTAAATAAATTCTAGACAGTGGGCCAACTACAAACATAAAATAAGCAACCAAGCTTATAATATTTCTCAAATAAACCGGGATAGATTTTAGCTGCTGCATTAATACAATTAGAAAACCAAAGAAAACCACATAAGAAAGTGTATGCCCACTTGGGAAACTATGGTTTTGATAACTTTCAATTAAAACAACGTATTGATCTGTTGGTCTAGGGCGACTAAATAAAAACTTTAAAGAAAGGGTTATTAGACCCGTAAAAGAGATGGCCATTATAAACAATGCTTCTCGTTTATACTTAAAAATATAAAACAATAGCGATGTTATTACCATAGCAACAAAAGCCACCACAAGGTTTCCAAATGCGCTAATCCAAATCATGAGCTGATCTAACGCGGGGTTACGGAATTGTTGTACAAATCTAGAAATACTGATATCAAACTCGTTTATTGGGTTGTTAGCAACTAAAAAGGCAAGTAGTGTAAATGATAGCAGTAATAAAATGGCGACAATTGTACTTCGAGATTTGAACATATTTACGATATAAGTTTTGGATAGGAACGTACCAAATATCCATTTTTTTGCCAGCTTATACCAATTAGTATTGGCAAATTTTTTGGTTACTGATCTTTAGATTACCTTTGAAGCGTATGGTAAATACTAATGAAAATAAATTAGAATTGAGAACGGTTAACGTTACGCGTTACATCACCCCTTTAAGAGAAGGTGGTTCTATGCCTGCAATTGCCGAAGCAGACGATGGTTTTTTATACGTATTGAAGTTTAGAGGTGCTGGACAGGGCCATAAAGCACTCATTTCTGAAATTATTGGTGGCGAAATTGCCCGTGCTTTAGGTTTAAGAATGCCCGAGTTGGTTTTCGCCAATTTGGATGAAGCATTTGGCAGAACAGAGCCTGATGAGGAAATTCAAGATTTGTTGAAAGCTAGCGTAGGCTTAAATTTGGCACTGCACTATTTAGCTGGAGCAATTACTTATGATCCAACTATTAACAAAGTTGATGCAAATTTGGCTTCGAAAATTGTGTGGATGGATTGCTTATTGACCAACATGGATCGAACGGCAAGAAATACTAATATGTTGTATTGGCACAAAGAGCTTTGGTTAATTGATCATGGAGCTTCACTGTATTTCCACCATTCGTGGCAGAACTGGGAAGAACAAGCCAAGCGTCCATTTGTATTGGTGAAAGATCACGTACTGTTGCCACAGGCAAGCGAAATTGAAGCAGTTGACGCCGAATTGAAAGCGACTTTAACGCCACAGTTAATCAATGATATTTTAGCTTTAATACCTGATGAGTGGCTAGATGAACGTAGTTTCGAAACAGCCGAAGACCAGCGAAAAGCGTATGCCTATTTTTTAAATACTCGAATTGAAAACTCTTCAGTTTTTGTAAAGGAAGCCGAAAATGCAAGACAGACACTTATTTGAGTATGCCGTAATTCGGGTAATGCCTAGGGTAGAACGCGAAGAATTTATAAATGTGGGCGTAATTATGTATTGTGCTAAATTGAAGTACCTTAACGCTGCTTTTAAAGTATTTCCCGAAAGACTAAAAGCTTTAAATTGTGAGTTGGAAACCGAGATTATTGAGGAGAACTTAAACGCAATTGTCAATATTTGTAAAGGAGGGAAGACAGCTGGACCAATTGGTGAGTTAGATTTAGCCAGTAGATTTAGATGGCTAACGGCAACCAGAAGTACCGTTGTGCAGTGTTCAAAAGTGCATCCCGGGTTTTGTATAGATGCCGAAGAAACTTTAAATAAACTGATGCAAGAATTGGTTTTATAAGACAAATGCGGCTTCTATCCAGACAGCCGCATTTTATCAAACTAAACCTAAATTTACTCTTTATAAACTTGCTTTTACTTCTCCGCAAGTCAACATATTTTTTGGATAGTAAGGGTTTTTAATGTCCTTACTTTCACTTAACCAAATATCGCCAGTCATTGGGCAAACTTGTTGGTATAATGGCATATCGGCTGGTTTTAACTTATCGGCAATTGCCCAAAACTTAGTAGAAAGCGCACTAAAAGCTTTACGTTGTTTGTTAATGTTTTTAGTTGCTGCAATTGCTGTAGCAAGCGCCACAATTTCCTTTCTCGTGGTTGTAGCTTCATTCATTTTTTCTAAAGTCAGTTTTTTAAACTTGAATTTACTAAATGATGTGATCAAAGCTTTTGCATTTTTTACTGCCAATAAACTGTCTGAATTTAAAAAGTTATCTCTTAAAGCCAAATAGTAGCTGATTACTTCTTTTTTCTGCGTTTCACGTAGCGTCACTAACTCTGGCGTAACCTCTTTTTCCGACATATTTTGTGCCTGCGCTATGCCGCTAATAGCAACTAGCAGCGCAATCAATAATTTTTTCATGCTTCTGTTTTATTAAGTTTTGAAATGATTTTGTCGATATCTAGTAAAATGCTCTCTAAATGCTGTTTGTTAAATCCATTGGTTGTGGCAATTAGTTTTACAATATCAGCTCTTAGCTGTATTAAATGTTGCTGACCATAAAGTCTAACATCGCTGCGTTGTGCTGTGTTTAAAGCCTTACCAGGTTCTGCCTCTTTAGGTAGCAACAGCAAACCCATTTTTTCGATGTAACTACGCTGTAAGCTTCTACGGTAAACATCTAATTTTTCATTACCAGAAAATTTAATCCAAACGGTTTTTTGGAGGTCATTTAAAAATTCCGGAACGGTATAAGCACCTTCAAATTGCAAAGCTTTTTGACTGATATTATAAAGCATGCCCGAACTCAATAGCATATTAAGCACTTGATTTTGCTGTTCTGAAATCTCGTCTGCCGCTTTCATTGGAATAAGCTGCGCAATTTCTTGTGGATACATCCAAAGTGGAGCAACAAATACTTGTCTGCCTATATAATCAATAGCTGCTTTAACTTTTGCTTTTGGAACAGGCTTGTAAACCACCGCCTTTTCATCTGCTGTTCTTTTAGTTACGTAATTGTTGCCAATGTTTTTTAATACGTGATATAGGTACCTGCCATATTGCCTTACTACGGCTTTGTGCATATCCGACAAATTATCATAGGCATCGTTAGGTTCGTAAGTCCAAGCAATTAAATTAGGAATTACACGTTTCAGGTTTTTAATACCATAGTCGCTAGCCACCATGGCATCATCGCCTAAATCTTCCGATTGGCTACGTGGGTCTTCATCTTTGCCTTCGCCACCGAACCAAAGTTTTGGGTTTGCAGCTAAACTTTCTGTAGTTAATTTAGCTAAAGTGTTTTCTTCTTCAAATTCGTCTTTCAACTTCGGGAAAAATGTATATCCCCATTTAATTGCCCATTCATCATAAATACCAATACGTGGATAAATTCCTTTCGGACTGATATTGTCTTCGGGTTGGGCTACGTAATTAAACCGGGCATAATCCATAATTGAAACCGTGTGGCCATTAGCTTCCACCCATTTCTTATCTCTCAATTTTTCTACCGGAGTAGCGCTGCTAGCACCCATGTTATGACGTAAGCCTATGGTGTGGCCAATTTCGTGAGAAGAAACAAAACGGATTAATTGTCCCATTAATTCATCATCCAAATGCATTTTTCTAGCTCTGGGATCTAACGGTCCGGCTTGGATCATATACCAGTTTTGCACTAATTTCATCACATTGTGAAACCAACCAACATGGCTTTCTATGATTTCTCCACTGCGAGGATCGCTAATACGAGGCCCGTAAGCGTTTGGTGTTTCAGAAGCGTAGTACCTCACTACAGAATAACGAGCGTCTTCCAAACTCATGGTAGTATCAGCCTCTGGCCACTCTTTGCCTACAATTGCATTTTTAAAACCAGCTGCTTCAAAAGCTTTTTGCCAATCGTTAATACCTGCAATTAAATATTTTCGCCATTTTTTCGGCGTAGCCGGATCGATGTAGTAGACAATTTGCTTTTTTGGTTCTACCATTTGTCCGCTTTGATATTTCTTGATATCAGCATCTTTTGGTTCTAAACGATAACGTTGAATAACATATTTGGTTTGGGCACGTTGTAAATCATCATCAAATAAAACCAGTTTATTAGCGAAGTAACCAACTCTTTCGTCAAAAAAGCGCTTACGCATAGGTATTTTTGGCAATAGTACAATTGATGTATTTAATCTTAAAGTTACCGACGAACTGTTGGCACCAGCATAAGTTTTAGTGGTTTTAACTTCTATATTGATAGGGTAGGTATTGATACTTTCGATGAAAGATCTGTCATCAGCAAGTGCGTTCAGTTTTTTAGCAGTTTTTTCTGCTGCCGCTAAAGAAAACATCGGATTGTCTTTTTTAAAAGCATCTGTAACCTCTACCACCATATTTCCATTGGCAGGATTGATGGTTTTGATAGGAAAAGCAGTAATAATTGGATTTTCGTTACTGCCTGCTATGGCTTTGGCCAACATTGCATCTGCATTACGAATATCTTGTTTGTATTGTAATGATCTTAAAAAGACGGTATTGTTAGGGCCTTTTTCAAAATAGATAGTTTGTTCGTTAGCTTTTTCGCCACCAAAACTTCCCATACCTTGAGGTGTAGCTAAATAACGAGTTACCGTGAGTAAGTATCTATTAAACAAACTATCAGGAATTTCGAAGTAAAACTTAGTGTCTACTTTGGACACAGTAAACAATCCTACTTTACTTTTGGCATTAGTAGTAATTACTTTGGTGTAAGGTTGTAAACTGGTTTTTTGAGTGCTATCAGTTTTTTTCTCTGGTGGCGTTTGCGAATAAGCATACTGCTGCGAGGCAGCAAGTATGCTTAATATTACGAGTAGTTTCTTCATCTAAAATTAAAAAGGAATTTTTTCGTCGGTGTTTAAGGTAAGAGAGGGGTTCATTCTTAACACATTTAACGGAAATGGAATGATATATAACCTAGAATTAGGCTGTAAGGTATAGGTTTGCTGTGGTACCGTTTGATTAACAATTGGAAATTTCCGTACTAAGGTTTTAGCAAATTCTGCTTCGGTGTTTAATCTTTTCAAATCAAAGAAGCGATGGAAACCAAGTACCAATTCTCTTCTGCGTTCGTTTACCACCAACTCCATGGTTTCTTTTCTAGTAGTAGGTACGGGCAAGTTTACGGTACCGCCAGCTAAAATACGTTTTGCTCTGAGCTTGTTAAGGATATCTACAGCTTCGGCAAATTTGTTGTCTCTAGCATAGCATTCTGCTAGCATTAAATGTACCTCGGTGGTTTTCATGCCCACGGTAGGCATAAAAAAACGAGTAAATGCTACGCCCCAATAGGCTGTATTAGAACCTTGATCGAGATTAGATGCATGCGTAGAGTTATAAAACAGATTGAAACGGGCATCATTGTTTCCAAATAGCGTTCTTAACTCTGGACTAATGATGTTGATGTACGAAAAGTTAAGTTCTGTATTACCAGTCATGTACATGTAACTCAGTACTTCTGGATTATTGCCCGCCGTAATTGGCTTTGCCGTTGGACCACCTTCTGCGGCATATTTTACCATGTCAAAAATTTCACTATTGTAGCTTAACGATTTTTCTGCAGCGGCTTTGGCTTGCGCAATTTCGCGTTTAAACAAATGTACTTTAGCTTTAAGCGCATAGGCAAAGGCTAAAGATGGGTGGTACGCATCTAAAGGATTTTCTTGTAAATAAGGTAAGGCCTCGTCAATGTCTTTTTGTATAAAATCATAAACCTGCGCCACTGTAGATTTTTTCGGCTGCGCTTCCAAATCAAATTTATCCATAATGCAAATACCACCATCACTTGCTGCAGTTTGCGGATCATAAGCCTTGGCATAGTGGTTTACCAAAAGGAAATGGTCATGCGCTCTATAAATTTTAGCTTCGGCTTTTGCCAGTTGTTTAATACCTACATCGCCTTTGCTATCATCTACTAGGGAGATAATGGTATTCCAACGATTAATGTAGCTGTAAGCTTGATTGTAAAAGCTTGACGAGCCATACAAAGAAACCCTATCAACAGTTTCGTTAAAAGTGAAATTGATGATATCAATGTTGGGGGTTCTTCCAATCACGTTGGCCTCACGCATCCATTGATCGTCTGATAAATATTGAAAGTTATTTACCGGATAACCACGATTTGGTAGCGAAACCATTTCGTGAAATTGTGATGCATTTTCTACAATTAAAGATCCTTTAGGAGTAAGGTCGGTATATTTTTCGCAAGCAGCAAAACTCATAGCTACTATAGAAAAGAATAATATTTTGATGTACTTCATGATGTTACAATGTAAGGTTAAGACCAAATAAATAGGTTTTTGGCAAAGGCATATTTCTTGTGCCAGAGTTAGCGGTATACACTTCAGGGTCAATATCGTTTCCGGCTGCGCTCCAATACCAAATGTTATTCATTTGGAACGTAAACCTAGCAGATGAAATTTTGATTTTATCTGCAAATGATTTTGGTAAATGATAGCTTAACGATACGTTTCTTAGCTTAATGTAATCTCCATCAACCACGTTAATGTCTGAGTTTCTCCATTGCGAACTTATAGTAGAAGCATAGTTTCGCATGTTTTCAGCGAAATCTACCAACAAACGAGGGTTAGCAGTTGGATTAGCATCAGTATATCTTTGAGTTATACCTATATTGGTAAGCGCATCAGAACCTAAATCTAAGGTTTCTTTACGCATTTTATTGCCACCAGAGAAAACCAAAAGCATGTTTAAATCAAATTGCTTATACGAAAAACGTTGAGATAGTGAGCCTGTGTAGGTTGGCATTAAACTTCCCATGTTTACCAAAGCATTTGGGTTGTTAATTGCTTTTACACTGGTAGGATTTGGATTACCGTTGGCATCAAAAGTTAGCGATGGATTGCCATTTTCGTCTAGCACATAAGGATAACCATTGGTCATTCCGCCGTATTTGTAGGCATAAAAACTGTTGTAATACTCTCCTTCAAAAAAGTAATCACCTGGGAAACCTACATAGTTACTGGCGGTTCCTTTAGCTCTGGTCACTTTTTCTACTTTAGTTTTGTTAAACGCAATAATTAAATTAGAGTTGATACGGAAATCCCCTCTTTTAAACCACTCAGAGCCCGCACTAAATTCAATACCTCTGTTTCTTAGTTCGCCAGCATTTATTCTGCGTGTAAGTGCACCCACGGTAGGGTCTAAGTCTGTGGTTACCAACAAGTCGCTACTTAAACGATCGTAAACATCAATACTGCCTCGCAACTTATTGTTGAAAAGGCTATAATCTAAACCAAGGTTTGTAGTAGCTGTTTTTTCCCAACGCAACATTGGGTTTGGCTGTTGGGTAATATTGATGTATTGCAACGATTGGAAAAGGTTGTCGTTTCTTCTGGTAGCTACGGTGTATGGCGTAGTGCTTTGGTCAACGTTTCCGTTAACCCCGTAGGTAGCTCTCAACTTTAAAAAGTCTACCCATTTTACGTTTGTTAGAAAATCTTCTTCGCTGGCATTCCACCCTAAACCAACCGACCAAAGCGGACGATTTCTGTATTTCGGCTCTGCACCAAAAAAATCGGCTCTATCTACCCTTAAACTACCCATTAGGTTGTATTTGCCTAAATAGGTATAGCCAACATTGCTGTAAACAGAAAAATTACGGTGCTTGGTTTCGGTTTGTGTACGCGAAAGTGCACTTAGTGTTCGGTTATTGCCATAAATGTAACTTGGTGCACCAGTTTGGCTAAGCGCAAAAGTATTGATAATGGTTGAGGTTAAAGTTACTGGATCGTAGCCGTATCTCAACTGCTCAACCGTTCTAGGTATAAAACTTTCACGCATCTCGAAACCTGCAATTGCGGTAACTTTGTGTTTGTTCTGGTCAAAATAGCGATCAAAATTTAATTGGTTTCTAAAGGTGTAATTACTAGTTTGTCTATCTATTTGCTGATAACGGCCGCCAGTAGAAAAGCCATCAACATAGGTATAAGTGTTGGTAGCAGGGGTGTATCCGGTTAGGCCATTAATAGCATAGCGCATTTTGTACGAGTTTACATCGTGGTAAACTTCCGCATTGTTCCGGTTGTTTTCGTACTGAAACTGTGTGTTAAAGCTTAAGCCGTTCCAGATTTTAGCTTCGATATTTGTAAAAGCTCTTAAGTTTAAAGAGTTTTGTTGCGTAATACCTTCTTGCAATTGGTTTAGTACGTTAAAGTTTAAAGATTTGAAACCAGAAAGACTATTGATCCTATCGGCTACGGCTGGGTTCATGGCACCGCTAGAAGTAAAGCCGTCCTTAAGATTTACAAACGGAGCAATTACCAAGTTGCCATTTCCGTCGGTTATTCTTTCGTATCTTTTTTGAATGTCGAAACTACCAAAATCACTATCGGTAATATCTGCTACAGAATAGGATGCGTTGATGCCGAAAGTAGCATTTAACCAACTTTTAACTTGAAAACTGCTTTTTGCATAAAGGTTGTAATTTTGGTTATCGTTATATTTTATCCTTCCTCTAGCATCGTCAAAATTAAATGATACGTAGGTGTTTTGCTTTGCTGTACCACCCGAGAAAGATAGATTGTAGCGTTGTCTAAATTCATTTTGCCAAACATTTTTAGTGTAATCGTCAATGAAGTCATTTTGTCTCCATTGATTAATGGTAGCATTAAAATCATCGTTGTTAATTTTTCCTTCTTCTAAATTTCTATTTAACTGGTAAAGCGGGCTGTAATACCTTAAACTACTATTGCCAGCATCGCCATAATAATTAAATAGCGAAGTTACGTTGGCATATCTAGCTCTCTCGCGGTTATACACGGCTTGTTCAAAGTCGATTAAATCGCTTGTACTAGCGTAGTGCATGTCGTTTAGGTTAGGCTTTGTAGCAATAAAAAAGTCCGAGTTTAAAGAAACCTTCAAGTTTCCACTTCCTTTTTTAGTATTGATAACGATGATACCGTTTGCAGCTCTAGAACCGTAAATAGAAGCAGCAGAAGCATCTTTTAACAAGTTTACACTTTCTACATCGTAAGGGTTGATGTCTTCTAAAGTAAGCTCCGTAGGCAATCCATCAATTACCAAAAGAGGAGCAGAACCAACTTGTGCAGATAAAGTTCCGATACCTCTCAATATTGGTTTATCTGCTGCGGCTCCATTCACATTTTTTTGAAACATTAATCCAGCAAAACGACCTTCTAAAGCACTTGTTAAGCTTACATTTACGTTCTCGTTTAAGGTTTTGTTATTTACCTCGGCTATAGCCGCTGGCGATTCGAAACGCTTAAGCGACTGATAGCCGGTAACGACTACTTCTTGAAGTACCGAGTTAGAAGGTGTTAAAGAAACTACTATTGAGGTACTAGAGGCTCCTTTAGTATATTTTATTTCTTTTTGTTCGTAACCTAAATAGTTAAATTTTAGGGTATTATTGCTATCGCTTACATAAATCGCAAAATATCCATTCTGATCTGTGTGGACCATATTAGTGGTGCCTTTTTGTGTAATGGTTACCCCAGGCATTGGTAAACCTACATTATCGTTAACTATCCCGCGTAGTACATAAGTATTTTCACCTGCAGCTTTAGACTTAATCACAATAGTTTTGCCGCTCACTCGGTAAGTAAAATCTTGATCTTTAAAAACCTGCGTTAATATTTCATCAATATCTGAAGATTTGATTTCTGCGGTGATGAGCTTTGCTTTCTGGTTAAAAGAGGCATCGTAAACAAATTGGTAATTGGTTTTTATGGCAATTTCTGAAATTACTGTATTTAGTGTGGCTTGTTTAAAGCTAAACGTATAAATAGCTTGTGCGAAAGAAACTAGAGTGGTAAACGAGGTTAAAATAGAGACCAATAAAATTAATCTTAAATACGATATCATTGCAGGTTTTTTATTACCTGCTGGGTAAAGTTTATTCATTAAAGGTTAGTTAGTTGATTATAAAATTTGTTTGATTGAGCGTGTTTTAATTTTCTATGCTTAGCCTCCTTTCTTCTACTTTAAATTTTAACCCTGTAGTAGTGTACAGCATTTGCAGCACATCGTTAAAGGCGGTGTTTCTATTTAATCTTATATATAAGCGTTTGTTGGGGATGCTGTTCTCGTCAAAAGAGAAATCGTACCAACGGGAAAGCTCATGGAGTACATCGGCTAATGATTGGTCGTTAAATACGAACAAGCCATTGGTCCACGCTTTAGCCGCAGCGGTATCGGCTTGGTTTACGAGAATGCCATTTCGGTCAGATAATCCTTCCTGTCCGGGAGCGAGAATTTTGTGGTTAGATAGAAAGTTAAGTTGTACGCTACCTTCGTAAAGCGTAGTTTTTGTTTGCTTGCCAAAGCTATTGATAGTAAATGCTGTACCTAAAACTTCAACATTAGTTTGGCCAACAGATACAATAAATGGCATTTTTTTATTTTTTGCCACTTTAAAGTAAGCTTCGCCGCTTAATTTTACGTGTCTTTCGGCGCCGTAAAAGCCAACGGGAAATTCCAAGGTAGATTTTGAATTGAGATAAACCTGTGTGCCATCTCCAAGTGTAATTTTGTAGAAACCACCCGCTGGTGTGCTAATGGCGTGCAGGGCAGATAGGCCCGTAGTATCGTTTGATGTTTGTTTGTAAGTAATGGTACCATCTGCTGCTGTAGTAACCGATATTGCTGGGGCAGGAGAGAAGCTCGATTTGCTTTCGCTGTTTAGCGGAGTTTCTTCGTTATCGATTACTAAAACAGCTTTACTACTTCCAGGAACAATTTCGCGTTTATCAGCACCACTATTGTAAATGGCAAAGTAGCCTACAATAGAAACTACGGCAGCTATTGCAGCGGCTTTGTACCAAGTAGTTATTTTAATTACTTTAGTTTTTGGTTGTTTTTCTATTTTCTCTTCAATTTTTGCAAAAAGAGTTTTTAGATGAGCCGTATCAGTATGTTCAATTTTATCTTCTGAAAGAAGTTCTAGGTTAATATGATTACGTAAGTTCGCTTCATCAACCTCGTCCATATTTTTAAACAACGAATTAAGGTCATTTGCGGTAACTTGATTGTTCAAATACCTGCTAAATAATTTTTCGAACTTTGACTTTTGCTCCATATTTATAAACCTATACGCACGAGTTTTAGAAACACACTATTGCGATTCAAAAAAAAATACTTTTTTTTCAGATTTTAGTTTAGAAATGGTTTGGAGCTAATTCTTGAGGTAAAGTGCAATTGCAAAAAGAAGAAATTCTTTTGAGTGGAAGAACACATGTTCCTTTACGGCTTTGGTGGCATGCACCAACTGGTTGCTGACCGTAGAAACACTAATATTTAGCTGCTCTGCTACTTCTTTATAGGATTTTTCTTCTAATTTACAAAGTCGGAAAATTTCTCTTCTTTGTGGAGGTAGTCGATCGATTGCTTCATTTAGGACAACTGTTCGCTCCTTATTGTAGATATAATCTTCTGTCTCGTTGTAAAACGCAGCAAATGTATGAATTAAGTGCTCTTGCATCTTCTTGTCTTGTGCAAGTTTTCTGTAATAATCGTATACCGTATGCTGCGCTACGGTATATAACCAAGCTTTAAATGATTTTTCCGCATCTATCGTATCTTTTTTTAGCCAAACTTTTAAGAAAACGTCCTGCAACAATTCGTCTGCTATTTCGGAAATCTTTACCATTTTACTGAGCTTTTGATACAAGCCGGGGCTATATTTCTCGTATAAAAAAGCAAAGGCAGCTCTATCGGCATTAATAAGCCGGGTTAAATAAACTTCTTCCGATAGTTGGTTTGCAGACAAATTAAAAGATCATTTTTTTTGCTAAGATGGCAATAAATTTTCTTCCTATCAAAGCCCAAGGTTATTTAAAGCAAGGTTTAACTTAAAAACCACAACAGAAAAGCTTCAATAAATGGGATATATCAGCCCTTTAAAAAGTTAAATTTATATGTGTAATTCCGCTAGTACAACGTTTGAATGGCGCAGTTACTGTTTTTGAAAAAAATTATTTTTAAGACTATAAGAAATATCATTGGAAATGTATTAGTTTTATTATTCTAAATATAAACAGAAATGAAAAAGTTATTACTTACGCTATTTATAGCGTGTTTTACAATGGTGTTTGCCCATGCACAAGATGCACCAAAAAAGAGAACCTCTTTTGGATGGGATAAAGCTTCGTTAACGGAAATTGGCTGCGACACAGACCAGATCAAAAAGATTGCTGTAGTTAAGAAGGATGCTACAGAAAAACGAAAAAAGATTGAAGAAGATACATCGTTAGATGAAAAGGCAAAAAAGGCCGCAATTAAAGTGATTGTTAAAGACAGGAATGAAGCAATGAGTGCACTTTTAACCGAAGATCAACGTAAGAAGGTAGAAGAAATCAATATAAAATTAAAGGAAGAAGCTAAAGCAGCAGCTGGAAGCTAAACAGCTTCTATTAATAAAAATATAACGCAGAGCGGATGATTTAGCAATTATCCGCTCTTTTTTATTTAAAAATAACCATCGTGAGAAGAGATTATGGCGAATTAGTTTGCCACACCAAATGATCAAAGCTTAGCGCTCAGGTAAATTCACCTATGCCAATTTGTGATTAAAATCATTTTTTAGGATAACTGCGCTCAAATTGCTGTAAACTGCTACTAGCTAGTTTTGTGAAACATAAAATGATTTCATGAAGGCTATCGCTTATAATATTAAACCCGAAGAAAAAGAGTGCTTGGTGTTGGCTAACCACAAGAAACATGATATTACCATTATAGCCAATAGTTTGAGTAAAGAAACACTGCCATTTGCATTGGGTAAAGAAGTGCTAATTGTATTTAATGAAGATCCATTAGATGAGGAGTTAATTATTGGTTTGAAGGCTCTAGGTATTAAATACATCGCTACTTCATCTTTCGAAACCAAACACATTAATCTTGTTGCTGCCGGAGTAGCGGGCTTCAAAATCGCAAACGTGCCTTCTAGTAAAGGCCAAGAAATGGTAATGCCACGCATGCAGCAAGTAGTTAAAAACTTAGACAACTGGGCTGCTGGCAAATGTGTAGGCAAAGCTTGTTGCTGCCCTAACAACTGTAGTGTTGCGGCAAAAGGGGGAGAGCAATAATGGAAACCGACGAGCTATTACGCAAATACAATATTGCTGCACCAAGATATACCAGCTATCCAACTGTTCCTTATTGGGATAACGAAAATTTCGATAATATACAATGGAAGGGCAGGTTGGTTGCAGCATATAAACAACATGAAAATGAAGGGATTAGTGTTTACCTACATTTGCCATTTTGCGAGAGCTTATGTACCTATTGCGGTTGTAATACGCGGATTACCAAAAATCATACGGTAGAGTTGCCTTATATCCATGCCCTGTTAAAAGAATGGGAAATGTACTGTGCCTTGTTGGGGGAGCGTCCAAAAATCAAAGAAATTCATTTAGGTGGTGGTACACCAACTTTTTTTAGCGCAGCTAACCTAAAAAAGTTATTAGAAACCATTGCAGGTGCTACGCAGTTTGATGAAGATGCAAGTTGCTCTTTTGAAGGACATCCAGACAATACTACGGCCGAGCATTTACAGACTTTCTACAACTTAGGCTTTAGGCGTTTGAGCTTAGGCATACAGGATTTTGACCCGAAAGTTCAATTCATGATCAATCGTTACCAAACACCAGCACAAGTAAGGCACATCACCGAATTATCTCGTGAGCTTGGGTATCAATCTATCAACTTCGATTTGATTTATGGTTTGCCTGGACAAAATATTACCGGTTTAATGGAAACCATTAATGAAACCATTGCAATCAGACCAGACCGTATCGCATTTTATAGCTATGCACACGTACCTTGGATCAAAGCTGGTCAGCGTCATTTTACAGAAAGCGATCTTCCGCAAGGCGACGAAAAATTTGCACTGTATCAAAAAGGTCGGGAGATGTTGGTAGCCGCTGGCTATGAAGAAATTGGTATGGATCATTTTGCCTTACAAACAGATAGTCTTTACGTAGCCAGCCAAAAGGGACAGCTTCACCGTAATTTTATGGGTTATACTGATCAGCGTACGCATATTTTGTTAGGCTTAGGCGTGTCTGCTATCAGCGATTGCGGTACTGCTTTTGCGCAAAACGCAAAGACTGTTGAAGCGTACAAAAACATCATCCAATCAGAAGATTTAGCTGTACAAAAAGGTCATTTATTAACTGGCGAAGATCTGCATATCAGAAAATATATTCTTGATTTGATGTGTAAGAACAACACCTGTTTTACCAATGAAATTCTAACAGATGTTGTTGAGCGGTTGCAGCCTATGATAGCTGATGGCATGGTGGCTATCAGTAATAATGAAGTTAAAATACAACCTTTGGGCAGATCGTTCTTGCGTAATGTTTGTATGGCTTTTGACGAAAGGTTATGGAAAAAACAACCGCAAACCCAATTATTTAGTGCCGCGATATAATAATAATTAGAACCTTAATTAGGTGCGTCATCCCAGATTTATCTAGGATCCTAGAGCGATAAAAAGTGCCCATTGAATACGCATTAAGATTGCTGTGAGCATGTCGAAGCATATTAAAAGTAGTCTCCAATAAACTCAAACTGACAAATAAAAACAAAGCAAGTTATGAGCAATTCAACCGTTACCCACCAAAGTTCAGTTTGCTACCATTGTGGCGATAAGTTGCCTGCGGTTAAACTCAATTACGACGAGAAAGATTTTTGTTGTGTTGGTTGCCAAAGCGTGTATCAGATATTAGCTGAAAACAACATGTGCAATTATTATGCTTATAACGACGCACCGGGGCAGCGTATTAAGGATGAGGGACATTTCGAATATTTAGACGAGCCAAGCATCATTACACAGCTCATCAACTACAAAGACAAAGAAAATTCAATGGTTACTTTTTACGTACCTGCTATCCATTGTAGCTCTTGTATTTGGTTGTTGGAACATCTATACAAAATCAACCCTTCCATATTTAGTTCGCGTATCGATTTCTTGAAAAAGGAAGTTACCATTAGTTATAAACACGAAAGAGTTTCTTTGCGACAGGTAGTAGAGGTACTGAACCAAATTGGCTACGAGCCTTTAATAAGCTTGCAAGACGTAGTAAAAGAAAAAGGAAATTCAGTAAATAAACAACTGATTTGGAAAATTGCCATCGCCGGTTTCTGTATGGGTAATGTTATGCTATTCAGCTTTCCTGAGTATTTCGGTTTATCAGCTTTAGAGAAAGAATTTCAATATTTGTTTGCTTGGTTAAACTTGGCATTTTGCATCCCGGTTACGTTCTACTGCAGCAAAGAATATTTCACATCAGCCATTGCTAGTTTAAAGCAAAAGCATATTAATTTAGATACGCCACTCGCATTAATTATAGCCGTACTTTTTGTACGTACTGCTATTTCTACCATTTTTAATACAGGGCCAGGTTTTGGAGATACCTTAACAGGATTGGTATTTTTATTATTGATGGGTAAATGGGTAAAACAACGTACTTATCATCACATTTCGTTCGATAGGGATTACCGCTCTTACTTTCCCATAGCCATTACAAGCCTCAAAGATAACCGGGAAAAACCGGTAGCCATTAGTGAGATAGCCGTTGGTGATCGATTATTGATACGTAATGGCGAATTAGTGCCCGCCGATTCCATCTTAATGAAAGGAGATGCTTGGCTGGACATGAGTTTTGTAACTGGCGAAGCTGAACCCCAGCAAAAGGTTTTGGGTGAAATTGTTTACGCTGGCGGAAGGCAAATGGGAGAGGCGATAGAGCTTGAGGTGATCAAGCCGGCTTCGCAAAGTTACTTAACAGGTTTATGGAACAAAGAATTTTACAAAACTGATTTCAAGAAAAGGAATTTTAACGACAGCATTGCAAAGTATTTCAGCATGGGTGTTTTCTTAATCGCCTTTGCTGCCGCTGCTTATTGGCTCTGGATGGATGATGGTACCAAAGCTTGGTCTGCATTTACGGCTGTAGTTATTGTGGCTTGTCCTTGTGTACTGGCTTTAAGTACGCCCTTTACTTTATCGGCTATTCTTTCGGTGTTTGATAAAAAAGGTTTTTATGTGAAAAATACTGACGCAGTAGAGCAATTGGCAGATTTAGACACAGTAGTTTTTGATAAGACAGGAACGCTAACGAGTACCCAAAACTCTGAAATTCGTTTTACTGGAGAATTAACCACCAACGAGCGATTACTGGTGGCTTCACTACTCTACAATTCGTCTCATCCGCTGAGTAGGCAAGTACTAAAAGTGATAAACCCTAGTAAGATTTACGCAATTACAAATTACAATGAAGTGGTTGGAAAAGGAATTATGGGGCAAGTGGATGGCTGCATGGTTTATGCAGGAAGCATGCGGGGTTTACCTTTTGAGGTGGGTAGTGTAATTAGCAAGGAAAACGGTGGCGTACATATCATGATTGATGGAATGTATAAAGGCTGCTTTTCGGTAGAACAACGATGGCGAGATGGCATTGCTCCTTTAATTAACCATTTGAACGAAGCTTATGATTTGAAAGTGCTTTCGGGCGATACCAACAAAGATGAGCAACTTTTAAAAGCCGTTTTTAAACCCACCACTGTAATGCTTTTTAACCAAAGTCCACATCAAAAATTAGAAGCCATTAAAAACTTGCAAATCAGCAAGAAAAAGGTAATGATGTTAGGTGACGGTTTAAATGATGCAGGAGCTTTAAAACAAGCGGATTTTGGTGTAGCAATTACAGACAACATCAACAACTTTACGCCAGGTTGCGATGCCATATTGAGTGGCAATTCATTAAGCTTGCTGCCAAAATTCATCCAGTTAAGTAAAGATGGTTTAAAGACCATTAAAATCAGCTTTGCTATAGCCACGTTTTACAATTTAATTGGCATTTACTACGCTGTTCAAGGTACCCTTTATCCTTTAGTTGCTGCAGTTTTGATGCCTATCAGCACCATCACCATCATCAGTTTTACGAGTTTGGCTACGAGGTATTTTGCGAAGAGGAACAAATTAACCCCCTAGCCTCCTAAAGGGGGAATGAAATGTAGGCTGGTTTACAAAGTCCGCTTTAGGGGATTTAGGGGTGACAATACAACAATTTAACAATCGAACAATAAATCATGAACATACTCTATTTCCTAATAGGTTGCAGCGTGCTCGTAGCGCTAGTATTTCTGGGAGCCTTTTTTTGGGCACTTAAAAATGGCCAGCACGATGATGTATACACACCAAGTGTCAGAATTTTATTTGATGACGAGGTAAAAAGCAACGCTGAAGATAAAAGTGATATCAATCACATTTCCGACTAACGCTGGTCATCAGCTATGCTGTAACGCCACAATAACTTTGTCATAAACATTACAAATCTATTTCTATTTATTATGCAGCTAGAAAAATTTACTTACGACAATAAGATTGTACGAGATTTCGGTATTGCAACCATTGTATGGGGCATTATCGGAATGCTAGTTGGTCTACTTGTTGCCACCCAACTGTTTTCTCCAGGCATGAACTTGGGCAATCAGTACACTACATTTGGTCGCATCAGACCGCTCCATACCAATGCAGTAATTTTTGCCTTTGTAGGTAACGCCATTTTTATGGGCGTTTATTACTCTTTACAACGTTTGCTTAAAGCTAGAATGTTTAGTACCGTACTAAGTAAAATTCACTTTTGGGGTTGGCAATTAATTATTGTGTCGGCGGTAATTACTTTACCTTTAGGTATTACCTCATCACACGAATATGCAGAGCTAGAATGGCCAATCGATATTGCTATCACGTTAATTTGGGTAGTTTTCGGTATCAATATGTTCGGTACCATTATCAAACGTAGAGAAAGACACCTTTATGTAGCCATTTGGTTCTACATTGCTACTTTCGTTACCATTGCGGTATTACACATCGTAAATTCATTTCAGCTTCCCATATCGTTCTTAAAAAGTTATTATGTTTTTGCCGGGGTGCAAGATGCCTTGGTGCAATGGTGGTATGGGCATAATGCGGTTGCATTTTTCTTAACTACGCCGTATTTGGGGATGATGTACTACTTCTTGCCTAAAATGGCTAATCGTCCGGTGTATTCTTATAAATTGAGTATTCTTCACTTTTGGTCGTTAATTTTCATTTACATTTGGGCTGGTCCGCACCACTTGTTATACACTTCCTTACCAGGATGGGCGCAATCTTTAGGCGTGGCTTTCTCGATCATGCTTATTGCACCGAGTTGGGGCGGTATGATCAACGGTTTGTTAACCTTACGTGGCGCTTGGGACAAGGTTCGTGAAGATGTAACCTTAAAATTTATGGTGGTTGCACTTACCGCTTATGGTATGGCAACTTTCGAGGGACCCATGTTATCTTTAAAACAAATTAATGGCGTAGCACACTTTACCGACTGGATTGTTGCTCACGTGCACGTAGGTGCCTTAGGATGGAATGGTTTCTTAACCTTCGGCATATTGTATTGGTTAATCCCACGTATCTATAAAACTGAATTATTCTCTAAAAAATTGGCTTCCTTCCACTTCTGGATTGGTACTTTGGGTATCTTATTTTACGCTATACCTATGTATTGGGCTGGTTTTACGCAAGGCTTGATGTGGAAAGAATTTACCGACGAGGGTTTGTTGAAATACGCTAATTTCTTAACTACTACGCTACAGATTATCCCAATGCACATTCTACGTTCTATAGGCGGCGCATTGTATCTAATAGGTGCTATCGCGATGACCTATAACCTAGCTAAAACAATGTTAAAAGGCAAATTAGTAGCTAACGAAGCCGCAGAGGCCATGGCGTTAGAGAAAGTGATTACTCACGAAGATCCTGCTGATAAAAAATGGCACCGTGTGTTAGAACGTAAACCAATGAAATTCATGGTACTTTCTATGATTGTGATCTTAATTGGCGGTATGGTAGAAATGATGCCAACCTTCACAATTGAAAGTAACGTACCGACTATTGCTAGTGTAAAACCTTACACACCGTTAGAGTTAGAAGGTAGAGATTTGTATATCAAAGAAGGCTGTGTGAATTGCCACTCTCAAACTATACGTCCGTTTAGGTCAGAAACTGAGCGTTATGGCGAGTACAGTAAAGCGGGCGAGTTTGTTTACGACCACCCATTCTTATGGGGAAGTAAGCGTACCGGACCAGATTTGCACCGTATTGGTGGCAAGTACTCCAACGCTTGGCACTACAACCACATGTTAGATCCAACCTCAATGTCGCCAGGTAGTATCATGCCGCCTTATCCTTGGTTAATCACTCAGAAACTAGATACCAGCATGACCGAAGCTAAGATTAGAGCGATGCAAACTTTGGGCGTGCCTTATAGAGAAAATTTCGATGCCGTAGCACAAGCTAAATTGAAAGAGCAGGCAGAAACAATTGCTGCCGACTTGAAGCAAAACAACATCGACGTTAAAAGTGATAGAGAAATTATTGCCCTGATAGCTTACCTGCAACGTATGGGTACAGATATCAAAGCCAACAAAACAACTATTCCATCTAACCAGTAAAATTATGTTTAAGCAAATAAAAGACCTAGCAGGCGGTGAGTTTTATCTCATCGCATCACTGCTGATATTTATGATATTTTTCATTATGGTTGGTATTTATCTTATTAAGATGAACAAAAGCCACATCACAGAAATGAGCAATTTACCGTTTAACGAACCTCAAGCAGATAGATATGAAGAAGTTTAGCTTATTGATAATTTTATTGGCAACAGCCGTTGGTTCATTTGCACAAGAAGGCGCTACAGCTGCAGAGCAAGCAAAGATGATCATTCCAGAACCATCTTTGGGTATCAGCACTACCGAATTATTGATCATTACTTTGTTGGTATTCTCGGTTATCCTGTTGTTTGTTGCCATCACTTTGTATAAAAGTTTTAAGGTTATTTACCAAGAAAGCAAAAATCCAACGCCTTATAAAACTAAAGAAGATAAGAGGTTAGAATACGAAGAATGGGTTAAATTACATGGCGAAAAACCTAGCATTTGGAATAAGCTATTGAGCTTAAAACCACTATCAGCAGAAAAAGATTTGGAAATCCCGCATGCTTACGATGGTATCAAAGAACTGAACAATCCGGTTCCGGCTTGGTTTAACGTACTTTTTTATGGCACATTAATTTTTGCTGCCGGATATCTGTACTATTACCACATTGGCGAACATGGTGAACGGCAAGACGACGAGTACAAAACCGAAATGGCCAAAGCTGATTTGGCAAAGCAAAAATTTTTGGCAAAATCGGCCTCTTCGGTTGATGAAAACTCAGTAAAAGTAGACCCATCGCAAATTGCTGTAGGTAAAGGCGTTTTTGATGCCAATTGCATTGCTTGCCATGGCCAGCATGGAGAGGGTTTGGTTGGACCTAACTTAACCGATGAATTTTGGTTACACGGCGGCAGCGTAAAAGATATTTTCAAAGTAGTGAAATATGGCGTCCCAGAAAAGGGAATGGTAAGCTGGGAGAAAAATATGAGTTCAGCGAACATCAGTGCAGTAACCAATTACATTTTATCGTTGCAAGGTTCTAAACCGGCTAATCCTAAAGCACCACAAGGCGAGAAATATGATGCCGCTACTGTAGAAGCTGTAGCGAATTAGGTTTAACCTTAATAGTACGTCATTTCGAACGTTTGAGAAATCTGTTAACTAGAGTTCTACTAACTAACAGACTTCTCCTCGTACCTCGTTGAAATGAAGCTCGTTTGAAAAATTAGTGAGTAAGCAGCGGCAAAATTCTAAAACAAAACAACAAAAAAGCATGGCTAGAACATTTCTTTATCCTAAAAAACCCGCTGGTAAATTATACAACCAACGAAAATTGGTAAGTTACGTATTGCTACTGTTTTTATTCGCTAGCCCATTTATTAAGCTTAACGGCGAACAACTGGTGCTGTTAAACTTCCTAGAAAGAAAGTTTGTTTTTTTTGGGCTCATTTTCACGCCACAAGATTTTTATCTCTTTGCTTTGGCTATGCTGATATTTATCTTATTTATTGTTTGTTTTACTGTCATTTTAGGCAGATTATGGTGTGGTTGGGCGTGTCCGCAAACCATATTCATGGAAATGGTTTTTCGCAGAATTGAGTATTGGATAGAGGGAGACGCCAGCCAGCAAAAGAAACTAGATGCGCAAGAATGGAATGCCGAGAAAGTATTCAAAAAAGGCTTTAAACATTTTTTGTTTCTAACAATTTCTTTCTTTATCGCAAATACTTTTTTGGCCTATATTATCGGCTCAGATCAGCTTTATGACATCATTACGGAGCCAATTAAGCAGCATACGGTGGGTTTTATTTCTATATGGATCTTCACCTTTATTTTCTACGGTGTTTTCTCGTATGTTAGGGAGGTAGTTTGTACCGTAATTTGTCCTTACGGCAGGCTGCAAGGTGTTTTATTAGATAATAAAAGCTTAATTGTAGCTTATGATGAAACTCGTGGAGAACCGCGTGGACATATCAAAAAAAATGCAGATCAGGACCTGAAAGGTGATTGCATCGACTGTAATTTGTGTGTCCATGTTTGTCCCACTGGTATAGATATTAGAAAAGGCACACAACTAGAGTGCGTAAACTGTACTGCATGTATTGATGCCTGCGACGAAGTGATGCTTAAAATTGGAAAGCCAGAAAAACTCATTGGCTTTTATAACCATGATTACATACGGCATAGAAACAAATTTAAGTTAGGCGCAAGAGCCTACGGTTATGCCGCTGTTTTGGTCTCGGTTATCGTAATTTTTTCTTCTTTAATTTATAAAAGGGAAGACGTGCAGACTACGGTACTCAGAGCCAGTGGTACTTTATATCAAAAAAGACCTGACGGAAGTATTGCCAATTTATACAATGCAGAGCTAATTAATAAGACGAACAAAGGGATGAAATTTGTATTCAAATCTGCCGATGCGAAAGATCAAATAGAATTGATACAAGCCGACACCATTTTACCGAAAGAAGGTTCAGCACATTTGACCTTTTTTCTTGTAAAACAACCGAAGAATATTAAAGAATTTAAAAGTAAAGTGAACTTCGAAGTGGAAGTAGAAGGGAAAGTGATCAGTAATACGAGTACCACTTTTTTTTCGCAACCATAAGTAGTGGTCAGGGATTAGGGGTTAGGTATCAGTTAACCTAATAACCAATTAAACATTAAACATGGGTTAGGTATCAGTTAACCGATAAAACAATTAACCAAGAAATCTAAATACTAAAAAAATGAATTGGGGAACAAAACTGGTTTTAGGAATGGCGCTTTTCATGTCGTTCATTATTGGTATGGTAGTTTACATGTTTAAGCAGCATGGTAACGATTCGCTAGTGGAAGAAGATTACTACGAAAAAGGCATCAACTATGATAAAGAGTACAATGCAAAAACCAATACGCTAAAAGATGAAGCAACTCCAGAAATTAAGCAAAGCCAAAGCCAGTTAATTATACAATTAAAAGCAACTGCAAATTATCAATTGATCTTAATGCGTCCATCTGCGAAAGAAAAAGATATCAAAAGCGGTGGCAAAACTATTGGCACCGAGAACCTGATTATAATTGAAACGGGTAGTTTAGATAAAGGACTGTGGCTATTAAAGTTAGAATGGCAATCTAATGGTAAAGATTACCTGTTTAGCAAAAATATAACAATATGAGCTTAATGCCGCTTGCTTTTTTAATGGGCTTTTTAGGAAGTGTACATTGTGCCGTAATGTGCGGACCAATTGTACTTGGCTTACCATTAGACAAAAAGAGCATTTGGCATAATATATTACAGGTGTTTTTATATCAATTAGGTAGAATTTCTGTTTATACTTTATTGGGTTTACTAGTTGGTTTAGTTGGCAATACTTTTGCGGTGTTCGCTAAACAAGAAACGCTAAGTTTAATTATTGGTATTCTCTTGTTGATTTTTACGGCTGCCCAACTGAGCAGTAGTTATGTAAGCTCCTTTCACAAACTTCAATTTAAAATGGTGGTACCCATTAGTAAATTGATGGGCAAAGTGTTTAAACTTCCCTTTTGGGGGTTTTTCGCTGGACTGCTTAATGGCCTTATTCCTTGTGGGATGGTCTATTTAGCTATGGCAACGGCATTAAATTCTGCTAGTTCACAATCTGGGGCAAGTTTTATGTTGCTCTTTGGTTTGGGCACTACGCCGTTAATGCTATTCATTTCTTTAGGTGGCGTTTACCTCAAAAAGTACTTCAGGTTTAATAGTCAAAAGCTAATTCCTTGGTTCGCATTGTTTATCGGAGCGCTATTTATTTTGCGTGCCGCAAACTTAAACATTCCATTTCTTTCGCCGCATACACACTCTACTTATGGAAATACAGCTAACTGTAATTGATTAGACTGGTTAACTTATCTATTTTATTAATAACAAATTACAGATTATTATTTAAAGTAAATATTTTATTATTGACGACGAGAATACAACCAAGTGAATGAAAATATATTAGTGGTCTATAATTAACTCTTACCTTTCAACTTTCCACGCAAATAGCTAATTGCTTCTAATAAAATAGCCAGCGCACCTATGTATACGGTAAATTGCTCAAATAAGTTCATTTTTGGCTGTGTTTAGCTATTAGATGAATTTGGCCAACGTATGTTACAATCCGGTATTGGTTCTAAACAACTTAATTGCGATAGCTAAAAGAATTACACCGAAACTTTTCCTAAGTACATTTAATCCTGTTTTGCCTAATAGCTTCTCTAATCTGGATGTGTTTTTTAAAACGAAGTAAACAAATACCATATTCAAGATTATTCCTATCAAGATATTTTCTGTACGATATTCAGTTTTTAAGGATAAAAGTGTGGTTAACGAACCTGCACCAGCAATTAGTGGAAAGGCGAGAGGAACGATAGATACGGTTTCTGGTGCTTCTTCTCTAAAAAAATTAATGCCTAACACCATTTCCATTGCAATGAAAAATATTACCAGCGAACCCGCAATGGCAAAAGATTGAACATCTACACCAATCACGCCCAATACTGCTTTTCCACCAAATAAAAATAAAATCATAATGGCCGTAGCTACAACGGTTGCTTTTTCCGACTGGATATGACCTGCCTTTTTGCGCAAAGAAATGATAATCGGGATAGAACCCAAAATATCAATAATCGCAAATAAAATCATCGAAGTGGATAGAATTTGATTAAAATCGAATTGTAGCGGTTCCATACGTTAAAATTTGATGTAAAAGTACAGCTTTAAATGATAAAGTTGTGAATTTAACGATGTTGATTTTCAATCCATAAAAAAAGCGACTGCATGATGCTAATCGCTTTAGCTTAAATATTTTACCACCTAAGGAAACCTTAGTCTTAATTGTGCTAAGGTATCTAAGGTGGTAAAGAAATCTAAAATCGTAATTCGAAGATCTAAAATCCAGTTATCCCAGTTTCTTATACCTAATTCTCTTCGGAGTTACATCGCCTAATCGTTTTTTACGGTTTTCTTCGTAATCCGAATAATTACCTTCAAAGAAATAAACTTGCGAATCGCCTTCGAAAGCTAAAATATGCGTACAAATACGATCTAAGAACCACCTATCGTGGCTAATCACTACTGCACAGCCACCAAAGTTTTCTAAGGCTTCTTCCAAAGCACGTAGGGTGTTTACATCGATATCGTTGGTAGGCTCATCCAGTAATAAAACATTAGCGCCTTCTTTTAAAGTAATGGCTAAGTGCACACGGTTACGCTCTCCACCAGATAAAACGCCAACTTTCTTCTGCTGATCGGCACCGTTGAAATTGAATTTAGAAACATAAGCCCTAGAATTTACCTGCTTGTTACCCAACAACATGTTATCTAACCCATCGGTGATATTTTCGTAAACCGTTTTTTCAGGGTTTAAATCGTTGTGCATTTGATCTACATAACCTAATTTTACCGTTTCACCAACCTTAAAATCGCCGCTATCTGGTTGCTCTTGGCCAGTAATTAAACGGAATAGGGTAGTTTTACCTGCACCATTTGGGCCAATAATACCTACAATACCTGCTGGAGGTAAAGAAAAGCTTAAATCCTCGAATAACAATTTGCCGTCGTAAGCCTTTGAAATATGGTTAGCTTCGATTACTACGTTACCCAAACGAGGGCCTGCAGGAATAAATAATTCTAATTTTTCTTCGCGTTCTTTACCGTCTTCGCTAGCCAACTTATCGTAATTGCTTAAACGGGCTTTAGATTTTGCATGACGAGCTTTGGGTGCCATACGTACCCATTCTAACTCACGCTCTAATGCTTTTTGTCGTTTACTTTCTGTTTTATCTTCCTGCGCTAAACGTTTCGCTTTTTGATCTAACCAAGAAGAGTAGTTGCCCTTCCACGGAATACCTTCGCCACGGTCTAACTCTAAAATCCATCCAGCTACGTTATCTAAGAAATACCTATCGTGGGTTACTGCAATTACAGTTCCCTCGTAGTTTTGCAAGAATTGCTCTAACCAATCGATACTTTCCGCATCCAAGTGGTTGGTAGGCTCATCTAATAATAATACATCAGGCGATTGCAACAATAAACGGCACATGGCCACACGACGACGCTCGCCACCCGATAAAACAGCAATTTTAGTGTCTGGATCTGGGCAACGCAAAGCATCCATTGCACGTTCTAATTTATTGTCTAGTTCCCAAGCGTTTGATGCATCTATTTTGTCTTGCAACTCGCCTTGGCGCTGCATCAATTTATCCATCTTATCCGCATCAGAATAGTTTTCTTCTAATCCAAATGCTTCGTTAATAGCTTCGTATTCTTTCAGTACCGCAGTAATTTCGGCAACGCCTTCTTCTACTACTTCGCGTACTGTTTTTTCTGGATCTAGTTCTGGCTCTTGCGCTAAATATCCTACCGAATAACCTGGAGAAAATACGACTTCGCCTTGGATAGATTTATCTAAACCAGCAATAATTTTTAATAAAGATGATTTACCAGAGCCGTTTAAACCAACAACGCCGATTTTAGCTCCGTAGAAAAAAGATAGATAGATATTTTTTAAAACCTGTTTTTGTGGCGGATAGATTTTACTAACTCCCGCCATTGAAAAGATTATTTTTTCGTCTGACATTGTGAATATTTTATTTCTGCAAAGATGTTATTTATTTTGCAAAGCACGAAGAGTAGCCCGTACTTGTTTAGGAAACCAAGTGCTTTAAAAAAGGCCATTAACAAAAAAACCGTAGGGTAGACCACGGTTTTACGAATTATTTAACGAGTGAAGTTTATAGTGCTTCAGAAACTACATCTTTAACTTCTGGTACCATACGTTGCAATAAGTTTTGAATACCCGATTTTAAAGTAATCGTACTCGATGGACAACCACTGCAAGAACCTCTGAGCTCAACCGTTACTACACCCTCATCAAAAGATTTGTAAGTAATTGCACCACCGTCTTGCTCAACAGCCGGACGTACATAATCATGCAAAATTTGCTGTATTTTTATTTCGGTTTCTGTACCTTCAAAATTAGGAGCCTCTTCGGCAGCATCTTTAATTTTAAGTTCTGCTTCCACGGCACCTTTTACAAACTCCTTCAAAATGGCTTCTATATCAGCCCATTCCGCATCTTCGGTTTTAGTGATGGTTACAAAATTACTTGCAAAGAATACGCCATTTACGAAATTGAATTTGAACAATTCTTTAGCGAAAGGAGATTTTTCAGCACTTTCTTTAGTTGCAAAATCTTCGCTACCATTAATTAAAAGCTTATTTACCATAAACTTCATTGTAGCTGGATTTGGCGTTTGTTCTGTATATACGTTAATAGTCATGTCTAATAGAATTTATATCACAAAAATAGGAAATTACGCCTCTAAGTGTTGTCTATTTTAGGTCATTAAAAATAAATGAAAAAATGAGAGAGTGCTAAACTATGCCATTATTCACTCATTCAAAATTCAATCCCTCAAAATTTAAAATATTCCGGTATACGTAAATGGAGTAATTTTCTTTAGCTCAGCCTTAACGCTATCATTCACATCTAAATCATCAATAAATGCAGCAATGGTAGTAGCCGTAATTTTTTGATTAGTTCTCGTTAACGCTTTTAATGCTTCGTACGGATTTGGATAAGCCTCTCTACGTAAAACCGTTTGGATGGCTTCGGCAACCACAGCCCAGTTGTCTTCTAAATCAGCGTCTATTGCTTGTTGGTTAAGGATGATTTTGCCTAAGCCTCTTAAGGTAGAGTTGATGGCGATAAGCGTATGTGCCATGGGTACGCCAATGTTTCTCAGTACTGTAGAGTCTGTTAAATCTCTTTGTAAACGAGAGATTGGCAATTTAGCAGCTAGAAATTCGAACAAGGCATTAGCAATACCGGCATTTCCTTCTGCATTTTCAAAATCAATGGGGTTTACCTTGTGTGGCATAGCCGATGAGCCCACTTCGCCTTCTTTGATTTTTTGTTTGAAGTAATTTTTTGAAATGTAAGTCCAGATATCACGATCTAAATCGATAATGATGTTATTGATACGTTTTAAAGCATCGCACTGCGCTGCAAATTGATCATAATGCTCTATTTGTGTGGTAAATTGAGATCTGCTCAAACCTAAAGTTTCGTTCACAAATTGGTTAGAAAAAGCTACCCAATCTATCTGTGGGTAAGCAATGTGGTGTGCATTGAAATTACCAGTTGCACCACCAAACTTTGCTCCGTTAGGAACTTGTTCTAAATTAGCTACCTGCACTTTTAATCGCTCCACAAAAACCATAAACTCTTTACCTAATTTAGTAGGCGAGGCCGGCTGACCGTGCGTGTGTGCCAGTAACGGTACATTTTGCCATTCGTTGGCAAGTTCAGTCAGTTTTTCAATTAATTGTTGTAAAGCAGGATAATAACTTTCTGCTAAGGCAAGTTTAAAAGTGTACGGAATAGCGGTATTATTAATATCTTGTGAGGTTAATCCGAAATGGATAAACTCTTTATAAGCTTGCAAACCTAAACCATCAAACTTCGCCTTGATGAAATATTCCACTGCTTTTACATCATGGTTAGTCACACTTTCGGTGTCTTTCACGCTTTGTGCATCGGCGTCACTAAAAGCTTGATAAATGTTCCTCAACTGCGTATACAGGTTTTTATCAAAACTTTCTGTTCCCGGAACGTTGGCTTCTACTAAAGCAATAAAATACTCTATCTCTACCAGTACTCTGTACTTGATTAGGGCATATTCAGAAAAATAGTCGGCAAGTTTAGCAGTAGTTTTTCTGTAACGCCCATCTATAGGAGAGATGGCTTGTAGCGGAGATAAAGTCATAGTTTATTGATTTTTTTAAAGATTTGCAAAGTTAACATTTGTTAGCTATTAACATAGTTAAAAAGCAAAATGGCTTAAACCAAAAAAGTCCTGAGAAATTCTCAGGACTTTTTCTATACATTACTATTTGACTAGTGTTTAACAGTTGAATCAACAACAGTAGTATCAGTAGTTACAACTGTATCAGTTACAGTAGTATCAGCAGTGATAGTAGTGTCAGCACCTACAGTATCAGTACCTTCTGATTTGTTTTCAGAAGAACAAGCTACTACAGTTAAAGATAATGCTAAAGCTAAAAAGCCAAATTTGAATAAGTTTTTCATTTTAATTTTCGTTTAAACGTTTTGTTAAATTAATTAATTACTGTTTAATACGTTTAACATAAAAAGGTAACCCATAAAAATTTATTTTTTGAAAATAAATATCTAATTAATTGATTTTTAGCTTTTTATTTTACACTAACCTCTCCTGGTCTCGTACTCTGAGAGCTATTTCCGCTAGCATTGTTAACCAATTTAGTGGTTGCTGCTTGTTGATTATGAATTGCCATTAAACCATTACTAGCGAAATTTTGAAGATCTTTATTAGCTAAATGTTGGCCTTCTTTAAACAACATAGTAAACGAAGCTTGAAAGGATTGTATTTTTTGCAACACCTGTTGGTCTAAAGTTGGCGAGGAAAGCTCTTTTAACGAATTTAATTCTTTACGTTGCATATCAGATAGCTTTCGTTCCAATAAAATACCTTTGCCTTTGGCAATCATTTCAATATCTCTACTCATTTTTTGATAGTCTGAAGCTATTTTTTTTACGAATACCCTTAGCTCGTTGTTTTTGCTTTTTGCTGCAATGTTGGTTAGCTCTGTAACGTAAAGGCTCTGCGAATGTATTGCAAGTATAAAAGACTTTTCTGATCCATCCATGTCTATATCTGCCGTACTTACTTTAGCTTTTGTAGTAGCATCAATTGTAGAATCTGCTGATATGCCGGCGTTCTCTCTCTGTTCTTTTTTTGAAAGTGTACAAGATGCTGCAGCTAAACTTATTGCAGTTATAGCAACAATTACATTTCTATTTGACTTGATCATATTTTCTTAATTTGTTAAACTCATTAATAAAACCAATTTTAATCTATTTTGATTGCCCGAGTTAAAATAATTTTGAAACACCGAAACAGCATGTTACATTTTCTAGTAGAAATTAGCTCAAACAAATTGTAAGTTTACCTTGTTTAAACCCGTGTACCTAAAAAAATATAAATTGGCAAATTATAATCAAGATGGGTTCTCTCTCAATGGCGATACCCTAAAACAAGATTTCGATGTATTATCGCAAGCCTTGGATTCTTCCGTATCTGGGATTATTATTACAGACAACACCCAACCCGACAACCCGATAATATATTGCAATACCGCTTTCGAAATTATTACCGGTTACTCTAGAACAGATATCATAGGACATAATTGTAGGTTTTTGCAACAGGCAGATAGATCTCAACCTGCCCGAAGCCAACTAGCAGAAGCCATTGCTAACGGAAAAGAATGTAGGGTAGAGATTAGGAATTACCGTAAAAATGGAGATCTTTTTTGGAATGAACTTTATATGTCGCCCGTTAAATCAGCTGAAGGCAAAATCACGCATTTTATAGGCGTACAAAATGATGTTACCAAGCGTAAAAAAGCAGAATTAGAATTGCTCGATCAGCAAAATCAGATGGAGCAGAAAATTTTGGACAGAACTAGAGAGCTACGTGAAAGCGAATCATTCTTAAGTTCCATTATTCAAACTGTTAGAGAGGGCTTGTTGGTATTAGATCCAGATTTTCGCATTTTAAGTGCTAATGATCACTTTCTTAGAACATTTAAGGTAAGTAGCCAAGAAACAAAAGGCAAACTGCTGTATGAATTAGGAAATGGCCAGTGGGACATCCAACGGTTGAGAGAAATGCTCATCAAAATTCTTCCAACAAGTAATCCCGTAGTAGATTTCGAAGTAGAACATGATTTCCCACACATTGGCAGAAAATTGATGCTTTTAAACGCTTACCGAATTGAGTTGGAAGGCCAATACAAGGATCAAATCCTGTTAGCAATTGAAGACATTACCGAAAGGAGAGAGATTGAACGTAGGAAAGATGACTTTCTTTCTATTGCTAGTCACGAACTTAAAACACCGCTTACTACGATTAAAGGTTTCGTGCAGATGCTCGAAAAAATTAAGCCTAAAAATGCGAGCGAAAAATTTGAGCAAACCTTAGCCAAAATAGCGAAATACATCGATCGCCTAAATAATTTAATTGCAGAGCTTTTAGACGTTTCAAAAATCCAGTCTGGAAATATGGAGCTTCATCACGATGAGTTCGATTTTGATAAAATGGTAGCCGAAACAATTGATAATTTAAGGAGTTCTGCAGGTTTGCATGAGTTAAAATTAGAGGGTAAATTAGGAAGAAACATTTTGGGAGATGAAAGTCAAATTATACAAGTGATCAATAACTTGGTTTCAAACGCAATCAAATATGCTCCTGGTTCTACCCAAGTAGGCGTTTACGTGTCTCGAGTTGGCGAGTTTGTAAAAGTATCTGTGACTGATCAGGGTCTTGGTATTAGCTTAGAAGATCAGAAGAAAGTGTTTGAAAGATTTTTTAGAAGTGGAGATATTCAACGTCGTTTTCCAGGAATGGGAATTGGGCTATATATCTGCCAACAAATTGTGAAAAATCATGGTGGAACGATTTGGGTAATAAGTGAAAAAGGAAAAGGTTCTACTTTTAGCTTTACTTTACCGATAGAAGGGAGACTGCAAGGTGAAGCGTAAAATGATTTTAATATGTGATGACGACCCCGGAATTTTAGAGATGTTAGAACTTGTATTAGAAGATACTGGTTACGAAATTATTCCGGAAGCAAATAGCTTAAATGTAAGAGCCATCGTAAATAAACAAGTCCCAGATTTAGTGATACTAGACCTATGGATGCCCGTTTTGTCGGGAGATCAAGTCCTGAAAATGTTTAGAGAAAATCCTATCACAAAAGATTTACCTGTAATCGTAATATCAGCAAGTACCGATGGAAATGATATTGCTTTAAAAGCTGGAGCTACACATTTTTTAGCTAAACCTTTTGATGTAGAGAAATTGTTAGAACTGGTAGAAGGGCATCTAAATTAAAAAAATAATGTTTTATTAATTAACGAATTATATAGTATAAATAAAGCGCTAGATCAATAGACTTAGCGCTTTATTTATGATGGTGAAATAACCTTGAGCTAGCTTTCTTCCGCTAGTTCATCCTTTTTCTGCGGACAAGCAATATTTTTCAGCACATAAGATACTACAAAACCCAACACCACATAACCTACAAAAATAATGTAGCCAGGCTGTAAAGAAGTGAAGTTGACCGTAGTGGTGGTAAGTACATCGCTTTTGATATTTAAATCGGTAAGCTGACTTTGTAAAATGCCATTTAGCCCAATGTAGGTCATCAATATACCAATTACCATTACATCTGCCATGTCCCATTTTTCAGACTCAAAAGCCAAATATTTGGTGACTTTATTTTCTGAGATTAATGGTTTGCACAATAAATGTATGCCCCTCGCTGCCATTCTAAGTAACGGTAAAAGTATCACAAAAATGATAATTAGAATACCTACAGTAACCGAATCAGGCTTAGGTTGTTGTATCAATACTTCAGCAATTCCTAAAATACTTTTAGATTGAAAAAATAACACCTGATTGCTGAACACCAATTTTTCACCGAGTATATGTAATTCTAACGCACTTATCCGAGCATCAACTTCAATAATAGATACAGTTACGCCAACAACAAGTAAAGCTAAACCCATTAATAATGTCATGGTAAACAACGCGTGATGTAAATGTTGTTTTTTTCTTAATGGAAACCAGAAGCAAAGCATAACTAGCGCAGATGCTAGCATGGCGTAAGCGTAATCATAAGTAACTTTGCGTATGTTATCGAAACGGCTTTCGAGGTGTTTATTAAATGAAGCCAGGGTATTTACCTTATACTTTTGGTAAAGATGTTTGGTGATTTTAGCTTGTGCGGTAGCCGTACTATCGTAAGTTTGTTTAGCTAATTGGTTAAACTCGGTAGTGGCTATTCCTTTTAGTTTATTGATTGACCTTGGCGAATTTATTCTTGTAATGATAGTTTGCGCAAAAGATGGCACTTGATCATGAAGTTCTTTAGGATCTACCAGCTGCTTAAAAGCGAATTTTTTTAGCTTATTACCTATGCCTTTTTGTGGTTTTTCAAATTCTCTTACTACTTCATTAATCATTCCATGAAGTTGGTCTTCAACTTCTTTCTTAAGATCTTTTCGCTGCTCTTTCGATATCTTAAAACCTTTAATCTTTTCAGTTACAATCGCAGAAAGTTTGTCTGTCCATAAATCTAAAGAGAATACCCCAAAGGTGATGCTATTGATAGTAGCATAATCTTCTTTTAACTGTTCTTGTTCAGCAGAAATGGAATAAAGTCTGTATCCAAAGTACGACGCCGTACACAATAGCGCAGCTAACACCATCAATAAGGCTACATTAGGTAAGATTTTTTTCTTAAATCTAGAATTGGCTTCTGTTTTCAAAGTATGTTAAATATTAAACAAGGGTTATACCATTCAGTATTTTGGCTAATGTTAATCGCAATTATAGGGGCTAATGGTTTTTAATATCGTGGAGAGTACTAAACCGAAAAGTACAAACGCAATAAAAATGACGTATCCCGGCTGTAAAGCTGTGTTGTGGGTAGAAATCAACGTGAGCGATTCTGGCTTTATTGCCGCTTTCGCTAATTGATTTTCTAACAATCCGTTTAAACCGATATAAGCCATCAATATGGCTATTACAATTACATCAGCCATGCTCCATTTGCCAGATTGAAAGGCAAAATATTTGATAATCTTGTGTTCGGCTAGTTTTTTACGCCCCAGAAGATGTATGCCTGTAGAGCTCAGTTTCATTACCGGAAATAAAATACTAAAAGCTAAAATAAGTACGCCAACCAAAATGGAATCTATAGCAGTGCTGCTCATAAGTATCATTACTACGTCTAATATACTCTTTGATTGGAAAAATAGCACTTGATCATGGAAAGTGATATGCTGGCCAAGTAATACAAAATCTATCGCACCTATTCGAGCATCAACCTCAATCATAGAAGCTGTTAAACCTACCGCAAGTAAAATAAACGCCATTGCCAGAGAAAGAATAAAAAGTGTAGCATAAAACTGTTTGCGTTTACGGAAAATACCCCATGCTACCAAAAACAAAACTATTCCGGCTAACATGCCTATGCAATAATTGTACATTTGGCGGTTAGTTTTGCGTAGTTCTGTTTCTACTTTTGCATTAAAATGCGGCGTATTGGTAACATTGTAACGCTTATAAATTTTGTTAATTAGCAATGCATTTGCTGTTAGTGTACTATCTATCGACTCTATTTCATCTATTTGCTCTAGTTTTTCGAGTGCCATTATACTCAATTGTCTTTTGGCCTTCGGATTATCGATTTTAGTAATAATAGTATGTGCAATACCAGGTACTTTTTTCTTAATCGTATCTACATCAATAAAATTTTTAACGGCAAACTTTGCAATTTTTCCACGTAGTGATTTTTTCTTGGTTCCAGTAACCAAATTTTCTGCCTTATCTATCAAGGCTATAATAACTGCCTCAATCTCTTTTTGAAGTTCTCTTTTTTGTTTTGTATTCAAATCCAGACCTCTGGTTTGGCTAATTACAATTCGCTCTATTTTAGTTTGCCATTGGCTAATAGAAAATAAACCCAAAGATATACTGTTGATTTCGGCAAAATCTGTTTTGAGCTGTTCTTGTTTCTCAGAAAGTTGATGCAACCGATAGCCAAAAAATGCTTGTGCTGCCAGTACCAAAGGCAGTATTAAGACCAAAATCATCTTTGGAAAGTCAAATAACTTAGAGGCAGTTGTGTTAAACATTGGCGTTGGTTAGTATCATCGCTAATAACGATACAGAATAGGATATTGTTTGTCACAATACAGAATTTAATTATTAATTGAGCTATTGTGTTTTTGTGTACCGTGCCGTAAACAATAAAATATATATTTGTTCGATAAAATAGTTTGACAATTAATAACTAATGAAGAAGAAGGTGTGGGTTATTGAGGATGACCCGGATATTGGTGAAATTATATCTCATTTACTTACCGAAGAAGGATACGATGTTTCCGTTTTTTCAGATGCCTCAAGTTGTAAAAACTTACTGATTTTTAACAGTGCCGATTTGATGGTAGTGGACGTGATGTTGCCTGACGGAAATGGAATTGAGCTTTGTAATGTCATAAAAACAAGCTCAACATCGGCTCGTGTGCCTGTTTTAATGATGTCTGCAAATAAGGGAATGTCTGACTTAAATGGTTACTACCGTGCCGATGATTTTATAGCCAAACCTTTCGATATCAATGAAATGATTAGAAAAGTAAAACGTTTAACTATTTAATTTAAACTAAAATTGATTTTGCCCAATAATTTATATCAATGAACCAACCATTATTGAATAGCCGCCTAAAAGAAGAGACTAAAAAGGCGCATCAAGAACTCGAAAAAAAAGTGATTTCAAAGTTAAAAGCCATAAGTACTGAAGCGCACTACGCTGACTTTTTGAATAGTTTTTACAATTATTTTAGTGGTGTTGAAAGCTTAGTAAGCCAACATATTAACACCGATATTTTGCCTGATTACGGGGTTAGAAGAAATAGTGGTCGTCTAAAAGAAGATATAGCAGAATTAGGTTTCCAAATTAGTCCCTTAACAGAAAAACCTATGCCCGAGATAACATCGCTGCCGGCGGCCATTGGAGCTATGTATGTAATGGAAGGCTCTATTATGGGCGGACCAATTATAGTAGAAATGCTAAAAAAGTATGGGATAAAAAGAGGTTTTTCTTTTTTTTCGGGATACGGAGCCGAAACAGGTAAAATGTGGGCAACATTTATGACATTTATGAATAATAATACTGTTACAGAAACAGAACAACAAATTGCTATAAATGTAGCCAGCCAAACCTTCGCTAGGTTTCAATATTATTTTTAGTAGCTGATATTTAGTAGGTAAGTAAAATCTGTTTGCTAGTTAAAGTATTTTAATTAATTTCATGGTTAAAATATCTTAAAAATTAAAATACTAGCTTTTATATGGGCGAATCGAATTTAGAGACTTGCGATACCGAGCCAATACATATACCTGGAAGTATCCAAGATCATGGTTTCTCGCTCGCTGCAGATAAAAATCTGGTAGTTACCTATTGTAGTAAAAACATATTAAAGTTTACTGGGGTAGGTGCGCAAGATATCTTAGGAAAACCACTTCAGGGAATAGCGATTTTCAAAAACGAGCTTAACCAGAACTTAGATAGTTTGGTTCTTTTTGCAAGTCAGCAAGATACATCTTCTAGTCAAAACGCATTTCATTACCAAGTTAATGGCCAGTTTTTCAATGTAATTGTACATTTTCATAATGGCTATTATATTCTTGATTTCGAACCTACCTTGTCTCATCTAACCCATGATCTTCAATCGTTAATAGGGCGCTCGTTATCGGAGATTTTAGCAGACAAAAAAATAGATAGTCTGCTCGGTAATGTAGCTCAACAAGTTAGAAAAATTATCGGGTACGAAAGAGTAATGGTCTATAAATTTCATGAAGATGGCCATGGTGAAGTTGTAGCCGAAGCAAAATCGGATAGTTTTGAGTCATGGTTGGGGCTGCATTACCCCGCTTCTGATATTCCGAAACAAGCCAGAGAGTTATATAAAATAAATTTAGTTAGGCTTATTGCCGATGTGAATAGTACGCCATCAGCCTTGCTAACACATCATACAGAAGGCGGCAAGGCTTTACCTTTAGATCTTACCTATAGTACTTTGCGTGCGGTTTCGCCAATTCATATCCAATATTTAAAAAATATGGGAGTGGCTTCTAGTTTTAGTGTTTCTATTTTAGATGGTGATAAACTTTGGGGCCTTATTGCTTGTCATAATTATACTCCTAGATTTATCAATTATAGAGAAAGAGAAAGTGCGAAGTTAGTTGGGCAGGTACTCTCATCGGCTATAACCTTTAGAGAACAAGAGGAAGACCAGCAACAAGCAGCTGATCACAGACAATCTGTAGATATGATAACTAGGTACCTGCTTAGAAATATTGCGGTACAAGAAGCGCTCATTAACCAAGAATATACACTGAAAGATGTATTGAATTGTGGCGGTGCAGCTTTGTATTTTGAGAACAAATTGTATGTTACCGGCGATGCCCCCGATACCTCGTTTATCAATAAGCTGATAAATTGGTTAGATGAGAAGACTTATGCCGACGGCTTTTATTTGACCAATAAGCTTGCTGAAGATTTTCCTTTAGCGGGCAAATTTAAAGCTACTGCTAGCGGCCTTTTGGCTTGTAGGCTGGAAAGAGACTTAAAGGAATATATGCTTTGGTTTAGGCCAGAGGTAAAAACAACCGTAAAATGGGCCGGCAATCCCGATAAAATTGTCAACACAGATTCTAATGGTTTCGGTCATATCTCTCCAAGAAACTCGTTTAAAGAATGGTCGCAGCAGGTAGAATTAAGTTCGGTTGCTTGGAAAAAACATGAGCTTGAAGCTGCAGTTTCGTTGCGTGACGAAGTAAATTATGCCATTAGTAGGAAAGCAAATGAGCTTAGGGTAATTAACGAAAAACTTAGGTTAGCCTACGAAGAACTAGATGCTTTTAGTTATACCATTTCTCACGATTTAAAAAATCCGTTAGCAACAATCAAATCTTATTCGCAATTAATTAAGAAAGGGGATAGGAGTATGGATAAAATAGTGATGATGGCCGACCGGATTGATGTTGGAACACAAAAAATGCAATTAATGATTGACGAAGTACTGGCTTATTCTAAAGTTGGCCAGGCTAAATTGCAAAAACACGTTATTGACATGCAAAAACTTTTGGAAGATTTGCGTGACGACTTGATGGTGGCCAATAATCATCAAAATTTGACGATAGAAATTAATGAGGCTCCGGAACTAATTGGCGACAAGATCATGATTATGCAGGTTTTTGCCAATGTGGTAGGAAATGCAGTGAAATATTCTTCTAAAACCGAATTTCCAAAAGTAACTATTTCTGGTAAACAAACGGAAAACGACGTGGTTTATGCGGTTTCTGATAATGGTATTGGTATCCCAAAAGCAGAGCATGAGCGCATTTTCGAATTGTTTAGTAGGGCTGACGGAGGTAAAAACTTTGAAGGTACCGGCGTTGGTTTATCCATTGTAAAACGTATACTGGGAAAACACGACGGAAACATTTGGCTAGACAGTACAATGGGAGTGGGCTCGGTATTTTTTATGAGTTTTCGTAGATATGACTCGTTAGAAATTGCCAACTAACCTGCTAGCTTTTATACTTGTCCTGTAAAAATTTAACCGTTTGTTCCATCATTTTTTTTAGTACATCAATATTGATGTCAACTAATTTTTTAACGTATATACAAGCTTTTCCCATCTTAAAGGTGCCCAAGTCTTTAAGCATATCGTCTTGCTCTTTAGTACCTACATATACATATAAAGAAATAGCCGCCTTACGGGGAGAAAAACCAACCAATGGCCAATCTCCTTCTTGCTTACTCCGATCAGATTTATAGTGATAGCAGCCAAAACCGATGATACTAGGTCCCCACATTTTGGGTTCATAACCAGTAAAATCGCTCATGATTTTTAATAGTTCGTAACTGTCTTTGCGTTTTTGTTCGGTATCTGCAAAAGAATTAATGAAATCTATAACGCTTTCTTCGGTTTGCTTGGTTTTGATTGTAGACATTGGTTGTTACTTTAGGTTAGTTACTTATTATTTTAATTGGGTGGGTTAATATCTTGTGAATTGGACATTTATCGGCAATGATCATTAATCGTTTTCTCTGTTCTTCATCTAAATCTCCGTGTAGCTCAATTTTTCGTTCAATAACGGTTCCTTCATTCATCTCATCTTCTGCACAAATGGCAAGGTGTATCGTTAATCCAGTTAATGGTATTTGCTTTCTATCTGCATACATTCTTACAGTGATAGCCGTACAGCTTCCTAAACTAGCAAGTAGTAATCCACCTGGGGCCATGCCTTCATTAGTTCCGCCAAGATACTCGGGCTCATCTGCATAGATAAAATGCCCATCGGCAAATATTTTGGTTTTGTATCTAGATTGGTCTAACTCTACAACGGCTGTAATTTGCTTCTTATTCATTTCTCTGTTTTTTCTATAAATTTATAAAATGGAACAACAAAACAATACTAACGAGCGATTAAAAATTTTTCAATCGTTTGTCAACAAAGAAGTAAACAGTTCTCCTTCTAATTTCATGAATTGGTTAAAACCTATCGTAATTAGCGCCGAAAAAGGCAGTTTACACTGTAGTTATATAGTGAGACACGAAATGACCAATCCGTATGGCATTTTGCATGGTGGTATTACTGCTGGGATTATTGATGATTTGATTGGTGCCACTGTTTTTACTTTAGGTTTAAGTAATGCTTACACTACGGTTAACAATAACATCGATTATTTTGCTCCTGCTAAGGAAGGAGATATGATTACAGCAAGAACCAGCATTGTAAAACAAGGTAAAATGATCATTAATCTTCAATGTGAAGTGTTTTTACCATCTAAAAATAGATTAATTGCCAAAGGATATTCGAATATGATAAATATTGGATAGGTTTTAACAAATTTTAACAAAAAATAAACGTTTGTGATAATGTTTGCGCAATTGTGCGTATATTCAATTGACAATCAACTAATAATTCACAAACTATGAGCAGAAAATTTACACTAACCTTATTGGGGTTATTGCTATCGGCTTTATTTACTTATGCCCAAAAAACCATTAAAGGCAAAGTAACAGATGCTAACGATGGGCAACCCATTCCTGGAGTGAGTGTTTCGGTAAAGGGACAAACCGGCAACACAGTAGTCACTAACAATGATGGTAGTTTTACCATAAATGTTCCATCAAATAATTCTGTATTGGTTTTTACTTATGTCGGGTATGCTACCAAAGAGGCACAGGTAGGTAGCCAAGCATTGTTAAATGTTGCCTTAAATGAGAGCACACAAACATTAGAAAGCGTAACAATTACAACTGCGTTAGGTATTACTCGTGACAGAAAGGCTTTGGCTTATTCTGCTCAAACTGTAACTGCTGATGAGTTAAACGTTAACAAACAAACTAACGTTTTAAATGCCTTACAAGGTAAAGTAGCTGGTGCTCAAATCTCTAGTACTGGTGGTGCACCTGGTCAAGGTTCATCTATACGCATTAGAGGTATTAACTCAATTGACCCTAACAGATCAAATGAACCTTTATTTGTAATAGATGGGATTTTAATTGACAACTCTACTTCAACTTTTGGCTCTGGAGCTGAATTGCGTAATATGAGCAATAGGGCAACAGATGTTAATCCAGAAGACATCGAAACTATTAACGTTTTAAAAGGTGGAGCCGCAACAGCGCTGTATGGTTTGCGTGGTTCTAATGGAGTAGTGGTTATCACCACAAAAAAAGGGAAATCTGGCAAGTTTGATGTTAATTTCAGCTCAACCTACGGCGTCGAAAACATCAACAAAAAACCAGATATTCAAAGAACTTATACTGCAGGTATATTAGGTTCATACGTTCCAATTGGCTTAGGGCCAGCTTGGGGGCCAACTATTGAAGAGGCTAAATTAATAGATCCAACTCACCCTGATCAGATTTTTGATAATTATGAAAGGGCTTATAGAACTGGTCATCAATCTAGGAATATTTTAACGTTATCTGGAGGTACGGAGAAAGTAAGTGTCTTTTCTTCATTTGGGTATACGGATCAAGAAGGTATGTTACCTTTTACAAGTTTTAAAAGTTATAACGGTAGGTTAAATACCGATTTTAAAATAAGTGAAAAATTTAAAACTTCTGTTAACATGAGTTTTACTAAATCTGGTGGAGATAGATATAATGCGGATAGGTTTGGAGAAAGTTTAGCCTATTTTTCTGGAAGATGGGATGTAAGGGATTATTTAAATCCAGATGGCACGCAATTGTGGAGAGGTACAAATAACCCGATATTTGGTGCTGCTACTAATAAAATGGTTGATGACGTAAATCGATTTATTGGCGGTACAGCTTTTAATTATGCCCCTACAAGTTGGCTAAGTTTCGATTACAGGTTAGGTTTTGATACTTATGCCGATAATAGAATTAGAACTGCACCGGGGCCAAAAGGTATTGCAGGTGAGCGCTTATATGATAATGCTGATGGTTTTATCGGCGAGTATAATACCAGTTTTAGAGCAATCAACTCTACGTTCGTGGCGTCTGCTAAAACTAAATTAGGAAGCAACTTTAATGGAACTTTAAGGGTTGGCCACGAACTTTACGACAGGAAAGTTAAAAATGTAGGTGTTTTGGGCACGGTTTTAACTATACCAGACTGGTTTACCCTGTCTAATGCAAGGGTGATTACGCCAACACCTCCGTCACAAAGAACCTATCGCTTAATGGGTGTTTTTGGTGAGGCATCATTAGATTATAAAAACTATTTGTTTTTAACATTTACGGGTAGAAATGATATTACTTCTACATTGCTGAGCCCAAACAACTCATTCTTTTATCCATCAGCTAGTTTGAGTTATGTATTCAGCGATCATTTAAAATTGCCCAGTGTAATTAATTTTGGCAAGGCCAGATTTTCCTACGCTCAAATTGGGAAAGATGCTGCTGAGTACTCTACTTCTACAGGTTATGCTACTTATACGGGGTTGCCGGCAGGTAGCACTGGTTTTACAAGGGCTTCAAATCTAGGAGATCCGAACTTAAAACCAGAGTTTACAAATACGTTTGAAGCTGGTATAGAAATGTCATTCTTTAAAAGTAGAATTGGATTAGATTTTACCTTCTATAACTCCGTTAGTAAAGATCAGATTATTAACGCTAATATTTCGTCAACTACTGGCTATGTTACTGCCAGTATTAACTCTGGCAGCATGAGAAATAGAGGCGTTGAGCTTTTATTAAGAGGTACACCAATTCAAAGTAAAAACTTTACTTGGGAAACCAGTTTAAACTTCTCTGCAAATAGAAATAAAATCTTAAGCATTAAAGAAGGTTTAAATGAGATTGTTTATTCTTCACAGTCGGGCTACTCAGGCGCTACGGTTACTATGAAACTTATACCTGGCGAAGCTTATGGTAATTTATACGGTACACACTATTTAAGATATTATGGTAGTGCTACTGAAAACCCACTACGTACTGATAAATCCTTACCAATTGTGATAGGAGCAAATGGTTTTCCGGTTAGAGCCCCGTTATCAAGTCAGAAACTGTTAGGCAACACGCAGCCAGACTGGATTGGAGGTATAACCAATACTTTTAGATATAAAAACTTTGCATTAACTACAATTATTGATGCAAGATTTGGCCTAGAGAAATATAACCAGTTAGAAAATTGGTATGCCGCTTTTGGTATTGCTGATTATACTGCTGATAGACGTGATTTTAAAGTATTTGATGGTGTTTTAGCTGATGGCACACCCAATACAAAAAGTGTTTGGTTAGGACAAGCCGTTGGGCCAGATGGCGTTAATTATACAGAAGGTTATTATAGAAACTCATATAGAACCGTTTCTGAGAACTTTGTGCAAGATGCATCTTTTGTTAAATTAAGAACTGTAGATCTTTCTTACACGTTACCTACTAAATGGTTACCAAGTAAGGTCTTAAAACGTGCAACAGTTTCTGCCACGGCAAATAATATCATTCTATACACACCATTTTACGGTTTAGATCCAGAATCAAGCTCAACCAATAGCGGTAGTAACGTAGATGGATTTGCTGGTTTTACCTATCCTGGTGCTAGAACATTCCTATTTTCATTAAATGTTGGTTTCTAATTTTTATAAGACATGAAAAAATATCAAAAATTAATAATGTTTACAATTTTGATTTCGGTCTTTTCATTACACTCATGTAAAGATTATTTCGATCAAAATGTAAATCCAAATCAGGTTAGTAATCCTTCATTGCCTTCTTTATTAAGTACTGCTACAAGTAAAGCTGGTATCAATAGCTTTAATGTGGCCAGCATAACAAACAATTTTGTACAGTATACAGCTAATCCAGTTGCTTCCGCTGCCGGAGATACTTACCAGATTGTAGATTATACTGGTACTTGGGATGCCTTATATTTTGCTATGGCAGATACGAAAGACTTAAAAACAAGCGCAATTGCGCAAGGGTCTAGTGAGTATGTTGGTGTAGCCAATGTACTGTTAGCTTACAACTTGAGCTTAGTAACCGATTTATGGGGCGCTGCTCCCTATACTGATGCATTTAATACAAGTACATTAACACCTAAGTATGATACTGAAGAGGAAAATTACGATGTTATAAATACGCTCTTAGATGAGGCAATAGTAGAGCTTTCCAAAACAAATGCCACACTTAAATTAGCTGCTACCAGCGACTTAATTCATGGAGGAGATAGAGCAAAGTGGTTAAAAACTGCTTATGCTTTAAAAGCAAGAGCATTAAATAAAATCAGTAAAAAAGCAACTTATAATCCAGCTGATGTACTTGCTGCATTAAATAATTCTTATACTTCAAATGCTGATGATGCCGGGATGGCTTCATTTGTACTTAGAAATAACTGGGCTACAGTGGCACGTAATAATGCAAGTTTGACTTTGGGTGGTTGGCTTTCAGAGCAGTTAATAGATCATTTAAATGGCACTACATACGGTGTATTTGATCCAAGAATAAGCAAAATTACAGATCCAACATCAGTACCTAATAACCCAAGTTATCCAGCCTATATTGGCACGGTTAATGGTGCTGGCAACCGTAGTAATCCACCAAATAACAATACTGTAAAGGATGAAAATTATATTTCAGAAAGTTCTCCATGGACAAGCGCAACAGCGCCATTGCTATTGGTTACTTATGCTGAACTAAAGTTTATTGAAGCTGAGGCAGCTTTAGCAACAGATCCGACTCGTGCCTACAATGCTTATTTGGCAGGTATTGGTGCGAATATGGATAAGCTGCAAGTTCCAACAGTTGATAAAGCAGCTTATTTAGCTAATCCTGCTATTGCAGTTGGTGCTGCAAACTTAACAAAAGCACTAATTTTTAAAGAAAAGTATGTAGCTACTTACCTAAATCCTGAAGCTTGGAATGATGCTAGAAGAAATAACTACCAATACAAAGATTTTACTTTACCCGCAAATGCAGCATTAACAAGTTTTATAAGAAGAGTTGCTTATCCATCTGGTGAAACAACCAAAAATGGAGCAAATGTTCCGGCAGAGGTGCCTTTAAGTACCAATTTATGGTGGGATAAACCATAAACAGCAAGTTTTTTTGAGCTGTTATTTAAATTATTTAACCCCGTTCTAAAATATAGAATGGGGTTTATTTTTTGAAAACAGGTCGCTTAACGAAAATAGAATAACTCTCTGAACAGATATTGCTCACAGTTAAAAAGGTTTTTGGTAAAATTTTGCATACCTGAGAACTGATTATAGGACTCTAGCTACAAACTATTCCCAAAAAACAAATAAGCCAATCCAATAGCTGTACAAACACCAGCCAAATCTGCAATTAACATAGTTCCAATAGCGTAACGAGTGTTCTTAACCGATACCGAGCCAAAGTAAACTGCAATTACATAAAAAGTAGTATCGGCAGCACCTTGAAATACGCCAGATAACTTACTCGCAAAAGAATCAGGGCCATAAGCCGTCATGGTATCTACCATCATTCCTCTGGCGCCACCTCCACTTAATGGACGTATTAAAGCGGTAGGTAAAGCCTCTACAAAACGAGTATCGGCGCCTAAAAGCGCAAAAAAGTTTTTAATTCCGAGAATAACCACGTCGAAAGTGCCGCTAGTACGTAACATACTAATGGCAACTAACATGCCTACTAAATAAGGAATAATCTTTACCGCAGTTTCGAAACCGCCCTTGGCGCCATCTACAAAGGCATCAAAAACATCTATCTTTTTATACACGCCACCCAGTAAAATAGCCAACACAATAAAGAGAATAACACCACTACTTAATGTGCCAGAAAAAGAAGCAATATCTTTTGAGTTGAGCGTAGTAATGTACCAAACCAACATCGCAATAATTACACTTATGCTCAAGATCCACCCTAAAATTACAGGCTGAAAAATATTGATTTTTTGCTTGAAAGAAACAATTAACATGGCTGTCATGGTACCCACAAAGGTTACAATTAAACAAGGGATAAAAATATCTGTTGGATCTGAAGCGTTTGAAGACGCTCGCAGTGCAATTACACTTACCGGAATTAAGCTTAAACCTGCTGCATGTAAACACAAGAACATAATTTGTGAGTTACTGGCTACCGATTTATTTGGATTCAATTCTTGTAAGCTTTCCATGGCCTTTAAGCCGAAAGGAGTGGCTGCATTATCTAAGCCTAATAAGTTGGCAGAAAAGTTCATTACCATGTGGCCAGTAGCTGGATGTCCTTTGGGTACCTCTGGAAACAGTTTTGAGAAAAAAGGGCCCACGATTTTAGATAACAAACGGATACCGCCAGCTTTTTCGGCAATGCTCATTAAACCCATAAAAAAAGCCAAAATACCAATCAGCTTTAGGCACATTTCTACTGCGTTCCAACAGGTTTGTATTACGCCATCAACTTTGGTAAGGTTGGTTGGATCATCAGCCTTGCCAATTACCATCCAGCTAAATATCTCTGTTTGCCCCAAAAAGAAACACTTAATTGAAGCTACCACAATAGCTACAATAATAAATGCCGACCAAATTCTACTTAATGCCATTTGTGTTAGTTTAGTTTTATGCGCTGAATTTAGTGTTTTTGCGGTATTTTACCACATAGACACGTAGGTTTTTTTGAATTTAGCTGCCACAGATACACAAATTTATTTTCCTAAGCTATTTGCGAGATTATCTGTGTATCTGTGGCAAAAGAAATCTAGGTTTTCAAATAACCATCTTTAAACGCTAAAACTGTTTGCTTTTCGTTAGATAATTCGAAATCAGCTGCTTTATTAAAAATAATATTACCATTTAGTTGGCAGCCGTCGGCATCGTAAACGTCATAAGCATCACAAAAACTTAAATCGCCAATATCTTGTATGCTATAGCTTTTGTAGGTACTCTTTCCATCTGCATTAGGGCATTCATCGAAATTAATGCCAACGCTAACAGTTACACCTGCTAAAACAAGATTGTTGATTAAGATATGGAAGATTTGTTTTGTGTTTTTAGGAATTGAGAAATAATTTGTAGTAGTTTGTTTTTCGTAGCTTTTACTAGCAATAGATATCAACCCTGATAGGATAGAAGCAAAAAAATATTTTCTGATCTGCTGTTTTTCTGGATCATTTTTATAGCCACCTGCTTCTATTAAAATAGTAGAAGTTCCAGCTGCTTGAAAATTATCGCCAAAGGCTCTTGGTTCATATTCATCATCAAATAAACCAATATGCTTTGGTAGAATTTGATCCAATTTTGCAAACATATCCGCAATTACCTGCATGGCATTTTCACGAACTTGATTGATCGAGAGCGCTTTATCAAAAGCAGGTGCTAAATAGGAGAGTGTTGCGGGTTTTAGCGAATCGGCTACGCTCCATAAGGTAGTTTGGTCGTGCAAATTGAAACCGAATTGCGGCTCAAAATCATTTCTGGCTTGCTTTAGTATTTTGCCTTCTGGAGTTGCCGTTTGCAAAAAATCTCTATTGATATCAATCTGTTGCGCATTTCTACGTGTAAAAACTGCTGCACCATCAGGGTTAACCATTGGGATAAAAAGCAGCTGGCACTTATCCTTAATTAGTGTAGCCATATCATTTTCCTGTTGTAGAAAATTAAACAGGTCGAAAATAGCCATGGTACCGGTAGCTTCGTCGCCGTGCATTTGGCTCCATAACATCACTTTGATCTTTCCATTTCCCCATTTAACCGCATTGATACTTTTGCCGTTTACGGAGTTACCAAGTTGCTCAACTTTAAATTCTGAAGGTAATTGATGAATTAACGGAAGGATATCTTCGTGCTTGAAAAAACGATTAGTGAGTGTTTTTTCCTCGAAAGTTGAGTAATGGGTTAGGATGGTTTGAATGTTCATTTGAAATCGAAATTAAATAAAAAATCGCCATTGCTAGCAGAACAAGTAAATTTTACTTCCTTACTGGCAAAGGCGATTGTAATAACAACTATTTAAATCGGCTTTCGTTATTTCAACTTTAGGAGAAATCTAACATTTGATAGCAATTTGCTAGATTTCTCCTCGTTCCTCGTCGAAATGACGGCTAATGTATGGTTACTGCTAACTGTGAACTGACTAAGGTTTTTCGTCTGTTAGTTCAAATCCCCAAGTTTTTCCTTTTTCGGTAGCAGGTACGCCACTCACCATCCAAACCGGCGCTTTAGCACCTTTCAAATAGTAATCAAAAAATTGCTGCTCACGAATTTGGATATCTTTTCTGTTTTGACGTTGTACTAAATTATGAGCTTCATTGTTGTAATTCAACATCCAAACCGGTTTGCCTAAACGGCGTAAACCAGTAAACATTTCGATACCTTGATACCATGGCACAGCTCCATCAGCATCGTTGGCCATTACCACTACTGGAGTTTTAACTTTTGGAAAGTTAAATAAAGGAGAGTTTTGGATGTATAACTCTGGCTTTTCCCATAAAGTTGCGCCAATTCTACTCTGTGTTTTTTCGTATTGGAACTGACGGTTCATACCGCTTTCCCAACGGATACCACCGTAGGCCGATGTCATGTTAACCACAGGAGCACCAGCCCAGGCAGCCGCGTACATATCGGTTACTGTAATGAGGTGGGCCACTTGGTAACCGCCCCAGCTTTGTCCTTGTATACCGATTTTTGTTCCATCAACCCAAGCATTTTTCTTTAAATACTCCACACCAGAATTGATAAATTCTTCGGCAGATTTGCCTGGATAACCGATTTCGTAGCTAATATCTGGGGCAAAAACCAAATATCCATTACTTACAAAGAATGAGATATTTAAACGCGATGGTGTAGGGGCAGGGGCTTGATAAGTGTATAGTCCATCAGAAAGTTTTTCGTAGAAATAAACAATCATTGGGTACTTTTTATTTGGATCGAAGTTTTCTGGTTTGTACAAAATTCCTTCAGATTTATAGCCTTTTGGTGTTGTCCATTTTACCAATTCGGTAGTACCCCAATTGTAGTTAGCTTGCTGTGGATTAGTGCTACTAAGTTTGGTAGCTGTTTTAAAATCTTTAGAAATATATACATCTGGAGAATTCACGTAGCTTCCTTTGTCATAGATAAACAAATCGGCATCTTTTGCCTTCACTAAAGACGAAAACTTCGCTTTTTCCATCGTCAGTTGCTCTGGCAATTTGTTATCGTTTATTGCTTTGCGGAAAATGCCGTTTTCTTTCGTAGCATTGTTAAAAGCATCAAAATACAATACTTCATTCTTTTTAAAGAAACGATCGTCGCTATTACCACCGGTGTTTCTAAAACCTCTCAATTGCTCTGAACCTACACTTATTCTTTCTACTCGTAAAGTAATATTGTTAGAACGACCAAAACCGATGGTTACATTTCTAGGAGCCGATTTACCATCTGGAGAGAAGGCCCAAACATCGTACCTGTCGTTAATTAGTACTGACTTATCATCCTCAGTCCAGCCTGCAATACCATAACTTCTTGCATAATCTGGCACATCGTTTTCCTCATCTGCAAATTTTACCGACATGTTATTATTTAACAGTGTAACCTTTGCAGTAGCTACCTGATAGGTGTACCAATTGCCATTTTCGTTGTTAAAATAAAGTACATACTGACCGCCAGGCGACGCCATTGCTTGGCCATTTAAACCTTCGATTATCTTTTTTCGGCTACCGTTCTTAATGTCAACTAAGTAATAATCTCTTTTGCTTCCGCCGGTCCATTGTGTAGCAATGCGGTTACCAAAATCTGTTGAGGCCAGCACATAGCTTGCATCTCCTTCGTTCACTAAAGAAGCGTCGGGCAGTTTGGTATCTGTTAACGGAATAATTTTCGGATCCGAACTGTACACGTCAATTACGCTCAAATAACTTCTTTTAGATTCTCTGTCAGCATTTCTCAGCTGCATGGTTTGCAAATAGTCATCTTTGTAGCCCCATATATCTAGTTTCGCATTTTCGAAATCAACTAAAGTGGTATCTTTTGGTTTTTTTTCTGGTGCAATGCCAAAAAACAATTTAGTGCCATCTTTGCTAAAATTCAATCTTCCATCTGCACTTACTACATATTTTGTAGGTAAACCCGGAATTTCGTTATCTACCAACACTTGTGCAGTATCTAGGCTTAACGAATTGTAATAGATGCTGTAATCTTTAATTTCCTTCTTTTCAGGATCAGTTTCACCTAAGAAAGCCAAATGCTCGCTTTCATCATCAAAAGTAAAACCTTTAAAATTGCCTTTGTCTTTAACGAGGGTTTTTAAGGTCCACTTTTCTGTATTTAATAAAAATACGCCAGGCTTAGCTTCCTTGTCTTTTTTAGAGCCTGACGAGGTGAAAACCAATAGCTTTCCATCATTACTAAAAGCATATTCAGTTACATATTTGTAAGTCTTTTCTGTGCCAGTAGTTAAATTTTTTACAATTAAATCTGTGCCTTCTTTACTTGCGCCAGGGCCGCCAGTAGGTTCGTCAGCAAAGAAATCACTATCTTTTTTTTCTGGCGCTGCCGATGAAGATCTTGTTTTCTTAGCAGTATCCAACGGCTTTTCTAAATTGTAAGCAATAATTGCCGCCCCTTTGTCTGGAAATGAAAATGATTTTACACGAGGAATTTTAGTAACGTTTAAATTGCTTAAATTCACTATCGCTAAAGTGTCTTTGGTTAACTCATCTGGCTTCTTCTTTTTAATTTTCGCTTGTCTTACATCCTTAAATAAAGGTTTTACAGCTAAGGCAGCAAACTTGGAGTCGTTGCTGAAAGATAAGTTTGTACCTCTAGGCACTGTAAGCTTGCGGCCACTAGGCGTAAGGGTTTCCTGAAAATATAGGTTTCCATCTCCTTCTTGCAGACTAACGATGTAACTAGCCCAAAGTCCGTTGTTAGTTAGTTTTTTACTACCTACAGATTGCCAGCCATCGTAAACACTGTGGTCTAAAGGTTTTTTTTGCGCAAAAACAGCACTGCTGATGAGTACAAAAAATAAAAAGAGTTTTTTTTGCATGTTATTTTTATAAATATGGTTAGATTGTTGGTTAAATTGTTCTAAAAATCGCAATAAAAGTGACTTAAAGCAAATGTTAAGGGAAATTTTACAAAGCAGATTGGTATTCGTTAGCTAACAGGGAAAAACAAATGGAATCTTCATGTCGGCCGTTTTCAAAATAATCTTCTCTCATTATTCCTTCCCTTACAAATCCATTTTTGTAGATGAGTTTTAACGATGGCTCATTCCAAGCTGCTATTAGGGCTTCCACTCTGTGCAAAGCCATTTGCTCGAAACCATATTTTAAAATTACTGGAATTGCCTCTGTCATCAACCCCTTACGCTTATAACTATCAGATTTTAGCGAATAAAAAAGCTCGGCTCTGCTATGTTTCTTGTTCCAAGTATGGAAACCACATTCGCCAATAATTTGCGTACTTTCTTTTTCTATCAAAAAGAAATATAGGAAGGAGATTTGGTAGGTTTCCATGCCGTTTTCGAACATATTTTGATATCTATCAAAACCAGTTTCATCAATTTCTAATATGCTTATGATTTCTGCTTTTGTGTGGCTTTCAAAAAGATGATTAATATACTTTGGCGTAACGGCTTTTAGGTAAAGGCGTTTTGTTTCTAGTCGGATATCGCTCATTTGAGTACTAAATAATTGAGATGAAAATAAAGATTTTTAGTTGTTAGCCACGTATGCGCAGCTTTTTTCTTGATGACACATTTTTTTTGGTTGTAGTAATATCTTGCGTCATTTCGACGACAGGAGAAATCTAACACAAAAATTAGATTATACTAGATTTCTCCTCGTGCCTCGTCGAAATGACGATGAAATGTACATTGTTTCTGTAAACAAAAAAATCCCGCGTTTGCGGGATCTATTATTGTTTTGTTGTGATTTGTTTTTATTTTTTCTTTTGGTTAGCCTGTTGTTGTTGCTGACGCATATAATCTTCTAAGCGAGCTTGGAAACCAGTCTTCTTTTTTTCTGCTTTAGGTTTTGCTTTGTTTTCTTGTAAAATTGCATGTATTTTATCATCATTTACCATTTTTCTAATGATAAATTGTTGCAAGAAAGTAAGCATATTGGCCAAGAAATAGTAATAGTTTAATCCTGATGGATAGCTATTTAATACCCCTAAGAAGATGATTGGCATGATGTAACCAATGTATTTCATTTGGCCAGTAGCACCAGAAATTTGGTTGTTAAAGTAAGTGTAGATCAATGTTGAAATAGTCATTAAAATACACATCAAACTCAAATGGTCGCCAATGAAAGGAACGTTGAAACCAAAATTGATGAAGTTATCATAAGTAGATAAATCTTTCATCCAAAGGAAACTTTCGCCTCTTAATTCAAACAAGTTAGGAAAGAAGAAGAAGAAAGCCATTACAAAAGGTAGTTGCAATAACATAGGTAAACATCCACCAATTGGATTAACGCCAACTTGCTTGTACAATTTCAGGTATTCTTGTTGTAAAAGGGTAGGATTATCTTCGCCAACTTTAGCTTTAATTTCGTCCATTTCTGGTTTTAAAACTCTCATTTTAGCCATAGATACATACGATTTGTATGTTAACGGCGACATTGCAAGCTTCAACAAAATGGTTAACACCAAAATAATCAAACCATAGCCCCAATTAAACTTTTCTAACTGATTAAACACAGGTAATACCACAAAACGGTTGATGTATTTCAATGGCCAGTAACCTAAATCAACTTGCTTCTCTATTTCGTGACCTTGATCTTTTAAAACACTAAATTTGTTAGTGCCAAAATAAAATTTGAAGTTATAGTTTTGGGCAGCTAACTGGTTAAATGGCAATTGCATATTAGCGCCATACCATTTAATTTGGCCAGGCTGTGTTAATATTTTAACTTCTAAATTTCCTTTCTCAAATGGAACAGATGGAATTAAAACTGCCGAGAAAAAGTGTTGTTTGAAAGAAAACCACTCAATTTTACCTTCTGTTAGCTCTTTTTTCTCGTCTTTATGTAAATCTAAATGGTCTGGGTTTTCCTCGGTATACTTAAAGTATGGACCAGAATGCTCTTGCTCTTTTTTGGCATCTTTTTCTTGCTGCAATAAAGTAGTTTCCCAATTTAAGGTTACATTGTTGCCTTGTATAACTTGATTTAAACCATTAAGGTTGATGTTAAAATCTACGTTATAGCTATTTGCAGGAACGGTGTATATGAAATCGATAGTTTTGTCTGCATTGTAATTGGCACGCATGGTAACACCATTGGCTGTTTTAGTTGCGGTAAAATACAAATCATTAGTATTGACATTTTTACCACCAATATTTAGGTTTAAGCCAAATTTGTTTTGATTGCCATCAAACAAAATCACAGGCTTATTGCCATAAGTTTTTTGGTTTTTAACTTCAACCGATTGGATCTTGCCTCCTAAATTACTGAACGTGATTTTTAGATCTTCGTTTTCTAATACGGTAGTTTGCTCGGTTCCAGTAATGTTTCCTCCAAAAGGCCCATTAAGTGCTGCTGTGTCAACCGTTTTTAAAGTTTCTACTTTAGGCTGAGTTGTTTTTGCTGGTTTGTTTAAACCTGCATTTTTAATAGAGTCTTGTACTTGTTTTTCTCTCTTGATTTCAGCCTCTGATGGTCTCATGAAGAAAACGCCACCTGCTAAAATTATCATGATCAAGAACAGACCCGTGAATGTATTTCTATCCATTATACTGTTTTATACTGCTTAAATTGCCTTCTTTTTTACCTGCTCCATTGCAGCGGCCACAAATTTAATAAAAAGTGGGTGAGGATTAGCAACTGTTGATTTTAATTCTGGGTGAAACTGTCCGCCCACAAAGAAAGGATGGTTTTTTAACTCTACAATTTCAACCAGCTTACTTTCAGGATTAATACCAGAAGCAATCATCCCTGCTTCTTCATATTGCGCTAAGTATTTGTTATTGAACTCGTAACGATGACGGTGTCTTTCTGAAATATGTTGTTTACCATAAGCAGCGAAAGCTTTTGTGCCTTTTTTCAAATCGCAAGGGTAAGCGCCCAAACGCATTGTACCACCTTTGGTTGTGATATTTTTTTGTTCTTCCATCATATTAATTACCGGATGAGGTGCATTTTCATCGATTTCGGTAGTGTTCGCGTCTTTTAAACCTAGCACATTTCTACCAAATTCAATTACACAGCATTGCATACCTAAACAAATACCGAAGAAAGGAACGTTGTTCTCTCTAACGTACTTAATGGCTTCTATTTTACCTTCAATACCGCGGCTACCAAAACCTGGCGCTACTAACACACCGTCCAAATGACTAAGTTTTTCTTTTACGTTATCTGCGTAAATACTTTCTGAAGGAATGTACTCTACACGAACTTTGCATTCGTTTTTAGCACCAGCATGAATAAATGCTTCGGTAATTGATTTATAAGCATCTGGTAACTCTACATACTTACCAACCAGCCCAATTTTAACTTCCGACGTTGGATTTTTAAGTCGACCTAAGAAATCTTTCCAAGTTTCCATGCTTGGTTCAGCTTTAGCAGGAAGTTTTAATTTGCTTAAAACGGTTTTATCTAATTGCTCTTTGTACATTAACAATGGTACATCGTAAATGGTAGAGGCATCCATAGATTCGATTACCGCATTGATATTTACGTTACAGAAAAGTGCAATTTTTCTTCTAATATCTTGGCTGATGTGATGTTCTGTTCTACAAACTAAAATATCAGGCTGGATGCCATACTCTAACAAGGCTTTAACAGAGTGTTGCGTAGGCTTGGTTTTTAACTCACCGGCCGCTGCTAAATAAGGTACCAACGTTAGATGAATAACCAACGCATTGTTGTTGCCTTCTTCCCATTTAAACTGACGAACTGCTTCTACAAATGGTAAAGATTCAATATCGCCAACGGTACCACCAATTTCCGTAATTACGATGTCGTAATCTCCGCTTTCGCCCAAAATACGCATGTTACGTTTAATCTCATCGGTAATGTGAGGTACTACTTGTACGGTTTTACCTAAAAACTCTCCCTGACGCTCTTTGTTGATTACATTTTGATAGATACGACCCGTAGTAATGTTATTGGCTTGCGAAGTAGGTACGTTTAAGAAACGCTCGTAATGACCTAGATCTAAATCTGTTTCTGCGCCGTCTTCAGTTACAAAACATTCGCCATGTTCGTAAGGGTTTAAAGTTCCCGGGTCAATGTTGATATAAGGGTCGAACTTTTGAATGGTTACACGGTAACCTCTGGCCTGTAAAAGTTTAGCTAAAGATGCGGAAATGATGCCCTTACCAAGTGAGGAAGTAACACCGCCCGTAACAAAAATATACTTAGTCATGAATGATTTTTTGTTGCAACAAATACATTTTGTTGCTTTTTGTACGGGATACAAAGGTACAAAAATATTGCAGTGGTTTCTGTGCTGTTGATAATATTTTTTTAGCTAGGCAATACGTTGACCTACAAATGATAATATACAAACAAGGTTTGTTTATAATTTCTCAACATACTTAGAAAAGCCACAGCACCTGTCCCGATTGTCGGGATAAACAGATTTATTTTTTCGGTATTTTAGATTAAATTGCGGAATGAAAAAATTAACGATGAAGCAAATTTTACTCTTTGCGATGTTATTATTATCTATTAATATCGTTTCTGCACAAACTTATCAAGAAAATATTGATGCAAACTTTAAAGAATTTGGTGAACTAATGAAGGTTGGCGAATTTGATAAAGCTTTCGATTACGTTCATTCCGATTTATTTAAAGTATTACCTAAATCTGATATGGTAAAAGCAACTAAGCAACTCTTCAGTTCTCCTCAGTTTAGTTTCAAATTTTCAGATTTTACAACCAAGAAATTCAACGAACCAATCATTGTCGAAGGCAAATATTACGTAGTTTTTAGGTATAACTCGGTAATAGAAATGAAATTTAACGATATGGAGGCAGACAAGCGTTCGTTAATGCAAATGGGATTAGCTAATAAATTTGGTCCAGACAATGTAAGTTATGACGATAATACAGGATATTTCAAAATTAACGCCGAAAAAAAGTCTATTGCCATTTCAGAAAACGGAAAAACCAATTGGAAGTTTATTAATGTTGAACCAGAGCAACGTATACTTATGGAAAAATTACTTCCGAAAGAAGTAAGAAATGAAGTTTTTTAAAAAGAAAAAGCCACAGATACACAGATTTCTTTGAAAATATTTATCTGTGCATCGGTGGCTAATAAGCTACTTTGTCTTAGTTGGTCTAACTTCAATTCAATTTAAAGTTGGGTGTCCGCACCCAACTTCACAAAATTCAGTTATATTTAATTGGAGGAAATGGTAAATGAGCTTATTCCACAGAAGGCAGGGTCAAATGACAAATCATGAAATATATTTCTTCACGGTAACGATAAATAACTTTCATTGTCTTTTAGAAAATGATGAATTGAAGATGTTAATCATTAATTCACTTGGCTATTTAGTTAAAAACAAGTTAGCGATGGTATATGGATTTGTAATTATGCCTAATCACATCCATTTGATCTGGAAAACATTAGGTAATAATGGAAATGAAACATCCGTTGGCAGTTTTATGAAGTTTACAGCACATCAATTTCAAAAATATCTAAGAACTTTTGAACCCAATAAATTGGTTTTATATAAATCGAACGCCAGCGACAGGGGTTACCATTTCTGGAAAAGAGATCCCTTAGCAATTCCTTTAAGTAGTATTTATATTTTAGAACAAAAATTAGACTACATCCATAAAAACCCCTTACAAGAACGGTGGCAGTTAGCTGATTTAAGTCAGAGCTACAAGTGGAGTAGTGCAAGATTTTATGAAGATGGAGTGGATGAGTTTAATATACTAACTCATTATAGAGATTAATATCTTTTTGATGTTTGAATTATTGGTGGGTGGGGACACCCACCAATAGCATGTAGAAATTCTAAAGTTGGGTGTCCCCACCCAACTTAATTTCCGGGAATTATTTAGTTTTAGTTGGTCTTACTTCAATTTTTGAAGGCAACACATTAGGGTTTAAATTCAATAAATCTACCACCATCTGACCTAAATCTTCTGGTTGTATTTTCCATCCATCGGCATCATTTGGCTGATGGTCATTAAAATTAGAGGTTACCGAACCAGGCATAATCGTGGTTGTTTTAACACCATACTCCCTTAAATCTAACATGGCAGCTTGAGTAAAACCAACAACTCCAAACTTAGATGCATTGTAGCCAGCACCATTAGCAAAAAAGTTAGTTCCTGCTAAACTTGCTATAGAAATATAGTAGCCTTTATTGGCCTTTAACTGCTCAACGCTTGCTTTTAAGGTATGAAAAACACCCGTTAAATTCGTATCAATCATTACATTCCAGTCTTCTAAGCTTAATTGATCTATAGGAGCAAACTTACCTACACCAGCATTCGCAATAACGATATCTAACTTTCCAAAGTTGGCTACAATTTCGGCAACGGCCGCTTTTTCATCGTCATAATTTACTACGTTAGAAGCAATAGCCAATACATTATCGCTTCCTAACTCAGTTTTTGCTTTGTCTACATCTTCTTGCTTTCTGCCCGATATGGCTACCTTTAAACCAGCGTTTACCAATGCCTTAGCTATTCCAAAACCTATTCCTTTTGTGCCGCCCGTAATGTAGGCGACTTTGTTTTCTAAACTCATACGTCGTTATTAAATTGAAATCAAAAGTGCTAAATCAATATGTATTCAATGTTTTTTGTGTGTAAAATAAGTGATCTGTACTTAGTAGTCAAGAATCAGTTAAATACTGATGCCCAACTACTGCTCACTCAACTTTTGCTTTAACCTTTTTTCATCTGTTAAATCTAAACGCAGTGGTGTGATAGAAACATAGTCATGTTCCATGGCCCATCTGTCGCTATTTTCCTCTGCTTGGTCCAACGACCTTACAGAAATCCAAAAATTCTTTCTTCCCATTGGATCTTCGCCCGGAATAACGGTACCATCATATAGCGAAACAGATTGCCTAGTCCACTTTACGCCAGTAGGTTTTTTGGGAAAGTTAACGTTATAAAGTGCAATTTCATCTGTATCTAGCAACATCGTAAGACATTCTTCTACATAAGGTTTCAGCGTATCGAAATCTGGTTCAGTTTTACCTACTGGAGTACTTAAAGCAATGCCTTTAATACCTAAAAGTACCGCTTGCTTTGCTGCAGCTAATGTACCAGAATGCCACATCGCATTGCCCAAATTTGGCCCCATGTTAATCCCAGATAAAACTACATCAGTTTCTGGGTACATGTGTAAACCCAAAGCCACACAGTCGGCAGGCGTGCCGTTTACACGAAAAGCTTCAATACCTTCAAAGGTGATAGGTGATTTTTTATAAGTTAGTGGTCTAGAATGGGTAATTGCATGACCCGTAGAAGATTGCTCAACATCTGGTGCAACAACACAAACCTTTCCAAATTTTAACGCCGTTTGTGCTAAAGCCGCTATACCTGGACTATATATGCCGTCATCGTTTGTAATTAAGATATTCATATTCATCAATTTTGGTGATGTAATAAAAACTATTATAAGGGTGTTATTGTTGACAAGAAATGAAAATAGATATTCGCCATGAAAATAGAAGAGACTAAAATTCAACTGGTACACAATCCAACAGCAGGTGCGGAAGAGCATGAAGCTGAACATTTGATGGAGTTATTACGAACGGCGGGTTATAAGTGTAATTACTCATCCTCTAAAAAGAAAATTCTTAAAAAAGTAGCTGCTGATGTAAAATATATTGCAGTTGCGGGTGGCGATGGTACCGTTCGAAAAACGATTTTAACCATGCTTGATAAAAAGCTGAAATATAAGAGGCCAATAGCAATATTGCCTCTCGGTACTGCAAATAACATAGCCAGTTCTTTAGCTATAGAAGAAAACCTACGTTTAAATGCAGAGGCTTGGAGAAAAGAAAAATTTCAAAAACTGGATATCGGTTTGGCTAGAACCCGTAAAAATGAGGAATATTTTGTAGAATCCTTTGGTTTTGGCTTATTTCCTGCTTTGATTAAATGGATGGATGAAAAACCATCTGCAACTTCTGAAGAACCCGATGAGGAAGTAAAACAAGCCCATAACGCCTTGTTGCATTTAGCCAAGCATTACGAACCTGTAAGGGCATCGATGGTTTACGATGGAAGAGAAGTAAACAACGAATTTCTGATGATTGAATTGTTGAATATTTCTCGATTAGGCCCCAAATTACAATTAGGAAAGGCTGATCCAGGCGATGGTTTGCTAGAATTAATAGCAGTTAAAGCCAGTCAACGTCCAATTTTGATTAAATATTTTGAAGCGATAGTGGCTGGCAAAAAGCCGGTATTTCCAATTAAGTCTGCACAAGTAAATCAGATCAAAATTTCAATAGATACGAAAGATATTCATGTAGATGACGAATTAAAAGAAGTTAAGTTACCCACTTGGAACATCAGTATTTTGCCAAATATGATGGATATAATCTTAACAAAATAGATTTAAAATGAAGTTCAGACCACACTATTTCATAATTCTCATTTCCGTCATTGCTGCTTGTAAAAGTGGCCCTTTCAACTTGTTGAAACCTGCTTCTCCACATCAAGAATATGAAAGAAAATTAGTTAATGCAGGCTTAGACCAAAATAAAATGGGCAAAGCTTGGATAATTAAGGCGAATAATTTGTTGCCAAATGCGGTCGGTATCAAACTTCCTTATAAAGAAAGCGGTTATTTTGCTGCCGATAAAGTTGATGGTGCTGGTTTTAAGTTCAGCTTGCAGCGAGGACAAATGCTTACCGTAAGATTAACCAAGCAATCTGTTGACCATTTTTCGATCTACATGGATTTCTGGGAACGTAGGGATAATGGAGAGTTCAAAGTGCTCGCTTTTGCCGATAGTATAGGCGCTGAATTACAATGGGAGGCTAAGAGAAGTGGCGAGTACTTTTTGCGTTTACAGCCGGAGTTATTAGGTAGTGGCTCTTATAACTTAGAGCTAGTTATCGGTCCATCTTTGGCTTATCCCTTAAAGGCAGTAAATAGAAAGCAAATTCAAAGTTTTTACGGTGCAGGTAGAGATAACAATACGCGTAAACATGAAGGAATTGATATTTTTTCGGCTTTTAGAACGCCAGTATTGGCTATTGCCGAAGGAACGGTTACCCGTGTAAATGAAAACAACTTAGGTGGCAAAGTGGTTTGGTTTCGTCCCAAAGGGAAGAACTATACTTTATATTATGCACATTTAGATGAACAAATTGCAACGGCTGGTCAGCAAGTTTTAGTTGGAGACACTTTAGGGCTAATGGGCAACACGGGCAATGCAAAGACTACACCTCCTCATTTGCATTTCGGAATTTATACCAGCGAAGGTGCCGTAGACCCGCTGCCATTTGTAGATCCATTGGTTCTGCCCGCACCTAATATCAGGAGTGATTTAAACAAGTTGAATGCTACGCTCCGCACTTTAAATAAAACTATAAATATTTCTGATAATCAACAATTTTCAAATCCAGAAAGCTTAAAAAATAATACAGTATTAAGAGTATTGGCCGCTGTAGACAATCATTATAAAATAGAATTGCCCAATGGCAAAATAGGTTACGTTGCCAATAAATCTTTGGTAGAAACCAAAAAGATGAACGCACTTAAAATTTCGGATCAACGCTCATTATTAGACTATCCAAATCTAGCAGCTGGGATTAAGACAACATTAACGGCTGGGCAAACCGTAAATGTATTGGGCAATTTTGAAGATTTTCAATTGGTAAGTACAAGTGATGGAAACATAGGATGGATCAGTTTATGATAAATAAGCTCGATGTTGGCTATTAAAGTTGCAAAAAACCGCAAAAACATGTAAAATCTATTATACTTTTTAATTTTGTTGATTATCTTTATCATTCAATCAAATAGATAACCATGAAATTATTTTCCTTTTTAGCTATTGCTACGCTATTATTTTCCTGTTCGCCAAAAATTAAGGCAACTAAAACTCACGCCAATAATTCGGGCATAAAAACTGGTGCAGAACAAACGGAATTGTATTTACCCTTGCTAAAAGGCAAAAGAGTTGCTGTATTAGCTAACCAAACTTCTATCATTGGTAAAACACATTTGGTAGATAGTTTACAGAAACTCGGTGTAAACATCGTAAAAGTTTTTGGCCCAGAACATGGTTTTAGAGGCAATGCAAGTGCAGGTGCAAGAGTTTCAGATGAGATTGATCAACGAACGGGCATTCCAATTATCTCGTTGTACGGTAAAAAGAACAAGCCAAGCAAAGAAGATTTAGCTGATGTGGATATTTTAATCTATGACTTGCAGGACGTGGGTGTACGTTTTTATACCAACATTAATGCTTTGTCTCGTTTAATGGAAGCTTGCGAGGCGAGTAAAAAGACCTTACTCATTTTAGATCGCCCCAATCCTAATGCGTATTTAATTGACGGACCAATACTGGATATGAAATATAAATCGGGCATTGGCATGTTTCCAATTCCTATGTCGCACGGATTAACCGTGGCCGAGTTTGCACAAATGGCCAATGGCGAAGGTTGGTTAACCAACAAAGTAAAAGCTGATTTGAAAATTATTCCTGTGGCCAATTATAACCACAATATGCCATACACTTTGCCTGTACCGCCATCACCAAATTTGAATACCCAACAAGCTATTTTGTTGTATCCAAGTGTGTGTATGTTCGAAGGGGTATATGTAAACCATGGCCGCGGTACTTATAACCCGTTTACCGTTTTAGGTAGCCCAGCTTACAAAGGCATTTACAGCTTTAGTTTTACGCCAAAAAGCATTAAAGGAATGGCCGAAACGCCAATCTTTATGGATGAGGTTTGTTATGGTATCGATCTGCGCAATTACGATACGGAGCAGTTAAGAAAAAGCAAAAAGATTAATTTCGAGTGGATTAAAGAATTGTACAAAAATCATCCTAAAAAAGAGCAGTTTTTCGAATCGAAGTTTAGCAACCAAATGAACAACATCGAAATTCAGATTGGTAGAGGCGACTTTAGGCAACAAATTATTGACGATGTGCCTATCGAAACTATTAGAGCAGGCTGGGAGCCAGGATTGAAAGCTTATAAAGAGATGAGGAAGAAGTATTTACTGTATCCCTAATACGTTTCTATTGCCCAGGTTTGTGAAGACACAAATCTGGGCAATGGTTTACACTCAAAATGATGAGTAATTTTTGAGGCAGCTTTAAAACTTAATTTTTACTTTATAAATTTTGCTAAGCCCATTTGCTCCATTTGAAATATAAGATTGAAATTCAGCCAAGTTTGCGAATTTTTTTGTTGTTAGTTCATCTCTTCTACTGGTAAAATATAGCGTCTCATTTTCAGCATCATAGTACGGACAGTATTCCATGAACTTTGTGTTAACTTTGTGTCCAATATTTTCTGCTTTCTGCCATTCGCCTAAACTATTTTTTCTTGCTAGGTATAAATCGCCACTTCCAAAACCTCCTGCTGCATTATACTTTGTATACAATAGAAAGCTTTCGTCTTTGGCAATAAAGGCGTTAAATTCATAACCGTCACTATTAATATTGGTATTTAATAACTCAGGTGCCGAGTATTTATTACCGTCCCATCTGCAAAAAAACAGATCGTCTTTTCCTAAGCCTAATGAAGATTCTTTAGTAAAATAAAGATTGTTGTTTTCTGAAAGTGACGGATAAAATTCGTCTGATTTCGAGTTGACATTACTTCCAAGGTTAATGGGTTCTGACCACTTTTCATTAACATTCTTTCGCTCTACATACCAAATATCAAAATCTTTTTTAACCTGAACAGAATCTTTGAATGGTCTATTTGAAGCAAAAAAGAGTTTATTACCGTTACAGCTTAAAAATGGTTCTAAGTAAGAATATTCATCGCAAAAAGGCAACAGTTGTGGCTCAGACCATTTATCATTGATTTTTTTGATTACAACAATTTGCGATAGCTCTTGACTAGGACTTTGAATGGTAAAATAGGCCTCATTGCCATTTGATGTGATACAAAAATCTCTAATGTTATGAAACCTACTTAAATTCTCATCAAATAATTCGACCTGTTGAGCAATTAAACTACAAGGGATCAAGCAAAAAATAATTAAGAACAATTTATTCATATTGAGGTGGCTAGCTTGGTTTTTAATCAAATATGGTAATTATTTTAGAATAACTTTATTTGAATAATGTTCGCGTTTCCTATATCTCCATTTAAGCTTACGAAGTTGATGAGAATTCGTAAGTCTATTAAATAAAACTGTCATTCAGGTTATGTAGTGTGATATAGCCTAAAACTGCATAACCAGAATTAGCATACTCAAACTTTTCTCCTTGCTTAAAGTCTACAGGTTCATTTTTTTAAAAAAAATCTACTAATTCTTTCGGAGATAAATCTTGCTGAGCTATTTGAGCTATCAAGTTCAGTTTTGTAAAATCCTTAATGCCAGAAGTGTGATTTAGTAATTGATGGATTGTGATCTGATTTCCATTGGGATAATCTGGAATAAATTTTGAAATTGGATCTTTAGTAGAAAGCTTGCCTTTTTCTTCTAAAATTAAAATTGCAATTGCTGTAAACTGTTTGGTAATTGACGCAAGTTGGAAAATATTCGCAGTATTCATATTCACGTTTAATTCTACATTGGCTTTACCGAAAGCTTTTTGATAAATAGGTTTTCCTGCTTTAGCTACCATAAATACACCTACTGGCCTGTTTGCTTCTTTAAACACGTTTAATAGTAAGTTTATCTATTTTGCTTTCGATTTGCTGAGCGAATGTCGCTAGTTGGATAAGTAAGGAACAGAAGTGCTAGAATTAATTTCTTCATTGTGTTATATTGTTTGTGGTTAAGAAGCAATGAAAAGATATGCGGTTACACTGAGATTGATGCAGAAGAGAATTTAGTTTCTTGTATTGTTTTATGTAAAATAAACCTGATGGTAGCGAGCACGTAGCGGCAAACCTATGTGTTTGCCCGAAGTAAAGCGGACAGCAGGACTGAAGTTGAATTGAAATGTTACAATTGCTTTTCAAAACTAATAGCCCAGACAATTTGTCCGAGCTATTAGTTTTTTATGTTTCATTAGATCCTTAGACAAGCTCAGGATGACAACGTAGCTGAATAAACAGCTGTAAAGGAAAATCGTAAATCTAAAATCTACTATCGTAAATCCTAAGCCATTGCTTCTTCTTCCATATAACTTTCGATAGGAGGGCAAGCGCAAATTAATGCCCTATCGCCATGGCTATCGTTTACTCTGCCTACCGATGGCCAAAATTTATAAGCAGCTACGTAAGGCAAAGGGAAAGCAGCTGTTTGGCGGCTATAACCATGTGCCCACTCGTTTCCAGTTACTACTGCAGCCGTATGTGGCGCATTTTTCAATGGATTGTCCACTTTATCTAAATTGCCGTTTTCTACTTCGCTAATTTCATTTCTGATGGCAATTAAAGCATCGCAGAAACGGTCTAACTCGTGCTTAGGCTCGCTTTCTGTTGGCTCTACCATTAAGGTGCCTGCTACTGGGAAAGAAACCGTAGGAGCGTGGAAACCGTAATCCATTAAACGTTTGGCAATATCTACCACCTCGATACCGAAGTTTTTGAAACCACGGCAATCTAAAATCATCTCGTGTGCGCAACGACCATTTGCACCTGCGTACAACACTGGGAAATGTTGCTCTAAACGAGCTTTCATGTAGTTTGCATTTAAAATGGCATATTTTGTAGCCTTAGTTAAGCCATCAGCACCCATCATAGCAATGTAGGCATGAGAAATTAACAAAATACTGGCCGAACCCCAAGGCGCAGAAGATACTGCTGGGATAGATTTTCCTTTTTCGATATTTACTACCGCATGGCCAGGTAAGTAAGGCACTAAGTGTGCTGCTACACCAATTGGGCCCATGCCAGGTCCACCACCACCGTGTGGAATACAGAAGGTTTTATGTAAATTCAAGTGACAAACATCGGCACCGATATTGGCAGGGCTAGTTAAACCAACTTGTGCGTTCATGTTGGCACCATCCATGTAAACTTGTCCGCCGTGTTGGTGGATAGTTTCACAGATTTCGATGATACTTTCTTCGAAAACACCATGTGTTGATGGATAGGTAACCATTAAGCACGAAAGGTTTGCCGAGTGCTCTTGCGCTTTAGCTTTTAGATCATCAACATCGATGTTGCCATTGGCTAAAGATTTAACGACAACGATTTTCATTCCGGCCATTGCCGCCGAAGCAGGATTGGTACCATGTGCCGAAGCAGGAATTAATGCAATGTTACGGTGATGATCGCCTCTGTCTTGGTGATAAGCACGGATAACCATTAAGCCAGCGTACTCGCCTTGTGCACCAGCATTGGGCTGCAAACTCATGGCTGCAAAGCCAGTAATTTCACTCAGCCATTTATCCAATTCATCAAAAACAGTGTAGTAACCCAAAACTTGATCTGCTGGAGCAAAAGGATGTATTTTGCTAAACTCTGGCCAAGTTACCGGAATCATCTCCGTAGTAGCGTTAAGTTTCATGGTACATGAACCTAAGGCAATCATAGAGTGGCAAAGCGAAAGATCTTTGGTTTCTAATGATTTGATGTAACGCAGCATTTCATGCTCGGAGTGGTGCGAGTTAAATACTGGATGTGTTAAATAGGCAGAGGTACGTTGTAAATCTGCAGGAATTGTGCTGCTAACTTGGTCTATTACAATTACGCTATCAGTAGCAATAGCTTTAACTTTAGAGAAAATACGAACCAATAAACTTACGTCTTCAAAGTTGGTAGTTTCATCTAGAGAGATGGTTGCTTTTGTGCCCTGATAATTTAGATTGATGTTGTTGTCTAAACAATCTTTGTGGATGGCGCCTTTTAAATCAGCTAACTCAACTTCAATGGTATCGAAATAAGCTTGGTTACTTATTTGGTAGCCAATTGCTTTTAAAGATTCTGCTAAAGAAACTGTTAAACCATGGGTACGCTCAGCAATTAATTTTAAACCTTTTGGACCGTGATATGCAGCGTAAAAACCTGCCATGATTGCCAATAAGGCTTGGGCAGTACAAATGTTTGAAGTCGCTTTATCTCTACGGATGTGTTGCTCACGTGTTTGCAAAGCCATACGTAAAGCGTAGTTATCGTTGCTATCGATAGTTACACCGATGATACGACCAGGAATGGAGCGTTTGTACTCGTCTTTAGTGACAAAAAAAGCAGCGTGTGGACCACCAAATCCCATCGGGATACCGAAACGCTGCGTAGTACCAACTACTACGTCAGCTCCCCATTCGCCAGGAGGGGTTAACAAGGTTAAGCTTAATAAATCGGCAATAACCGTTAGTTTAACATTTTGCTCGTGCAAAGTATTAGCCAGCTGGCTATAGTTGTAAACTTCGCCATTACCTGCCGGATATTGTACAATGGCACCAAAAAATTCGGCTGTAGGCTCAAAGTTCTCGTGGTTGCCAATTACCAATTCAATACCGAAAGGATTAGCTCTAGTTTTTAAAATATCAATAGTTTGAGCGAAGATGGCTTCAGAAACGAAGTATTTATTGCCTTGCTCTTTTTTGCGCAAACTGTATTGCATAAACATGGCTTCGGCAGCTGCTGTACCTTCGTCTAATAAAGATGCGTTGGCAATCTCCATTCCCGTTAGGTCAATTACCATGGTTTGGAAATTTAACAAAGCCTGTAAACGACCTTGCGCAATTTCTGCTTGGTAAGGCGTGTATTGCGTGTACCATCCTGGGTTTTCAAATACATTACGCAAAATTACACCAGGGGTGATGTTGTCATAATATCCTTGTCCGATATAAGATTTGAAAACTTTGTTTAAAGAAGCCGTTTGTTTTAAGGCTTTAAGATAATCGACCTCAGATTTAGCTTCGGGCAAATTTAAACCTTGCTTTAACCTAATGGCTGCCGGAACTGTTTGCTCAATTAATTGGTCGATAGAATTTACGCCAATGGTTTGTAGCATAGCCGCTGTGTCTGCATCATTTGGCGCAATATGGCGGTCTTGAAAATCTTCTTGGTAATGGATGTTTAAGCTCATTGAATGCTAGCATTTTTAATGCCCGCAAAGGTAAGTATTTTGGAAGGATATTATCGTAACAAAATCCCTATAAAAAGTCATATTTGACCCTACAAAATCTATCGCTTTTATAGGGAAATAATACAAATTAGTAGCCTAATTAACGCAAAAGCTGCTGAGCAATAAGAATTGAAAATTATCCACCGATAAAACTAATAGCTATGATAACTAGAAAACAAATGGTCAATAATATGTTGTAACAAAAAAACAGGAAGAAAAACTTCAGCAAGGTAACCCATCTTGTACTGTTATAAAAAGTTCTAAGCGATCGATAAATGTACCAAGTGATATAAATTATTCCAGCAAATTGTATCCAACTGCTAAGGTCTAAAGCAAATCTGGTAAGCCAACTTAAACTGCCTACCAAAATAAAACTTAAGAAAATTGCAGAATGGGTATGGAAAGAATAGATGAGGTGCTCATAATAAAACCTATCTTTTCTGATGTACACGAGTTTCAAGATCAGCGCAAAGAGTGGCAAAAGCAAAAACATCATTTTAGGAACGTACTTGATCATATCCTCGCCAATCTTTGCCATAGGATCGGGATATTTATTAAACTCGATACCTTTCTTGGTGAAGTAGTTCACTATAAAATTGTCACGCTCTTCTTTTGGCAGCGCACGCTGGTTTTTTTCGTATTCTTCTATTGATTTTTCATCAGAAAGCAACTTATTGTACCTTTTCTTATTTTTTCTGGAAGTACCAATATTAACTGTTGCAGTGCCATTTTCTTTAATATCCTTTTCTACTTCCTTTAAAATACTATCTTTTTTGCTTTTGCTGAGCGGTATATAGTCTAGTATTTGTTTAGCTTCTTTTAAAGAATTAGAAGTTAGCGTGTCATTTTTTAGCTTTTCTGTAATTTCAGCTGTTGCTTCGGCATCTTTCTCTTTTTTATTCCCACTAAAAATGACAATAAAAAATACGATACTGATGAAAATATATAGCTTAATAGGATGGAGGAAAGACGCTCTTTTTCCTGCAACGTAATCAACCGTTAATTTCCCTGGCTTAAAAAGAAGCGGTTTAATGGTACCAAAAAACTTATGTTCAAAGTGAAAGTAATCTGCTATTGCATGTGTAATCATGTGTAAAGCATCTTCCTTTAATTCAATGTTTTCTTGCCCACAGTGCGGACAATAGGTTTCTTCTACATGGTGACCACAGTTTAAACAGTTCTTTTCTTTTCTAAGCTTAACGGATGACATCGGGATATGAAATGATTTAGTGATTGATTTTGTTGATCGCCTCTACTTCTGCACGAGTATGTTTGTGTTTAAACATTAAAACGAATAATACCGTAACGATTAACGCATAAATACTAAAGGTAAGCCATATCCCGTGCCAATCGTTATTACCATTTGCATCAACAAAATATTTGGCTATTAGTATACCACTGGCTTTACTGCCTATCCATGCACCAAAGCCGTTGGTCATCATCATGAATAAACCTTGAGCGCTAGAGCGTATGTTGTTATCGGTATTGGTTTCAACAAATAAAGAACCAGATACATTGAAAAAATCAAAAGCCATACCATACACCACACAAGAAAGTATAATATGTACGGTTCCCCAGAAACTGGGATCGCCGTAAGCAAAAAAACCGAACCTTAATACCCAGGCAACCATCGAGAAAATCATTACCCTCTTAATGCCAAATTGCTTTAAAAAGAAAGGGATCGCTAAAATAAAAAGGGTTTCGGAAATCTGGGATATCGATAAAATGATGGTTGAATATTTAACTACCGCAGAATTAGCATACTCAGGATTGCTTTCAAAACCGGTGATGAAAGAATCGCCATACATATTGGTTAATTGCAAAGCGGCGCCCAACAGCATTGAAAAGATAAAGAAGAGTGCCATCTTATATTCACCAAAAAGCTTAAAGGCATTTAGCCCAAGCTTTTCTAATAGTGTAGCACCTTGTTTAATGTTTTTCTGAGGAGGGCACTTGGGTAAGGTAAACGAAAATACGCCTAAGGCAATGGCGCCAACTGCAGCTATAACAAATTGGTTGGCATTGGCTTTGCTTCCGGTTAGGTTAGTTAACCACATGGCTGCAATAAAACCAACAGTGCCCCAAACCCTTATAGGCGGAAACACCTTAATTACGTCGTAATCATTTTTTTTAAGTACATAGTACGATATAGAATTTGCTAGAGAGATGGTTGGCATATAGCAAATCATGGCGCCAAAAATCACATAATATAGAATGTTTGGATCATCAACTTTTGGAACGTACAATAAAATTAAACCATAAAGTATATGAAGTACTCCGTAAAGCCTCTCTGCATTTACCCACTTATCGGCAATAATCCCAGTGATTGCCGGCATAAACAATGAAGCTAATGCTAAGGTAGAAAATATAGCTCCAAATTCTGGAAAAGTCCACCCTTTCGCATTTAAACAGTATGTACCAATGGTTATTAGCCATGCGCCCCACACAAAAAATTGCATGAAACTCATGATGGTTAAGCGTAGCTTAATATTCATAAATAATCAAATTTGTTTAGTTAGCTTGTAGGGTTTGAATATAGGATTTTTTAACTTTAATGTTGCGAATATAAATCGAAAAATACGCACTTATAACCAATAACTTACAAGCAACAACTTAACTGGCGTTTCGCCTGTTAATTTCATCTCTAATGCGAGCCGCTTTTTCATAAGCTTCTTCTGCCAATGCTTTTTCTAGTTTTTGCTGCAAATCTTCTATAGATAAGCTCTGAAAACCAGAAATAGATCCTGGATCAGATTTAATTTCTTCGGTATTGGATGCATTACTGGTAATGCTCTCCATATTTTCAAGAAAAAGGAAATCATTTCCTTCTATTACAATACCTGCAGAGGCAAGTATAAATTCGTAAGTATAGATGACGGCATTAAATCTCACCGCAATCGCAATAGCGTCAGATGTACGGGCGTCTATTTCTATCTGCTCTCCATCTTTGGTGCAAATTAATTTAGCGAAGAAAACACCTTCAACTAAATTATAAATAAGTACTTCTGTAATTTCTACCTGATAGGCCTGCGCAAAAGATTTGAACAAATCATGTGTTAGCGGTCGGGTAGGCGACATCTTTTCAATTTCAATGGCGATGGCTTGGGCTTCGAATGCACCAATAATAATGGGCAATCTACGTCTTCCACTGATTTCGCCAAGCACAAGTGCATAAGCTCCAGATTGGGTTTGGCTATAAGATAGCCCTACTATATCGAGTTTTACTTTCTTCATATACAAAATTAACCCTTATCGTTTAGGTGGGCGATAAGGGTCTATTGTACAAAGTTAAGATTTATGTGCCTTTAATGCAGCAATTATTTTCGGAACTACTTCAAAAGCATCGCCAACAATACCGTAATCGGCAACTTTAAAGAATGGAGCTTCTGGATCTTTGTTGATTACAACAATTACTTTTGATGAGCTAACCCCCGCTAAATGCTGAATAGCACCAGAAATGCCAATAGCAATATATAGGTTAGGGCTAATAGCAATACCTGTTTGGCCAACGTGCTCAGAATGTGGTCTCCAATCAGCATCCGACACGGGTTTTGAACAAGCTGTGGCAGCGCCGAGCAAATCTGCCAATTCTTCCACCATTCCCCAGTTTTCAGGCCCTTTTAAGCCTCTTCCGCCCGAAACCACTATTTCGGCATCTGGTAAAGATACTTTGTTGGTAGCACGAACAATTTCTTTTACAATAGCAGTTAAATCACTTGATTTTACTTCCGGGGTAAAAGCCTCGATGGCTACGCTAGCTTCATTTTCTTTTACTCCAAAAGCATTCGGGTTTAATGCAATTACTTTATTCTCGGACGTTAAAGTTGCGATGGCAAAAGCTTTACCAGAGAAAGCAGTTTTCTTAACTGAAAAACCACCATCTGTAGTAGGTAATTCTACTGCGCCGTCTACTAAACCTGCTTTAAGTTTTACTGCAACACGAGGCGCTAAACCTTTTCCGGAGAAAGAGTTAGAAAGTACTACAATGTTTGCACCTTCCTTTTGAGCAGCCTCCGCAATTACAGAAGCATAGGCTTGATTGACGAAGTTCTTCAGCTGATCAGCTTCTACTTTTAAAACTTTACTTGCACCATATTTTCCAAGTTCGTTAAGTTCATTGTCTGCAACGTTACCAATTGAAATTGCGCTTAGGCTAGTACCTTGCTGATCTGCAATGGCCTTTGCATAAGAAACCGCTTCAAAAACTGATTTTTTGAACTTTCCTTCAACTTGCTCTACATATACTAATACTGACATAGTAATTTATTTGAATTCCCCGCAAGGGGATAATTAACTAATTAAATGAATTGTGTAAAAAAGTCCCCTTTGGGGATTTAGGAGCTTAAATTACTTTCGCTTCGCTGTGTAATAAACCAATCAACTCTTCGGCACTTTCCGCCGGAATTAATTTAACCGAACCACGAGGAGCCGGAGTTTCGAATTTGGTAATTTTACCAACTTCTTCTACCGCTACGGCTTCAACTACTTGAAGAGGCTTGGTTCTAGCAGACATAATTCCTCTCATATTAGGAATTTTTGCTTCTGCAGTGCCTTCGGCACAACTGGCTACAAATTTTCCGGTTACGCTCACTACTTCTTTACCTCCTTCAATCTCTCGCTCAATTGTTGCAGTAGCGCCATCGTAATCTAACTTTTTAATGATTGAGATAGATGGAATAGCTAATAATTCGCCTACCATTGCCGCTACTTGCGAACCGTTATAATCAATAGACTCTCGACCACATAAAATGATATCGATCTCGTTAGCTTTGGCATACTCAGCAATTTGTGTAGCTACAAAATAGGCATCTCTTGGAGCTGCGTTAACTCTCACTGCGTCATCAGCCCCAATGGCTAAAGCTTTTCTTATAGTAGGTTCCGTTGCAACTTCGCCCACGTTAATTACGGTTACGGTTCCTTTACCGCCTTCGCAAAGTTCTATCGCACGAGAAAGTGCAATCTCATCGTAAGGATTTACAATACACTGCACACCGGCGGTGTTGAATTCGGTATTATCGCCAGTAAAAGTTATTTTTGTCGTGGTATCGGGAACGTTACTAATACAAACTAATATTTTCATCTGTTTAAATTTTGTTGTTCATTTGCGATGAAACGATCATGATTTAATCATTTGGTTACTTTAGTTATAAATCATGACAGTTTCATAATTAATTTTAAGTTAAATTGTTATGCTTGCATAATATATTGCAATGATATATATTCTTATTCTATTTTCATAGTACTATTTAGAATTTATATAAACAATACCACAAACTTAATTAAAAAAGCAAGGATAAAAAATGCAAAACCAGCGATTAACCAAATTGTTTGAATTTTTAAAGGCCGATCCCAATGATAGCTTTATACTCTATGCCATTGCAACAGAATATAATGTTCAGAATGATGTAGACAATGCCCTAAAATATTACCTTCAGCTAACAGAAAAGCATCCAGACTATGTGGGCACTTACTATCATTTAGGCAAATTATATGAGAAAATAGGGCAGAAGGAAGAGAGCATAAAGACTTATCAAGCAGGAATGCAGGCAGCAAGGCAAAAGAGAGATATGCATGCGCTATCTGAGCTACAAGGCGCCTACAACAGCGCAGCAGGTTTAGATTATGAGGATGATTGATCGTTATGAGGTAGCAGGAGTTAGGGGTCAGTCTAAATTAATGACCAATAATCAAACAGACAAGTGGCGATTATTAATGCCCAATGAACTAGTGAACAAATGAACTAATGAACAAGCACAATCGTAAATCTAAAATCGTAAATCCCATTGGCTAAACGACAACTCTTCTTTATTAGAAATGTGCTTTATTTTACATTTACTGCCTTTGGTGGGGCTCAGGCTCATTTGTCGTTATTGCTGCGTTACTTCGTCACTAACATCAACTTTGTTACCGAAGAAGAATTATTGGAATTAAATGCGCTAGCACAAGTTTTACCTGGCCCGGCATCTACACAAACATTGGTAGGTATAGCCTATAAAGTGGGTGGTTTAAAATTGGCCATCATTACGTTTTTGATATGGATTTTGCCATCCGCTGCAATCATGACAGTGGCCGCTATAAGCTACAGCTTACTAGACCAAAAAGATAAATTTGTTAATGGATTTAAATACGTACATCCCATAGCATTAGGAATAGTAGCTTACGGCGCCTTTAAATTAGGAAAAAGAGTGCTAACTAACCAAGTTTCTATTTTTTTAGCTTGTGGCGCATTAGTTGGCACCTTAGTTTTAAAAGAAGCCTATGTTTTTCCTTTAGCCATTTTAATTGGCGGAATGGTTTCTTCTGCTATTGGTACACCTACCGAAGAAACCGAGCTAAGAGTGAGGCTGTTTTCTAATGTAAACCCAAAAAAACTGGGTTATTTTGTTGGTGTGCTGCTATTTATGGCAATGCTTGGTGCCTTAATCAACAGGACTTCGCCGTTTAGCTTACCGATTAGGTTGTTCGAGAATTTTTATCGAAACGGTATTTTTATTTTTGGTGGTGGACAGGTTTTGGTACCAATGATGTTTACAGAGTTTGTGCAAATGAAGCATTATCTTAGTCAAACCGATTTTCTTTCGGGTTTTGCACTTCAACAAATTCTACCTGGACCAACGTTTTCATTTACCAGTTATATCGGTGCTCTTGGAATGAAACAAGGTGATTATAGTGTGTTAGGGCAAGCTATAGGTGGTTTTTTAGCAGTTCTAGGAATTAACCTTCCTGGCCTAATTTTAGTTCTTTTCATTGTTCCATTTTGGAACGATTTAAAAAAAATATCTAGGATTAAATATTCTCTATCTGGAATTAATGCCGTAAGTGTTGGTTTTATTATCGCTGCTTTTTTCATGTTACTAGCGCCAGTTGGTTTAAATTGGATGTTTTTGGGAATTGTATTAGCTACCTTTTTATTGTTAAGTTTAACGAAAATCAGTCCCGCTTTAATTATTATTGCGGGAGTTGTTTTGGGGTATATAGTTTAGAAGAAAATAATTAAATATGGGTCATCATTGTGAGTTATGAAGCAAGCGTAAAACGGCTGCTGAGCAACAAAACTAACGCTTTAAGATTGCTTCGTGCCTCGCAATGACTAAAATAAAATCAAGTTTAATGATGAATAAGTTTGTTAGAGAAGAAGTAAGTTTTTTTAAAGGCGCAAGAACCCGCTTGCAAGAGTTAAAATACGTATTAGGTGTAGTTTATCAGTTTTACAAAGGCTTTAGAAAGCTACATTTTGTGGGGCCTTGTGTTACCGTTTTTGGTTCGGCTAGGTTTAAAGAAGATCATCCATATTATGAAATGGCTCGTAAAGTTTCGGCAGAAATATCAAAATTGGGTTTTGCCATCATGACTGGTGGCGGCCCAGGCATTATGGAGGCAGGAAACAGGGGAGCGAAAGATGCTGGAGGTTTATCCGTAGGTTGCAATATTGTTTTACCTCATGAGCAGCACGAAAACCCATATTTAGACACTTTTGTGAACATCGAATATTTCTTCGTTAGAAAAGAGTTGCTGAGAAAATACTCTTATGCCTTTGTGGTTTTACCTGGCGGATTTGGAACATTAGATGAATTTTTCGAGACACTAACGCTAATTCAAACTGGTAAGGTAGAGAAGTTCCCAATTGTGATTATGGGTAAAGAATTTCACCAACATATTTACGAACACGTGCAATTAATGATGGAACAGAAAACAATTAGTCCAGAAGATATGGATCTGCTATTATTTACCGACGATGTTGAAGAAGTGGTGGCTCATATTAGAAAATACAAAGAAACAGCTCCAATATTCAAATTGAAATCTCCTAAAAAAGCATGGTGGATTTTTGGAGAGGAAAAGCCAGATGCAAAGGCGAGTTAGAGCCGAAATTGAAAAGCCATCCCAATTTTTTTGGGATGGCTTTTTTTCTAGCGAATAATCTTAAAACGGTGGATCATCATCCATCATATCGTTCATGCTCGAAGGCCTAATAATGATATTTCCAGGGTTACCGAAGTTCTCTGATGGCATCATTGCACTATCGCTACCTGCCGAAAAGCTAGAAGGAGGTAGGAAACTATCTTCCAAATCGCCAAATTTCACATACTTGCCAATAAACCTTAGTGGTACAATTCCGGTTTCGCCGTGACGATTTTTACCAATAATTACCTCGCCAACACCTGCGTTTGAACGGCCACTTTCGTCTTCCATAATGCCATAATATTCTGGACGATATAAGAAAAGTACCATATCGGCATCTTGCTCAATAGATCCAGATTCACGTAAATCGGATAGCATTGGCCTTTTACCGTTCTGTCCCGGTCTACTTTCTACCGCACGACTTAACTGCGAAAGTGCTAAAACTGGAACTTCTAATTCTTTGGCTACAGATTTTAGTGCCCTTGAAATACTACCAATCTCCTGCTCGCGGTTACCACCACCTTCACCTTTACCATGCATTAACTGCAAGTAATCGATGATGATCATTTGAATATCGTACTGCGATTTTAAACGACGGCACTTAGCTCTAAACTCGAAAATATTCAGTGCAGGGGTATCATCAATTAACAAAGTTGCTTCAGAAAGTCTTCCTATTTTACTGTGTAATTGCTGCCATTCCCACTCGGCCAGGTTGCCTTTTCTAATTTTTTCTTGCTCAATTTCTGCTTCCCCAGAAATTAAACGATTGACCAACTGAACCGACGACATCTCGAGCGAGAATACTACTGTAGGTTTGTTAAAATCTACTGCGGCGTTACGTGCTGCTGTTAGTACGAAGGCGGTTTTACCCATCGCCGGACGAGCAGCAATAATAACCAAATCGGATTTCTGCCATCCACCGGTAATTCTATCTAAATCCGTAAATCCAGAAGGAACACCCGTTAAGCCATCAGTTTTTGTTCTCAACTCTTCTAACGATGCCAAAGATTGCTTGATGATATCGTCCATTTTTTGTGTATCTCTACGCAAATTGTTTTGAGCAATATCGAACAAGTTTTTCTCGGCCATATCTAATAGGTCGAAAATATCGGTAGTATCTTCGTAAGCATTTTTGATGATGTCCGTAGATATTCTAATGAGCTCTCGCTGGATATATTTTTGGGAGATGATACGAGCATGGTACTCGATGTTCGCCGCCGAAGATACCCTATTAGTTAAGTAAGTAACAAAATAGGCGCCGCCAATCATCTCCAAATTTCCGTTGGTGCGTAACTCAGAAGTTACCGTTAAAATATCTACAGGTTTAGATTTTTGAAATAATGCTTGAATTGCTTCAAAAATACGTTTATGTCTTTCGTCGTAAAAAAGTTCGGGTTTAAGTACATCAATAACTGCCGATAACGCATCTTTTTCTAACATCAAGGCACCTAGAACAGCTTCTTCTAAATCAGTGGCCTGTGGCTGTATTTTATCTACGGTGCTAATGGTATTGGCTAGTCTATTCTTTCGGGCTGATACTGAAAATTTGCCTTGCCCTTTTTGTTCGTTATCGGTACTCATAAAGCAAAAGTAAAAAAAACCGAGGGTTTTGTTTGTAGAAGTTGTTAGGCGTTTGTCAACAAGTTGAGTTTTAATTTAATGATTTTTTTAAGTATATTTTAAATTGATATCTAGTTGTGCACAATTTGTGGATAATGAAACTGATTATCAATATTTGGAAAATATCTAATGTTTTACGGTAGAAATGTCACCATCTAGAGATTGATTATTTCTTAGTGTGCTTTGTGTCTTTGTGGTTAAATTAAACTGTTAACTTTGCAAATCAATAATAGATATGGATAATTTTAGAAGACCACAACGAAGCGAACGCATAAAAGAGAACAACGAATTTGTATTCGGTATAAGAGCAGTTATAGAGGCTATTAAAGCAGCTAGAGACATTGAAACCATTTATATACAAAGAGGTTTGTCTGGAGAACTTTTTCTGGAGTTGAAGGCTTTGTTGACTGGATCTTTAATACCGATGAGTGTGGTTCCAATTGAGAAGTTAAATAGGATGACGCAGAAAAATCACCAAGGCGTGATTGCTGTTATTTCGCCTATTACCTACCAAAATATAGAAGATCTTATTCCTGCTATTTACGAAAAAGGAGAGATACCACTTATTTTAGTTTTAGATAGCATAACCGATGTACGTAATATGGGAGCTATTGCCCGTACCGCTGCCTGTGTAGGTGTGCACGCTATTGTAGTGCCACTAAAAAATGCTGCTCAAATTAATGCCGATGCCATTAAGACTTCCGCTGGTGCACTATTTTCTATTCCGGTTTGCAGGCATGCAAATCTTCACAAAACTTGCTTGTTTTTGCAAGATAGTGGCCTGCAAATTGTAGCCTGTACCGAAAAAACTAATGATTTTATCTATGCCCCGGATTACACAGTACCCACAGCAATAGTAATGGGTTCAGAAGATGAAGGCATTTCCAATGATTTATTGAGGGTGGCCGACCATTTGGCTAAAATACCAATGGCTGGGAAAATCGAATCGCTAAATGTATCTGTTGCAGCAGGAGTTATCTTATACGAAGCCGTTAGACAAAGAACGGTTTAATTAAAAAATTAAGCTCATTAATAATGATATTACTGAGCTTAAACTTACCTATGGCAAAAGCTTAAATAAACTTACCTCCAAATTTGGCTTTTACATCTGCTACAATATTCTTTACATTTTGTTCTTCTGCACGTTTACAGATCAACAACGTATTGTTTTCTTCTACTACAATGTAATCGTGCATGCCTTGCAGAATTACCAATTTATCTTTTGGCATGTTTACCATACAATTAGAAGAATCGTACATCATCACTTGTTCAGAAGGGATAACCGCATTACCAACGTAATCTTTCTCGGCCATTTCGTAAATCGAAGCCCAGGTCCCTAAATCAGACCAACCAAAATCCGAAGGCAGCACGTAAACATTGTCTGCCTTTTCCATAATGCCAAAGTCAATAGAAATATTAGTACACAACTGATAGGCATTACCTATAAATGCTTTTTCGTTTGCTGTATTGTATGCCGTTTTACCACCACTAAAAATTTCATGCATATCTGGCAAATGTTTTTCGAGCGCTTTGTTAATTGCTTTTGCCGACCAGATAAATATGCCAGCATTCCACAAAAAATCTCCGCTTTGAAGAAATGACTTTGCAAGTTCCAAATTAGGTTTTTCGGTAAATGTTTTTACTTTATGCACTTCGCTATCGCCGTCTAAAACTTCATCAATATATTGGATGTAACCATATCCAGTATCTGGTCGGTTAGGTTTTATACCGAGTGTAATTAAACAGTTTTGTTGTGTAGCAATATCCATTGATTTCTCTATGGCCTTAACAAAAGCACTTTGATTGGCTATAGTATGATCTGAAGGTGCCACCACAATAACCGCATCTGGATTAAGTTCTTCGATCTTCATTGCGCCGTAAGCAATGCAAGGGGCGGTATTTCGCATCATTGGCTCGGCAAGTATCTGATTGTCTTTTAAAAGCGGAAGTTGCGCTTTAATTAAATCAATATAAATTTCGTTAGTAACGACGAAAATATTTTCCGGTAAACAAATGTTCAAAAATCTGTCATACGTACTCTGAATAAGCGTTTTTCCAACCCCAAAAAAATCTATAAATTGTTTAGGGAATTCGGTGCGGCTAACTGGCCAAAAACGGCTTCCAACACCGCCAGCCATAATCAATGCATATCTATTTTTATTCATTTCGGGAACAAATATATACTTTTAAATTAAACCTAATGGCAAAAGTCGCTTTGCCAATACCTCAACATTCGCTATAAATTTTCTGTTTTACAAAGAAGATATAAAAGTTATAAACAAGAATATTTTTTTGTGTTTGCTATGACGTTGCTTATTAAATTGAGGTGGGTTAGGCGCTATTTTAAACAACTAAAATATAGAAATGTGGCTACAAATCGACATTTAGAAAATCTATTATAGATTTTTTACTTTTTAAAGAGAATTTATTAGTAAATTAATACTTTAATTACTGCAAAAATTATGTTATTTTGAAGAATAATAGCACACAAAATTTAGTACAGGAAATGGACGTCAAGAAATCTTTATTTGATAACCTTCAAATATTCTTCGGATTCGATAATTTTAAAGGTGATCAAGAATCGATTATTACCAACATATTAGAGGGGAAAAACACTTTTGTGATTATGCCTACAGGGGGCGGGAAATCCATCTGTTATCAATTACCAGCTTTAATGAGTGAAGGTACAGCAATAGTAATTTCGCCCCTTATTGCACTCATGAAAAACCAGGTAGATCAAATTAGGGCATTTGGTGGTAGCGATAGTGTAGCACATTTCTTAAACTCTTCTCTAAATAAATCAGAAATTACCCAAGTAAAATCCGATTTATTAAACGGCCATACCAAACTACTTTATGTTGCTCCAGAATCGTTAGCTAAGGCTGAAAATATGGAGTTCTTGCGCCTATTGAAAATTTCGTTTGTTGCTGTAGATGAAGCCCATTGTATTTCTGAATGGGGACACGATTTTAGACCAGAATATAGGAAAATAAGACAGGTAATAGCTGCGTTAGGCGAAAATATTCCAATTATTGCATTAACCGCCACCGCTACTCCAAAAGTGCAGCAAGATATTGTAAAGAACTTGGGCATGACAGATGCTACCTTGTTCAAATCGTCGTTTAACAGACCTAATTTGTTTTACGAAATCCGCCCTAAGAAAAATATTGCCAAAGAAATCATTAAATATGTTAAATATAACCCCGGCAAATCTGGCATTATTTATTGCTTAAGTAGGAAAAAGGTAGAAGAAATTGCCGAGACCTTAAACATCAATGGCATTAAAGCACTACCTTATCATGCTGGTTTAGAACCCAAGGTACGAGCCGACACGCAAGATAAGTTCTTGATGGAAGATGTAGATGTGATTGTGGCGACTATTGCTTTTGGAATGGGTATTGATAAGCCCGATGTTCGTTTTGTCATCCATCATGATATCCCAAAAAGCATGGAAGGCTATTACCAAGAAACTGGAAGGGCCGGACGCGATGGCGGAGAGGGGGTATGCGTAGCTTTTTATTCGCAAAAAGACGTAGAAAAGCTTGCAAAGTTTATGAAAGACAAGCCAGTTTCTGAACGTGAAATTGGTACTCAGATATTAAAAGAGGTAATTGATTATGCCGAATCTTCGGTATGTAGAAGAAAGCAAATCTTACATTACTTTGGCGAAAATTTTAATGAAACTGGCTGTAATTGCATGTGTGATAATTGTAAGAAGCCCAAACAACAGTTTGAAGCAGAAACACAATTGTTAACCTTATTAAAATTGGTAGGTAGCGCCGGAGAGAAGTTTGATGATACCCATTTACTTAATGTGTTTATGGGCTACGAAACCGCACAAACCATAGCTTACGAACATAATAAACTTCCAGAGTTTGGAGCTGGCAAAGCTGATGGAGAAAATCTTTGGAAGTCACTTTTGAGACAGGCAGTACTTGATAATTTTTTAGCAAAGGATATTGATAATTATGGTCTTTTAAAACTTACAAAAATTGGTAGAGACTACATCGAAAGCCCGTACAGTTTGAAATTTGTTTTAAACGAAGTGATGGAAGTGGTTGGAGATGATGATGACGACGAGCCTAAGCAAAGTACGGCAGCTTTAGATACGCAGCTGCTACAGTTACTAAAAGATTTAAGGAAGAAAATAGCCAAGCAGAAAAACGTACCTCCATTTGTTGTTTTTCAAGATCCTTCGTTAGAAGAAATGTGTACCCACTATCCAATTACCAGCGATGAATTGAAGCAAATTTCTGGCGTCGGTAACGGTAAAGCTTTAAAGTTTGGCTCTGCGTTTCTCGAATTAATCAAGAACTACGTAGAAGAAAATAATATTGATAGACCTGTTGATATGGTCATCAAAACTCAGGCAAATAAATCTGCTTTAAAAGTTTCTATTATTCAAAATATTGATAGACAGATAGGCTTAGAAGATATCGCTCGTTCAAAGGGCATCACTTACAACGATGTTTTAAAAGAAGTAGAAGCAATTGTAAACTCAGGCACCAAACTTAACCTAACTTATTATATAGATGAAATGATAGATGAGGATAGGCAAGACGAAGTGTTTGATTACTTTCAGTCTGCTGATACCGACTCGATAGATTTAGCACTTAAAGATTTAGGCGAAGCTGATTATACTAGGGAAGAAATTCAGCTAATGCGCATCAAATTTATGAGCGAGCTAGGTAACTAAGCCTTTTCGTGATAACTACCCATGACTAAAAACAGCGTATTCTTATCCGCCGAATGGCGAAAATTAGCTTTAGCCAATTACGAAGTTGATAAGAAAATTTTACAGAAATACTTACCGCCCTTTACCGAGCTAGATGATTGGCAAGGAAAATATTATGTGAGCTTAGTGGGATTTATGTTTATGGACACTAAGCTCAAAGGCTTCGGTATTCCTTTTCACATCAACTTTGAAGAGGTTAATTTAAGGTTTTATGTAAAATACAATGACGCCGGAACCTGGAAGCGAGGAGTGGTTTTTATAAAGGAAATTGTACCAAAGCCGGCAATTACCTTTGTGGCTAATACGGTTTATAAAGAGAACTACCAAACGCTGCCCATGAAACACCAATGGGAAGAAAGCCAAGATAGTTTACATGTAGCCTATCTTTGGAAGACTAAAATTTGGAATAAGTTTGCTGTTAAAACAGATCTAAATAGCATTGATATGGCTGTTGGCAGCGAGGAAGAATTTATTACCGAACATTTTTGGGGCTATACAAAACTAGCGGCCAACCTTACCTCAGAATACCAAGTAAAACATCCGCGTTGGCAAGTTTATCCTGTTAATGAATATGAAATTGATGTAGATTTTGGCGCAAATTACGGAGAGGATTTTGCCTTTTTAAGCCAAAGCAAACCAAACTCTGTAATGCTGGCAGAAGGTTCTCCAATAAGCGTACTGAAAGGTACGAAACTGAGAAGCTGAGTTAAAACTTCACTACCAAAAACTCAGTTCTTCTGTTTTTTTGCTTGCCTTCTTCGGTACCATTGTCAAAAGCTGGCTGGGTTTCGCCATAACCTTTGTAGTTAAGTTGTTTTTTATTGATACCGTTGCTCATTAGATAATCGTAAACGGCTCTAGCTCTATTTTCTGAAAGCTTTTGGTTTGCCCTTAAATCTCCTACGTTGTCGGTATGTCCCTGAATTTCGATGACCATACTAGCATTGTTTTTCAAAAGATCAGTCAGTATATTTAATTCTACCATGGATGTAGGCAGTAAGTCAAACTTGTTGGTGTCGAAAAAGATATTGTTAAGCAACACTTTACTACCTACTTTTATTTTTTCCAGTAAGATTTCTAACTCAAGTGGTTTGTTAGCATCGGCAGGTTTAATATCGAAATGCTTAGAATAGAGTAGGTAGCCATCAGAAAAAGCGCTGAAAGAGTAGCTTTCGTTGGCAGGCATTACCGCCATAAAATCTCCAGTAACTTTGTCTGTTATTTCGTTATAAGCAGCAGCTTTTGTTTTTAGGTTAATCACCAACACAGACGCTGTTAAAGTTTCCTTGGTTTCTACATCTTTTATAATTCCTTTAACATAGGTTACAGGATCAGGCCTTAAATTTTCTGGAAGCTTAAATCGATAGATATCTACATCTCCAAAACCACCGTCTAAATTAGAAGAAAAAAGTCCTTCTTTACCATCTGCACTCACTATAAAACCGAACTCATCGTTAAAAGTGTTGATTGGATAGCCTAAGTTTACAGCTTTGGAGAAAGTACCATCAGCTTGTATTTTACTATAAAAAATATCTTTCTGTCCTAAACCAGGCCAGCCATCAGATGAAAAGTACAACGTTTTACCATCTGGATGAATGAATGGGGTTGCTTCATCGTAAGGAGTGTTCACGTTTGGCCCTAAATTTACTGGCGTGGTCCAGTATCCTTCGTCATCCATCACCGATTTCCAAATATCGTAACCGCCAAAACCACCAGGTCTGTTACTTAAAAAATAAAGCGCACTACCGTCAGCACTAATAGATGGTTGCGATTCCCATTCTCCAGTATTAATAGTCTGCCCTAAGTTAATAGGCTTGCTCCAATCATTACCTTCTCTGCGGCACACATAAATATCGCAACGACCTAAGCCATCAGGCCTGTTGCAGCCCGTAAAAAATAAGTACCTGCCATCGGGCGATATGGATTGTGCCCCTTCATTAAAATTTGGAGTATTGATATTTTCGCTTAACGACTGCGCTTTCTGCCATTCACCATTTTTCTTAACTGAGGTGTAAAAATCTTCGTTTCCCTTTACGTTTCTGGTAAAAATAATCGTTTGGCCATCAGCAGTTAATGCAGGGAAATAGTCACGATCTTCGCTATTGACATAAAACCCCATGTTGAAAGGCTCATAAGCTACCGGTTTTTTAAGCGCTGTTACAGCAAAATTACAATCTGCGATATATTTTTTGGCTTTATCTTTATATTTCTCATCAACATTAAGTGCTTTAGCTAAGAAATTTTCGAAGTTCGTTTTAGCTTGGACATAATCTCCAGTTTGTAATTCTGTTTCGCCAAGTATAAAATAGGTATTCGGATTTTCGAGAGGAGCAGCAGCTACTGCCAATCGGTAATTTTCTTTAGCTTTTTGGGTATTTCTAAGTCTTTTATAAATATCGCCCAACTGTAGATACGCATTTTGGAATTTTGGATCCGCTTTGATAGCTTCATTCAAATGCTTAATAGCTTCATCAAATACATTTTGCCTTACAAATTGTTGCGCATCTTCAAAACTGTTCTGAGCTTTTTTAACTGTAGATTGGCCAAAAGCCGAAATACTGAAACAAAGAAATATTAGAAAAAGATACCTACCCATGAAAAGTTAAAAGTTAAAAGTCCGAACAAATTTTAAAGACCAAGTTACAAACAATTAACCAATTAACCGATTAACCAAAAGCTATGGTATATTCAAGAATTTGTGCGTTTGTAGGGAAATTTCCCATTTTGGGTTAGCCATTACATACGCTATGATTAAAGGCGTTACAGTACTTGCCTTAGACCATTCGGGTTGTAAATATAATTTACAGTTAGGGCCTACCATTTCGGCATATTTTTCTGCCCATTCGAAATCACTTTTATTAAAAACAATCACTTTTAATTCGTTTGCAAAAGGGGCAATATCTGGACGCGGAGCTTTAAACTTTTTTGGAGACAAGCAAATCCAATCCCAAGAACCAGAAAGGGGGTAAGCGCCTGATGTTTCAATGAATGTTAAGATCCCTTTTTCTTGTAACTTTTTGGTAAGATAGTCCAAATTGTAAATTAAAGGCTCGCCACCTGTAACAACAACTGCCTTTCCCGGGAAAGTATTCGCTTTTGCTACAATATCATCGCTCAAGGTCAAAGGATGCAATTCGGCATCCCAGCTTTCCTTTACATCGCACCAGTGGCAACCAACATCGCAACCGCCCAAGCGAATAAAATAGGCAGCCTTGCCTGTATTAAAACCTTCGCCTTGTATGGTATAAAATTCTTCCATTAAAGGAAGTAATGTGCCGTCTTCTGGAATTTGATGTGCCATAAATTTAAGGATGCAAAGGTAATTAATTATGCTACAATCTGCTAATATCTGTATCTTGTTAAAGTAATATTGTTTTAAATGAAATGGATTAAACTTGATGTAGATTTATCAAAAGAAGAATTTGTAGAATTGATTATGGTAGACAGGAAAAAAATATGCTTAGTTAAACACCAAAACAAACTCTACGCTTTAGCAAACAACTGTCCGCATGCTGGCGGTATTTTAAGTGGTGGTTGGTGTAAAAATGGAAATATCGTTTGCCCATTACATCGGTACGCCTACAACTTAGAAACAGGCAAAGGCCTGCCCGGTCAAAATGATTATGTTGATGTATACCCTATCGAAGAAAGAGAAGATGGCTTTTACGTAGGTTTACAAGAAGGGTTTTGGAAGCGTTTGTTTAGTTAAGTAAATGCTTCTCAAAGAAGCTTTTGCAAGAAAATACTTCTATTTCCGAAAAATAAAAATCTTCGATATCTTCTGTTACTATACAATGGCACTTAACATTTGCTGCTGCATAGTATTCTAAACCATCTTCAAAATCATTTATTTTTTTATTAAACAAGGTAGAAGAAACACCACTGCTTAAGTTTTCTGCAATTTTAATATGCTGGCATAAAATGGCTATTTTTTGTTTTGCTGTAGCTTTGTTCTTCTTTTCAGCAAAATAAAAAGCAATGGCCAAGCACATAGGAGAGGTGTAAATTTCAAATTTTGGGTGGCTAGCTAAACTTAAAATCCTTGATGAGTAAGTAAACAATGGATATTCTTTATTCAGTACCGAAACCAACACATTGGCATCTAAGAAAATACGTATCATTTACTTAGATTTTTTAGCACTGAAAAACTCGTCTTTTAAATCTTTTCTAGAAGTTTTTGGACTGCGTTTGTAGGTAACTTCGCCTTCGGCTACCATACTTACCCAATCACTTATTGGAAAATCTTCTAATGATTTGTATTCTTTAGAAGTAACTTGTGTAAGTAAATGTTCTATTAAACGAGATAAACTAATGTTATTTGCAGCAGCATATCGCTTTGCTTTTTCTACAACATCTTGATTGAAACTTAAAGTTAATTTGGTATCCATTTTTACCTCCGTTTTTAAATAATGAACAAAGATAATAAATATACGTATAACTAAAAATAGCTACACGTATTTTATTCTTTAATCGAATAAGGAGTTTATCGAGTGAATAACCAACTAATACACCTCAGTTAACCTAAGGCATAGTTAAAAGCTAAGATGTACTAAGGTGTCTTAGGTGGTTTAAAAGTTCCAAGAGTTTCTATATAAATCAAACCATCAGAAAAAAATAAAAGCCAAATCAACATAAACTTTTAATTAACAAATGGTTAAAAGTAATGTTGTTGTTAGATTTATCCTAACCTTTACAGAAATGACCGCAATATGGAAAGCCTCTCCTTTGGGAAGGTTGGAGGGTACTTCTTAATAAATTTCTTTTCTAGCAGATGCTAAAGTATTCTTCAATAAACCGACAATAGTCATTAAACCTACGCCACCTGGCACAGGAGTAATGAAAGATGATTTCGGTGCTACATTTTCAAAATCCACATCGCCGTAAAGTTTAAAACCAGATTTAGTTTCTGTAGAAGTTTCTCGGTTAATACCCACGTCAATTACAATAGCGCCAGGTTTAACCATATCTGCAGTAATAAAGTTCTTTTTGCCAATAGCAGCGATGATGATATCAGCTTGTAAAACTTGCTCTTTTAAGTCTTTGGTTTTACTATGCGTTAAAGTAACCGTACAGTTACCCGGATTAGCATTTCGAGCCATTAAAACACTCATCGGACTACCGACAATGTTACTTCTGCCAACTACCACGCAATGCATACCCGTAGTATCAATGTTATAAGCTTGCAACATTAATAGAATACCGTAAGGCGTAGCTGGAATGTAGCAAGGTAAATTACGCATCATTCTACCCAAATTGATAGGGTGGAAACCATCAACATCCTTCTTTGGATCAATCGCTTCGGTAACTTTCTCTGGGTCGATGTGCTTTGGCAAAGGCAATTGAACAATTAGACCATCAACATCAGCATCAGCGTTAATTTCTCTAACCTTTTCTAAAAGCTCAGCTTCGGTTACAGTATTATCGTAACGGTATAGCGAAGATTTGAAACCTACCTTTTCGCAGTTTTTCATCTTGCTCGCTACGTAGGTTTCGCTACCACCATCGTTACCAACTAAAATGGCTACTAAATGAGGTTTTCTACCTGTTGCTGCTAAAAATTGCGCCGCTTCTTCAGCTATTTCTACCTTAACTTTTTCTGATACGTATTTTCCGTCTAATAATTGCATTTGATTAGTATTGAGTATCTAGTATCAAGTATCGAGATTTTATACCAATTCTCGATACTTGATACTCAAATCTTGATTCTATTAGTCTAATTTTAAAACAGCCATAAACGCCGTCTGTGGAATTTCTACGTTGCCCACTTGGCGCATACGTTTTTTACCTTTTTTCTGCTTCTCTAATAATTTACGTTTACGAGAAATATCACCACCATAACACTTGGCAGTCACGTCTTTACGTAACGCACTTAAAGTTTCTCTGGCGATAACTTTGGCACCAATAGAGGCCTGTATCTTAATCTCGAATTGCTGACGAGGGATAAGCTCCCTTAACTTCTCACAAATTTTCTTACCAAAATCGTAAGCGTTACTACGGTGAATTAAGGATGATAGAGCATCCACAGGTTCTTCGTTCAACAACATATCTAAACGTACCAAATCAGATTTACGGTAGCCAGTTTGATGATAATCAAAAGAAGCATAACCTTTAGAAATGGTCTTCAATTTATCGTAAAAATCAAATACAATTTCGCCCATAGGCATTTCAAAAACCAGCTCAACTCTATCAGAAGTTAGATAAGATTGGTTAGCGATAATCCCTCTCTTTTGAATACAAAGTGACATTACTGGCCCAACAAACTCAGCTTTGGTAATGATGTTTGCTTTGATAAAAGGTTCTTCAACTCTATCTAATTTGCTTGGATCTGGTAAATCTGATGGGTTGTTTACAATAATTTCATCACCTTTTGTGGTGTAAGCTTTATAAGAAACGTTGGGAACCGTAGTGATTACCGTCATATCGAACTCACGCTCCAAACGCTCTTGGATAATTTCCATGTGGAGCATCCCTAAGAAACCACAGCGGAAACCGAAACCTAAAGCTGCAGAACTTTCGGGCTCAAAAACGATAGAAGCATCGTTCAACTGCAATTTGTGCATGGCCTCTCTCAGTTCCTCATACTCATCGGTATCTACCGGATAAATACCTGCAAATACCATTGGTTTTACCTCCTCAAAACCTTGAATGGCTTCGGTAGCTGGTCTAGCAACGGTAGTGATCGTATCACCAACTTTTACTTCTCGAGCTTCCTTAATACCAGAAATAATGTAGCCTACATCTCCAGTTTTTACCGATGGGCGAGTAGACATATCCAATTTCAAAATTCCAACTTCATCAGCTAAGTATTCTTTGCCAGTATTAATGAATTTAACTTTATCGCCTTTTTTAATTTCGCCATGTACAACTTTATAATAGGCAATAATCCCTCTAAATGAATTGAAAACACTATCAAAAATTAAGGCTTGTAAAGGTGCATCTGTATCGCCGACAGGCGCAGGAACACGGTCTACAATAGCTTGTAAAATATCAGGAATACCCATACCTGTTTTACCAGATGCTGGGATAATATCCTCACGTTTACAACCAATTAAATCAATTATCTGATCTTTTACTTCTTCTGGCATTGCACCAGGCAAGTCCATTTTATTTAAGATTGGGATAATTTCCAGATCGTGCTCTAAAGCCAAATAAAGGTTAGATATGGTTTGTGCTTGTATACCTTGCGAAGCATCTACAATCAACAAAGCGCCTTCGCAAGCAGCAATAGAACGAGAAACCTCGTAAGAAAAATCTACGTGTCCGGGAGTGTCAATTAGATTGAACACATATTCTTGTCCATCTAATTTATAGTTCATTTGTATGGCATGGCTTTTAATGGTAATGCCACGCTCACGCTCCAAATCCATGTTATCTAGCAACTGCGCTTGTGCTTCGCGTTGCGAAATGGTGTTGGTATATTCTAATAAACGGTCGGCCAAAGTGCTCTTACCGTGGTCAATATGTGCAATTATGCAGAAATTACGTATATTCTTCATCTTTGTGCAAAGATATATTTTTTACCCGAAATAATTCGATTGAATATACCGCCATATTTTCTTTGTATTTACAGTAAACGCTATCTTTGCCAGCATCTACTTATCTAAAACTATTATGGGCTTATTCTTTATTTTCTTCATCATCGCTATTATCCGTTCGGCGAACAACTTTGTTGAGGAAAACAGTCAAACATCGGCTTTGCCGGCCAATTTAAATGGCGGTACACTAGCAAACTACCTTCCTTTGGTTTTTCACGTTGTAATTTGTATACTCATTTTAATTACCTTATTTGCTGTTGAAGTGATTAGCGAAGAAAGAGTTAGCATACTGATCGGGGACATATCATTTCAATTTTTTTCTACTCTATTGTTAGTTATTATTGGTCTAATTAGTCCTTTTACCACACTAAGGCCAGAAACGGCACAAAAATTAACTGAGCTTAACAGCAAGCACAAAAATCCATTTGCAGATTGGCTACTACAAGGTAAAAATTTTCGATGGATGAAAATAACTTTGAGCATTGCTCTAACCTGTTATTTTATTTTTTCTGGATCTTTAAAATTTCCAGCATTAAATGGCAGCTTAACTTCTAGTATTGCAGTGTTTCTTATCTTCTTTTATTTACTCAATAGCATTATACAATTGTTCCGTAACTCGGCACAGTTTAGAAGAAACAATATTCTAAGGCTTAATATTTTATTCAAGTCTATAAAGTCTTCTTTTTTTATTTTGATAGGTACAATAGTATTGCTTTTTATACCTTCGGCCATTATTGGATTTAAATTTGTAGACGAAGTAAATCCTTTAATTTTTGCCTTATTGGGCTATAACGTAATCATGGCTTACAATGAATACAAACTACTCAAACTCATACATCAACCAAATGGAGTATGATGTAATCTTTTGTTAAGGTATCACAATACCCTTTACAAAGCGAGAGCTGTTTTTATTCCTAATTAGAGAATTATCGAATTTCAACTCAATTTGTGTATTTTTGCGCCTACATGGGAACAGCACTAGATTGGGGTATAAAAGGCTATAACAATTACGGAACTTATTTGCGTGAGCATTACAATGGCCAACGTGTATTTAAGGTAATTGTAGATGGTGGTTTTACCTGCCCAAATCGTGATGGTAGCAAAGGCTATGGCGGCTGTACTTATTGTAATGTAGATTCGTTTACACCTGAGCTTTCTAGAAAACTCCCCACGATTAACGAACAGTTAGTAGAAGGAATGCAAAGAGCTCGAAACTCGTACCGGGCCGAAAAGTTCATCGTCTATTTTCAGCCAAACACAAACACCTATGCACCAACGCATTATTTAAAAATGATGTATGATGATGCGTTATCTGTGAATAAGGAAGATGTTGTTGGTTTTGCAGTAGGTACTCGTCCAGATTGTATTGATGCTGAAAAAGTGGCGTTGTTAGAAAGCTACGCAGATAGATACGATGTAGATTTAGAAATGGGGATGGAGTCGATTTACGACGAAACTCTAGAGCAAATTAATAGAGGCTGTAGTCACGGAGAGTTTGTTGAAGCCGTAAAATTGCTAGAAAACACCAAGCTTAACCTCTGTGTACATACTATTTTTGGCTTCCCTTGGGAAACTCGTGAAATGATGCACGGTTACATTCATGAGATTAATCGTTTTCCTCAAATTAAATTTGTTAAATTTCATCATTTACATATTGTAGAAGGCTCTATTATGGGAGTGAAATACAAGCGTGAGCCTTTTAAGTTATTCAGCTTAGAAGAATATACGGATCTACTTTGCGAACTCATTCCGCTATTACGTCCAGATATTGTAATTCAACGTTTATTTGGCATTTCTGATTGGGATTTATTGATAGCGCCCAACTGGGGCTTGAAAAAATCTGCGATCCAAAGTTATATCGATAAAGAAATTGAACGTCGTGGTGTGGTTCAAGGTTCTGCCTACCAAAAAATGTAGCTGACTTTTAATAAAGCTTTAGCGCTATAAACATCGCCGCTAACTAAAACCTTAACATCTGCTTAACAGCTATTTAATTTATTGAAATTAAATTTGTAATCAAATATTTGAGGTAATGAAAATCAACTTTATTCTTATCGCGGTAGTTGTTGTAGCAATTTTAGGTTTTATCTACTTTGTGGTTAAAAGAAACCGTAAAGACCAAAAAGATTTGGAAAAAGAGCTAAACCAAAAAGAACTAACACCAGAAAAACATTGCGGCGACCGTGTTTAATGCTATTTAGGTAGCCGCTCTACTTTTACTAAAACAGGTGGAGAAGACAATGCTTCTAGAAAAGCAATGAGTGCCTTTCTTTCCCTAATCGTTAGCATAATTCCTCTCAATAAATTATCGTTTTTAGGTAATAAAGGATCTTTTTCTTGTCCTGGTTTGATGACATGCTCAGGCATACCCATGTTATATAGCACCATTAAGCTATCCATACTTTTCACTAAACCATGGTGAAACCAAGGTCCGGTTTTCATGACGTTGCGCAAACCTGGCGTTTTAAATTTGCCTACATCTTCGGTTTTTTTGGTAAAGTTATATAAACCTAAGTCTTCATATTTACCGCCGTATTCTGTTAATCCAATATTGTGAAATTCTTTGTCGGTAAGATAAGCGCCATGATGACAATTCATACATCTGGCTTTAGTTCTAAATAAATGTAAGCCGGTTAGTTGCTGGTCGGTTAGGGCAGTTGCATCTCCTTTTAAAAATCTGTCAAAATTTGTTTCTGAACTTACAATAGTTTGCTGAAAAGTAGCTAAACTTTCGAAAATACGCTGGTTGGTAACTTTAGGTGAGCCAAAAGCAGCTGTAAAATAAGATCGGTACCCCTTAATTTTAGAAAGTTTCCTCGCCAACGATTTCAAATCTTGGTTCATTTCGTTATGCGCAGCAATTGGGCCTTCTGCTTGTTCGATAAGATTTTTCGCTCTTCCATCCCAAAAGAAGCTGTTGTAAATCCATACGTTTTCTAAAGACGGCGCATTGCGGATATTTGGCAATTGCTCATGGCCTAAAGAAACTACCTTTCCATCAGCCCAGTTTAGCTCCGGGTTGTGGCAAGTAGCGCAGGAAATCTGATTAGTACCAGAAAGCCTAGGATCAAAGAATAGCAATTTCCCAAGTTCAACAACCCGCTTGATGGAATCATCAGCTAAATCAATAGGTATAGCTTGTAAAGCGGCAAGTTCTTCAAAATCAACATTTTTATCTACATGAGGTTTTGGCCAAAATTTACTGGGCTGCGCATAAATTTTTCTTAAGGAATCAATAGTTAAATCACTATCAATTAGCCAATCGTTTGATTTAAAAGAAATTAATAACAAGCCAATTAGGAGAAAAGCTACTAGCAATAACGCCTTTTTCATGGCACAAAAATAAACATTTGATTAATACTTAACGTTAAACGTGATGAAGTTCAGGTTGTTTAGCCGCTAACTTTTTGGTTCTATTTTGAAACCTGATAAACAGGAGGATAGAAGCAGCTAGCAAACCAAAAGTTAGACCATACCAAATGCCTTTTACCCCAAATCCGTACTCAAAGCACAATAAATAACCAACCGGAATACCAATTACCCAATAAGAAAGAAAAGTAATGAAAGTTGGCATATTTACATCGCCCAAGCCCCTAAGTACACCTAAACCCACCACTTGCGTGCCATCAAATAATTGGAAAAAACCTGCTATAATTAGCAACTGTGCCGCAATACCTATCACCGTTGTGTCGCTAGTGTAAATATAGGGTAGCATCTTATTGGCGAGCATAAAAATTATAGCCGTAGTAGACATAAACACAATCACAATGTGATAACTAGATATAGCCGACAAACGTAAACCTTTAAAATTTTTACTACCAAAGTTGTTTCCGGTTTTAATGGTAGCCGCATTGGCAATGCCTGTAGCTAACATATAAGTAAAAGCCGCCAAAGAAAGAGCTGTAAAATGAGAAGCTTGTTCTACCTTACCAATGGTTCCAATTAAGATACCAGCGCCACTAAACGCACTAATTTCGAAAGCGTATTGCATGGCTACTGGCGCACCTAATTTTACAATTTTTTTAACCCTTGATAAATCGAAAGCAAAGAACTTAAACTGCGATAGATATACCTTGAAATTCCTTGAATTAAATACATAAGCACCCATGGCAATAGCCATCAAAACACGGTCTATTAAGGTGCTTAAACCCACACCGCTTACACCCATTGGCGTTAGGCCAAACATTCCCTTCACAAAAATAATTCCTAAAATAACATTGATTACATTACCCCAAACAGAAATCATCATTGCCTGCTTGGTAAAGCCTAAGCCTTCGGTAAATTGTTTAAAGGCTTGGAAAATCATCAATGGAAAAATCGAAACGCCCATAAATTGCAAATAGGGCTTGGCATGTAAAACTACATCTGGCGACTGCCCCAAGTGGTCGATTACTTTATAGTAAACCAATAATACCAAAGCATAAAGCACGATACTTGCAACAAAATTGATCAAGATACTATTAGAAAGCAGGCGACCGCATTCTTCCTTATTTTTACTTCCGTTAGCTTGTGCAATTAGCGGCGTTAATCCATAAGAAATGCCTAAACCTAGCACCAAAATCAGCATAAATAAACTGTTCACTAGAGAAACAGCAGCGAGCTGCACCGTGCCAGCAAAATGCCCAACAATCATCCCGTCGGCCATGTGAACCAAAGTGTGGCCCAATTGCGAAAGCACAATAGGTAACGCTAAAATCAAATTATCTTTATAGTACGGTTTGTACTTGGCAAATGAATAGGTGAACATACGCCGGCAAAATTACGATTTTAGATTTACGAATTACGATTGGATCTATCGCAAAGCAGTTTTCAGTTGGCAATTTTCAGTTTTCAAACTAACAGGCCTATTCAAACCTTGTGGGTTAAACCTTTTAAAAAGCTCGAAATACCAAGAAACCTAAAAAAGCTGATATACGACCGTTAATTTTGCAATCAGCTCCTCCTTCGGAAAAGTTGGCGGAGGCATTTAATCTGCCAAAACATAATATTCTTCTTTCTCGGTAATGTGGGGTAAAATAATACCTGATAAAATTAGGTTTACGATGATTTTCTGTGCTTTTTTATAAGCACTTCTGGTAAGTTTACTAAACTCTTTTAAAGTAATGCGACCGTGTTCACCGAGATAGGTTAGTAAGATCTTTTCCTGTTCCGAATAAGTAATTAAAGTACCTTCATTATCGCCATCCTTTTTTAAAACGTCGATAAGTATTTTACTAGCCAGTACACTTTTGTCTTGCACCCTAAAATACACCCACCATTTACCTTGGTCATCTAATGCATAATGGGGCTTTAGATAACTTTTTGGAATTTCTACTACTAAAACTAATTTATCGTCAATATTAAATTCTTCAAAAATAGGCTCTAAAGCAGGTTTACAAAATTGATGAGCAGCTTTAGTGATCATGTATTTTTCCTCTTCTTCGGCTTTTACACCTTTAATAGTACCATCATCGGCCACGCCAATTAAAAGTCTGCCACCTCTGTTATTTGCAAAAGCAACCAAAGTTTTAGCAATTTTTTCACAATTGCTAATTGTCTTCTTAAAATCCAAACTTACGTTTTCGCCTTCCAGTATCAGTCTTTTAATGTTCATTTTAAGCTTTTAGAGAATTGAAATCGGTAACGAACCTTTCACCGTACACTTTTAACTTATATAGCTACCCGCTGTTTTTCTCCCGGAAATTTAAGGCGCAAATAAACCTCGTTGCTTACTGTTGCGCAAAGTTCTCCGTTCTTATTATAAAGTTCCATCGGATAGGCTTTCACAAATTTACCATGCTCGTTAAGCGCTTGTTCAGCTTCTGCAATCATGGCATCTGTAATTTTTATAGTGAAGTATAAACTTGTTAAACCAGGTTTTAAATATTGAATACTGGCGCTTTTTAACCAAACACGGCATTTATAGCCTTTGCGCCGCATCAATTGATCAAATAAAATAGCATAAAATGGATCGGTAGCGGCATAAATAGTGCCGCCAAAAATAGAGCCATTGTAATTTCGGTTTAATACACTGTTGCTAATTTTAACATCCACACCTCTAAATCCATCATGGAATTTCTTAACCCAAATACGCTGAAACAATAAAGGCGGATATAAACTCAATGCCCATTTTAGGGTTCGCTCAGAAACTATCATTATTTTTAAATATCACAATTTGTATTGATGTATGAAAGTTTTGTTTAAAATTTAACTTGAGCGTAACCTTTGGCCACCGATGCGCAACCATAATAACATAAAAAATCTTGATAAGTTATGGTATAAATAAAATCTGTGCCTCCCGAAAATCGGGAAAGGTGCTCTGTTTTTTTCGTGCTACTATCTATACATTGTAACATTTGCGTATCTCTAAAACTTTTCCACAATGGGCTGTAAAGTGTAGCTTATTTTACTAAATTCGCAAGGTTATAATAAAACATAATAATCTTGCGGTGGGCGGTTGGCAGTTGGCGAATAAAACGCTTAACGCTTAACGCATTACGCAAAACATAAAAACTTATGGCAGAAGATTTAGAAAATCAAGAGAACGATAAGATTATCCCCATTAATATTGATGAGCAGATGCGTACTGCTTACATCGATTATTCGATGTCGGTAATTGTGAGTAGGGCATTACCCGATGTGCGTGATGGTTTAAAACCGGTGCACCGTAGGGTACTTTATGGTATGCAAGACCTAGGCGTAGGTGCTGGCAAACCCTATAAAAAATCGGCACGTATTGTGGGTGAGGTTTTAGGTAAGTATCACCCACACGGAGATTCATCTGTATATATGACCATGGTACGTATGGCCCAACCTTGGAGCTTACGCTACATGATGGTTGATGGACAAGGTAACTACGGCTCTATAGATGGCGACTCGCCAGCAGCAATGCGTTATACCGAAGCTCGTTTTCAAAAAATGGCTGAAGAGATGCTTGCTGATATCAATAAAGATACAGTAGATTTCCAAAACAACTTTGACGACTCGCTACAAGAGCCAACAGTATTACCAGCAAAAGTACCCAACCTTTTGGTTAACGGTTCTTCTGGTATTGCGGTAGGTATGGCCACCAATATGGCGCCACACAACCTAACAGAAGTAATTAATGCTACTATAAACTATATCGACAATAGAGAAATTACTATTGCCGAACTAATGAAGTTTATTAAAGCACCAGATTTTCCTACGGGAGCAATCATTTATGGATATTCTGGTGTGCAGGAAGCTTTCGAAACTGGTAGAGGTCGTATTGTAATGCGTGCTAAAGCAGAGATAGAAACCATTAAAGATCGTGAAGTAATTATTGTTACCGAAATCCCTTATCAGGTAAACAAAGCCATGATGATTGAGCGTACTGCTGAATTGGTTGGCGAGAAAAAAATTGAAGGTATTTCTAACATTAAAGACGAATCTAATAAAGATGGTATCCGTATCGTTTACGAAATTAAACGTGATGCCAATGCAAGCATCGTTTTAAATAATCTATTTAAGCAAACTGCACTACAAACCTCATTTAGTGTAAATAACATTGCGCTGGTAAACGGTAGGCCTCAGTTATTGAACCTTAAAGATTTAATTCATCACTTTGTTGAACACAGACACGATGTGGTAATTCGTAGAACGCGTTTTGAGTTGGCAGAGGCCGAAAAGCGTGCTCACATTTTAGAAGGTTTGTTGATTGCTTTAGATCATATTGAAGAGGTAATCAAATTAATTCGTGCATCTAGCACTCCAGAGGAAGCTAGAACAGGATTAATGGAGAAATTCGGATTGACCGACATCCAGGCTCGTGCGATCTTAGATATGACCTTACGTAGGTTGACAGGACTAGAGCGTGATAAAATCAAGGAAGAATATGCTGAATTAATGAAAACTATCGAGTGGTTAAAATCTGTATTGGCAGACGAAGGCCTTCGCATGAAAATCATTAAGGATGAGCTTACCGAAATTTTAGAGAAATACGGTGATGAGCGTAGAACAACGATTGTACACTCTGCCGAAGATATGAGTATGGAAGATTTCATCGAAGACGAAGAAGTTGTAATTACCATTTCTCATGAAGGATATATTAAACGTACACCAGCTACAGAATACCGTACACAAGGTAGGGGTGGCAAAGGTTCTAAAGGCAGCACATCTAGAAATGAAGATTTTATAGAACATTTGCTAGTAGCAACCAACCACAATTACATGTTGTTCTTTACCGAAGCGGGAAGATGTTTTTGGTTAAGGGTTTACGAAATTCCGGAAGGCACACGCCAAAGTAAAGGACGTGCTTTACAAAACATCATCAACATACCTAAGGAGGAGAAAGTTAAGGCTTACATTAAGGTTAAAAACTTAAAAGATCAGGAATATTTAGAGAACAATTTCATCATTATGTGTACTAAAAAAGGTACCATCAAGAAAACTTCTCTAGAAGCGTATTCTCGCCCACGTGTTAATGGTATCAACGCTATCAACATTAATGAAGGTGATCAATTACTTGAAGCTAGCTTAACTACTGGAAGCAGCGAAATTGTGATGGCTTTGCGTTCTGGAAGAGCAATTCGTTTTAACGAAAAAACCGTTAGACCCATGGGTAGAACAGCAACTGGTGTTCGTGGTGTAACTTTGGGTCACGATAAAGATGAAGTTGTTGGCATGATTGCTGTAGATAGTAGCGATGCGACGATACTGGTAGTTTCGGAAAAAGGTTATGGTAAACGTACTGATATTGAAGATTACCGAGTTACCAACCGTGGAGGAAAAGGTGTAAAAACCATTAACGTTACAGAAAAAACAGGTGAATTGGTAACCATTAAAAACGTTACTGATGCAGATGATTTAATGATCATCAACAAATCTGGAATTGTAATAAGAATTGCCGTAAGTGAACTAAGAGTAATGGGACGTGCTACGCAAGGTGTGAGGTTAATTAGTTTGAAAGCAAACGATGAAATTGCCTCTGTTGCCAGAATTGATCACGAAGAGGAGGAAGAAGTCGAAGAGCAATTAGGTGGTGAAGAAAACTCCAACAATGAAGCAAGTAGTGAAACTACCACAGAGGAAGAATAATAGATAAAACTTGAAAATTAATCCATCATGAATAGTGTCTATAACTGTAAAAGCAATATCATGATGGATTTTAACGTTTAAACAGCAAAATTTATAATTAAATGAAAAAGTTAATTTTAAGCGTAGGTATCTTGAGCTTATCAGTTGCCGCTTACGCCCAAAAATCAGAAGTTGCAGAAGCTAAAAAATCGTGGGATTTGTTTCAGGCAATGAACCAAGCGCAAAACCTTCAAAAAAACCTAGAAAATCTTAACAAAGGTTTAGGTCACACAGATTTGGCTATTGCTCACGAAAAAACTAAAAACATGGTAGAGCCTTGGGCTTTAAGAGCTTCGATGGCATCTGCTGTTGCTTTAATAGATACCTTAAGCGAAACAAATGCCATGGCTAAACAAAAAATTGCTGAAGAAGCCATTGTGAAAGCTACAGAATTAGATAAAAAAGGTGAACAAAAAGACAATATTGCCAACGCAAAAATCAACATCGCCAATGCAATTCAATCTAGAGCCATCAGAGCCTACAACAAAAAAGATTTCGCTACCGCATTCAAAATTTTCACTGAAATTACAGAGAAAAACCCTACAGATACATCAATGTATCTAAACGCAGGTGTGGCCGCAAAACAATCTGGCAACTACACTGGTGCAGTTAAAAACTTTAAAAAAGTAGCCAGTTTTAATGTTCCAGAAGCAAAAAATTTACTATTGGAGGCAGTTAATATCGAATTGGTTAACTTGAAAGATACCACGGCAGCAATGGCTTCTATTGACCAGGCATTAACTAAATTCCCAGATGACCCTGATTTTGTAGGTACCCAAACCGATATTTATATTGTTAGAGGGGAAATTGAAAAATCTCAAGAATCATTAAATAAGCTGATTGCTAAAGATCCAAGTAAAGCAATTTACCATTTCTTATTAGGAGAAACTTATTACAAGCAAGCTCTTAACGTACAATTAGAAAGACAAAAAATCGATTCAAAAAAAGTTAAAGAATATAATGCGGCAACCGCAAAAATGACTGCATTAATTGATAAAGCTTTGCCTTATTACAAAAAAGCACAAGAATTGGATCCTAAAGCCGTACATACTTTAGAAGCTTTAAAACAAGTTTATGGTTTTAAAAACGATACCAAAAACTACGAAGAAACTAAAAAGCTTTTAGATGCAATTCAAAAAAAATAATAATTGATCAAATAATCAGTTTTAAAGGGAGATAATTAGGCAATTATCTCCCTTTTTCATTACTTTGTATAAAGTTTTTTGACGATGCGTAAGATATTATTTAATACTTCATTACTATTAATTGTAAGCAATCTGGTTTTTTCTCAAGGTTCGCAAATTAAAATTGCTAATAATAGTTTGGCAAAATTGCAGAATAGCATTAATGAAAAAGCTGATGCAAAAAAGCAACTTACCATTATAGGAGAGGGGATAAAGGCAATAGAACTAGCCGAAAAAGACAAGAAAACCAAGAACTGGCCAGAGACTTGGGCTATAAAGGCATACCTATCTTCGTACATTGCGCTAATTGATGAAAATGAAACGAATGCTGACAAATATTTTCAATTTGCACAAGACGCTTTGGCTCAAGCTAAAAAATTAGACAAGTTTCAATCCAATACGGAGCTAATTAACGCTTCTAATCATAATATCCATATTAAAAAACAGGAAAAAGGAGTAGAGGCATTTCAGCAAAATGATTTTGTAACGGCCTACGAGTTGCTAAAAAATGTAAGTGATTTTAAGCCTACAGACACGTTATTAGCCACCAATGTTGCTATTTGTGCCCAAAGTTTACAAAAATATAATGATGCACTTGCGTATTTTCTTAGAGCTAAAGATAATGGTGCAAAAAACCCCACGTTATTTCAAAGTATCGCAAATATCTATGCTTCAAAATTTGAAACCGAGCTGGCGATAAAAACTTTAGAAGATGGCCTGAAATTAAATGCTTATCATCCGGTACTCACTAACGATTATATCAATATCCTTTTAGACAATGAGCAGTATGAAAAAGCTAATAAGGCCGTAGAAAGCTCGCTAAAAACAGATAAGCAGAGCAAATTACTTTATTTTTTATATGGTTATTTGCAACAAAATCAAGAAAAAAATATTGCTACAGCAGAACTTTCTTACCAAAAGGCATTAGAAGTAGATTACAATTATTTCGATGCGCTTTATCAATTGGCTATTGCTTACATACAAACGGCAAACGAAGCCTTGAAACAAAAAGACACCAAAAAATTTACCGCCAATATTAATCGTGCCGAGTATTCTTTGCTGAGAGCACATGACATTAATATCAATCACAAAAACACGGTTAAGCTTTTAATAGATATCTATACCAGAAAGAATAGACTAGATAAAGTGCAGGAGCTGAAGCGTAAACTAAACGAGTTTTAATAGAAAATACTAAACAATAAAAGAGAAGTATCAGAAGTTTAACTTAACATAATGTAAATTATAATACAAATAGAAATATCATTGAAATTCATAAATTAGCGTAATTTCTAAGTAACTTATAAAAATGAAACCATCATGTCGTATAAATTGAAAAATATTGCAGTTATTGGATCGGGAACCATGGGCAATGGCATTGCGCATACGTTTGCTCAATTTGGTTATAAAGTAAATTTGATAGACATCAATGCAGAAGCTTTACAGAAAGCTCTTGATACTATCGGTAAAAACCTAGACCGCCAAGTAGCTAAAGAAACAATTACAGAAACTGACAAAGAAAACACACTTAATAATATACATACACACACAGATTTAAAAACTGGTGTTGCCGATGTAGATTTAGTGGTTGAAGCCGCTACAGAAAATACTGAATTAAAACTCAAGATATTTAAAGATTTAGATAGTTACGCTAAACCCGAAGCTATTTTGGCAAGCAACACCTCGTCTATTTCTATCACTAAAATTGCAGCCGCTACCAACCGTGGCGATAAAGTAATTGGCATGCACTTTATGAACCCAGTGCCGATAATGAAATTGGTTGAGGTTATTCGTGGATACGCAACTAGTTATATAACTACAAATTTAGTTATGGAGTTAGCCCAGAAATTAGATAAAGTTCCTGTAGAGGTAAATGATTATCCGGGTTTTGTAGCTAATCGTATTTTAATGCCTATGATTAACGAAGCCATTTACTCACTTTATGAAGGTGTTGCCGGCGTTTACGAGATTGATACGGTAATGAAATTGGGCATGGCGCACCCTATGGGTCCGTTACAATTAGCAGATTTTATTGGTTTAGACGTTTGTTTGGCTATTTTGAACGTTTTGCACCAAGGTTTCGGCAATCCGAAGTATGCCCCCTGCCCTCTCCTGGTAAATATGGTAACGGCTGGTAAAAAGGGTGTTAAATCTGGCGAAGGATTTTATGATTATAGTAACGGATTGAAAGAAGCTAAAGTTGCGGCGAAGTTTGTCAAACTAGCGCAGAACCAAACAAAATCGTCATTGCGAGGTACGAAGCAATCTTAAATTGCGAGCGATTGCTTCGTACCTCGCAATGACGTAAGAGACCTACTTTTTGTTATATTTGCTACATGAACGAAAACCTTGATCCTTCTTCAGAAAGCCTTAGTCCGATGGAACGTGATATTGAAAAAGTATTACGTCCACAAGAATTTGAGGATTTTACAGGGCAAGAGAAGATTTTGGAGAATTTAAGGATTTTTGTGAAAGCTGCTAAGTTACGTGGCGAAGCCTTGGACCATGTGCTTTTACATGGGCCTCCAGGATTAGGAAAAACCACCCTTTCTCATATCATTGCTAATGAAATGGGCGTAAATATTAAAGTTACCTCTGGCCCTGTATTGGATAAACCTGGTGATTTAGCCGGACTTTTAACCAACTTAGATAGCGGAGATATTCTTTTTATTGATGAAATTCATCGTTTATCGCCTTTGGTAGAAGAATATTTGTATTCTGCCATGGAAGATTTTAAGATCGATATCATGTTAGAAAGCGGTCCAAATGCACGTTCTGTACAAATTGGTTTAAATCCGTTTACATTAGTTGGAGCCACTACCCGATCTGGATTATTAACTGCTCCGTTAAGAGCTCGTTTTGGGATTAATTCTCGCTTAGCTTATTACGATGCAAAGTTACTTACTACCATAGTTTTGCGCTCATCAGCCATATTAAATACACCAATTAGCGACGAAGGTGCTTATGAAATTGCACGCCGCAGTCGTGGTACACCTCGTATTGCAAATGCTTTGCTACGTAGAACTAGAGATTTTGCCCAAATAAAAGGTAATGGGACTATTGATACCGAGATTGCCCGTTATGCGCTGTCTGCTTTAAATGTAGACGAACATGGCTTAGATGAAATGGATAATAAAATTTTGTTAGCAATTATCGATAAATTTAAAGGTGGGCCAGTGGGTTTAAAAACAATTGCTACTGCCGTTGGTGAAGATGATGGAACAATTGAGGAGGTTTACGAGCCATTTTTAATTCAGGAAGGTTATTTGATGCGTACCGCCCGCGGCCGTGAGGTTACCGAAGCTGCCTATAAACATTTAAACAGAGTAAAATTAGGACAGACCGGAAAATTGTTTTAAATTAGGATAAACCTAAAACAATTAACCATGAAATTTTTACGCTCTTTTATTATCCTATTTTTTATTTTCAAGTTTTCTAATGCGCAGCTAAACCATTACGAAATATGTGGAGATGTTAAAAATGTCCCTGCAAAGAAAATCTATTTAAGAGCAATAAAATACTATCCTGTTTCGAATCAGCCATATGTAGTAAAGATAGACTCAGCTCAAATCATAAAAAATAAATTTTTGCTTAATAGAGATACTAACATACTTGAACCAAGCTGGGCCTCATCTTTGTATTATATAGATACCATTAGCAGAAAAGAGAATACAATTAAATTTTTTAATCCTTACGCAACGAGTACACCTCTTTCGTTTATATTAGAAAATGCGCTAATAAAAATTGAAGGCGATATACTAGATAAAAAAGGACTTCATATATCAGGCTCAAAAGAAACAGATTTTAATTTCAAATATGCTGAGCAACTATTCCTTTATTTAAAAACACAAGATGTAGATAAAAAGATAGCTGAATTAAGAAAAACTAAGAATGAAGTAAAATTAAAACTTGCAATTAGAGAAAGAGAAGATCTTGTTAATAATTTTAAGTTGAATTTAAAGAAAATATTTAAAGAACACCCTACTTACTACATGTCTATTTTATTTTTGCAGCAACATGCAAAACTATTCACATCAACTGAATTAAAAAATATTTACGCTTCGTTTTCAGGTGATTATAAAAATTTAGATAGAGGTATTAAGCTAAATAATTTCATAAATCAAATTACTGCGTTAGAAATAGGTTCATCTCTTCCTTCTTTCTCCTACAATGATAATAGTGGCAAAAGTTATACTTTAAACGATGTTAAAGGAAAAAAAGGAACTTTAGTTATCTTTTGGGCTAGCTGGTGCGTACCATGCAGGGACGAAATACCTGATTTGAAAAAGTTGTATCAAATTTATAGCCCTAAAGGCATTAACTTTGTGAGTATATCTATAGATCATGATATAGTCAAATGGAAACAAGCCTTATCTGTAGAAAAGATGCCGTGGGCTAATCTTTCTAATCTTCCAGGAGACTTCAAAGAGATTAATAAAAGATACAACTTAAATGCTATACCTGCTATGTTCCTTATAGATAATGAAGGAAAGATTGTTTTGGCAGATGAAAAACGAATTTCTTCTTTAAAATTGGCATTAGCTAAGCTTTAGTCTGGCTACTCTTTAAAGAAGTACGATTTATTAACGCCAATTTAAGCCTCGCTAAACAATAAGTTTGCTTATTTGTTCTTTAAATATGAATATAGAATTACGTAAACTCACTATCGAAGATTACAATGATCTAAGAGAGTCGATGCAACAAGCTTACCTAGATAGCGGTAATGGTTTGTGGAGCAAAGCAAAAATACAGAACCTTTTAAATATTTTCCCAGAGGGGCAGCTCTGTATCGCAGTTGACGAAAAAGTGGTTGCCTGCTCATTATCTATCATTGTAGATTATGATATATTTGGTGACAACCATACTTACGAAAAAATTACTGGAAAATATTCTTTCTCAACGCATACTGCTTTAGGTAATGTGCTTTACGGTATTGAAGTATTTGTGCATCCAGATTACCGTGGTTTGCGGTTAGCAAGACGTTTGTACGAAGCCAGAAAAGAACTTTGCGAACTACTGAACTTGGAAAGTATTATTGCTGGAGGCAGAATTCCGGGGTATCATGAGTATGCTGAGCAGTTAAGCCCACGCCAATACATTGATAAGGTTAAGGCAAAAGAAATTTACGATCCGACATTAAGTTTTCAGATTTCAAATGATTTTCATGTACGGAAAATTTTAAAAAACTACCTGCCAGGTGATTTAGAATCTAAGGAATACGCTACGTTAATTGAGTGGAACAACATTTACTATCACGATAATGTATCTCCGCGTTCGGCCCAAACCATAAGATTAGGGCTAGTGCAATGGCAAATGCGTTTGTTTCCTAATATCGAAGCTTTTTATGAGCAAGTGAAGTTTTTTATAGATGCAGTAAGTGGTTACAAATCAGACTTCATCATGTTTCCAGAGTTTTTTAATACGCCTTTGCTAGAGCCTTATAACCATTTACCAGAAAAAGAGGCAATGAAAAAACTGGCAGATAAAACCGAAGAAATTGTACAGAAATTACAAGAATATGCGGTATCGTATAATGTTAATATTATTGCTGGCAGTATGCCTGTTAAAGAAAATGGCAAACTTTATAATGCTACTTATCTGTGCCATAGAAATGGATTAACTGAAGATTACCGCAAAATACACATTACACCTAATGAGCAAAAATACTACGGTATGAGTGGTGGGGATAAGATAGGCGTATTTGATACCGATTGTGGCAAAATAGGCATTTTGATTTGCTATGATGTGGAGTTTCCTGAATTGAGTAGAATTTATGCGGACCAAGGAATGCAAATTTTATTTGTACCATTTTTAACGGATACCCAAAATGGATATACCCGTGTAAGGCATTGTGCACAAGCCAGAGCAATAGAGAACGAATGTTATGTAGCCATTGCGGGCTGTGTGGGTAATTTGCCAAAGGTTAACAATATGGATATTCAATTTGCACAGTCGGCGGTATTTACGCCTTCAGATTTTGCTTTTCCAACCAATGCAATTAAGGCAGAAACTACGCCAAACACTGAAATGATGTTGGTAGTTGATGTTGACTTACATTTGTTAGATGAACTTCATCATTTTGGTACGGTAAAAATATTAAAGGACCGACGAAAAGATTTATACGAAGTAAAGCTGCTTAAATAAGCAGCTTTACCATCAAAATATTTAGAATAATTTTCTATTTAGTAACATTATTTCTAAATAGAACAAACCATAAGATTAGCAAAACAACAATTACAATTGGGATAATCCATTTTAGGGCCTGCCCTGCTCCTTTGTTATCTGGCTCGTTAACTGTGGGTGCTGGTGCCGGGTTCGATTGATGGGCATCGTAATCATTTTCTACGTTTGCAGTAGTGTGTTTATTCTGATCTTCTATATTGTTTCCTAATTGATTTTCCATAACATGAGGTTTAAATTTAGTTTGCGGCCTAATAATTTAATTGTATTTATATAGAGCTAACAAACAAAGAGGTTAAAAGGTTTTTTAGTAAAAGGTTATCTTTGTATAGAAAATGTTTACTACATCCTCCAAATACAGCCAGATGATTAAGCAAGAAGCCATGCGTTTAGGCTTCATGAGCTGTGGTATAGCTAAAGCAGATTTTTTAGAGGAAGAAGCGCCAAGGTTAGAAAATTGGCTAAAGGCCAACCATCATGGCGAAATGGGTTACATGGAAAATCATTTCGATAAAAGACTAGACCCAAGAATTTTGGTTGATGGCGCTAAATCGATTGTTTCGTTAACACTAAACTACTATACCGATGAAAAGCAAACTGATACCAGTGCGCCTAAAATATCAAAGTATGCTTATGGTACCGATTATCATTCGGTAATTAAAGATAAGCTCCAAGAGCTAATGGCTTTTATACGTGACCATATTGGTGAAGTTGATGGCAGATGTTTTGTAGATTCTGCTCCAGTAATGGATAAAGCTTGGGCACAAAAGGCAGGTTTGGGTTGGCGTGGCAAAAACTCAAACTTGATTAGCAAACAGGTTGGCTCTTTCTTTTTTTTAGCAGAGCTGATTATTGATCTTGAGCTAGAATACGACAGTCCTTTTCCGACAGATCATTGCGGCTCTTGTACCCGCTGTATTGATGCTTGCCCTACTGACGCAATTGTTGCGCCCTATACTGTGGATGGTAGTAGATGTATTTCCTATTTAACCATTGAACTTAAAAACGAAATACCGACTGAATTTAAAGGCAAAATGGATAATTGGATGTTCGGTTGTGATATTTGCCAAGATGTTTGTCCGTGGAATAGGTTTGCCACACCCCACCAAGAAGAAAACTTTATACCAAAAGAAGACTTACTGGGTTTAAGCAAAAATGAGTTGATAGATATGACGGATGAAGTTTTTAAACGAGTATTTAAGAACTCTCCGGTAAAACGCACCAAATACAGCGGTTTGAAAAGAAACATTGATTTTTTACAACAGTTATGAAAAAGTACCTCTATTTGCTCTTATGTTTGCTAAACAGTACTACCTTCGCTCAAGAAATCAACTTAAAAAAGCGCAGGCCAAATGCCTTAACAGGAAGTGAGTTTGCTAAATCAATAGCAGATACCAACCTTAGTTTAGCGGCAAGAGAAAAACTCATTTATACTGAAGTTAAAAATGGAAATATCCCGTCATTTTTACGAAAGTTAAAACCTATACAAATTGAAAAGGTAATTAATGGAACCAACTATAAATTAAAATTTTATGTATTGCCAGATTATTTAAGCATAGGAACAGATAGTAACTTTTTCTATATCCCCACCACACCGATGCTAGCTCAGCAAATTGCCGATTTAACAGGGTCATTGCTTCCTACAAAAGCCATGGTAGACGAGATTTACACAAACGCTAAGATTAAACTAGAACCACAGCCAATTGCACCAAGCAAAGAGATGATTACGGTTCCACTATTTATTGCTCATAATCAAATGGTATTAAACCAACTCGAAGCATTTAAGGAAAGACATTTACAGTCTGAATTAACAGCGGGCAACAAAAAAGACATTATTATTTCTAATAAAATTTATGGACAGCCAACCCAACGAGTGGTCATTTATGGATGGCATAAATTGGATGGAAAAGCCATACAGCCGGTTTACAACAAGCATACCAACACTTGGGCAGATTACAGCCATGGAGTAAGACTGATCAGTAATATCGGTTATTTGAATGGTAAGCGAATAAAGTTGACTGACTTATTGAAAGATCAAGTACTTCATGAGTTACTTAGTGATGAGGGGGTAATCCCGACAGCCAAGTATCCTATAAAGTAATCGCGTTGCTTTTTTCTACTTTCTAGTAACCGAATTTCAACTATTTGGCTTGCTTACATACTTATTGCCTTTGATATAAAAGCGAAACGGCCACAAAGCATGCTCTTGAGCGTATGCTACTCCAATGCGAGTGGTCGCCACAATTTTTTCGTCTTCGTAGGCTTTTGCATCTTCAATCCATATTTCGTTAGATAAAAAATCTTTAGCGTTAAGGTTCTTATCAATTCCCAAAGCCTGAGATAGCGCACCGGGGCCAGCAGTAATGCGAGGCGCTAGCTTTTCCATTTTTCTTCTTTGCAGCATAATTTCTACGCCAACAGTCGGCTCGATAGCTCTAATTAAAACCGCTTGTGGATTTCCTTCTTTACCACTTACTGCATTTAACAAGTGATGAATGCCATAACATAAATACACGTAAGTAATGCCACCATTTAAAAACATCGTGGCTGTTCTATTGGTATTTCGTCCGCCATAAGCATGGCAGGCTTTATCTACTACACCATCATAAGCTTCGGTTTCGGTAATGATACCACCTGTAAGTTTACCATTAATATTAGTGAATAGTAACTTGCCTAGCAACTGCTTTGCTACAACTACTACATCCTCTTTTTGGTAAAATGATAGCGGTAGTTTAGACATCTAATAACTTGATAATTTCATTTAGATACTTACTATCAACTTCATCAAAGTGAGATAGATATTCGCTATCTACATCCAGCACACCCATAACTTTTCCGCCGCTGTAAATCGGCAAAACGATTTCCGATTTTGAAGCCGAAGCACAAGCAATATGACCTGGAAATTCATCCACATTTGGTACTATTAAAGTCTTCTCTTGTTGCCACGATGAGCCACAAACTCCTTTTCCCTTTTTAATCCTGGTGCAAGCTACCGGCCCCTGAAATGGACCTAACACCAATTCATCATCCTTGATTAAATAAAAACCAACCCAGAACCAATTAAATTGCTCTTTTAGCGCTGCGCTTATATTAGCTAGGTTAGCGATTAGGTCATTTTCGCCTCCAAGTAAAGCTTTAATTTGAGGGATGATGGATATATATTTTTCTTCTTTCGAAGCTTCTTTTAAAATTGATAAATCTTCTGCCATAGTACAAATAACGCATAAATATTTACAGAAAATGCTACATATTCACAGATTTGATATTTATATTATAATTCCTCCTCCTGTTAAAAATATCTGTGCATCAGTGGCTAAACTAATTCCACATTTCACAACTATTCCACATTCATCGACTAGTTAAAACAATTTCCTTAGTTTTGACTGATTAGAACTTAACTAACAACACAATGAACAAGAAAATCTCATCAATTACTTTACTCATAATGCTTGTAACGGGCGGCTTGGGTCTTTTAGGGTATAAATTTCGGGAAGAAGGAATGTTTCCGCTAAGCGAAATTCATAAAATAGATTTAAAGAAAGCAGGTTTAAAAATTGAGCCTAATGAGGTATATAATCCAAATGGGATCAGTTTAGTGGATGCCTTAGTTAACGTGGGCGGCTGCACTGGTTCTTTTGTTTCAGACGAAGGGCTAATCATTACCAATCATCATTGCGCTTTTAGTGCTGTGCAACTGGCAAGCACACCAGAAAATGACTATTTGAATAACGGTTTTGTAGCTAGATCACGTGAACAAGAAATTGAAGCAAAGGGTTTAACATGCCGTATTACAGATGGCTATGAAGATGTATCTGACAAGATATTAGGTGCTGTAGCAAATATTGAAAATCCGGCTACCCGTTTACAAATGATTAACAACTTGATGAAAAACATTGCCGCAGAAGCGGAAAAAGAAGACCCAAGTATAAAGGCCGAAGTTTCAGAAATGTTTATCGGAAAAACCTATGTGCTTTTTAGATATAAAACCATAGAAGATGTGCGATTAGTCTACGTACCCAACCGCCAAATTGGCGAGTTTGGTGGCGAAACTGATAATTGGGTATGGCCACGTCACACGGGAGATTACTCTTTCATGAGGGCTTATGTAGGAAAAGATGGTAAGCCTGCCAAATACAGCAAAGACAACGTTCCATTTAAACCAAAAAAATCATTGCAAGTTAATGCAAGCGGAACTAACGAAGAAGATTTTGTATTTATACTGGGCTATCCTGGCAGAACATTCCGTCATCGCCCTGCGCAATTTATAGACTACCAAGCAAAATACGTTTTACCGTATACTTCAGATTTGTTCGACTTTCAAAACGCAACAATGGAAGCTGTAGGTAAAAAAGATAAGGCTACAGAGATTAAACTTGCTACACGCATTAAACGCAATGCCAATGTTATGAAAAACTACAGAGGTAAGTTGGCAGGCATCAAAGGCATTGATTTGGTAGCGCAAAAACAGCAGGAAGATGCCGCATTAGCCGAATTTATCAATGGAAATGTAGAAGTTAAAGCACAATACGGTAACTTGATGGCAGATATCGATCAACTTTATAAGTTGATTAATAGTGATGCTAATAGAGATTTATGGTTTAGCCAGATCTATAATTCTACCAGCCTACTTAATGTTGCCAAGAACATCAACATCTTTAAAAACAGCCTTAACCAGCAGCCTGCATCTCAAAAACAAGCCTTTTTTGACACCAACGTACCGAAATTGAAACAAGTGCTTACCAACATATACAATGCCTACCAAATTGATGTTGACAGGCGTATTTTTAAGAGAATGCTGATGGATGCGATTTCATTTACTCCAAATCAACGAATTACATCAATAGATAAAATTGTAAATCGCGGCAGCAATAGTGAGGCAATGATTGACAGCTACATCAATGACACCTTTGGGTTAACTAAGTTAAAAGATCCCAACTATGTATTCAACACGCTATTAAAATCGGCCAAATCTATTAGCGACTACAATGATGGATTATTGTTATTAGAAACAGATATTGCTCGACAAATTGCGGAATTAAAGCCAGAGAAAGATCGAAGAGATGGCGTATTGAACAAATTAATGGGCGACTACGTAAACGTTAAGGAGAAGTTTTTAAATAAAGGCTTTGTACCAGATGCCAATAGTACCCTGAGGTTGACTTATGGATATGTGCGTGGCTACTCTCCTGCAGATGCAACCTACATGTCGCCATACACCACCATTAAAGGCATTTTAGAAAAAGGAGCTACCGGCAACCCTGACTTTTATTACCCAAACATCATCAAAGAACTTTGGGAGAAGAAAGATTTTGGTGCGTTTGCGAAGAAGGAATTAAATGATGTGCCTGTAGCTTTCCTTTACAATATGGATACTACTGGAGGAAATTCTGGATCTCCAATTATGAATGCTTATGGCGAGCTAATTGGCGTAAACTTCGACAGAGCTTACGGTGCTACCATTAACGATTATGCTTGGAACGAAAGCTACAGCCGCTCAATTGGCGTAGATATTAGGTATGTGCTTTGGGCTGCTTCGAAAATAGACAAAGCCGATTTTTTACTTAAAGAAATGGGCGTAAAACTTTAATTGCAAAATATTTAACAGTTGCCAAAATCTGTTTAAATTTCATTTTAACAATATGCAGATGTCATGACGAGCTTGTTGAAATATTTTTGGAGAATAGTCTTCGACAAGCTCAGACTGACAGGCAAAAGTTTGATGGAATTTTAAACAATCTTTAATAGCAAAACACACTAATCATTATTGACTTTCTACAAAATCGTCATTAGAGCTATTAATTGGACTAATACCTAAAACCTAATTCCTTATCCCTTAAAAAAATGAGAATAATAGCCGAATTACCACATCCTCAATGCAAGATCAGCATCTTCAGTATGAACCAAAAATTCATTGTCAAATTTGAACAGGGACCATACGAACAAAGCTATAAAATTTCGGAATTAGACCTTACCGGAGGAGGAGTTAACGAAGTGTTCCAGATCATAGATGAGGAATTTATTGAAACTGTAATTGAACGTTTCAAGCTAATGAGAACAGATTTTATAACTGCCTATCAACGACAGCAATAACACTACAAACAAAAACATGTAACATACTGAAAAACAAATAACTAAACATTCATACAAAATTTAATTTTGCTTTTTAAGCTCTCTATAGCGTTATCATTCTTTGTTATGTAAATAAAAAGTTTAAACAAAAACCGGCAAGTACAATCATTAACAGTTAGTTAAAATGCTTGACAAAATTTTATTTCGAGCACAAAATTAGCCGAATTAATGGGAAGTTTTGTTTTCAAACATCATTTAATTGATATTTCTAATTCTTAGAAATATCAATTAAATAACTAACACGTTCTGCAATCATTTCGCTTTTCGTTACCTTTACCGCCCAACAAAACCAACATGGCTAACAACAGAAACGCTGGCGTATTTTTTATCCTAGTCACTATCCTATTTGATTGTATCGGCTTTGGAATTATCATTCCAATTATGCCGGCACTAATCAAAGAACTTACTGGTGCTACGCTTAGTGAAGCTTCGGAGTACGGTGGCTTTTTACTAACTGCCTATTCGCTGATGATGTTTGTTTGTTCGCCTATATTAGGTGCCTTGAGTGATAAAATGGGACGTCGCCCCGTGTTGCTTATTTCTCTGTTCGGTATGGCTGTTGATTACTTCTTTTTGTCTTTTGCGCATACCATTACTTTGTTATTTGTTGGCCGTATTGTGGCTGGCCTGTGTGGTGCAAGTATTACCACAGCATCTGCCTATATTGCCGATGTAAGCACGCCTGATAAAAGAGCCCAGAACTTTGGTTTAATTGGCGCTGCTTTTGGCTTAGGTTTTATCATAGGCCCTGTAATTGGTGGCGTTTTTAGTCAGTTTGGAACAAGAGTGCCTTTTATGATTGCAGGCGGTTTGTCACTTATCAATTGGCTTTATGGCTATTTCATTCTTCCAGAATCATTAAAGAAAGAAAACCGGAGAGAATTTGATTGGAAACGAGCAAATCCTATAGGTGCTTTAATGCAAATTAAGCGATATCCCTCACTTTTAGGCCTGTTGGCTTCACTGCTTATTCTTTATATTGCTGCTCAATCTACGCAGACAGTATGGTCGTTCTACACCCAAGAGAAATTTAATTGGGACGAAACGTGGATAGGTTATTCTTTGGGTTTTGTTGGTGTTACAGTGGCTATAGTCCAAGGTGGCCTAATTCGAATTATTATCCCCAAGCTTGGTCAAAAGAAATCCATTATGTTAGGTTTAAGCTTATATGTGCTGGGCTTTACGTTGTTTGCTTTTGCCTCGAAAGGCTGGATGATGTTTGCCTTTATGGTTCCTTATGCCTTGGCTGGAATTACTGGCCCAGCTATACAAGGAATTATTTCTACTCAAGTAAAACCAGACGAGCAAGGCGAACTGCAAGGTATTATGACCAGCTTTATGAGTTTAGCGAGTATTATTGGCCCATTATTGATGTCTTCGCTCTTTGCTCATTTTACCAGTCATAAGAACGATAGTATCTATTTTCCGGGAGCGCCATTTATGATGGGTGCAATATTGACCTGCATTTCAATTTTAATTTGTTATCAGACACTAAAAAAACATCATTAAAAAATGCTTGAATTATAAATGGCGAAATGATTGAGTTCTTACTTAAACCACATTCGTTCATCATGATTCATGCGCACAATCACAGCAGTTCTGTTGCTAAATTCGCCAACTCACTCCTCTCTCCTTTTTGCAAAGTAATATGCGCATAAAGTACATGATTTTTAGCATTTTCTATTAAGTAAGATAAACCATTACTTTCAGCATCTAAATAAGGTGTATCAATTTGATAAATATCTCCTGTAAAAACTATTTTTGTGTCTTCTCCTGCTCTACTTATGATTGTTTTTATTTCATGTGGCGTTAAATTTTGAGCCTCGTCTATAATAAAAAAAATCTTATTCAGTGTTCTACCTCTGATGAAAGCCAAAGGAGCAATTTCGATTTTTTCGGTACGCACTAGCTCATCAATTTTGAGTTGGGTTTTTTCATCATTAGTAAACTGTTCTCTAATAAATTTTAGGTTATCCCAAATTGGCGCCATATACGGATCTACTTTAGATTTTACATCGCCGGGTAAAAAGCCAATATCTTTATTACTTAAAGGAACAATTGGCCGGGTGATATAAATCTGTCGGTAATCTCTACGTTGCGCTAAGGCACTAGCTAAAGCTAAAAGTGTTTTTCCTGTACCGGCATTACCTTGTATGGTCACCAGCTTAATTGCTGGATTCAACAATGCCTCAAAAGCAAAACTTTGCTCTGTATTACGCGGCTTAACTCCAAATACGGCTTCGCTTCTAACTAACTTTAAGGTTTGGTCTTTTTTATGGTAAAAAGCAGCAATTTGTTTTCTTTTATTTTTGAGGATGTAAAAATGATTGGTCTCAATATTTTTTAAATCTAGTTCTGCAGCATTCAAGAGGTGTTCTTTTTTTAGCTGCTCAAAAAAACCTTCGTCAAAATTATTTAAGGTGGTTTTGCCACTGTAGAGTTCTTCAACGTTTTTCACTTTGCCCGTCTCGTAATCTTCTGCATGCAAACCCAATGCTTTTGCCTTTAAACGCAAGCAAATGTCTTTTGAAACTAGAATGACTTTATGTTTCGGGTGTTCCTCCTTTAAAACTAACGCTGAATTAAGTATTCGATTATCAAACTTTCCCTGACTAAACAAGGTTTCTGCATTTTGCAGTCTAGGGAGCTCTTCGATCTGAATTTTAAATCTACCTAAACTCTTCTTATTGAGCACAAACCATTGGTTAAGCAGCTTGTTTTCGGCTGCGCTATCTATAATACGAATGAAATTACGAGCTTCGAAATTACGGGTATCGTTGCCACTTTTAAAGTTATCCAGTTCTTCTAACACTAAAGCAGGAACTGCTACATCATGCTCCTGAAAATTGTTTACCGCATCATGATCATATAAAATCACTGAAGTATCGAGCACAAATATTTTCTTAGCAAGTGTTACGTTATCCTTTTTCGCCATAGCACACTAAAATTAAGATTAAATTAGGTAGAAATGAAATTAGGAAAATGGATTTTGATTTGCGGCAACTGCCGTTAATAGAAATTAAGATGCAACAAGTACCAAAGCAAAAACGGAGAACTGCCTCTTTCGATTTGGTTCTCCGTTTTAAACTTACCCTTATTCGTAAATATTAGTAAGCTATCAATCGAATTTAACTTTACCTCTTTGGCTTCCCTTCTTTCGAATGTTATGCCTTAGTATGATGTTCTCAAACTTTCCTTCCATAGAGTTCAAGTTTTTCCCATCATGTCTGTTCATTGTTCAGTTTGGTATTCCTACCTATTTCAACTTTCTCCATCCTTTCTTTCGAATGACCTGAGGTTGTTGCTTTTTTGTTGTTCATTTCCGTTTTGCAACTTCATTTGAACCTATTATGTTTTTAAACATATATAGACTGATACAATTCTAATCCCGAAATTTCGTAGCTTTTCAGCTTTCATTTCGTTTTGGATTTTTTCAGACGGTCAAAGTACTTCGTTTTGATAGTATCTAAGTTAAGTACTGTTAAAACATTTGCAAAGAAAAACGGCACTGTTTTATTAACAAGTTACAAACCAAACAATTAACACTTACAAACACTTAAGAAAGCCCAAAAATAGGTTTTACTTGCCGCAAACATAATATTATGCGATTGAGAATTAACTTATTAACAACCAGTTTATTAACATTCCCAGCCCAATTAGCTATTTTTCTATAGCCATTGGCAGCATATTTTGGTTCAACGCATTGTATTTCTTTAATATTTCTATTGTTTTTTTAATCGGTAACGCCTTTACTTCGCGGCCTTTCTTTCCTTTTGTATCTGTTGCCATAAAAAGCGAGTTTAACAACGCTTCTTCGGTTGCTTCCCAAACTGCTAAAAACAACGGCGATAAATTGTCGTTATTCAAATCATCAATGGTTCTAGTGGTGTTTTTAGCGTTGTAGAATATTCTATTTTTCTCATAAGTAGAAAAAGCCACAGCATAGTCGCCACTGCCATTAGAAGAAAACGCACCCACATTACCGAAAGCAATATAAGATCGTTTGGCGAGCCTTTCCAAATTTCTGTCGGACAAGGGTGCATCAGTAGCAATCACAATCATACAAGAACCATCGGCCTTATAAGGCTTATTTTTATCCATTAGGTAAAAGTTATTTAGCTCTCTACCCACAGGCGCACCATTTACTTGCAAAACCCCACCAAAATTAGATTGTACTAATACCCCTACCGTGTAGCCACCTTTTGATTTTGGCAATACACGAGAAGAGGTGCCTATACCTCCTTTAAAACCCAGTGCTTCTGTGCCAGTTCCCGCTCCAACACAACCTTCGGCAACCGGTCCATCCTTCGCATTTTGTAGTGCAGCAAGTACGTCTTCGGTTTTTACGTGCCTACCTCTAATATCATTCAAGCCACCATCATTGGTTTCTCCAACCATTGCGTTTACCGAACGTACATTTTCGTTGCCGGGTTGTGCCAATACATAATCTAATAGTGCATTAGCTACCAAAGGAGTGTTTAAAGTATTGGTTAGCAATATAGGCGTTTCCAAATTTCCTAATTCTTTAATTTGAGACAAACCCATAGATTTGCCAAAACCATTGCCAATATACACGGCTGCTGGTACTTTCTCCTGAAAAATATTACCTTCATGAGGAGCAATAGCTGTTACGCCGGTTCTTACCGAATCTCCTTTAATTAATGTAGCATGCCCAACTTTTACGCCAGCCACATCAGTGATGGCATTGTATTTCCCAGTTTTAAGAATACCTGTAAATACTCCGAAATCTCTTGCCCTTCCTCTTTTTTCTTGCGCAAAAGAAAGTAATGAAGATGCAACGACTGCTAAAGTCAGTAAGGATTTAATATTCATAACTCATTCAATATTTTTTGTCGAAGCTAATTATAAAACTTCAAAAAGGATTACTTGCCCCAATTTTCAAATCAAAATCAACACAAATAGTGTTAGATTTGTACATGCTTAACAGGCCAATTAGAGATACACAAGATTTTTTGCTTAGCAATTATTTTGCAGAAGGCCTGCGGATTACATTTGGTGTGCTTTGCCCCTCGCTAATTATGGCACACTACGGGATGTTACAGTACGGCATGACTTTATCTCTTGGTGCACTTTGTGTGAGCATTGTAGATTCACCTGGCCCAATTCAGCATCGCAGAAATGCCATGTTTGTAACTACTGCATTGCTATTTTTAGTAAGTATCATTATAGGTTTAACCAATAAAAGCGACATTTTTATAGGTATTTTATTGGTAGCTTTCAGCTTTATATTCTCTATGCTGTTTTTGTATGGAGCAAGAGCAGCTGCTATTGGCACTTCGGTTTTACTCATCATGATTTTAAGTATTGATGACGTGAGGCCATGGCAAGAAGTTATTTTCTATAGCATGTTGGTGTTTATCGGAAGTATTTGGTATACCGCTTTAAGCTATGTAATTTATAGATTACGCCCTTATAGGTTGGCTCAGCAAACTTTAAGCGATTCGATACACGAGATAGCCGATTTTCTACGTGCCAAAGCCAAATTTTATGCGCAAAACACCAACTACGACAAGAACTATGCAGAATTGTTGCAATTGCAGGTTGATGTACATCAGAAACAAGATGAAGTGCGTGAGGTACTCTTTAAAACCAGGGAAATTGTAAGGGAGTCTACTCCTCAGGGTAGATTTTTACTGATTGTTTTTACCGATACCGTTGATTTGTTTGAACAGGTAATGTCTACCTATTATAATTACAAACAACTTCATAAGCAATTTGATGACGCGGGAATTTTATCGCATTACGAGGAAGCAATTAATAAAATTGCCGACTCGTTAGATGATATTGCTTTTTCATTAAAAAGCGGTGGGCTACCTACACTATCTGACAACTTAGAGAATGATTTAGCAAAGCTGAGGCAAGAAATTAGCGATTTAGAGGAAAATAAAAGCGAAAAGTATAATACGTTAGGCATCATCGCACTGCGAAACATTGAAGTTAATATCGAAAATATTGTAAATAGGATTAAAACCATTAACAAATACTTTAATAAAAAGGAACAACGCAAAATAAAAAAGGGAGATGTTGATGTTGGGAAATTTGTAACCTCGCAAGAAATCAATATCAAGTTATTAATCAACAACCTAACTTTTAGTTCTTCTACTTTTAGGCATTCCATTAGGGTAGCCATTGTAATGTTTGTAGGTTTTGTAGTGGCAAGAAGCTTGGATTTTGATCACAGTTATTGGATTTTGCTGACCATCTTGGTGATTTCTAAACCAGGTTTTAGTTTAACCAAACAGAGAAACTATCATCGGATTATAGGAACGGTTATAGGTGCATTTATTGGTATGGGCGTGCTTCATTATGTTCATGATAAAAACACCTTGTTCACCATATTGATATTGTTCATGATTGCTGGCTACAGCTTTCAGCGAAAAAATTATGTAGTGAGCGTACTATTTATGACCCCTTATATCCTCATCATTTTCGATTTTTTGGGTATGGGAACCATGTCTTTGGCTAGAGAACGAATTTATGACACCTTGATAGGCTCTGGAATTGCGTTTTTGGCCAGCTATTGGCTATTCCCAAATTGGGAACACGAAAAACTAAAGGAAGCGATGACAGAAATGATTGAATCTAACCGATGGTATTTTACTGAAGTTACCAAACTGTATTTCGAAAAAGGGTTTGATTTAACAAATTATAAGTTAGCTAGAAAAGAAGTTTACGTAAAAACCTCCAATTTAGCTTCTATGTTTCAAAGAATGTTTTCGGAGCCCAAGAGCAAACAACTGCACATTAAAGAGTTGCATCAATTTACCGTATTAAACCATTTACTTTCTTCTTATATTGCTAGTTTGTCACTATATATTAAAGAGCATAATTTTGTTTGTGTTAATTACCAAGATATAAAACCAATTGCCGATAATACTACATATTTGCTAGAAAATGCTGGAGAAAATTTGAGGAAACAAATTACCGCACCTAGTAACGTACCACTTATTAGGCGAAAAAATTTGGCGAACGTGCCACTTTCCGATTCGGATATTGTAATTGAAGAGCAATTTGATTTGATACAAAAAGTATCTTACGACATTTTTAAATTAACGGAAAAAATCACGATTTAGCTGAGCATCTTTCATAACCCTTCCAATTCGAAAATCCAACTTGTTAAATCAAACTAAAAGCTCATTTAGTTGTTGCTATTAAAAATTGAATAGTATGGAAAAAGTATATACAGCCTCGGTTACCGTTATTGGCGGTAGAGATGGGCACGCAAAATCTAGCGACGGAATATTTGAAACTGATTTAAGAAAACCAAAAGAAATGGGTGGACAAGGCGGTGCCCCTAATCCAGAGCAATTGTTTGCCACTGCTTGGGGTGCTTGTTATTTAGGAGCATTGCAGTCTGTAGCTGATTTAGCAGGAGTTGATGCCAGTAATGCCAATATAAATATTCACATTTCCTTTAATAAAAATGGAAAAGGCTTTGCGCTCTCTGCAGATTTAGATGTTCACATTCCTGATATTAGCATTGAAGAAGCGCAGTCTTTAGCTGATAAAGCAAATGCGGTATGTCCTTATTCTAACGCTACTAAAGGAAATATAGAGGCCAGAGTTACCGCAGTGTAGTTTAACTTTGAAACAACGTAAATGAGAGATCTAGCTTTGCTGAGGTCTCTCATTTTTTTTTGTAATGATTTATAACCACTACAATACCAGCAATCCAGACCTAAATAAATGTATAGGGCTTGAACTGAGTCAAATAAGTATTTAACTTAATTAAATTGTTACACAAAAATTTAAGCCAATAATACTTCTGCGGGAATACCCAGTTTTTGATGAAATAACTTTGCAATACGTAGCGTAAGTGGTTTTTTACCACTTAACAAAGCCGACACATAACCTTTACTACCTATCAAATCAACCAAATCTTTATTCAATAAACCTTTCTCTTCCATCTTCAATTTTACCACCTCCAGCGGGTTAGGAAAAGGAATTGAATAATGCGAATCTTCATATTGTTTAATAAGCAACAATGCAATTTGTAACTTTTGCCCTTCCTTACTATCTGGATTTAAAGATAAATCAAATTGTTCATCAACCCAGTTTAATAAAGTATTATACTCTTTTTCTGTATTAATTATTTGTAAATCCATTTTTTATCATTTAAACTTTACAGTCGTTACATCAATTTTGTCATATTCTTTATGAGTACCAAACCACTTTACTTGTATAGTTTTGTATAAGAAAATAATGCGTATCACTAATCTGTACTTATTACCCATAATATTACCCCCCCCTATCATCACCCACTAAACTGGCATTACCGTAAATGCTCTTAAGTTCCTGAAAACTATTAAAATCAGCATGTAAAAATTCATAATACCATTCGAACAGTGCATGCTTAGCATTTGGGTATGCTTCTCCGTAAGCTAAAAGCGTTTTTCTGTTAATGATATTAAACATACGGTAGTTTTCTATTAGAAAACAAACCACAGCATTAAATACTTACAATATCAGCAATCCAAACTCTCTCAGCGTATTCATCGGTTTTGAATACCAGAACAATTCGAAATGTTCCATACTCGTTTCAAAATCAACTTTAATATCTTGAAAGGTTAGAGTTTTTTCGTTGACGGCAGAAACTTTATCTAAAGTATCAACCAACCATTCTCCTTCTGCTTTATTAGTTTGGATGCTGAAAGTTTCTCGTTTGTTATGAAAATGCAAAATCATCATCTCCCAAGTATTGCCTTTTTTAGATTTGGTAAAAGTTTCAACCGACGGCTTGCCTCCTAACCAAACAATTTTTGCCGTTGGTTTAATACTGATGTTTTCATTACTGCTCAAGGCTTTATCAATAAAACTGGATGGAACAGTAGTTCTTGGAATTTTAAAATCAAACCAATCTTGCAGTTTATAATCGAAACAAATGCCGTGCATGAAATTAAAAAGAGACTTCTTTAATCCATAACTGAATTTGTTATGGTCTATTCCAGTTTTATCGGTATAGTTGATGTCGTTATTAGCAAAGGTGCCAATCTCTTCCGTTTCTTTTACTACACCAAATTTTTCGGGATACAAACCCACGGGGCTGTGTGCTGTCATGGCAAATTGATGCCAAAATCCAGATTGCAATACTCCTGCTTGGAACAATTGGCGCACCATTTCTAAGCTATCTACCGTTTCTTGTACAGTTTGGGTGGGATAACCGTACATTAAATAAGCATGTACCATAATGCCAGCTTCAGTAAAATTTCTTGTAACCTTGGCCACCTGTTCTACCGTAACCCCTTTATCAATCAGTTTTAACAATCTGTCTGAAGCCACTTCTAAACCACCAGAAACAGCAATACAGCCTGACGCTTTTAACAATAAGCACAAATCTCTGGTAAAGCTTTTTTCGAAGCGGATGTTGGTCCACCAAGTAACTGCTATTTTTCTTCGGAGGATCTCCAATGCCACTTCTCTCATCAAAGCAGGTGGCGCAGCTTCATCCACAAAGTGAAACCCATTTTGCCCTGTTTTATCGACTAGTTCTTCAATCCTATCTACAATTTGCTTGGCAGCAACGGGCTCGTAAACTTTAATATAATCTAACGAAACATCGCAAAAAGTACATTTGCCCCAATAGCAACCATGCGCCATAGTCAACTTATTCCAACGGCCATCGCTCCACATCCTGTGCATTGGGTTTACAATCTCAATTACCGAAATGTAACTGTCCAACAACAAACCAGAATAATCAGGAGTACCTACATCAGCTTGCTTATAGTCGCTTCTTAAAGCATCATTACGATAACTAACTTTTCCATTTTCTAACAAAAATGTTCTTTTGTAAAGATTAAACTCACCGCCTTTAACAACAGCATGGTATAAAAGTTCAACGGGTAACTCACCATCATCCAGAGTGATATAGTCAAAAAACTCAAAAACTCTTTGATCTGAAAGTGAGCGTAGTTCTGTATTTGGAAAGCCGCCACCCATAGAGATTTTAATATGAGGATAGTTTTGCTTTACGAATTGCGCACAACGAAATGCCGCATATAAATTCCCTGGAAATGGAACTGAAATTAAAAATAATTTGGGTTGTACCTCTTCTATCCTATCTTTTAGGATACCGATTAAAATACGATCAATATAGCTTGGCGTATGATGGAGCGCTGCATACAATTCATCAAAAGAATTGGCGCTTCGTCCCAATCGCTCTGCGTACCTGCTAAAACCAAAATTTGGGTCAATACATTCCACAATAAAATCAGAGATATCTTCTAAATAAAGCGTGGCTAAATGCTTGGCTTTATCCTGTGTTCCCATCTCACCGAAAGCCCAATCTAACTCGTCTAGTTGCGAAAAACGAGAAGCTTCTGGCAAAAAATCTTCTTGACAAATCTGTAATGCCAACGTTGGATTTTTGCCTTGCAGGAAAGCGATTACAGCATCGATTGTCTTTAAATAATCTTCCTTAAGCGCAATAATTCGTTGAATATTAAGCGAAAAAGTTTTTTCTGAAGTTTGCTCCGCTTGGTTGAATAAAGCTGTTAGCCCTTTCTTAGAAAAAAGTGCTAGAATAACTTCAATACCTAAATCGGCTTGGGTTGAAGAAATCCCTTTTGTATTTAAAAAACCTTTGATATACGCCGTGGCTGGATACGGGGTATTCAGTTGAGTAAATGGGGGTGTAATTACAAGTATTTCGCTTTGCAATGGGTATTATTTTCTGCAAAAATAGTTAAATCTTTGTTTACAAACAGCTACAGTCAATTAACAATTATTTTCATTAAATTTGTTGTATGGAAACGGTTCTTCTTCAAATAAATAACAGTAAAGCTTACAAACTTTTAAAAGATTTGGAAGATTTGAATATCATTAAAGTTTTAAAAAAAAATAAGGCTTCTTCAAAAAAAGCTTCAGCCCATGATTTTTTAGGTGCTATATCTGGTAGTGATATCGAATTAATGGACAACGCTATTGAAGAAGGTTGCGAAAAAATTGACTTAAATGAGTGGAAATAAAGTTTTACTAGACATTAATATTATTTCTGCGCTTTTAAAGGGCGAAACTTCCATTGCTGATGAAATTGATAAAGCTTCGCAAATATTTCTTTCGGCTACTGTTATTGGAGAATTGTTTTATGGAGCACAATATTCTATTCAAATCGAAAGCAATATTAGAAATATTAAAAAGCTGGTATTAAGGTACGAAGTTCTAAATATTGACGCCGAAACGTCAGCAATTTATGGAATCATCAAAGCAACGTTAAGGAGAAATGGAACGCCAATACCCGAAAATGATATTTGGATTGCAGCTACTGCAATTCAACATAAATTAGCTTTAAGTACAAGAGACAAGCACTTTAACCAAATAAAAGATTTGAATGTATTGGCTTGGTAAACTACAAATTCTGTGCTATCACAAAACCGCTTGCCCAAGCCCATTGAAAATTATATCCACCCAACCATCCGGTTACATCCACACACTCGCCACCGAAATAACAACCCGCCAGTTTTTTACTTTCTAAGGTTTTAGAAGAAAGTTCGTTGGTATCAATTCCACCACGCATTACTTCGGCTTTGTCATAGCCTTTATCACCTGCTGGTTTTACCTTAAAGTGATGTACAGTTTGTTCTAAAGCTTCCATTTCTGCTTTAGTTAAATCGGCAATGGTTTTGGTTAAGGGCAAAAACTTTCCCAGTGCATCTGTAAATTTCTTGGTGTAAAATCTATTTAACAAAGTTGATAATTGAATACGTCCATTTTGTTGGCGCTCAACAGTTAATGTTTCTAATATATTTTCGTTAGGTAGTAGGTCAATTTCAATTTCTTGTCCTCTTCGCCAATAGCTTGAAATTTGTAAAATTGCCGGGCCACTTAAGCCCCAATGCGTAAACAGAATGTTCTCCTCGAAACTAATTTCATCGTTACTTAACCTACAATACACCGAATTGCCAGACAATTGGGCAAACCAAGCTTCGTCTTTACCGGTAATGGTTAATGGAACTAACGCAGGTGCAGTTTCTACAATATTCAACTTGTGTTTACGTGCAAATTTCAGGGCAAAATCTGTTGCGCCCATTTTAGGGATAGGTAAACCACCGGTGGCCATCACCAATTTAAGCGCTTTTAACGTTTTTGATTTTCCGTTTAGTTGGTAAGTAACTTGATATTCATTGTTATCATTTTCAATGGAAATAACCTCTGCATGGCAAATAATTTTTTGTTCCATTTCGGCGCAGAGCGATGTAAAAACTTCAACCACGTCTTTCGCATTTTTTCCCTCCGGGAACAGCTGTCCCAAGGTTTTTTCTGCACCGTATATGCCGTAGGTTTCAAAAAAACTGATGGTATCTTCTACCGTCCATTGTTTAAAAGCAGATTTCACGAAATGCTCGTTAGCAGAAATGAACTGCTCGTGTGTAGCGCCTATGTTGGTGTAATTACAGCGCCCGCCACCAGAAATGAGGATTTTAGCACCAGGCTTATCGTTTTTTTCGAGTACAATTACTTTCTTACCTAAGAACCCTGCCTGCACAGCACACATTAATCCGCAAGCACCAGCGCCAATAATTATTGCATCGTAATCCATTTCGCAAAGGTAAAGGAATTGTTGGATTGCTTTGTGATTTTATTGTTGGTATGATGCAGAGTGTCTTCGCGTTATTTGCGAAGCTCGTATTTTTTCTTTGCGTTAAATTTTTACCACAAAGCTTTTATAAGCTTGGGCAAGGTAACGCCAAGTTTTGTATTAGTTTGGGTTAAATAGCCCTGACAGTAGCGAACACGTAGCCGGCAAACCTATGTGTTTGCCGGCGAAGTAAAGCGGATGGCAGGACTACAGGAAAATAGTAGCATTAAAACTGCGCTTCAAAAACAATTAAACACCATATTTTATTGCAATACGGATATCGACAACCTACAATTTTTAACTCGAAACTCACTTATTTTTTTGCTACTTTTGCAACAAATTTAAACGATAATGGCAAAACAGATTAGCGAGTTAAAACTAGGTATTTTAGGCGGCGGACAATTAGGTAGAATGTTAATTCAGGAAGCAATTAACTACAATTTAACTACTTTAGTTTTAGATCCAGATGCCGATGCGCCCTGTAAACACATTGCCAATTATTTTGAAAATGGCTCGATTACCGATTATGATACCGTATATAATTTTGGCAAGAAGGCAGACATTATTACGATTGAAATTGAAAAGGTAAACGTTGAGGCACTTGAGCAATTGGAACGAGAGGGCAAACAGGTTTACCCACAACCTAGAGTGATTAGATTGATACAAGATAAAGGCGTGCAGAAGCAATTTTTTAAGGAAAATGATATTCCTACCGCTCCTTTTATGTTGGTTAATTCGCAAGAGGATCTCAGCAGTGGGAAGTTTCCATTTCCTTATATTTTGAAACTACGGAGAGATGGCTATGACGGAAAAGGTGTAATGAAAATTAGCGATATTAATGATGTTGAAAATGCATTTGATGCGCCTACGCTAATTGAAGAACTGGTTGATTTTGAAAAAGAAATTGCGGTAATTGTGGCGAGAAATGCCAATGGCGATGTAAAAACGTTTCCAATGGTAGAAATGGAGTTTAACCCCGAAGCTAATTTGGTAGAATTCTTAATTTCGCCTTCCACTTATCCAGAAAGTATCCAAGAAAGAGCCGAAAAAATTGCAAAGGATATTGCTGCGGCATTAAATATTACCGGAATTTTAGCGGTAGAGATGTTTATTACCAAGCACGGCGATATTTTAGTAAACGAACTGGCTCCCCGCCCACATAATAGCGGTCATCAAACTATTGAAGGTAACTACGTGTCTCAGTTTGCGCAACATTTACGGTCAATTTTTAACTTACCACTAGGCGATACACGTTCTATATCAAACGCCATTATGGTAAATGTGCTAGGCGAAAAAGGTCACGATGGTGTAGCTAAATACAGCGGATTGGAAAAAATCATGTCTATTGAGGGTGTTTATGTACATCTTTATGGAAAGAAATACACCAAGCCTTTCCGTAAAATGGGTCACTTAACTATTGTAGACCAAAATCGTGAGCAAGCTATTGAAAAGGCTAGGTTTGTGCAACAAACATTGAAAGTGATTTCTTAACAGATTGGAGATATAAGATATGAGTATGGAGACTTTTGCGAGTAATCTCCATACTTGATACTTAAATCTTGATACTTAAAATAATAAAAAATGAAAGTTGGTATTATCATGGGCAGCAAGTCGGACTTGCCTGTAATGCAAGATGCGGCAGATATTTGCAAAGAATTTGGGGTGGATTTCGAAATTACGGTGGTTTCGGCACATCGTACACCAGATCGCATGTTTTCGTATGCAAAAGAAGCTGCTAGTCGTGGTATAAAAGTAATTATTGCGGGTGCCGGTGGCGCAGCACATTTACCGGGTATGGTAGCTTCTATTACTACGGTTCCGGTAATTGGGGTGCCAGTAAAATCATCCAACTCTATTGATGGTTGGGATAGCATTTTATCGATCTTACAAATGCCAAATGGCATTCCGGTAGCTACGGTTGCGTTAAATGCTGCAAAAAATGCGGGATTGTTGGCTGTACAGATTTTATCTACTGCTAAACCTGAGCTTGCAGAAAAAATGCAGGCTTACAAAGATGATTTAAGAGCAAAAGTTGAGCTTACTGCCGCCGAAATGGAAGGTTAGTTTGTAAGTCGAAAAAGGGCTTTAGACCGGAAGATTTATTGTAGCCGAAGAGTTTTACGACCTTCGGCTATTATTTTACTGTACATTTTGAAAAAAGCATTTGTCAAATGCTTCTAATTTAAAACTACAACTTTCAACATTCTTCACAGTTTTCAGTTTTTTAGTTAATTTCGGCCTTTATTAACCCGAGGTTCCTACAATACTATTTTGAGGACGAAGGCCCCATCTTAGGGATGGTAAAAAATAAAATAAGCATGAAAGAAACGGTTGTTAGTGGCATTAGGTCCACAGGAAAGCTACATTTAGGTAACTACTATGGTGCGGTAAAAAACTTCATCAAGATGCAAGAAGAGTATAATTGCTATTTCTTCATTGCAGATTGGCATTCACTAACAACACATCCAACACCAGAAAACCTACACGGGAATATTAAAAATGTATTGGTAGATTATTTGGCTTGTGGATTAAATCCAGAAGAAAGTACTATTTACGTACAATCTGATGTGCCAGAAATTATCGAGTTATACTTGTATTTAAACATGAACGCCTATTTGGGCGAGCTGGAGAGAGCTACTTCATTTAAAGATAAAGTTCGTGCCAGTCCGGATAATGTAAATGCAGGCCTGCTCACCTACCCTGTGTTAATGGCCGCCGATATTTTAATACACAGAGCCACCAAAGTGCCAGTAGGCAAAGATCAGGAGCAGCATTTAGAAATGGCCCGTACCTTTGGTAACCGTTTCAACCGCCTGTACAATCAAGAGTATTTCCCAGAACCTTATGCCTTTAGCTATACCGAAAAACTGGTAAAAGTACCAGGTTTAGATGGCAAAGGAAAAATGGGTAAGTCTGAAGGCGATGCCAACTGCGTTTACCTTTCTGATACCCCAGAAGCCATTCGTAAGAAAGTAAGCAGAGCAGTTACCGATAGCGGACCAACTGAAGAAAATCAAGCGAAACCGGAGGCAATCCAAAACCTGTTTGATTTAATGAAGATTGTTTCGCCAGCAGATACGTTAAGTCATTTTGATGATTTGTATAATAAAATGGCCATTCGTTACGGAGACTTCAAAAAGCAATTGGCCGAAGACATGATTATTGCTACCGATCCGGTAAGGGATAGAATTAACGATATTGCAAATGATACCGCATATTTGCAAAAAGTAGCACGTTTAGGAGCCGAAAAAGCAAGAGAAAGTGCTCAAAAGACAATCAAAGAAGTACGCGAATTAATAGGTTTTAAAAGTTTTTAATTAATAGATTTGAGAAGTGAGATTTGCGTGGTGAGATATTTCGCAAATTCTCAATACTAATACTGGATACGAAATATGCATATAGCAATAGTAGGCAACATAGGTGCTGGAAAAACAACGTTAACAGGTTTGTTGGCAAAAAATTATGGTTGGGAAGCACTTTATGAGGCTGTAGATAACAATCCTTATTTGGAGGATTTCTATAGCGACATGAAGCGCTGGAGTTTCAACCTACAAATCTATTTCTTAAATAGTCGTTTTCAGCAGATTGTTGAAATAGACAATAATAAGCGGAACGTGATACAAGACCGTACTATTTATGAAGATGCACACATATTTGCAGATAACCTTCATGAAATGGGCTTGATGACCACCCGTGATCATGATAACTATAGAGCTATTTTTGACAACATTACTTCCTTTATAAAACCACCTGATCTTTTGGTTTACCTCAGAGCATCGGTGCCTACTTTGGTCAATAATATCCAGCGCCGTGGTAGAGAGTATGAGGCAAGCATTCGTATTGATTATTTGTCTAAACTAAACGAGAAGTACGAAGCTTGGATTAAAAACTATAAATTGGGTAAATTGCTAATTTTAGACAAGGATAAGTTAGATTTTACAAATAACCCTGAAGATTTAGGAGCAGTAATACAATCTATAGAAGCCGAAATTAATGGTTTATTTTAATTTGAAGATTTAGGATCTAAAATTTATGCTTAAATCATTTGATACTTCTAATAATTGTATTAACATCTAGCATGAAAGATTTCCAGCACGAAGATCCCGAAAATTGGAAATGGGGAATTTTTTATTTCAATAAACGGGACTACAGATTGATCGTTCCAAAAAGAAACCCTATCATGGGCTGGACATTTAATTTTGCTCATCCAGTTGGATATATTGTGATCATCCTCATTCTACTTCTTATCATTTTTCAATCGATTTGATGTAAGCTATTTTTCATCTCTATATATTTATGGAATTGATTGTAATGAAGCGCTCAGATCTGCTCGTCCCAAAAGGAGGTTTGAAAAATCATATTGAGGTTTCGTACTTGCAGAATAATTTATTATTTTAAGGCCTGTAAAACATCTTTAATGAAGAAATTAATTTTTCCATCGTTATTTATTGCCTTATTTTTTGCGTGTACATCTAAAAGTGTAGAAAATGGGAAAGATAAGTCCGAGCCTTTGGAACGGACCATCACTTTTGCTTTTTCAGATACGGTTAGGCTTGATACTTTTCGTATTGCACTAATCGGTAAGAATACGGATGAAATGCAAATGCATTTTACCATTACCTCTTACCAAGGGAAAGAAATTTATAAACAGGAAATTAAAGCCAGCGAATTGTTGAAAAACTACATCGCCACAGCAGAACTGAAGAAAGAAGCAGATAAACTCAAATTCTTAAAGGAAGAAATTGCTTACTTTTTTGATGAGCGTCACTTTCTAGAGCCTGCAGTTACCGAAAATGAAAGTCCTGATAAAAATGTGCCCGACTTAGCTTTTTATCAAGAATTAAAAAAGAGTAACCTTAACGGTTTCGAATACCGGTTGGCAAAAGATCATAATGTATATATTGCTTGGTCGGTAAAAGAGCAAAAAGTTAAAATTTACTATAAGTGTTGCTAGTTGAAGATGAAGCTAGTTGTTAGTTATTCGCTTTGCGACATGGTAAAAAACGAACTATTGTTAATTAAACACTAAAACAGACATTAAAGTTACATTTTTGGTAATGGATGTCTGCCTTATTGCGATAGTTTTTATAACTTTGCGACAATGTTACTCTTTAGAAGATTAATAGCGGTTGTTTTACTCTTGGGCATCTTGTCCAACACATTCAACTATCTTATTATTTCTTCGTCGTATCACTTTAATAAGTCTTACATATCATCTGTTTTATGTACTAATAAAGACAAGCCCGAAAAACATTGTGAGGGAAAATGTTTTTTAGACATCAAACTTAAAGAGCTTGAGCAAAAGAACAAACAGGAACAGGAACACACCAAACGTTTAATTGAAACGGTGGCTCCCGGCGAATATGAGCTAGCTTTCCATACTTTTGAACATATTTTGGAAATGCCTATTCCTTTCTATCTGCAACAAAAACCCATTGGCATTGCCAACACCATCTACCATCCTCCAAAATTAGTATAGTAAGTTCATTTTTGTGGTGCAACTGATCATCAACTACGATTGGTCACGATAAGTTACACTAACCATTGTGCTGTAAGTTAACTTTTACAGCAAATTCAAATTATTATTTAAAAATCAAGTCATCCATTGCAACGGTTGTCTGTTAAGCTGGTAAACTGTACCGAGCTTTAGGTTGTAACATATTATCGTGTTTTCGCCTAAATTTCATGCTTTTTATCCTTTTCACGAGAACTTTAGCAATAGTATGACCTTACTATATTCAAAAATCAAATGAAAAAGATTTTATCTATTCTTACCATCATTACCGTTTTATTTAGTTCGTGCGATAAAGACGATACATCACCAGTTTTAGATAGTCCTGGCAAAGTTTCCGTTAATTTCGATGCTGTTTTTGGAAATGCTGATTTTGCATTGAACACCAATTTTACCGCTGGTACAAAAACCTACAACTTTAATAAGTTTAGGTATTGGGTAAGTAATGTAGTATTGGTAAAAGCCAACGGCGAAGAATACAGTGTGCCAAAATCGTACTTTTTATTGGAAGAAACAGCTGCTGTAACTGTACAAGATGGGGCTTACACCTACCCCGCAAATAAAAGAGAATTGGTAGAACTAAGCGATATTCCTGCTGGCGAGTACAAAGGCATCAAATTCGGTGTAGGTGTAGAATCTAAATACAATGATAACCTAAGTTTAACAATTGGAGAGCTTTCTCAACTGAACGGCATGACCAATGTATCTTGGATGTGGCACACCAGTTACATCTTCACTGCCGTTGCCGGTAAGGTTACTGAGAGTGCTGTAACTAAAAATATACAGGTAGAAACAGGTTTAAACGCAAATTACAAAAATGTTAGTTTAAACTTTCCACAAAATTTAAAAGTAGGCGGTACCGCGGCTTCTAGTATTAACCTTAAGGCCGATGTAGCCAAAGCATTAGATGGCATTGACGTAACTGCCACCCCTATTGTGGGTGCAGCGCAGGCTACTACCATGACCACTTTGGCCAACAATTACAGCACCAAAGTTTTTAGCGTAGCTTCAGTAAACTAAAATGAGTAAGGCAAAGGCACCGATGTTATGGCTGGCTTTGGCACTAGCAGTTTCTTCTTGTAAAAAGGAAGAAACTGCTCTCATAGCTGATGACCATTTCCTTTTAAATGTACCGAATAATATGCCGGCTTGGGTTGATGATATAGAAAACCCATTGACTACCACCGGTGTGAAATTAGGCAGGCTGCTTTTTTACGATAAACGACTATCGGGCAATAACCAAATTTCTTGCGCTTCGTGCCACCAACAAGATTTGGCATTTAGTGATGGAGTAGCCTTAAATAACATTGGCGTTTCTAAACAGCCTTTGCACAGGCACGCACCAGCATTGTTTAACCTGCTTTGGGCCAACAACGGTTTATTTTGGGACGGTGGCTCTACCAATTTAGAGTCTCAAGCTTTTGGCCCATTAACCGCTTTTGATGAAATGGGGCAAGATTTGAACGCATTGGAAGTAGAACTGAAAGCGGTACCTGAATATAGGACGCTTTTTGAGCAAGCATTTAAAAATGGTATTACTTCGGCAAATGTGGTAAAGGCTTTGGCTCAGTTTCAACGAACGCTAATTTCTGCCAACTCACGCTACGACAAATACAAACGCAAAGAAGGTGTGGTACTCAATGCACACGAAATGGCTGGGCTAGCTTTAGTAGAACAAAAGTGTAAAAGTTGCCACGCCGGAGAATTGTTTACCGACAATGCCTACCATAACAATGGCCTAGATCAAAGTTTCAGCAATGAACACGAAGGTATTCATCAAGGAAGATTTAGGGTAAGCTACCAAGCTGCAGATTTAGGTGCATTTAAAACACCTTCGTTACGCAACGTAATGTTATCCGCACCTTACATGCACGATGGTAGGTTTAAAAACATTGATCAAGTTTTGGATCATTATAGCGAAGAATTAAAACCCTCGGCCACGGTCGACAAAGCATTGTTCCAAAATAACGGGCAATTGGGCATACCCCTGAGTTTGGCAGAAAAAAATGCTGTCAAAGCATTTTTAACCACACTTACCGACGAAGAATTTATTCATAATAAAAATTTTAGTAACCCTTACTAATCATGAAAAAGAAACTATTATATTTTGTAACGCTAATCACGATAATTTTAAGTTCATGTAGCAAAAACGATGATCCTGCTCCCGATTTTGAAGAGGCCAACCTCGCTCCTTTCTCTATTGAGTTTGACAATATTGTTGGCGATAGAACATTCTCCATCAATAATACTGGAAGTTTATACACCAACGCCGCCGGGGAGAAATTTTCGATTTCTATGCTGCAATATTTTATCAGCAACATTAAAGTAACTACGGCCAGCGGCAAAACCTATACTGTACCACAAGATGAAAGCTATTTTCTAATTAACGGGGCCGACCGAAACACCAGATTTACTAAGGTGCAGGTGCCAGAGGGCGACTACACCAAAGTAACCTTTACCTTGGGCGTAGATAGTTTACGCAGCACCATGGATTTATCGAAAAGAACAGGCGTTTTAGACCCAGCGGCTGGCGGTGGCCACGATAGTGGTGGAATGTACTGGGGATGGAATTCTGGCTACATATTTTTCAAATTTGAGGGCAATTCCAATGTAATTTCTGATGATGTTAATGGCGACCCAACTGGCAAAAAGCAGTTTAAATACCATATTGGGGGCTTTGGCGGCTACAGCGCACCAACAATTAATAACATCAAGGTAATCACGATCGATTTAAATGCCGCCGGCATAGCTAAAGTACGAAAGGATAGGCAAAGCAACGTACATCTATTTGTCGATATGATGAAGGTGTTTAACGGCCCTAATGCCTTTAGTATTGCGGCGCACCCTAACGTGATGTTTAGTGATTACAGTGTAAACGTGGCTAAAAACCTAGCCCAACTTTTTACGCATGACCATACCGAAAATTAAGCTATGAATAAAAAACACTTCATCGTGCTATTTTGCCTAGGCTTGTTCATTATCGCTTGCAAAAAAAGCTCACCAATAGTAGAAGAAATTGAAACTTTCTTGGGTTTTCAAAAACCTGCTAATTTTCCGGCTACGGCTTACAATTTTGCTAGCAACCCGGTAACTAAAGATGGTTTTGAGCTGGGCAGAATGCTTTTTTACGAACCTCGCCTATCGCGAAATAACACCATTACCTGTGGCTCGTGCCATATCCAGTCTTCTGCATTTACGCAACACGGTCACGACGTTAGCCACGGTATTGATGATCGTTTAGGTACCAGAAACTCACCTCCCATTATGAATTTGGCTTGGAGCAAAGCTTTTAACTGGGGGGGCGGTGTTTACGATTTAGACACCCAACCCATCATTCCTATTACTACGCATGAAGAAATGGATGAGAACTTGGAGAACGTTTACAACAAGCTGAGGGCTATGCCAAAGTACACTAGCAAGTTTAAAGCGGCTTTCGGTACCGAGGAAATCAACACTGCCAACTTTATGAAGGCCTTATCACAATTTATGGTGATGTGCATTAGTAGCAATGCTAAGTACGACAAAGTAATGAGGAAAGAAGGTGGTGTTTCTTTTACTGCCGAAGAACTGGAAGGCTATACCTTATTTAAGGATAAATGTAGCAGTTGCCATACCGAGCCCCTGTTTACCGATGGATCATTTAGGAACAACGGCTTGGGTATAAGCCCCGTTAACGATAAAGGTTTATATACCGCTACACTGATAGAAACGGACAAATACAAGTTTAAAGTGCCATCACTTAGAAATTTAAAGTACACTGCACCGTATATGCATGATGGTAGGTTTTTGACTTTAAATGGCGTCTTAGAACACTACAACTCAGAGGTGCAAGCTACTCCAAATCTTGATCCACTGCTAAGTGGCAATAGGTTAGGCATATCGTTAACAGCTAATGAAAAAACAAAGATCTCCGCTTTTTTAAATACGCTTAACGACGAAGATTTTATTAAAAACCCGCTGCTGGCAGAACAATAGTAACATTATGAAATTAAAATTAATCATTACCATCGGATTACTTACTGCAACCCTCGGTACCAAAGCCTGCGATATTTGTGGTTGCGGTGTTGGCAGTTATTACATCGGCATTTTGCCCGAATACAATAAACGTTTTATCGGTCTGCGCTACCAACATAAAACCCTACAAACCCACTTGGGGCCGCTGGGGCAAGTTACACCACTTACCACAGACGAAACCTATCAAACTGCCGAACTTTGGGGAGGTTGGAATGTAGGAAAACGGTTTAGGGTATTGGCTTTTGTGCCTTATAATTTTATCCAAAAAAGCTCACAAGATGCCAATGTTTCTAAAAATGGTTTAGGAGATGTAGCGCTGATGGGTTACTACAATATTTTTACCAATAGCAATACCGTAAACAGCAAGTTACTTGTGCACTCGCTTTGGTTAGGTGCAGGCATAAAAGCCCCAACAGGTACCTACGAAGCAGCAGAAAAATTGGCCGTACAAGACAATCCAAACAATTTTCAGTTGGGTACAGCCAGTACAGATTTTACGCTCAATGGAGCTTATGACGTGCGCCTAAATGACTTGGGCATGAATGTAAATGTCAATTATAAAATTAATACCGAAAATAAATACGGCTACCGCTATGGCAATAAGCTTACCACTAATGCACTACTGTATTATAAATTTAGATTGTTTCACAAATTTACCATTGCACCAAATGCGGGCCTACTTTATGAAACTGCAGTTAAAGACGTAGAAGACAACAAATATGAGGTTGCGGTTTCGGGTGGTTATTCTACATCAGTAGTAACCGGATTTGAATTTGCCATGAGCAAGCTTTCTATAGGCGCTAATTACCAAAGCGTGGTAGCACAAGAATTAGCTAACAAAAGAGCAAAAGCGGGTAATAGGTTAATGTTACACCTATCCGTACCATTTTAAATTAAAGAAAAATGAAAAATATCACATTTATAATCGCGGCAACAGCAATGTTATTTTCTGCTTGCCAACAACAAAACGAAGGTAACGAAGACGCCATTAAAAAAACTATCGACGATTTACATAACGAAGCAATGGTAGTAAATGAAAAAGCGAATAAGACAAAATTTAAACTAGATAGTTTACTGGAACAAAAGCGCTTACAAAACGATAGTGATACTGTCGCTTTACATCAATCTATTACAGAACTCAATTTAGCAGATGAAAAAATGATGGATTGGATGCACAACTTTCAACTTGATTTTAAAGGTAGCAAAGCCGATGCGCTAAAGTATTTTAAAGATCAGTTAGATAGTGTAAAGCAAGTGCAAATACAACTAGAAAAGGCAATTGAACAAGCTAAACCATTTATTAATTAGCCACAGCTATACGAGATCGTCATTTCGATGAGGAGGAACGACGAAGAGAAATCCAGAAAGTTTCTCATACAGCTTGCTAGATTTCTCCTATCGTCGAAATGACGAAATGTTTAATGCTAACTCGAAAATTAATGTCCGTGGCAAAAAACTCACATAACATGAAAACAATTTTAATAATCTGTATTTTTGCCCTAAGTGTTGGGGCACTATACAACAGCAATGCTGCAACGTTAAACAGAGAAATGACTTTAGCAGACAGCATTAAGGTAGATCCGGTTTGCAAAATGAAGGTAAAACCGTCTACTAGCCACAAAAGTACCTACCAAAAACAAGAGTATTGGTTTTGCGCTAAAGGCTGTAAAATGAAATTTGATAAAAATCCAGTGCAATATTTAAAGAAATAAAGATGAAAAAAATATTAAGTTATCTCTATGCCGCTTGTTTGGCTGTTTTGGCTGTATCATGTACCCAAGAAAAAAAACTTCCTATCTATGGCGATCGTGAAGCGAAAATCACCAAAGATGCGAACGGCAATGAAAAAATTGATACGATCTACAAAACCATCCCAAACTTTAAGTTTTTAAATCAAGATAGCATCGAAATTACACAAGATACTTTTAAGGATAAGATTTATGTGGCCGACTTCTTCTTTACATCTTGTAGTACCATCTGCCCTATTATGCACCGCAATATGAAAACTTTGTTCGATGCCTATAAAGACAATAACGATATCATGTTTTTATCGCATACCATCGATTTTAAATACGACAAGCCTTCGGTGCTTAAAAAATATGCGCAAAAATTAGGGGTAGACGTACCGCAATGGCAATTTGTTTGGGGCGACAAAAAAGACGTCTACACCCTTGCCGAGAAAGACTATTTAGTAGCTGTACAAGAAGATAATGCCGCTACAGATGGCTATGTACATCAGGGTTGGCTGGTATTAATAGATAAACATAAGCGAATTAGAGGCGCTTATGATGGCACCAAGCCAGAAGAAGTTGAAAAACTGAAAAACGACATGGGCATTTTATTGGCAGAGAAATAAGTGAAAGGTAAAAATATAGGTTTTAGAAAAGCTATTGTTTATAGTCTTTTTATCGGCAGTATTGCAATGGCTTTTCATGCTTGCCAAAGTGCTGGTGAAATAGAAATGGCAAAGTATATGTCCAATGGTAAAGATCTGTACCAGGCTCGTTGTCAAAACTGCCACGGCAAGGATGGAGAAGGCTTAGGCGAATTGGCTCCTCCACTAACTGATACCATATTTCTTAAAAGCAACAAAACGAAGTTAGCCTGTTTTATTAAAAACGGAGTTAATGAACCTATGCAGGTTAATGGCAAAATTTACCAAGAGAAAATGCCCGCCTTTAAAGATTTACACGATATTGATATTGCCCAAGTGATCGTTTACATAACCAACACTTTTGGTAACAAGCAAGGCATGTACACGTATGAGCAAGTGGCAAACGATTTAAAAAACTGTCGTAAATAGCTGTAAAATTGAATAAAGGTCCGTCAATCAAAACTTACAAAGTTTTTAACAGGCAAAGTCCTCAACTTTATCATTAAAAAACCATAATGACCAAAGTTAAACTTCGTAAGTTCAAACTACTATCCAATACTTTTTTTTGTAGCGGCTTTTGTAAGGTAGTTTGTAGTAGTTAGTATGACTAACTTTAATTGAAAAACGATTTTCGCATTTCGAAGAAAAATATCAGCTAAACTTTATTTTTAGCAGCAGTATAAAAAAACAAGGGCACGCTTTAAACGTACCCTTGCAACCTTAAACCAAACCCAAAATGGGCTATCAACACTGTATTATGAAACTACAATTTCTTTATGCTCGTCTTTAGCTTGTTCTTTTTTGCCAATGGTAATGTTTAATATCCCATTTACATACTCGGCATTTATTTTTTCAGAGTCGATACCCTCTGGCAACACAAAAGATCTAGCAAAAGAGAAGTACTCAAATTCTTTACGTGTGTAATCTTTTTGATTTTCTGTTTGCGCTGATTTCTTTTCTGCCCAGATTGAAAGTTGGTCTTTTTTCAGCTCAATTTTAAAGTCTTCTTTGTTTAGCCCAGGTGCCGCCAATTCTATTTGATAGTGCGTAGCGGTCTCTAAAATATTAACGTGAGGCATTTTATTTACACCATAATTTTTATTTAAGGCATCGCTAAACAATGAATCAAAAACATTGTTAAAGTATGGTGCTGTGTTTCTAGTTCTGTTGTTGAATTTTACTAAGCTCATTTTTATATCTCCTTTTATTTTTTTTAAATGATTAACTGTTAGGCACTATTCAAACTACATTCCAATTTTAAATATGATGATTTTAAAGACATTTTGGCGCAATAAACCACAATACACAGACAATAAGTCAGTTTTAGAATTAAAAACCGACAGTTTTAAGTATAGAACCGATTTAGAAATTCGTTTTACGGATGTAGACGTGATGGGCCATATTAATAGTGCGGTATATTTTACCTATATGGAAATTGGACGTACCAAGTATTGGAAACAGGCCATTCAATGGAACTGGAACAAAACAGGTGTGGTAATTGGCAAAGCTGAAAACACCTATGTTAACCCTATTCATTTAGGTGATCAGATAAGTATTTATGTTCGCACTTCCCGCATTGGCCATACCAGTTTTGATTTGGAGTACATTATTGTAAAGCAGAAGAATGGAAAGGAAATGGTTTGTTGCAAGGGAAAAACCTCTTGTGTAGTAGTAGATTACGAAACTAAAAGACCTGTTCCCATCCCAGAAAGAGAGCGAAATAAAATTATTGCTTTTGAGCAACTACAATAATAAATACGGAGCTGATCAACATTTGACAAAGCCATCTAGCGCAGTAGCTTATCTGGCTACAAATAGGTCAGCTGCTAAAAAATTACTCCCCTGTATGGTAACTTAAGGCAACAAATGAATGTCCTATTTGCCCCGGCATAGGTGGGTTCATCTTTTTTATCCCTACAGTTGCCGTAAGGAGAAATGGGTAATTATTTCTTACCGAATCCAAAATATTTTTTACTACAGTCTCGAGCAACTTTTGGGTGTTGGCCATTTCTTTTAAAATAATTTGATTTAACACCTCGTAATTTACCGTATTATCCAAGTTCTCAGTATCGTGGTTAGCTTTAAACGTTACCTCAATATCTACCATAAATACGCAGCCAATTAATTGTTCTTCCGGATAAAATCCATGAAGGGCGTGGCATCTAACATCTCTTAGGGCAACAGTTTGTGTGTACATTTTAAGTAAAGTTTTGCTGTGCAATTATACCTAAATTTTGTTTAGGGATTAAGGTATTTTACTAACTTTGGTGACAACCGATTTTAAACCTAAATCATTTTTGAAATGAGTAAATCTGCGAGAAAAGACCTTTACGAAGCACCAGATTATTATTTGGTAGACGAACTTTTGTCTGAAGAGCACTTACTGATCCGGGCCTCTGTTAGAGATTGGGTAAAGAAAGAAGTAACTCCGATTATTGAAGACTATGCACAGCGGGCAGAGTTTCCGAGACAGCTGATTAAAGGCTTGGGAGAAATTGGCGCTTTTGGCCCAACCATTCCGATAGAATATGGTGGCGCAGGTTTAGATTATACAGCATACGGTATCATTATGCAGGAAATTGAACGTGGCGACTCAGGTATCCGTTCTACGGCTTCGGTGCAAGGCTCGTTGGTAATGTATCCTATTTATGCTTACGGCACTGAAGAACAACGTAAAAAATATCTGCCCAAATTAGCCACAGGCGAATTGATGGGATGCTTTGGATTAACCGAGCCAGACCATGGTTCTAATCCGGGCGGGATGGTAAGTAACATCAAAGATAAAGGAGATCATTACCTTTTAAACGGCGCTAAGATGTGGATTTCCAATGCACCTTTTGCAGATATTGCGGTAGTATGGGCTAAAGATGAAGAAGGGAAAATCAGAGGAATGGTTTTAGAACGCGGCATGGAAGGTTTTAGCACACCAGAAACGCACAACAAATGGAGTTTAAGAGCATCGGCCACCGGCGAATTGGTATTTGATAACGTAAAAGTTCCTAAAGAAAACGTATTTCCAGATATCAAAGGTTTGAAAGGACCGCTGGGATGTTTGAACCAGGCTCGTTATGGCATTGCTTGGGGAGCTTTGGGTGCGGCTATGGATTGCTACGATACTGCGCTACGATACTCCAAAGAACGTGAACAATTTGGTAAGCCTATTGGAGGTTTTCAATTGCAACAAAAGAAATTGGCGGAAATGATTACTGAAATCACTAAAGGCCAGCTGCTTGTTTGGCGTTTGGGCGTACTGAAAAGTGAAAATAGAGCAAGTGCAGAACAAATCTCTATGGCCAAACGTAATAGTGTTGAAATTGCACTTGATATTGCTCGTAATGCCCGCCAGATGTTGGGTGGTATGGGCATTACAGGCGAATATTCAATTATGCGCCACATGATGAACCTAGAATCTGTAGTGACCTACGAAGGTACGCATGATGTACATTTACTAATTACAGGTATGGATGTGACCGGAATTAATGCCTTTAAGTAGCACAGTATCTGTATCAGGATTTTAGGATTGACAAGATTTTCATGATGATAGCCTGATATTCAAAATCAAGTAAATCCTGATCAAGACAATTAAGCATCCAAAATCCTGTTCATCCTAAAATCAAGTAAATCCTGATCAAGACAATTAAGCACCCAAAACCCTGCCAATCCTAAAATCAAACCAATCCTGATCAGATAATTAAGCGTAATGACGATAGACGAAATCACATACAAAATAAATGGATGTGCCATGAAAGTACATAATACTTTAGGTAATGGATTTCAAGAAGTGATTTACCAACGATGTCTAGCAATTGAACTCAGTAGAGCTGGATTGATTTATGCAAGAGAGGTAGAACAAACCATTTTTTACGAGGATATCGAAGTTGGAACTAGACGGGCAGACTTCATCATAGAAAACCAGATAGTAGTTGAATTAAAAGCAGTAATTAACTTAGAGGATGCCCATTTAGCTCAGGCTAAAAATTATGTTACCGCTTACAATTTTCCCATTGGTTTATTGATTAACTTTGGAAGCACTAGTTTACAATTCAAAAAAATCTACAATTCAAACATGAGGTATAAATCAAGACTGTAACTTAACAGGAATTTAGGATTAGTTAAATTTCATGATAAAAGCTAACAAATATAAATCAAACAATCCTGATACGCACAATTAAACACCCAGATCCTGCCAATCCCGAAATCAATTAAATCCTGCTCAAGACAAGTAAACATCCAGATGAAAACATTTAAAAAATATATACTTCTACCCGCCCCTCCAGAAGAAGTTTATTTAGGTTTAACCAAAGCACAAAGTATACAACTGTGGACCGGTGCCGAAGTAGAATTTGAAGAAACGCCAGGTACGGAATTCTCTTTTTGGGACGGCGATATTGTAGGAAAGAATTTAGAATTTGAGCCCAACAAAAAAATAGTGCAACAATGGTATTTTGGCGAAGAAAATGAGCCTTCTATAGTTACCATTAAATTGCACCCCGACAACAAGGGAACTTCCTTAGAATTTGTGCAAACCAATATTCCGGATGAAGACTTTGAGGAGTTTACCGAAGGAATTAAAGAATACTACTTAGGTGGCTTAATAGATTTTTTTGAAGAGGTAGATTTTTAAGGATGCTAAGCGAACTTGACCAATTCTATTTAAAACAAGAAGAACCGTTTAAAAGTTGCTTGCTCGGCTTAAGGGATATTATACTGTCTGTAGATAAAGACATCACTGCCGAATGGAAATACAAATTGCCTTTCTTTTACTATCGTAACAAGATGCTTTGTTATTTATGGATCCACAAAAAATATAAGCAACCTTATATTGGTTTTGTTGATGGCAATTTATTAGAAGATGAAGATTTACTAGTAGAAAAAAGAGCTAAAATGAAAATTCTATTGGTTAATCCACATGAGGATTTGCCTTTAAGTAAGATAAACAATTTATTAAAATTAAACCTGCAAATTAGGCAAACTTAGCAAGATGAAACGTACGCTCTATTTATCTTTTATATTCTTCAGTTTTATTTTAAGCTCGTGTACAAGATACCTGTTTCCTGCTACCGCGGGAAATGACGCAGTTTACAAGCCAAAGCCAATGGTAGCCGATAGCACAAAATCTGCGATCAATATTACCGGAGGCATAAGTGCAGCCGATCGATATGCTGATGATGGTAGCGTTACATTAGGTTACCTATCTCTCAATAGAGGACATACCTTTAGAGATTTTAATTTTTCTTACGGCATATTCGCTTATCATGGCAAAGCAGAGAAAACCTATAACTCAGAGAATCCAGAAAATAGCAAGTATGTAGAATTACCAACCTACAGCAAATCAGCTTCTGCATTGGGCTTAAACACTTCCGTTGGTTATCACATTACATCCAGTCGTGGCAATACTGATTTTAGGATAATTAACTGGGAAAACTCGGTAACCAGAGAATTTGGCGATTATTTGAAGTTTAGGAAAAGTTTGTACGGTGATTTAACGTATAAAAAGCTAATTGTATCAAGAAATAAAATATTGTGGACAACAGGAATTTCTTCTGAAATTATCTTTCATGCCCGTAAAAACAAAGAAGTTAAACACGCTTTTAAGCTTTTTATTGGAGCCTCGCCTAACCTAGAAAGAAGTTTCGATACGAAAATCAAATTAGAGAATAACAATAATGAGCTTTCTGAAACTAGCAGGGGCAATTTTCAGTTCACCTACTTTTTTGCTTTGAAAAAATTTAACCTCACCGCCCAAACAGACTTCTCTCATTTCTCGTCTAGCCTTGGTTTAGGTTATACCTTTTAACTACTAAATAGCCGTAAAGCAAACAATTTCACTTCTATAGGTGTTCCATCATAAAATTGACTATTATGGGAAAATCATTAGGAATATTTTTAATTGTTTTAGGATTGATCATGTTGGTTTGGAGTGGTTTCACTTACACCAAAAAAGAAAAAATAGTTGACGCCGGTCCAATTCAAATTAGTGCGGATAAGGAAAAATCTGTGAATTGGCCACCTTATGCTGGTGGTATTGCGCTCATTGCAGGCGTAGTGATTTTCGTATCTAGTAAAAGAAAATAGCATAATTGCGAGGTACGATGCAATCTTAATTGATAGTTTTATACTTACTAACTTTCGCTAGATTGCCCCGTGCCCCACAATAACGAAGTTCCTAAATGTCTTCGCTAGTTACAGTTACAATGGCATCACGCAGGTTATAATTAGATGCCATTACTTCGCCGTAAGCTCCGGTACTTCTAATGGCAATTAAATCGTTCCTAAAAGCTTCCTGCATTAAAACTTCTTTCCCAAAACAATCTGTGCTCTCGCAAATTGGTCCAACAACATCGTATTTCACGCTTTCAGCATGTGCCTGTTGACTTAAATTTTCGATCTGATGGTAGGCCTGATATAAAGCCGGGCGCATCAATTCAGTCATACCTGCATCTAAAACGATGAAGTTTTTTTTCTTACCATTTTTCACGTATAGCACACGACTAATCAAAGATGAAGACTGACCAACCAATGCCCTACCCAATTCAAAATGAACTTCTTGATGAGGCTTGATCTCTAAGAAATCTGCAAATATTTTAAAATAAGCCTCAAAATTTGGAATTTGAGCATTTGGATTATGATAATCAATACCTAAACCGCCACCAACATTTAAAACTTTTACGCTTAAACCTCTATCCTCAAACCACGCTGCAAACTCATTTACACGTACACACAAGTTTTTGTAAACATCCAAATTGGTAATCTGAGAGCCGATGTGGAAATGAATACCAACAAACTCTAGATTAGCCGAAACATTTAAAATATCAGCACATGCCGGCATATCCCAAGAGTTGATCCCAAACTTGTTTTCATCTAAACCCGTCGTAATGTTGGCATGGGTATGTGCATCTACGTTAGGATTAATGCGGATAGCTACTTTAGCTACTTTGCCTTTTTTCTCCGCCAATTGGTTGATTACCTGTAACTCTTGTAAAGATTCTACATTGAAACAAAAAATATCTTGATCTAAGGCATAATTAATTTCTTTGTCTGATTTTCCAACGCCAGCAAAAACAACTTTGTCATTAGCAAAACCACTTTCAATTGCCTTTCTCACTTCCCCACCGCTTACGGCATCTGCACCAAAGCCAATTTGCTTAACCTGCGCTAAAACCTTATCATTAAAGTTAGCTTTCATGGCGTAATGCACATGAAAGTTATAGGTACTAGCTGCTTCACTACAAACCTTCAACGTCTCTCTCAACAAATTTAGGTCGTAATAATAAAATGGGGTTTCTAAATTAGAAAAATGTGCTATATCTTTATCCGAAAACATAATCTTGAAATTTATACTCATCCTCTTATTGCTCTTGATAACCGTTATCTACGTTGGCAATTATATCGATTACCGCCGTGGAAACATTAGTCGCAAAGAGTTCGAAAGAAGAATTCGTATTTCAATTGTATTGATATTAATTTTTGTTTTTATTTATTTCTACTATCGTTAACTTGTGAAAAGCAATGACAGTACATCTATCTTAAATCAGTCCCGCTTTTCACTTCAATCTTTTTGTTGGCAATGCTTTCTGCATCTTGTCATGCTGAGTTTATCGAAGCATCTATTTACTTAAATCCTTCGACAAGCTCAGGATGACACTTACAAAAAGTATTTTCGTTTCAATCGGGTTTAATTAACCTCTTTCAGTTTTTCAAAAACCCCTACATATGTTCGTCATTTCGATCCCGATTTTTATTCGGGAGAGAAATCTAACAATTGATATTCTATTTACTAGATTTCTCCTCATTCTTCGTCGAAATGACGACTTATAATAAGTTACTCAAAAATCCTGTTGTGCAAGCTTCTCAGGGCTTCTACTTTATCATCAGTATTAATTAAAAGCGAGATGTTGTATGCACTACCTCCGTAAGAAATCATCCTTACAGGCAAGTGTTTAATGGCATCTAGTACTTTCGAGGCAAAACCATGCTTTTCTGCTCCAAAATCGCCCACTACACAAACAATCGTCTGGTTTCTATCCAACTCTACACTTCCAAAAGAATTTAACTCCTCTACAATTTGATCTAAATTATCGGTAAAATCAACTGTTAAAGAAACCGCAACCTCCGAAGTGGTAATCATATCAATTGGTGTTTTATAACGCTCAAAAACTTCGAAAACTTTACGTAAGAAACCATACGCCAATAACATTCGGCTCGATTGGATTTTGATCGCAGTAATTCCGTCTTTTGCAGCAATAGATTTGATTTTGCCCTTCTCACTCTCGGTACTAATTACCGTACCAAAAGCTTGCGGTTCCATCGTGTTCAACAAACGAACAGGAATTTTATATCGCTGAGCAGGAAAAACAGATTGCGGATGTAAAATCTTTGCACCAAAATATGCTAACTCAGCAGCCTCATCAAAAGACAAATTAGCAATTGGTTTAGTACCTTTCACAATGCGGGGATCATTATTATGCATGCCGTCAATATCAGTCCAAATTTGAACCTCTTCTGCTAAAATTGCGGCACCCAATAAAGAAGCAGTATAATCGCTACCACCACGACGTAAATTATCTACCTCGCCAAAGCTGTTTCTACAAATAAAACCCTGAGTAATAAACAAGTTTGTATCTGGATTTGCTTCTAAAATTGGGGTTAAATTTTCTGTAGTGTACGGAATAACCGGCTCATTATCCTCATCTATCTTCATAAAATCTAAAGCTGGCAACAATACCGACGGTACGCCGATAGATTTCAGATAAACATGATATAAAGTAGTAGATAATAATTCGCCCTGTGCTAAAACTACCTTATCTTCAATGGCTGTAAAAACATTATTTGCCAACGAAAGTAAAAAGTTGAAATGATAATCTACTACTTCTTGTCCCTGCTGTCTAAAGTCTCCTTCAGGTAAAAGCTCAGTAACTACTACATCGTATTTATCCTTCAATGTATTAATTAATTCGATGCCCTTTTGCTTGTCTTCCTTCAGTAACGCGTTAGAAATCTCTACTAAACTATTTGTAGTACCAGACATTGCCGATAATACTACGATTTGTCTTTCTGCCGGATTGATGATATCCAACAGTGCTCTCATACGTTCTGGGCTACCCACAGAGGTACCACCGAATTTTAAAATTTTCATTGGTTGTTTATAGTTTACTTTTAAGTTATCCTGATTTTTATCAGGATGGTTTCATTTTTAAGTTATAGAATATAGATTTTTTATTAATATTGTAACGGGGCGTGAAAATAAATAAAAGACTGTTAATTTCTGCTAAGTAAGCGAAATAAAATATCGATTTGTTTAAATTTATCAAACCCAACCGAATAAAATTTGTATTTATATCGACATTAAATCCATTATAAATTAATATGCAACTAGATCAAACCACCAACGCAACCGTACAACAATGGTTAAATGGTAATTATGATGAAACTACCAAATCTGAAATCCAGAATTTATTAAATACCGAAGCCTATACTGAACTTACCGATGCTTTTTATCGAAATTTAGAATTTGGTACCGGCGGACTACGTGGTATTATGGGGGCTGGTTCTAATCGTGTTAACAAATATACTATTGGAACAGCAACTCAGGGATTGTCGAACTACCTCTTAAAGAAATATCCTGGCGAAAAAATCTGCGTGGCTATTGCTCATGATAGTAGAAACAATTCTGATGTATTTGCTCAAATTACTGCAGACGTTTTTTCGGCAAATGGAATTAAAGTTTATTTCTTTTCAGCACTACGTCCAACTCCAGAACTTTCTTTTGCTATTCGTGAATTAGACTGTAAAAGTGGGGTGATGTTAACAGCATCGCACAACCCGAAAGAATACAACGGTTATAAAGCTTACGGTGCTGATGGCGGCCAATTTACTTCTCCAGACGACAAAATGGTAATGGATGAAGTTGCTGCGATTAAGAGCATCGATGAAGTTAAATTTGAAAGAGTTGAAAGCAATATTGTACTAATTGGCGAGGAAATTGACCACAAATACCTAGACAAAATTACCGCTTTATCTGTCTCGCCAGATGCGATAGAGCGCCAAAAGAATTTAAAGATTGTATTCTCTCCCATTCACGGTACTGGAATTACCTTGGTGCCGCCTGCGTTGGCGCAATTTGGTTTCACTAACGTAACGATTGTTGAAGAACAAAGTAAACCTGATGGTAATTTTCCAACCGTAGTTTATCCAAATCCTGAAGAAAAAGAAGCATTAACTTTAGCGTTAAAAAAAGCCGCCGAAATTGATGCTGACTTAGTTTTGGCAACCGATCCTGATGCGGATCGTGTAGGTATTGCGGTGAAGAATACCGATGGTGAGTTTGTTTTACTAAACGGAAATCAAACCGGAAGTTTACTGGTAAATTACATGCTTACCGCGTGGCAAGAAAAAGGTAAATTAACTGGAAATGAATACGTAGTGAGTACTATCGTTACTACAAGTTTAATTAAAGCTATTTGTAAAGAAAAAGGAGTTGAGTATTTCGACACACTTACCGGCTTTAAATGGATTGGTAAAATTATGACCGAACTTTTAGGAAAAAAACAATTTATTGTTGGGGGCGAAGAAAGTTATGGCTATTTAGTTGGCGATTTGGTACGTGACAAAGATGCGGTAATTTCTTGTGCCTTTATTGCCGAAATGACTGCATTCTACAAAGACAAAGGCAGTAGCTTATATGAAGCTATGATTGAAATGTACGTGAAATATGGCATGTACAAAGAAGATTTAGTTTCTATCACGAAGAAAGGTAAAACCGGTGCGGAAGAAATTAAAGCGATGATGGAGCAATTTAGAAACAATCCTCCTGCTACGTTGGGCGGCTCGCCAGTAGTGACTTTGAAAGATTACGAACTTAATAAAGTGACTGATATCAAAGCGGGTTCTAGCGAAGAATTGGGTTTTCCAAAGTCTGATGTGCTACAGTTCATTACCGAAGACGGTAGTATCATTTCTGCCCGCCCTAGTGGCACCGAACCTAAAATTAAGTTCTATTGCAGTGTAAACGAACCTTTAGCTAGCGCTGAAGAGTTTAAAACTACCGAGCAAAAACTGAACGAAAAGATTAAAACTATTATGAGCGATTTACAAGCTTAGGAATTATAGAGCCTTCCAGAAATGGGGGGCTTTTTAATGCATAAAACATGAATAAAAAGGCTGAAAGGAATTGGCTAATTTCCATTCTTTTATTTTTCTGTCTAATAACAGGTATAATAGTACTATCTAATTCGAATGGCACACTTGATGTAAGTTTACACGACACTTATTTTATCCTCGATAAGATGCTTGTAATATTATTTATAGGATTTAGCTTAGTCTTTTTTCACTTATTGCTATTATTAATTAAAAGACTGGCTTTGATAAACATACCATTTAAAATTGTGTCTATTTCTCTTACGCTATTGTTAAGTTTCACTTTATTTGCGTTGAATATTTTAGCAATTATGTTGTTAAAAACATCTCATGCAATCTCCAATGATATTTCTATTTACAGCTTTCTACTTTTATTATTTGGGTCAGCAATGATGTGTGTGATTAGGGCGGTTGAAATTATCAAAATCAGGCATGACCAGTGAATAGAAAGTTAATTAAACTATTCTTTAAATAAAAATACAATGAACAATACAAAATTAGGTTGGATAGGTTTAGGCAATATGGGCAATCCGATGGCCAAAAACTTATTAAAAGCGGGCTATGATTTATCGGTATATAACCGCTCAACGGATAAAACAGAAGAATTTAAAGGGGTAGCTACAGTTTACCAAAGCATTTCGGAGCTTGTGAACAATTGCGACATCATCTTCACTATGTTAACCAATGATGATGCGGTAAATCAGGTTTATCAAGAAGTTTTAAAAGAAGAACTTAGTGGAAAACTATTTATTGATTTCAGTACCATTTCTCAGGAATGCTCATTAACTAATGCTGAACTAGTAAAAGCTAAAGGTGCTGGTTTTATAGATGCTCCTGTTGCGGGCAGTACAATACCTGCAAAAGAAGGAACTTTAATCATGATGACTGGTGGCAATGAAAGAGATATCGAAAGAGCTCAACCATATTTGGATAAGCTCGGAAAATTAACCAAACATTTAGGCGCAAACGGAAGTGGCGTAGCGGCTAAGCTTTCTATCAATTATTTCTTATCTCTTATTTATCAAGGATTAGCAGAAACGGTTTTATTTTCTGAGCAACTGGGATTAGAGCGTAAAGATATGCTAGAGATTATTAACGAAAGTGCTTGCGGAAATGGCGCTACCAAAGTAAAAACACCATTGCTAATTAATGACAGCTACCCTGCTGCCTTTGCGCTAGATTTGATGTTGAAGGATATTTTATTAGCGCAAAAAGCTGGTGCAGATTTCCCCTTATCGCAAGCAATGATCGATACTTATCAAAATGCACAAAATAAAGGATTAGGCAAAAATGACGTGATTGGAATTATCGAAGCGTTAAAGTAAACGCCATTTCGACGAAGAATGAGGAGAAATCTAGCGACATGTTTAGCACAATTATCTAGATTTCTCTCTGCGTTCGAAATGACGACAGCACTGTAAATTAAGGCTAAACCACCATCTCTGGCACGTCATCATCTGCATATAACTTACCAGCGGTAGCTTTCCTAATTTCATCTACACTCACGCCTGGCGCTCTTTCCAATAGTTTAAATCCGCCTTCGGGCAATACATCAAAAACGCCCAGCTCGGTTACAATTTTCTTGATGCACTTTACGCCAGTAAGAGGTAAAGTACACGAGGGTAGCAATTTGCTCTCTCCCGCCTTGTTCACATGCTGCATAGCCACAATAATGTTCTTTGCAGAAGCTACTAAATCCATTGCACCACCCATTCCTTTAACCATTTTTCCAGGGATTTTCCAGTTGGCAATGTCTCCGTTTTCAGAAACTTCCATTGCTCCTAGTATGGTCAAATCAATTTTTTGTGCTCTAATCATTCCAAAGCTCATTGCCGAATCGAATATCGATGAACCTGGTAAAGTAGTAATGGTTTGTTTACCAGCATTAATTAAATCGGGGTCTTCTTCTCCCTCAAAAGGAAATGGGCCCATGCCCAACAAACCATTTTCAGATTGTAGTACTACGTTAACTCCTTCTGGTATATAATTGGCTACCAAAGTTGGGATACCAATACCTAAGTTCACATAATAACCGTCTTTTATCTCTTTAGCGATACGTTTCGCAATACCGTTTTTGTCTAACATTTTTTGATTGGTTAATTTGATAATTAGCTGATGTGATGATTTACGAGCTGCCGACAAGCTTTGCTCTACCATCACATTATCTTCTTATCTGCTAATTATTTTCTGTTTAGTTGTAGCAATTATTTTATTGAGCACTTTTTGAATGCTCTCAATTTTATCTAATAAATCTCCGATTGTAGGATAATTTTCTGAATGTTTACATATCAATAACCAGTATTTTGTTTCTTCGCATTCTTTGGCTGAAATCTTCATTTTATGTATAAAATCAGCTTTGCTTTCTGAGTTTTGTGCTTCCCAAATATTAGCTCCAATACTAGTTCCAGATTTCAATAATTGGTTAGCTAATACAAACTTTCGCTTCTCCTCAAGCAATTCAGCATATTTAACTATCTGTAAAGCAAATTCGAAGCTTAATTTAACAATAAGATTTTCATTAATCCTTTCATCATTCATAGGTAGGTTAATTAATGTGATGTTAATTGATAAGATGATTTGTTGATTGGCTAATGTGATGATTTATTGGATGGCGGTTAATTTCTGCGCCATTATCACATTAGCTAATTATCTCATTATCGTATCATCTAATCAGCTAATTTTCTAACAGTTCTCTGCTCAATCCTCTTCTCGTAATCCTTACCTTGAAAAATTCTGTGCACGTAAACTCCTGGCGTATGAATGTGATCTGGATCTAATTCGCCAACTTCTACCAGCTCTTCAACTTCGGCAATGGTTATCTTTCCGGCCATTGCCATTACCGGATTAAAGTTTCTGCTAGTAGAACGGAAGATTAAATTACCTGCGGTATCGCCTTTCCAAGCCTTCACTATTGCAAAATCTGCATCAAAGGCATATTCCATTAAATAATCTTTGCCATCAAAGTTTCTAGTTTCTTTACCTTCTGCTACTTCGGTGCCTACGCCAGCTGGAGTAAAAATTGCAGGCATACCATAACCAGCGGCCAAACAACGTGTAGCCAGCGTGCCTTGCGGAATAAGTTCTACTTCCAATTCGCCACTTAATAGCTGGCGTTCAAATTCTGCATTTTCACCAACATAAGAAGAAATCATTTTCTTAACCTGACGTTGCTGCAACATCAAACCAATTCCAAAATCATCTACACCAGCATTGTTAGAAATACAGGTTAAATCTTTTACTCCTTTTTTTACCAAGGCCGAAATACAGTTTTCTGGAATACCGCACAGACCAAAACCGCCCAGCATTAAAGTTTTCCCGTTCGTAATATCAGCTATTGCCACATCGGCATTTGCTACCACTTTATTAATCATATTTGGTGTGTTTGAGGGCTAAATTAGGATTTCTTTACTGTTTTACAAAAGTAAAATGAAGTTAGCAGTATTGTGAAAAATACACTAACACGCTATCATTTCTGGTAAAAAGTGTAAGACGGTTATAAAAAAGTAGTAAATTACAGCTAAGTAAAACACACTTATTTCTTTTTAACAACTATTGTGTTACTATAAGTTTTGCTTCCATCTATATCTACTTGTGCAACTCTAACATATATGTTTGTTCCACTAGATAAAGTGTCTATTTTACTTAATGAATGATTACTTTTTCTACAAGAAATAATACTAGCAAAAAATACTATTATAAATAAAGCTCTTAATATTCTGTTTCTAATAGAAGGTAATAAGAGAAAACCTAATAAACCTAGGCCTGCGAGGGTTATACTACTGATATTTCTGTTAAAAGAGTAAGATAATAAAGTAGATGAATTTCCATTAACTGCCTTTGAATTAACCATGCCCAAGTCAGTCCACCTGCTTCCATTTAAAGAAACCTGAATAATAAAGTAATTGTTATTTGTTTCACTTTGGGTTTGCCAAGATATTTCTAAATTATCTTGTTTTAATTTCGCAGTTACGTTGTCAAATTTTACAGGCAATACAGCACAGGCTACTCCGTTAAAATAAAAAGATTCTGATTCTCCAAAACTGCCACCTGTTTTAATGACAACGTTATTTGCATCTAATAAACGATAGGAGCCATTACCATAATTACAGCACATACCATCGCCAAACGAATCATAGATAGTAAATATAAAACAAACATCTTTCGGCAAACAAAATTCTTTTCCAGTAGAACCTCCGCTAACAATAGCATTTCCCTGTAAATCTTTAATGTCCCATGAAGTTTCAGCGGGATAACTATCTGAAGTGATCTCTACAGTAAATTTATTAAAGCTACTATTGCAGGGTGGACTTGACTGTGACCATACTGCAAGAGGACAACATAATGTTAGAATAGCGAGCAAACGAATAATTTTCATAGTAGTTGAGCTATGTTAAAAAGATTATAGATAAAAATAATCGAAATTATTTAATAGCTAAAATATTACTTCATGTAAACGTAGGTAATTCCATCTCCACCTCTATCTAAATGCTCATCTTCCATCCTATCTACCTGTTTGTAACCTTTTAAATGAGTTCTAATTAGTTTGCGCAAAATACCATCACCTTTACCATGAATGATTTTGATAGACGGAAAACCCAACATAATGGCTTTATCCATGTAGTTTTCCAATTCTTGCAAAGCCACTTCGCCACGCATACCTCGTAAATCAAGCTCTGCCTTAAAGCTACTAACGGCATCATTTAAACTGCTGGTATAAGAACTGCGTTGCACTAATTTTTTAACCTGTCTATTACTAATTTTCTGTACCCGGTTACGCTTTACTACAGAACGTAAATCGCCTAAAGCAACTACTAGGTTGTTCTTATTGATTTCTAAAACTTGCCCAGTATTTTCTGTACCAACAAGCTGTATCCAATCTCCAACCTCCAGTTCACTATCATCAAATTCAACCACAGGTTTTGGCTCTTCAATTTTAATTTCGTTTTTAGCGAGGCCTTTTTGTAGGTTTTGTCTAATTTGACGAGTAGCTTCTTTATCTGCTTGTTGCTGTTTTATTTGCGCAATGGTATTTTCTACTAGCTTATTTGCATCTCTAATAATATGTTGTGCTTCTAACTTGGCTTCTTTTACCAAAGTTCTTTTGTTCTCTTCTAAATATGCTTTTTGCTTTTCATTTTCAGCAAGCAGTTGGTTCAATCTATTTTGCTGATTGGACAACTTCACTTTGGTTTCATGAACTTGTCGTTTTTCTTTTTCTAAATTTACCAACAAGCTATCGATACTATTCTGATTAGTACCAATTTTGTCTTTAGCCAGCTCCAAAACCTCTTTTTGCAAACCAATATTTTGCGCAATTTCGAAAGCATAAGAACTTCCTGGTTTACCGATATCTAGAATGTAAAGCGGTTTCATTTTGCTGTTATCAAACAACATCGATGCATTTTCTAATCCTTCCGTATCGCCAGCAAAAAGTTTTAAATTAGAATAGTGCGTAGTAATTACTCCCCGCACTTTTTTCTTATTTAGCACTTCTAACACTGCTTCGGCCATTGGTCCACCAAACTGAGGGTCCGTTCCTGTACCAAACTCGTCTATCAGCACTAAGGTTTTCGGGTTAGCATGAGCTACAAAATAACGCATCTTGTTCAAATGTGCACTGTAGGTACTCAGATCCGATTCGATAGACTGGTCATCTCCAATATCTGCAAAAATCTGATTAAAAATACCCATTTCACTGTGCTCATCTACAGGAACTAACAAACCAGTTTGCAACATCATCTGCAACAGGCCAACAGTTTTCATACACACTGATTTTCCGCCGGCATTTGGTCCAGAAACCAGCAAAATTCGCATTCCATCATCGATATGGATATTTAATGGCACTACGCTTTTGGCATTTTGTTCGTTAGCAAAAGACAGTTGTAACAATGGATGGCGAGCGTTGATTAATCTTGTTTTGGGTTCTTTCAACAACGTTGGCATTTGGGCACCAACTTGTATGGCAAATAAAGCTTTCGCCCTTACAAAATCTAACTTGGTTAAAAAACTATGATAAGATAATAAAATTGGAGTGTATGGCCTTAACTCGTCAGTTGTAGCAATTAAAATACGAATAATCTCTCTTCGCTTGTCAAATTCTAAATCGCGTAGTTTGTTGTTAAGCGTAAAAACTTCTTCAGGCTCAAGGTATACTGTTTGTCCACTGGCAGATTCGTCATGGATAAAACCTTTCAACTTTCGTTTGTTTTCGGCCAAAATCGGGATACAAATCCTTCCATCACGTACGGTTAAACTACCATCGGCTACCCAATTGCTTGCTACCGCATTTTTGTAGATGGCATCCATTTTTCTACGTACTTCTTGCTCGCCTTTTGCAATAGCAGTGGTAATTTCAAATAGTTCCTTAGATGCGTTGGGTTTAATTTTTCCTTTGGCATCCAATACTGTTTCTATCTTTTTAAGGATGTCTCTTTCTATTGGAAGATGCTCAAACAAGGCTTCTAAACTAGGATAAAGTTCTTTGCGCTCATCAAAAAATCTAATTACTGCAAATACCGTTTGTAGCGAAGTGTAGATCTTGAAAAGTTCCTCTTCCACGAGATAACTTCCTTCTACCCTTATTTTATCGGCTAATGTTTTAATGTCAAAAAAGGCATTAATTTGTAGCGGTTCTTGATTTTCGAGGATACTCTTAAATTCTTTTGTTTGGCGAAGAAATTTGTCTATTTGATCGAACTTGGCCATTACCTGCATCTTATCTACCAGGTTTTGCCCCATGGTACTTAGACAATGTTTACGTACCAATTGCCTAACTTCGTTAAATCCTAATCTCTCTTCACAATTTTCGGGGTACAGCATATTATTTGGTAGAATTTGATAATCTGGTTAATGGTTTAAGCGGCTTCTTTGCAGTATCGGTTTGTTTTTTCTTGATAGATTTTTTAATCGAATCTATTTTTTTGGCTTCTGCAGCTTTAAGTAATTTGGCAGCCTTTTGCGCTCGTAATTTCTCTTCTTTCTCTCTCTTTTTGGTTTCTGTATCTCTAGCCTTATCCACTTTGCTACTAATTTTATCGTACATTTTAGATAGCAAATCTGGATGCTGATAATAATACGCCATACTTTTTGCATGTGTGGCAGAGTCTATACCATATTTCTTAAAAACACCCTTGTACAATGGCGCAGTTACTTTTTTTGCACTATCTGGCATTGGTATTAAAGATACGTAGCCATCAATTACATGTATATCAAACAATATTTTTTCCATTTCGTCTGGCTGCACAATATCTTTTGGTATACCCGGTTTACAAGCCATTAACGCTGTAATACAAAAAAATATTAAGAAAAATCTCGTCATTTCTATTATCATCAAAATGTTTTAAACACATAGTAAACATAGCTTTACTTAAACTTAATCGTAGCTCAGCGTTGAGATAGATAACATAAAATACTATGTGCCTATGTGGTTTCGTTCGTAATAATTAATTTTACCCACAAAAATACTGATAAATGAGCATTGCTGATAACTTATTAAAATATAAAAACGAAATTGAAAGCGACGGCGTTAAGCTTGTTGCTGTATCTAAAAATCATCCTTTAGAAGCTGTAAAGGAAGCTTACGATGCCGGACAAAGAGTTTTTGGAGAAAACTTGGTGCAAGAGATGGTAGAAAAGCAATCGCAATTACCAGCTGATATTGAATGGCATTTAATTGGTCATTTGCAAACTAACAAAGTAAAATACATTGCTCCTTTCGTGAAGTTGATCGAATCAGTAGATAGCATTAAACTACTTAAAGAAATTGACAAACAAGCCGCTAAACACAACCGTGTGATCGATTGTCTCTTGCAGATTTACATTGCCGATGAAGAAACAAAATTTGGTTTAAGTTTTGACGAGGCAATCGAATTGTTGCGCTCTGAAGAGTTTGAGGCATTGAAAAATGTACGTATTGTAGGATTAATGGGTATTGCTACCAACACCGCAAACGAAAAACAAACTAGCATAGAATTTAATGAGTTGAAAGTGCTATTTGATGGTATTAAAGTCAGTTACTTTAGAAAAGACGATTTCTTTAAAGAAATTTCAATGGGTATGTCTGCTGATTATAAATTAGCTATTGAAGAAGGAAGCACCATGGTTAGAATTGGAAGCAACATTTTTGGAAAAAGAATTATCAAGCATTGGAAGAATCTGGAATAGAATAACCAATTCACCAATAATCAATTTCCAAAAAACTAAAAAACGAAACCACCATCAATGAATATTGAATTAAGAACGGCAACCGCCGAAGATTGCCCTCGTTTACTAGAATTAATTAAAGAACTAGCCATTTACGAAAATGCTCCAGATGAGGTTACCGTAACTTTAGATGAATTTGTAGCGGCTGGTTTTGGAGAAAATCCAGTTTGGAAATCTTTTGTAGTTACAGACGGACAAACCATTGTGGGTCTAGCTTTGTTTTACACCAGATACTCAACTTGGAAAGGTTGTCGTTTATATTTAGAAGATTTTTTGGTAACCGAAAGCTACAGAGGAAAAGGAATTGGGAAACTATTGTTTGATCGTGTAGTGCAGGAAGCCAAAGAAAGAAACTTTAACGGAATGAACTGGCAGGTGCTAGATTGGAATAAACCAGCTATCAATTTTTACGATAAATATGGTGCAGGTTACGAAAACGAATGGCTAAATGCATCCTTTACCAAAGAGCAGTTAAGCAAACTTTAAAACCCCATGGTTATGAAAAAAATCATCTTACCTCTATTTGCGATTAGTCTTTTATGGGCTTGTACCAGCGAGAACAAAGACAAAAAGGTGGCTCACGTTATTACTGCCGAAAACGACACTCTCACTTATCGTTATGATTCTATCAAAGTGGTGAGTAATAATGTTGTAAAACCAGAAGTGAATAGGCAAGCAGACACGGCCAATGCGGTAGTTAGATATCCAGTATTTGAAAACGACAGTTTAAATAATTATATCAAAAGCCAAGTTTTTCATTATTTTGGAGAAGATGAAGTACCTACCGCTTTTGACGATATTGCCAGTAGCTTTATTAGAGGATATAATGATTTTTATCTAGAAAATCCCGGTACAGTTCAGTCTTGGTATTTACTCATAGATATCAAGGTAATTAGGCAATTGCATAATTATGTAGCTTTAAAATATGTCCATTCAGATTATGCTGGCGGTGCACATGGCAATACGGCTATTTCTTATATTAACTTCAATCCTAAAACTAATAAAGCGATTACGTTAGATTCATTGATTTTCAGCGATAAGAAAGCCGAATTGTTAAAAATTGGTGAGCGCATTTTTAGAAAAAACGAAAAAATTAGTGCTACTGAGCCTTTAGAAAATAAATATTTCTTTACCAATGGAAAGTTCTCCCTTCCCAGAAGCTTTTACGTAAGCGATAAAGGCTTGGTGTTTTTATATAATCCTTACGAAATTAAAGCTTACGCAGAAGGTGTTACAGAATTAGTAATTCCTTTTTCGGAACTTAGCGGCATAGCAAAACCCCAAACCATCTTAACTCCAACAGAATTAAATGCAAGTATATAAATTTGGTGGTGCATCCATCAAAAACATAGAAGGAATAAAAAACGTTACTCAAATTATCCAATCCTTCGGCGCCAAAAACCTACTGGTGGTGGTTTCTGCCATGGATAAAACTACCGATAGGCTACAAGAACTGGCTTTTGCCCATATCAATGGAAATGAAACAAGGCACGAAATACTAGAAAGTATTAAGGACTTTCATTTTGAAATCATTAGCAAATTATTTACCGACACTAAAAATCCAATTTATAACGATGTAGCTAATACCTTTGTAGAAATAGAGTGGTTGTTAGAAGAAGATGCAGAAGATGCACCCGACTACCTTTACGATCAGATCGTATCTATTGGCGAACTGGTTTCATCTAAAATTATAGCTGCTTTTTTAAACCAGCAAGGTACTTTTTGTGTTTGGCAAGATGCCCGTAATTATATCCAAACAGATAATAACTACCGAGAAGCCAACGTGCAATGGGAAAAGACGACCAACGAAATACAGAAACATTTACCCAGCTACTTAGAACAAGGAATAGTTATAACTCAGGGTTTTATTGGTAACACCAGCGAAAATTTCACATCAACTTTGGGCCGTGAAGGTTCTGATTATTCTGCTGCCATTTTTAGTGCCGCATTAGATGCAGAGAAAATGACGATATGGAAAGATGTTCCAGGTGTACTCAACGCAGATCCGAAATGGTTTGATGAAACCGAAAAAATTCCACAATTATCTTATCGTGATGCCATTGAGTTGACCTATTATGGTGCCACGGTCATCCATCCAAAAACTATTAAGCCGATACAAAATAAGGGCATTCCATTGTATGTAAGGTCATTTATTCATCCCGCAGAACTAGGAACAGAAATTAGCAGCGAAGCAACTACCCCTCCAGTTCCTTCATTTATTTTTAAAGTTAATCAAGTATTGCTATCCATTTCTCCAAAAGATTTTTCTTTTATTATTGAGGAAAATTTGAGTCATATCTTTGCCATTTTCCATCAAAACAAAGTAAAAGTAAATACGATGCTTAACTCTGCTATCAGTTTTTCGGTAAGTATAGATAACGATGAGCTAAAAATTGAAAACCTAATTAAAGATCTTTCCGCCGACTTTAAAGTGAAATATAATAAAGACATGGAGTTGGTAACTATACGCTACTATAATCAGCAAACTATAGATAGAGTAACGGAGAACAAGAAAGTTTGGCTGGAAGTGAAGAGTAGAAATACCTGCCAAATGGTGATGAAAAACCTTTAAGATTTACGATTTTAGACTTACGAATTACGATTTTGGTTAATCGTTTAAATTGGTTAACTGGTGAATTGCCTTTGCTTAATTGTAGAAATTGTTTATTTGGTTAACTCACTACTAACTCCTAACGACTAATCCCTGATTAAATGAACAAAAACCTTTTACAAAAGGAAGTACAAGCCTACATCAACAGCAATTTAAACGCTGATGTGACTAAGATTGCGTTGTCAAAATCTCCTTTTGCAGAAGTAAGTTCGGCTGAGCTGGCCAATCAAGTTGCGGCTAAAAAGAAATCGGAGAAGAAACTGCCTACTTGGTTTAAACAAGAAAACATCATTTACCCAAGCACTTTGTCTGTTGAGCAAACATCATCAGAGAATACTGCAAATTATAAAAAGCAGCTGGTAAAAGGCAACTCGCTAATTGATATTACTTCAGGTTTTGGTGTAGATAGTTTTTACTTTTCGCACAAAGTGGATGAAGTTTATAGCTGCGAAATCAATACCGAGTTATCTGCTATCTCTGCCCATAATGCACAAATTTTAGGAGCTTGCAACATCAGCTGTCTAGCTACCGATGGATTGGAATATCTGAGGAATTCGGATAAACATTTCGGTACCATTTACCTAGACCCTGCTCGTAGAAACACCAGTGGCAAAGTATTTAAACTAGCAGATTGTACGCCTAACGTAGTTAAGCACTTAAATTTATTGCTAAATAAAGCAGAGAGAATTATCATTAAAACTTCTCCTCTTTTAGATTTAAAAGCTGGTTTAGCAGAATTAACAAGTGTGTCTCAAATACACATTGTAAGTGTAAAGAACGAGTGCAAAGAACTGTTGTGGATAATTGAAAAGGATTTTGTAGGGCAGCCAAAAATTATATGCGCAACATTAAACGCAAGCATAAAACAAACAGAATTGCCTTTACAAGATGATCATATTACGAACTACCTTTCTGTTTTGCCAACCAGTGGATATTTATACGAACCCGATACGGCTTTAATGAAAAGTGGTGCTTTTAATGCTATTGCTAATCAACTTGCTTTAAAAAAATTAGCAAAGCAAAGCCATGTATATTTTTCCGAAGCATTAAATACTTCTTTTATTGGTCGAGTTTTTGAGATCAAGGCCGCTTTTGCCCCAAATGAGCTTAAAAAAGAAAAGGAGTTATACGGGAACGTTATTGTAAGAAACTTTCCAGAAAGAGCCGAAAACCTAGTTAAGAAATTGAAGATAAAGCCAAACAACAACAATTTCTATATTTTTACGCAAATACAGCAAGGTTATGTCGTATTTTACGCAAGTATTATACAGCATTATTAGCTTACGAACCTCTTCCTAAACTTAAGAAACCTTAAAACAAAGCCCGCTTGTTTTCGGTAAAAAATATACCAACAAAAAAAGGAGCAATTTAACATCGCTCCTTTTTCTTAATATTTCAGTATCTTATTTTACTGCATCAATAACAGCTTTAAAAGCTTCTTTATTGTTCATTGCTAAGTCAGCTAAAACTTTACGGTTTAAACCGATATTTTTTGCAGCTAATTTACCAATTAGTTGAGAGTAAGATACGCCGTACTCACGAGCACCAGCATTGATACGTTGGATCCATAAAGCACGGAATTCTCTTTTCTTAGCTTTACGATCACGGTATGCATATTGCAAACCTTTTTCAACTGTGTTTTTAGCAATGGTAAAAACCTTGCTTCTTGATCCCCAATAGCCTTTGGCCATATTTAGGACTTTTTTCCTTCTGCGTCTAGCAGCTACTACGTTTACCGAACGAGGCATAATGTGTTGTGTTTTGATAAGCGGTGTTGCTTGTTACAGCAATCTTGAAACCGAGTATCGGGTTAAAAATTAATTACTTACCGATGCAAAGCATACGTTTAACGTTGCCCATGTCAGCATCATTTACCATGCTAGTGGTGGTTAAGTTACGCTTACGTTTAGTACTTTTCTTTGTTAAGATGTGACTTTTGTAGGCGTTCTTTCTTGCAATTTTACCTGTTCCAGTAAGCGAAAAACGCTTTTTAGCACTGGAATTGGTTTTCATTTTTGGCATAACCTGTTAATTTATATAATTTATTATTTTTTTGCTGCTTTAGGCGCTAATGTTAAAAACATACGCTTACCTTCCAATTTAGGTAAAAGTTCTACTTTACCTATTTCCTCTAATGCTTGAGCAAACTTTAACAATAAGATCTCACCTTGTTCTTTGTAAACAATAGCCCTACCTTTAAAGTGTACATAAGCTCTTACCTTCTCGCCTGCTTCCAAAAAACCAATCGCATGTTTCAATTTGAATTGAAAATCGTGGTCGTTGGTGTTGGGCCCGAAACGGATTTCTTTAATAACCGTTTGTTTAGCATTAGCTTTGATTTCTTTTTGCTTTTTCTTTTGCTCATACATGAACTTACTGTAGTCCATAATACGGCAAACTGGCGGATTAGCGTTTGGAGAAATCTCTACTAAATCAAGTTCAAGCTCATCTGCAATTGCCAATGCCTTAGACAATGGGTAAATACCTTGCTCTACATTATCCCCAGATAGCCTAACTTCTTGTGCACGAATGTGCTCGTTAATATTATGTTCTGCTTCTTTTTTCTTAAAAGGTGGACGTGGTCCCCTGTTAAATCCTGGTCTTCCTAATGCCAAATGCTTTCCTTGTTTAAACTGTTATTTCTTTATTAATTAATTCACTAAATTCTGCTAAAGTCATACTTCCCAAATCTCCCTCGCCATGTTTACGAACAGAAACTTTCCCTTCTTCCATTTCCTTTTCGCCGATTATCAGCATATAAGGCAACTTTTTAACTTCAGCGTCTCTAATCTTCCTTCCGATTTTCTCATCACGAAAGTCAATTAGACCGCGAATATCGGAATTATTTAGTTCTTCTGAAACTTTTTTTGCATATTCTTCATACTTTTCTGAAATAGGAAGAATGATATATTGCTCTGGAGAAAGCCATAACGGAAAGTTTCCGCCACAGTGCTCTATCAACACAGCTACAAAACGTTCTAGAGAACCAAATGGAGCACGGTGTATCATTACCGGACGATGTTTTTGGTTATCACTACCAGTGTATTCTAATTCGAAACGCTCTGGCAAGTTATAATCTACCTGAATGGTACCCAATTGCCACTTTCTGCCTAAAGCATCACGCACCATAAAATCTAGTTTAGGCCCGTAAAAAGCAGCTTCGCCATATTCTACAACTGTAGGCAAACCTTTTTCTTCGGCAGCTTCAATAATCGCAGTTTCAGCTAATTTCCAATTTTCATCAGAACCAATATACTTAGCTTTATTATCTGGATCACGTAATGAAACCTGCGCCACGTAGTTATCAAAACCTAAGGATTTGAATACGTGAAGCACTAAATCGATTACTTTTTTAAATTCTTCTTTAACCTGATCTGGGCGACAGAACAAGTGCGCATCATCTTGAGTAAAACCACGTACACGAGTTAAACCGTGTAATTCACCACTTTGCTCGTAACGATAAACAGTACCAAACTCCGCAAAACGTACAGGTAAATCTTTATATGAACGAGGTTTAAATTTATACAACTCACAGTGGTGCGGACAGTTCATCGGTTTTAGGAAGAACTCCTCTCCTTCTTGTGGCGTTTTTATTGGTTGAAAACTATCTTTACCATATTTCTCATAGTGACCAGAAGTGATATACAAATTCTTGTGGCCAATATGTGGAGTAATTACTTGCTCGTAACCAGATTTTTGTTGCGCTTTAGTTAAAAATTGAACCAAACGCTCACGCAAAGCAGTTCCTTTTGGCAACCACATGGGTAAGCCCATTCCTACTTTCTCTGAAAATGTAAAGAGTTCTAATTCTTTACCAAGCTTACGGTGATCACGTTTTTTAGCTTCTTCAATCATGTGAAGATACTCCGTTAACTCACTCGCTTTTGGAAAAGTAACACCATAGATACGAGTTAACTGCTTCCTTGTCTCATCACCACGCCAATAAGCACCGGCAACATTCATTAACTTGATGGCCTTGATAACACCTGTATTTGGAATATGAGGGCCACGGCATAAATCAGTAAACTGACCTTGAGTGTAAAAAGTGATCTTTCCATCTTCTAAACCTTCCAACAAATCCAATTTATACTCGTCGCCTTTCGCTTTGAAATATTCAACAGCATCAGCTTTGCTTACGCTTTTACGCTCGAAAACTTCTTTTTGTTTAGCTAGCTCCAGCATTTTGTCTTCGATTTTCTTGAAATCATCAGACGAGAATTCTCTATCGCCGAAATCTACATCGTAGTAAAAACCAGTTTCTATAGCTGGACCGATGCCAAATTTAGTGCCTGGATAAAGCGCTTCGAGAGCCTCAGCCATTAAGTGAGCTGACGAATGCCAAAAAGTTGATTTTCCTTCTGCGTCATTCCAAGTCAATAATTTTACCGCAGAGTCAGCTTCTATTGGACGTGAACTGTCCCACACTTCTCCATTTACTTCTGCTGCTAAAACGTTTCTTGCTAAGCCTTCTGAGATTGACAAGGCAATTTGATGGGCACTTACGCCCTGGTCGTACTGACGTACCGAGCCGTCAGGTAAGGTAATGTTAATCATCTACAACTATGATTTAGAGTTTATAAAATTGTTATGCAAAATCACTTACGTGTGTGATTTTATTTCGGTGCAAAGATAGGGTTTTCGATAATACTTTTGCTAACCTTTTAAAATATCTCACGCTGATTTTCGCAGACTTTTCCAAAACCTACAGCCGCAGATCTTCGCTGATATTTTAGAAAGTAAAAAAAATCTTCTTAAATCAGCGAAACAGATCAGCGAATATCTGCGGAAATTATTTTTTTAAAAAAAACGTTATCTTCAAATAACCTATCTATGAAATATGACTGAAAATGAAATCTCTTATGAAATACGTGGAGCTATTTTCGACGTATACAATAATCTTGGACCTGGACTTTTGGAATCTGCTTATGAGGCTGCTTTAGGATTTGAATTAGGAAGACGAGGACTTTTCTATGCGAGACAAGTTCCACTATCCATGCAATACGAAAGTATTCAATTGGATGTATGCTATCGGTTAGATTTTCTAGTTGAGGATAAAGTTATCATCGAATTAAAATCTGTTGAAACGCTATTGAATGTTCATCATAAGCAGCTAATTACTTATTTGAAGCTATCGGGAGTGAAATTAGGTATTCTTGTGAATTTTAATACCGATGAAATTGCTAAGTCTATTTTTAGGAAGGTAAACGGCTTTTAGATTTCCCGCTGATTTTCGCAAATACTTTTATATTTTATAATACGCAGATTTATACTGAATATAGTAAGAGGAAAATCTTCTTAAATCTGCGAGACAAATTAGCGAATATCTGCGGGAAACTAAGCTATGTATAAACAAAAAATGTCCCGACTAACGCCGAGACATTCAGAAAATATAAAATGAAATTCTTAGTTTACTCTTCCGGCAGCACCTTGGCGGTTACCACCATTCCTAAATCTCGCCATCATTGCTGCTTGTTTAGCCTCATATTGCTCTTGGGTAATTGCTGTAGCTTTTTTAGGTGCAGTTACATCTTTATTGCCTACGTTTCTGTACTCAATACTTTTTGCTATAGTACCACCACCTTTAATATCGATAGCTAACACTGCACCTTCTGTCCATAGATTTGGCATCGGAGAAAAATTGAAACCTAAATCATTGGTATACCATAAAACAGTCTCATCAATTACATCTTTATCCATATCTAAAACTTTTGCTTTACGAGTTGTTTTGATGGTCACTTTTTTACATTCCAAACCCACAATTTTTTTAGTTTCATCAGATTTAATGATATCTACTACAGGGGGAACGTCTAAGAACTGTACTGCATTATTGTTTTGATTATTGTTTCTTCCGCCGGTACCACCGCCAAATTGATTGATTGAAGCAACAGTTAATTTAGTTGGCATTACGTAGGTCGTATCCATCATATCAAAAACTTCTACTACTTTTTGATCTGCAAAAGTGTAATAATACTCTTTATTTCCACCGCCAAAACTACCCCCAAATCTCATTCTACCCTGACTGCCGCCACTATTGCTATCTTCTGTTTCGATAACAGGCATGTAGCTTGCGTTGGTAGCATTGTAGAGTAATTCGTAATTTGATTTGATAGATTTAGGCATACGGGCCTTCATTTGCTCTGGTATTTGCCTTCCGCTAGCTTCAGCCACCGCAATTGGATCAATGATGGTTTCAAACTGAATAGCTCCAGATTTTTTCTGTGCCTGAGCATTTACAGTAAAGGCAAATACGCTTAGAAAAGCAATAAATATTTTTTTCATTTATATGAAGTGTTTCGTTATAGATTATAAAGCAAAACTAACTCTATTACTACATTTTTTATGTTAACGAAAGTTATATTTTTAATTTATAACTGTAGTTTTACAATGTAACAATCTGCTAATTTGCAGTTGCTTTGATTACTGTTTCTGCAATAGGTTTAATCGAAAGGAAAATTTAATATTCGGTGCTTTCTAACCAACCATTTGCCAACACATCTGCCAAGTGCATTGTCTTGATGGGGATATTGTTTTTCTTAATGTAACCATCTAAATGAAGCAAGCACGAAAGATCGGTGGAAATGATATAATCGGCTTCCATTTCTAGGGCGTTATTTACTTTTTGTTCTGCCATGGCCGAAGATATGGCATCGAATTTAACCGCAAAAGTACCACCAAAACCACAGCACATGTCGGTATCTTTCATTTCAAGCATCTCTAATCCTATTACTCTAGAAAGCAGTTGACGAGGTTCTTCTTTTATTTTACATTCGCGTAAGCCGCTACAAGAATCGTGATAAACAGCTTTACCTTCGAGCTCTGCACCAAAATAATCTTTCTTTAAAACATTGATTAAGAAATCTGACAGTTCGAAAATATTTGATTGTACATTTCTACATTTATTGTGTACAATGGTATTGGTAAACAGATCATTATAGCCACCTTTAACCATACCCACACAAGATGCCGACGGTGCAACAATGTATTCAGTTTCTGAAAAATCTGATAAAAACTTAGTACCTATTTCTTTTGCTTGCTCCCAATAACCTGCATTGTAAGCCGGCTGCCCACAACAGGTTTGCTTTGAATTATACACAATTTCACAACCTGCTTTTTCCAATACTTTAATGGTATTAAAAGCAGTTTCTGGGTATAACTGATCTATAAAACAAGGGATAAATAATTCAATCTTCATGCTAATCTTTTAGGTATCTGCTCATAAAATTCACTTAATCAACCACCACGGCTTTGGGCGCTACCTTTTTTAGAAGCAGCAAAAATACTAAACCAAAAACAAAAAACATTGCCAAAGCAATTACCGAATTACGCATGCTGCCGCTAAGCACTTCGATATAACCGAAACTGAACATCCCGAAAACCAATGCCACCTTCTCTGTTACGTCATAAAAACTAAAAAATGAAGTATGATCTGGACTAGATTGTGGCAAGAATTTAGAATACGTAGAACGCGATAAGGATTGTATTCCGCCCATAATTAAGCCAATAACTGCTGCCAAAGCATAAAATTGCATTTCGGTATGGATAAAGTAAGCAGCAATACAGCTACCAATCCAGATTACTACTACACCAATCAGTACGTTTACATTACCAAATTTCTTCGATGATAGATAAGACATCAACATTGCTCCTGGAATAGCTACCAACTGCAAAATTAAGATAGTTGCAATGAGTTTTGTGGTTGGCAGATGCAATATTTTTTCACCAAAAATAGTGGCCACCAACATTACTGTCTGCACACCCATCGAGTAGAAAAAGAAGGCGAACAAAAAGCGTTTTAAGTATTTCATTTGCTTTACCTGTTTCCAAACTTTGTTAAGTTCTTGGAAACCACTACTCATGATGTTTTTCTTTTCTGTTTTAAAATTAGGACTACCTTTTGGTAAATTTCTGAAAGGAATTTGCGCAAACCCAATCCACCAAACACCTACCAATAAGAAAGATAAACGAGCAGGAATTGATGCATCCACAATGCCAAACCATTCGGGCTTAAACACAAATACAAAGCAGATAATTTGTAAGATAATGCTACCTATATAGCCATAGGTAAAACCTTTAGCACTAACGTTATCTTGTTCTTCTACGGTGGCAATTTCTGGCAAATAAGAATTGTAAAACACCAAACTTCCCCAAAAACCTATGGCAGCTATTACAAACATGATTACACTAAAATTCAAGGTGTTTACCCCTTTGTCAGTATTAATCTCAAAGAAAAAAAGTGCACTGCATGCAATTGCCCCAATATAGGTAAACATTTTCATGAAGATTTTTTTATTCCCCCTGGTATCGGCAATAGATGATAAAATCGGAGATAAAATTGCAATCACCAGAAAGGCAAATGCCATAGCATAACTATATAAAGCAGAGTTGATGATTTTATAACCAAAGAAATAAACATAGTCGATGGTGTTATCATCTTTATCGCCAGTAATTGCGGTATAATAAGCTGGAAATATAGTAGATGTAATCACTAAGTTATAAGCCGAGTTTGCCCAATCGAAAAAGGCCCAAGAGCGGATTGTTTTTTTATCGTTTTTAGTTTGCATTTGATTTTAAATGGTAGCGGCTAAGATAGGAAAATTGGTTAATTGGTTAATTGGTTAATTGGTTAATTGGTTATTCAAATTCTACAAATAATATTTCTTCCCATCGGTTTTGATTTTTCCGGCATCTAGCAACTCTCTAATCCGTTTTATCTTATCGTTATCATTTCCGGTTTGAATATTTTTAACTAAATCATCTAAATCGAAATGACCACTTTGCAACGCAACGCTAATTTCAAAATCGATTTTATCATTGTATTCGGCCAATTCTTCATGTTTCTTCTCCGCTAGGCAAACATCGCATACGCCACACTTTTCGGCTTTACCTTCGCCAAAGTAAGTTAATAGCTGGATGCTACGGCAAATTTCATTAGCAGCATAAGCCAATACAGCCTCAATCTGGGTGCTTTGAATTTCCTTTCTTAACTGAATAAATTTAGCATCCACGTCTAGGTGCAACATATCCAATCGAGGCATTATAAACTGCAACTGTGGCTTATCTGTTTGTTGTAAATAAGAAATGATGTTATACTCTTGTAGCTTTTTCAAGTACGCAATTACATCGTTATAAGAAATTTTTAATCTATTAGACAGGTCGCTTTCCTTTATCTTAACATAACCATCAAAGGCACCACCGTAAGAACGCTGAATAGTTTTTATGATCGGATCAAACGCGGCATTTTCAATCTGAAAACGATAAACATCTTCATGACCTACCGTAAACATCAGCCTTGATGGTATAAAGATATTTTCTGAAAGCACCAGATAACCATCGCGTTCTAAAAACTTTAATGCAGCCATAGTTTTAATTACCCCAATATTGAAACGCCTACAAAAATCGGCCAAGTCAAATTCAAAGCTTAAGCCCTCGCCTGCACCATAAGCCAATTGGTAGTAGTTGCCTAAATAATGATACACTTTTTTAATTTCTTCCACAGATGGAAAGCTGTCGGTATATTTTGCCTGCAATATCAACTGGTCGGCTCGGCTGGTCAATAAAACGCCGAAAGCTCTTTTTTCATCACGGCCTGCCCTGCCCGCTTCCTGATAGTAAGCTTCCAGACTTTCGGGCAAATCTAAATGCACCACAAAACGAACATCGGGCTTATCAATTCCCATCCCAAAAGCGTTGGTTGCCACCATCACTCGGATTTTATCTTTCTTCCAATCTTCTTGTTTTTGAAAGCGAACATCTTTTTCTAAGCCTGCATGATAAAAATCTGCAGAAATTTGATTGCGCTGTAAAAACATAGCTACTTCGGCAGTTTCTCGTCTGTTACGCACATAAACTAAGCCACAGCCTTTCACATTTTTACAAATCTCAATAAGCTTTTTGTACTTATCATCTAAGTTAAAAACCACGTAACTTAGGTTCTTTCTCGCAAAACTCTTTACGAAAACCTGCGCATCTTTCAGTTCAAGTTTTTCGATGATATCTGTTCTAACTTCGGGCGTTGCTGTTGCCGTTAAAGCTAAAACCGGCACATCGGGGAGTATTTCTCGTAGTGCTGCAATTTTTAAATAAGGCGGCCTAAAATCGTAACCCCACTGCGAAATACAATGTGCTTCGTCTATAGCAATCAAATTTACATTCATGTAAGAAATGCGTACCCTTACTAGTTCTGAAAGTAAGCGCTCTGGAGAGAGGTAAAGGAATTTAATATTGCCGTAAATACAATTATCAAGCAAAATATCGATTTCTCTCTTACCCATACCGGCGTAAATGGCAATGGCTTCGATACCTTTGGCTTTCAGGTTTTCTACTTGATCTTTCATCAATGCTACCAAAGGCGACACTACAATACAAATTCCCTCCATCATCATTGCTGGCACTTGGAAACATACCGATTTTCCTCCGCCAGTGGGCAACAAGGCTAAGGTATCTTTTCCATTGATAACCGAGTGGATAATCTCTTCCTGCAACGGTCTAAAAACATCAAATCCCCAATATTTTCTTAAAATTTCTGTTGCAGTCATATCAAAGCTAAGCTCAAAACTATGAAACGAACACCGCTTTTCAAAAAGAGTTTTAGCTACAGATTTACAGATTTCTCTTTTTTATCACATGAATCAAATTAAATGTTATCTGTGCATCTGTGGCAAGAAATAGCTAAATTGCAACCTTTAGTTGTAAGATAAAATTAGAATGAAGAAGTACTTATTTGCCTCAGCACTGCTATTTACCTTAAATTCCGTTCAAGCACAAGACAAAAAAGAAACCCCAAAATGGGATGTAGAAAAATTCAAAGGAACCTCCAAAAGTTTTAGCATTACCACCAACGAAGGTACTTGGATGAACTTGGATGTTAGTCCAGATGGAAAAGAAATTGTTTTTGATATGTTAGGCGATATTTACGTAATGCCTATTACTGGTGGTACCGCAAAGCTACTGAGCGGTGGCATTGCTTACGAAGTGCAACCACGTTTTAGTCCCAATGGAAAACATATTTCTTTTACAAGCGATAGAAGCGGCGCTGATAATATCTGGATTATGGATAGGCAGGGCGGCAACAAAAAGCAAATCACTAAAGAAACCTTCAGGTTATTAAATAACGCTACTTGGATGCCTAATAGCGACTATTTGATTGCTAGAAAACACTTCACAGCTTCTCGTTCATTAGGTGCTGGTGAAATGTGGATGTACAGTATTTACGGTGGCGACGGTGTACAGCTAACCAAACGTAAAAATGATCAGCAAGATGCTGGCGAACCCAATGTATCGCCAGATGGGAAATATGTCTATTTTAGTGAAGATGTTTCTCCTGGGCCAACGTTTCAATACAGCAAAGATCCAAATGGGCTAATTTATGCCATCCGACAGTTAGATCTGAATACAGGAAAACTGACAAACCTGATAGCTGAACAAGGAGGTGCTGCCCGTCCACAAGTATCGCCTGATGGCAATTTTATGGCCTATGTAAAACGGGTAAGACTAAAAACTGCTTTGTTTATATACAACTTAAAAACCGGCGAAGAATATCAATTGTATGATGATCTTTCTAAAGACCAGCAAGAAACTTGGGCTATCTTTGGAGTTTATCCCAACTTTGCTTGGACACCCGATTCGAAGAAAATTGTGTTTTACGCTAAAGGAAAAATTAAACAGATTGAACTTAACAATTTGTATGTAAGTGATATTCCTTTTGAAGTAACCACTAACCAAACCGTACAAGATGCGCTACATTTTGACCAACAAGTTTACGCTCCAGAGTTTACGGCAAAAATGCTTAGACAACTGGTAACATCGCCTGATGGCAAAACGGTTGTTTTTAATGCTGCTGGCTATCTATATAAAAAAGAATTGCCGAACGGCGTTCCCGAAAGACTGACCAACGGCTTAGATTTTGAATTTGAGCCAAAATTTAGTCCAGATGGAAAATTTGTGGTTTACACCACTTGGAGCGATGAATTTAAAGGCGCTATTAAACGCACTGACTTAAAAACCGGCAAAACCATTGGTTTAACCGATGAAAAAGGTTACTATTATTCTCCTAGTTATGCTAACAAAGGCGATAAAATTGTTTTTAGAAAGGGAGTTGGAAACGAGGTTTTAGGTTTAACCTATGGAAAAAATACTGGAATTTTTGTGATGCCCGCTAACGGTGGTGCTAAAACTTTGGTTTTGGACAACGGCATTAAGCCTCAATTCAATAATGATGATACTCGTATCTTTTATCAAGGATACGAAAGTGGCAAAAAGGCTTTTAAAAGCGTTGATTTAAATGGCGGCAACGAGCGAACACATTATACATCACAATATGCCACACAGTTTTGTCCTAGTCCAGATGGCAAATGGATGGCCTTCACAGAACTTTTTAATGCATACATTACACCAATGGTTACTGCTGGTACTGCTTTAGATTTATCTGCAAATAACAAAGCAATTCCGTTAGCTAAGGTAACCAAAGATGCCGGCACCTACTTACATTGGAGCGCCGACAGCAAAAAGCTGCTATGGACTTTAGGCGACAAATATTATAACAGAGAAATTAAGAACACTTTCTCTTTTGTTGAAGGTGCACCACAAATACTCCCAGAGCCAGATACCGTTGGCCTTGCTATTGGTTTAAAATTAAAATCTGATGCTCCGACTGGTTTAATTGCCTTGAAAGGTGCTAGGATTATTACGATGAAGGGCGAGCAAGTGATTGAGGAAGGAACAATTTTAGTAGAAAACAACAAGATCAAAGCCATTGGAAAAGTAGATGAAGTTCCAATTCCGGCAGATATTAAAGTGGTTGATGTAACCGGCAAAACCATTATGCCAGGTTTGGTTGATGTACATGCCCATTTAAGAACCAGCCCAGATGGAATTAGCCCACAACAAGACTGGTCTTACTTGGCTAATTTAAGTTTTGGTGTAACCACTTCACACGACCCTTCTAGCAATACTGAGATGGTTTTTAGTCAAGCAGAAATGTTAAAAGCTGGCAGAATGGTTGGCCCTCGTTTGTATTCAACTGGATCTATTTTATACGGTGCCGATGGCGATTTTAAAGTTACCATTAATAGCTTGGATGATGCACTTTCGCATTTACGTCGCTTAAAAGCAGTGGGAGCATTTTCGGTAAAATCTTACAACCAACCCCGTAGAGACCAACGTCAGCAGATTTTAGAAGCTGCCCGTCAATTAAAAATGGAAGTAGTACCTGAAGGTGGTTCTACCTTTTACCACAACATGACTATGGTTGCTGACGGACACACGGGTATTGAACATAGTATCCCAATTGCTCCAGCTTATAAGGATGTAGTGAGCTTTTGGAACAACACTAAAGTTGCCTACACTCCTACTTTAATTGTGGCTTACGGTGGTCAATGGGGCGAAAATTACTGGTATGATAGGACCAACGTTTGGGAAAACGAACGTTTATTAAATTTTACACCAAGAGCAATTATAGATGCAAGAGCTAGACGTAGAACAACTTCAGAATACGGAGACTATGGACACATTGAGGTAGCCAAAACAGCTAAAACAATTGCAGATGGCGGCACCAAAGTAAACCTTGGTGCTCACGGACAAATTCAAGGTTTAGGTGCCCATTGGGAATTGTGGATGTTTGTGCAAGGTGGAATGTCGCCGTTGCAAGCTATTAAAGCCGCTACTTTAAACGGTGCCGAGTATTTAGGTATGGGCAAAGAACTTGGATCATTAGAAACTGGTAAACTTGCCGATTTAATTATTCTTGAGGATAACCCTTTAGACGACATCAGAAACTCTGAAAAGATCAAATACGTAATGATTAATGGTAGAATTTATGACAGCATGACCATGAACGAAACCTATAGTAGAGAAAAGATGAGGCCTAAATTATGGTTCGAAATGGATAAAGGAGTTGCGTTTTCATTACCATACAAAACAGCAGAAACCTGGACGTTTACTGTTCCGAACTGTGATTAATTAACATATACATTATTATAAGCAATAAATAAAAAGCTCCAGAATTAATTTTTTGGAGCTTTTGTTTTTTCGACTCTTCTTCTTCGTATTTTTTTATTTTTTTCTACTTTACAACAACAATTTACTAGCCAAGCCCAGTAATAACAAAAATCCAAATACATCTGTAAAAGTGGTAATGATAATAGATGATGCAATTGCAGGATCAATCCCTACCCTTTTCAATATTAACGGAATTCCAGCGCCGGTAAAGCCTGCAATAATCAAGTTTCCTGTCATTGCCAGAAAAATCACCACACCTAGCATCAAATTCGCATCAAAGAAATAAGCAAATGCCAACACAATTACACCTGTAACTGCTCCGTTAATCATGCCAACGGTAAATTCTTTCAAAACTGTTCTGTAAGCTTGCTGATCCGTTAAATCGAATAGTGAAATACGACGTACCGTTACAGCTAAAGCTTGTGTAGCTGCGTTGCCACCCATGCCAGCAATAATTGTCATATAGGCAGATAAGATTGCCAAATGAGCTAAGGTATCTTCATAATATCGTACTACCGCCGAAGCCAAAAAGGCGGTACCTAAGTTAATAATTAGCCAAGGCAAACGAGATTTAACAGCATCAATCCAATTACCTGCTAATTCCTCATCTTCCGAAACACCTGATATTTTCAAAATATCTTCGGTATTCTCATCCTCCATCACGTCCATCACATCGTCAAAGGTAACTCTGCCTAATAGTTTAAGATGTTCATCAACCACGGGAATACTGGTTAAGTTATATTGCGAAAGCAGTTTGGCAACTTCCTCTTGATCGGTATCAGCTTTTACATAAACCGCATCAACATTTACCATGTCTATAATCTTCACATTTCCTTTGGCTTTAATGATATCTTTTAAAGAAACAATTCCTCTAAAACAACCTTCATTATCGGTCACGAAAACGGTATAAAACTCTTCTATCTCCTCACTTTGCCTAATAATTTCATCAATCGCATCTTTCTTGGTAAGGTAAATATTTACCTTAATCATCTGCGTATTCATTAAACCACCGGCAGTCTCCTCATGATAGCTCATCAAACTCCTAATGCTTTCTGCATCATGGGCGCTTAAGTCTTCTAAAATTTCCTGCTGCTCTTCTTCATCTAATTGAGAAATGATATCCGTTGCATCATCATAATCCAGTTCTTCTACTATTTCGGTTCGCTTTTCGGGATGTAACTGAATTAGAAGCTCTTCAGGATGGGCTTCTTCGCTCATTTCGGCAATAACTTCTGAAGCTTTTTCTACCTCCAACAAATTGATGATGCGCTGTCTATCTCCAGAATTGATGTTCTCAAAAAGAATAGCAATTTCCGAGGCATGATACTCGGCCAAAGTCTCCGCTAACAGCTGGTCATCGCCTTCTATGGCTTTCTTTAATTTAGAAAGATCTGTTTTATCTAATTCAAATGATTGCATGTAGATGTGTAATTAAAGTTTCAGCTATTGATAAAAGTGATACCTAAAGATACCGCCACAGCGATACCGAAACTCAATAAAGTACCTATCAAAACGTATTCGGTAAGTTTCAGCTCGCTACCTTCTTTTAAATCGCCAAACCTAAAAATAGATTTTGCCGCCAAAAGAAAACCAACAGCTTCTAAGTGATTGGTAAGTACAAAAATATAAATTAGCAACCTTTCTAAAATACCTATGAATTTTCCAGCATTTTGTAAGGAAATAGTGCCTTTACTAGGAATAAACCGATTAATAAGTACTTTAATAATGATTGCCGTAGGCGATGTTAGCAACAAGCCACCGAAAATATATAACCAAACTTTGGGATTTTGGGCAAAGCCAAGATCAATAGTCGTACCATCGTAAAAACCTAGCCAGCAAGCTACAATTACGGCAATATGTAGTGCTTGGTCGGCAAAAAACCATATTCTTTTAGTTTTAGTTTTTTGAAACAACAATTTGGCAGCATCTATCGCATAATGTGTCACACCAATAATCAACGCCTGTTTCCACACTTCTAATGAGAAAAAGAGGATAAATACTAATGCCACATGTAAAGCTACGTGTAGGTAAAGTTTAGCAGACTTTAATTTAATCCGTTCTTTCTCTGTAACCCAACTATTGGGCTGAAGAAAAAAATCGCCAAGTATGTGAGCTAAAAGAAGCTTAATTAATGCTATTTCCATTATTTAAAAGTTTTTACAACCAACAATCTATATTTTTTCTCCAGTTCCATGATTTCCGAGAAATGTGCTCTTTTAAGCGCTTCGCTAATAGAAGATTGGCTTCTACCCGAAATTTTCGCAATCTTGTCTTGGTTCTCATTTTGGTTTTCTATAGTCTGTTTCACTACCTCAGAAGCTATCGGACTCCAACTATCCATCGCAATCAATGCCAATTTAAAGTACAAGTTCATGTCTTCGTCAAACTTAACCAACGGACTTTTTATAACTAGATTTACTTTGTTACTTTTTAAACTATCAAATCCCTCTCCCGAGTTAATGTAAGCTTCACCATTAGCTTCAGTTACTTTATTTGTAGCTACTTTAGCTTTTTTACCTAAACCAATACTTAATCTTACATCAGCACCTTTAATAGTTCTCATACACGCCTTAATGTATACCGATGCGAGTAAAGCTTGCTGTGATGGCAGTTCAATTTGAAAACTGTCTCCCCTAAAAATTTCCCATTTGGTATTTTTTTGAGGTAAAGCCGATAAAGCTTCTTTTAAAGTATCTATCCAAAGAGGGGGCAATTCTCTCGAATTAACAATATCCCCAGTAATTACTGCTATCATAATACTAATATCGGCAAAAAAGCCGATAAACAAAATTATCGGCTAAATAACCGATAAATCAAATTATCGGCTAAATACCCGATAATTATTTTTAAAACTATAACTTAGTACAAGCGTTATACAAAGCATGGCATTAATACAGTTTACCAACAAAGGGATTTACTGCAAGCAGGGCGATTTTTATATCGACCCTTGGCTACCAGTTGATAAAGCAGTAATAACTCATGGACATGCCGACCACGCAAAATGGGGCAATAAAAGCTATTTATGTCATACTTTAACTAAGCCAGTTTTAGAAGAAAGATACAATTTGTACAGCAATGTAGAGGTATTAGCGTACAATGAAACAATTGTTATTAATGGCGTGAAATTAAGTCTGTTTCCTGCGGGGCACGTAATTGGTTCAGCACAGATAAGACTAGAATATAAAGGCGAAATTGTAGTGGTATCTGGAGATTATAAAACAGAATATGATGGAATTAGTACAGCTTTTGAGCCTGTAAAATGCCATACATTCGTATCAGAAAGTACATTTGGATTACCTATTTATAAATGGCAACCACAACAACTCATTTTTGATCATATTGATAGCTGGATCGCTGATAATCACACCAGAAATAAAACAAGCATTTTAGTAGCTTACAGCCTAGGGAAGGCACAAAGGTTAATTCAAAACCTAAAAACAGATTATCCTGTTTACGTACACAGAACTATTTCTGCATTAAATGAGGCTTTCAAAAAAGCTGGCGTCGATTTACGTACAACCATACAAATTACTCCAGAAATCAAGAAAGAAGAACTGCAAAAAGGGATCGTAATTGTACCTCCTGCTTTAGCAGATGGTAGATGGATTAAAAGCTTAACCAACCCAGCTATTGGCATTTGCAGCGGATGGATGGCGGTAAGAGCCGGCAGAAGGTGGCGTAGCGCCGATGCAGGTTTCGCTTTAAGTGATCATGCAGATTGGCCAGGACTTTTAAATGCCATTAAAGCTACCGAAGCAGAAAAGGTGTTGGTAACTCACGGAAGCACAGCAATTTTTAGTCGCTACTTAAATGAAATTGGGATCGAAGCTGAAGAAGTTAAAACGCAATACGGCAATGAAGAAGCCGAGGAAAAAGTAGAAGCAGGAACAGAAGATAAAGTTAAAGAAAAGCAATAAAGAATGAAACGCTTTGCACAACTCATACAGGAACTAGAACTAAGCAACAAGACCAATGATAAAATAGACGCCTTGGTTGCTTATTTTAACGAAGCTGATGAACGTGACAAACCTTATGTAATTGCCATGTTTACAGGCAAGCGGCCCAAAAGACCTATTACAACTACGCTAATTAAGCAATGGGCTATAGAATTAAGCGGCATTCCTGAATGGTTGTTTACAGAAAGCTATCATAGCGTTGGCGATTTAAGTGAAACGATTGCTTTGGTGCTTCCTCCCGCAGCAAACAGCATAGATAAACCGTTGCATCAATGGATTACCGAGCTAGCAAAACTTCAAGGTAAAACCGACGAAGAAAAAAAAGAGTATATCCTTACCTCTTGGAATAACTTAGCTACGCAAGAACGTTTCATCTTCAATAAGTTGATTTCTGGGAACTTCCGTATTGGAGTTTCGAATAAAATGTTGGTTAACGCCATTGCCAAGCAAAGTGAACAAGATGCCAATAAAATTATGCACAGTATTATGGGCAAATGGCAGCCAAACGAAATCACTTTCAAAGACTTAACGACCGGCGTGCATGTAAATACTGATAACTCTTGGCCATATCCGTTTTGTTTAGCTTATGCGATAGATACCGAACCAGAAAATTTAGGAGAAACATCACATTGGCAAGCCGAGTGGAAGTGGGACGGTATTCGTGGACAAATTGTAAAACGCAACGGCGAGCTGTTTATTTGGAGCCGCGGAGAAGAGTTGGTAACGGATCAATTTCCAGAGCTACACTTTCTTAAAGATGAATTAGCAGACGGCTCGGTTTTAGATGGAGAAATACTTGCAGTTAAAGACGGTAATGTTTTATCTTTTAACATCTTACAACAGCGTTTAAATAGAAAAACAATCAATAAAAATCAATTAGATAATGCACCTATCGGCTTCTTCACCTATGACGTTTTAGAATATCAATCTAATGATATCAGAACTAAACCCTTAGCAGAGCGAAGGTTGATATTGGAAAAAATCATCGGTAGCTTGCAAACTAGAAACGTCGTAGTCTTATCTCCGGTAATAGCTTTCGAAACATGGCAACAATTAGCAGAAATAAGAGAAACAGCTAGAAACATTAATAGCGAAGGGATTATGTTAAAGCATAAAGAATCTATATTTCACGCCGGCAGAAAACGTGGCGATTGGTGGAAATGGAAAATCAACCCTTACACAGCAGACGCTGTAATGATTTATGCACAAAAAGGCAGCGGGCGAAGAGCTAATTTCTACACTGATTACACTTTTGCTGTACGTGATGGCGAAAAACTAGTGACTATTGCCAAAGCTTACTCTGGCTTAACCGATAAAGAAATTAAGGAAGTGAACAGCTTTGTGAATAAAAATGCTATCGAAAAATTTGGCCCAGTACGTACCGTAAAACCCGAATTGGTTTTTGAAATTGCGTTTGAAGGTATTGCCGAAAGCAAGCGCCATAAAGCGGGCTTAGCACTTCGCTTCCCACGTATCGCCAGATGGCGCAAAGACAAAAACGTAGATGAAATTAATACGTTGGATGATTTAAAAGCACTGATACCAGCTGTAGAATAACAAACAAATTGTCATTGCTAGTTACGAAGCAATCTTACAACGACAGCTTCTGAAACTAAGAGATTGCTTCGTACCTCGCAATGCCGGAAACATACAACATCATGCAAAAAACCAAAGGCTACAAGCAGATCGTTTCTTGGCTAAAAGCCGATAAAAGAAAGCCTTTCGACTTTCAGAAAGAAACGTGGCAATATTACCTCGACGGTTATAGCGGATTGGTTAATGCCCCAACTGGTTTTGGCAAAACATTTTCGGTTTTCTTAGCGGTTGTTATTGAAGGATTAAATCAGACTAGCCCTGTTAAAGGACTGCAGTTGATATGGATAACACCTTTGAGATCTCTTGCTAAAGATATTGCAAGAGCAATGAGAGAAGTCTTGGAGGCATTGCAGCTTGATTGGCATGTTGGCGTTCGTAATGGGGATACTTCTCAAGCGGAGAAACTACAGCAAAAAAAAGCTATGCCCGAAATATTGCTCATTACTCCCGAAAGCTTACATCTTTTACTTGCTCAAAAAAATTCCTCTAACTTATTCAAAAACCTACAATGCATTGTTGCCGATGAATGGCACGAACTATTAGGAAGTAAGCGAGGTGTAATGGTAGAATTAGCGATATCAAGAATTAAAGGCTTACAGAAAGCTAATGGTAAGCAACAACTAAGGGTTTGGGGTATTTCGGCTACTATTGGTAATATTCAAGAAGCTTTAGAGGTAATTGTTCCAGAAAATGATGCGAAGAAAACCACTGTTAGAGCGCAATTAGAAAAGAAAATTGAGATAAAAACTATTTTACCAGACAACATAGAGACTTTGCCTTGGGCAGGACATTTGGGTTTAAAGTTAGCCCACAAACTTTTGCCCATCATCAGCCAAAGCAAAACAACATTAATTTTTATCAATACTCGCGGTCAATCGGAAATGTGGTACCAGCACCTGCTGGATATTGAGCCAGATTTAGCCGGCAGAATAGCCATTCATCACGGTTCTATAGATTTTGAGTTACGAAACTGGATTGAAGACAACCTACATAGCGGGCTTTTAAAAGCAGTTATAGCCACTTCATCGCTAGATTTAGGCGTAGATTTTAAACCCGTGGATACGGTGGTACAAATAGGCTCGCCTAAAGGTGTAGCCCGTTTTTCACAACGTGCAGGCAGGTCCGGGCACTCACCTCACGAAATTTCTAAAATTTATTTCTTGCCAACCCACGCTTTAGAAATTGTAGAAGCTGCTGCCATTAAAGAAGCAGCAAGAGAAAATAACATCGAAAGTAGAGAGCCCTTTGTAATGGTTTTCGACACCTTAATACAATACCTAGTTACTTTAGCCGTAGGCGATGGATTTGACGACAAAGTGATTTACCAAGAAATTATTAAAATCAATGCTTTCAAGCAATTATTACCGGAAGAATGGGCTTGGGCGATGCAATTCATTACCTCTGGTGGAGATAGTTTAACTGCTTACAACGAATTTAAAAAAGTGGTAAAAGACGAAGATGGTTTATGGAAAGTGAAAAGCAGGCAAATTGCAATGCGCCACAGACTACACATTGGCACTATTGTAAGCGATGCCATGTTAAAAGTAAAATTTTTGAGCGGTGGATATATTGGCATGGTAGAAGAGTACTTTGTCTCCAAACTTAAAGCAGGCGATAGCTTTACCCTTGCCGGGCGTATTTTAGAGTTTGTACAAATCAAAGACATGACCGTTATTGTACGCCGCAGTAAGCAAAAAAAGGCAATTTCTCCAAGCTGGCTAGGCGGCCGCCTTCCGCTGTCTGCCAATTTGGGTAGTGTATTGCGTAAAAAATATAATGAAGTACTCGATAAAACACATCAAGATGAAGAGTTGGATGTAGTTTATCCTTTATTTTTAACGCAGCAAGAGCGTTCGCATGTACCTAAAAGTAATGAGTTGCTCATTGAAATGATCAACAATCGAGAAGGTTTTCACTTATTTGCCTATCCGTTCGAAGGTAGATTAGTGCATGAAATTTTGGGAGCGTTAGTAGCCTACCGATTAAGCAAGTTGGTTCCTATTACATTTTCCATAGCAATGAACGATTATGGGTTTGAGCTATTGAGCGATACGGAAATCCCAATGGATGACAGCATTGCCTATGAAGTTTTTTCTCCTAAAAATTTGGCGGAAGACATTACTTTAAGCATTAACTCTACAGAAATGGCTAGGCGAAAGTTTAGGGATATCGCCTGTATTTCTGGTTTGGTTTTTCAGGGCTACCCCGGAAAATATGTAAAAAATAAGCATCTACAATCTAGCGCTGGCTTATTTTTCAATGTATTTAACGATTTCGACAAACACAATTTATTACTTAGACAAGCTTACGAAGAGGTTTTTTATCAGCAATTAGAAGAACCCCGACTAGCAGCCGCATTGCATAGGATACAGCAGAGCAATATCGTCATCACCTATCCAAAACGTTTTACACCGCTTTCATTTCCTATCAAGGTAGATAGTTTAAGGGCTAATATGAGTTCAGAAGAATTGGAACAACGAATAGAAAGAATGAAGAAAGAAATTTTTAAATAAGCTTTAAGCAAAATAACCTGGGGCCATTATTAACATATCCTAATCATCATAAAAAATCAATTCCTAAATAAAAAAATGGTATTTGTTAGTAAATTAGCGATATGTTTATCTCCTCAAAAATCCCATCACATTTATTTGTCAAATTCTTTAAATCCCCTATTAAATTAAAGGATAAATAAATTTCCCTCTGATAAACTAACTATCTTTGATTATCATCAAAAAAGAGCTACTATGTCGGTAAAAAAAATCTCAAAAAAAGGAAACGTGCTCACTATAGATATTGGCGGAACAAACATTAAAGCTTGTATTCTAAATGATAACGGTAAAATCATTACTGATTACATTTCAGAACCTACACCCAAAAATGCTGGCCCTGATGATGTAATTGCTACGATTAAAAAGCTAACCAGCGATCTACAAGGCTTTGAAAAAATTTCTGTGGGTTTTCCAGGTTATGTTAGAGATGGTGTAGTACAAACAGCACCCAATTTGGGCGAAAACAAATGGTCTAATGTAGATTTGGCGGATCAAATTAGTGCTTTATTTAACAAACCGGTAAGGTTGGTTAACGATGCCGACCTACAAGGTTTAGGTATCGTAAAAGGCAAGGGCTTAGAAATTGTTTTCACCTTAGGTACTGGTTTTGGTACTGCCCTACTTTTTGACGGAGATTTGTTGCCGCACTTTGAATTGGCACATTTACCCATTACCAAAGGAGAAAGTTACGATGAATATATTGGTAAAGTTGGTTTCGAAAAAGTGGGTAAAGAAGAATGGAACGAACGACTAAAATATATCATCGAAATTTACAAAACTGTTTTCAACTACGATGTACTTTACATTGGCGGAGGAAACTCAGCCAACATCAATTTTAAGCTAGACCATAACATCAAAATTGTTTCTAATAAAGATGGTATTAAAGGCGGCGCTAAACTTTGGAAAGCCAAAGAGAAGTTTTTGGTTTGCACCAACTTATATGAATAAAATCTATCACAACTTATATAATATTTTGTTAAAACACGATAAAAATGAGTATCAATAACACTGAAAAAAGCTACAGTTTCGGCATGATTGGTTTGGGAACCATGGGCAGAAACCTTCTATTAAATATGGCAGACCACGGTTTTTCTGTAACCGGACACGATAAGAGCGAGAAAATGCTGGCACTACTTGAAGAAGAGGGCAAGGCACATGATCTGAAAGGATTTGCTAAGGTAGAAGACTTTGTCAATAGCCTGCAATCTCCAAAAACCATCATTTTACTGGTGCCAGCTGGCAAAATTGTAGACGATGTGATTGCTGAAATTACGCCATTGCTAAGTGAAGGCGATATCATTATTGACAGTGGAAATTCATATTATACTGATACAACTAGAAGATCACAAGAATTAAAAGCAAAAGGCTTGCATTTCTTTGGAATGGGAATTTCTGGTGGCGAAGAAGGTGCTCGCTTCGGCCCTAGCCTAATGCCAGGTGGCGATAAGGCCGCTTATAGCGTAGTTAAAGACTTATTGGAAGCAGTTGCTGCAAAAGTAAATGGAGAGCCTTGTGTAGCTTATATTGGTCCTGGCGCTGCTGGTCATTTTGTTAAAATGACACACAACGGAATTGAATACGCAATTATGCAGCTATTGGCCGAAACTTACGATATCCTTAAAAATGGTTTAGGCTACGACAATGCTCAAATCCAACGAGTATTCGAAAAATGGAATAATGGTCGCCTTAAATCTTTTTTAATGGAGATTACGAAAGATGTATTTCTATTTAAGGATGAAAAAACTGGCAACTTGCTAGTAGACGAAATCAAAGATCAGGCTAAATCTAAAGGAACTGGCAAATGGACTTCGCAAATTGCGATGGATTTAGAAGTTCCTTTAAATACGATTGATGCCTCTGTAGCTGGAAGAAATCTTTCTAAATTGAAAGATTTACGAGTGGAATTGGAAGGTTCTTTCGGTAAGGCCACTCAAATTGAAAACGCAGTAGGTTTTGAAGAGCAGTTAGAAGAAGCATTTTACTTTGCCATGGTGTCTGCCTATGCACAAGGAATGCACATGCTATGGAAAGCATCTGCAGAATACGGCTACGAACTAAACATGGCAGAAATCGCGAAGATTTGGAGAGGTGGCTGTATTATTCGTGCAGAGTTTTTACAAGACATCTATGAAGCCTACCAGAAGAATGCGGATTTACAGCACCTGTATCAGGATACTGCTATCCAAGAAAAGCTACAAGCTGGTTTGAAAGATACCAGAAAGGTAATTGCTTCGGCTATTAGCGCTGGTATTGCCGTACCTTGCTATGCGGCTGCAATCACTTATTTCGATACATTAAAAACAGGTAGAATGCCATCAAACTTAATACAAGCACAACGTGATTATTTTGGAGCACACACTTTTGAACGTATTGATAGTGAAGGAGTGTTTCACGCAGAATGGAATAAATTAAGTTAAAAGTAAAAACTCAAAAATAAAAAATGAACTAGCCACAGATGCACAAATGATTTTTAAAAAAATTGATAACCTGTACATCTGTGGCAAAAAAATAAGAGCAAAAATTTTATCGTTTACATTAAGAAGCAACTAATATATTATTTTGTGTTCTTCGTGTCTTCGTGGTAAGAAATAAAAGCAATGAAAAAGTCAAGTAAACTTAATCCAACCATATTTGTAATATTTGGTGGTACCGGCGATTTAAATAAGCGCAAATTGGCGCCAGCTTTATACAATTTATATACCGAAGGGTACATGCCCCCTAAATTTGCCATTATCGGGACGGGGCGTACTGCCTTTACCGACGAGAAGTATCAAAAAGAACTGCTACACAGCGTAAACGAGTTTTCTAGAAATGGCAAGGTTAAAAAAGATAAGTGGGACGTTTTTAGCCAAAACATACATTACAGTTCTATAGACGTAAAATCTCAAGAAACTTTCGAAAATTTAAAGCTAGAAATTGAAAAATATCAAGCAGATTTTGGTGAAAACACCCAGGTAATCTTTTACTTAGCGGTAGCCCCTAACCTATTTCCTTTAATTGCGCAGTGCTTACACGAATACAAACTTACCGGCAACGAAGACAACTGCAGAATTGTAATAGAAAAACCTTTTGGCCATGATTTAGAAAGTGCCAAAGAGTTAAACTTATTGCTTAGTGGCATTTTTACCGAAAAGCAAATTTACCGTATTGATCACTACTTGGGAAAAGAAACTGTTCAAAATATGATGGCCTTCCGTTTTGCCAACTCTTTATTTGAGCCATTATGGAACAGGAACTACATTGAACATATCCAAATTTCGGTAACAGAACAGTTAGGTGTTGGCGATAGAGGTGGTTATTACGAAGGTGCAGGTGCTTTGCGTGATATGATCCAAAACCATTTACTGCAATTACTTTGTTTAGTAGGTATGGAAGCGCCTATTTCTTTCAATGCAGATGAAATTAGAGATAGAAAAGTAGAGGTATTGAGAGCAGTTCGTCCGTTTAAACCAGAAGAAATTAGTGGGCATGCAGTTCGTGGCCAGTACAGCAAAGGTTGGGTTGAAGGTAAAGAAGTACCTGGTTACCGTACCGAAAAAGGTGTAGATGCGCATTCAAATACAGAAACTTTTGCAGCAGTTAAATTCTTTATCGATAACTGGCGTTGGCAAGGCATCCCCTTCTACTTACGTACCGGAAAGAGAATGAACCAAACTTCATCCATCATTACCATACAATTTAAAGATGTTCCGCATCATATTTTCTCTAACAACGTAGCCGAAACTTGGCAGCAAAACAGGTTAATCATCAGCATACAGCCAGAAGCAAGTATTAGGTTGCAAGTACAATCTAAACGCCCAGGATTAGACATGGTACTTAACCCTGTTGATATGGTGTTTAACTACAAAGGCACTTATGAGAACGACTCGCCAGAAGCTTACGAAACTTTATTGTTAGACGCTATGACAGGCGACCAAACCCTATTTATGCGTGGCGATCAAGTAGAAGCTGCTTGGGAACTGGTAATGCCGATAATCCATAGTTGGGAGAATAAAAAATCATTGAGTTTCCCTAACTACGCCGCAGATAGTTGGGGGCCGGAAGAAGCCGAAGCATTGATTGCCAAAGATGGTTACCATTGGTTTACTTTACCGATTAAAGACTAAAAAGTTAAAGACTGTGAGTTATGAGTTGAAAGTTTGGAAGTCCGTCTTGATACTCATATCTCCATACTCCTATCTCAAAATAAATGAAACTAAACATATTCAGTAACCAAACCGAATTAAACGAGCAATTAGCGCAATACGTAATTACAGTTGCCCAAAAAGCGATTGCAGAAAAAGGACGCTTTGATTTTGTATTAACAGGCGGAAGTTCGCCTAAAGGTTTATATCAACTTTTATCAACTACATACAAAAATCAAATAGATTGGGATAAAACCTACTTCTTTTTTGGGGACGAAAGAACGGTACTGCCTTTTGAAAAAGACTACAATGGTTTAATGGCCAAAGAAAGCTTTTTCGATAATTTAGAGCTGCAAGATGAACATATCTTTTATGTAGATACCAATTTATCTCCAGAAGAAGCTGCTGCTGATTATAAACAAAAATTAGATGCGCATTTTGCAGGCTCAGCTATAGTTTTCGATTTGATATTATTAGGCATGGGCGATGATGCACACACCGCTTCGATTTTTCCGCACACTACATTGGTAAATAACCAAGAGCTTACTGTAGCTAGCGTTTGGGTAGAAAAATTAAACACCAATAGGGTAAGTTTAACTGCTCCATTAATTAACCAAGCTAAGCACGTGGTATTTATCACATTTGGAGCAAACAAAGCTATAGCGCTACATAATGTATTGGGCGGTACGCAAGATTTTGCTAATTACCCATCGCAATTAATTAAACCCACAAATGGCGATTTACAGTGGTTTGTTGATGAAGCGGCTACAAGCTTGTTAAAGTAAAGTAGCTTAATTGTACTTTCGAGGCAAGATCTGTAAATTATCTTACCTCGAAAGTCTATTCATAAAGCCCCATTAGTTGCTACACAATACACTCTTTTAAAACTTTCTAACTTATTCCCGTAAGAATAGAGGTATCTCATTTTATTTCCAGCCTTTACCAACAAGAACTTTTTATTTTAATCTGGATTTGATAACCGCAGTGGTTTTCATGCCGATTTCATCTATTTTACAATGGCTATATCTGTTCCCCTTTGGCACCGATGTTGAAAATAGTGCAGGTACGATATCGACTCACTAAAAGTATGCTCACATTTTTTAACGAAGGAAAATGCGAAGAAAATAGATGCGTAATCCAGACTTGTAAAACCCAATACACCAAAAATAAAAAAGGGCCAAGAAACTAGTTCCTGACCCTACATCTACCTATGAAAAACATACCCCCGAAAGGGTAAGCCCAAATGTAAAAACAATTTTTTAATATTCCGAACTTTTACAAGAAAATATTCTTAATATTTTTGTTTTGCGTACAAATACCATTGAGTAACAGGCTAAATACGTTTTTGGCATTAAAATAAATACTTAGTACTAAGGAAATTTGAATCGTGCCCATCAATAATTTCGTTCAGCAAACGCTTGTTACTATCATTTAATTTAGTGGCTACCAATGATCTGATAGAAAAAGCACGTAAAGCATCCACTACAGACAACGTACCCTCTGCACTATCTTTTCTACCGGTGAAAGGAAATACATCTGGTCCTCGTTGGCACTGACAGTTGATATTTACCCTACTCACTTGGTTTACAATTGGATCTATTAAAGCAGCTACTTCGGAATGGTTTTCGCTAAAAATACTCACCTGCTGACCGTGTGTCGATTCGATCAAATAGTTAATTGGTTCTTCAATGTCATCAAAAGAAACAATTGGAATAACTGGACCAAACTGCTCTTCGGTGTACAGCTTCATCTCTCTGGTCACCGGATAAACTATTGCTGGAAACACGAATGACTCCTTTGTTTGTCCACCATTTTTATTAACTACTTGCGCACCTTTAGCAACCGCATCATCTATCACTTCTTTTAGGTAAGCTGGTTTTTGTGGTTCTGGCAGCGGTGTCAACGAAACGCCGTCTTCCCAGGGCATACCAAATTTCAGCTTTGCTACTTCTTCTGAGAGTTCTTTCACAAAAGCATCTACTTGTTTTTTATGTACAAAGATGATTTTTAAGGCGGTGCAGCGCTGTCCGTTGAAAGACAGCGAACCTAATACCGTTTCTTTAACTGCGAGCTTTAAATCGGCATTTGCCGTGATGATGGCCGCGTTCTTAGCATCTAAACCCAAAATAGCACGCAAACGATTTACTTTAGGATGCATTTTCTTCAGTTCGTTAGCTACCTTACTAGAACCGATTAACGTAAGTACATTTATTTTACCCGATTCCATTAATCCTGGAATGATTTTATTACCACGCCCATAAATGGTATTTACCACACCTTTAGGAAAATTATCTCTAAAAGCCTTCAACAATGGATAAAACAATAAAGTGCCATGTTTAGGTGGTTTAAATAAAATGGTATTTCCCATAATTAATGCTGGGATTAGCGTAGTAAAAGTTTCGTTTAATGGATAGTTAAACGGCCCCATACAAAGTACTACACCCAATGGCGAGCGGCGTATCTGTGCTACAATACCCTGTTCTATGGTAAAGCCTGCAGATTTTCTATCGATATCTTTCAAAGCATCAATAGTGGCATTAATGTATTCGATGGTTCTGTCGAATTCTTTAACCGAATCTCCGTAGGTTTTTCCAATTTCCCACATAATAAGCTTTACTACTTCTTCCTTTTTCGCCATAATATCACGAGTGAATTTCTCCACACATTCGATACGTTGAGCCACGCTCATGGTTGGCCACTCTCCTCTTCCGTTGTTGTAAGCGGCTACGGCAGCATCTAAAGCAATTTGAGCTTCTTTTTCGCCACAAAGTGGATAAGTGCCAATTAACTTTCGTTCTAAGCCCTTAGCAGTTTTAATACAAATTGGAGACAGCACGGTGTGTACATCACCAGACCAAGTTAACATGTCGCCATTAGACAGGTAACTACGCTGATCTAAGGGGCCATCCAGTGCATACGCTGCAGGGATGTCTGTTTCAGATGGAAACAGATTTTCTAGATTTAAGGACATTTTTGTTTAATTTATTTACTTAGTTTATAGATTTACTAGATTATTGATACAATTAAATTCCCCTATCATGTTTAATAGGGGAATTTATTCTTATTTAACTTTAATAATACTCATTTTAGGCACCAAGGCCTTCATCACCAACCAAGCAATTAAATAGGCAACTGCACAGAATGAGAAGATGATAAAATAACCTGCTTCTATACCTTCGAAACCCATAAATTTCATTTGGGTTGCAGCAGAATAATCAAATAATAAGCCCGAAGATTTATTGATAATTGTTGCGCCAATCCCCCCTGCCAAACCACCAATACCTGTAACGGTTGCAATTGCTTTTTTAGGGAAACTATCGCCAATAGTGGAAAATATATTTGCCGACCAAGATTGGTGAGCAGCACCAGCAATACCTATGATAATCACTGGTATCCAATAAGAAATGTGTCCTAATGGTTGTGTTAATAACGCCAATAAAGGGAAAAATGCAAAAATCAGCATTGCTCTCATACGCCCCTCGTAAGGGTTCATTTTCTTCTTATCAACAAAGAAAGTTGGCAACCATCCTCCAAAAATTGATAGTAAAGTAATTGCATATAAAATAAAAATAGCTAGTTGCCCTTCTGTATCTGACGATTTGATATTATAAACTTCGGACAGGTAAGCTGGCATCCAGAATAAGTAGAACCACCAAACACCATCGGTCATGAATTTACCAAAGACGAAAGCCCAAGTTTGTTTGTAGCTAAAACATTTAGCGAAAGAAAGTTTTTTTTCTTCTACTACATCGCCGGCTGCATTTAGCTCTGCGTGCAAATCATCTTGATTAATGTAGGCCAATTCTGCTGCATTAACTTTTGGGTTTGCATCGGGCTTCTTGTAGTAAAATACCCAAAACCCCATCCAAACAAAACCTAAAGCTCCGATAATGATGAACGACATTTCCCAACCATAATATTTTGCAATTACGGGAATACTTAACGGCGCCGCTAAAGCACCAATGGTAGCACCTGCATTGAAAATACTGGTGGCCAATGCCCTATCCTTTTTCGGGAAATATTCTGCTGTGGCTTTAATTGCGGCCGGAAAGTTCCCAGCCTCTCCCACTGCCAAAACAAAACGAGCAAAAATGAATAGCGTAACACTTACGTTGATGATCAAAGCTACATCATTTACTTTTTCTATATTTTCTTTAGCTCCTTCAAAACCCACCAACCAGTCGCCGGTAATAATACCTGAGGTAGCAATACCGCAAAAGGCGTGCAGTATAGCACCCACAGACCAAATACCAATTGCCCATAAAAATCCTTTTTTAGTATCTAACCAATCTACAAAACGACCAGCCAACAGCATACTTACTGCATAAAAAATAGAGAACAGTGCTGTGATATTACCGTAGTCATTATTCGTCCAATGAAACTCGGGACTAATAAAATCTTTCCATGTTAAAGAAAGTACCTGTCTGTCTAAGTAATTAATTGTCGTAGCAAAAAACAGTAAAGAACAAATGGTCCATCTGTATTTGCTTTGCTTGGTTTGGTTCATATTTTTTGGTTTATTTTAATTTGGTTAACTATATATCACGATAGCTATCGGAGGGTTATTATTTGGTTAACTGCTTAAAGTTGGTTAATCGGTTAACTGAAAACTGTTAACTGCAAACTAACCTAACCCCTTACTTTATTGATAATTTCAAGTGTTGCTTTAGTTAATGTTTCTATTTTACCGTAATCTTTTTGTTCGATAATTTGCTTGCTCACCAATTTACTACCCATACCTACGGCACAAACACCTGCTTTAAACCAGCTAGAGATATTATTCTCTTCAATCTCTACTCCGCCAGTTGGAACAAACAGCTGGCCTTGGAACAACTCTTTAATGGAAGAAAGGAAATCTGGCCCTAAGATATTTGCAGGAAATAATTTAATGATCCCTGCTTGGTGTTGTTGCGCCAGATCAATTTCTGTGGGCGTCATACATCCCGGGATCCAAAGCAAACCCGCTTCATGAGTAACTTTGGCCACTTCTGGATTTACAATTGGGCAAACAATAAAATCAGCACCTGCTGCAATAAAATCTTGAGCTTGTTGGGCAGTTTTGATAGTGCCAATACCTAAGAACAAATCTTGCATTTCGGTTTTAAGTGCTTCCTTAAAAAACTTAAAGTTCGCTAAAGCAGCCTCGCCCCTGTTGGTATATTCGAAAACACGAACGCCACCCTTATATAATGCCCTAATTATTTCTAAACTCACTTGAGCATCTTCATAGTAAAATAGCGGCAATAAGCCTTGTTTTTGTATCGCTTGTAAAGCAGTTTCTTTATTTTTAGTCATTTTGGGCAATAGTTTGATGAACGTCTTGGATAGTTGCAGTGGTACAATCACTTGGAATGTACAATTTGTTGTAGGCAGCACCGGTGGCAAACTCTAAAATTTGTTGAGGTTGGTGCTCATTGTAGAAGCCATAAATTAAACCTCCCATATAGCAATCTCCACTTCCTACTCGGTCTAAAATTTGCTCAGACAGATATTCCTTGGATACAAATAATTTGTCTTCAGTAAATAAAGTGGTGTAATATCTGATACCAGCTTTGTAATCGAACCTAAATGTATTAGCTACATGCTTGCATTTAGGAAACTTATTAATAATCTCTTTCGATGTAATTTCTGCTTGCTTTAAGTAGTTGTCTTTAGTATCAATTGCTACAATATCCAATGGTAAACTGATCCCCAACATCCTTTCTGCTGCCCAAATATTTCCCATTACCAAATCGCAATATGCTACCAAATCTGGGATAATATCGATGGGTTCTTTACCGAATTTCCAAAGCTTCGCTCGGTAATTTAAGTCAATAGAAATCGTAATGCCACGTTCGCTAGCTGCTTTAACCGCTTCTAAACAAATATCTGCGGCATCTTGGTTTAGCGCCGGACAAATGGCGCTGAAGTGGAACCATGATATATCTTTAAAAATCTCATCCCAGTTTAAAGTACCAGGTTGAATAATTGCGAAAGATGAGTTAGCTCTATCATAAATTACGCCTGCATTTTTAAGATCTTTACCTTTTGGCAGATAATACAGTCCTAACCTATCGCCGCTTAATTGCATCCTCGACGAATCAATGTTACAGCGATTGACGTAGTCGATAATTTGCGTTGACATAAAATTATCTGGCAATGCCGAAAAATAGGCCGATGGGACATCCCAAAGTGCCAATGCTGTAGCCACGTTCAACTCTGCGCCTCCAACATAAAATGGTAGTTGATTATCTGCTAGCCATTGTCCATCAGTATCTGGACAGATGCGCAATAATAATTCCCCAAAACTTAAAACTTTCATTTATTAAAGGTAAAAGGCGAAAGGCATAAGGTAAAAGCTTCGATATCGCCTTTAAATCTTATCCCTTTCTCCTACTAGGTGATTAAAAATTTGTTATTAAAAGCTAAAATAGGCTTTTGCGTTGTGATAACAAATATTTTCCACTAATTGGCTAACCAATTTTATATCGTTCGGGATTTCTCCGTTTTCTATGTCTGTACCAAATAAATCGCATAAAATACGGCGGAAGTACTCGTGACGTGGGAAAGACAGGAAGCTTCTCGAATCGGTTAACATCCCTACAAACTGGCTTAATAGCCCCATGTTAGACAAGGCATTGATTTGCTTGATCATCCCATCTTTTTGGTCTAAGAACCACCAGCCAGACCCCCATTGCACCTTCCCGGCTACGGTACCATCCTGGTAATTACCAATCATGGTAGCCATCAATTCGTTATCTGCCGGATTTAAGTTATATAAAATGGTTTTAGCCAATTTGTTACCAGCATCTAATTTATTTAAAAACTTAGCTAAAGCTCTGCCTTGAGAAAAATCTCCAATGGAATCGAAACCTGTATCTGGACCCAAAGAACTCAACAAACGATCGTTGTTGTTGCGAATAGCACCTAAGTGATATTGTTGCACCCATCCTCTTTCGTGATCCCAAAGGGCAAATTGAAAAAGCATAGCTGATTTGAATTTCAAGTTCTCCTCTTTAGTAATCGATTCTCCTTGCCTAATTTTAAGAAAGATTTGAGCTACTTCTTCTTCGGTATAATCTTCAGCATAAATTTGCTCTAAACCGTGGTCAGAAACTGATGCACCGTTTTCTACAAAGAAATCGTGACGAGATTTTAAAGCCGCTAGATATTCTTGATAGTTGGCGATTGGCTTCTCCACTATCGCAGCCAATTTATCTATGTATTGATTTAATCCGTTAACGTCATCAGCATTCATGGCTTTATCTGGTCTAAATGCAGGTAAAACCATTAAATCAATACCACTAGCTTTAATTTGCTGATGAAATTCCAAATTATCCAGAGGATCATCGGTAGTACACAGCGTTTTCACATTCATCTTTTTCAGCAAACCTAAAACGCTGTATTCTTTGGTTTGAAGCTTGGCATTACATTCGTCCCAAATTTGCTTTGCCGTTGCCGGCGAAAGTAATTCGTGAACATCAAAATAACGTTGCAGCTCCAAATGTGTCCAATGGTATAGCGGATTTCTTAAAGTATAAGGAACAGTTTCAGCCCATTTCTCAAATTTCTCCCAGTCTGATGCACCGCCCGTGATGTAGTATTCGTCTATACCAAAAGTACGCATGGCACGCCATTTATAGTGGTCGCCATATAGCCAAACCTGAGTAATATTTTCGAATTGTTTATCCTCGGCAATTTGCTCAGGAATTAAGTGATTATGGTAATCGATAATAGGCATGTGCTTTGCGTAATCATGATACAAAGTACGTGCTGTTTCCGTTTGCAATAAGAAATTCTCGTCTAAAAACTTTTTCATCAAAATATAATTATTAGCCCCACTCTGCCTTTCAGGCATCTCTCCCCAAAAGGGAGAGAAAAGCATTTTGGCATGGTAGTGCTTTTTTGTTCGTTTGCTTATGCACGATGTTTAAGCCCCTCCTTTGGAGGGGTTGGGGAGGCTCTTACACTCCTCCAAAAACAGAGAAGCCGCCGTCTACACAGATCATTGCTCCGGTTACAAATTGCGAAGCATCGCTTAACAGCCAAACTAAAGCACCTTTCAATTCATCAGGGTTACCGAAACGTTTAAAAGGAGTTTGCTGAATTACAGCACCACCTCTAGCGGTGTAACCTCCATCTGGCGTAGTTAATAAATTGCGGTTCTGCTCGGTTAAGAAAAAACCTGGTGCTAAAGCATTCATTCTAATTTTATCACCATAACGGTTAGCTAACTCTACTGCAAACCATTGCGTATAGCAATCTACCGCAGCTTTACCCATATTGTAACCTAATACTCTGGTAATTGCTCTTTTAGAGTTCATCGATGAAATGTTCACGATACTTCCTTTTCCTGTTTCGGCAATTGCTTTACCAAAAACCTGCGTCGGAATTAAAGTTCCCCAAAGGTTTAAATCTAGTACGGTTTTCATTCCGTCCATCTTCATATCAAAGATGTCTTGCTCGGGTAATAAAACACCATCTGGCATGTTACCGCCAGCTGCATTTACCAATCCGTCGATTTTTCCGTAAGCAGCTAATACCTTATCGCGAGCAGCAATCAACTGCTCTTCGTTCATCGCATCAGCAATTAAAGCAATAGCTTTACCTCCGTTATTGTTAATTTCATCGGCACGCTCGTTAGCTACTTTTTCGTTTCTGCCTAGAATACCTACAGTACCGCCAGCTTCAACAATTGCATCAATAAAGGCTTTACCTAATATTCCTGTACCGCCTGTTACAACGATAACTTTATCTTTTAATGAAAATGATTGTTCCATTTTATATTATTCATTTTTAGCACAAAGACACGGAGAACGCAAAGAAAAAACTAATCAGTATTTGCCTTTGTATTTAGTTGTCACAGACTTACGAAGTTTAACTTTTGTTAATTAATGCTTTAATTGTAAAGTTGAGGGCTGCGCCGTTTAAAAACTTCGTAAGTCTCAATTATAACTTCTTAGTGCTCTTTGTGTCTTGGTGGTTATTAAATACCTATCTCAATTCTCCTACTGCAAACGTATCCATGTCTGCATAATCTAAATTCTCGCCAGCCATGCCCCAAATAAAGCTGTAGTTTTTAGTACCAGCACCAGAGTGGATACTCCAAGATGGCGATAAAACTGCTTCGTGGTTAGCCATTACGATGTGACGAGTTTGTTGCGGTTGTCCCATAAAATGGATTACCCTTTGATCTGCTTCTACATCGAAATAGAAATAAACTTCCATTCTTCTATCATGTGTATGAGGAGGAATAGTGTTCCAAATAGAACCTGTAGCCAAGGTAGTTAAACCCATTACCAATTGGCAACTTTGAATTCCATCTTTGTGGATGTAACGAGAAATAGTACGTTGATTTGCTGTTTCTAAAGCACCTAAATCGGCAGAAAAAACATCTGCATGACTAGCAAAAGCTGTTGGATAACTGGTATGTGCTGGAGCCGACAGTGCGTAGAAAACCGCAGGGTTACTTCCATCTTTGCTGCTAAACTTTACATCCTTTACACCTTTACCTAAGTATAGGCAGTCTTTCTTATTTAGATCGTAGCTAGTTCCATCGGCAACAATGGTTCCTTCACCACCTACGTTGATGATGCCTAACTCTCTTCTCTCTAAGAAATACTCGGCACGTAAAATGTCATAATTACCTAAATCTACTACGCTATTTACTGGTGTAATTAATCCAGTAATCATTCTGTCGTAATGTGAATAGACAAAATTTGCTTTGTCTGTCGCTTTCAAGTCGTCCAACAAAAACCTTTCACGGATTTTTTCGGTGTCGTAACTCTTGAAATCTTCTGAGTGTACTGCTTGTATTTGTTTCATTTTCTATATTTTGGGTCCGCCAGTAGAGGTTTTGGTTTGGTCCTCGTTTTAATGACAGACGATTTTGGCTAATATACTTGTTAACGTTGTGGTAGGCAAATGATAATTTATCCATACTTTACTGTAAAGGCGCAATATTTTGCACCTCAAGAGACACAAAATATTGTGTCTCTACAGCGATACACCACGTTTCCAGGGGATAAAATCATCTTGATTTAATAATACCGCTTTTGGAATTACCTCGCCACTTGCTGCTTTGATACAATATTCCAAAATGTCTTCGCCCATTTCTTCAATGGTTTTCTCTCCTTCTATCACAGGTCCGGTATTGATATCAATGATATCACCCATACGTTTGGTTAAAGCGTTATTGGTAGCCACTTTAATTACCGGACAAACCGGATTCCCTGTCGGCGTACCCAATCCGGTAGTAAATAAAATTAAGGTTGCTCCGCTAGCGGCTTTACCAGTAGTAGCTTCTACATCGTTACCTGGGGTACATACTAAATTTAGACCAGGCTTGGTTGATGGCTCTGTATAATCCAATACATCAACAATTGGGGATGTACCACCTTTTTTGGCGGCACCATTACTTTTAATGGCATCGGTAATTAAGCCGTCTTTAATGTTACCTGGTGATGGATTCATGTGGAAGCCAGAACCCGCATTTTCTGCCGCCTGACTGTAAGCCCCCATTAAAGCCATAAATTTCTTTGCAGATTTCTCCTCGATGGTTCTATCGATCATGTTTTGCTCTGCACCGCACAGCTCGGGAAATTCAGCCAGTAACACCGTACCACCTAACGCTACCAACAAATCAGAGCAATAACCTACTGCGGGATTAGCAGAAATACCACTAAAACCATCGCTACCACCACATTTTACCCCTAAGTTCATTTTGCTCAGTGGTGCTGGTGCTCTTTCAATTTTGTTGGCTTCCACTAAACCTTCGAAGGTCTTTTTAATTGCCAAAGCAATCATATTTTCTTCACTTTGCGATTGCTGTTGCTCGAAAATATAAAGCGGTTTGTCAAAGTTTGGATTTCGTTCTTTTAAGTCGGTAGTAAAATCATGTACTTGTAAATTCTGACATCCCAAGCTCAACACAGTTACTCCTGCAACGTTTGGATGATCAGCATAAGCCGCTAACAATTTACTCAAAACTGCCGCATCTTGTCTAATACCGCCACATCCACCTTGATGGTTTAAAAATTTAATACCATCTATATTTTTGAAAAGACGTTCATTTCTTGAGCCTTCAAACGCCATTGGCGCATCTAAAGAAGAAATATCCGTTCCGTTTTTATATGCTTCAATTAAGTGTTGTGTATAATTTTTGTATTTGGCAGTTACTGCGTAGCCCAACTCGTTGTGTAGCGCTTCGCGGATCACATCAAGGTTTCTATTTTCACAAAAAACCGTTGGAATGAACAACCAATAATTGGCTGTCCCCACTTTTCCATCTGCACGGTGGTATCCGTTAAAAGTTCTTCCTTCAAACTTAGAAACATCTGGCGCATGCCATTGGTAATGATACGGACGATACTCGTAAGGAGCAGCGGCGTGTTTCAAGTTATCGGTGGTCATTCTGGTACCCAATTTTACTGGAAACTGGATTTTACCCACCAAGGTGCCGTACATGTATACCTCGTCACCGGCCTGCATATCTTGGGTATAGAACTTATGCTTGGCGTCCACATCATCTACCAATTGATAATTTAACCCTTGGTAAGCTACCCACTGACCTGCTTTAAGATCGGTTAAAGCTACCAAAACATTATCTTTTGGATGTACTTTTAAAACCTGTTGTTTCATTCAATTCATTTATATATTCGTTGATGGTATTGATTTAGATCAAAAACCCAACTCTACTACACCTCTTTAAACTGCGCTGCATTAAGCTTACGTAGCGCCAAATTTATCCCATGGCTAGCAATCTCTTGATATAAGACCTCTACTTCGGCAATAAATCCCATGAGATGATTAAAATTTATACCCCAAAATTGCTCATCACCTAAAACTTCGCTCACAAAATTATCGGGGTGCTGACTATATTTTTCAAATAAATAAGGTGCAGAGTCATCGTTTAACCGATAACTCGCACCATTATCCAAACCAAAATATAGACCGTTATCTTCTCGCTGTGGGCGAGAAAAGACCAAGTAAGCAGCAAAACCTAAAGCGATATGTGCTGGAACTTGGTTAAATATTTTATAATAATTCAATAGCAATGGAACGATGCGGATTTTCATCTTCATGGTATATTGAAATGCGATACTAGACCACAAATGTTCGATAGACGGGTTGGCAAAACGGTCTTTCACGGCATTTGCAAAAGCATCACGCTTATTTTTATCCACCTCATAAGGAATTGCCGGACCAATTTCTGTTGCCATTAACGTTTCGATGTAATTAACCATCAATTCGTTTGTCATTGCATTTTTTACTGTATCAATTCCTAAAAGAAAAGCAATTCCGGAGCTTAATGTGTGCGTCCCATTCAATAAACGTACTTTTAATTCCCTGTAAATTTCGATGTCTTCGGCAATCACTACTCCTTCATCTACCGCTGCAAAAGAAAGTACATCGGCTACATGCTTGCCACCTTCAATTGCCCAAAGGCGATAAGGTTCCGTCATTGATAACAATGCATCTTGGTAACCTAATTCTTTTTGCAGCAGAGCAAAAGTTGCTGCATCTGGCTTACCCGGCACAATTCTGTCTACCAAAGAATTGCAAAAGGTATTTGCTTGCGCTAACCAAGCTATAAATTTTGCTTCTAATTGATGGTAATGAGCTAGTTTTAAAACGATTTCTCCTAATTTAGTTCCGTTATCTGGAATTAACTCGGTAGCTACAATCACTAAACCTTTATTGTTATCGCCGTTAAAAAATTGGAAACGTTTATATAAAACAGCCAATAATTTTGCAGGAAATGAAGTAGGTGGATTATTGTCTATGCTTTCTTCTACATACTGAATACCAACCTCAGTAGTGTTAGAAACCACAATTTGCAGATCTTCTGACTGAGCTAAATCTAGAATGGCTTGCCAATCTTTTTCTGCCGCAATTACTCTACTTATGGAAGAAGAGATGATATTTTCTGAAACTAGTTGACCGCTTTCGATACCGCGAACACAAAGCGTATATAAAGAATCTTGTTGATCAAACTCTGCGGTGTTGCTCCCCGTAGATTTAACTACAGCAATGCGACCATTGAAGACACCTTCTCGGTTGGCTTTATCGATGAAATAATCTGGTAATCCACGCAACAACACCCCTGTTCCAAATTGCAAAACTTTTTCCGGTAAATCGAAAATTTTTGCATTGGGTACAACCACATTCTCTGCGGTAATTTTATTCAGATTATCTTTTGATAAAATCATTTCTTTACTAGCTTTTCACTTTTTTTTCGCCAGTAAAGAAAATTAATACGCCCCTACTAGCATTTGGTTGAAACAATTCTACATAATTTATGCTAGTAAAACTTTGATTTAAGCGCAAATATTTGCGCAATCGTTCCCGATAACGTAGGGCAAATTAAAGTAGGACTGAATTAGGTTTTTAAACGCAACAATAGCGGCGTCTCTAATTCAAGTTGTTTATCAATCTCGCTTATATTTTAGTTTATTGGGTATATAAGGCAAACTCTCGACCACACTAAAACCTAAACTATCTAGGCTTTTACTTTGTTTTAAACCCATTTTGTAGTAAGGCTGTTCATACTTTGTTTTTTTACCATTCATACCCTTCCTTACAACGCGGTGCAAATTAACGGTATCTTTATTGGTAATATCTCCCCAATATACATCGGCCAGCCATTCCCAAATTTTGCCATTTGCTTTTAAAATAGCATCATTATTCCAAGTTTGTGTGTAGTTAAACTGCTTCTTTTTGTTTTTTTCTGCATTAAAATGGCCTCCTTTGGAAGCATATTCCCATTCTGCTTCCGTTGGCAAACGATAGTTTTTACCCATTTCCTTAGACAGCCATTTGCAATATTTTTGCGCATCCTCCCAAGATACATTTACAACAAGACCATGCTCAATATAATTGTTGGGTAAGGTTGGCATTTCAAATTGCATAGCTTGACAATACTTTTGGTACTGTTTAACCGTTACCGGAGTTTTGGATATTAAAAATCCCATAATACTTACCTGCCGTGGCGCATTTATATCATTAGCACTATCTACCAGTAAATCACCCATGATAAAAGTACCGCCCTCTACTTTTACCATTTTAGGATACTCTTGTGCTTCAACGTTTGGGAATACTAAAAGCAAACATTCAAGAACAATAGTTAGGCAGCGCTTCACAAAACTTAATTTAAACTCTTTTCGAATTTTTGTTTGCTCCATTTTGCATAGTAGTTTATTTTATCGACTAATGGTGGTATGTGCTGATTCATATATTTTATTTCGCCCAAACTGCTAGCTTTAATCACAAAGCCAGCCCGCTTTACATCGCTCTTATAAATTGCAGCAGATTGAACAATAAAATGAAATTGACTGAGCAGATTTTCAGTTTCTTTATCGTTAATTTCTCTGCTTAAATATTTTTTAAATCTGCTTTCTTGTAAGTTACCAATTTTGATGAGGCTATCTAATTTGGCAATCTTATGCTTCATAGTTAGATTTTTAGAGTTAACCACCTCTTTTATAGTTAATAAATAATTCTTAACAGCCATTAAGCTATCTGTATTTTTTAATGTTTGAGATTTAGCACTAAGCCCTAAAAACAACAAAACCAAAGCAAAAATTGATTTTTTAATCATACCACCTTCCCTTTTTAATTGAAACGCCCAATTTATCAAAAGCTTTAATGATATCATCTGCCAAATAATCATTTTGCTTTTCGTAAAATAAATGCAGAAAAAACAAGTCGCTATAATTTACTTCCGTTGTTCCGTTTTCACTTTTACGAGAAATTTTTACGGCACTAGGCTGGGTTTCAAAAACAATATTGATATCTTTTGATACAGCGATGATTTTGTTTAGTTCAATTTCTTGTTTTTCGACATAAGTACTATCATTGCTGCTTTGCTTCTTTCTAACTTCTAAGGTTAAAATTTTAAGATTAGTTTGCACAATTTGAACTACTTCGCCTTTATCATTAGTAACTGGCATAGTTAAAATGCTATCTTTAATGCTGTAACCATTAACAATTTCAAACTTTTTTCCTTCGTAATTTAAGGTATCATTTTGCGACTTAAGCTCTTTTTGCAATTTATTATTTAACAAGTTAATGAGCTGTTTCTCTTGTGCAAAAAGTTTAACAGATGCCGTACAATTAAATAATAGCAGAATAGTTATATGAGTTTTTAAAAAAGAGCTCGCCATTTTATAAATCTAACCCTAAAGATAACATCCAATATCTATGCTGCACCATCTTGTTGCTATCAAAATCTTGCGCAATCCATTTACCTTCTACGGTTCCTACATTATAACCTTGAATAGTGCCTTTTTCTGAAGCTGCATTAGCCTGTTGGTCTATCTTAAAAGATTTAAACAACGCACCTACGCTGCCGCTTAAATAAACTATACCAAACCTAAAACCTACTTTACCTTGTACAGAAGGAAATGCCGTAAATGGCATAACTGGTGCAGTATCAGAAAAGTTAAATCCCAAATTAGCCTCAGGTGTAAGTTGCATATAAATATTTTTTTGCGGCCATAAAGTTAACGACGGACCAACCGAAATGGAGAAAACATTAATATTATCAAAGTTTGCTGATTTAGTTACGTCCCATTTACTTCCATTATCGGCTTCAAAACTATAATTTACGGTGCGAGTTGGTAACCTCATTATGTTACTCATTATCGATAAATCTAAGCTAAAAGCTTTTTCATCGTAAGAGTCGGAAGTTCCTAATTGAAACCTATGATAGTAAGTACTGTTTTTAGCGTCAATAAACTTACCGTAACCGTATGTCCAAGGCGTAGAAGTAAGGGTAGAAATCGTACTAACTACAGCCTCGGATATAGCTGTAGCTGCCAACCCATTTTCAATTTCAGTTTTCCAGGCGTAGTTCAGCGGAACTTTATTGTAGCAAGTATAATTGTCATAAGCCCTTTTTGCATCCTCCCAACCTTGATTGGTTCGTTTACTTCTAGCCTTAACCACTAGCTGCTCAACAATATTATATTGACCTACACAATAAAGATAAGCCTTATATTCTCTATCCTCCTCCTCTTTAGTTTTTACTTTTACTACTTCTTTCTTAGCTTCTACAGATTTCTCTATCAAATTCTTTTTCTCTACCTCAGCTAGTTTTTTTTTCTCTTCTTCTAATGCTTGTCTCTTTTGTACATCCTGTTCATTTTGTAGCTTCTCGTCAAGTGCTTTTTTTTCACTTTCGATGCGCTCTTTCTCTAAACGTTCTGCTTCTAATCTCTCTTGTTCCTGGCGTTCTTTCTTTAAATTTTGCTTATCCAATCTTTCTTTTTCAACTTTTTCTTTCTCCTGTTGTATTTTTTCGTTTTTTTCCCTTAATAGCCGTTCCTTCTCTAACTTTTCCCGCTCAATTTTTTCTCTCTCTTCTCTTTCTTTCTCCGAAATGTTATCCACATTCATACTTACCAAATAGACGCTACTAACAGAATTACCCGATTTAACGCAATTTTTAGTATAAATACTACCCGTAAAACCACCATCAGTCGTCTCTTGTCCAGCAGATAAAGTAAAACTCTTAGTGCCCGATTTGTAACCGCTACATTTATCTACTATCCTGTAGTTTATCGTAATTTTCAGCTTAGATTGTGTATAGTTTTTAACTACCAAATTAAACTTCTGATAGCTTGCTGGATCCACATCATTGACCAACATTTTTGCAGAAACGCCATTGTAAGTACTATTTAGAAGAAAAGTTTGCTGGGCTTTTAAGTTGTAGCTCGCTAATGAAATTAAGCAGAAATAAACAAGTTTTTTCACGTACATTCAGATCAAAAATTAATTTTTTATCAAAACTACGCACAAAGAGCTAGGCTAAAAATACCTAAAAACAATGATTTTTAAGTATCCTGGGATTAACCAAATCACATTACTTAATCTCCATTTTTTTCATTCCCTCCCTACCATAAAACACCGGAAAATACATCATCTCCGCCTTCGCCGGATTTAAAACGTAAGAACCAGAGTAGCGAGGCATTAAATCTATAGTAAAAGTGTATTTGCCTTGTTTTAACTTGGTGCAAAAAATAGAGGTTTTTTCCTTAAAATATTCTCGATGCGTTTCTACACCCCAAAAAGTTTGCAACTTGTTTTCGTAACTGCAACCTGCCGGAATAGGAATTTCTATCATCACATACTCTGCATCAGCTTTAGCTTCTACTTCAACCTTTAAAGTGGTGGTTTGTCCGGCTTTTAAAGTATTTACAACATTACCTTGCTGCAAAAGCGACGTGCTAACCACAAAATCTTTTGCCACCTTTTTAGGTTTGGTATTTTGAAATTGCTGGTAAGCTGTAAAATATACCGCAGAATTCCCTTTTTTTATCACCTTTAAATCCGTTGGATTTTCCATAACCTGAGCATAGGGAAACTTACTCACGGTTTGTTCGTTAATTCGAAGGGATGCAGGTTCTCTGGTATCCTGGTTTACTAAGAAAGCAGGCAAGATGGTCTCTAAAATTAAAGCCGATTCGAAGGTGTTTCGCCATTGCCCATCTTTGCGCTGTTCTAAAAAGTACAAGGCAATTTTTTCCAGTTCGTTTTCGTAACCACCCGCATTTTTTAAAATTCGGTAGGCTAATAATGTATTTTGTATGCTATTATCCCAAAAACGAATGCTCTCGTCGCCCCAATACATGCTGCCGAACATGGTCTGTTTTTTGAGCTTCACCAAGGCATCCAAATCTATCTTTAAACCTGCCAATTGCCTCAACTCCATCATTTCTAACAAAGCGTAAGTAGATGGCTTGGTTTCTCTTTGTTTGATGGCCAAAAGCTCTGGCGTTAAAAGTGCATCTCGTTTAAGTTCTTGCTCCTCAAAAGCCAAAACCCAATCTTTAATGTAATTTTTACCATCAAGCAGGTGCAAAAGCTTGATGATTTGTATATCGCCGTAATTAGCGTTATCGGTTAATTTACCAACCAAGTAACGTTGCAGCAATGCTTTATTCAAATCTACGGCGTAACCATCTTTTTCGGCTTGCAATAAGGCTTCTACCACATGTAAGCTGATCCACATTTGCTCTTCGCTGTTTTGCCACCAGCCCCAAGTGCCCTGTGGGGTTTTATTTTGTTGTAATTTTTTAAGGATAAAAGCAATGTCTTTTTCGTGGGTAAATTTTTGATTTAGATATTTACGAACCCGCTTTTCTAACAATAATCCTTTTAACTTAGATGCCAGCTGCTCGTTGCATAAATACTCGTAATTGCGCAGTTTGGTTATTTCATCTAAAAAAACAGGAAAAACAGAAGCCTCGGCTCGTAACGTAATCTTGCCCAAATTTTTATCAAATGCATAGTTAACAGCGGTATCTCTTAACAAAGCCGAAAAATAGCCTTTCGTTTCTTTAACCCCAGCTTCAACTACCGGAATTTTTCTACGTTCGCCATCAAAATAGCCATTTTCTTGCGCCAAAGTATATTCAAAATTTAAGCTGTCTTTTGATTTTACGGCAATGCTCAATGTGTCAATTAAAGCGTTTTTAAAAGTAACTTTCGAGTTTCGCAATTCCTGTCCGTTATAGCTAAACTTACGGATACCCGTTTCTTCTAAAGGTGTGTAGTTCATCAATTTACCAATCACGTTGATGCTATCGCCTACCACAGCAAAAAGTGGAGATACAAAATTGGCGCTCAATGATTTAAAAGATCTGATACTACCTTCGGTATAGCCGGTTTGTTTGTTGCCATTCATGGCCATTACGCGGGTAGTCCATTTGGTAATATCATCTGGAAACTTAACCGTAAACTTTGCCTCGCCATTTTCATCGGTAACTAATTTAGGTTGCCAAAAGCCTTCGTCGTTAAAGTTGGTGCGCATGGTTTGTTGTTGCGGTTCCAAATTGCCCACAGCGTTGGTTGCTAAATTACCTTTTTTACTTTTGATGATAATTACGCCATTTGCTGCCCTAGCACCATAAATAGCAGTGGCACTGGCATCTTTAAGGATGGTAATATCTTTTACCAAATCTTTGTCGAGGCTACTCATATCTCCATCAAAAGGTAAGCCATCCACAATTATCAATGGTTTTTGGTTACTGGTTAAAGATGAAGCACCTCTAATCATTACCACTTCTTGCAAAGATACTCCAGCAGCTACACCTTGTAGGGAATTTACCAACTCTTCTGATTTCACTATAGCAACACTTCCAGTTAAATTTTGCTTTCTTGTTGTAGCGTACCCCAATACCTCTACTCCTTTCAAATTGTGCTCGATAGAATCTAATAAAATATCGCCAACCGTACCGTTTACAATATCAATTACCTTATCGTAGTATTTGGTAGCTGTTATGAATAGTTTTCCTTTTTCAGGTGTTTTTAAACTGAATAATCCTTTAGCATCGCTGGTGGTTTGTTCATCTAAACCTACAATTCGCACTACAATCCCCGATAAAGGTTGATTGGTTTGGCTTGATAAAATTCTGCCTTGCACAGTATTTTTCAGTTCGCTTTTGCTAAACACGTAACGATTAAAAAATAGTTGATTTGCTTCGGTAATCGATTGACGATAATTACTTGGTACAGCTTTGATGAGACTATCTAATTTCCCACTAAAATCATCAGCTTCGGTAATTTTAAATTCATCCCATTTGTAATAATTTGCGCCATTTGCCTTTACGCTAATTTCGTCAGTAATAAAATAACTATTGTCTTTTAGTAAGAACATTAACTTGTAACGGCCGCTTTCGTAATTATCTGTATTGATATCGCCTTTATAAATGCGCAAAAAATTGGCCTGATTAGGTTTAAACGCAATTACATTTTTGATATAAGGAATGTGATTGGTAAAGGCAGTATCGATATCGTACCTTAATTTCCCAACAGACTTTAAACTAGAATAATCAATAGCTAAAAGCTGAGTAGTGCGGCTACGTAAATCCATAAAATCTAACCAAATTTTATCGACTTCTTGTTTTTTTAACGCATACTCATTAGCAAACTTGGTATTGCCATTGCTTGCTCCTGCATACAATTTCGTATTAAAAGCGTATTTGCTAGCATTAGATTTCTGTTTAATTAATCCTGGCTGAAAAGTGTAGGTGTAGCCGGTTTCTTTAATAAAGTTTTGTTGCCATTTTTCGTTGTTAAAAACTAAAACGTTTTCTTTAATTGGGCCAACTAAAAGTTCTCTTTCTGAGCGATTATTCGGATTAACGAGCAAACGGGAATCAGAATTAGCTGCCGAAACGGTGGTTTTTTGCAAATTAAAATTATTGGCTACTCTGATCATGTAACGATCTAACTCTTCGCTTTCTTGTGCAGTAAGCGTAGTGGGTTTACTGACGGTTACCACTTTGTTGGTGCTATCTGCCAAAATGCTAAATATCGTTTTTTTACCAGCGGCGATGTTGTAATTTTTAATGGTTACCAATTTATCCGCTGTGCGTATTTTAAAATCGTGCAAACCGGGTTTTACCACAAATGAATAACGTTGTAATTGTTGCGCTTGGTTAAAAAATACGGGTACATCATCTATGTAAACTATGTTAGCCGGCAAAATTGCCCCATCCAACATCACAAATGGTGCAACTTGTGTAGTGGTATCATTGGTACTTTCAATTACGTTGTAAATTGGTTTGGGGTGCATGAACTTGAAATATTCGATAGTATCTAGTCCCAGATTTTTGCTCCATTTCGTCCACGTAAGCTCATCTAGTTTTTTGCTTACGTTGCTGTATGCTTCATCTGCTTCTACCTCTAATTTATTGGTTTTATGGGCTAGAAACCTCTTACCCAAATAAGGCAATCTGGGCCCAGAAACATTACCAAATTTAGAGGTAAAAGCTTGTGCTGTAACATCTGTTTGCGGAACAGGCTGGCGATTAATATCGGTAACCTGCACCAGCATATTTACTTTTTGGCCAGGGTAAACCATATCTGGCGCTATCAATTTTAAATTTAATTGGTACGGATTATAAAATGCACTTACCTCGCTGGTTTCCTCATCGCCACCCCAAAAATAGTTGATGCGCACATGGCTTGCTTTGCGGCTATCGCTTTTAATCAACGTATCCAACTGATTGGAATATCCCCTTAAAAAAACTTTATTGCCCGCAAAAATGGTATACCAAAACGGAATTTTATGCTCGTTTATAACCACTACACGCAAGCTATCTTTGTTTTGCATGGCATTAATTTGCAGCTCGGGTTTTAAATCTGTAATGTAAATGGTTGTGGTGTCTTTTGGCGTTTCAATTTCGAGGTATTCGGCGCTATAATCGGTTTTACCTACATAAGGCAAGGCAATATTTGTTGAATTGATAAGCACATCATCTTTTGTATAGCTGCTCATTTTGGCCAATTGGTTTTCGCTTTTTCCGTTTACCAAATAAGCAATTGCAATGCTATCTTTTTTAAATTCTGAAGTAATTTCTATTGGCTTATTTGCCTTTTTAGCGACCGTAATATCATTATAGGTTAACGATTTTGATGCCGTTCTAACTTCGTTATTGCTGTTGAGCAATTTGGCATTTAAGTTGAAACTGAGGTTGGCTTTAGGAAAAATCTCAGCGGGCAAAACCAATTTCGTTTCACCCACGGGATCTAATGTGATATTCTTTTGCCAAAGTGTATCGGGCACAAAAACATCGTTGTCATTATAGAAATTTACGTAGCTTGTAGTTAAGGTAAGCTCTACCCTTCCATCGGGCACTGCCAACTCATTTTCGTCAGTTGCTTTAAAATAAACAGTAATCAAACTATCCCGAGTTTGTATACCTTTATCCGTTCGTAGAGAAAAATCAAGCGATTTAAGTTCATAATCTTCGTAACGGAAATTATTATAGATACGAAATGCTTTTTTAGGCTTCTTCGATTTTTCTTCTAGACTGATGCTATAATTTCTGTCGAGCTTTAGGTTTAAGCTATCTGCAAGTACAAAACTATATTCGTAGCCACCATTTTGGTATGGATTAATGGTAGCCAGTTTTTTATTTACTCCATTAACCTGCAGATTTACTTCGGCTGGTTTGTTATGGATATCTCCGCCTTTGGCGTGAATAACAAAGGCTTTAAACTTAAGCGTATCCAAAGGTTTATATTTGGGTTTGCTAAAAACTAAATAACCTGCATATAAAGGTTTAGCGCTGTTTTTCTTTTTAGCTATGCTTTTAAAAGGCTGCCAAAAATACTTAACAGGAAAAGCATAGGCTATTTTTTTAAAGAAAGACCAATCTTCTCGATCGTCGTTGTAGTAGTTGCGGTCGTCAACTTCGTATTCAAAAAAATTACTTGTTCCTTCGTGCACCACGTTAACAATGCCTTCTTCTTTTGGTTTCCTTTTTTCTCGGGGATATTTAGCTCTGTATAACTTCGCCTTGGCGTCGTATTTTGCTATTCTTTTGCCGTCAATTTCTACTACGGCATTAGCTATCAAATTGCCTTTTACATCTGTAATATAGCATTGAAAATCTTTTTGGTTGTTGATAAATTGCAGCGATACATTATTTTGAGATTTTAGGCTAGCGTTTAAAAAACTGCCGCTAGCATTCACCAAAAGATAATTTCCAAAAGATAATTTAGTTTTCTTATATTCTTTATCGTAATCGGAGCTGATTAAGGTATGATAAAAACTTTCATCTACCTTTTTATCCCGCAACAAAGCAAACACTTCTTTATCAGTTAATTGATATAGAAATTTAACCTGACTAGCCTGCCGACTTTTGGATAGCTTATTTTGGGCAAGACTGTTATACGATAAGAGAGATAGTATAAAAAGTGTAAGTAAATTTAATTTCATAAGCTAACTGTTTATCAATGGATGAATTTTCGATTGACAATCCATAAATTAATAGATAGCTAATGTACTTTTTTTTGTTGAGGATGATTTGCTTTTGCTAGAGCCTATTTGAATATCCGGTTACGCATTGACTACCAAAATTTAATAATTTACTTAAATTAGCCTCCATGGAAAACGAAATCAAAATACCACTACTTAACCCAGAGCAAATTAGGGTTTTAGGCGCTTTAATGGAGAAAGCCAAAACCACACCAGATTATTACCCAATGACGATGAATGGTTTGGTAAGTGCGTGTAACCAAAAAACTTCTCGTAAACCTGTGGTTAACTACGATGAAGAAACCATTGGTGCGGCACTAAATTCATTAAAAATAGCAGGGTTGATCTCTACGGCTACAGGAGGCTCAAGCAGAGCTACCAAGTACAAACATAATTTTGCTATCGTTTACCCTATTTTACCTTCGGAAGTAGCAGTAATGTGTTTGCTATTTTTACGTGGGCCACAAACTCCTGGCGAAATTAACACCAACTCTGGCAGATTGTATGAGTTTGAGACCTTGGAAGAAGTTAACCAAACGCTAGAAAAGTTAGCTGGCGAAGGTTACCTTAAACAATTACCTAAACGCCCCGGACAAAAAGAGCAACGCTACATGCATCTCTTTAGCGGCGATGTAGAGTTTGCAGAAGATGATTTTGGCAATGATGAAATGCCAGCTAAAGCTAATTCAGCGCTGGAAGAAAGAGTGGTAAAACTAGAAGCTGAACTGGCGGAATTAAAAGAGAGTTTTGAAAAATTGATGAAAGAGCTTTATTAGTGGCGAGTAGTTAGGTATTAGGACTTAGTGTCTAGAAAAAACTGAACTCTCATTGAAAACCTAATACCTTTTACCTAACACCTCTTACCTATACAAACCGCTTAATCACTCTTAACTTATGCGTGTATTTCCCTAACTCGGCATTATAAATCCCCTGGTTATCAACTGGGTCAATACGCACTTTACCCGCCGAATGGATAATTTGATCGCTACTTAACATCATACCTACATGCGTAATTTTACCTTCCTCGTTATCAAAAAAGGCCAAATCTCCTAATTTTGCATTAGCCAAGAAATCTACCAATTGACCTTCTTCTACTTGCTGTGAAGCATCACGCTTTAATTGAATGCCATTAAGTTTGTAAACAGCTTGCACAAATCCAGAGCAATCTATACCAAAAAAAGTGCGGCCGCCCCACAGGTAAGGCGAGTTTAAAAAGAACTTCGCTGTTTCTTCTACTTTAGCTGTAAATTCAGCAGCATTAGGCACAAATGGAGTAGTTTTTACTTCAAAGCGGATGTCGCCTAAAAAACAGTAACCATCTTCGTAAAAAGGCAGGGTACTTCCCGGACTTAGGTAATAAACTTCTCCGTTATCATTTACCAAACGATTATCAAAATTCACTGCCGTAACATACCTGTAGCTCTGCTCATCGTTATACTGCAAAGCCGTAAGTTGCTGCAACTGTTTATGGTCCATCCACCCTTCGTAATGATCATGATGTGTTTTTACGAAACACCATTTTTCTTCTTTCTCTAAAACGATAACCCTATCGCCAAATAATAATTGCGAAACAATTTCACTACGATCTGTAGGTTCTTTCCTAAGTGGTGCCACCGAAATTCGGCAAACGTGGTATCCTTCCATATTGATTTATCAAAATCAAAAATAAGTTAATTTTATGACAACCATCAGCAAATTTTATGCAGTTTATTATAAACTTTAATACTCGCTTTTTGTTAAATTAGTAGAATAAAACAATTAAAGCCATGAACTATAAAAGAATTTTAATTGCTGTAGATAACAGTATATCTGCAGAAAAAGCGGCAAAAGTTGGATATGAGATGGCTACACTTTATAGTGCTGAAGTAGCATTGTTAAATATCGTAGAACCTGCTCCTCCTATTGCTAACCCAGATTTCGGCTTTACACCAGCCATTATAGATCTTTATGATAACAGTATCGAAAACAGCCATGTTTTGCTTAAAGAGATAGAAAGCAAATTTGGCAATGACACCAAAACTACTTACCTCTCTGTAATGGATACTGCTACAAACGGCATTCTACAACAATCTGAAGAATGGCAGGCTGATTTAATTGTATTAGGTACACACGGGAGAACGGGGTTGAACCATTTCTTAATGGGTAGCGTTGCCGAACATGTGGCCAGAAAATCGGCTTGTCCGGTACTGATTGTACCTAACAAAGCAGAAGTGTAGCTTTTTATAATGGTTAATGATTAACATCCATTTATTGCCGCTGTTTAATTTTTTGATATTTAATTAATGGTTTTTGATAATTGGTTATTTATCATTTATTATTTTCTTAGTTAATCCATTATTCACTGTACGCCAAATATTTAAAGGATTTTCGTTTTTCAGTTCGTCAGGTAAAAATTCATTGTCCCAATTTTGAAAACTTACTGGTCTGGCAAAACGTTTAATCCCATCAGCGCCTACCGCAGTAAACCTTGAATCTGTTGTGGCAGGAAAAGGACCGCCATGTTGCATCGCCAACGCTACAGCTACTCCGGTAGGTACATTGTTCATGATGAAACGACCACATTTTTCTCTCAAAACACTCAAAAGCGTTTCGTGTGTTGTTAAATCTTCGGCGGTACCCATTAAACTTACTGTAAGCTGCCCATTCAATTTTTGTGCAACCTCCAACATTTCCTCCCTGTTTTTGCAGACCACTAATAACGAATATGGCCCAAAAACCTCCTCGTGAAGCTCTGGATTTGCTAAGAAATGTTGGGCTCCTACTTTCGCCAAGGTAATTACTCCATCTTCTTCGCCCATCTTATAATCACTTTGGTAAATTACTTCTACCCTACGTTGGCTAATGGCATTTTGCATGTTGTTAACATAATTTCTAGCGATGCCTTTGTGAAGCATTTTTCCGGGCACTACTTCTTTTATATTTTCCGTTAGTTCTTTCACAACCAATTCTAATGCCTCGCTACTGATGCCAATCATCAATCCTGGGTTGGTACAAAACTGCCCCATATCTTGGGTAATTGAACCGCTTAGCTGTTGAGCAATCCATGAATAATCTTTTTTGAGCTTATCGGGCAATAAAAATACAGGATTGATACTTCCCATTTCGGCAAAAACTGGAATAGGCTGTTTACGTTGAGTCGCTAAATCAAACAATGCCCTACCGCCCGTGTACGAACCAGTAAAACCAACTGCTTTTACCGCTTCATGTTTTACCAAATAGGCGGATTTTTCTATATCCGCGGCGTAGATATGTGCAAAAACACCATCGGGCAGCTGGCATTTTTTCGCCGCAGCCAAAATTGCCTTGGTTACTAACGTAGATGTTTGGGCATGAGCCGGATGTGCCTTTACTATTACTGGACAGCCCGCTGCAAATGCACAGGCCGTATCTCCACCAGCGGTAGAATAAGCAAATGGAAAATTACTGGCTCCAAAAACCACTACGGGGCCCAAGGGCACCAACATTTTGCGCAAATCTGGTTTTGGAGGTGTTGCCGCTACATTGCCTACATCAATACGAGCTTCTAGCCAATCTCCACGTTCGGCGGCTTCGGCATAGCTATTCAATTGAAAAATAGTCCGCTTTCGCTCTGCGTACAATCTATTCTCATTCAAATGCGTTTCCTCAACTGCAGTTTTAATCAATTCTTCTCCCAACGCTTCAATTTCTAAAGCAATGGCTCGCATAAAATTAGCTCGTTCTTTTAAAGAAGTGTTTTTATACTGATAAAAAGCCTGCTGAGATTTAGCTATAATTTGGTCTATTTCTTGAATGGTATGATCTGGATACATAGTAAATGATAAACAGTTAAAGGTAAGAATTGTTGAGATATTTGGTTCATTGGTTCATTGGTTCATTAGGGATTTGTCTAATTGGTTATTGGTTCATTAGGGATTTGTCTAATTGGTTATTGGTTTAATTGGTTATTGGTTTAATTGTTTAACTGGCTATTTGTTAAATTGGTTATTTGTTGATTATTTATTGGTTTGGCGGTAAACTAACAATTAGCAACTGAAAACTGAAAAATTATCCATTACTTTGAAATACTAACATATTTTAAAAAAAATGACACACCTACAAAAGTTAGCGGCCATACGTAATTTAATGAAACAAGATGGCGTTGCAGCATATATCATCCCATCGGCAGATCCACATATTAGCGAATACTTACCCAGTTTTTATAAAAGCATACGTTTTGTAAGCGGCTTTACAGGCTCGGTAAGCACAGTAGTCATTACCCAAGATTTTGCTGGTTTATGGGCAGATTCAAGATATTTTGTACAGGCCGAGGAGCAATTACAAGGCACCGGCTTTGAACTAGTTAAATTAAAAGCACAAGGTGTAGCAGAATATATAGACTGGCTCGACGAAACACTGCCTCAAGGAAGTAAAGTTGCTTTCGATGAAAATACAGTTTCAGTGCTGTTAGGCTTACAATTAGAAAAGCAATTGGCATTCAAAAAAATTAGCTTTGAGAACCAAGATTATGTTGGTCAAATTTGGAACGACAGACCGCCGTTACCTGCGAAGCCAGCTTTTTTATTAGCAGATGAAGTGGTAGGGCAATCGGTACAGAGCAAACTGACGGCCATTAGAGCTTCGTTAAAAAAACAGCGTGTGGCTTACCATTTGGTATCTTCATTAGATGATATGGCTTGGATTTTTAACCTAAGAGGACAAGATGTGGGTTATAATCCGGTAGTGTTAAGCTTTGCATTAATTACTGAAGATAAAGCTACCATCTACATCGATAAAAATAAACTAACAGCTGGTGATTTAGCAACATTGGCCAATCAGAAGGTATCAATTGCCGACTACAATGCCTTAGCTACAGATTTACAACAGTTGCCTACAAACAGCAATATCTTAATAGATCCAAAACGCAACTGCTATTTTATGTACAAGCAAGTTGCCAAGGGTGTGCAAACGGTTTTAGAAACCAACCCATCAACGTATCTAAAAGCTATAAAAAACGACGTTGAAATTACCAATACCCGTAAAACGATGATTAAAGATGGTGCTGCAATGACCAAATTTTTTAAATGGGTAAAAGAAAATATTGGCAAAGTTGAAATTACAGAGCTATCTGCTGCCGAAGTTTTGAAGAACTTTAGGGCGGAGCAAGAAGGTTTTGTGGGCGAAAGTTTCAATACCATTGCGGGCTACAAAGCTCACGGTGCCTTGCCTCATTACGCCGCTACGCCAGCAAGCGATGTTGAAGTAAAAGCGGATGGTTTGTTCTTAGTAGATTCTGGTGGCCAATACTTATACGGCACTACAGATATTACCCGTGTAATCCCAATGGGAAACAATACCGACGAAGAAAGTACCGATTACACCTTAGTGCTAAAAGCGATGATTGAAGGTTGTAAAACCCGTTTCCCAAAAGGAACTTGTGGTTATCAGATTGATGCCATTACACGCCGGCCAATGTGGGATTATGCTTTAAATTATGGTCACGGTACTGGCCACGGCGTGGGTTATTATTTGAATGTACACGAAGGGCCGCATGTGTTTAACGCTTCGGCAACGCCAATTGCTATTGAGTTAGGCACCATTACCTCTATAGAACCCGGCATTTATCGTATTGGCAAACACGGTATTCGTATAGAGAATTTGGTTTTAACCATTAAAGATGAAATGAATGAATTTAATGAGTTTTATGCTTTCGAAAGTTTAACCCTAGCTCCTATTGATACTACCTTAATAAAGAAAGAACTGTTAGAAACTTCTCACATCGATTGGTTAAACCAATACCATAAAGAGGTATATGAAAAGGTTAGCCCATTATTAAATGAGGATGAACAAAACTTTTTGAAAGAAATGACCAAGGCGATTTAAATTAGTCTTACCCAAAAGTAAACACTACCATGAACAACCAGTTTTTTAACTTTTTTGATTTACACAACGGTGAAGAAAACCACGGAACCGTATTGGATAATGTAACGGCCAACACCTCATTTAGAGGTTCTAACCTGTGGATTTTAGCTTGTGCCATTCTTATTGCGTCTGTAGGCTTAAATGTAAATTCTACAGCTGTGATTATTGGCGCCATGTTAATATCGCCACTTATGGGGCCAATAGTAGGTGCGGGTTTTGCACTGGGAACCTATAACTTTACATTACTAAAAAAGTCGTTCAAAAACTTGTTGAATGCCACCTTAGTAAGCTTGGCGGTTTCTTGCGTTTACTTTTATGTAAGTCCGTTTAAAGATGCGCAATCAGAACTTTTGGCACGTACATCGCCCAATATTTACGATGTACTGATAGCATTTTTTGGCGGTTTAGTGGGGGTAATTGCCATTACTAGGGTAGAAAAAGGAAATCCGATACCGGGTGTGGCCATTGCTACCGCTTTGATGCCTCCATTGTGTACTGCTGGCTACGGATTGGCCACAGGCAACATCACTTACTTTTTTGGGGCCTTTTATCTCTACACCATCAATTGCTTTTTTATCTGTATTGCAACCTTTTTTGTGGTAAAATACCTCAAATACAGGCCCGTTGAGCGTGTAGATAAAAAAGCAGATAAACGAATTCGCTATGGCATTACCGCACTAATTTTAGTAATGATTATACCCAGTTTTTATTTAGCCTATAGTTTACTGCAAGAGAAAAAGTTTAAGCAAAGTGCCGAAAAATTTATAACAAAAACATTTACAGATAAGGGCTATACGGTAATTTACAAAAAAATCAACTATCGCTCTAAGCCTAAAACCATAGAGTTAGGTTTTCTATCTGGTAAATTAAGTGCAGATGAAATTAAAAAGTTGAACTTAGACTTACGGAACGATGGTTTAACCAATACGAACCTGTTGATTAAGCAAGACGCTACCGATTTAAAAGCCGAGATACTTAGCGAAATTGGCAGACAAAACAACAACCTCTCCGAAAAAGATCTGATTATCAACAAACTTAAACAAGAGTTAGCTACTTACAACATTGAAGAAAAAGATGTTCTGCCAGAAATAAAAGCGCTTTTTCCAGAGGTGACGAATGTTAGAATGGGTAATATCATCAGCAAAGAAAAAGATAGCACCATTACCAACACGATTGTACTTTACCAAGGGGATACAAAGAAATTAGATACTCAGAAACTTAAAAACTGGCTTAAGGTTAAACTCAAAAGCCAGTCTGTGATTATGGTGCAAGAATAATTAATCTCTAGGCAGTTGCTCTGGCCTACGCATTTTATATTGCGTGGCCGTAATCGATTCTAGAAAAGCAACAACTGCCTGTATTTCTTCTTTCGTAAGGTTCAACTTTTTCATCAACGGATCTGTAATTGGATACAACGGGTCGGCTGCTTTTTGTGCTGCTGTTGCCGTGTTCATTTGCATACCGCTGTTGTAGATGTTTACCAAGCCAGTAATGTTATCAAACATGCCGTTGTGCATCCACGGACTTGTATTCATCACGTCTCTTAAAGATGGAGTACGAAACTTTCCTACATCGCTTGGGTCTTTTGTGATATTGTACCTACCTAAATCTTCGAATTTACGTTTGTAATAAGTTAAACCAATGTTGTGAAATTGCTCATCGGTAAAATATTGGCCGTTGTGGCAGTTGACACATCTCGCTTTGGTACGGAACAGATGTAAGCCCTCCACTTCCTGATCAGTGAGCTGCTTGTACTCGCCATCCAAAAACCTATCGAAGCGACTTCTTCTACTCGTTAACGTACGTTGAAAGCTTGCCAAAGCTTTAGCCACATGATCAAAGCTGATTTGCTCAGTGCCATAAGCCGCTTTTACTAAATTTTTATAGGCTTTAATCTTGTTCAGTTTCACAGGCAATTCTTTCAAGTTCATTGCCATTTCATTGTGCGCTTCAATCGGACTTTTAACCTGATCTTCTAGGGTGGTTGCTCTACCGTCCCAAAAGAATGTTTTTCGCTCTTTTACGTTCAATAATGAAGGTGTGTTTCTATTGCCAGAAGCGTGGTCATGACCAATGGATACATTCAATTTATCGGCCCACGAAGTCTGTGGGCTATGGCAACTGCTACAAGAAATTTGATTAGAACCAGAAAGTATGGGATCGAAAAATAGATTTTTTCCTAAAACAACCTCGGCACTTTCCATCGTAGCAAAATACTTCTTGCTGTCTATTTCTGGCAAGGCCTTAAACTCTTGCCACTTTACGCCGCTATCTAAGTTTGGCTTTGGCCATTGCGCAATTGGCTTTTCGTATAAACTACGCAAGCTATCTATGGGCAAGCCGCTAGAGGTATACGCAATTTCCCTAAACGAAAAATGTAGCAAACTGAAAAGAGTTAATAACCCTATTGCTACAAAAAACTTCATCTTTTTCATTAAAGTATAATTGTTTTTAAAGGTAATAAAGCTATCATGAATAGTTAATATTAGATTAGCTATTCATGATGGTTTCATCGGCACAAAAGTAATTTATGTTTTGTTGATTTTAAACGTTAAATAGCAGCGAGCTAGAATACTACACCAAGAGAAAAAATAAGGTTGCGAGCCTTATTAATCTTATCAAAATAAGTGTAAGCACCTGTAACGTTGGAAAAAGCTCCCAATTTATTGTTAATTGGAAAATCAAATCTCAAAGTAGCATTGGTTGTAAAAATATCCGTCGTTAAATAAATATAGTTTGCATTTAACATTTGGTAAATCCCTTTCTTTGTATTGATATCTCCCCAAGAATAGTCATCACTTAAAACCTTTAATTGATTCGCTTTTACTTCTATATTTAATAATGTTTTGCCAAGTGGCTTAGTTAAAGTGGCAAAAACACCTGCACTTACTGTTTGATAGTCGATAAATCTATCAGGTAAAAAATAATTTTCATTGTCGGTGTTAAATGTACCTTCAACGCCCAAAAACCATTTCCATTTTTTTTTCGCTTTTCCATAGGCGGCGCTAAATTTTATCCCTAACTTTTCTCTAGTGTACCTCACTTCTTCAGAAACTTTGTATAAGCTCGTCTGTCCGGTATTTGCAAAAGTAGCTTCTAGCCCTTCTCTTTTATTAAAATATCCTTTAAGTTTAACAATCAGGTTATTTTTTTGACGCTGATGATGATAGGCTAGCAAAAGATAGCTACGGTTTTCTTTTATTGCTGATATCCGATCAGCAATCTTATCCAATTCCTTATTGAGTTGAAAACGATTGAAACCTATTTGGGCGGAGAAGCCGTCTAAATTTGTAGGCACAAAATTAAGTTGCGCACCAAGCATTAGCCCTTTGTAATATGCCAACATTCTGGTTCCTGCCAACAATTCGTTGTAAACACCCAAACCAGCATCATGGTAAACTAATGGAAAGCCTAGCTCGTTGGCAAAATCCAGGCTATTATTCTGAATGTATTTCTTTAAGTTAAGATCTATGGAAATTGCTTTGTTATTAGGAATTTCTTTACCTATGGAAAATGCAAAATCGATATCTGAGGAAATATTCTTTGGCCTTGGATCTACATTCCTAAAGGATTGTATTCCTTTGAAACTACCTTGCAAAGCAAATCTTAATCCACTAATCAACTTAGAAATACCTCCGCCAAAATAATAGCTTTCGGCATTTAAATCGCCCCCAACGGTATCAGCCATAACATAGGGATACACGTAATGATAATCTAGCGTCTCGTTAAAATTGACCTGTTTAATTTTATCATTGGTATAGTAGGCATTACCCCACAAAGATACGCCTTTATGGTTTTTAGTAAAAGACTCTGAATTAATTCTCAGCGAATTTACCCCACTGCCTTCTTGCCTCAAATAAAGATCTTTTTTGGTGTTTTCTAAATTAACGGATAATAATGAGTAGCTGTACTTGCGGTAAAATGCATGCAAAGACGGGCTAGCATAAAGTTCGTCTCTAAGCTTAACTATTGGGGATAATTGTTCTTCTACTGGCCGAGAATAAATAGTTGTATCTTGAGCATAGCAGCTAGCTACACTCAAGAAAACACCTAAAAACATTAACTTCCTTATGCTCATCAATTATTTAAACAAGGAAGGTTTAGACTCAGGGGTAAAATCTTCAGCTGAGTTATTGGTATCTTGTAAAATTACTCTTCCATTAGGTGCAGTTGAATAAACTTTACGAATTACGCTCTTACCATAACGTGTATCATCACTATTTACTTTACCACAGTAAGTCCACCCCATATCTAATACAGGATTAGTAACAATCCAATTAAATTCTGATGCCACACTTAGATTCACTGCATCTAACACCCAAGAGTTTGGGATTTTATAAACGTTAGCGTTGGTAACATTTCCAGCGGCATTTACATAGCCTGTTACATAAGCTTGATTAGTCAGAAAGTCTTCTTTAGACCCCTTCATCTTGGCAATTACATAACTTTTATATCCACGGTTATGCATGGTCATGTAACCAGAAATATTCTCCAAATCTGCCACTTGTGGATTATCGACGTTAATAGAGTTTAACAGGGTTAATTCAAAGTCAGCATTTCTTAAATCAACAGATAACTCATTATAAAACAAATGGTTAATAGCGTTATTAGCGATGGTAATTGATCCACCTGGTTGTATTGGATAAGTTTTTCCTGTTCCCGGAATCATTACAATTGAACTAGTGGTAAAATCAGTTGCCATTACATCTGGTGTGTAGTCTCTTTTTGTAGTTGTCAAGAAATGAGACTCTGCAATCATTAAACTATCTGCATATAAAACTTTATCTGAGTTATTGTAAATGATAAAGTACTTATCGCCATTGTAGGTTTTGCCCTGAGGTGTAACCGTGCCTGTAAAAAACACCTCTTTAATTACAAAATTTTCTTGCGTCTTATATAAAAACAATGTAAGCTCTGTACTTACACTAGGACCATTCACAATCACACCATCCTCAACTGCACGTACTTTACTTACTGTTTTTTCTCCAGTAGTACTTTCTAATTCTCCTTCAAACACGATATTATAAGAACCTGCTGGCAAAGCAACCGTCAGCGTATTGTTGATAATCGCACTTGAAGTGCTCACTCTTCCACTATTTATTTCTTTAAGTGTTACTGTACCTGATTTTAATGTAAAGCCCTCTAAAGATGCGGGTATTGTAATAGTTGCTGTAAGCGTAGTTCTCTCGCTGTCTGATTTTTTACAAGCATTGAACAAAACTGTTATCGCCAGTAAAGTACTCATGATAATTTTTACATTCTTCATTTCTGATATATTTATTATTTAAAGATTAAAGTTTAATTCCATTCCAAAATAAGGCGACGCTCCTTGTCTAACCATTGTAACGCCGTTAAACGTTGTATAAGAAGGTGCGTAGGTTAATAGCCTGCTTACAAACATTGAGATACGTGCTTTATCTTTGAAATCTTTAGATGCCTTGATGTTCACTTGTAAATTAATCGGCACTCTGCTTTCTATAAATTTAGTGTCGTTATAATTTTGCAAGAGCCATCTCAAATTTGCGTCTGTTTTGCTGGCTTCTGTATAAGGCAGTACGTTTTCGTTAATATCCATGTAAGCTATTGGCACTCCTGTTTTATAATTCTCCTTATCAGACGTAAACCATAAGCTTTGAGCAGAAGCAGACAACATTAAACCTAACTTTGGCAAATAACTATCTACCGTTAAATTGGTGTTAAATTGCTGGAAATTGGTGCCTTCATCTTCATCATAGATGCCAATATATTGTCTTACTTTACCTTCTGTAAACACTGTTGTACTAATAATTCCATAATTAACTACACTACTTTTATAACGGTTGTTGAACCAGGCACCATTTAAGGTAAAACGTGAATTTATTGCAGAGAATCTTTTAGTCGAAAATTGAAATTCGATACCTTCTTTAAACATGCCACTACCATTACTGCTTACCGAATAACCATAGTACTCTTTCATTTCAGTGTAAGCGAAATCCTCTACATTTGGCCTTGAGGTAATGGTAGACGCATCGATAGAGGCATTGTCATACAATTTATAATCGACAACCCGATATCTTGACATTGGCCTAAAGCCACTACTCATGCTCTCCCTAAAATAAGTTACCGATAAGCGGTTTCCATCATAGCTAAAATCTGCATTAATTTCCCCTTTTAAATTACGTGCTGCTTTTAGTTCATAATTTTCTGTATTTACAATGGTTGTTTTTGCATTAGCTCTAATAAATTCGGGATTATTATGATAATAGTTTAACTGGATGTTATCTATATAGGTTTTATTCGGGTAAAGCATATCCATAGTAGGAAGTTTATGCTGTACTCCAAAGCCAGTTCCAAAACTCACCTCCACATTTTTACCGGCTAAAGAAAAGTTGGGCAGATGCCAAACCATGTTAATGCGTGGATCAAAATGAACTTTGTTTGCGATATCATATTTATTATCTACACCCAACATGGCCATGGTCCTTAGTCCAGCTGTTACATCTATACGATGTGCACCCGCTAAAATTTTAGCGCCATCCTCTGCGAAAAAAGAGAAATTTTGTAAAGCCGGAATATCTTTAAATGCTCTGGGCCTAACAGAAGACACTGAGTTAAGTGACAGTGGATAATTGAGATCATAAATCTGGCCTCCACCAAAATTCTTGCTATAGTTATATTCTGTACCCAACCTTAGTTGATGGGTTACAGTTCCTTGCGAAAAACCTAAAGTAGAAACACCTTTTAAAAATACATATAAAGGTTTACCCTCTACGTCTAGTTCGGCGGCATAGCTGGGCGTTACATAATTTGCATAATGAGCGCCCTCTACCAATGAATTTACCAAAACTGTAGCAGACCTCGCCTGGACCCATCTTGTTAAATCAATCACATCTTCTTGATAGCTAACTTTAGTTGAAAAATCTAAAGATTTAAGTATTTTATCGTTGTTAAATTTGAATTTAAAGGCATTATTTAATGAATAACTTTTAAAAGTCGACCGATAACTGTCTGTCAATGCGTAAGAATTATCCGGATCGATACGTTCGTTATCAATATTGGTGGCATAATCGAGTGCTGTACTCCAAGTAAACCTATTATTAATGTTTTCCCAAAATTTTTCAGTCCGTACTGATGCTGTGATACGCTTGTAATTTTCATAGTTGTCGCGTGGGTCGGCTTTAGAATCTAAAAAATCTACATTGCTATTGATGAAAAGATTTTTCTCCAGAATACTAACTCCTTTACCTATAGCATACAGTTTACTAAAGCCATCGGCTTTCATTCTAGCCGTATAAGGTGTGTTTCCCTTTTTACGCTCAATATTTACCAATCCACTGGTAAGATCGCCGTACTCTACAGAAGGTATGCCTCTTACTATTTCTACCTTTTCAATCTGATCTGTAGAAATAGAGCGCATATCTACTCCCCTATTTACAGAAATTCTTGAAGAATTAGGGTTCATCGGATTGCCTATTGGATCGTCATCTAAAACTCCCGATGTGGTTTGCATATTAGCTCCCGTATTTATTGGAGCACCATCTATATAAAAAGCTGTACCTAAAGAGCCAGTGTTGTACCCTGTAGGAGCATTTGACGGTTCTCTTAACCGAATTTGGTTCATTTGTGTAAGATTGGGAGTTATAGTTCTTCCCCCCGGTAACAATTCTAATAAATCCGTAAAACTTGATGGTTGCAATAGCTCCATTGCTTTACGATCGATAACCGACGTGCTAGCCCTACCTTTAACCTGAGATGCAGTAACATAAACTTCTTCTAACAATCGCTGAAGCGGCTCTAGCTTCGCATTCAATACCGTATCTGATATGATCCTGAAATCTATTGTTTTTAACTTGAAATTAATGGAAGAAAAGCTTACTGTATATTTACCTGCTGCAATAGTTCTTAAAATATATTCGCCACGCTCATTAGTGCTGATGCTGTAATTCTTATCTCCTTTAAAAACTATATTTACGAATGCAGCCTTATCTGCGCCAAATAGACTTTCTACTTTTCCTTTTACCTGATAGTTTTGAGTATAACCCACACGAGAAAAACCTAAAAAAACAGCAAAAAAAAGCATAAACTTCTTTAAGCTAACAGATGACATTTTTACAAAAAAGGTTTTATAAAACATGATTATCAACAATTGCTTGTTGCAAGCCGAACAGAGAGCTTATAGCGGCCTAGCAAATTGCTGCAAAGATAACCTTATTTAGACTAAGTCAAAATAAAAATAGATATTTTATGAAATGAGCAAGATGCGTTAGCGTATAACTTTGGCACTGTTAAACATAGCCATGCAAATTTGGCGTGAAACAAAAATGCCGAACATTACTGCTCGGCATTTTATCTATGAAAACATCAATATCTTAATCCCTATTAAATAAGGACATGTGTATTAAGATAGCTCAAACTTATATCCCACGCCTTTAACGGTAGACACATAGTTTTCGCCCAATTTCTCTCTCAATTTTCTAATGTGTACATCTATCGTTCTATTGGTAACCACCACAGAGTCTTCCCAAATGTTTTTCAATATGGCTTCACGGGTATAAACCTTACCAGGTTTTGAGGCTAACAAATAAAGTAACTCGAACTCCTTTTTAGCTAGCACCACTTTCTCTCCCGCTTGATAAACCAAATAAGACTCGCGATCTATCACTAAATCGCCAATTTCTAACTTATTGTCAGAAACGTCTTCGCTACTTGCATTGCGACGTAAAATAGCGTTGATACGACTTACTAAAGCTCTTGGCTTGATTGGTTTGGCAATATAGTCATCGGCACCAACATTAAAACCGGCAATTTCAGAATACTCTTCGCTTCTTGCAGTTAAAAACACCATAAACGTATTTTTAAACTCTGGAATGGCTCTCATTAAGCGACAAGCTTCAATCCCATCCATCTTAGGCATCATAATGTCTAAAATGATTAAATCGGGCTGTACTTTCTTAGCAACATTAATTCCGTCCTGACCATTATTTGCCAAGTAAACTTGGTAACCCTCTTTCTTTAAATTATATTCTATCAATTCAAGGATGTCGGGTTCGTCATCAACAATTAAAATCTTCTGTTTAGCTGTACTCATTATAGTTTTAATTTGTTACGAAAGTAAGTATACAGTTGCAACATTTAGTTAAACCTAAGTTAACAAATTGTTAAGACTATACCATATATTAACATAGAATTAGAGTTTAGCTAAGGTTTTGTTTAAAAAAACCTCCAACTCTTCTCCTCTTAGGTCCCTGGCAATGATTTTACCTTGAGGGTCAATCAAAAACGAACTAGGTATGGCTTCCACTTGATAAAGTTTTACTGTAGAGCCTTCAAAATCGCTTAGCTCGCCCGCTTGGTCCCACATTAAATTATCTTGCTTAATGGCTTGTGCCCAAGCAGCTTTATCTTTATCTAACGAGATACCTAAGATGGTAAAGTTTTGATCTTTAAAAGTTTGATAAGCCTTAACCACATTTGGATTTTCTTGTCTGCAAGGCCCACACCAAGACGCCCAAAAATCTAACAAAACGTATTTGCCTCGGTAATCACTAAGCTTTATTTCTTTACCATCTATGCTTGGAATAGTGAAATTTGGAGCGATTTGCCCCACCTGTACTGCCTTTAACCTCGATACCTTTTCTACAAAGTTTTTTACTGCCGAATGTTTTTTCAAAGAAGGATCAACTTTCTCAGCATAATCTACCATAGCTTTTTCATTACCCTGCGGATTAACCAAACTAATGGCATAAAAACTCACTAAAGATTTGTTGTTATCCATAGCAAATTTGATGATAGCTTGGTTCAGTTCGTTAAGAGCATTGTTGTAAACTGGCGATAACTGCTGCAACAATTCGTCCCTTTTATCTGGTTGGGCAGCTACTTTCTCTTCAAACTGCTTGCTTACCTCAAAAATCTTCTGCTGAAATTTGATTTTCATATCGTTAAACTCAGCCAATTTTGATGCATCTTCTGCCCCATCAATGGTGTAATGCTGGTTTTTATCGTTTACATCAGCCGTAATTTCTACTTCATCGCCATTTTGAGCAATTACAATATATTCGTTAGCTCCATAATTTACCCTAAAGAAATCGGCCTCTGGCTTGGTATTGGTAAACTTAAACTCGCCATTTGCTGATAGGTTAGTAGAATCTAACAACACCATGTTATTGCTGGCCATTCCGTAGAGGTATACTTTATTTTTCACTTCTGCGTTGTTCAATTTTCCGCTTATGGTAAATCTTGATTTGTCTTTGCAAGCCGTTAATATGCTTATGGTTGCTAATAGTAGTATCGTTAGTTTTTTCATTTTATCAGTATTGAGTATCGAGATTTGAGTATCAAGTATCAAGATGTGAGTATCAAGTATAGAGATTTAAAAGCATTCTTTAAACCTTCTACCCTAGGCCTCCAACCTTTCTAAAATCAATTCGTTTAATTTTTTTGCATCTGCTTTGCCTTTGGCCAGTTTCATTACTTCGCCAACAAACAAACCTAAAACGCCTTTCTTGCCTTTTTTGTATGCTTCAACCTGTGGTTGATATTTAGAAAGCACCTCGTCAATTAAGCTAGAAATCGCATCCACATCTTCTACAATCATCAAATTCAATTGTTTAGCTAAATCTGCTGCGTTTGCTTGAAGCTCTTTTTCTAATGCCGGTAATAACTGCTGAATGGCATTTTGCTGCGAAATTTTCTTTTCATCTACCAAATTAATGGTTTGTGCCAATTGCAATGGACTAACCGAATATGCTGCAATTTCTATTTGCTTTTCGTTCAAGATAGCTCTAATGTTGCCCAACAACCAATTTATCAAATTTTTAGGGTGGTTAACATGCAAGAGTGCTGTAGCGTAATATTTGTAGAGTTCTTTATCATCTGCTAAAACGGCTGCTTCTGCGGGACTAATGCCTAAGTCAGCAATTAAATTAGCTGCAATTTCTTTTGGCAACACAGGCATGGCCGATTTTACTCTTGCCAACCATTCATCAGAAATGACTACTGGAGGTAAGTCTGGATCTGGGAAATAACGATAATCATTAGCTTCTTCTTTACTACGCATTGGCGAAGTTGTGCCTGCATCGGCATCAAAATTTAAAGTGCTCTGCACAATTTGTCCGCCGGTAGAAACCACTTCTACCTGTCTGCCAAATTCAAAATCCATCGCTCTGCGTACGTTGCGAATAGAATTTACGTTTTTAACCTCGCAACGCGTACCAAAAGTGGTACTCCCTTTTTCTCTGATAGAGATATTTGCATCACAACGCAAAGACCCCTCTTCCATATTACCATCGCTTACATCTAAAAAACGTACTAACTGTCTAATTTCGGTTAACAATGCGGCCGCTTCTTCCGAGCTTCTAATGTCTGGTTCGGTTACAATCTCAATTAAAGGCACACCCGCTCTATTCAAATCTACAAAAGAGAAATTCTCGTCTTGGTCGTGCAAGCTCTTACCTGCATCTTCCTCTAAGTGGATACGATTGATACCTATTTTTTTCTCAGAGCCATCGGCTAAACGCACATTAATGTAGCCATTCTTGCAAATTGGGCTATTGTCTTGCGTAATCTGATATCCCTTTGGCAAATCTGCATAGAAATAATTTTTCCGATCGAAAAAATTATACTGATTAATTTCGCAGTTTAGCGCTAAGCCAATGCGCATGGCTTTTTCTATTACTTCTTTGTTTAATTTTGGAAGTGCACCAGGCAAACCTAAAGAAACCGTAGAAATATGCTCATTAGGGCCAGCGCCAAAAGCAGCACTGTCTGAACAGAATATTTTAGATTGTGTGTTTAACTGAACATGTACTTCTAAACCCGAAACGAGTTCGAAATTGGATGTATCTCTTGCAATTGTAGTTGTACTCATTAATAGAATTTACTATTCTGAACGTTCTTTTAACTGCCCAAATATAGGGATTATCTGTTTATGAATACCGTTTATTGGCCACAGATGCACAGATATAAAAAAAATTAACAAATAAGTGAACATCTGTTTACCTGTGGCTAGTATTTTGTATCAAAGCTATTGCAAAATTTCGTTTCTGATTTGGTTGGCACGGTATTCGTAAAGGTTTTATCACACACAAAAAACTAAATGTTATGAAACGATTAATCTTGATGTTTACTGTTGCTATGGTAGCAGCTACATTACACACCGCCAACGCTCAAGTAAGTTTAAATATCAACATTGGTGCACAACCTGTTTGGGGACCGCGTGGCTACGATTACGTAGAGTATTATTACCTGCCGGATATTCGTACCTACTACCATGTTCCTTCTAGACGCTATGTTTATTACGAAGGAAACAGTTGGGTGCACAGAACTTCGTTGCCTAGAGCGTACAGGGGTTACAACCTACATAAAGGAAGAAAAATAGTAATTAACCGACCTAGACCATATTTAAACCGTCAGGTTCGTGAAGTTCGTTACGTAGATAAAAGACACGACAATGGCAAACACAAAGGATGGCATAAAGGAAAAGGAAGGCATTAGAACAACAAAGCTCCGAGATAATCGGGGCTTTGTTGTTTTTAAGAAAGTTCAAAATAACAATAGCGTCATAAAAACTGTATAATTCTTTTTTATTTATCTTTAAATGAATAATTTAAATGTAAATGTACAGGAGATATAAAAAAAGAAGATACAATAAGACGTTTGGTATAATCATTATTTTCATAGGTTTCATTGTATTTAACACTTTTAAAGAGAGTTTATTTAAACAAGAAGAATACTACAAAACTACAACTGGTTTAAACGTTAGAACAGGAGTTGAAAGAAGTATCCTATTTCATTTACGTTAAAACAAGGTGACGAAATTAAATTATTATCAAAGAATGGAAATTGGTATGAGATATCATACAATGGAAAAAGTGGTCATGCACATTCCAAGTATATTTTTAAAAGCCAAAGAAGTATATTTAATAAACGGCTCTTCAAACCACAGTACCAGAGAAACGTTTTTGTTTTCAGTGTTCTCATACTTCTATTTGTTGTATTCCTTCCAATATGTCTAAAAATATATAGACGAGAAAAAGATAAAAAAATACTAAAAAGTGTTACCGTCTTAAACAGAGGAACTCCGACAGAACGTGATTTGGTATTAGTTTTATTAAAAAATGGAAAATCGGTTGAAAATGTTTATCATGACCTGTATCTTAACACTATCGATTGCGATTTTTCGCAGATAGACCTTGTGTTAATCACTGAAGTAGGAATTATTGTTTTTGAAGTAAAGGACCATAACGGTTGGCTATACGGAAAAGGTAAACAAGAGCATTGGACAATGATTTGTGGCAAAAATAAGTACAGGATTTATAGCCCGATAATTCAGAATGAGGTTCATATCAAAAATTTAAGAAATATAATCAACGAAAACCAAGATGTTCCGATTTTCTCAGTAATCGTGTTTTACGGAAACTGTAATTTTGAAAATATCAATTTTGTTCCCCAAAAGACTTTCCTGACAACCTCAAATAGAGCTCTTGAAGTAATAAAAAAAATAGAAGCAATCAATCCTAGTTATGGATATAACAATTTAGCTGAAATAAGACATATTTTACAAGAGGCAAAAGCAAATGGAGACATTACCGAAAATCAAGAATTACATATAGCTAATATAAAAGATATGCTAGGCACTGATAGAAAATTCGATTGATCATATCTACTGTACAAAGTTTGAGTTATATCCATATCCAAAGGTCGAAAATCACTGTACATTCAATTTTAAAACTGACCCTGAAATAAATTCAGGGTGACGGTAATTTAGATTTTAGATACTAAAGCTACGCTTTAGTATGAAAAGAACCTATAGTCTTTAAAATCTTTTGCCAATCGTAATCCCTATACGAGGGTAAGCTTCAACATTACTATTGCCATTAAAAAACCTGCCTACACCTAAGTAAACTTCGCCAACAAAACCGCTTTTTGTTAAAAACTTACCACCAGCTGCAGCGCCTAGACCAAAATTCGTAACAGATTCATCTCGATATGAATAATCATAACCATTCATATCGATCAGATAAATTCTATCGTCTTTAACTTGCATTATTGCTGTATTTGCCTCAATAAAAAAGCCAGTTGCTTTTTTTTGGCTATTACCAAAATAAATACGATAGTAAGGAATTACGCCAAATTTGTAATCAGTATTATCATCTATACCAACTAAAACAGACAAACCAATACCACTGTTATCTTTAAATATCCGTTCGTAGCTTAACTAGGGAATTCCAATAATGGAATTTAATAGATTTAATCTAATTTCATTATTTCCCGTTGCTTTTTGAGCTTCGTCTTTTTTTGTTTCTTGTGCATAAACGCAACTTATTAAACATAGCAGCATTAGCGTTAATAGATTTTTTTTCATTTTTTACATTAAAAGTTTGTTAAAAAGCAGAAGTTACAAACTACATCAAGGTAAAGGTTTACTTCTACTTTCCTCGATTATTTACGTTATAATCATATATAACGCTACATTTCTTTATCAAAATCTTTTACCAATTGTAATGCCTATTCTAGGGTAAACCTCGCGATAAGTATCCCCTAAAAAACGACCCGCACCACCTAAAATCTCTCCAATATAATTATTCTTAGTAGCGAACTTAAGCCCCAAGGCGGCTCCTAAACCAAAGCTAACCTCTTTGTTATCAACCCTCCATGAACTATTTGAAGTATAAACAGTATAGAAATAATTTGCATTTATAAGAGTAGCATTCCCTTCTATAAAAAAACCATTTGTCTTTTTACCAAAAAACATCCTATAATAAGGCGTGGCCATAAATTTATAATTATCTATGAAAACATTGTTACTCTCACCCAAACTTACAGCTAAGGACAACCCAACAGACGCTTCATTTGTTAAAATCCTTTCATAAGTGATTTCAGGGAAGCCTAAAACTGAATTCAATAAATTTAACTTTAATTCATTTCTTTTACCTACACCTACTTTAGCAGTATCGGTTTGAGCTTTAACGCAGAAAAATACGGACATAAAAAGCCCCAAGAGCGCAAGTTTAGTCATTTAGTTTATTGTTATTATTTTAAAAATGTTTTCGCTTTTTCAATTGCCCTAGACATACCAGCAGCATCTTTACCGCCAGCCGTTGCATAAAATGGTTGGCCGCCGCCACCGCCTTGAATTTCTTTAGCTAACTCACGTACAATTTGCCCTGCGTTATAGCCTTTTTCTTTTACCAATTCATCGTCAATAGCTACGGTTAATTGAGGTTTTCCGTCGATTACCACACCCAAAACTAAAAATAAATTTTGAACTGCACCTTTAATAGCATAGGCTAAAGTTTTAACAGCATCAGCGTTTGGCAAGTCTACTACCGTAGCGATAAAATTCACGCCATCAATAGTTTGCATTTGTTTTTCTAAATCTGTTCTTAATGCTACAGCACGCTCGGTAATGCTTTTTTCAATCTCCTTTTTAAGTGCACTATTATCGTCAATGATCTTGCCTAAAGCCGAGACAAAATCTTTCGGATTGTTCATCAAAGTGTTTAAGTTTTTAACTAATTCAAAATGCTCGCGAATAACCGCAGCAGAACGTTCGCCAGTAATGGCTTCTATCCTTCGTACACCCGCAGCAACAGCACTTTCAGAAGTAAGCTTAAAGAAACCAATCTGACCTGTAGCTTTTACGTGTGTACCACCACAAAGTTCTTTCGAGAAATGGTCATCAAAAGTAATTACACGCACAAAATCTCCATATTTCTCGCCAAACAAAGCAGTTACGCCACTGTCGATCGCTTCTTGGTAGGCTACATTTCTTTGCTCTTTTAAGGGAATATTCTCTCTAATTTTCGCATTTACGATATCTTCAATCTGGTTCAATTCCTCATCAGTTACCTTTGCGAAGTGCGAAAAATCAAAACGCAGGTAATCTGAATTAACTAAACTACCTTTCTGGTTCACATGGCTACCTAAAACCTGTTTCATTGCCGCATGCAATAAATGCGTGGCCGAGTGGTTATTCTCAGAAGCTTTACGTTTATCTTCGTCAATTACTGCCCAAAATTTTCCTTCTAGATCTACAGGTAAAGTATCTGTAAAGTGTACAATTACACCATTCTCTTTTTTGGTATCGGTAATCTCTACCCAAAACTGTCTGCTATGGTCTTCTAAACGCCCGGTATCTCCCACCTGGCCGCCACTTTCGGCATAAAAAGGCGTTTGAGCCAATACAATTTGATATTGCTCTTTTCCCTTAGCAGTTACTTTTCTGTATTTAACAATTTCGGTTTCAATTTCTGTTAGATCATAACCTATAAATTCGGTTTCTCTGTCTTCGTTCACTAAAATCCAATCTCCAGTATCAATAGCTGTAGCTGCACGAGAACGATTTTTCTGTTCTTCTAGCGCTTTATTAAAGAACTCGACATTTACATTAAAACCTTGTTCCTTTGCCATCAATTCGGTTAGATCCAAAGGGAACCCAAACGTGTCATACAATTCAAAAGCAAAGTATCCTGGAATCACATTTAATTTAAGCAGCTCTTCTCCGAGCTTACCATCACCGTAACCAACACCTCTTTCTACATCAGAATTGTGTCCTTTCACATAAGTCTGAAACAAAACGATTCCTTTTTCTAAAGTCCTCAAGAAAGAAACTTCCTCCTCTAAAACTACTTTTTGTACAAAGTCTTTTTGCAAATACAGTTCATCAAAAACACCTTTAAACTGCGCTGCCAAAACAGGCACCAACTGATTTAAAAAAGGCTCTTTTAAGTTTAGGAAAGTGTAAGCATAACGTACAGCTCTACGTAAAATACGGCGAATTACATAACCAGCCTTATTGTTAGAAGGCAGTTGACCATCGGCAATTACAAACGAGATGGCACGAATATGATCTGCCATTACACGCATCGCCACCGCTTCGTTCCAGCCTTTTTCTCCTGGCTCGGCACTGCCAACATATTCAAATCCAGATTTTTCTGCAATAAAGTTGATTAAAGGTGTGAAAACATCAGTATCGTAGTTAGATGTTTTGCCTTGTAATACACGCACCAAACGCTCAAAGCCCATTCCAGTATCTACATGTTGCGCTGGCAAGGTTTGTAGCGAACCGTCTTTTAAACGGTTAAACTGCATAAATACATTGTTCCAAATCTCAATTACCTGTGGATGATCTGCATTTACCAAAGATTTACCTTTACCATCGGCACGTTCTTCGGCAGTACGGCAATCTACGTGAATTTCAGAACAAGGACCACAAGGCCCCGTATCGCCCATTTCCCAAAAATTATCTTTCTTATTACCTAAAACGATACGATCTTCGGGCACAAATTGTTTCCAAAGTTCAAACGCTTCAGTATCCATCGGCAAACCTTCTTTCTCATCGCCCTCAAATACAGAAACATACAATTGATCTTTCGGTATTTTATAAACTTCGGTCAGCAATTCCCAGCTCCAAGCTATTGCTTCTTTTTTGAAATAATCGCCAAAACTCCAATTGCCCAACATTTCGAACATGGTATGGTGGTAAGTATCGATACCTACTTCTTCCAAATCGTTATGTTTGCCCGAAACACGTAAACAACGTTGCGTATCAACCACACGAGGATATTTTACCGTGGCCTCTCCCAAAAACAAATCTTTAAATTGGTTCATCCCGGCATTGGTAAACATCAAAGTTGGGTCGTTTTTAACCACAATAGGTGCCGATGCCACAATATGATGTTGCTTGCTTTTGAAAAACTCTAAAAAGGTCTGTCTTATTTCTCTCGCTGTCATTTTTATATGTTTTTTAGGTATTAGGGACAAGATATTAGGGAATTAATAACTCCATCATCTTAACCAAAATCCCTTTGTGTTCTTTGTGTCTTAGTGGTAATAATTAATGAGCAACAAAATTATAATTTTATTGTGGTTTTCTGCTAAAATCGGTTTACATTTGAACACTTTAAGTAAAATCTATAATCGTTTAATAATCAACACTAAACATGCCTTACAAAGAAAGAGAAATCAATAAAATGTACTATACCATGGGCGAAGTAACCGAAATGTTTGATGTAAACGCTTCGCAAATTAGGTTTTACGAGAAGGAATTTGAAGTTCTTAAACCCAAAAAAAACAAAAAAGGAAATCGCCTTTTTACGCCAGAAGATATCGAAAATCTTAAAATTATTTTTCATTTGGTAGATGATAAGGGATTTACTTTAAAAGGAGCTAAAGAACACATGAAAAGCAACAGCAGCGAAGTTAAAGAAAACCAAAAGGTTATCGACTCACTAGAGCGCCTGAAAGATTTTCTATTGAAACTAAATGAAGAGATTTAATAGTTCATTGGTTCATTAGCTCATTGGTTCGTTAGCTCATTGTTTGATTGTTTCATTGTTTATTGATTATTGGTTATTGATTATTGGTTATTGATTATTGGTTATTATTTAATTGGTCAATTTGATTATCTACTTTAAACATTATTTCCTAAATTGCTCGTACCAAACAGCCTATGCGTAAAATTTTACTTCCTTTTATTCTGTCTTTATTTATGAACAGCGCCTTTGGCCAATATAACCAAGGAGCAAGATTAACGGCTATGGGTAATGCCAGTGCTGCAGTAAAAGACATTTGGAGTTTAAATGCAAACCCAGCAGGAATAACCTCGCAAAAAACACCAATAGCTGCATTAAACTACGCCCGTTATTTATTTGGCGATGAGCTAAGTGAACAAAGCTTTGCTTTTGTACTGCCTTTTAACAACAATTTTGCTGGCGTCAGCATTAACAGATACGGCATTAGCGAATTTAACGAAATAAAGGCCGGCTTTGGTTTGGCCAAAAGCTTTGGCGAAGATTTATCGATTGGTGTTAAAGCCAACATTCATCAAATAAAAATAACCAACTATGGTAATGCCACAACTTTTTCTGTTGATGCTGGAGTAAATTATGCACTGAGCAAACAAATTGGTTTAGGCTTATATGTTAACAACCCGTCTTCGCAAGCATATAAAGCTACCTATGCCGAAACTTACATACCAACTTCGGTACATCTTGGAGCCACTTACACCCCTTCTAATAAATTAATTTTAGCTGCAACTGTTTCTAAAGATTTTGAACGGAAATTTGATGTTGGTGTAGGCGTAGATTATAAATTTTACGAGTTGTTAAGTTTACGTGGCGGCTTAAGCGCCAAGCCCTTTAAACAGTATTTCGGCATCGGCCTAAATTATCAAAAATTGATTATGGATATTGCTGTAGAAAGTCATCCGCAAATTGGTTATACCCCTCAAATTGGTTTGTCTTATGCGTTTTAAACTATTTATATTGGCTGCTTTTTTGCTGATTGGTTTTATTGCAAAGGCACAAACACAGGAAGACCAACTTATTAAAGATTTAATAGAGAGTATTGCAGAAAATTTACCCGAAGACTATGATCTTTCGGAACTTCAAGATCGTTTAACCTATTTTAGAAAACATCCCATTAACCTAAACAATACCAACGCCGAAGAATTAAAGACTTTGGTGTTCCTATCTCCGCTTCAAATTAGTAATTTATTTGAGCACATCAGAAAAAACGGCAAACTTATTGACCTATTAGAACTGCAAAGCATAGCCGAATTTGATTTGCAAACCATACAAAGGTTAATGCCGTTTGTAACCCTAAACCAAAGCTCTACTGTAGATAAAATTACTGCTGCCAATTTAGCAAAGTATGGTAACAACGATTTAATTTTACGTTACGGCAGAGTAATAGAAAAAACAAGAGGTTATACCGATTTGCCGGGAAGTAGATATTTGGGTACGCCCGACAGGTATTTGCTAAGATACCGCTATACTTATTCCAATCGTGTTTCGGCTTCTTTGGTAATGGAAAAAGATGCTGGAGAATACCTCTTCAAAAACCCCAAAAAAGCATCTTACTTTTTCCCGTCAAACTACACAGATTTCATGTCTGGCCACGTAGCCATTTTAAATACAGGCAGGTTTAAAAAGATTGTTTTGGGCGATTATACCATGCAGTTTGGCCAAGCGCTAACGCTTTGGTCGGGTTTTGCATTCGGCAAATCTCCAGATGTAACTGGTGTGGTAAAACGTGATGTGGGTTTACGGCCTTACACCTCTGCTAACGAATTTGCTTTTTTACGTGGGGCAGCAGCTACCGTGACCGTAGCAAAAAATATAGATTTCTCCCCTTTCTTTTCGCATCGTAAACTCGATGCCAGCTTAAGTACAAACGTGAATGGCGAAACTACGGTATCCTCTATCAACGAAACAGGCTTACATAGAACACAAAATGAGATGAACAACAAAAACAGCACCGAGCAAATTGTTTACGGTGGTGTTTTACAATACAGAACCAGTGCTTTAAGTATTGGAGCAGTAGCCTATCATACTTCTTTCAACAGATTGTTTGTACCTGGCTCTAGCGTTTATCAAAGTTTTAATTTTGCCGGAAAAGAATTAACCAACGTAGGTGCACATTATAGCTACACCTATAAAAATTTCTACTTCTTTGGCGAATTTGGAAAATCATTGGATGCAGGTTTAGCCTATGTAAACGGGGCGCTGGTAAGTTTGTCATCTACCGTTTCTGCAGTAGTTTTACACCGCAATTACCAAAAAAATTACCACAACTTCTTTAATCAGGCAACTGCCGAAGCTAGCGAAGCATTTAATGAAAAAGGACTTTATGCGGGTTTGAACATCAATCCATCCAAAGTTTGGAGCATTCAATTATACGGCGATTATTTCAAATATCCTTGGCTACGTTTTCGCGTTGATGCACCATCTGACGGCTACGAACTTTTAAGCCAGGTAACTTATAGCCCCACCAAAACTTTCAGAGCTATTTTAAGGTTTAAATCTGAAGTTAAGCAGCAAAACACTAACTTAACAGTACCTTACAACTATCTAGACAATGTAAAACGAGAAAACTACCGTGCAGAAGTAAAATGGGCAATAGGTAAATCATTTGGTTTTCAGAACAGAGTAGAAGTAGTGCAATTTAAAAAAGGAGATGCCAATGCCGAGTTTGGCTATTTGGCATATCAAGATGTTAGCTACAGTCCGCTTTCATCTAGGCTGTCTGGAAATATAAGGGTGGCTTATTTTAACACGGCATCTTACGATAGCAGAATTTATGCCTACGAAGATGATGTATTGTACAACTTTACTTTTGGTTTGTATAACGGAAAAGGCGTACGAGGCTATGCCAATTTAAAATACAGATTGGCAAAAAGATTAGATGTTTGGGGCAGATATGCACTTTACAATTACGACAACGTAGAAACTGTTGGCTCTGGCTTAGATGAAATAGAAGGTAAAATGAAGTCGGAAATGAGGGTGCAATTGAGATACCAGTTTTAATTGAGGGTTTAGGGTTTAGGGTTTAGGGTTTAGGGTTTAGGGTTTAGGGTTTAGGGACAACAATTAACCAAATATACAGTTTGAGCAATTAACTAAAAATTGATATTCAGAGCGGAAATAGTATTTGTTAAGATACTTTTGCCGTTAATCTTCGGCATTATCTTAGGATATTATTTCCAAAACGAACAACTATTAGGAGTAACTATAACAACCCTGTCATGCTTACTTCTAATTGCATCTCTAATCAATATTTTCTATAAAAAAATTAAAGGCTGGAAATACAAAAAAACAATTGCTAGTTTTTATTATCTGATATTTTTCATTCTAGGAATTTTCTTAACCTTATTTCATACCCACTTTCTAAGCAAAGATTATTTCGCCAAAAAACAGTATCATCAATTAAAGGTATGGGTTAATAGCGAACCCGAGCAAACAAACGACATCGTTAGATTTGAAGTAGTTGTTACCAATGGATACCTAAACAATTCCGAAGAGAAATGTACGGGAAATCTTCTAATCGCATTAAAAGTAGACAGCTTAACTCCTATCCATCTTAATTACGGCGACGAACTAATGATTTTAGCTAATTATCTTCCAGTTGAGCCACCATACAATCCGGCCGAATTTAATTTTAAGCGATGGTTGGCTAGTAAAAACATTTACCATCAAAGTTTTATCAGACAAGATGAATTAGCTAAGCTACGAACAAACCAGGGAAACCCGATAATTAAATATGCTTTAGAAATTAGACAAAAACAAGTAGATACTTACAGAAAGCTCATTAAAAACGATGAAGCATTTGCTGTAGCCTGTACTTTAATTTTGGGCTACCGTGCCGATTTAAGCAATGAAACACTAGCCGCTTACAGCAAAACAGGAACCATCCATGCCTTATCCGTTTCGGGTATGCATGTGGGCATTATCTATATTATGCTTAATTGGCTACTTTCGTTTCTCGACAGAAAATATTGGGGTAAATTAACAAAAACACTATTGATATGTTTACTGGTGTGGTGTTATGCCTTAATTACAGGTTTCTCACCTTCTGTTTTAAGATCAGCAGTTATGCTTAGCGTATATGTTCTGTCTAAACAATACAAACGCGGAACAAACAGTTACAACGTGCTTTCATTTACCGCTATTTCTTTACTGGTAATTAACCCCTTTGTCATTTGGCATGTAGGATTTCAACTGTCTTTTCTCGCAGTTATTGGTTTAATTTATTATCAGCCCAAAATATACCAATGGTGGTACCTAAAAAACAAATGGTTAGATAAATTATGGTCTGTAACTGCGATGAGTTTGGCCGCCCAATTGGCTACCCTACCGCTAAGCATATATTATTTCCACCAGTTCCCAGTGTACTTCGTTTTTAGCAACCTTTTTATTTTTATCCCTATCATTTTATTAATGTATGGCGGCATAGCCCTTCTTATTATAAAAAATCACCTTTTAGCTATCGCCTTCGAGTGGTTAATTACTTTTATCAATAATGGATTAAAATGGATTTCAAGTTTGCCTTATGCTGGTATAACCGAAATTTGGCTAAACAAATGGCAATTGCTGCTTTTTTTTGTATTTGTAATTTTACTCACGGTTGGTTTTTCATACTACAAAAAGAAATATCTATTTAGCGGCCTCATGTTATTGCTCATCATTCAACTAACATTTGCCTACCAAAAGATCACAGCTACGCAACAAGAAGAACTACTCTTGTTTAGCCTAAGAAAAAACTTCGCAGCGGCATTTATTAAAGGAAATAAAACGGTATTATTAACTGACTTAAATGCCAATGATCGAAATTTCGAGTTCTTCGTAAAACCTGCATTAGACCAAAAAAGAATAAACAATATCCAGTTTGTTAGCTGGAATGATAATTTTCAAGATCATCAATTCATTAAAAAAGATCATCAAATTAATTATCGAGGAAAAACATTTTTATTAATGGATGAGAAATTTGATTATAAAAAGCTCAGTCAAAATCATAGATTTGATTTTGTTTGGATGCACAATAGCCCAAAGCAAAACCTTGCTACGCTAAGAGAAGAAATTGATTTTTCTAATTTAATTGTTGATGCAAGTAATAAAGATTATTTAATTGCTAAGTTTGAAGGGCAAGCAGACAGCCTAAAAATAACTACTCATGTATTAAAAAAGCAGCAAGCGATAACCCTGAACTTAAATTGAACTATGAAATCGTTAGTACTTTATGATGTTGAAAATCGCATTGCCGAAATTACCATCAACAGACCCGACAAAAGAAACGCACTAAATCCAAATTTGGTTGCTGAACTAACAGCTGCATTTTTAACGGCACAGCACGATGAAAAAGTTAAAGTTATTGTACTAAAAGCCAGCGGCGATGTTTTTAGTGCGGGTGCAGATTTGGCTTATATGCAGCAACTTCAGCAATTCTCTTTTGAAGAGAACATACAAGACTCTACGGCTTTAAAAAATCTTTTTGAAACTATTCGTACTTTACCTAAAGTGGTAATTGCTCAGGTTGAAGGGCATGCTATTGCTGGCGGATGTGGTTTAGCCACCATTTGCGATATTATTTATGCTGTACCAGAAGCTAAATTTGGCTACACCGAAGTAAAATTGGGATTTGTACCTGCCATTGTAAGTTGTTATTTGATACAAAAAGTAGGCGAAACCTTAGCTAAAAAGCTGTTGCTCAGCGGAGAATTATTCAGTGCAGAGGAAGCACTTAAATATAATCTGATTACTAACGTAACAAAAGCTAACGAAATCAATCAAATTGTACGTGAATTTGCATTAAATTTGACTAACGATGCATCAGGCAATTCGCTTGCATTAACTAAACAGCTCATTAACCAAACTACAAGCGCTTGGCTCGATAGTTGTTTAGACAATGCAATAAGAGTAAATGCCCAAACCAGAGAAAGCCACGATTTCAAAAAAGGGATTGCATCTTTCTTGGCAAAGGAAAAAATTAATTGGTAACTAAACTTTAAAAAAAATATGATGTTTAAATCAGTAAAAACGGGATTTTTAGCCACTATTTTAGTAGCTACAGCAGTAATGGCAAACGCCCAAAAGAAAATCTCTCAGGGTACAGTAACTTACGGTGTAGAATACTCTTTACCAGCAGAACAAGCTGCCATGGCTTCGCAATTACCTAAAGAGCAAAAAGTAAAATTTAGTGGAAATGTAATGCGTATGGATATGCAACAAGGCCCAGCATCTATTGGTATTTTGCAAGATTTTGTACAAAAAACTGGCTTAATGCTAATTGATGTGCCAATTGCACAAATGCAGTATGCCGTTAAAATGAGTAAAGAAGAAATTGAGCAAGCCGAAGCTTCGGCTCCTAAATTAATCGACTTTAAAGCTACTGGCGAGAAACAAAAAGTAGGCGACTACAACGCAGAAAAGTATAGCTATAAAGACGATAAGGGCGGAACTTACGAATTATGGGCTACAAACGATATCGAACTGCCTAATGGATTTGCTGGTTCTCAGTTCAAAGATATCAAAGGTTCTTTAGTTAAGTACACTACTTTTCAAAACGGAATGAAAGTAACTTTAACTGTAAAAAGTATCTCAGAAGACAAAGTTGGACCATTTTCTTTAGAAGTACCTAGCGGTTACGAACTTAAAACCATGCAGGAAATTATGGCAATGCAAGGTGGCGGCCAATAAGGCTAAAATCCATAAATATTTGATAGCCCACGACTTCAATCGTGGGCTATTTTGTATGCTTTTTTAGTAATTTAGCGACCCATGTTTAAAAGTCTTATTTTTTTCGCTAGATACTTTCTGTTCTGGCTGCTCTATTTCGCAGTAGATAGGTTCATTTTCATGTTCGTCTTTCACATCAAACTGCGAAACATAACACTTTCTCAAAAACTAGCCGCTTACTATCATGCATTAAGATTAGACTTTTCAACTGCTGCCTACCTATCTGTTATTCCATTATTAATTTATACGTTTTGGTACTTTACTGATAGAGAAAAAATAAACTTCAATTGGGCAAGAAAGTACAACGCCATATTTATTGTGTTGTTCAGCCTTATTTCAGTGGTCAATCTTAATATCTATCGCGAGTGGGGAAGCAAAATCAACTCTCGTGCTGTAGAATTTGCCATTCGCACACCTAACGAGTCACTAGCCTCAGGTGCTTCATCTCCTATTTTAGAAACCCTATTAGCACTAATTGTTTTATTGGCAATTGGTTTCTATCTTAATTTTGTGCTCGTTAAGCGTCATATACAATTTTATAAGACGCCGTTATGGGCAAAGTTTTCAATTACCATATTAACTTTAACCTTAAATTTCCTGCTTATTCGTGGAGTTGGCAATGTGCCCAACTCTCAAAGTATGGCTTTTTTCTCCACACATCAAATCTTAAACCATGCATCTTTAAACACAGAGTGGAACTTGGTATCGAGTATATTAGCCAACGGTAAAATCAAAAAAAACAGGTATATCTACCAAGATCAAAAACTGGCTGATTTAGAAGTTAAAAATTTATATCATGTAGAAAAAGACACCACCATTTCTATTCTTAATACCTCAAAACCTAATGTTGTAATTTTTATCTTAGAGAGCTTTACAGCCGATTTAACCAAAACCCTGGGCAACGAAAACGGCATTACACCTAATTTAGACAGTTTAGCTAAAAATGGGGTTTTATTTAGCCAAATTTATGCAACAGGCAATCGTACAGATAAAGGGTTGATAGGATCACTTACTGGTTTCCCTACCCTAGCTGTAGCCAACATTGTAAGTTGGCCAGAAAAAATGCAGAAAATTCCGGCAATCAGTCGAAAATTGTATCGAAATGGATATCAGACATCGTTTTATTATGGCGGCGAATCAGAGTTCGATAACTATAAGGCATTTATATTAGGGCATCAGTATAAAAAGTTAACAGATCGAAACAATTTCGAAAAGAAAGACATAAGTTCTAAATGGGGCGCTTACGATGGCTTGGTTTTTAACAGACAATTAGCGGATGCGAACAAAACAAAACAACCGTTTTTCTCAACCATACTATCTTTGACCAACCACGAACCCTTTGAATTACCGGTAAACTACAAATTTGGCAGCGCCGATAATGTACAGCGCTTTAAAAGCACTGCTTTTTATACCGATTCTTGCATTGGAAGTTATTTGAGCGAAGCTAAGAAACAGCCCTGGTATAAAAATACACTATTTGTTTTCATTGCCGACCATGGCCATACGTTACCTAAAAATAATCATGAAATTTACGAACCACAACGGTATCACATTCCTTTGATATTTTATGGAGATGTAATTAAGAGTGATTTTAAAGGTAAAATATTTGACCACACAGGAAGCCAACAAGATCTGTCTGCTACTTTACTTTCGCAGCTCAACATCAGCAATAAAGATTTCAGGTGGAGCAAAAACCTGCTTAACCCATATAGCAAACATTTTGCTTATTTTAGCTGGGATAATGGTTTTGGTTTTATAGATAATGGACATGCAGTAACTTTTGATAATTTAGGTAAAAGTGTACTTTATAATAATAAGCCAGAAGATGCTAAACAGACTAACCAAATATTAAATACAGGAAAAGCTTATATCCAATCTGTTTATCAACATTTTATTGACCTTTAAAAAGTAAAAATAAAACTTAACAACTATACAAATGAAACCATCATGATTTTTCAAACCACACAATGGGATGAATAAATCTGATAGCTTCATTACCATTAAAAACAATTTATAAAGATGAAAATCACCAAATTATTTATTGCTTATACCTTAGCCTCTTTTTTAGGGATAGGCTTTGCAAAAGCACAAAGAGGTGGCATTAACTGGACCAAAGATGGCAACAGTTATTACCAAAATACTGGAGGAGAAATAGTGACTATTACTTTACCAAAGAATGAAAGAAAAACCATTGTAAGTAGAGCTCTACTTACACCAGCAAACCAAACAAGCCCACTCCGTGTAAGAAGTTTTCAACTAACTGATGATGGAAGCAAAGCATTGATTTACACCAATACCAAAAGAGTTTGGCGCCAAGATAGCCGAGGCGATTATTGGGTTGCTGACATAGCCAACAACACTTTAAAACAAATTGGAAAAGGAAAACCTGCCTCATCCTTAATGTTTGCTAAGTTCTCTCCAGACGGTTCAAAAGTGGCCTACGTAAGCGAACACAATGTATATGTAGAAGATTTAGCGACGGGTAATATCAAACCGCTTACTACCAACGGAACAGCTAGAATGATCAATGGTACGTTTGACTGGGTTTACGAAGAAGAATTTGGCTGTTTAGATGGATTTAGATGGGCACCCGATGGAAAATCCATTGCTTATTGGCAAATAGATGCTACCAAAATTAGAAACTTCTTGATGATCAACAACACCGACTCGATTTACTCGTTTAACGTTCCGGTAGAATATCCTAAAGTGGGTCAAGATCCTTCCGCTTGCAAAATTGGAGTGGTAGATATCACCACGGCTAAAACCAATTGGTTAGCTGTTCCAGGTAGTGCTGTTCAAAACTATATCCCTCGTATGGATTGGATCCCAAACAGCAATGAAATCATCCTACAACAATTAAACCGCGAGCAAAACCAAAGCAAATTATTTGTGGCTAATGCCGCCAGCGGTGCCGTTAACGAAATTTATAAAGAAACCAATACATCGTGGATAGATGCCCAAGATCAGTTCATTTGGTTAAACGGCAACAAAGAATTTATCTATCAAACTGAAAAAGATAGCTACAACCACTTCTATCGCATAAGCAAAGATGGTAAAAAGGAAACTTTAATTACCAAAGGCAATTACGATGTGATTGATTTAAGCTTGGTTGATGAAAAAAACAATACCATCTATTTTATGGCTTCGCCTAACAATGCTACTCAAAAATATCTTTACAAAACAAAATTAGATGGCAAAGGTAAATTGGAGATGGTTACCCCATCTGTTTTACCTGGTACACACAGTTACTCTATCTCGCCAAATGGACTTTTTGCACGCCACAGTTACAATAGTTCTGTAGTTGCTCCAGTTACCGAATGGATGAATTTTACCACCAATAACCCATTAAGTATGGAAGGTAGCATTACCAGCCAATTAGGTAAGCAAACAGCTATTAAAAACAAAGTAGAATTTTTTAAAGTAACTACCGACGACGGAGTTGAAATGGACGGCTGGATGAAAAAACCAGACAATTTTGATGCGACCAAAAAATATCCGGTAGTGTTTTATGTGTATGGCGAACCAGCCTCGCAAACTGCTGCCGATGTTTGGGGTGCCGGAAGAAACGGCCTTTACGCCGGCGATATGGCTAAAGATGGTTACATCTATATTTCTATGGATAACCGCGGAGCTCCAGTGCCAAAAGGTACTGCATGGAGAAAAGCAATTTACAAGAACATTGGTGTAATTAACATCCGGGATCAGGCGATGGCTACCAAAAAATTATTGGCTACTTATCCTTTTATGGATAAAGACCGTGTTGCTGTTCATGGCTGGAGCGGCGGAGGTTCATCAACCTTAAATTTATTGTTCCAATATCCAGAAATTTATAAAACAGGCATTGCAGTGGCCGCTGTAGCCAATCAGTTAACCTACGATAACATTTATCAGGAGCGCTACATGGGAACTCCCTTCCCTACCACAGACGCTTATGTGAAAGGATCCCCAATTACCCACGCAAAAAACCTAAAAGGAAACTTGTTATACATACATGGCACTGGCGATGATAATGTACATTACCAAAATGCAGAAATGCTGATTAATGAGTTAGTGAAACATAAAAAAGTTTTTCAATTAATGAGCTATCCGAACCGTACACACAGTATTGGCGAAGGCGAAGGAACTCGAGAACATTTAGCCTTAATTTTTACTAAGTTTTTAAAAGAAAACTGCCCTCCAGGAGGAAGGTAAAATACTTATCTATTAATTTCACAAAGGCGGAGCAATTACAAGTTCCGCCTTTTGGTTTTCAACATTTTTTTGAGTTCTCAACATTTTAAAAATTGCTGCAACATTTCCAATTTGTCACCGTCTAATCTCTAATCGGATATTAATATTTAACCTTAATTAATTAACTTGCTTAAATTTAACAGGAAGAAATAGAAGCATTTCAACTCACGCTAATCAACCAGTAAAAACTAACTAAATTAAAAATGAAGAAACATTTATGGTTAATTCCTGCTGCTGCACTATTTGCTTTAAGTGCTAACGCTCAGGAAACAAAAAAAGCAGACAAACCTGCTGACACTACGAAAAAAGTGGCGCCAACAACGCCTCCAACCCCGCCCAAACCAACAGTTGCCGACAAAACCAAATCAAGCAAAAAAATTGATGGTTTATTTACGCTTTACAAAGACACGGTTACAGGTAGCTTACAATTGTATATCAAAAAAGATCAATTAGGTAAAGACTACATCTACCAAAGTTTTTCTATGGGTGGGCCAACAAGATTGTTCCTTAACCAGAACATGATCAGAAACACCAAATTGTTTCAAATTAAACAAGTTGATGATAAGGTTGAGTTCTTAGAGAAAAATACTGCTTTTTATTACGACCCGGCCAACCCAGTAAGTAAAGCAGCTAATGTAGATGTTTCTGACGCTGTTTTCTTTGCAGATAAATTTAGTGCTAAAGATGATAACGGCTATTTAATCTCTGTAGATGGCTTGTTTTTAAGTGATAAGCTTGATCCGGTAAAACCTACCACGCCTCCGGGATTGCCTCCAGGTGCGATGTTTAATTTAGGTAATTTAAACGTTGCAAAATCAAAATATCAGGCTGTAAAATCTTTTAACGGCAACACAGACGTTGTTGTAGATCTTGCTTACGACAATGCCAACCCCTTGAATGGTGGCGGGAAAGATATTACCGATGCCAGATACGTTCGCGTAAAAATGCAGCACTCGTTCTTGGAAGTACCGCAAAATGATTTCAGACCACGTAGAGACGATCCGAGAGTAGGCTATTTTGGAGCGGAAGTAGATAACTTGACTTCTGTAGATGCAACTCCTTACAAAGACTTCATCAGCCGTTGGAACTTGAAAAAGAAAAATCCTAACGCTAAATTAAGTGAGCCAGTAGAACCCATTGTTTTCTGGATTGAGAATACCACACCCGTAGAATATCGTCCAATTATTAAAGAAGCTGGCGAGAAATGGAACGAAGCCTTTGAAAAAGCTGGTTTCAAAAATGCGGTAGTGATGAAACAAATGCCAGATGATGCTACTTGGGATCCTTCAGACATTGCCTACAACGTAATTCGCTGGGTATCTTCAGCCTACCCTTCGTATGGTGCAATCGGTCCAAGCTTCTATAATCCTCTAACCGGACAAATCTTAGGTGCTGATATTACGGTAGAATGGAAATCTGGTGCCGGAACCGTGGTACAAGACCAATTATATAATGGCGGTCCATCTATGGCGATGAACTTACCTTGGGAAAATCCTACTGAAGCGGTTGCCCAAACACAGCATGGAGCACACAACCATAAAGATAAAAACCACATGGCTTTCTGTTCGCTAGCTAACGAGTTGAGTATGCAGTACCAAACTGGTTTAGCAGCTATCGAAGTTTTAGACGCCGATGTTTCTGAAGCAGCCAGAGCAGCAACCGTTAAAGAAATGCACAAACAGTTCTTGTACTATCTAATCATGCATGAAATGGGCCATACTTTAGGCTTAAATCACAACATGAAAGCCAGCCAGATGTTAAGCCCAGCTCAAATGAACGATAAGAGCTTAACTCGTAAAATTGGTTTGCAAGGTTCAGTAATGGATTACCCGGCAATCAACGTAAGCAGCGATCGTAGCAAACAAGGCGATTACTATACAACCAAAGCAGGTCCTTATGATTTATGGGCAATTGAATACGGCTACACTCCTTTCAGCGAGAAAGAAGAAGAAGCTGGCTTAAATAAAATCTTGAGCAGAAGTACCGATCCTCAATTGGCTTTCGGTAACGATGCAGATGATATGCGTAGCCCAGGTGGCGGTATAGACCCAAGAGTTAATGTGAACGACCAAACCAATGATATGGTAACTTATGGCGAAGATCGTTTTAAATTGATCAATGCCATGATCCCAAAATTGAAAGAGAGATTTGCTAAACCTAACCAAAGTTATCAAGAATTACGTAGCAAATACTACCAGCTTAATGGCCAGCGAGCAAGCATGGCAGCGGCCTTAAGCCGTTACATTGGTGGTGTTTACGTAGACCGTAGCTTTGTAGGGCAACAAACTACTACAGCGCCATTTACGCCAGTTCCAGCTGAATATCAAAAGAAAGCTTTGGCCTTGCTAAGCACTTATGTTTTTGCACCTAATGCATTTGATGCCGATAAAGCACTATTTCCTTATCTACAAATCCAACGTAGGGGTTTTGGTTTCTTCGGCAGCACAGAAGATGTTAAACCGCAAAGTACATTTTTGTCATTACAATTGGGTACTTTAGCTCAGCTGCTACATCCAACTACGTTGAGCAGAATAAACAACAGCGGTTTATACGGAAATACTTATTCGGTAGCTAGCGTGATGAATGATTTAACTGATGATATCTTTGCTGCTGATTTAAAAAGCAATGTAAACTTGTTCCGTCAAAACTTACAGACAGAATATGTTAAAGCTGCTGCCGCTATTGTTGCCGCTCCAGGTGGTTACGACAATGCGAGTAAAGCTGCCGCTTTGGCTACTTTAGTGAAAATTAAAGGTCAGTTAGCTACGGCTTCAAGCTCAGATGAGCAAACCAAAGCGCATAGAACCGCATTAACTTTCTTAATAGACAAGGCTACTGCGGTAAGTAAGTAATCTATTTTGGCTTAAATAAAAACAAGGCTGTCTTAAAAGTTGTTCGTCATCTCGAACGTGAGAGAGAGATCTGCTCCAGAAGCAATACTGAAACAGATTTCTCCCCCTCCGATCGTCGAAATGACGATATTATTTCACTTTTGATACAGCCTTGTTTTTTGCTTTTTAAAATTATTCTTAAAATATCATCTATCTCTCTTGTTACTCCGTAACATCAAACCAAAATCTTGTTTCAATGCCATCGCATTCACAATCATAATTAAACGCTTTGTTCTGGTAACTTCTGTTTTTGCAGTATTTAACCAATTGATAAAATAATTTTGGTGTGATTTGGTATAAGATAAAAATTGCTCCAACAATCCGTCTTCTTGAGCCAAGCAAATCTCCAGATCTTCAGGCATTTCTACTCTATAATCTATATCATGTTCCAAAGAAAGTGATACTGGCCGACCAGCTTCTTTCTTTAGTTGCTTGCGGATTTTACCATCTAAAGGCAAGATAAAATCGCCACTGCCCATTGGTAGTAAACTTTTCCCATTAATCTGAAGGTTGTCAATCTGTCCACGAACGCGAAACGATCTATTGTCGCCAGGCTTGATTTGTTGTGCAACAGTTTCTGGAATAAAAATATAGCTCCAGCCGGTTTTTTCGCCGTTATTTTCAAATTTTTCTATTTCAGCAGTGAACTGTACCATGGTTTAAAGATAAAAGAATAACCACAAAAAAGCTCAACTCTTTAAACCAAAAAAAGATGTCATGAATGCAAGCTTTAGATTGCTTGCATTCATGACATCCTTTTAAAAATAACCTAAGGTTTAATTTTTCACGACTTTGATCGTTTCTTGATGAAGTTCTCCACGCAGTCTAAGCACATAAGTTCCTGCAGCAATATTGTTTAAGGAAACTCGAGTTGATGATTCTGTAATACCAATAGCTTTACTAAACAATAATTTACCACCCATATCAAATACCCACAAGCTGTTAAAATTTTTGTCCTTAAAGTTAATATCTACCCAATCTCTTGTAGGATTAGGATAAAAGGTAACCCGCTGATCCGTTAAATTAAAACTAACATTTCTCACACCTAAACTATTAATCTTCCCGTCATCATCTAATTGGTGTAATTCATAATAATTATTTCCATTTAACGGCATTCTATCTATATAACTATAGCTGTAATGAACGCCTTGTCGTTGAATTTCAGGGGGTATTTCTGCAATTTTTAGGTTTCTGCTATCATCGCCCCTACGATAAATTATAAAACCACGGTTACGTTGCTCTGATGCGGTAGACCATTCCAACTTTGCAGAACTGCCTATAGCACTAGCTTTAAATTCCACCAAAGTTACTGGCAAGGTGTAATTGCAGTTTTCGTTATAATTTGCACTATTGTCTTTTTGCCAATTGGTATTCTCAGTAGCTGCAGATACATCATCTACCTGTATACAGCTTAAATTAGGATTAACAGTCGCATTTAATTCCGCTAATTCATAATTGTTTTCGTTTTTTAAATCAAGCACCACAAGGGAATTATGTTCACAATACAAAGCATTTAACATTCTGTTTTTAGTTAAATCCAACTTCAAAATTTGGTTAAAACTACAATTTAGCCACATCAAACGCGTGTTAGCCAACAAATCCAAAGCAGTTAAATTGTTATCATGACAATCAAGCGTTAACAGTGCGCCATTATTACTTAGGTCTAAAACAGTAAGTTCATTTCCATAGCACTCTAATATGGTCAAGTTTGGATTTTGTGTGAGGTTAATACTAGTTAGCTCATTATTATTACAGCTAACAACACCTAAATTAGCGTTACTACTCAAATCTAAAGAAGTAAGCTTATTATCATAACAATCTAAACTAGAAAGCGCCGTATTGTTACTCAAATTTAAGGAAGTAATCATGTTTTGTCCACAGCTAAGGCCAACCAAAGCAGGGTTACCGCTCACGTCCAAATTGGTAAGCTGGTTATCGTTTACACCAAGAGAAATCAGCGCTGGGCTTTTAGAAACATCTATGTTGGTAAGCTGATTAGCCGAACAATACACAAATATTAACTCAGTATTTTGGCTTAAATCAAGTGTAGTGAGTTGATTTTCTTCACAGTCTAAATTAGCTAGTTTTGTATTTTTAGTCAAATCAAGGCTAGTGAGATTGTTCTTTTTACAAGTAATTCCTTTCAAATTCACAAACGCTTCTACACCTGTAAGATCACTAATGCCCAAGTCGTACATATCAAAGTTACGGTCAAATGCTTCTGCCTCCGCAAATTGTATTTCGGCATCTCCGTTGGTATTGATATCGGCTCTTGCTAAAAGATAGGCTTTAAAATTAGCATCAGGGATGTAAACAACAGGCTCGTTACAATTGGTTTTGTAATTTGCTGAAGCATCTTTTTGCCAACCTCCATTGGTAGTATAGGTGTTTGCCTGATCTACATCATCTACCTCAATGCAAAATAACTTCGGGTTTTGGTTGGCGATGACAAGATAAAGTATATCATTTTTGCCATTTTTAAGGTTAAGACTAGAAAGTGCTGGACTATTTTCGCAAAAAAGTTGTGTTAATGCAATGTTATTACTGACATCCAAGCTGGAAATGGGATTATTACCACAGATGAGCCTGATTAGCGACGTATTTTGACTAACATCTAACCCTGTAAGTAAGTTATCTTCACATATTAGCGTATTGAGTACCGTATTTTTTGTAAGGTATAGACTTTGAATTTTATTGGCATTGCAATACATCATTTCCAAAATGATATTTTTAGTAACGTCTAAACTATTAAGTTGATTGTTTTGGCAAAACAAAAACTTTAATGCTATGTTTTTGGTCACATTTAGTTCGGTAAGCTGGTTGTCGTTAGCTACCAAAGCATTGATATTCACGAAAGCCTCAATACCCGTAAGATCAGCAATGTTTTTGTTGGTCAATTGTAACGTTCCCGTAAACGCTTCAGCTTCTGAAACCTGTATCTTCCCATCATCATCTGTATCAATTTTTGGATTATGAGCCAGTAAAGCGGCCTTAAAGTTAGCATCTGGAATGTTAACTAGCGGGCGGCAGTCGGTGTTGTAAGTTGCGGTTGCATCTTTTGTCCAGCTGCTAAACATATCAATAGTTTGAGCATTTGAATACGCTACATCATCTACCTGTATACAGCTCAGCTTTGGGTTTTCATGAGCTAGCATTCTACTAAAAGCGGTATTGTTTCCATTTTTGATATTCAGATTTTCAAGTTCCGAATTGGAGTAGCATTCTAAAGCAAGTAAATTTGGGAATTGGCTTACATCAAGCGTTTTAATTTTCGTAGCTGAACATCTTAAATTTGTTAATTGTTTGCAATTATCCATGTCTATAACTTGGATCGGATTTGATGAAAAATTCAAACCTGTCAATAAAGTGTTTTGACTTACATCTAAGGTAGCAAGCAGGTTATTGTAACAACTCAATGAGGTAAGTGCTATGTTTTTACTAATGTCTAGAGAGGTTAGCCGATTATTCATACAACCAATAGACGTAAGAGCAGTGTTCTCGCTTAAATCTAAAGCAGTCAGTTGGTTGTTGTCGCAACCCAATGCAGTAATTGCCGTATTTTTACTGACGTCTAGTGAGGTTAAGTTATTATTGCTGCAAAGTAACCTAGTAACATTTACAAAAGCTTCGATACCCGTTAGGCTGGTAATATTTTTTCTGATGACATTGATATCTCCCACAATGGCTTCAGCTTCTGAAACCTGTATCTTTCCGTCATTATTAACGTCAATCTTTGGCGAATGGGCTAGTAAGGCGGCTTTGAAGTTGGCATCAGGAATATTAACAACTTGTGCCTGAAGTAGGTTTGCACCAATTAAACTTAAGAAAAGTAGTAAAAGTTTCTCTCTCATAAACGATAACATCTGTTTATGACAAAACTACCCTGTTTTAGCTGTTAGATATGATCAAAAAGCACTCAAATATGCTCATGAATTATAGACATGGAGTGCTAATTTAAGAATAGCGTTTAATCATTCGCTAACGCTGCTCAAGAGAAAACTCTCGTAATGATTGGTTGAATAAGACCTAGCGATTGCCTTTAGCTAAAAGGGATTAACTTTTTAATGATTTTACCTCTGCTGGCAAAATCTTATATGTTTTTTTAAAAATGCGACTAAAATTAGCCGAGCTACCAAAACTTAATTCTTGCGCTACTTGTTTTACTTGAGTTCCATTTTGCAGTTGTGCAAAGGCATATCTCATTTGTATATCTCTAAAATAATCGAAAGCAGAGTGGCCCATCTGTCTTAAAAACTGCCTGCGCATGGTGGATACAGTCATATTGCCAACATCGGCCAAAATTTCTAACCCAGGAAATCCTTGCTTAAAAAATTTATCAAGATGCGCCTTTATTTTTTCAATGCCATCAAATTCATCGGCTGCTGGTGGCTGGTTTAACACCGAATCAGGATCTGCTACAATACTGAAAAAATCGGCAATTAAAGTTAAAGATAGCTTTCTAACCACTAGCGGATAAACTGGCGAACGTTGAGATTTGGTAAGTAACTGATCCAGTTCGTCAAATGTGTCTTTATAGAAATTATCGCTGAAATAAGCCATCCCTTCCATTTCCTTTCGTATCACTTTCAAAAAGGTTGATTCCTGATCTACAGCAGAGAAATCTATTCCTTTATCCAACCATTCTTTGGTAAAACAAAATATAAATGCTCTTACGCCTGCTCCTTTTTCAAACCAAGTTTCGTAATCGAATTCATTGTTATAAAAACTACAAATACGGGGTAAAGACATTATCCTAGATTGCATCGGATCATTATCCTTCATCGGAACTTTATTCACATCACCCTTAATCAATTGATACGATAAGCAGTAATATTCAACATCTCTATCCCCAAACAAGGCTATCTTGGTATCGCTCACCGCCGTCATATCCACTACAAACAAATAACAACCTTCTTCTACTTTTTCGTATTGAAACGTGGTTTGAAGATTTTCGCTATTGGCAATAAGCTGGTGTTTATTTTCATTGTGTACAATAGCAGGAATGGTTACTGCTTTCGCAATAAATTTCTCTGGGTAAGTCATTTGCCAGGTGGAGAGTTGGTCTGTCATTATTCAAGGCTTTAGGGCGGTACACACCAAACAAATGTATTAAAACTCTCCCTCTACTCCTAATCCGAATAAAGCAAAATCGTACTTTATTGGGTCTGCATCATCAAGTTTTTTAAGATTTTCAGTCAATTCTAAAGCGGTTAACCAATCTGTCTGTTTGCGTTCAATTAACCCAAAATGTCTTGCTACTCGATCTACATGCACATCACAAGGGCAAATCAAATCTGCAGGAAGAATAGTGTCCCAAATGCCAAAATCAACACCGTAATCGTCTTTTCGAACCATCCAACGCAGAAACATATTTAAGCGTTTGCAGGTAGATTTTTGTAATGGCGATGAAACATGCTTAATCGTTCTTCGCGGGAAATCTGGTAGACTAAAAAAATACGCACGAAAATGATTTAGGGCTTTTTCGATAGTAAAATTATTAAGTGTTAAATTTGAGGTGTAACAAGTGGACGAGGTAAGTTCGTAACCCGCATTAATTTCTTCTACACTTAAGTAATCTGACCTGTAAATTAAAGCTGGAGGTATAAATGCCGTTTCTAAAGAATTAGACTGCTGATAATGCTGCTGAAAGAATGCTACAAAATAAAGTAAATCGGTGTCGTTAAAAGTTCGATGTTTAAATCCAAGCAATCCTTTCAAATCATGGTCAGAATGGTGCAGCATAAACTGATAAGGTTGGTTATCCATCCTCGCCAACAACTCATTACATTTATTAATAATTGTTTTGCGTTGCCCCCAAGCTAAAATTGCCGCAAAAAATGCAGCAATTTCAATGTCTTGTTTTAAAGTATATTGATGCGGAATACTTATCGGATCATTCGCTATGAAATTAGGCTGGTTGTATTGAGCCACTTTAAAGTCTAGGAAATCTTTTAATTGATCAAAATCATTTGTAAGCCCAGTCTCAAATCTCATATCTTAAATCTAATTTCTACGATAGAGCTTGCTCCAAATCCGCCAATAAATCGTCAATATCTTCTACTCCTACGCTAAAACGCAGTAAGTTATCGGTTACGCCAACTTTCTCACGTTCTTCTTTTGGTATAGAACCGTGTGTCATACTTACAGGATGGTTAACTAAACTTTCTACACCTCCCAAAGATTCTGCTAGAGAGAACACTTTAAAGCGAGAAGCAATTCGGAAAGTTTCTTTCAAATCTGCATCTTTTAAAGTTACAGATACCATACCACCGAAACCACGCATTTGCTTTTTAGCGATATCATGGTTAGGATGATCTTCGAACCCTGGCCAGTAAATTTTATCAATTTTTGGATGGTTTCTTAAGAAATGAGCAACCTTCTCGCCATTTTCGCAATGCGCTTTCATACGCAAGTGCAAAGTTTTAATTCCTCTCAATACCAAGAAAGCATCTTGAGGACCTGGGGTTGCGCCACATGCATTGTACACAAAGAACAAATCTTTATAAAGTTGCTCGTTATTAGTCAACAACGCTCCCATAACCACATCAGAGTGGCCGCCAATGTATTTAGTAACCGAGTGCATGACCACGTCAGCACCTAAATCAATCGGGTTTTGCAGGTAAGGCGATGCAAAAGTATTATCAACTGTTAAAAGAATATTGTTGGCTTTTGTAATCTTAGCCACACCTTCAATATCAATGATACGCATGGTTGGATTAGTCGGTGTTTCTATCCAAACCAATTTAGTTTTTTCATTGATGTATGGCGTGATATTCTCTGGATTTGATAAATCTAAGAAATGGAATTTGATGCCATAGTTTTGATAAATTTTAGTGAAGATACGGTAAGAACCACCGTATAAATCGTTACCAGTGATGACTTCATCGCCAGGCTTTAGCAATCTTAACAAACAATCAGTTGCTCCCATTCCGCTACTAAAAGCCAAACCGTACTTACAGTTTTCTAATGCCGCTAAACAATCTTCTAAAGCTTTACGAGTTGGGTTGGTACCCCTAGAATATTCGTAACCCTTGTGGTCGCCAGGAGAAGCTTGCCAATAAGTTGAAGTTTGATAGATTGGTGTCATAATTGCACCAGTTGTTGGATCCGGCTCCTGGCCTGCGTGTATGGCTTTAGTTGCAAATTTCATTTTTCTACTTTTTACTTTATATCTTCATTTCGATAAAGGACGAAGAGAAATCTTAGCCTTTATAGACACATTTAAAAGATTTAACTACGCTATCTTTCAGTTCTCCATTCCGCTGCGCTTCAGTCGAAATGACGAACAACTATTATAAATTATTATTCTGTTGTAATTCAGATTTAAACAAGTAACCTAATCTTTTCCCTGTTGGATAACCGCTAGCGGCCAAAGTAGTTTGCTTTTGATGCAATGTAATATCTTTGACTGATGCATAAGGCGGTAACTGCAAATCTGTATCCATGCAATTTAAAATTGCAAGCTCCAAAATATTGGTCAATATTTCTTCATTTATATCAGCTTCACTAAAGGCTTCGTATAAAAAACCAAGTTGTCCATCTCCTTCTACAAGAAACTTTTTTTCCTTGTTAATTAATATTCGAGCCACTAAGCTGCCTTCATCCGCCAAACGATTATACTTAATAGAATCCGCCAAAAAATTGTGGACATAGATTACGCCACAGTAACTTAAACTAGGATTTGATTTGATATAACTGGAAGAATAAATTCGATGACCTTCTTCAAAATTAAAAACGTTACTATGCATGGATAACAGCAACATATCACCAGAAAACTTAAGTTCTGCTTCAAATTGATGCGTATCTTTGTAAGCTACTTCAACAGAAGGATCTTTTTGCGAATAATCTTGATGTAGCGCAGAAGCAAGTTTCGATAAGGCCTTCTTCGCTACAGCAAAAACATCAACCGTATTTCTGTATATTTCCTGTTTTAAGGATGCCTTGCTTTCTAGCTTACCTAATATCTGTTGATAGTTGCTTATTTGTTCTTTCATGTTTTCAGATATGAGACATGAGGTAATAGATGTAAGTTCTGGCAGTAACTAAAAGGTCTCAAATCTCACATCTAAATACTCAAATCTAATTAATAAGCCCTTGCGAATAACACTCTTTGTTTAGATGGTTTACCCGTTAAGATACAAACACCATCTTCTAATTTATTATCTAAAGGAATACATCTAATTGTTGCCTTAGTTTCCTCTTTAATGCGCTTTTCAGTTTCTGCGGTACCATCCCAGTGCGCAGCAATAAAACCAGTTTTTGTTTCTAACAACTCTTTAAATTCTTCATAAGAGTTAGCTTCCGTGATATGCTCATCTCTAAATTGCAAAGCCTTATCGTAGATATTTTGCTGTATTTGCGCCAACATTTGGAAAATATACTCTGCCAATCCTTCTTGAGGAACCGTAAACTTCTCTTTAGTATCTCTACGAGCTAGCTCCACAGTTCCGTTCTCCATATCTCTAGCGCCAATGGCTAAACGGATAGGCACACCTTTTAATTCGTATTCTGCAAACTTAAATCCTGGTCGCTGGCTATCTCTATCATCGTACTTTACAGAAATGCCAAAGCCTTTTAATCTTGGGATCAATTCATCCACAAAAGAAGATATTTTTTGTAATTCTTCATTACCCTTGTGGATGGGTACGATAACCACTTGAATTGGAGCTAACTTTGGAGGAAGCACTAGACCACTATCATCGCTATGCGCCATAATTAATGCACCCATTAAACGAGTAGAAACCCCCCAAGAACTTGCCCAAACATGCTCTTGCTTACCTTCTTTACTGGTAAATTTCACATCAAAAGCTTTTGCAAAGTTCTGCCCTAAAAAGTGCGAAGTACCAGCTTGTAGCGCTTTACCGTCTTGCATCAGCGCTTCGATACAATAGGTATCTAAAGCACCAGCAAAGCGCTCGGTTTCCGTTTTACGGCCTTTCACTACCGGTACGCCCATCCAGTTTTCTGCGAAATCTGCATAAACATCTAGCATTTTTTCCGTTTCTTCTATTGCTTCTTCGGCGGTAGCGTGAGCAGTGTGCCCTTCTTGCCATAAAAATTCGGTAGTACGCAAAAACAAACGAGTTCTCATCTCCCAACGTACCACATTTGCCCACTGGTTAATCAACAAAGGTAAATCACGGTAAGACTGGATCCATCCTTTATAAGTGTTCCAAATGATCGTTTCTGAAGTTGGACGAACGATTAATTCTTCTTCTAACTTGGCTTCTTCATCTACAATGATGTTGCCATTTCCATCGTTTTTTAGTCGATAATGTGTGACTACAGCACATTCTGTAGCAAAACCATCTACGTGTGCCGCTTCCTTCGAAAAATACGACTTAGGAATAAACAAAGGAAAATATGCATTGCTATGACCTGTTTCTTTAAATTTATGGTCTAAAACCGCTTGCATTTTTTCCCAGATAGAGTATCCGTATGGCTTAATTACCATACAACCCTTAACTGACGAATGTTCTGCCAAATCGGCTTTTATAACAATTTCGTTATACCATTGCGAATAATCTTCACTTTTACTCGTAATACCTTTGCTCATAACTTATTTGGAACGTTTTTTGTGTTAAATTTCTTGTATTGATGACTACAAAGCTATAAATTTATAGTCACAATTTAATTAGCACACAAATTAAAACCTAAATACAATGAGAGTCAATCATTTTTTAACCAGTACACTTGCGGCAGCCGCCATGTTGGTTGCCTCATGCACTACACAAAAGATGGCACAGAACAACAGTGCCGATGATGTGTACAATACTACTGCACAGGCTAGGGTTTACAAATATGCACCGCCAGTGCAAACTGCACAAATAGATACCAGCCATTACGATGCTAATTACCGACCTAGTGATCAGGAATATGATATGGATTATGCGTCTAGGATAGATCGATTTTACTATGGCAGTCCGAACAGAGTTTATTTTGATGATTATTATAATGTTTACGGGTACAATTCTTGGTATAATCCCTACGATTGGTCATTAGGCTTTAATTACGGATGGGGTTTCAACAGATGGTTAAACCCTTACCGTACTTGGGGTTTCTATGGTAGTCCATACTATTGGAACACTTGGGGTCCTTACTCTTACTGGGGCGGCGGCTTCGGTTGGGGCGGCGGTTTTGGCGGTGGCTACTGGGGAGGTGGTTATTGGGGCGGCGGCTGGGGCGGCAACGTGATCGTGAGAAATAACGAAAACTACCGTCCGAGACCTAATCGTGGTAATGGCAATACAGCTAGACCAAGCGGAAGATTTAACGATATACCAAATCGAGGCGTTGTAAATAACGGGACTGCAAGACCTACTAGACCTCAAAGTTACAATCCTTCAAACGGATCGTCTAGACCCACAACGACCTCTAGCAGTAGGCCAAGCAGAGGAAACGAAGGTAGTAGACCATCAACGACTAGAGAAAGCTATAGTCCACCATCAAGACCATCAAGTCCTCCTCCATCAAGTAGTGGAAGCAGCAGCGGAAGTAGCAGCGGAAGTAGCCGCCCAACACGTGGCGGAGGCAGAGGCTAGCTAGGTATTCATCTAATTATTGATAACACAAATGAAAAAAATATTTTTAGCACTAGTGGTGGCTACAGTAGCCACCACTGGAAGTGTATACGCCCAATATAGTGGTGATGCGCTCCGTTTTTCTCAAACCAACTACGGTAGTTCTGCCAGGTTTAAAGGCATGGGAAATGCGCAAATGGCTGTTGGTGGTGACATTAGTTCATTAGGTGCCAATCCCGCCGGATTAGGTTTGTTCACCAGGTCGGAATTTGTATTTACTCCCGAGTTTAACGGCACAAATATGAATGCTGATTTCTTGAATAATAAAACTTCTACCAGTAGAAGCCAAATTAACCTTAACCAACTGGGAGTTGTATTTCACATGCCGACCTACAGAGCAAAAGGACAGGATACACAAAAAGGTGTAGTTAGTGCAGTGGTTGGTTTAGGTTATAATCGTAATAACGACTATGGCCTAGAAGCCAACTTTTCTGGAACCAATAATACTAGCTCTGTTTATAATATGTTCGGAGACTATTCAGTTGCTCCCAACAGCACTCAATCCGTGAACGTAGCCAGAAGTGGTTCTGTTTCTGAATTTAACATTGCGGGTGCTTTAAATATTTCTAACCAAATTTATATTGGTGCTACTTTAGGATTAGTTAGCTTAAAATACGATTACAGCTCAATGCTGGATGAAGATGGTATAGCTTCAAATTATTACATCAATTATAACCAGAATCAAATTACCGAAGGTTCGGGTGTAAATGCTAAACTCGGCGTTATATTCAGGCCTTCACCAGAGTTTAGGATAGGTGCAAATCTACAAACTCCTACGTGGTTTAATATTGACGATAGCTACACAGAAAGTAGTAATGACCCTAACGTACTTACTAGCGAGACCTATAACTTTAGCTACAATCTACGCACTCCGTTAAAGGGATCACTTGGGGCAAGCTATATTATTGGAAACAGAGCATTAATTTCTGCGGATGTTGATTTTGTAGATTATTCTACTATTCGTTTTTCAAGTAGCGATGGTGGAGATGTATCTACCATTGTAGATAATAATAACGACGTTAGAAGTAGTTATAAAAGTGCTGTAAATTACCGTGTAGGTGGCGAAGTTAAAGTTAATGATTTTATAAGTTTAAGAGCGGGCTACGGACTTAATGGATCTGCTTATAAAGATGATAGCGACAATCACTTTAAAACTCAGTTTTTTAGCGGAGGTGTAGGATATAGAAATAAAAATTATTATTTCGATTTAGCTTATCAAAGAGTTCAAACTAACTCTACATTTAGCCCTTATTTATTACCAGATTATACTGAACCGGTAGCCGATGTTAAAAATGACAAAAATAATGTATTTCTAACTTTCGGAATTAGATTCTAGAAACTAGCATAACAAAAAAATCCCGCAATTAGCGGGATTTTTTTGTTTCCACATCTACGTTCCTAAATCAATCCATACAAACAGCCGCCCTTCTCTCCCATTCGATCCACTTTACTTTCTACCTCTAAATCTTTAATTAGTTCTGGCGCATGATGGGGTTTCTTACGGGCATCAATAATTAATGAACCCTCGCAACCCCAGTGCTTATTTGCTGTAAAATCATTTACACCATCTATATCTGCCGCCGGATTGCTTCTGGTAAACGTTACCCAAACGAGGTTATTTATATTTTCTGCAGTAAAGGCAGCGTCATCACAAACCACAATTAATGGCAATTGATTTAAGTTATAAGATTTTAAACGCTCCTTCAAAACTTCAATATCTTGCTTTCCTTGCTTTACATTTAAATAATCGTCTAATTGCACTGCTAAAATTCCTGGGCTAGCCAATTGATAAATGCCAGGTAAATTAAAATCGGCAGGCAAAACGGTCAATAACTCCCGTTTCTTTTCTCCAGCTGCTGCAAACACCACTTTAGAACCCGAGTTTAAGCCATCGCCAGAATAATCTAAAGTATCTATAGTTGTATTCGTATGGAAATGTACATCTCGTCTCCAATCAATGCGTTCTAAAACATGGCTCAGAAAGCGCTCGATGGTATGAGTATCTAAAGTTTCGTCGTCTTCTCTAGCTGCAATAAACAGGTATTTAGCCAAGCTCAATTGGTTTTTACCAAGAATATGATTGCTTATGGTTAAAATTTCTTGAGGTTTCCGTTCTTTTAAATAAGGCGTATAACGCTCGCTGCCAATGGCAAACAACAAAGGATGTACACCGGCAGCATCAACAGCGTTTACTTCTTTTAGTCCGTGTATCTCTTGCGGTATCGCAGATCCAGAAATCTCATGAATTAAAGCTCCAAAGCTGGTATCTTCTTGTGGCGGCCTACCCACCACCGTGAACGACCATAATGCGTCTTTCTTATGGTAAACATTATGAACTTTCATTAACGGGAATGGATGCACCAAGCTGTAATAGCCTAAATGATCGCCAAAAGGCCCTTCGGGTTTGTTCTGGTGTGGCTCTACTGTACCCGTAATTACAAAATCTGCATCAGCAGAAATTACAAAATCCTCTTCATCCCTAAAATATCTAAACCTTCTGTTGCCCAAAGCGCCTGCAAAGGTAAGTTCCGATAATCCCTCTGGCAATGGCATTACCGCTGCTAATGGATGCGATGGAGGCCCACCTACAAAAATACTTACCTTTAGTGGTTGTCCCTTTTTATTGGCTTTGGTTTGGTGCACACCAATGCCTCGGTGTATCTGGTAATGAAGTCCAATCTCCTTGTCCTGTAGGTAATCGTTGCCTGCCAATTGAATGCGATACATACCCAAATTGCTGTTCATCACCCCTGGTTTGTCTATATCTTCCGTAAAAACCTGGGGCATGGTAATAAAAGGCCCGCCATCCATTGGCCAATTTACAATTTGTGGAATTGCTGAAATGGTGGTTTTCTGAAAAGCCTGTTTAAACAACGACTGTTTTAAAGGTAATGCCGTTAATGCCGTTAACGCTGTGCCCACGTATTTAAGCGGCTTTTTTAAGGCCTTCATCGGATCAGAACGAAGCTCTACCAGTTCTTGAACTTTAGGCAAACTGTCTCTAAACATAAATTTAGAACGTTCGATAGTACCAAAAAGATTGGAGACTGCTTTAAATGGACTTCCTTTTACATTTTCGAAGAGCAAAGCCGGTCCTTGTTTTTCGTAAACACGAAGATGAATAGCAGCCATCTCCAAATACGGATCTACTTCTTCTTTAATTCTAACCAGATGACCGTGTTTTTCTAGGTCCGCAACGCATTCGGCCAAGCTTTTGTATCCCATACGGCAAAGATAGGAGAATTTGATAATGCTGTAATGTGATGGTTATAGAATGTGATGATTTGATGATGAGAAAGCATAAAAAAGCCACAGATGTACAGAACAATTTTAAAATCTGTGCATGTGTGGCTTCCTAAAATCAGCTAATCGTCACATCAGCCAATTAGCTCATCTATTTTTTTCCCAAAAACGATTTCAACATCCAAATGGTTTTTTCTTTGAATTGCATGAACCTATTAACCATATCATTAGAACCATCGTCTCCAGCTTTATCAGTCGCCTCCAACAAGTCACGTTCTAGCTCAATTAGTTTGGTCATATCTTCTAAAACGGCCTCTACCATGGCAGTGTCTGCTAAACCGATAGTATCAATTTCTTTAATAGCAGATTCTTTAATATAATCGGCAAAACGGCTGTGAGGCGGCTTACCTAGAGTTAGTACGCGTTCTGCAATTTCATCTATGGTTAACTGGGCGTTGGTGTAAAGTTCTTCAAACTTTAAATGAAGCGTAAAAAAGTTTTGTCCTTTAATATTCCAATGACAGCCTCTTAATTTTTGATAATGAATATGATAATTGGCCAAATACTCGTTTAGCATATCTACCACTGGTTTCACTTGTTTTTCGCTTAAATTTATTTCTTTTGCTGACATAATATGTATGTTTTTAATAGTATAAAGCTAACAAAACTTAGTATAATAAGTTTGAAGCAAATTGAAATTTAATACAATAGAACATTAAATGTTACCGTTTAGTTACATAGTTAGCGATCCTATATATTATTCGTATAATTGTACCTCCAAAAATTTAAGAATATAGATGTTAAAAAGATATATTTTGATCACCGCTCTATTTGGTTCGGCAACCGCCCATGCTAATGCTCCTGTAGATTCTATTGGGGTTGAGAACAATAACGGAAAAAAACTCATCATCCATAAAGTAGACCCTAAAGAAAGCTACTACTCAATATCCCGAAAATACAATGTAAGTGTTAAGGATATTCAAACGTATAATAACAACATTGGCTTGCAAATAGGTAGTATAATCAAAGTTCCAACTGAAATTCCCTTTGGCCAAAAACCTGTTGCTGGCAATTCGCCAAATATTAGTGCTACCACTTTTTTTGAATACACCGTAGCGGCCAAAGACAACTTGAATTTAATTGCCGAAAGATTTGCGACAACAGTGCCAGAGATAAAAAAACTCAACAGTCTGAATGGCATTAATCTTCAAGTTGGGCAGCTTTTGAAAGTTCCCTTTACTAAAAGTGGATCTAAAATACCAACTAACTCCAATGTCATCTCTGCCAAACCTAAGGAAATGCCTACACCAGCGGTTTCCGAGAACTTAACTACTGAGCATACCGTAAAACCTAAAGAATACCTAGGGATAATTGCTAAACAATATGGTATTACTGTAGAAGAATTAAAAGAGGCAAATGGTTTAAGTGCTAACAATTTAAGCATTGGGCAAATTTTAAAAATACCTACCAAGGCTAATGAGCAATCGGAAAAAATTACCGAGGTAACTATGATGCCACCACCGCCGGTAACTAACCATGAAGTTAAACCTCAGGAAACCATTTTTACTATTGCTAAAAAATATGACACTACCGCTGATTATTTAAGGCAACTTAACAACCTAACTAACAATTCGCTAAAAGTAGGTCAAAGCATTCTTGTGCCAAAAACAGAAAAAGCACCTCCTACAAAAGCGATTGCCGTTACCGCCCCGATAGCAGCAGAGCCTACTTTTGAGCATGTGGTAGCAAATGGCGAAACCATTTATTCTATCGCACAAAAATATCAACTGACCACCTATCAGTTAAAAACCTATAACAACTTAGCCTCTACGGAATTAAAAGTTGGGCAAAAGCTGATCATCAAAGGTGAAAAACCTACTATTGCTTCAAATGCTGATCAAAATACCGATGACGAGCCGGCAGATAGTGTAGAAACGCTAAAAAATCCAAATTTAAAAAGACCAGCAGCAGTTTATGGCCTAAATAAAATTGAAGAAAAAGGGACCGGAGTTTGGATTAGTGATCCTGATCTAGATCAAAACAAAATGCTAATTTTGCACCGAACAGCTCCGGTAGGCACTATTATACAAATTACCAACCCAATGACCAATCGTTCTACTTTTGCAAAGGTAGTTGGTAAATTTACTGAAAACGAAACTACCAAAGACGTAATTATTGTAATGACTAAAGCAGTTGCTGATGCCGTTGGCGCACTAGACAAACGCTTTTTTTGTAATCTAATCTACGGACCAAAAGAGAATGAAAAATAATAAGCCCGTAATTATCGGTATCGCTGGCGGCAGTGGCTCTGGCAAAACCTTTTTCTTGCATAGTTTTCTCCATCATTTTAAAACAGATGAAGTTACTTTAGTATCGCAAGATGACTATTATATCCCTGCTGGAGAAATGACGCAGGAAGAAAACAAACTTTATAACTTCGATTTGCCAAGTACAATTGATGACCAACAGTTTTTATTGGATATCAAAAAGCTGATTAGTGGCGAAACCGTTTATAAAAAGGAATATAATTTTAACAATCCATTGGCGGTCACTAAAATTTTAGAAATACACCCCGCTCCCATTATTATTGTTGAGGGACTTTTCATTCTTCACTTTACCGAGATCCATAAATTAATTGATTATAAAATCTTCATAGAGGCTGATGAAAATATTGCGTTAGAAAGAAGAATTCAAAGAGACGGTATTGAACGAGGTTATCCAGAAGAAGATGTATTATACAAGTGGCACAACCACGTAGTTCCAGCCTACAAGGAATATTTATTACCTTATAAAGAAACCTGTAACCAGCTGATATACAACAACTCCAACGAAGCAGATGATATTATTCGCATCACCGAACAAATGTCCGCAGATTTTAAAAATGATTATTGTAAAAGCTAAATATTAATAATATGATATTGAAGCGCCTATAGGGCGCTTTTTTTATGTATTAAGCCATTATGTTTCAAAATGTTATTTTTTAACTTTTGATTTGTTTTATTTTTTTAAAAATCGTTTATTTGATAAAACATGAAAGCCGAGCTTGTTTTGCAAACCAAATCATTAAACGAATTATATAAATGTCTAAAGTTGCTACTGCGCTAAAGTCAGCTAATGAAACCAAAAGCTTAATTATTGGCCAAGATGTTTTACAACAAGCTTTCATAGTATTCAAAGAACAATTTCCTGGCAAGAAAGCAATCATAGTTGCTGATCAAACTACTTATGGCATAGTTGGCGAAACTATATTGAAACAATTTGAAAGTAACGGTATCAAACAAGAACCTGCTTTTGTGTATTCTGATCCCGAATTATATGCTGAATACAAATATGTAGAAGAACTTGTTGCAGCTTTAGAACAACATCAAGCTATACCAGTAGCCGTTGGATCAGGAACCATCAACGATCTTACAAAACTAGCAGCACACTTAACAAACCGGCCTTATATGTGTGTGGCAACAGCGGCTTCTATGGACGGCTACACCGCTTTTGGTGCTTCAATTACTGCTAATGGCGCAAAACAGACTTTCAATTGTCCGGCGCCACAAGCTTGTGTGGCCGACGTGGATATTTTAAGTGCTGCACCTACCGAAATGACGGCCGCGGGCTATGCCGATTTATTCGCTAAAATTACCGCTGGTGCTGATTGGATTTTGGCCGATGCATTGCGGGTTGAAGCCATTGATCAAACCGCCTGGTCTATTGTGCAAGATGGATTACACGAGGCACTTTCAGATCCAGAGGGAACAAAAAATGGACATGCACAAGCAGTGACACAACTTACCGAAGGATTGATGTTAGGCGGATTTGCTATGCAATGGTCTAAATCCAGCCGGCCTGCTTCTGGCGCAGAACATCAATTTAGCCATTTATGGAACATGGAACACCACCTCAAAAATGGCGAGCATGTTTCACACGGCTTTCAGGTAAGTGTTGGCACTTTAGCCATTACCGCTTTGTATGATTTACTGCTAAAAACCGATTTAGAAAATTTAGACATCCAAGCAGCATTCAAACAATGGCCAACCGAAGAAGAGCTTAAAAAACAATCGTTAGCCATCTTTAAAGGTACTGATTTCCCTGAGATAGGTTGGCAAGAAACCAGCGCTAAATACATAAATCATCAAGAATTAGAAAAACAACTACAAACGTTAAAACACAATTGGCAAGAGATCAAGCAACGTCTTGCTAAGCAAATTGTCCCTTTTGTAGAAGCCAAATCTAGATTAGCTATCGTTGGCGCTCCAACAGAGCCCGAACACATCGGTATTAGTAGAGAAAGATTGAAAGAAACATTTGTAAGAGCACAATACATCAGAAGAAGATTTACTGTACTTGATTTAGCTGTAAGAACTGGCTATCTCGATCAGTGGCTAGATCAGTTATTTGCTAAAGATGGAATTTGGCCTATAAATTAATAACCAAGGAAGAAACCACCAATGAACTAAAATATATGAACGTAGAAGAAACAAAAGACAAGGAAGAAGCTTCTAAAAAGCTATTCAAATACTGGCAAACCCGCACCATTGTAGTTACTATGATTGGCTATGCACTGTTCTATTTTGTACGAAAAAACTTTTCGTTTGCCATTCCAGGCTTAACCGCAGAATTTGGAATAACCAAAACAAGCTTTGGAATTATTATGACCTTGGTAACTATTGTTTATGGCATATCAAGGTTTCTTAATGGCGTTTTAGCAGACAGGGTAAATGCTCGTTATCACATGTCGATAGGTTTGTTTCTTTGTGCGGTGGCCAATTTTGCCTTTGGCTGGGGTACCGATTTAAGCACCTTATTTACTGGAGAAACCGGAGGCCCTATGTTTACTAATACTATGGTACTCATCTTCGGAATCATCTTGATCGTGAACAATCTTATCCAAGGAAGTGGATTTCCGCCGGTGGCTCGTTTATTAACCCATTGGATACCGCAAAATGAATTGGCAACAAAAATGTCAATTTGGAATACATCGCACTCTATTGGTGCGGCGTTAGTGGCTATTCTCGCCGGCTATATTATGGGCTCACTAGGAACCAACATGAGCAATAATCCGGAAATAGTTGCATCCATTGCGGCCAACTTAAAAGTAGACCCATCAGATACCGAAAAAATGAAAAGCGTAATTGAGTCTGCCTCTCATTATGGCGCATGGAAATGGTGTTTTTGGATACCAGCAGCCATTGCCATGGTAGGTGCTGTAGGGTTATTTGTTGGCTTAAGGGATACGCCATCTTCTGTAGGCCTGCCAGAACTACATAAAACACACAAAAAAGGCAAAGACTCTTCTGCAGAATTTAAAGCATTTGTAAGCAAGCACGTGTACCGTAACAAATGGATATGGATTTTGGGTATAGCCAATTTCTTTGTTTATATAGTTCGCTTTGCGGTATTAGATTGGGGGCCAACTTTTTTAAAGGAAGCCCACGGAATGACATTGAGCAATGCAGGCTGGACAGTAGCTGTATTCGAAATATTCGGCATTTTGGGAATGCTAGTTGCTGGTTGGGTAACCGACAAATATTTAGCCGGAAAAGCCCACCGTACCTCTCTATTTTGCATGGTAGGTGTAGCTGTTTTTATGACCATCTTTCTATACCTACCAACCGATAGCCCGCAATGGATGATGATTGCAGTTTTAGCGGCATGCGGATTCTTCATTTATGGGCCACAAGCCCTTATTGGCATTGCGGCTGCAAACCAAGCAACCAACCGAGCAGCGGCGACAGCCAATGGCTTAACAGGTTTATTTGGTTATGCAAGCGGATTGGTTTCTGGAGTTGGCGTTGGATATATGGTAGATGTACTCAGTAAAAGTGAGCCGGGCAAGGCATGGGATTATGTTTTTATGATGATGATAGGTATGGCAATTTTATGTGTATTTATTTTTGCTTTAATGTGGAAGGCCAAAGCACATGGATATGACGATTTAGAAACTAAAATTGATTAAAAAGAGATGACACTTACACCAGAAATAAAACAACAACTACAACACATTAAACACTTTGCCTTAGATATGGATGGCACCATTTACAATGGCAGCACCCTTTTTCCTTTCACTAACATTTTTTTAACCTATTTAAAAAATAATGGCATTGGTTACTCTTTCCTAACCAATAATCCATCTAAAAGCACAGCCGATTACCTTAAACATTTAGAAAAAATGGGTATTCCCGCTACCAGAGAAGAAATGTACACATCTGCGGTAGCAACAATCAATTACATCAAGAACCATCATCCGGCTATTAAAAAAATATTCATATTAGGCACACCCAGTATGGTTAAAGAGTTTGAAGATGCTGGATTTATCTCTACAGATGAAAGCGCAGAAGATAAACCTGATGCCCTAGTGGTAGGTTTTGACACTTCACTAGTTTATTCTAGGTTGTGCAGGGCGGCTTATTGGGCAAGTGAAAAGCTACCTTATTTTGCTACCAATCCAGACTGGGTTTGCCCTACAGACCAGCCTAACGTTTTAGTAGATTGTGGGGCTATCTGTGCTTGTATTGAAGGGGCAACTAAAAGAAAACCAGATGTGGTTATTGGTAAACCAGACCCTGGTATGTTAGACGGAATTATCCAAAAATTTGGATTGCAGCCAAACGAAATTGCCATGGTTGGCGATAGAATTTACACCGATGTGCAAATGGCCAAAAATGCTGGTGCTTTAGGCGTTCTAGTGTTATCTGGCGAAGCTACCGCTACCGATGTCGAAAATTCTGCCGTAAAGCCAGATATTGTAGCCAAAAACTTAGCCCAGTTGCAAGATTTTATTGAGCAAGCAAAGCTGATAAGCTCAGCTGAATAATAAATTCGTTGATAAACAAAACAGGCCTGTATTTAAAAATACAGGCCTGTTTTGTTTAGAAGTATGATCGAATTAAAATTAAGCTTTTCTTACGTTTACAGCCTGTGGTCCTTTTTTGCCTTCAGCTATTTCAAATTCTACTTCATCATTTTCTTTGATTCCATTGATGCCACCTTCTACATCTTTAAAATGTACAAAAATTTCTTTGCCACCGTCATGAGAGATGAACCCATAACCTTTTTCGGTATTAAACCATTTTACTTTTCCGGTACTCATTAGTTTTAGTTCTACTATATTAAAATTGATAATTAAAGTAAATCTAATGATTTATTATTAACTATCAACTTCTTATAAATTATTTATTAGGTTGTGGCGTAGTTCTTAAATAAGGCTTAATGACCTTGTGTCCTTTAGGAAATTTAGCAGCAATATCTTCAGTTTTGATACTGTTAACTACAATCACATCTTCTCCGTCCTTCCAATCTGCTGGTGTAGCTACACTATAATTTGCAGTAAGTTGTAAAGAATCAATCACACGTAGTACCTCATTAAAGTTTCTACCGGTAGAAGCAGGATAAGTGATCATCAATTTCACTTTTTTATCGGGTCCGATTACAAATAAAGAGCGAACCGTTAATGTTTCAGAGGCATTTGGATGAATCATATCATACAAATTCGCTACGGTCTTATCCGAGTCTGCTATAATCGGAAAGTCGACCTCTGTGTTTTGCGTTTCATTAATATCTTCGATCCAACCCAGATGCGATTCTACTGGATCTACACTCAACGCCAAAACTTTGACATTCCGTTGATCGAATTCTTGCTTTAAAGCGGCAGTTCTACCTAACTCTGTAGTGCAAACAGGTGTATAATCAGCAGGATGCGAGAACAAAACTCCCCAGCTATCCCCTAAATATTCATAAAAGTCTATCTCACCTATAGATGTTATCGCTTTAAAATTTGGTGCAATATCCCCTATTCTTAAACTCATGGCCTTGTTTTTTAATTTAAAAATCTATTATTTATAAAATCAAGTTACGAAATTACGATGGCTTTACCAACGAGTGAAAACTTAGATCAACTGAACAACTGCTCTTGGCCACCTAGAAAATTAATACGAGGCAATTTACTCCCTAGCTTTTCATTAAACTTTTCGATAGTATAATCTGCGATAATTGGCGTATCGCTTTCATCATGCTGATGCAAAAAGAAATAAATTTCTTCTAAGCCTTTGTCTAGCCAGTGCGCTAGTCTTTCTATCCAATCGTCTACTCTTTTCTTATCAGAACTTTCTAAAAACTTACCACCGTTGCCTACAAAACGAATAAAAGCTTTTGGTGTTGGTAGTTCCATGTGTACGCAATCTCTTCTTCCGCTAGCATCAGTAATGGCTGCTCCAATTTTTAGATCGGACAGTAAAGAAAATAGCGTTTTCCTTTCGGCTGGTTTAGCAAACCAATCTTCATGACGCACCTCTAAAAACAAATTAAAATCGCGAGGTAAAGCCTCTAAATATTGCTGTAAAGCTGAAAAATTCTTTGGCCCAAAATTATCACCCAATTGCAAAAAACACGGCCCTAACTTGTCTCCAAAGGCACTAATCGCATTTAAGTATAAATCTGTCTCAGCCTGTGCGTTATTTAACCTTTTGATGTGTGTAATGGCTCTGGAAAATTTCGGACAGAATAAAAAATCTTTTCTTTGATTTGCCATTTCTTTCCATTTAATAATCTGCTCCTCTTTGGGGATGCCATAAAAAACTGCATTTAATTCTATAGAATTGAAATGCTTCACATATTCGCCCAAAAAGTCCTTTTCTTTCGTTTTTGGAGGGTAAATTAAGTTTACCCATTCTTTTCTACCCCATTTGGCACAGCCAACATAAAATTTAGGTGCTTCAATCCGTTTACCAGTTAAAGTAAGCTGAGTTTGCACGCCATCTGGCGGCAAGGTGAAATCAATATTGTTTATTTCAGTAGTGTCAACTCTTCCAAATTCCATGTTTAAATATAATTACTTAGCCACAGATGCACAGATAATTTTTTAATACAAATTTATATTTGAGAATTATAGCATTAAATTATAGGCATTTAATACGTCAACTTATTACATACCCTTACATTAAATTTAGGGTCTGCAAAATTTATTTCGGCATCAGTTTTATGGGTTAAATCAACGAAATCAAGCTAAAGTTAGCTCAATTTAGTATTCAAAAAACCAATCCGTACCTCTCTAGGCAAAATTTATCCTTTTTAAACATTATCTGTGCATTTGTGGCAAAAAAACTCTAAAAAGAAAAACCCCGAATACAACTAAATGTTTTCGGGGTTCAACTATCTGTCATTTAAAAATTAGTTATTGTTATACACCTTAATCATGAAAACATAATCTTGTATCTTCTCTACCTGCTTATCACGTTTTAAACCTTTAAGCAAGCTCTTTTTGCCATAACCAACTCTCTTACTTAGCGAGTCTTGCGGAATAGCGTTTAAAGCCTCCATAATGTATTTAGATTTTACGGCAAAAGTAGCACCATCAGTTTTGTTTTCTTTACCATTAATAATACCTACAATGTTACCATTATTATCCAACAATGGTCCGCCACTATTACCAGGATTAACCGGAATAGCTACCTGATAAGCCAAAGTATCACCATTAATACCGTTTTTAGAACTTACGTATCCATCGCCTAAAACAATATCATCTTTAGGGAAGCCTAAGGTAAATACAGGTTCGCCAACACCCGAGTTGCCTTTCTTTATTGTATAAGGTAACGAAGGAAGATGATCAAAACTATTATCATTAATTTTAAGGATAGCGATATCATTTACAGGATCTGTGTAGATAGATTTCACTTTATAAGAACCTGTGTTATTTTGCACATAAATAGAATCAGCACTACGAATAACATGATAATTTGTTAAAATATAGCCGTTGCCAGAAATCGCAAAACCAGTACCACCAAAATTAGCAGGTTTAGCTTCGGTTTTATTAGATTTACGAGATCTAATATCCCTAATCAAAGTATTTGTAGTGGTTTTAATTTGCGCCACATCTTTACTCATAGCTGCAAAATTACCCTCTTGTTTTCTACTTTCGTTGTAAGAATTTAAAGCAATTAAACTCAACAAAATAAACGAAGCAGCTACGGCTACCGCAGATCTATTATTACGCCACAACCTAACCAGCTTAGAAGGATGAGGTTTCAATTCCTCTGTTAACGAAGCCACGTCAATTTGTGCATGCGCCACATCCATTTGTTCCTTCAACTTCATGATGTTGGCATACTGGTTTACCGATTCTAAAAAAACCTTATGGGCAACCACTTTGTGATCTACCATTTGATCGTTGCTGCGCAATTGTTCAAACGCGGCACGCTCTTCTGGTGTTAGCTTACCGTTAAGGTAATCTTCAATTATAGCCTCTAGTTCTAAATCTTGTCTCATCTTCTATGATTGAAAAAATAATTTCTTTAATCTTTGCAAACACTTGTATTTCTGTGTTTTCGCATTATCAGCATTAGTATAACCAAACTTTTCGCATATATCCTGCATTGATTGGTTGTTGATATAAAAATCTTCAATAATCGTTTTACAAGGTTCTCCCAAGCTTTCCAATGCCACCTTCATCTTGTCAAACTGCATATCTTTATGTTCATGCTGCTCCAAATCTTCTTCTACGGCAAGTACATCTTCAAAATCAGCGATATTACTGCTTTTCTTACTATGTTGAGCAAGCTTTTTTAACCAAATCCTCCTACTTACCGAGTAAATGTAGGTTTTCAGCTTACTGCTTAACTCAAAACTTCCGCTTTTAATTTTATTGTAGAGCACAATAATCGCTTCCTGATAAACATCTTTTGCATCATCCTCATCGCCATTGTTGTTCAAAATAAACTGCAATACCATTGGAAAATACGCGACATACAACTTATTTAAAGCATCTACTGAGTTATTAAGTATCCCTAAAACAACTTCTCTATCTGTTGGTAACGAACTGCTAAACTTTACACTCACTTATTAATACAATTAAATTCAAATGGTAACCCAATAATAATCAAAAAAATAAAAGACTTACACTGATACCATACATCTCTTTTTTTGAAAAGCAAATATACTACTCCTACTTAAGTATAGCTTTGTTTTCGGCTTTATACCGGTAGTCTTATAATTAGCGGCACTAGCGTGATGTTCGCTCTTTAATCTGCTTTATAAAAACCTGGTTACTACACAAAGCTCCTTTTTAATACCTAAACCACAAAATAGTAACCTTAGCAACGGCTCAAAAAAAATATTTTCATTTTTTCTTAAAACTTAAGGTTACCTTTTTACCTTTGCGGCATTAAGAGTAAATTAATTAATTATTTAATCAGAAAATTAAAATGAAAAACTTATTCAAATTTGGCTTTTTAGCTTTAGCATTATCTTTAACTGTAGTAGCTTGTTCTTCTGAAAACAAATCAGAAGGTACTGATACTGTAGGTGCTGACACTACTATCACTGCTGATACTACTGTAACTGATACAGTTGTAACTACTGATACTACTGTTGTTGATTCAACTGTTAAACACTAGTCAAATAGTAATGTATAGAAAAAGTCCTGAGAATTTCTCAGGACTTTTTTTTTAGACGACCAACTTTTTAAGCTATTGCTTAATTTTACTTAACTTATCTATAGAAACAATGTAAATGGCGTTACCGTGTTTCTCTATCAATTTTTCTTCCTTAAAATCGGCCAACATACGACTAACTGTTTCACTAGCTGTACCAACAAAGGCAGCTAAATCATCTCTAGAAATCTTTAAAGTGCAGTTATCATCTTCGGGGTTAGCAAATTTTCTTGCCAATTGAACCAAAGCTTCTGCTACTCGTTTACGTACAGAAAAGTAAGCCAACTTTAACATTTGATCTTCTTTAAAACGTATGTTACCGGATAGCAATTCAATAAATGCCGTAGCCATTTCCTGATGATTAAGCAAGGCATCCATAAAATCAGCCTTAGGTATCAACGTTATTTCGGTATCTGCTAAAGTGGCCGCATTATCTGCATAGGCTACGCCACAACATAAACTTTCGTAACCAAAAAAATCTCCATTCTTATAAATATTCGATGAAAGTTCTCTTCCATCCTTAAAGCGCTTATATGTTTTTACCTGACCACTTTTTACGTAGTACAAATAGTTAGGTTCGTCATTTTCTAAGTAAATTACCTGCTTGCTTGCATAACTTCTTGCTTTTCCTTTTTGTTTTAACTCTGTAAATATGGTTTGTAAATCTTTTGGCGAAGCTCTAAAACCTACCGTTTGATTTTTCTTTTTTAACCTACTTTCAATTGCATTAAAGAGCTCCAGATCATCAAAAGGTTTGGTCAAATAGTCATCAGCTCCCATTTCCATTCCTTTGCGCATATCTGCTCTTTCAGCCTTCGCTGTCATAAAAATAAAAGGAATATTGGCCAATTTGGGATTTTTGCTTAATAAATAAAGTACGCCATAACCATCTAACTCGGGCATCATAATGTCACACAAGATGATATCGGGAGATGAACTTAGTGCCAATTCCACTCCTAACTTTCCATTTTTTGCCGAAATTGCGTTATAACCCGCCAATGTTAACACTTCAACCGTACCTTCTCTAATATCGTCGTTATCTTCAATTACTAAAACTTTTTTCATTTGCTGACCAATTACTGTTGGTTAAAATTAAAATGTAGGGTAAATGTGGTGCCTTTATTTTGTTCGGTTTGGCAGGTAACTGTGCCACTCATTAAACCTACGTATCGTTTTACAATGTTTAAACCTAAACCTGTTCCAGGAATATCTCCGGTATTATGCGCTCTAAAAAAGGGCTCAAATAAGTTTACTTTATCTAACTCTGGAATACCAATTCCGTTATCTTTTACTTCCACCAGTAATTCGTTTTCTTTAAGCTTAGTATTAAACTGAATCATTGTATTTTCTCCAGAATATTTGATGGCATTAGAAATGAGGTTGATAATACAGTTTTTTAATAAGTTATGGTCTAAAAAAACCTGCGCACTGGTTCCGGTGTGCTCGTAAACAATTAATTGATTTTGCTTACTAATCAATTGTAGTTCTTCCACAATTTCTTCTGCAAAGGCAATTACGTTAAACCAGCCGGCATTAGGCTCCACTTTACCTGCTTCCAGTTTTTCTAGCGATAGAAAATCATTTAAAATGGTGGTCAAATTATTGATTGCATTTTTGATTTTCATGGTATGCTTTTCTACATTGGCAACATCACTTTTAGAGCTGTATTTATCTATTAACGAAGCAGATAACTGAATAGAACTCAATGGTGTTCTAAACTCGTGAGAAGCCATAGACACAAACCTAGTTTTCAACTGATTAAGTTCTTTCTCTTTCTCAAACAAAGCACTTACATGCTCTTTTGCTGTTTCTAGCTCGTTGATAGATTTGATAAGGTCTTGTGTACGCTCTTTAATTTTAAGCTCTAACTCTTCGGTATAGCTTTTAATTTTCAGCTCATCTTCTTTCTGCCTACTTAAATCGTGAATAAAACCAGTGAAAATCCTTCTATCCGAAAACTTCACTTCACTTACGCCCAATCTAAACGGAAAAGTAGAACCATCTTTACGCTGCCCCAGCACTTCCCTACCAATACCGATAATGTGCGGATCTCCACTATGACGGTAATTTGCAATGTAACTGTCGTGCCTTGCCTTATCTGGTTGCGGCATTAAAACCGATACATTTTTACCAGTAAGCTCCTCGCGATCATATCCGAACAAGGTAAGCGCCGAAGGATTAATGTGCTCAATTATCCCAAATTCGTCGATGGTAATTATTCCATCAATTGCGTTTTCTATAATTGCGTTTAACAATTTCGCTCTTTCCATGTTCCTTGTAAGTAAAAAGTTAAAATTAAAAAGTCAAAAACCTCAACTTTTATCCATTTCTTCTACGTTAGCAAGTTAGTTATTTTAGGAATATTTTAATTAAATCAAAGCTAAATATTGGTATTTAGCAGTCTATTTTCAGATAAAGACAACTCATTTAAAACGCTTGTATTTGATAGTTCGATAAACAAATCTTTATAATAGGCAATACCTTTCTCTAGCTGATTTTTAAAACTATCCAAATGCTTTTTTTTCTTCTCATTAATGTTTTTGAAATAAAGCTGTGCCTCGGTTTGTAAATAATCGATATACAAATTCAGTTCGTTTACGAAAACATGTGGCCTATGAACTTTATCTAACAAGTTGATACCTCCATAGATATGCTTTACCATTTCATCTAAAGAATAGACTTTGTTAAAAAACGCTAAGTTGGGTCCTGGACAAATTGCCACCGCTTTACTATCCTTAGGTTTTAACATATTGGTTTTGATATAGGTTGATGTACACAAACCCTCGCAAAGGCATATTTTTTCTGTAATACGATCAAAAGCATCCTGATAAGCTGCCTTACCTAGCTGCTGCGCATTTAACTGCTTTATTTTTAACTTTTGATATTTACTGGAAGCTGTACAAATAGGTTCTTGGGTAAACTCTGTGTTGCTGCACAAATATTTTTTAGTACAAGGACTGCCAGGTTTTCCGGCGGCTATCCGATTTAAACGTTGCTGCTCGGCGCTGCTGTATTTAAAATTATTAAACAATACACCCAAAGGAGACGAATTACTAAGATAATAATCTTCTTGCTTGGCTACTACCAATTGTTGTAGCGTACGCTCATCTACATTCGTTACTTCTGGCACCAATAAAAACGGACTTCCCCAACCAGTAGCGTCCAAATTATAGTATTTCAACAAAAAATTATTTTCTTGTGCCGTACCAATGCCGCCCTGCACGGTAATCTTTTGTTGTGGTAATTCTCCAACAAAAACTTCTTTTTGAGCTAACGTTTTTTTGTACAACCCCTCCAATTCATTACGCATCGAAATACGGTTTTGTTTAAAATCTTCTAAAATTGGACCTAATAAAAAACCCTCAGTAGCAAAGGCATGACCACCGCAGTTTAAACCAGATTCTATTCTAAACTCTGAAACCCAGAGGCCTTTTTTTGCCAGAAACTTTGCTTGTATCAATGCAGACCTAAAATCGCTCACTTTCAGTATTATACGCTTATTAAACTCACCTTCATGATTAGGATAAAAACCTTCAAATTTTTCGATATAACTGTATAACCTTGGGTTCATACCGGCAGATAATACCACAGCTGCATTTAACTTACTGTAAGCGAACGCCCTCAATGCAGCCAAAGCATCGGTATTTTCATCGCCCAAATATTCGCCATTTTTTGCAAAGTTCAGCTTATCAACCTTCGCCATAATGTTAACGTCGATATTGCCTTTTCTCATTCTTTGACGTAATAGGTCTTGAAAAATTTTCTTCCGTTCCCCTTCTGGATACTCCATCATTAGCTCGTAGCCATTTTTAATTACCGAACCTTCAGGCAACAATTCGAAATACCTACAAATATCACTTCCAACAACGAATTCTTGTTTCTTTAATGCTTCAAACTGCATATCCACCAAATCATGCAACAGATTAAGATATGCCGTAATACGCTTTGTTCTGTAATCTGCTTCCGTTTTATCTATAGGATGATATTGTAATTGATTTAGTTGAGAATGATATTTTCTCATGCGTTCCACTAATTCATCATCTACTATCGAAACTACAGAAGAAATGCCATAACGTGCTACTTTCAACGGCGTATCTATAGAAAAACCTAAGCCTAAAACTGGAATATGAAATTGATGAACCATATATTTAAATAAGAATTTATTTTTCGCCAAAATTATTGGTAGAGCACACTTTTTAGTACTGAGTTAGTCAATTTAAAAAGTGATTTAAGTCATTTTCAGGAATTAGAGATCAGGTATCGTTCCGTTTTAAAGGTTCATTAGTTTGTTGGTTCATTTGTTCATCGGGGTTTATATTAGTAGTACTGGGGACTAGCTTCTCGCATACTCAAAATAAAATCATTTTACCTATTTGCAGTTTAATGCCGACAACTGACCACTGACTACTAATACCTATACTTTGGTTACAAAATAAATTCTATGTTAACAACAGATATTAACATTAACAAAATGATAATATACGCTTAAAGTAGCAATAGCCTAGCTTTGCCAAAAAGCTTAAATTCATGAAAAAAGAAAAACAGAGAGCACAACAAAAGGCACAGCTAAAAAACAACCGTAAAAAAGCCGAAAAAGCAATAAAAGCTGCATTACTTGGTGAGTTAACTACCCTAATTAGCACTTTTGCAGCGCCTAATAAAAAGCTTAAAAAACTCGTAGAAAAAGCTGCAACTGCATTTGCTAAAGAGATTGATAAAACTGCAAAACCTGTTAATGAAGCTTCAGAAATAAAAAAAGAAGAAATTATTACTGTAACAGAGGTAAAAAAAATTGTCAAACCACGTACAGTAAAGAAAATAGAAAAAGAAGCAACAAAATAGTTGCAAAACACCAAGATTGATACAAATAGCTGTAGTTATGCGAGTTAAGCAACTACAGCTATTCTTTTTTCAAATGCATTGGCAAATATTTGAAATTCTTTTTCATTTCAGAAAAAATAATTGCAACTTTGTATCATTAATGAAAGCTAAAAAATCATATCAAAACAAGAAAGCAAAGGTTTTTGCCAGTACTTTGTTGGCGGTTTTGTTTTTGGCTATTCCTTTCATTCAAATGCTTCACTCGCACCATGCTAGTGAAGATTTCGTAAATACAGTTACAGAAAAATCTATTTCTAGCACAGCTGAAAAATGCTTGATTTGTGACTACACGGCCGAAATTAAAGGCAAACAAATTTTAATGGCTCAACCGCCAGTTGTTAATATTCCAACGAATATTTGTGCTACATTAAACACCTTCGTTTACACGAGGATTTACAAATTTACGCTCCAAAACTTCAGCAATAAAGGCCCTCCCAGTCGCCTAAGCTAATTTCTCGTTAACGGTTTGTCTATGCAATACGCTTTTGCACGGCCGTAAATCCAATTTTTTTCAACTCGAAGGCCGTAAAGGCAGTCAAATTTACTTTAGATCTCTGATGGACTAAGGAATTTCGAAGCTGTTAAGCTAGACTTTTCATTTTAGTCATCAGTGTTACAATTTTCTATTTTTTTCTGATGAAGAGATGGTGTGCATTATTCTTTAGCTGTTTTTTAACAGGCCTTGTTTGGGGACAAAACGTTGAAGTTTCCGTGTATGTAAGCACGACCGACGAGGAGGCTATTACGGGAGCTAAGGTATCGTTAAATCATGCCTATGCACTTACAGAACTTTCCGGAACAGCGATTTTAAAGAATATTTCTATAGGAAACCACTTACTTGTTGTAGAGGCAAAAGGTTACGCGGTTTACGAAAAACGTATTCAAATTGACGGTAGAAAAAGGCATTTCCATGTGAAATTAAAACCTGAAGTTAACCAACTTAAAACAGTTGAAATCAATAGCAGCGCACAACATATCAGAAAAAATACAGATGCTAGAAACATCGAAATTGTAGACCAGCAGTTTGTTCAACGTAACCTTGATGGTAGTCTGATGAAGACTTTGGATAGATTACCAGGCATTAGCAGCATTGGTATAGGTTCTGGACAGTCGAAACCTATTATTCGAGGTTTAGGGTTTAACCGTGTGGTTGTGATTGATAAAGGAATTAAACATGAGGGACAACAGTGGGGCGCAGACCATGGCTTGGAAATTGACCAGTTTGCAACTGGAGAGATTGAAATTATTAAAGGCCCGTCGTCTTTTGTATATGGTTCTGATGCAATAGGTGGCGCTATTAACTTAAAACCCGTAAACGTACCGCTAAAACAAGGTTTGGGTGGAAGTGTAAATCTCATTGGAAAAACAAATAACAAACACTACGGTAGTTCTGTAAATTTATTTGGAAGTAATGAAAAATGGTTTTTCGATAGCAGAGCTACCTATCAAAACTATGCAGATTACCGTGTACCTACCGATAAAGTGTATGTTTACGACTATGCGGTAAACCTTTATAACCAACAGTTGCGAAACACAGCGGGAAGAGAAACTGGCCTACACTTTAGTACGGGTTATGTGGGCAAAGCTTTAAAAACCTCATTTTATGCGAGTAATAGCCACGCAAAAACTGGTTTTTTTGCCAATGCGCATGGCTTAGAACCCCGTAATGTAGATGAAGCACTTCATGATGCTTCTGATAGAGATATTCAATTGCCGTATCAAACCGTTAATCATTTTAAACTGATTAACCGTACAGAATTTAGTCATCCAAATGGTAAAACCGAAGTAGAGCTAGGTTTTCAGCACAACTATAGGCAAGAATTTAATCGTTATACCGCCCATGGTTATATGCCGCCAAATTACCCTAATGATATGACCATCCCAATAAACTTGGAAAGGGTTTATGATAAATATATCTATTCCGGGAATGTGAAACATAGCTTTAATATCCACAAGCATCAGGTACAAATGGGCTTCAATGGCGATTTCCAAAACAATAACATTAGCGGTTGGAGCTTTTTAATTCCTGCATTTCAACAGCTGAACGCCGGCGTGTTTGTTTACGATAAATATCAAGTTGAGCCAGATTTGCTTTTACACGCCGCAATGCGCTATGATCATGGTTTCTATCAATTTGAGCAATACGACGACTGGTTTCGCTCTGAGGATGTAGTTAACGGCTCTATGGTACAGCAATACCTTACCAGGGCCCGAGATTTCTCTAGAAACTTTAACAGCTTTGTTTGGTCGCTAGGTGCCAATTACAACCCTGGCAAGCTGAATATTAAGGCCAATATCGGAAAGAGCTTTAGGATGCCGATAGCTAAAGAACTGGCGGCAAATGGTGTAAATTATCATTATTTTAGCTACGAAAGAGGTAATGAAAACTTAGACCCAGAGGTTGCTTACCAAATTGATTTAGGCTTAACCTGGACAGCAAAAAGATGGTCGGTGGCAGTTAATCCGTTCTACAACTATTTTACCAACTACATTTACCTAAATCCTACAGCCTATCATGATCGTTTTTACGGTGCTGGAAATCAAGTATTTGAATACCAACAAAGTAGAGTAATGCGTTACGGTGCCGAATTGAAGGCAACCTACCAATGGCTACCTACATTAAGTTCAGAGTTTTTGGGAGAATATGTGTACAGCGAGCAACTTTCGGGCGAAAAGAAAGGATTTACCTTACCCTTCTCGCCTGCTCCTTCTGGATTATTAAACCTTACCTGGTCACCAAAAATATCGAATAGTATCAGCGACACTTATTTTTCTGTAGACTATCGTTTAACGGCAGCGCAAAACAATATCGTACCACCAGAGAAAAAAACACCTGGTTATCAAGTCATCAACCTGCAAATTGGCGGCAGTTTGCAAATGAATAAACACAACATTGATTTGAGCTTACAGGTGCAAAATTTGATGGACACCAAATACTTTAATCATACTAGTTTCTACAGACTAATAGAACTGCCCGAAGCCAGCAGAAATGTAGTATTGTCCTTAAAAATACCCTTTAAATCAATTAAAAAACAAAATAATCAATAATCAATAATCAATAATCAATAATCAATAATCAATAATCAATAATCAATAATCAATTTAAAAATGAAAACAAGAAAAATTACCCTTGCAGCAATGCTATTATTTGTAGCCGCATTTACCGCATGTAAAAAAGACAACGACGATCCTATAAAAGAGGGTATTGAAAGAGCCGAACTTACCTTTACAGAAGTAGAAGGCTACGCTCATGGAGACCACTTCCACGATCTTGCAGATATGGCAGGCGCCACCCCAATTGTTGTAAAATTTAACAATAAAGGTGCTGCAATTTCTGGCGGACACATGCACATTGAAGCCGAGGCCATTTACAAAATAGAATTGAAAGCTTGGGATTACACTGGTAAAGAAGTGCAAAACGATTTTATCGCTAACAAAGCCACGGCCGATCAGTACAAAGCCTTTATGGTTGGTGGAAACTTTATTTTAAATACAGCAACTACCGACGAAAGTGGCGCAATCTTTCAGCCGAGAGAAACTACCTATGGCGATGGAACAGCAGTATCTGGAAGTGGCGGTATAGGCACTACCGGCATTGTAAGCTATTTTACCGTTGGCCATAGCAATGAAGGACCTACAAAAGAAGTGAGTTTTATTCTCAGAAAGTTAAACGCTGGCGTTAAGGCTAACATTACTAGAAATGACTGGAACCGTACTGACTATGCTACTGTTTTCGGCGGTGAAGATGTTTTGAAGTTGAACCTTGAAGTACATGCCGAAGAAGGCCACGTACACTAAAAAAATCTGGTATTACGAACTTACGAAGTAAAACGAAGTCATTGCTCACTGATTTCAAAACAAATGAACAAGGGAGCCGGTTCTACTTCGTAAGTTTTTTAAAAAAAGAAAGATGAGAAAACATTTTAGATTATTAGGCCTCTTAGCGTTATTTTTTACAGCGATGGCGGGGTGCAAAAAAGATGACGGCGAAGAAATAGATACCGAATATCCTGAAATTGTGGCTACTGCAAATTCGTTTCCGCAACAATGTAGCCTGATGATGCGTGGGCAAACTGCTCTAATTAAACTTACATTTAGTGACAATAGAGAGCTGGGCGCCTATAGTTTAGATATTCACAATAATTTCGACCACCATAACCACAGTACAGAAGTTAATGAATGCAATTTGGAGGCAAAGAAAACACCTGTAAAGCCTCTGTTGTTTGTCCAAAACTATGACATACCTACCGGTTTAAAAAGATATGAGGCAACTGCCCAAATCGCTATTCCTGCCGACGTAGATCACGGTGATTACCACTTTTTAGTTAGACTAACCGATAAGGAAGGATGGCAAACGATTAAAGGTTTAAGCATTAAAATACAATAAATGAAATTGATTAAAACATTAGTTCTACTCATCAGTTTTACTTTTATGAGTACAGGATGTAGACATGAACACCATGATCAAAAATCATCCAACACTAAGAAATCAAATCACGCTCACGAAACTAAAAAAGAAGACGAAAAACACCGTCATTAAAGATAATAGTTTGTTTAGGTTAGTAGCAATTGCCTCTCGATGGATATCGGGAGGCTTGCTCATCTTGTTAGTGATTAATCAACTTACTGCTATCCTGATCTAAAAACAAAACTACTTTAGGATGTTTTCTTAATATTGTAGCCGGGTTTTCTGTGCTGATTTTGCTGTTAAGTGTATGTAGTACAGCTACCGCCTTTGTTGGCCCAGGTACAACACAGTTGATATAAGTTGCGCTAAACAATGCCGGAATAGTTAGCGTTAAGGCGTGGCTTGGCACCTCAGCTAAGGTAACAAAGCAGCCATCATTTACTTGCTGCTGTCTACAAACTTCATCAAGTTCTACCACTTTAACCGTTTGTTTATCTTCAAAATCAGCTACTGGAGGGTCGTTAAATGCCAAATGCCCATTTTCTCCAATGCCCATGCAAACCATATCAATAGGTTTTTGCTTCAACAGGGCTGCATACCTTTCACATTCTGCAGTAATATCCTCAGCATTGCCATTCAAATAATTTACCGACTTAAAATTAAACTTACTGAACAGGCGTTGCTTTAAAAAATTACCAAAACCCTGAGGTGCATCACTAGCTAAAGCAATATACTCGTCCATGTGAAAAGCATTAATACGGCTCCAATCCAAATTTTCGTCACCCAGTGCTTCTAAAAACTCATTTTGCGAAGGTGCCGCAGCAAAAATCACACTAATTTCTGGCTGGGTTTTAAACAGTTCGTTAATCTCTTTGGCAAATTTTGCGGAAGCAGCTCTTCCCATTTCTTGCCTTGTTTCGTAAATACGCACATCAAGTTTAGGCTCCATAATTGTTTTCATTTTATTGGCTTTTAGATAATCTTAATAGCTGATATAGCTTTTCAAAATTAAATTTCAGCTAAAATAACACTTTTCGTGTACGTTAACGAAAAAAATTATCTTTTTAAAAAAATGAATTTTCTTAACTAAAGGGTAATGATTTATAATTCCCAAAAACTACCAAGAGGATTGGATATTATCTCTTAACCAACTTGATTTTATCTAAAATAAACGAAGACTTTTCTGGCGAAATAGGGATAGATTGGCCGCTTTTCATAAATAGACTTCCACCCTCACTCTTGTTGTAAGAAGTTACGTGAGCCAAATTGACGATATAAGATTTGTGTGGGCGGAAAAAAAAAGAGTTTTCTGGAAATATTTCCTCAAAGTTTTTCAAGTTTCTACTAACCATATAATTCTTGCCATCTTCCATATTTATTTCTGAATACGCTCCTTCTCCTTTAATGAAAAGAATTTTGTCTATTTCTATAAAAATAAGAGAGCTACCAGAAGGAATGGCTATTTTTCCTAAATGTACATGATTAATATTTTCTTTTAAAATACCATAATTGTGCATTTTTGCCTCTTGTCTTTTAACTCTGGCTATGGCATCGGCTAATTCTTCGGGCACAATTGGTTTGAGCAAGTAATCTACGGCCGAAAATTTGAAGGCTTTAACCGCATACTCATTATAGGCAGTAGTAAAAATAATGCTGAAATTCACTTCGTTCTCATCAAAAAAATCGAGTAGTTCCAAACCGCTATGCCCAGGCATTTCTATATCGAGCAATACTACTAATGGCTGCAATTTACGAATTGCCTTTACCCCCTGTGATAAATTTTCGCACTCGGCAACCAAGTTTACTTCCGGACAATACTCCCTTAATATGAGTGCTAAATTTACCCTCGCTCTTTTTTCGTCATCTATAATAATTGCATCCATATCTAGTTTTCATTTAATGGCAGCTCAATAACCACCACAGTTCCCATACTTTGTTGGTTCTCTCCTACTTTGTCAAAATATTGTATCGAAATTTTTTCGAATTTATTCTTATTAAGCAACTCTATTCTGCTTTGAATAGCGGCCGTTGCAAACGATTTATATTTCGATTGTTTGATTTGGTTCAGTGCCATACTTTTTTTTCTTCCTATCCCATTATCTTCTATAGAAACTACTAGCTTATCGTCTGTTTTCTTGAAGATTATGTTCAAGTATTTATGGCCTTCTTTGTGCAACAATCCATGTTTAATGGCATTTTCTAAATAAGGCTGCAACAGCATTGAAGGTAGTTTAATATCTTCTTTGGTGGTTATCCCAACTTCCGTAATTTGGTAATCAAAATCTGCGTCAAACCGTGCTTTCTCTATATCTAAATAGAAACCTATGGTTTTAATTTCTTCAGCTAAAGAAACTTCATCTTTTTCAGACATTTCTAAAATAGTTCTGGTAAGATTTGCAAATTTAGAAAGGTAGCTTACCGCTTGTCTTTTGTCGTTGGCCAGAATATAAGATTGAATGGTATTTAGCGCATTGTAAAAAAAATGTGGGTTCATTTGAGATTTTATTGCTTTTAATTTAGATTGATTTAGGTTATTCTCTAAACTAATTCGATCTAACTTTTGTTGGTTAACCAGATTGTTCTTTTTAATTTGATATCGATATAAAATATAGGCAACTGTAGTAGCCAAAAGTACAAGCAAGCAAATAAACCAAAAAGACCACCAGAAAGGTTTACCTATAGCAAAAGATACTATTAAAGGTTGTTGATTTTTACCTACCTTAAAAAAAACATTATAATTGCCCGAAGACAGAGAGCTAAGTTTTAAACTGCCACTCTGCTCTGTAAGCCGTTGCCAAGATTGGGCATTAAGCTTGTAATAAATATCTGTTTTTTCTTTTGGCGTAAAAGCCAATAGGGCGTATTTAATTTCTAAGTTATTTTGGTTATAGGCAAGCTTTAAGAGCTGTTTCGCATTAAAAATTTCGTTATTTACCAAAACGTTTCCCACTATAAATGTTTTCTTCACCGGCTGCTTCAGGTTACTTAAACTTTCAAGTAGTATTCCTTTTGCGGTAGCCATCACAAGTTTACCATCTGCTTCTACAATATCTGTCACTTCAAAATCTTGATAAAAATTAGGCATCTTTATAAGCTTGCCGTTGGACAGGTAATAACGGTAAATGCCCGAGTTTGCATAAATAAACATTGAAACGCCAGATATACTTATTCGATAGGCTGCTTTTACACCCTCTGCAGCATGTACTAAAGTAATTTTATTGCCTGCAACTATTTCGTAGAGCTTACCATTGGTAGAAAGGGCAAAAGTTTTATTTCGATAGGCCACAAGCTTCTTGATAAATAAAGATTTACCGTTGAACTTGATCTCGTGCTGGCCTTGTAAATTCACTACATAAAGCCCTAAGTTGGTTGCATAATAAATAGCTTTATTTACTGAGTTGTAAGCTGTAGATTTTGCGTTCAAATGAGAATGCAGTGGTACCTGATCAAAGTCGTATAGGTTTCTTTCACCTTGGTCGTAAAACTTATCCCACTCGCTCTTAATGGTTGTATGGTTTAACCTAAATAACCCAAAAGAGCCACTGGCGGCAAAACTGTAATATTTATCATCAAGCTTGTCTACTTCTTTAACAGCAATACGAGCTTGAATTACCTTGTGACGATTTTTTGTTAAAACATTAAAGGTATTCGACGAAAAAATAATGTGACCGGTTAGGGTATCTGCATAGAGTTGATTAATTGCATGATTGCTGCTTCCTTTATAAAATTCTTTTTTAACTCCACTTTTTAGATCTAGTTCATGTAGCGCATCGTCTTCTGTAGAAATAAGAAGCTTGCCATAATATCTTTCCAATCTAATCGGCCTAGATGACATTTCTATCAATTTGTTCTTAAAATCTGGCACTAGAATAATCCCTTTGTTTACTGTAGAAAACCAGTAATTGTTGCGGTTATCTTCAAATACATAAGAAATATTATAGCTTCCAAAGTAATTTTCGTAATTGCCAGATAGCGTATTAAGCTGAGCACCTTTAGGACTGCAAAACCATAATCCGTCTGTAGTACTGGATAAATTTTGTACAAAACCTAGATCTTTTGCCCTAACACTTTTAACAAGGGTGTTTCTAGACGTTAAATAGTGGAGATAATTTGAGTTTTTAGAAACAAGAGCTACACCTTTAGCAGACTTCTGAATGATTACTGGATGTAAACTTGTATTATCATCGCTTTTTGGAAAAGGAATTTTTTGCAAAAGCTTTCCATTGCCAATTTCATACAAAAAAGCACCTACTACATAGAATTTATTATCAATAGTACTAGCAGCAGAAAGGTCTTTATCTGTAAAAGGAATAAGTTTAACCAGTTGAAGTGTCCTTAAATGATATACCATTATTCCTTTTTCGGCAATTACGTACAGAAAATCGTCGGCTATGCCATACTTAAAATAACCTCTAGGTCTGGGATTACCCAATGCTTTCAATTTCCCATTGGTTAAATAATAGAGGTAACCATCAAAATTACTATACCAAATACGTCCGTATTTATCTTCACTAATGCAAGAGCCCGAGCGTGAGGTTTGCTGGTCGGAATAATAGGTGGTAAACCTCGCACCATCATAGCGGCATAAACCTTCGTCTGTGGCAAACCACATGAAACCAATTCTATCTTGAAAAATATCGTATACGCTGTTAGATGGCAAGCCCTTAGACCTATCAATAAAATAGTGATACGGATCTTGTGCGTACAATAAAGGCATTGCAAAAAGCAATAGTAATGAAACAATTTTAAGGCGGAGATACATTTCTAAACCAAATGTACACAACATACAACCATAAGCAAGTAGGCCAGTTTACAAAACTAAGTTAAGCATTAACGAAAGTACTAAAAAGTTATATGCAGTTAATTTTCGAATGTATTAAGCTATTGGTAAACCGATATAAGCCTTTGGTAAACCCAGCCCTAATTCACCTTAAGATGAGGAACATATTTGTATCATGGAATTGCTAAAGTTTGTTTTCGGTTTTCTAAAATACATTATAACCAACTCCATCAATTTAAAATAACGATTATGAAAAAAATTTTTACTCTTACACTCATTCTTTCACTCTCTCTATGGGCTAGCCATATTAAGGCTCAGGTTACTAACGGCTTAATACAGCATTTCAAGTTTGATAATTCTTACAGCAATGAAGCTAGAGATATTACATTCTCTGCTACCGCTTTTACCACTGATCGGGATGGAGTTCCTAATTCTGCCATACTAATCACAAATGCTATGCAATCTCAAGCTACAATCTCGGGTTTACCTTATGGAAATGCGGCAAGAACTATTTCATTTTGGGCAAAGTCTAATGGATATTCTGGTCAAAATTACGACCCAGTTTTTACTTACGGCACCGGCACAAATAGTAATGCTTTTAGTGGCAGTTTTAGCTTAGATAGAGTTGCTGTAAATGCGCATACAGACAACACTACTTATGTGCTTGGGGGCGGAATCACAAATGTTGTAGGCAATTGGTATCATTTTACGATGACCTACGACGGAACTACGGTAAAGCTCTATAGAAACGGAGTTGCCATGGGCCCTGGCTTAACAAAAAACTGGAATACGATCAACAATAATGACATTTTTAAGCTTGGAATTGGTGTTGGCGGAGAGCAATGGTTTAACGGAGCTATAGACGATTTGAAGATATATGATAGAGCGGTAACTGATACAGAAGCGGAGCAGATTTACAAAGGAGAAATTGATGTTTGCAGCAATCTACTTTCCTATTTCAATTTTAATAGCAATGCCACAGACCATACACAAACCATAAGTTTTAGTACTACAGATCCAACTTACCCAGTTACAACTACAATTGGGAGAAGTGGTGGAGCCGATTATGCCTTGCAAACTTTTCAGGCAGCTACGCAACCAAGAACAATTAGCTTGCCAGAGTTACCAATAGGAAACAATCAAAGAAGTATTGTTTTTTGGATGAAAACATCGACCCCTTTTACAACAAGCCAAAATTATTTTACCTACGGCACCGCTGCCAATGCCCAAACTTTTGGGTTATACAATACCGCCTCGGGACAACTTGTTTTTCAAGGATTTGGAGCTGGAAATGATGTTATTGCTACCAATGCCACATTAGCACAAAATACTTGGGCGCAAATTGTCGTAGTACACAATGCTAACATGGTAAAGATCTATACAAACGGTGTTTTACGCCACAGCTTTGTTCCGGCTACCACACTAAATACTGGCAACTCTACTTTTAAAATAGGTGCTTTTAATGGTGCTGTAGATGATTTGGCTATTTACAACAGGGCATTGTCTTTTGGAGAAATTGAAAGCTTATACACCAATGCAAGCACAAATTGTGGCGCTAAGCCAATAATTTCTGCTGTATCTACTAGTGGAAGTACGGTTGGTGGCGCCACCATCAACTATTCTTTAAGGGCATTAAACTACGCCACTACTTCAATAGTAAAATATGGCATAGCCGAAGGAAATCTTACAAACCAAGTAAATGGCTTTTCGGCATCGGGAAATAGCGTTACCCCTGGCAACGTAGTTATAAACGGATTACTAGAAAACACCACATATTATTACCAAATTGAAGCTACCAGTAGCGAAGGTACTGCCGTTAGTAAAGGAACTTTTAAAAGTGGTGGTGCAATTGCAGACTACAGATTTGATAATACTTACAATAATGTAGATGGAAACACACCATTTACAAACGCAAATACAAGCTTTGTTACCGACCGCTTAGGCAATGTAAATGCAGCATTGAGCCGTACATCTACGGCAAACACTGCTTCAATAGCTAACTTACCTTTGGGCGCCTCACCAAGAACCATTTCTCTTTGGGTAAATAGTAGTGATGCTACCAACAACTCTAGTTTAAGAAGCATTTTTAGCTATGGCTCTTACAGCGGCGGCGCACCTGGAATTTTCAATATGCTTTTTTACAATAACGGTGGCTTAGCGCTTGAAGGCAATGGCGTAACGGTAGTAAATAACCATACGGTTGCGCACAACCAATGGTTTCATTTAGTAGTGGTTTATGATGGCTCTGCTATTAGAATTTACATAAATGGAGTGATAAAACACGGAGTAGCTAAAGTGCTAAACACCGTTAACACCAATTTTTCGATAGGAAATTTTACCGGTTTGGTTGATGATCTTTTGATCTATAACATTGCTTTTTCAGATGCTCAGGTAACAAGTATGTACAATGCCTACGCTGTACTTCCAGTTAGCTTAAAGTCTTTTACCGCCAAAGCCCAAAACAATTCCGCTATACTCAACTGGGAAACCGCCTCAGAAACCAATAACAGTCACTTTATCATCAAAAGAAGTGCTGATGGCGAAAATTTTAAACCTATATCTACAGTAGCTGCGAAATCGGCAAATGGCGCTAAATATCAATTTATTGATAACAGCCCTGCAAACGACACCAACTATTATCAATTATTACAGGTTGATTTAGATGGAAAAACCAATGATATGGGAGTAAAAACCGTTAGCTTCTCTATTAAAGATATTGTTAAAACCTTTCCTAATCCTGCAACAGATAAAGTAGAGGTAACTTTTAATGCAGCCAGCTACAACAAGGCCCAACTAATCGACATTAACGGGCGAGTTTTGCAGAACATCAGCATCAGCAAATTACAACAAAGTTTTACAATAAGAATAGGCAATTACCCTAAAGGTATATATCTACTACAATTAACCGGCGAGCAAGAAAAAAACACAAAAAGAATAGTTAAGCTATAGTAAATCGTTTACGCTAAAAAAACAGAAACCTATAAAAAAGCAAAAGGGAAGTCCATTTTCGTGACTTCCCTTTCTTGTTTCTAAAACTGAGGCACTATTGGCTTCGTTTTAACTACTTCTTCTATTTTAGCTATTACTTCATCGGTTAATAAAGGTAACGCTTCTAAAACTTGTAAATTTTCTTGTAGCTGAGGCACTTTTGATGCACCTAAAATTACCGTACTCACATTTGGATTTTTTAAGCACCAAGCAATAGATAGTTTTGCCAAAGAGACGCCTAAACTATTTGCTAATTCTTGCAAAGCGGTAGCTTTTTCCATTTTATCAGCAGCTAGAGTCCTGTCTTTTAACCATTCTAAACCTTGCATGCCTAATCTGGTTCCCTCTACACTACTGTTGGTATATTTGCCAGATAAAATACCAGATGCCAAAGGCGACCAAATGGTAGTACCCAAACCGTGATTTTTGAATAAATGCAAATATTCGTTTTCTAATTTCTCACGCTCAAATAAATTGTACTGTGGTTGCTCCATAGTTGGACCAATTAAATGGTATTGTTTTGCCACCGCTATAGCTTCCATAATTTCGGCAGCGCTCCATTCTGAGGTTCCCCAATATAAAATTTTACCTTGCTGCAACAGTGTGTTCATGGCAAAAACAGTTTCCTCTATGGGCGTGTTTTTATCTGGTCGATGACAAAAGTACAAATCCAGATAATCTACCTGCAAGCGCTTTAAAGCGGCATTACAAGCTTCAATAATATGCTTACGCGATAATCCCATTTGATTTGGTCCTTTTCTTTCGGCACCAAAAAACACTTTGCTAGACACCACAAAGGTATCTCGCTCCCATTTTTGGTTTTTAATGATGTTTCCCATCACTGTTTCCGATTTACCTTCAGCATACCCCTCGGCATTGTCAAAAAAATTCACGCCAGCATCATAGGCAACCCCCATTAGTTCATCTGCTACTTTATCGCTAATTTGATTACCAAAGGTGAGCCAGCTACCAAATGAAAGGGCGCTAACCTGTAATCCTGATTTTCCTAGTCTTCTATATTCCATTTTATGAAAATTTATGGAGCACAATTTAGCGAGTTATCTACAGAACATAAATCAATAGCCAAGATTTTACAAAAACAGAACTTTATTGCTAGATATTTCTAACTTTAAAGTTCAAATAAAAATATGAATCGACTATTATTACTTATACCGCTAGCATTACAGCTAGGTTGTGGATCCGTTAAAGAAGTTAAAACAGCGAATACCCAATTGCTAAAGGATGTTGAAATCTTGTCTTCAGACGAATATGAAGGTCGCAAATCTGGCACCAAGGGCAGCGAACTTTCTAGGGCATATTTAGTAAAAAGATTAAAGGAAATTGGCGTTGAAGCACATCCAGAGTTGGGAAAATACGAACAAAACTTTGATATTAAAGGGCGTAACAGCATTACCAAAGGTGTAAACTTAATTTCTTATGTAAAAGGAAAATCAGATGATGTAATGGTAATCTCTGCACATTATGACCATATTGGCATCATTAATAACGAAATTTATAATGGAGCTGATGATAATGCCTCGGGAGTAGCAGCCCTGTTGAGTTTTGCGAAATACTTTAAAGAACACCAACCTAATAACACGATCATTTTTGCTTTATTTGATGCAGAAGAAATGGGTTTACAGGGCGCCAAAGCTTTTGTGGCAAATCCACCAGTTGCATTAAATAAAATTAAGCTAAACATTAATATGGATATGATTAGCCATAACGATAAAAGTGAGCTTTATGCCGTTGGTACCTTTAAATACCCTGAATTAAAAAAGTACCTGATTACTACCAATCCAAACATTAAATTATTGTTGGGTCATGATGATCCTAAGCTAGGCCATGACGATTGGACCAACCAAAGTGATCAAGGTGCTTTTAATGCCAAGAATATTCCATTCATCTATTTTGGCGTAGAAGACCATAAAGATTACCACAAAGCTACCGACGAGTTTAAGAATATTAATCAAGAGTTTTATACCAATGCAGTAGGTGCAATACAGGAAGTGATTGTTAATATAGACAAGCAAAGAGATATACAGAGCATATTTAGAGAAAACCTACAAATGAAAAAGCAGTAGAAACAAAAAATCCCAACTTTAACGAGTTGGGATTTTGTGTTTCATTAAAAATCTATATCAACAATAGAATTGATGGGTACATGTACATTATTCTTTAGTTGGAGGTATTTTTCGGTAACAGACCAAACAGTTGTACTTACTTTTCTAACCCCTTGTTTCGTATTAAAGGCAATGTAAGCCTTTGACTTAAACTCATTTCCTAATCTTTGCGCATACGAAAGCTTGGCCAACATCTCCTCAGACAATGGCACATCTGCGGGCAAAAACTCGGTTACGTTTATTTCCTCTTTTTCTATTAATTCACCAATCATAAGTATTACATTTTTAGTTAAACAAGCTTAACAATTTTTTAAAACAATAACAATATTGCAACTTAATATTTAAACAGTATTTTGTAAAAATTTAATATCAAAAAAAAGACCGCTAATGCGGCCTTAATGTCTTTTTAATGTAGTTTTAATTTTTCCTTTCGTACCTGTCTTCTATCATTCCAACAAAGCTATTATCTCTAAGTGGTTGTAATTGCTTTAGACTGTTAACACTAATAGATTGTCCTTGTACAGACATAGTAGACCTGGCCTTTTCTGTAGTAACCGAAACACCTGGAGCCAAAATTTTAATTGCAGTGGCTAAATACGCCTCTCTTACGTCTCCAAACTCATATCTTGGGTCATCCCAGATATCACCCGTCCCATCTAAATCCTCATCATATTCCGGGTTTGGCTTAATACCATCATAATATGCTCCTTCTCCAAGTGAATTTCTAGTATCAAACATTGAATAATACACTTTGTATCTATTTTGTATTACTATAGGAAAAAAGCCAATTGGCTTACCATAAGTAGTTAGGCCCACCACTTTAACATTAAGATGAGGCTTTAACGAGTTAATTACCAATTCGCTAGCCGAAGCTGTGTTTCCGGTTACTAGAAAAACTACATTTTGTATACCGTTGAGGCCACCTTTTTTACTGAAACTAGTGGTATTGTTGGCAACAGTAAATGGATTAGCTTTATAATCAAAATAATTAACTATTTTTCCGTTAAAAAATTGCACTTTGCCATTTCCATCTGGCAATGGCTGATTTTTCAATATGGTAGCTTGATTATTTTGCATAGTGGAGTTATAGTGTTCAGAGAACATTACTCGTCCATTTATGCTAGAAGGTGCTATCAAGTTAATAAGATATTCGGCGGTTTGTATATAACCTCCGCCATTATATCTCAAATCGATAATCAAATCGGTTACTCCTTTATTACTAAATTCAGTAAAAGCGGCGTCTAAATTAATGTCAGAAGGATCGTTAGTTGCTGTAGACAATTTAGAAAACCTCGCCATAGCAAAGTAGCCTAGTTTTTTGGCACCTGCGTTAAACACCTTCGTTGCGTAAATAGGACTGCTATTTGTGTAAACCGTTTTGGTTAGCGTTTTAGTAAAATCTACATTATCTAAAAATCCTCTCCCTTCTAGGTTAACAATGTTTTGGCCCAACTGCGAATTCAAATTTGTTCGCTCATTCTCGTAATGTGCGCCTACGTTAACTCCGTTTACCTTGGTTACAATCATTCCCCTTTTCATACCTGCAAGCATTGCTGGCGATTTGTCGTAAACAGCGGTAACAAACAAAAGATAAGAACGCGTAGTAACATTAGTTAAATAGGGCACTAAGCGCAATCCAATATCATTGCCATTACCTTCTAAGTCAACATTTAAGGCTTTATCGATCATAAAACCTGTAGTAGATGGATTTTCTGTAGTCTTATCTGATATATAAGAAAACTTCGGCTCTGCATCACCTACTTTATATTCTCCCGGATTGGAGTACTTCGATATTTCGAAAAGCTCTTTTTCATAATTCAATAAATCAGAACCTAATGAAGTGTACTGCCTAGGATTAAAGACCTCATACGTAGGCAATTTATCGTTCCAGTAATAAACTTCTTTAGCATACAAAAAAATAGAGTCTAAGCTTAATTGTTGCCTAGTTGCCGTTCCAGTTGTAGGTGGTGTTACTACTGGAGGTGTTACCGTAGGCTCTTTATTACTCTTTTTACAGGCACCAAATGCCAACATTGATACCGCAGTGAGGATCAATAAATATCTTTTATTCATTTTATAGTTAATAAGTAGTACTAATTAACGAAATATTTTTCATCTGCATATAAATTTATTTTAACGGTGATGAAGCTATCCCGATAAATTGGGATGGTTTTACAATATTTCTGTTACCGAAAAATTCTCCACGTCAATATTTACGAAATTATTTTGAGATTGGATTTCAGAAACAAACAACACAACCTCATCTTTTTCAACACTTTGCTCCTTTAGTAGGTGTGCTATCGTTTCGGTAACCGAGCCGTTATATTCTGCCGTAAAATACAGTTTAAGATATTGTTCCAACCCATTCCATTCAATTTGCTTAATCTTGTTCAAAGCCTCCGCTGGATTTCCTTCTACTAGAATAAAAATCGATCTCCTATTTACTACGGCCTCCTGTAAAAGACCAAGCACCTTTTGAAACAATAATAATTTCAATGGCAATCGGGCAGTTTCAAATAGTAAATTAAAATTTTGTTCATATTTTTCTGGAATATTGAATTTGGAGGCCGTTTTCTTGAAGAGATCTTGCTCTCCATGCGTTTTATATTCCTCACTCATAAACTCAACAAATGCTTTAGCATCTAGGTGTTCGGTGTAAGCCATGAACTCTGAGAACAAATAGTAAACCTGCAACAGGTAATCCTTTTTTGGATACAAAGCATCATCTAAAGTAATGATGAGCGCTTTTTTATTAGAAAGATATTTTTCGAAAGACATGGATGAAGTTAAAAGTCAAAAATATAAAGTAAAAAACAAAGGCAACGGTAACTTTTTTTACGAAGGATTTGGGATAGAGATTAATACTATATCTTTATTCTCATTATAAAACGAGTATGCCCCGTTTAAATTTTCGTTACCACTTAACACTATATCAGTAGAAGAATAAACCAGCCTACCCTCATCAAAAACACAGCAATCTTTCCATTTCTCTTGTTTAATCTCGGGGTTTTTAGGTAATAAAACCTTCAAACCAAATTCCTCGAACAATACCAAAGATTTTGAAAGTGCTTCGATTTCGGCTTCATAAAGCGGAAGAAGCATATCCACACCCTTATCTAAACATTTGGTAAGTAAGTTGTGTGCCAATACATCCGCATTCCATTGGCCCAATTCAGTAAAAGCATAAGAGCTTGTGCTAATTTTCGGCATGTCTCCGTAATCGCCTAAAAGGATCTCATCATGATTAAACGCCTTTATTAATTTTAAGGCAGTGGCCGTTTTGCCGCCGGTAATTAGAATTTTCAATTTTATAAAATTTGGTTAATTGATGATTTGTTCAATTGGTTAACTGTGCTTGCTAACGGCGGATAAGGCATGTAGTTAAACAAGCCATCAATTTCAACAATTAAACAATATTACCATCTTTCATGGTTACCACCCTATCACTAATTTCTGCTAAATCGGCATTATGGGTTACTATCACAAAAGTTTGTTTAAAGTTGTCTCGCAGGCTGATAAAAAGGTTGTGTAGGGCATCGGCATTTGTAGAATCTAAATTACCAGAAGGTTCATCAGCCAATATGATAGAAGGACGATTAACTAAGGCCCGGGCTACCGAAATACGTTGCTGCTCGCCGCCCGACAGCTCGTTGGGTTTATGATGGGCACGTTCTTTCAAACCAAATAGATCTAACAGCTCAAACGCTCTTATTTCGGCCTCCTTCTTACTCTTTTTAGCGATAAACGCCGGAATACAAATATTCTCAAGAGCGCTAAATTCTGGCAACAAATGATGAAACTGGAATACAAAACCAATGTGTTGATTTCTAAAAGCGCTTAAATTTTTCCCAGAAAGTCTGTTTAACTCCTTGCCGTTTAAAACTACGGAACCAGCATCTGGCTGATCCAAACTTCCTAAAATATGCAACAATGTACTTTTTCCAGCTCCCGATGCCCCAATAATACTTACAATTTCTCCCTCGGCAACATCAAAATCTACTCCTTTTAAGATCTCCAGATTTCCGTATGCTTTTTTTATCCCTTTGGCCTGTAACATGATGCAAATGTAGGTTAATTGTTGGAAGGTTAAAAGGTTGTAAAGTTTAAAAATTTCGGATAATTGATATCACTATGGCAAAACATTTCAAAAAAAATTTGCAAATCAGAAATCCATTCTTAACTTTGAAATACAAAGCACTTTAAAAAATGAACCAACAAGAGCAGTTAGATACGCTAAATGATATCCGGAATATCATGAACCGTTCGTCAAAATTCATCTCTTTAAGCGGATTATCGGGTATTTTTGCTGGAATTACCGCATTAGTGGGCGCTTATTTTGCACATCAAGCTATAGAAAAATATTTAGCAGGTAGTTATGGATATGGAATTGACGCAGACTTTAACATAGAGCTAACGCTGCTCAAAATTGGCGTTACAGTGCTGCTTATCGCTTTGTTGGGCGGGATTTTTTTCACTTACAGACAAAGCAAAAAGAAAAATTTACCAATTTGGGATAGCACCACCAAAAAATTACTCATTAACTTGGCTATCCCTTTAGCTAGTGGAGGCTTCTTTATTTTGGCTTTATTGCTTAACCACAGCCATGCAGTAGCGTTAATAGCCCCTAGTACTTTGGTTTTTTACGGTCTAGCACTTATCAACGCAAGTAAATACACTTATTCAGATATTAGATTTTTAGGCATCTGCGAGATTATACTGGGCGTTATAGCGATGTTTAATATTGGCTTGGGTCTATATTTTTGGGCACTTGGCTTTGGTATATTACACATTTTATATGGTACCATTATGTATTTTAAATATGAGAAAAACTAGAAAGTATAAGGTTAGTGTACAGCTCGGCACCAATCACAAATACACATTCTAAATACTCCAATCAATTAAGATGAAGAACCCAATACAAGCACTGAATAAGATTTTTGACAGCCGGATTAGACTGGGCGTAATGTCGGTGCTAGTGGTAAACGATTCTGTAAGTTTTAATGATTTGAAACAACTCTTGGAACTTACTGATGGCAACCTTGCCTCCCATTTGAATACTTTGGAACAGGCAGCATACATTAAAATGCACAAAGCCTTTGTGGGGCGTAAAACAAATACTACTTACACTATTACAGAACTTGGCAAGCAATCTTTTAAAGGTCATTTAGATGCGCTTGAAAAGATGATCAAAGGAATATAATTTTTTTGGATTTTAACTTTGAAAAACAAAGTACTTTATAATAATTTTAAACAATAAAATCATGGAAACAATGACAACACCTAAAACAAAAACAAAGCAAAGATTAATGATTACTTTCGCCATTATAGCTTTTATATTAGCTATACCCTTGGTAGCCATGCAATTTACTAAAGAAGTAGATTGGAAACTATTTGATTTTATTATCATGGGCACTCTTTTAACAATTACCGGATTAGCAATAGAATTGGTAACCAGAAATGCAAAAACTACCGCATGGAAAATTGGAATTTCTGTAGCCCTCATTATTTTATTGCTCCTAACCTGGATTGAGCTTGCCGTGGGTATTTTCGGAACCCCATTTGCTGGGAGCTAGCACTACGCAAAAGCCATTTTTTTTGAATTATTACTTTGAAATACAAAGCACTTTAAAATGAAGCAAACACTAACAATATTATCCATTATAGCTATCGCAAAGCGATGTGCCAGCATATCGTTGGCAACAGGCACCATAATTTTCTTAGCATTTGCAATTAGTAAAGCCCAAACTCTAATTATTGTAGGTTTCGTTTTTACGTTTATTGCTTGTGTAGCAAATGGCATTATTTTGCTGGTGCTACTGCTTCATTTTACAGGTAATAAGCGTTATTGGAAACAAGTTTTCAATACTATAATTATCATACTCAGCAATATCCCCATCGCCATCTTATTCGCTTGGCTCTCTCTCCAAATATCTGAATTAAATCATATCAAATTATGACACAAAAAATTGATTATCGACTTCCGCTGATGTTACTGGGCGGCTTATTGTTCCAACTCCTATTTTGGGACGAGCTATTAGGTTTAAATTTACTCCTCTACTCCTTATTTATTATGGCCATTACCTTTACAGATAAGGATATTCCGTTCCACCCAAGTAAACTACGCACTGCGCTACCACATTTAGCTATTGCGCTTTACATAGTTTACAACAATGCTACCCTTGCTATAATTACTTGGTTTATTACGTTGTTGGTATATTTAGGCACCGCACACTTTGTACTACTAAAATCTAGCGCAACGGCATTATTTTGGGGTATTTTACAAGTGATAAGTGGTCCATCTGGTATTATTATCAAGTTACGCAAAACCAAATTAGGCAAAGTAAATTTTAAACCTATTTTAAAGCCAATTAAGTATGTGGTATTGCCTTTGGTAATGGTGGTAATCTTTTGCACTTTGTACAGTATTGCCAATCCTATTTTTGAAAAATACACACGCTTAATCACAGATAACATTAGCTATTTATTTAACGCCGTCTTTAATTTTTTATTTGTAGATATTAGCTTACCTAAATGCTTATTTATAGTGTTGGGCATTTGCATTACAGCCGGCATTATAGTTAGTGTTGACAGCAAGCTACTAGATGAAGTAGAAATTGGTAAAAGTGACGAGTTAATTAGACAGCGCAGAGAAAAAAACAAGTTATCTCTTTTCCAAGATTTTAGGACACTGTTAGCAGGAAATCAGGTAAAGAAGAAATTAGCACTTAAAACTGAAAACATTGTTGGTGTTATTTCATTTGCTGCACTTAATCTGTTATTGTTGTTCTTAAATGGCATTGATTTTAGTACGCTATGGCTGAATAATAACATAGGTGCCAACAAAAACTTTTCTGCTGAGCTGCACGACGGCACCAATACTCTGATTTTCAGCATTGTAATTGCCATGCTCATTATCGTTTACTTCTTTAGCGGAAACCTCAATTTTTACAGCAAAAATAAGTTCATCAAAATATTGGCTTATTTATGGATTGCCCAAAATGCCTTCTTGGTACTTTCTGTTTTACACCGCGATTATGATTACATCTTTTACCATGGCTTAACCTACAAAAGAATTGGCGTAGCCATATTTGCAACTTTATGCTTTGTTGGGCTGGCCTCTGTATATATCAAAATAGCCAAACAGAAAACCATTTTCTTTCTATACCGCATTAACTCAAAAATATGGTACGTGTTGCTGGTGATACTCAGCTTCGTAAACTGGGATGTCTTAATTGTAAACTATAACCTAAAAAGTGCCAATCAAATTGGCATTGATGTGAACCATTTGATGAGCTTTTCTGACAAAACCCTACCCCTACTACAGAAAAACAGAGAAATATTGCTAAAACAAGCTGTAGTAGAAGCCGAAAAAGAAGAGGCCAGCCAAACTGCCGCCATAGACACGGTAGCTACAGGAGTTGCAGTTGCTACTACAAATAAAGTAAATGCAACAACACCGTTAAGCCAAGCCGAAAAAAAAGCTTTAGCAATTAAAAATGCAAAAGATGCATTTAACCAAAGGCTAGACAATAAAATTGAGTACTTTTTACAAGATCAGCAAAAAAGTTCTTGGTTGTCATTTAGTTATTTGAATTGGGAGATGGTGGAAAGTCTTAAGCCCTCGCATTAAATCTTGTAATCAAATTATAACAAAATGATTAAGAAATATATCCATATTTTGGTTGGGATAGCAATTTTTCTACTATTGAAAGTTGGATATATCCAAACCAGTTCGGATGACCTACTCTTTCTGCTCTCTCCTACCAACAAACTAGTATCACTGTTCATAGGAAGTACGTTTAGCTACATTAAAGGTTCAGGTTATTTCCATCCAGAATTTAATATCCTTATTGAAAAATCATGTGCCGGTTTTAATTTCCTCATCTTATGTTTTCTAATCTGCTATAACACTTGCTTGCAGCATATAACCAGAGTTACAAAAAGATGGATAGCATTACCAATTTTCTTGTTATTTAGTTATTTCCTAACCATTGCCGTTAATACATCACGAATTCTGATCTCAATTTCGTTAAGCGCTAGTAAAAATACCCTAACCAATATTTCCAGTTTCCACCAACTACAGGGAACTTTTATCTATCTATTTTTTCTACTTCTATCTTATCTCATATTAAAGTACTTACTAAATAAACGTATCAAAAATGAAGAACTTACTTAACCCTAAATGGTTGTTTGTTGTTAACACCTTTCCTGTTATTTTATTATTTACTATAGCCTTTGGGCAATACGATGTAATAGAAAGCTTGCTCTCTATACCTGCCAGAATAATGTGGCAACAATTTGCGATTGTTCTTCTTATTTTATCGGCGGTAAATGTTACCTACGCCATTTACAGCCTGTATAAAAAGCGAAATATCTCAATTTTTTATTCTTTACTTTCCCTCGTATCCTACATTATTTATCTGTATATCTATGTAAATAAAAGTGGAGAACTTATTCCTTTCAGCGTTCCACAATGGATGATTACTTCGGATGTAGTATTTTATCCGGGTACTTTCTTGATGCCAACGCTTATACATGCATTGTTGGCGATAGTGGCCATCTCCATCCCGAGAGGAAAGAAGCCCAACGCTTGGCTAAATTTCCTGTATGGATTGTGTTTCCCTTTAATTACTTACCTTTTTGTTCAGATTGCATTACCACTTTGGCAAATGCCAGAAAGCAAATATAACTACCATGTGTTTGTAGTATTATTTATTACATTAACCGTCTTATTCCTGTTTTTTATTTCTAGAGGCGTATTTATACTTATCAATTCGCATTCTAGCGCTTTGGCTAAACACAATCTCCTTTGGAAAATCATTATTGCAATAATTTTACCCTTTACAGGACTTCTAGTAAATAATGGCGTTCTATTTGGCAAGAACTCTTTCGCAGGCTCATCACCCTTTGGAAATTTCTCTGACATCACATTTTATGCTCTTGCGTTAATTAATGGAATTACCCTTTGTATGCCCAAATTTGAAAACGAAACTTACCGATTAGCAAGGTTTCTAGTACTATTAGTTTGTTTCCCTTATGTGCTATATTTTTTCTTCATTTTCTTACCGTTTCTACCATTATCTATTGTAGCCATAATATTTGTTGGAGTAGGTTTTTTAATGCTTGCCCCATTGCTCATATTTATGGTACAAGCAAGCGACCTGCATACTGAATATTCATTTTTCAGTAAAAAATATCACACTAAAAAAATGAATCTATCTATAACGGTATGTCTGTTACTTATACCTATAATTATAACTCTTTCATACCTAAGGGATAAACATATTTTAAACGAGGCGTTGAGCTACGTATATGACAACGATTATCTAATCGATAAAAAATCTTTAGCCAATACTCTAGCTGTGATTAAACAGCATAAGGGCCGTAGTCGTTCTAGTACTTCTGATGAATATCTGCCTTTTTTAACCTCGTTTTACAATTGGCTGGTATTAGATAACATGATTTTATCTGATGCTAAAATTGCAACACTAGAACAGATTTTTTATGGGCAAAATTCAAATCTTAACCCAATTATCAATCGTGGAACGAAAACTGCAAAAATTAATTCCTTAAGTGTTGATAGCAAATATGATATGAAACGAAAATACTGGAAGAGCACACTAGAATTAACTTTACAAAATGACAGCTCTAGCAGATTTGGGATTTACGAAACTAATTTTTCTTTACCAGAAGGCTGTTGGGTTAGCGACTATTATCTTTATGTAGGGAATAAGAAAGAGATGGGAATATTAGCGGAAAAAAAATCGGCTTTATGGATTTTTAACCAAATAAGAAATGTAAACCAAGATCCTGGTCTTTTATATTATCTAAACGGGAACAGAATAGCCTTTAAAGTCTTTCCTTTTAATAAAAAAGAAATTAGAAAAACTGGAATTACCTTTATTCACAAAGAGCCATTCATTTTTAATATAGACACCCATAAAGTGGCGTTAGGCAATCACTTACTCCCTGTAGAACAAGGAATTTACACTACTAAAAACGCTGTATATATTCCATCGTACGAAAAAGTGAAATTGCCGTTGCAAAAAAGAAAGCCGATTTATCATTTTATCATCGATGTTTCTAAGAACAACAAACATCTGGTCAACTCCTACAGTAATAGAATTGAAAACTATTTAACCAAAAACAGAATTGACGGAAAAGATGTAAAAATAAACTTTACGAACAGCTACACCACATCTTTTGACTTTACCACCGATTGGACGACTAAACTTAAAGATCAGAATTTTGACGGAGGGTATTATTTGGGAAGAGCTATTAGGCAAACACTCTTAAAATCGTACAATAATAAAAGCAGCACGTATCCTATAATTATTACGATTACAAATCAGATTAGAAATGCAGTTATTCTAAAAGATTTTGCGGACATACAAGCGGCCTTTCCGGAAAATTCGTCTTTCTTTGAGCTAGATAAAAATGGAAAAATTTGGGAACATTCGCTAATTACCAATCCTCTACAAACATTAGCAGAAGTAAAGCAAATTCCAGCTGATGTTAGTGTTTTTGCTTGGCCAAACGCCAATAAACCAATGGCGTATTTAGCCAATAACAATTCTCCCTCAATTATCCTTAAGTCTAGTACTATTAAAGCGAGAGAAGTTGCTAAAAAAACTTGGGAAGCAGGTTTGAATATGCAGGCTTCTTGGCTGGCCTTAAATTTAACTCCTAAAGCTGGCAACAAAGGTCATTTGGCCCTCGTCAAAGAGAGCATGCAACAGCAAATCATGTCGCCCGTTACTTCTTTTATTGTAGTTGAGAATGAGGCGCAGAAAAAAGCTTTAAGAAGAAAGCAGGAGCAAATATTAAAAGGTAATAAAAATTTAGATACAGACGAAGACACACAAAGCATGTCGGAACCTAATTTATATTTATTATTAGGCTTAATTGCATTAGGTACCGCTATTAAACATCGAAAACGATATCTTGTGTAGTTTTATCATACGAATTAATTAAGGTGACAAACTCTTTGTTCATTCAATCCGATTACATAGGAAATAGTTCTTGTTACTTCATTTCGGTGGCCTGCGCTAGCCATTTGTACAGGAACGTGCAGAAATCTGTTACTTCTGTGCTAACTGTATGTCAGATTTCTACCGACAAAATCACGTAAAACAGGACACAAAAAGATTGAAACAAAAGCTGGACGAAAGCAACCAAGAACTACTGCATTTCCATTTTCAAAAAGATAAAAAAAGTATAATATCTTCATCAACAATTCAGCAATCCATCCATTTAGCAATAACAACTTACAAACATTGCGATTTCTTTACATTTAAAATCATTTTACTATTGGCATAAAGGTTTTGAAATTGTAGATTTGGGCAAATTTTTTAATCAAATGAACCGTAAGCTCCATTTGAGCAATAAGAGAAAAAAATCATAATCAAATGAATATCCACGAATATCAAGGTAAACAAATTCTAAAGAGTTTTGGCGTTGCTATACAAGAAGGCATTGTTGCTGATACAGTTGACCAAGCTGTAGAGGCCGCTAAAAAAATGAAAACAGACTTTAACTCTGACTGGGTTGTGATTAAAGCGCAAATCCACGCTGGAGGTAGAGGAAAAGGCGGCGGTGTAAAGTTGGCCAAAAACTTAGATGAGGTAAAACAAAGAGCTACCGATATTTTGGGCATGCAGTTGGTTACGCCACAAACTGGTGCTGAAGGTAAAAAAGTAAACAAAATTTTAGTTGCTCAAGATGTTTATTATCCTGGACCTTCTGAAACTAAAGAGTTTTATGTAAGTGTACTTTTAGATCGTGCTGCTGGCAAAAACATCATCATGTACAGTACCGAAGGCGGTATGGACATCGAGGAAGTTGCAGAGCATACTCCTCATTTGATTTTCAAAGAGACGATTGATCCTAAAGTTGGATTACAAGGTTTCCAAGCTCGTAAAATTGCTTTTAACCTAGGTTTAAGCGGCGCAGCACATAAAGAAATGGTGAAGTTTGTTTCTGCTTTATACAAAGCTTACGATCAAACTGACTCTGCAATGTTTGAAATTAACCCAGTATTAAAAACTAGCGATGATAAAATTATTGCTGTTGATGCTAAAGTTGATTTAGACGAAAATGCGCTGTATCGTCATCCAGATTATGCAGCAATGCGTGATAAATTGGAAGAAGATCCAACAGATGTTGAAGCTAGTGAAAGCAACCTTAACTATGTAAAATTAGACGGAAACGTTGGTTGTATGGTGAACGGTGCTGGTTTAGCAATGGCTACTATGGATATCATTAAACTTGCTGGTGGTGAGCCTGCAAACTTTTTAGATGTAGGTGGAACTGCTAATGCAACTACGGTTAAAGCTGGTTTCAATATCATCTTGAAAGACCCTAACGTAAAAGCAATTTTGATTAACATTTTTGGTGGTATTGTACGTTGTGACAGAGTTGCACAAGGTGTAATTGATGCTTACCAAGAAATTGGCGACATTAGAGTTCCAATTATTGTTCGTTTGCAAGGAACTAACGCCGAAGAAGCTAAAAAATTAATTGATGAATCAGGCTTGAAAGTTTACTCTGCAATTTTATTAAAAGAAGCAGCAGATTTAGTAGAAGAAGTTTTGGCGAAATAAGTCAAAAAGTTCTCTAGTCCGCAAGTAGGATAAAATATAGTACAAAAGACCAGTTGAGCAATCAGCTGGTCTTTTAGTTTAGTATGTGGCACTTGTTGTCTTTGATGCTAGAAGTGTGAGCAAAAAATAAACTAAGCTGCTAAAAACTTTTTGCTATTTGAGAGCAAAAACATTCTGCCGACAAACTACATCCTTAAACCATCTTTGTTGCAAAAGCCGATTGACTGAAATCATCTGGCTTTTAAATCTAAACGGAAACGGTGATCCAATCTTTTACATCGCTACAACTTATCTAAACGGAAATAACCCAAATGTATATCGTCTTGATGTAAATTTGTGGCCGGTGTTAACTTAATAGCGTAACCTCGATGCAAACCTGGCTGCCAAATATCTTCTATCCTATGGATGTCATCTACATCAATACCATATTTCTCATCAATATGGGAGTTAGCCCCCTTAACCCCCGCTATGCTGGCCGATTTAAAAAACGCTGCTTTCTTGGCTAATTGAGTGGCTTCGGCTTTGTCTCTACATACCGATAGTTGGGTATAGTGCTGTTCTTCTAATCTCCCAGCGGTGTATCCACCCAAATTAATAAAAAACAAACGATGTTCGTTTGGTGAGTTTACTGCTGTTTTTGAAACTATTTCTACCTTAAAGTTATCTACAACATTCACTTCTCGCCATCCGTCTATATGCAAACTTTTCCCCGCTTCTGGCCAAAACGCCCTCAAATCTGGGGCAAGATCTGCCAAAGAATTGGCAACCCCAAAGAAAAAATCATGTTGTTCAACATTACGGTTCTCGGCTTTAGAACCTAAAAGCACCATATATAATTTTGGCTTAGGCTGTACTTCTATCATCTTACAAATAATTAAAATTACCTTTTAAGCTAACATTACCAAACTCTTAACTATTTGATCAGCTGCTGTTTCACAAAAATCTAAACCAGAATAATCTGGATTATAACCACCAATAAACGGAACTGACATCACATAAATTCGGGGGTTGAGTGCTAAATATTTATCTACCACTTGGAAATAATCATTAATGGCCAAACCTGGCACCTTCAGATAATATTGGCCATCTACACCGATTTCAATATCCTGGTTTTCCTCTAGTAAACTACTCGCCAATGTTTGCACCCTAAATTGCAACTTGGCTGGAGCTATAGTACCTTTTTCTTTAAGCCCTGGAAATGGAATATCATCAAAAGAAAGATGTTGCTGACCAATACAATCTACAAACGTATCATATTCTACGACTTTTTCTTCTCCTTGCTCGTTGGTATAATGATAGGCTATCCCCCCTTCTTGCTGTGGAACCACCTTACTTTCAGCGCCAACGGCAACTAAATCCAATACGCCTGCGTCATGCAATGCCAGTAGCTCTTCTGCCGAACTTTGGGGCACAAAAGCAATAAGCAGAGAAATTAAAGGCATTAATTTTTTCTTTAGTCTTAACATATCCTCAGCAGAAAAATATTTTGCAGGATAGTTAAGCGTATAGCTCAGTCCACACAACAATTCTTTCCAATAAACACTTTGATGACGTCGAATAGATTGCGCTGCCTCTTTATATTCGGATCTAAATAGCTGAAAAGGATCAAGACGCTCTCTAAGTTCCATTACCTTATCTACAAAATCTTCCATTGGCAAATCTTTTATTTTCTGGTAGAAAACGGGATCTTGCTTCGACAAAGGCTTTAAGAATTTCTCTTCAAAGGCTAAATTTAGAGGAACAAAACCCTCGTTTGCTTTTCTAATAGCTTTAATCTCATCGGGGGTAAAAATGCTGTCTTTTCCTAAAATAGAATCTTCTAAATGAAAACGAACCCCGGGCAATAAACCTTCTCTGGAGTGCAATACAATTTTAAACTCAGATTTTGGATCATTAAGTTGATAATACAAGCGTCCCATATCCGAAATTCGATAACTACCATGTTGCCGAGCAAGTGTGCGCATAGCATCTATAGCAGTTAGCGAAGCACCTCGAATAGCCACAGGATGATTTAAAATTTGTTTTAATTTAGCCGGAGGATAAGGCGAATCGTAATACCCTTTAATCTTATCTTCGTGACGCTTAGGCCACAAATGTCCGCTGCAAAGCACCAAATGATCAAAAGCACAACTAGAATTATCGGCAAGTACTACGGTTACGCTTTTGTTGGCAGGTTGGTCTAATATATCTGCCACTTGGCTGTTGTAAAAAATTTGTAAATCTATACCAATATTTGCTGCTTTCTTAGCTAATAAAGCAAACTGATCTGCAAGGTATTCTCCAAAAAGCAGTCGAGGCAGCACCTTGTAATCGTGAAAATGCGAAAGATCTATTTTAAAACGAGCTAGCGTGTGCGGATGTACTTGCTTTATCCACTCGCCAATAGACTGCTCTAATTCTGGAATTTCATTGGCCGAAACATTGGTAACATGTTCATCATTGGCACCGCTAGAGCTATAAGGCATCCCTGCGCCGAGCTGATTTCCTTTTTCAAATATCCGTACACTTATGCCCTGCAAATCGGCGTCTATCAATTTCTTCAACATAAAAAGGCCACTAGGGCCACCACCAATAATGGCAATTTGCTTACCTGCTAGGTTATTATTTTTTTTCATCTAGAATGCGTTAAAAGAACTGATATGATGGTTTAACATCTCCTTTATAGGGCTGCTTATATTTTTATTTCGATATCCGCAACAACATTAGCAAAACAACTTAAAGCAAGCTAAAAACACGAATTAGCTAAAAGCTTTTAAAGCTAAGCTAACTTTTAGATGAAGAGATTTGATCACTCAGTCTGTAAGTATTTTTAAAAAATTCGGCACGTTGTCTTTAACTTGTTAAGCATCGTGGTGCTCGCTTTTATTTTCGTTTACTTTTTTAATTGATTTGAATTTATGATACCAAAATCTTTAGCACGCACACTAAGGCTTACAACAATATCTCTTTTAAATTTGTTTTGATAATGGCGACAACCTCATCAACTTGGATGGATTAAAAGCTTTGTGGTGAAGCTGGAACAGATGGTACAAAATCAGTATTTTCTGCCCTTTTGCGGTCAAATGGCCTCAAAAAATAGTAAAAAATCAACCCAAAGAATGGATAATTTTGTGTGCGACAAGAGTGAGAATTTGTAGGTTTTGCAGACGATTAAAGGGTTTTAATTAATTCGAGGACAATTCCAAATATGCAAGGAGGTGTCTGGGCAAAAAAAAACAGCCCTCTAGGGACTGTTTTGTGAGGTTGTGGAGAATATCGGAGTAGATTAACAATGGCTCTCGTGTACTCAAAAACCTACATTTCTTAATTGGTTTGCTAAAAGTTTGCTAACGCATGCCTTGATTTTTTTTTGTTGTGGATTATCTTAGTTAAAAGTAAAACACATAAAAAAAATGGAAAAAAATTACACAACACCGGTTATTAAAAAAGGTGCAGAAATCACCTTCGTACCAAAAGGCTCAACCAAAAAAATTGAACAAGCAAAAAAGCCTTGGTATATTGAATATTACTATGAAGGCAGACAAGTCCGAGTAAGACCAGATAACCTTAATCGAATTAAAAACCCAGACGAAAAACAAAGTAAAGCTGATAATGAAATCGAAGCTTTAATTGCAGATTTAAGGGATGGGTACAATCCTTTTAGACCAACAGACTACCTAACTAAGATAGAGATTGAAAAACTAACTTTTAAAGATGCGATTGAGAAATTTGAAAAATTTCACCGAGAAAACTATTCTAAAGAAAAAACTATTAAGTGTTATAAATCAAAATTACATGCTTTGAGGGATTATTTACCAGACGACATTTTACTAAGCGACATCCACAAAGCCCACTTAGAATCTTTTGTAAGGTCTAAGGTAGATGATGGTACATATTCCCAAGCCACATTAAAATTTGCTAAGAGAACTTTCTCAGCATTCTTTGCTGTAATGATGGAACTTAAATATCTAGAAGAGAATCCATACTTGGGTTTTTCGAAAAGAATAAAATCATTCAAGGAGACAGATGATAGTCATTTACCCTATAATGATGAGCAACTTGCTAAATTAATGGAGTGGTTAGATATAAATGATAAGTATGTTGCTCTATTTGCAAGAACAATATATTTTACCTGTTTACGCCCTGCGGAAATAAAGGGATTAAAAGTAAAAGACATTAATCTAAAGAACAGAACGATTACTGTGAGAAAAGGAAATAAAAAAACCACTTCTGGCGATATTAAAGATGATGTTTTACCGCTTATGCCAAGTTTTATTCCATTTTTAAAAAACATGGGTTTAGAAACTGCCAATAAAGAAGATTTCCTTTTTGGAGATACAAAAAAATTTTTTAGTAGTACTCCAATTGGTGAAAATACACCTTATAATAGATTTGTAAAATGCTTGGAGTGTTTGAGCCTAGACAAGTTAGGTTATGACCTGTATTCGATTAAACACACATCAAACATTTCAAAATTTAACCAAGGCTGGAAAATTGAAAAAATAATGAAGTTTAATAGGCACAGGAACATAGAACAAACATTAACCTATCTCCAAAATATAACCTACCATACTGACCTTTCAGAATTAGATTTGCTCACCATTTAAGAATTCATCCTTAAAAAATCTCTACTTATATTGTTAAGGTTTAAATAAATTAGAAACAAAAAAGGCATACTTTCTTTGGTATGCCTTATAACGATTTTTAATTTTTACAATTTTTAAGAAAAGAACCCATCTACCTCTTCTTTGTAGTAATCATAACACAACTCTGTAGTATTATAGATTTGGGTGCGGTCGTCATGCTGTACCAATGACTTTCCATCTTCGTCTACCTCCATAGGTAGTATGTAGCCTTTTTCACTTGTAGCTAAAACAAGAACTGATTCTAAAATATTCATTTTTTTATGAATTAAATGAACGATTCGCAGTAGCATTTTGCTTGCGTTTAAAGATAAATAAAATCTAAAAATTTTCCTAATTGATACGTTTATGATGGATATAGGGCTCTAGATTATGAGTATATGTGGAAAGATATCTTTATGATAGCAAATGATGTGGAGCAGTCATCAAATTCTCATCAAACATGTTTATTGACAAATATTAAATTACTTTTGACTACGCCAGAAAATAACTCAGTAGAATACCAATTGAACATATTGTGAATTACTATTTACTGGTATTACTTAAAGAGGCACATGTCGTTAAATACAAATTTATTCGGTACATTATTAAAACTCTATAAAGCAAATGGGATTAGAACACCATTAGAGGACTTCACAACTGAAATTCTTGTTCATATATTGAATCAGAATGAAAGCATTATGTCTAAATTTGTTAACAAAGTCCTAAAAATTGAGGGATATAATTTTGTCGCTACCTCACAAGAAACATTCGTTTTTAAACAAAGAGGAAGACATTTTTGCAAAGTTGATGTGGTTTTTAGAAATGAAAATAAAATTTGTTTTCTCGAAAACAAGGTTCACTCAGAGGAAGGCTTTGACCAACTCATAAATTATTCTGATACACTTGACGAACAAAGTGAATATCAAGAAAAACATTTAAGATACTGCACGAAATTTTACGAAGATAAAATACATATTACCAAAAATCACTTTTCACAATTTAGATGGTGTAACATTTCAAACTTTTTACAAGAATGGAAGGATAACGATATAATTAAACAATTTTTAGAATTTTTAGAAAATAATCAAATGGGTAACTCAACTGACTTTACACTACAAGAAATATTATCATTACAAAGTATTAGCCCAGCTCTTTTAAAAATGAGTAGTTATTTAGACAAAATAAGACCAAGATTTGTAGAGCAATTTGGGGCTCTAGCAAGTATAAACAATTCAAAGCAATTGACAACTTATAATAGGCAAGTTATAGTTAAACAGCCATTGTTCGGTGAGGGATACAGCGAGATTGGCGCTGGATTTGATTTCTCTACCTCTCCTAAATTGATAGTATGGATTTGGGTTGGCAAGGGATGTACAGAATTTGCTAAATTTAAAGAATTAGTTGCACCAACTGAAATTTATCATAATGATGAATACTTAGAAGTTGGTAAGCCATTATCTGATTTTATCAGCTCAGAAAATATGGAATTAGACATCGAGAAATGGTTTATTTACAGTTTCGATATTGTTAAGAGTGTAATTAAAGATAACCAACACTTAACTTGGCATGTACCTAATATTGTTTAACCATGGTTTACGACATTGAGCGAAAACTGATAAACTTCGATGAAGTTGATTTCCCAGAAACCCTTTATAAGTATAGGTATTTCTCAAAAGAAAATAATATATCAATAATAACTAAACGAGAAGTTTACTTTTCAAAGCCAAGTGGATTTGAAGACCCGTTTGACTGTAAAGTACCTACAAGGTGGGATTTGCTGACCGATGAGGATATACTTAACTATTACTATGAAGATTCATTACGTGAGTTAAATTCAACAGCAACTATCGAAGAGCGTATGGAGTTTGCAATTCACAATGCCAACAATAATGCTCTTAGAGATAAAGAATTTATAAACGCCAAACAAGCTGAAGATTTTGCTAAATATGATGAGCGGATTGGTGTGCTTTCGCTTACCCCATATAACAATCTATATGAATTATGGGAAAAATATGCTGAAAACCACACAGGCTTTTGCGTAGGATTTGAACCAAACTTTATGCTAAAGGGTATAGGGACTGGTGGGGGAATCGTAAACTATCATAATGAATTACCAGTTATTTTGCCCCTTTATAAAATGCCATTTGAAATACAGATGCAATACCAAATTTTTGGTAAGCTTATGGAATGGGAATTTGAAAAAGAATACAGAACCATTCTATCAAAAGATGGAATATTGACCGAAAATGAAAGAAAAAAAATTCTACCTGTACAAGCTTATAAGGAAATTATAATTGGCGCAAAAATGACAGAAGAAAATGTCAAAAAATTTATAAACGCAATACCACCAGAATTAAAAAATGTACCATTGAAAAGAGAAGTTTTAAATGGCAACAAAGTTTATATAGAGGATTTTATTATCCAAGAGTATAAATAGAATAGACGTTTTTATCGCTAAATTCTTAACAAACATAATGGATAAAATAAACTCTCAATCAAAAGAGCTTCATGACTTCAAAAGCTTCAATCATCAAGAATTTATGGAGCAAGAATTCCCTCTAGGCAGTAAATTCACTTTCGAAAGGTCATTGAAACATATGAATATGATGACATCATTTTTAGTAGAACTTGCATCTATGATGTTAGAAAAAAATCCTTTATCTATGGCAAATGAGCAATTGAATGTAATCTACACATTAATAACTAGTTACCACTTACGGTCAATTACTTTAGCAGAATCATTCGAATTTGTCAGATTAGATAATGGGAAAACAATCTTTGATGATGCAACACCAAAAATACTATTCAGAAGCTTAATCGAAAATTACTTAATTTTCTTTTATCTCTTCGAAAGAAATAAGAATAATTCTCATTTAAACTTCCTATTATATGAACTTCAATCTCTATTACATCTAAAAAAATCAGTTCATTATACCAGTAACCGCACTGATGCAAAACTAAAATTGACACCAGTCAAAGTTAAAAAAATGATGGAATCTAAAGTCGAGCAAATTATAAATCACGAATCGTTTCATCTCCTCGATAAAAATTTTCGTAAAGAAATAGTTAAAGTTCAAAATGGTTCAAAAAACTATATTAATTTATTCACCTTCGAAGCCTTGATGAGGGAATCTGAGCTGCCAACAGAGCTGATAATAAATGAATATTCAGATGCATCAGCCTCGGTTCATTCTCAATTGTATGGACTCAAAGCTTCGCAAATGATGTTTGAAAAATCTATGAATGATAATGTTGACATTTTCGAAAAATCAAAATTTCGATTGATGGCACAATGTTTATTTTTAACATCGCAATGGGTTTACTCATTTATTCACACCATTAAATTGGATTTCGAAGATGAATTCGAGCAACATCTTGGAGAGGTAATTTCGCTTTCTGTATATTATCGTCAAGCATTACTTACAAATAAATAATAAGTCTAAATTATTTACAAGCTAATATTTAAGGGATAAATCTATCGAAACACAAGTTCACATATCTACTGTTGGATGTTATTTATGATAGGGACAATAAATCACCTTAACTTACTAGCCATATTTATACCTTATCTAAAAAAATTAATTAAATGGAGAAAATACTTGAAGCATTATCGAAGGAATTTTATAAAAATCCATTTACAGAATTACTCAATATGTAACTTTTTGAAGAAAATTTTATTTCTAAGTGTTGCATCTTTAAGTAGTTTTTTAAAACTTATTACTTCTATATACATTTTATATCCTATATGAAAGCCAAAGTAACCTTCACCATCTGGACTTGATGTAAGTGAATGTTGTTTTGCAAACTGCTTTATTTTATCACTCAAATCGGCAATAACATAAGCGTAAACAGGCGTATTATCATTAACCTTAATCGGTTCTGCACCATCAGGCATTTCGTACTTTCCTTGCCTTATTTTTTCCAAATAATTTCCAATTTGTAATATTGGGTCATCTTCCTGCCTGTAAGACTCTCTTTTTGGTCTTTTAAACTCAAATATTGTAATTGGGTTACTATACTCATTATCGCCACTTCTAAAGGAACGTTTAGCATCAAATATTAATAAATCTGGTTCTCCTAAAGCATCGCTTTTCTTAGAGATTTTTCTGTCAGACGCAACATATTCTGAGAAGACGAGTCGTTCATCCAATAGCCACAAGTTATGTTCTTCATAGGATGTTTGTCTGGAGTCGCTGTTCATTGGAAATATGAGAGAATGAATTTCCTTTTCTAAATTCGAGTTACCATCTTCATTTCTTTTTCTTAATTCATCAAAGAAATCTAACACGACTTTCCTGTTACATACATAGTGTGCCAAATCACTTTTCCCAATGTCGGTAACCTTACTCAAGATGGAATTTATATCATTACTTAAATCTGATTTGTCTGAGGAGTTAAGAAAAAACAGAATCTCTTTCTTTGTTTCTTGCTCTTGTTGAAATTTAAACTTTTGCAGTTCTAATTCAATTTTTTCATTAGTTGAATTATATGAAAATGAAGTTAAATCTACATAATCAATATATGTTTTGTGCCAGGGTGCTACATCATTAACATACGAATACACCTTTTGTCTTTTTTTCTCAACTCGTTGCTTAACATCCGTAATAAATACATCTTTAGTCTTCTCTGCTGCTATTTTTTCTATTTCTGATTGTGAAATCTCATACATTAAATCCGATTTCTCCTTATCAAAATTAAATGTTTCTCTCTCTAAGGAAACATTACTGTCTAAATATTCACCGAGAACATAAGCTTTGATTGAAAAATTTTTCTTTAACAGTTTACCATCTCTGTTAATTTCATCATAAAATTCGTCAACAAATTCTGGCACATATGTATGAAGCAGGGTTTCTACAACCTCTCTGTTGTGCGCAGTCAAAATTATTTTGCTGTCAAACTTAGAGTAATAAATTTTAAATATTTTAAGGGTAAAAGTTTTCTCAACATTACGAGTACCTTTAATTGGAAACTTTAAAGTTTTAATTAATTTAATCTCATTGTCACCTGTTAGATAATTATTAAGCAACAACTCTTTACTTCCATCAAATTCTTGCAAACGTATCTGCGGACATGGAAATTTTTCATTTATAAAAAAAATCAATAGCTTTTCTAATAGTTTTCTCGCTATTGTTTCCAGCTCTTTATCAAAACTCCTGTCTTTAACAAGATGATTTAGGTAAACAATTGTAGAGTTATTTTTTGCATCATTAGGTTCGTTTTTTTCACCGACAATTATTTCATCTTCTCTACCGAACAGAAATTTCCGTGACCATTTAGAACCATCTTCCTCTTTGTAATTACTTTCAATTTTGACCTCCGAAAAGTATTTTAGAAACATAAATCTTCCAAATCCCTTACCACCTGTTGACTTTTTTGCCAAACTGTATAAAGTATCAAATGAATCTCGATTTTTTTGCCGAAATCCCACCCCATTATCATGTATTTCGATACTCGTAATTTCAGGCAAAATATTATCAAACTCAAACTGCTCTAATCTTTTTACCTTAATCAAGATTTCCCCGTCTATCCTTTTGCTTTCATTTATCGCATCTATCGCATTAACAACAGCTTCAATTAATGGTGTATATACATTTGATTTACTTCTGATGTTATCAACTGTACCTTGGATATTAATCTTGCTCATAAAAAGGTGATGAAATTTAACTAAAAATATTAGCACTAAACTACATCTTTAGATTTGAATTATAATTATAAAGTTTAAACAAATCTTCCAAATAAATTAATTCGGCAAAGAATATTGTATTACGCTAAATCAAGAATTAAAGGTCTACAGATTTGACAATATTTTTATAGTCAAAAAATTGCAATACGCAGTTATTTGTTATATATTTAGTCTAACATTTAAAGTAACACAAATGAAAGTAAAATACAATAGAGTTTCGACAATTGCCCAAACAGGAAATAGATTTGAAGTTGTAGATAAGGATAATTATGACCAGACCTTCTTTGACAAAATTTCAGGTAGTGTTCCTTTTAAAGAAAGACCACAAGCAAAAAAATTAATCAAACTAATTGAGGATGGAAGAGTGAATGAGTTGGTAGTAGAAGAATTTTCTAGGCTAGGCAGGAATACTGCCGATGTAATCAATAATTTGCAATGGCTGGACGATATGAACGTCAATGTTAATATTCGTAATATAAGCTTACAATCTAGACCTAACAACACAAAAAACCCAATCTTTAAGTTGTTATCAAATATTTTAAGTAGCGTTTATGAAATGGAGCTACAAAATATTAAAGAAAGAACGATGGCAGGCAGAGCCGCTTATGTTAGTAAAGGAGGAATTTTAGGTCGCCCTGTTGGTGCAAACGAAACCACAAAAGAATTTTTGGACAAAGAAAGTTCTAAGAAAGTTGTGAGGGAATTAGTACGTGGTACTACGGTAAGAGATATTGCCAAGATAGCAGGAGTAAGTACCAAAACCGTTATGAAGGTCAAATCTTTAACCAAACCTAAGACAGAAATGATGTAAAATAACCCCTGCATAACTTACTATAAACCCATGCATAACCCCCTGTTTAAGGTAATTTACTTGTGCAATAATGGTTTGGATTTAATTGATTCTAGTGAACTGACTGATAAAATGGGTTAAATACGCACCAATAACAGTCCATATTGCTTTAAATGGGGAGTACTTTCGCAATGTGCACATATGTTTTTGTTTGAATGTTTGGATTTGTAGGTGACCCAACCCTTACCCCCATGCCTAACCCGAGGTATCCCCTTATGCACGCCCAACCACACGCCCTGCCCCGAACGAGAGGACTACACTCAAAAATTTTTTCCCAAAAATTTCATAGGTTATTTTAAGCTCTCCAAAGAATAACTTGCACTGTATCGTAAATCTAAATTCCAATTTTTAAATTTATTAAATGCTGCGGTATACCATTTACTATCTTCGGGCATCGTCTTGTAGTCCTCGAAAACCTCAACACTGTAATATTCCCCATTTAATAAAGTTTCTATGCCATAAATCCCAATCCCTAGTTGCTCCACTCGGAGTAAAACCTTTTCAAAATCGCCTTCATTAAAATAGACAATTGTTGGAGAAAATTCATCTATTTCGTGTACGATATCTTTGTAAACATTTGTTACTAAATAGTTGAATTTTTCAAATTGGGTATAAGCCATATTACTAAAATTTAATGTTAAAATATTGTACAAGTTGGACTTAAAGCAAACTGCCATATTCCCCTGCTCCCAAAGTCTTTTTAATTGTTTAATATATCTTTATATTGCGTCCATATCCAAAAATTCTCCATCCATGTCAAATTCATTTCGCTTCATTTTAGATAAGTATAGAAAAAATTCATTTTCTCAAAAAGACAAGGGAGAGCGTTTTGAACGACTAATGAAGGCTTACCTTCTTACAGACCCAAAATATAGCCACAAATTTAAAAAGATTTGGCTGTGGGAAGAATTTCCTGGGAAGAAAGATTTGGGTAGTAATGACACTGGTATTGATTTAGTTGCATTAACTAAAGAAGGAGATTATTGGGCTATACAATGTAAATGCTACCAAGAAAGCTCTATAATTGATAAACCATCTGTAGATAGTTTTTTATCAACTTCCAGCAGACATTTCAAGGGTGAAGATTTGAGAACTTATTCCTTTTCTCATAGGCTATGGATTTCAACCACAAACAAATGGGGTATAAATGCACAGGAAGCTATTAAAAATCAAAATCCACCAGTTTCTCGAATTAATCTTTTTAACCTTATCGAAGCTCCATTAGATTGGGGCAAATTAGATGATGGTATAACTGGTGAAGTGGCAAGGACAAACAAAAAGACTTTAAGAACACACCAGACAGAAGCCCTTACAAAAACAAATGAACATTTTAAAGCTAATGACCGAGGTAAACTCATCATGGCTTGTGGTACTGGAAAGACTTTCAATTCACTACGCATCGCAGAAAATGAAACGAAGGGAAAAGGTTTAATACTGTTTTTAGTGCCATCTATAGCTTTATTGGGGCAAACTCTTAACGAGTGGTATGCAGACGCATTAGAACCAATTAATGCAATTTGCATTTGTAGTGACCCAGAAATCACCAAAAACAGGAGGCAACTAGAAGATATAGATACATCTTCTGTTGTAGATTTAGCATTTCCAGCATCAACTAATGTTGAGAGCATCTTACATCAGTTTAAAGGTTTGGAAACTAAGTCGAATGATGGTTTAACTGTTGTTTTCTCTACATACCAATCAATAGAGGTTATATCAAAGGCTCAAAAAGCACTTGAAAAGGAATATCCAAAATATGGGGAATTTGATTTAATAATCTGTGATGAAGCCCATCGTACTACTGGTGTGTCATTGGCAGGTGAAGATGAATCATCATTTACGAAAGTTCACAACAATGATTTTATTAAGGCAAAGAAACGCCTATATATGACAGCTACTCCACGTCTTTATAATGATGACACAAAGAGTAAGGCAGCGCAAGCAGAGGCTTATTTGTGTTCAATGGACGATGTAAGTTTATATGGTGAAGAAATCTATAGAATTGGTTTTGGAGAAGCTGTTGAGAAAGATTTATTGACTGACTATAAAGTTCTCATTCTCACATTGAATGAAAACGATGTACCACCAGCAGTCCAGAAAATGATAATGGACAAGGAGAGTGAAATTAATACAGATGATGCATCAAAGTTGATTGGTTGCATTAATGCATTATCTAAGCAAATCTTGGGAGACTTAGGCATTATTAAGGACACCGACCCAGAACCAATGAGGAGAGCTGTTGCATTTTGTCAAAGCATTAAGGCTTCACAAAAAATCACAAATACATTTAATGTTGGTTCTGAAGGATATATCTCTGAACTACCTATCGAAAAACAAGATACTATGCAGATGGTAGCATCAAAACACATTGATGGTACAATGAATGCAACAGACAGGAATGAGCTACTATCATGGTTAAAAGATGAGCCTAACGAGAGAGAATGTAGGGTTTTAACCAATGTAAGATGTTTGTCCGAGGGTGTAGATGTACCATCATTAGATGCTGTTTTATTCCTTTCTGCTCGTAACTCACAAGTGGACGTAGTGCAATCTGTCGGGAGAGTAATGCGTAAATCCCAAGGAAAAAAATATGGCTATATCATTATCCCAATCGTTGTACCATCTGATGTTGATGGGGATAAGGCATTAGATGATAATGAGAGATATAAAGTGGTTTGGACTGTATTAAATGCATTAAGGGCGCATGATGACCGCTTTAGTGCAACTGTCAGTCAAATTGAATTAAATAAAAACAAACCTCAACAGATATTGGTTGGTAGACCAGAAATTTCATTTGACAAAGATGGCAATCCAATTTATCCAACAGACAGCGATAACGGTGCATCATCTAAAACCATTAGCGCCCAGATATCTCTTCAATTTGAACAATTGCAAAATATTGTTTTTGCAAAAATGGTTCAAAAAGTTGGTGAAAAAGGATATTGGGAACAATGGGCTAAATCTGTCGCTGATATTGCAACTAAACAAACTTTAAGGATAACAAAATTAATTACAGAAGATGAAAAACACCAAAAAACTTTTGATGAATTTTTAAAAGGTTTGCATAAGAACATCAATCCTTCCATCACCCAAAATGAAGCGATAGAAATGCTTTCTCAGCATATTATAACTAAGCCCGTTTTTGATGCCCTTTTTGAAAATTATTCTTTTGTTCACAATAACCCCATGAGCAAATCGATGCAAAATATGCTGGATTTGTTGGAGGATGGCAACTTTGAGAAAGAAACTGAAACACTACAAAAATTCTATGAAAGTGTAAAGCGAAAAGCATCTGGTATTGACAATGCCGAAGGCAAGCAAAAAATCATAATTGAATTATACGATAAATTTTTCAAAACCGCTTTCCCAAAAATGGTTGAGAAATTGGGCATTGTTTATACGCCAATCGAAGTCGTTGATTTTATAATACATTCTGTAAATGACATTTTGATTAAAGAATTCGGCAGGTCTTTGTCAGATGAAAACGTGCATGTATTAGACCCATTTACAGGGACAGGCACATTCATTACCCGTTTATTGCAAAGTGGATTAATAAATAAGGAAGATTTATTAAGAAAATATACTGATGAAATTCATTGTAATGAAATCGTATTATTGGCATATTATATTGCTGCGGTTAACATAGAAAATGCCTTTCATGATTTGTTTGGTAAAGATGCTGCATACCAAGCTTTCGAAGGAATTTGTTTAACCGATACGTTTCAGTTAGCTGAAAGCAAAGATGCTGAAAAGCTTTTTTCTGAAGTGTTTCCTCAAAACAGCAAACGGGTACAGCGCCAACAAAAAGCACCGTTGAGAATTATCATGGGCAATCCCCCATATTCAATAGGACAAAAATCAGCTAATGACAATGCCCAAAATCAATCTTATCCGACATTAGACAGTCGTATTGCACATACATATGCAAAGTTGTCCACAGCTGGATTGAATAAGTCTCTGTATGATGCATATATCAAAGCGTTTAGGTGGAGTGCTGATAGACTTGATAACACAGGGGGAATAATTTGCTTTGTTACGAATAATGGATGGATTGAAAAACAAAGTATGGATGGTTTTAGGAAATCTATTGAAAATGAATTCTCCTCAATTTATGTGTTTAATCTTAGAGGGTCAATTAGAGGGAGGTCAGGTATTTCTGCTAAAAAAGAAGGTCAAAATGTTTTCGATATAATGACTGGGGTAGCGATTACCTTACTAGTTAAAAATCCAAATAATAAATCGGAAAAAGCATTAATACATTATCATGATATCGGTGACTTTTTAAATAGGAAAGAAAAAATATCTTTAATCAGTAGTTTTAAATCCTTCGCCAATGAATCACTTAAATTAAGAGCCTTATTTCCAGATGTGAATGGTGATTGGGTTAGTATGCGTAACTCTGAATTTGAAAATTTCATTCCATTAGAGCCATTAAAGAAATTTGATTTAAAATCACAGAGCGTTTTTAATACTTACGCAATAGGTGTTGCAACAAATAGGGATGCTTGGGTATACAATTACTCCAAACGTAATTTGATAGAAAATCTGTCAAGAATGTTATCTTTTTACAACAATCAAATTTCAATATTAAAAACAACAAGTAAAAAAACTGATGCAGTTGTTACAGAAGATTTGTTCACTGATAATGGTCGAAATATAAGTTGGACAGTTAATTTAAAAAAAGATTTGTTAAATGCAAAAGAACACAAATTTAATAGTGATTCTATTGTAACTGGATTGTACAGACCATTTTGCAAGACAAACCTTTACTATAATAAATCTTTGGTCGAGAGACCAGGTTTATTTTCTCAATTATTCCCTTCATCCGATAATAGAAATCTTGTAATTTGTTTAAGTGGTATTGGAGACAGAAAGGGTTTTTCAGCACTTATGACTGATGCAATTCCAAATTTGGATACTATTGAGAAGGCACAATGCTTTCCGCTTTATTACTATGAGATAAATACTTCAATTCAAAAAGGTTTGTTCGATGAAAGTGATAAACAAAGTTTTACACGAAGAGAAGCAGTAAGCGATTTTATATTACAAATCGGAAAAAAACAATATGGGAATAATCTTACTAAAGAAGATATATTTTACTATGTGTATGGTTTGCTTCATAGTAGAGAGTATGTTGAGCAATTCGCAAATGACTTAAAAAAAATGCTGCCACGTTTACCATTAGTTGAAAATGTAAGAGATTTTTGGAAGTTTACCAAAGCTGGTAGAGCACTGGCAGATTTGCATTTGAATTACGAAAGTTATCCCTCCGACCCAGAAATTTTAGTAATGACAGCAATTGGACAAACTACTGATTATAAAGTATCCAAAATGCGTTTTCCTGCTAATCATAAAATTGACAAAAGAGATATTATTTATAATGACCAAATAATCATTCAAAATATACCATCTAAAGCATATGAATATGTCATTAATGGTAAGTCCGCAATAGAATGGATTATGGAGCGATATCAAGTTAAGATAGACTTAAATGCTAAGGGAGAGGGAAGCGGAATTAAAAACGACCCAAATGAATGGGCAGATGAAGTAGGTAATTCACGATATATTTTAGATTTATTGTTGAGCATAATTAATGTGAGTATCCAAACAGTGGATATAGTAAATAACTTACCAAAAGTAAATTTTGATACTGGAACAAGTAATATAGATGCAGTAAAACTATATCCAAAACCTGAAGATAATGAAAATTATAGTGCGGTAGCAGAGCCAGAATGAAAGCTTATTGATGAAACAAATAGCTTATTGCTAATAATTCAAAGATAAAATAGAAGTTTTGATTAGTAAGATAAGAGAAAACCTCAACCCTTTTTCTCGACTACCAGTTCTTTTTAGATATGAGGCTAATAAAGAAAAATCGCCAAAACTATTTCCTATTTCGTTAGCATCTATTGTTTATTCCTCTAATAATTTATATGGTTCTATGTCTAGTTTTTTCGCAATATCGAATATAATAGAAATATTGGCATTCACTATACCTCGCTCCATCCTGCTTATCTGACTATAGTCTACATCTAACTCATTTGCGAGTTGCTGCATGGTCATGCATTTTTCCTTCCTATACTTCCTTATATTCTTCGCTAAGGTCTGAATAGCCTCATCATTTCGCCTATGTTTTCCCTCCTTAACCATAACACCAAGAAAAGGAATTATTGTATTTTGATATAGGGACTAAAATCCCTATTATTGTTTTCAGAAAACTTAAATACAATAATGAAAAAACTCTCATTGTACATTATCATCCTCGTCATATTTATTTCATGCCAATCCAGCGACAACGTAAAAAATGAAAATTCTAATAAAGAAGTAAAACAAGAAAAGGCTATAAAGCAAATTGATACGCTGAAAAAGATTGATGAAGTTAAGTTAACTCTTTTGGATGCTAGGTATGAAAAGGCTGAACTGCTACTTGGTAAGCCCAATTTAAAAGGTAGAATAATGATGGGACATTTCTATTACGCTTTCTACTTTGATAAAGTCAAAAGTAAATGGGGTCACAAAGTGAGCTTATTGCTACTGATAGATGGTAATAATGGACTTAGCGATAGATCACCAATCTATCGTATACATCCTGTTGGCGAAGGTCAGACTGTTTATGGTGCTGGCAACAACTTCCAAGAGGTAACATTCTCCAATGGAAAACTAACAAGTAATAGTATGGACTTTACATGTGTCGATGGTGGTACAGATTGGAACAACGTATTTTAAAACTAGAAAAACATGAAAAATTGGAAAGTAAAATTTGTATTGGCAACATCACCAGGAATAAAGGAAACCATAATACCAGCAAAAACCTATTCAGATGTAAAAAAGATGTTGGAGGGACAATATGGCGGTAACCTCAGATCAATATCTTCCATAACAGAGGTGAGATGATATGCAGGTAGATTTTGATAACATCGTTCGTGGTTTAGTACTAATGAGAGAATTTCTAAGTCAATATCCAGACCACCGCAAATCAATAGAAAATGATAAAATCATCTATCGTGTTTATACGAAAAAGTTTTTCGGAGGGGAAAAGCTCATAGCAACACTCGAAATATCTAAACTAACAGATTTTGAGATAGAGCCACCAAATGACCTGTATGACGAAAACTTTCTATTGTTCATAAAATCTATAGATGATGAAGTAATAGAAAAATGCGTAAGCAATTATGGTTATTTGAAACAAGATGCTCAAAATAGTTACGATGAGGGGCAGTTAGAGGCATTTAATATGGAAATGTATGATGCTGTAAGATATTTAGGAAGTCTGGTTGATTATGTAAATCTTGTTGACAAACTGAGACCATTAACGCAAAAAAGCCTCATTTAGAGGCTTTTCTTATTTATGATTACTTAATATAACTTTATCTTAATGTATACTTTTTAAAACACCTAAACTATGGCTTGTCCCAAGTGGGTATAGTTACCAAAATTTTAACACAAATTTATGCTGCTTCCTTTTTGAAACACTCAAGCAATAATGTATCGATATCCTGTCGGTATTTGGATTGTTTGTAATCTTGATTCATTCCTGCAATTAAATCTTTGAAATAGTGATAATATTTTGCTACCGTTTTTTTATCCATAGGGTGGTTCTGGGAGATGGTAGCAATAGATATTTTACCGTACAAATTAAAGTCCCAATCCTCAATAATTCCATTCAGTTTTAAACAACCAATTTGTTCCCATTTCGCTTTAATCAGCCTACCACAAATATTTAATTTGTCTACCACTTGCAAAGTATTGTGAGGGGCAAATAAGATTCGTCTTATTGTTATATGTGGCTTAAGCCGATTCTCATTTTTTTGCTTTAGTATACTCTTTAACATTCCTTCCAAAATTTTAATAGGAAGTGGTTTCAAACAAATGGTCTTGTTAGCATTAGTTAAAATGTTTAAAGCGTGGTAGTATTGGATGTTAGGATTAAGCCAAATAAGATTATTTAAGTAAGCTAACAATGTTCTTTTGCGTTTATCGTGTAACTGTCTAGTTGGCAGGTAACAATTAACGAATGCAAAACCTTCATCCCAATTGTAAATATAATCCCCATCAAATTCAAAGTCGTAAATATTACTAAACCTAACTGGTTTTTCTATTTCGTACCCGACATCCCCAATATGTTCTTCTTTTTTTTGATTATTTATAGATGGTTGGGTATGTTTTATAATTTCATTGACTGAATTATATATAAAAGAGGATTCATTTATATATAAATTTGGGTCATAGCTGATTACAGATTGTCGTACTATGCCTTTGGCATCTTCATCTACTATTCCACTAATTCCTAAATCATCAACTATATTATCAAAAGTTGTAAAGAAATTATCATTAGTTAATCCAGATACCCTTACGATTATTGACCACCCTAAGCCCCCAATACTTTTGTAATAAGCGTAAATTTTAGACTTATCCATCAATTCTATATTGAAGTTAGGTTGGTCAATATCTAAATACATTAATCCAGTAGCATTAGTTACATTTTGAGTATCCCTGTAACCATTAAATCGCACATTATAAGTTATTGTAGGTAGCGTTTTTTTGAGCTTAGTATAAGCCTCTTTTATAATCTCATCGCTTGTTGTTACATATATTTTTTTTAAAACTCTTGCTGCTTCAATTACAGGGATATGCGATGATTCTTTAATCTGGTTAAACCAGTCGATTGATGTGATGGTAGATTCTACCTTTGGTGATGCGATGCATTTGAACGTGTCTAAATTGTACATTAATTAAATTCATTATTCTCTTTTATTAGGTCTAAATGTCTTTAAGAGATAGGGAGGATAATTACTCCTCCCCTTTTAATGAATCAATTAAATGTGAACATTTAAACAATGTATTGTAAGCTTTCGCATACATTTATAAATAGTCTCATCCAATGATCTTATCAAGTTTTTATAAAATAATTTGTTGCGACCTAAACTAATGTAGGTGATAAATATTTTTTATCAAGTGTTAAAGAATATAATGCTAAATTTGAAATAAACTAAATTAAACTCTTAAAAAATGACTATAATTAAAAATCACAAGGCATTAAACTCTGACCAGATATTCAGTATATTAAATACAGGTTTTAATGATTATTTTAAAATAGTACAACGTTCAGAATTAGATTTTGTATTTAATGAAACCTATGGAACTGTAACCATTTCTTCATCGAAAATATTGGTTGATGAAGTCCTAATTACAGTTGTCATCGATGAAGAAGAGGTTCTTGTCTCGCAAAATTATATAGGTGTCGCTTATGATGTTTCAGTAATTTTTAATCATTTAGTTAAATTTATTAGCTTAACTACGTCAGCTAATTTAGATAATAACGTAATTGAAATATATTTTTCCGATGATACAGTTATATTTAGATATGAAACAAAATTTTCATTTTATGATTTCTGTTTACAACTTAAAGCTTGGGAAAACACTGTAAATGAAAAAAATATCACTTTTGTAAACGAAATTTATAAACCTAATGGCAACACCATCGATTTGGTAATAAACTATGGGGATGGAAATAACATAGCAAGGATAACAGATTATAAATTCAATAATTTATTAAAAAAAGATATCGAAAATAATGATGCAAAAAAAGTCAAAATTCAATTTATAACTAATGACTTAAACTTCTCTTATCCTGCTAAAGCTTCATTTGATTTGATTAATGAGTTCAACAACCCTGCAGGATTTGCTGCGGAAGGCGAACTCTAATTTTATAGTGATTCAAAAAAGGTAAGTAATAAATTTACCAACCTTTTTTGATATTGTCCGATTCCTTTACTATATCAAAATGTACTCTACAAGCGAATACATCAAAACTAAATAATTGGCGACAACTTGCCAGTTTCCATTTAATTTGCTCTTGGTCTGCTCATCACCTTCAACTCTTATATCATAAAATGTATATCCACTGAACCAATTATATAATCTGTTTCAAGATTTAAATCTAATAATGGCACTTTAGTAGATTCAAAATAAACGCTCCTAAACCTTAAATCCCTTATCCATAAAATAAAGTTACCACTTAGACTTGATTTTTGAAATTTCTAATTTACTATTGTATATGTGGATCAACCAACACATATCACATTTTCGGAAAAGCAATTTAATTTGTTAATGGGTAAGATGTGCGATATGCAAAAACAATTAGATGATTTTGCAGAAATAAAGAGTTTATTTCTACAGTTTTTAGCTACATCAAAAGGTATTGAAGAGGTCACTAAATCAACCATTATGAGTATTATAAATGATGGTAATAAAAGCGAGAAACTTTCTCCTATTGACTTAAAACAAGAAGAAATTGCGCAAATCCGCCAAAGAAATGCTTTAAAAAACATACAAAAAGCATCTAAAAACCACTCAAAATGTTCACTTTCGAAGCTGTAAATGTCATTTTTTAATCACAATAAGTTTGCTGAAAGTTTGCTGAAAAGCTACGAAAATGAGTGTTTTTGAAAGCAAAAATACCCTTTAAAGTTAATTAGAGGGTACTTTTTAATATTGTGGAGAATATCGGATTCGAACCGATCACCTCTTCACTGCCAGCGAAGCGCTCTAGCCAAATGAGCTAATCCCCCAATTTATTTTAATTAGCCTTACAACAATTATTGCGAGAACTAATTCTTTGCGTCGGCAAATGTAAATATTTTAGATCACAACGCAAGTATTAAATTAAAAAAAGGGAAGACTATCCAGTCCTCCCAAACACAATAACATAGTTAAGTAGAGAATAGACAAACATTACCCTACCGACTTAACCTAAATTTCTTCAAATTTATTGCATAAAACAGCTTCATACAATACCTAAAATTGGGTATTTTAATTAATTTTAAGTGTATCCAACAATTAGTTTAGCCGTTTTTTCAGATGCACCTGCCTCTCCCATCAATCGGTGTAAATCTCCATAATCTATCAGCATCTTTTCTCTTCCGTTTCCCGCAACAATGGCGCCTAGCTCTATGGTTACCTTTTCTTCTGAGCAGTCCTCTTGTATAAGCTCCGCAACTATCCTTCTATCTACAATTAGGTTTACTAAAGAAATGAAACGGATTTTCACTAGTAATCTGGCAATGGCTATAGAAACAGCACCACCTTTATAGACTACTACTTGCGGCACATTAAATAAAGCGGTTTCTAAAGTTGCAGTACCCGATGCTACAATGGCAGCATGTGCCTGATTTAACAAATCATAAGTTTGGTTAAATACCAACAAGGCTTTATTTTTATTCATAAATTGTTGGTAATACTCTGCAGAAAAAGTTGGGGCGGCGGCTATAACAAATTGATAACCGTCAAAATTGTTCATCACACTCAACATCACAGGCAATAATCTTTCTATTTCCTGTTTTCTACTTCCGGGCAAAAGTGCAATTATTGGTTGGTCTGTTAAATGATTTTGTGCTTTAAATTTCGCATTTGGAGTGAATGAAGAAATCTCATCTAACAAAGGGTTGCCCACATAATCTACTTCCATGCCCCAACCTTTATAAAACGCTACTTCAAAGGGCAAAATACAGAACATGTGATCTACGATCTTTTTGATTTTAAGCACCCGTTTTTGGTTCCATGCCCAAACCTTTGGCGATATGTAATAACAAACTTTAATGCCATTTTCTTTGGCAAATTCGGCAATTTTAAGGTTAAATCCCGGAAAATCTATCAATACCAATACCTCAGGCCGGTAGGCCAACAAATCTGATTTGCAGTATTTCAGATTTTTGAAAATTGTACGCAGATTAAGCAACACTTCAGTAAAGCCCATAAAAGCCATATCTGCATAGTGTTTTACCAATTCTCCTCCTTCGGCTTGCATTTTATCACCACCAAAGTACCTAAATTCGGCATTTGCATCTTCAATTTTAAGTGCTTTCATCAAGTTAGCACCATGTAAATCGCCCGAGGCCTCTCCTGCTATTAAGTAGTATTTCATTGGCAGATATGAGTATTGAAATGTGAGATACGAGACATTACTTCTTAACGGATTAATATTTAGTAAAAAAAATTCGGCTAACCGATTAACCAAATCAACAATTAACCAGTAAACACACTAAACTTCCTGCATTATTTTATAAAAAAAGAAAGCAAATGCACATAAAAAAGTGGCACTTACAATTCCTCGTCCAATATTTTCTTTATTGATTTTGTTGAAATAATTTACCCACACCAAATTAACCGCTACGCAGCCAATCAGCAATAAATCTGCCTTCTTAAACAAGGTAGTGTGGTGCATTAGGTACCAAGCAATAGAACCTAAAATTAGCGGACTGCCTAAGCCAATTGCCAAGCCAACCAACACATGGTTTTTTATGGATGAAAATAGCTTAGCCATCCTATCCTAAATTAGCACCGTCGGCGCCGGCTGTTTTTTTAGGTTGATCAATACTACCGTTGAAGTCCCAAGTATTTAAAATTTGGATGGCATGATGTGCTGTTAAATCAAACTGTACGGGCACTACCGAGGCGTAGCCATGATCTAAAGCCCAAACATCGGTATCCTCACCTTTATCGTAATTTTCAAAAACTCCAGTTAGCCAATAGTAAGGTCTACTGTATGGATCCTGGCGTTCATCGAAATCTTCTGCCCATTTGGCATTGGCCTGCCTACAGATTTTTATTCCTTTAATTTGATCTCCTTTGGGGAAATTTACATTTAGCAACGTTCCTTCGGGTAAACCCTTAGCCAACACTTGCTCTGTAATTTGCTTGATGTATTTTTTGCAGTGCGAAAAATCGGCATCTTGCGCAAAATCATCCAAAGAAAAACCGATAGACGGGATTTTTTCTATCGCCCCCTCTACCGCAGCAGACATGGTACCCGAGTAAATTACGTTGATGGAGTTGTTTAAGCCGTGGTTAATTCCAGATACACATAAATCTGGCTTTTTACCCTTAAAAACCTTATTTACTGCTAATTTAACACAGTCTACTGGCGTACCAGAGCATTTGTACATTTCAATTGGTGGGTAGAGGTTAACCTTATCAAAACGTAAAGGTTTGCCAATGGTAATGGCGTGTCCCATTCCCGACTGCGGACCGTCTGGCGCTACCACCGTTACATTTCCTATTTCGCTCATTACCTCAATCAAAGCCTTAATGCCTGTTGCAGTAATTCCATCATCATTAACTACTAATATGGAAGGTTTATTTTTCATCCGTTTATTTAATTATAAAGCCAAGATCTTTAAAAGCACTTAGCATCCACGTCAATGCCCGTTTAATTTGCGGTTAAGATAAGGCAAAAAACGACCAGCACACTTAGCTGCACAAAGCCCTCTCTCACAACAATCGCTTTGCATTACCGCCCAAAAATACAAGAAAATATGCTAATTGTCCATTTAACAGTTTTATTGATGCAACACCTACAAAATACAATTGTCTTTGTATATTTGGATGATAACTTATTACAACATGAAAAGACTTTTATTAATTGTAGGTCTGCTTTTCTCGGGTTCGGCCCTAATGGCGCAAAATACCACGTACCAATGGAAAACGGCTACCTCAGGCGGTTACACTTACAAGTATGTAACCAACGACCCCTCTAAAACACGCTTTTACACTTTAAAAAACGGCTTGACGGTAATTTTATCGCCAAACTACAAAGAACCAAAAATCGAGTACCGCATGAGCATTAGAGCTGGTAGCAATACCGACCCTAAAAATGCTACCGGCTTAGCGCACTACCTCGAGCACCTTTTATTTAAAGGTACTGATAAGTTTGGTACCGCAGACTGGGCTAAAGAAAAACCATTATTGGCAAAAATTGATGCGCTTTACGAAAAGTACAATAAAACTACCGACCCAGCCCAACGTAAAGAAATCTATAAAGAAATCGATAAAGTTTCTGGCGAGGCATCTAACTTCTCGATTGCAAACGAGTACGATAAAATGATGCAAGGTATTGGCGGCAACTCTACTAATGCACACACTTGGTACGAAGAAACCGTTTACAACGAAGATTTCCCTTCTAACGCTACTGATAAATTTTTAGCCATTCAGGCTGAGCGTTTCCGTAACCCAATCTTCCGTATTTTCCATACCGAATTAGAGGCTGTTTACGAAGAGAAAAACAGAGGTTTAGATAACGATGGTTGGAAATTGGACGAAGAAATGATGGCAAAATTGTTTCCTACACATAACTACGGGCAACAAACTACCATTGGTACCATTGAGCACTTAAAAAACCCTTCATTGGTAGAAATTAGGAACTATTACAACAAATATTACGTTCCTAACAATATGGCGCTCATTTTAGCTGGAGACCTAAATCCAGATGAAATGATTAAGAAAGTAGACAAAGCTTTTAGCTATATGGTTGCTAAGCCGGTTAGCCTTTACAACCCAGCGCCAGAAAAACCATTAACACAAATTCAAAAAGTTGACGTATATGGTCCAAGTGCCGAAGCCGTAGAAATCTACTATCGTGGATACGCCCAAAACAGCAAAGAAAGCTTAATGCTTTCCTTAATCAAAAGTATTTTAATTAACGGAAAAGCAGGTTTGTTTGACATCAACTTAAACAAACAGCAAAAGGTATTGAGAGCAAATGCCTCTTACCAACAAATGAAAGACTACGGTGTGTTTAACTTATCGGCACAACCAAAGCAAGGACAAAGTTTAGACGAGGTGGCCCAACTTTTATTGGAGCAAATACAAGCTTTAAAAGATGGCAAATTTGATGACGAATTGTTGAAAGCGATTGTTGCGAATGGCAAACTCAGTTTCTTACAGGCTTTTGACAACAATGGAAGAAGAACCGATAACCTCTCTAACGAATTTATCTTAAACAGAGGCTCTGGCTGGGATAAATCATTAGCTGAATTAGATGAAACTGCTAAAATCACCAAAGCACAGGTAGTAGCTTTCGCTAAAACTTTCTTTAAAGACAATTACGTAATTGGTTACAAACACAAAGGCGAGGATAAAAACACCATTAAGGTAGAAAAACCAGCTATTACGCCTATAAACGCTAATGCTGGTCTTACTTCTCCATTTGTAAAAAACATTTTAGAAGCACCACTTAAGCCTATTGCGCCTAAGTTTTTAGACTACCAAAAAGACATCAACTTTGGTAAATCTGGTATTGCCGAAGTAATGACCATTAAAAACACGGAAAATGCCATCTTCAGAATGAGCTACCGTTTTAATATGGGTGCTAACAACTACAAGTTATTGCAATATGCAGCCTCGTACTTGCCTTTCTTAAGTACTGATAAATATACTGCCGAAGAATTGAGCAAGCAGTTTTATAACATTGCTTGTTCTTATAGTTTAAACGTAGGTGCAGAAACTACTACCATTAACATTAGTGGATTGCAAGAGAACTTTGATAAAGCAGTTGCTTTGGTTGAGCATATTTTTGCCAATGTTAAAGCAAACGACAAAGCATTAGCAGAGCTGAAAAGCAGCATTTTAAAATCTAGAGAGAATGCAAAATTAAACAAGGGCGCCATTATGAATGGCTTAACTTCGTATGCTCAATATGGCAGTTTAAACCCTTTCAATAATGTTTTAAGCAACGAAGATGTGAAGAACATTAAAGCAGAAGATTTAATTTACACGCTTAAAAACCTGAATAATTACGAGCATGTAATTACGTATTATGGGCCTAAAGATTTAGCTACCTTTACAGCGAATATTCAAAAGGCACATGCTTTACCTAAAGCTTTCACCCCTGCTGCTCCAGCTAAAGTTTATACCTATACTGTTCAAGATTCTAACAAAGTATACTTTGCCAATTATGATATGGTACAATCAGAAATCCGTTGGTTAAGAAACACAGGTTTATACAACAAAGCAGATGGGGCAACTATCGAAGTATTTAACAACTACTTTGGCGGCGGCATGGGATCAGTAGTTTTCCAAACCATTAGAGAATCTAAAGCATTGGCTTATTCTACTTTTGCTACCTACGCATCACCAGATAGAGCAGATAAGCAATACAGCATGGTGGCTTACGTGGGTAGCCAGGCAGACAAAATGAACGATGCAATTGCAGGCATGAACGAGCTTTTAAATGTATTGCCTAAGAGCGAGAAAACATTTGAAGGTGCTAAAACCAACTTATTAAGTAATTACGAATCAGACAGGGTGTTGAAAGATGCTATTTTTGGTTACTACTTTGCTGACAAAAAGTTAGGTTATAACTATGATTCGAGAATAGATAGATACAAAGAAATTAAGCCAATTACTTTCGATAACATCAACACTTTCCACCAACAAAAAATAGCTAACAAGCCATACACTTATCTAATTGTAGCTTCTGATAAACGAGTGAAACAAGAAGATATGGCTAAATTTGGTGCCGTTAAAACCTTAACTTTAGAAGAAATCTTCGGTTACTAGGTATATGCCGATAAATAATTAAAGTAATATCAAAAATGCTAAACCCCCAAAAGTTGAAATACGATTGGGGGTTTTTAGTTTTTTAAATTGATGTTCTGGCTCATGCAACATTGACGGGAACGCCCATGTTTGAACTGAAGTTATCGGCGTCTCCACTAATAAATAATAGGTTTCGAATACCTTTAATTTTTAATCTAACGTGAATTCGGGTTAAGTATTTTTACAATTCTTGAGAAATTCGCATTGAACGTATTTTTTTTAGCTCGCCGCCGATGGGCTCTTACTTTTTTCATATTTATCATTTTGTTTTCATCGGTATTCCAGCTTTCGCTACGCTTAGGTTTGACCGCAAAAAGTAACAAAACCGGAGTTTACGGAGCTCATCAGCTTTGCTGATAAACTCTCGGTTGCTTATTTATTCAGTGTAGTTTTTGATTGTCTTCATGCTTGCTCCGCAGGTTTCTTTCAAAGAAAGTTTTTTGGCTTATTGGTGCGGCACGAAAACCGCGTAAGCGCTCTTTAACGCCATTAAAACAAACAAAAAAAAGTTAAAAAATAAGAGACCGAAGATTAGCTGAACGAAGATTTGAAGCGCTATCGCTAGCAAATTGCATAATTTTCTTATCCCGAACTCGTTAATCTAGCTTCTCCAATAAAAAAACAGCTCATACAAACAGAAACTACTTTCATTTTATCAGCTAACAGCAAAAAAATAGGCCGGATATTAAACCCAGCCTATAATAAAGTTGATTAAAATTTAAGCATCAAAGCCACCTTACGCCTGATACCTGACAACTCTTAAAAAGAAATCTCCTTGCCAAAAAGTTTATTGTACTTGCGTTTGTCAAACTTATAGAGCGTAGCGGCCCTAAAAGACACACCACGCTGTTTTTCTTCCAGCTCTTTCAATACCTTAAAGCTCAAAATCTTTTTCCTGAAATTACGCTTATCTAGTTTCTTACCTAAAATTAATTCATAAACGCTTTGCACTTGGGTAAGCGTAAATTTTTCTGGCAACAATTCAAAAGCTAAAGGCAGGTGTTTAATTCTGCGCTTAATTTTTTCTAAACCTTTGTTTAAAATATGCTGATGATCAAAGGCCAATTTCGGCAAGCTCGCAACATTTACCCATTGCGCTTTTTTAGCATAACTGCTTAAAGGCTTCAATGGTTTATCTCCTCCCAACCTCAACATGGCATAATAGGCCACAGAAATTACCCTACCTTGGGGATGCCTATTTACATCGCCAAAAGCATAGTATTGCTCCATGTAGATATCACCTAAACCGGTAAGTTCTTTCAAGATACGTTGCGCAGACTGGTCTACACTTTCTTCATTATTCACCAAGTTGCCGGGCAAAGCCCACCAATCTTTAAATGGGTCTTCATTACGCTCGATGAGCAAAATTTTCAATTCTGTACCATCAAAACCGAAAAGCACGCAATCTATAGAGACTGCAAAATCGAAACCAGGGGTATTTTCTGTCAAAACTGAGGTTTTAAAAGTTTAAAATTTGAAACAAAATAAAGACACTTATTTCGTTAATTCATAAATTTTTTGAAAAAAAATTACTTAGTGTAAAAAATACACGTTATATTCGTATAATCAGAATGAAACCAAATATCAAGAACATAGCAGTATTGACCTCTGGAGGCGATGCACCAGGCATGAATGCCTGCATTAGAGCTGTTGTGCGCACTGGAATTTATCATGGAAGAAACATGTTCGGTGTGGTACAAGGCTACCAAGGTTTAATTAACAACAACATTATTCCAATGAATGCCCGCTCTGTAAGCAATATTTTACACATGGGCGGCACCATCCTTAAAACAGCTAGATGCCTAGAGTTTAAAGAGGATGCCGGAATGGAAATTGCTTTTAAGCATTTAAAGGAAAAAGAAATTGATGGCCTAGTGGTTATTGGTGGCGATGGTACTTTCACTGGAGCGAAACGGTTCGGTGAGAAATTCGGCATCAACGTAATTGGCGTACCAGGCACTATAGACAACGATCTTTACGGCTCAGATTTTACCCTAGGTTACGATACGGCAATTAACACCGTAATAGAAGCTATAGATAAAATTAGAGACACAGCCGATTCACATGATAGATTGTTCTTTATTGAAGTAATGGGCCGCGACTCGGGTTGTATCGCTTTGCGAAGTGCGATTGCCAGTGGTGCCGAAGCGGTACTTTTACCAGAAAGAGAAACCTCGCTAAAAGAATTGATTACTAAACTCAAGTCTGGCGCTTCTACCAAAAAATCATCAAGTATTGTAATTGTTTCTGAAGGAAATAAATACGGTGGTGCCTATGATATTGCCAAGGCAGTAAAACGCAAATTTACCCATTACGATACGAAAGTAACCATTTTAGGGCACCTGCAACGTGGTGGCAGCCCTAGTGGTTTTGATAGGATTTTAGGCAGTCGTTTAGGTTTTGCGGCAACCAATGCACTTATCAACGGCGAATCGATGAAAATGGTAGGCTTAAAAGGTAACGAAATTGCCCTAACCTCATTAAGTGAAGCATTGAGCGGAAAAAGCAACTACAAGCTAGAAGACGATTTACTGGAAATGACACACGTTTTATCAATTTAGTGGAGAGCAAAGATGATTGCAGTAGTATATAGCGGATCTAAGAACGCTTGCTGGAAAATATGGCAAGATGGCACCACCATGATTGAAACACATACGGCAAGTGTAAACCCGTGTTTTAATGACCCGAAACAAATACGCCAGTTGTTAAGCAAGAACATTACCTTGATACACAATGCTGAAAACATTAAGAAGATCTATGTCTTTGCGGCTGGTGCTTCGGCCAAAGATAAACAAGACGAATTGGCCAGTACCCTAGAAGCTTTTTTTGTAAACAGCAAAATAAAGGTAAGAGATGATGTGTATGGTGCTGCCATTGCCGCCTGCCACGATAAAACAGGCATTGTAGGAATTTTGGGTAGCGGAGCCAATTGTGCTTATTATAATGGCAAGAAGCCGGAGGCTAACAATTATGGCCTCGGCTATATAATGGCAGATGAAGGATCAGCCAATTATTTTGGTAAAATGTTATTAAAGAATTTCCTGGAAGATAAAATCCCGGCAGATTTAAAAGTCAAAATGAACAACCAATACAGCCTCGATCGTCCTACTATTTTAGAAAGGGTATATAGAAAACCACAAGTACAAACTTACCTTGCCTCGTTTCTAGAATTTTATATAGAAAACAGGGAGCATAAATTTATTGAAACATTGGTACTACAAGGTTTTGAGAAATATTTCATTACCTATATTATTCCTATTTTAGAAAAACACCCGGGTGAAGAAATTCACTTTGTAGGTTCGGTAGCCGGCGCATTTCAAAATCAGCTCAGAGAAGTTGCTAAAAAACATAACATTCAGATCATGTCGGTTACGAAAGAGCCGATACATAACATCCTAAATTATTACAAGAATTAAACAAAATGGTACGAGCTCAAGAGCTCAGTATCACCATTAAAAACAATAATATAAATAATAAAAAAGATGAAGCTATCTGTCAAAGGATATCTTCATTACCATTAAAAATCATAATTAATAAAAAGATGAAACCGTCCATTTCGGACAGCTTCATCACCATTAAAAATCATAATAAATAAAAAGATGAAAATAGGAATTAACGGGTTTGGCCGTATTGGCCGTTTAGCCTTTAGAGCCGCTGTAAAACGCAATGATATCGAGGTTGTTGGTATCAACGACTTGGTAGAGCCAGATTACATGGCTTATATGTTGAAATATGATTCTACACACGGCCAGTTTGATGGTACGGTAGAAGTAAAAGATGGCAACCTTGTTGTAAACGGAAAAACTATCCGCGTTACGGCAGAGAAAGATCCGGCAAACTTGAAATGGGATGCAATTGGTGCTGAGGTAATCATCGAGTCTACTGGCTTGTTCTTAACCCAAGAAACAGCTCAAAAACACATCGATGCTGGTGCAAAAAAAGTAATCATGTCTGCTCCTGCTAAAGACGACACCCCTACTTTTGTAATGGGTGTAAACCACACAGCATTAAAAGCAGATCAGAACATTGTGTCTAACGCTTCATGTACTACCAACTGTTTAGCGCCAATTGCGAAGGTATTAAACGATAAATATGGTATTTTAGAAGGATTAATGACAACAGTACACGCTGTTACTGCTACTCAAAAAACGGTTGATGGCCCTTCGGCTAAAGATTGGAGAGGTGGCCGTGGTGGTTTCTCTAACATCATTCCTTCTTCTACTGGCGCTGCTAAAGCTGTGGGCTTGGTGTTGCCTGAGTTAAAAGGAAAATTAACTGGTATGTCTTTCCGTGTACCTGTTGCAGACGTTTCTGTAGTAGATTTAACTGTACGTTTAGAAAAAGGTGCTTCTTACGAAGACATCAAAGCTACTATGAAAGCAGCTTCTGAAGGCGAATTGAAAGGTATTTTGGGCTATACAGAAGATGAGGTAGTTTCTTCAGATTTCTTAGGTGATGCTCGAACTTCAATCTTCGATGCAAAAGCTGGTATCTCATTGAGCGATAACTTCGTAAAAGTTGTTTCTTGGTATGATAACGAGTGGGGTTATTCTAACAAGATTATTGATTTAGCTCAAGAAGTAGCTAAACATATCTAAGCTTATCCAAACCAAAAATAGAAGGCAGTACCGCAAGGTGCTGCTTTTTTTGTTTCCATGTATTTTGGAATAACCACAAAGACACGAAGAACACTTACGGCTTTTTTAATTTTGAATTGTCGGCAGAGATAACTGCAGCCGCATTCATATTTTTCACATCCGGCCTCCTAGCATAGCGCTTTTTTTGCTTCTATTGTATTTTGGAATAACCACAAAGGCACGAAGAACACTAAGGGTTTTTTTAATTTTGAATTGTCGGCAGAGATAACTGCAGCCGCATCCATATTTTTCGCATCTCGCCTCTTAGCATAGCGCTTTTTTGCTTCTATTGCATTTTGGAGTAACCACAAAGGCACGAAGAACACTAAGGGCTTTTTTAATTTTGAATTGTCGGCAGAGATAACTGCAGCCGCATTCATATTTTTCACATCCGGCCTCTTAGCATAGCGCAGTGGTAGCCAATAAAACGTTTGTAGAAAATGAATTCATCCCGTGCACACCAGCTGGTTGCCGAAGTGTTATCCAAACGCTAACCTTTGCGGTAACAACCACACGTCTCAATCAGCGCAATTAAAGTTTTATTAAGCTAAAGCAAGCCAGGGTAAGCAGCCTTGAACTTTTGCTTCTTTTGGCTCAAGCCAAAAGAAAAAGAAATGTTAACAAAAGTTAAATACACTATTATCAAATTTAATTTTTAAAATAATTTATAATCTCTTTCGTATTTTTGCGTTGTTATATCAGTTTTTGCGGAGCAAAGCTGTACATTGAAAAAAAAATGACAATTAAAACCGCTTCTTTTGCATAAACAAGCACTTAATAGTCATAATAATGTCATAACAATTGACAAAATAAAATTTTCTTAGTGTATTATTTACACTAAGAAAAATAATCCCTACATTTGTAGTGTTGATTAAGATCAACGACAAGAAAAGAAAAAAGTCCCGAAAGGGAATAAAGAGCAACCCGTTCATACAGGTTTATATTTGGTTAGAAAGAGAGACAGTCTTGGATGAGGTGTCTCTTTTCTTTTTTATGGGGGTTTGGGCGTTGTTAAGGCACTTTACGATTTCTTCATCTTATCTACTTTCACATCAAATCTCCGATGTTTATAATCTGATTAATTGATTTTGATGTAAACTTTGATGTAACTTTTGATGTAAAACAATCCTGCTTTACACTTATATATATGCTTCCTCTGCCATGCTAAAGTAACCATTTTCTGTTATAATCAGATGATCATGTAACTCAATATCCAAAAGCTTGGCAGCCTCTTTTAACTTCTTTGTTACTCTGATATCTTCGCTAGATGGTCTAACGTTACCACTCGGATGATTATGTGCTAAAATGATACTAGTTGCTGTAGACTTCAAAGCTATTGCAAAAACAACCCTAGTATCCATTACTGTTGAAGCCCCTCCGCCCGTCGACAAATTAACTATCCCTAAAACTCTATTGTTTCTGTTTAACAATATCATCTTGGCTTGCTCAAGGTAGTTAATTAAGCTTTTGTCCCAATTATCAAGCAATAGCTGATACGCTTGCTTAGCACTATTGATTTGGGGACGCTCTTGCGCTTTAAAATGAGGTTTGTAGCTTAATTGCACTTCGGCAACGTTAAAGAATTCTGTTTGTTCCATATGATTTTAATTAATATGGAACAGTAGCAACCTTTCTCAACAACTTAGCAAAGGAGGAACGAAATAAATGGGTGGTGCGTGAATGCCACGTGAGCGTTTATGTCGGAAATTCCTTTAAGCGTGTTGGTGAGAAAGGTTAAATTTGTTTGAATGATTAATGATTACCCTCTACCATCAATGACCTTTTCTCTAGGTAGATTTTAAAGAAGTGATATGGTATTTGCCGCATTGCTTCTAGAGTTTGATCGTTTAATTAAAGGGGGTATATATACCCTTAAAAGAAAAGAGAAAGTTGATTTGATTGATTTTGAATTGAAGTGGAACTGAAATGAAATCTACCTTTTCGTTTCTTTGCTTTATAAGCTAGAAGTAGCTTTAGTCCCTTTGCAATGGTTTAGCTTTTAAAAGTATAGCTTATTGCATTAATTTAGTGCAATCGCCATCTAATTAAACGACTTAAATCAGTCCTCAAACCTTAAAATTAAAGGTTTTATACACCTGTATATCAGACAATTAATATGCTTTTATTTTTGTCAATGGCATCGATTTTTCGTATCTTTGATGTATCAAAATAAGCAACCAGCTAAAGATATTTTAGAAAACAAATCTGTTTTCTAGTCCATTAACAATATAAATTTATTAATAATTATGACTACCAATTATGTATTAGGTATGGATATACCTGAGTTAGACCTAGCGAATTTCAAAATTGAAAATTCTAACGAAATAGATATTAATCTTTATCTATTTACCCTTAACGAGATCACGTCTAAAATTCAAGATGACAAAATAAAAAAAGATGTTAACTATAGATATACCACTTTACAAAGCGAAATATCTTCAGAGTTTAAATTAGCCTATAATAGCTACATCAACAACATCTTAAACATTACATTTTTATGCGATGTCGCAAATAGTTTTGATGTTGGTGAGTTTTATGTCACCGCTGACGCTAAGGATAAATTAAAATTAATATATGAGCATCCATTTGCTCCGAAAGACTTCCACAATAAACATCCAAGAATGACCGACCTAAAGAAGAATGGATGGTTTGATTATACAAATGCCCGAATAAATATGGATGGTGTGTTAGTGAATGGAATATGGATAACAGATTGCTTGATATAAAAAATGTCCCTCCTTGTTAGTACAATGGAGGGATTTCTTTTTAAATGTATATTGGAAGTGCTTTTCTATCATTTAAAAGCTAAATTGGCCCTAATCCTTTTGCAATGATTTAGCTTTTAGTAGAGTAAAGCAAAAAGATATTACCACTATTAGGGTAAGCGCAATTTCCACTACGAGCGCAAATCTCCATTTAGCACTAATTCTTTGTTCTGAAATGGGAAGAAGAAAAAATGTAAGGAGTGAGCCGTTGGTCAGTTCAGCAGAAGTATGAAATCCAAAAATATTAAAAGGGGTATATAGAGTATTAAAAAAGTTGTCCTTTAGCTGTAGCGGCAATAGTTGTGCTTTACCTTCATTCGCATTCCTTTACAAGTTAAAGATGTGTACATTAAATGAAAAGTATTTAGCTTTTAAAAAGCAGAGATAAACTATACTAATATAACCTAATAAAAACGGCTATTTAAATCTCATTTATGTTTTAAAACAACATCAAGAGTGCTTTCGGACTCTTATTCCTTGTTCTTGCAACTTTAGTACGGCTCTAAATTTCGACATATCTTGTCCTTGGGACTCACAAAAGTCTAATAAGTCATATTCTATCTTAAGATGAATAACTGCTGCTTTGTCACTAATAGAATCAATTTTATCAAGCAACTCATTTTTTATAACTCCCGCATTAAAGTCCTCCTCGTTTCCAATGATAACATTATGAACTAGCCAATTCCTCTGCACTAGAAAAGCGTTTAGCTCTTCTTGTAACGATATATTGTAAAGGTTCTCTTCATTTGCAATTTTGATAGCGCGACCTAGAGTATATCGCTGTTGACGTTTTAAAAATTCGTCAGCTCGCTCTTTTGTTTCGTTAGGATTCATTTTGAGTGTAATTGAATGACTTAAAGATTGTTCAACTACTTGAGTTTTAATTAAAGATTCCCCTAAGGAAGTATAAAATGAAATTTCATTATCATTGGAGGGTATTTTCATAATGTTTTCTTTCATATACTTTTCGCAATAGTAACGGTTTGGTGCTTGGCGAAGAAGCGGATTTCGGAGCACGAAACTTTCTGCCAGCACTGAACTTGATACGAAGCATGAGGCTTCATCTAAGCACTGAACCCGCTTTTTTTTTTGCAAAATGCCTGTTATGCCTTCGCCCTTGTTTTCTTATTGGTAGAATTTTGAAATGTCAGAATTTGTTTGTCTGTCTAACGAGTAAAAATCTTCAATAGGAGCTCTTTGCGCAAAATAGTCAATATGTGCTCGTTTTGTATGGTCAATTACTTTTTCCCAATCAAATGGCATTAATGATATCGCTGTTTGGCTATCTCCAATTTTTTGCGCCATATCTTGAATGTCATAATTAGTCTTTACTCTGTCGACCACAACATTGTCAACTCGTCTAATTGCTTCAGTAGTAATCGTAAGGTTAATGTTTCCTTGATTTTGAATGTCCACTTTGCAGTAGAAGTTCTGTAAAAATTGTTCAATTGTCATTTTAGTATTGGTTTATTGTAATTCCGTCATAAAAATATTCAACAATATATTTGTCAAAAGTGTCTAAAAAGTCAGATTCCTTTATATTTTCTTTTCCAATTTGATGAAATATTTCAATTGTATTATGAATGTTTAAATCATCATTAAGAAAATTAATTATGCCATTCCGATGCAGTTTTCTTGAAATCATTCTTGGAAGTCCATATTCCTCGAGTTGATAAACAACAGATGGTAGAAAGGCGTGTGAAACTCTAGAAATAAAAGGAGAAACGTCTGTTCCATTATTAAGTATTTCCCTTTGAAGTATATTTATATCACTTAACAGTGATGATAAGTTAAAAGCAGCGATTCTCTCAAGTTTGAAAAATTGTTCAATATCAATATCAAACTCATCTAGCTCGTCTAGTAATTCAGGAATTGTACTTCCCCAATTTTCAACAAGAACTTTAACAAATTCTACAAACTTTTTATGTTGAATTCCATAACGTCCATCACCCCATTCGCCAGGTTGTAGGCTTATTATTTTCCATAATAATCTATCCCAAGATTCGGGTTCGTTTGAGTTTAAATAAGAAAGACCATTCCAATCTTCCGGATTAGCTTTCATTTGTCTAGCTGTTTCCTTTACAAAATCAGAATTGTTTGATTGAAATATATTTTCTTTTAAAAGTCTATCATAAGTATCCTTTCCCAAGATTTCATACATTTCATTTTTGTGTGTAATAATTTTGGCGATTTGTTCATTATTTAGACTTGAGCTATGAGCATTCTCGTCTAAGTCACCTAAAATTGTGTCTGGGAATGGGATATCTAGCTGTGTAGCATCATCTGGCGGAGGCGGTTCAAGTAAATAAATTTTACCAATGAAATATTTAAACATTCTACCGCCTCTTCCAATAATATTTTTGTAGGTAAAACTGTCTAGAATACTATTGCCACCACTCTTTCGATTCCTCCAAATAATAACATTTTCAGCTGATGTATTTACTCCTTCAATTATTGAAGATGTAGAAATAATATTACTTAACCCTTCTTGTTCTTCAAATAATTTAACTTGTATTTGACTAATTGAGCGATGAAGTTGTCCGTTATGAATGCCAACACCTCTTTTAACAAGGTTGGTTAATTTCCAATTAGCACCATAGTTAATTGTGAGCCAATTAGCAAAGTCAACCAATAATGGTTTTCCAGAAATTGGTAGTCGTTCATTTAAGAGATTTGAAACCTTATCAATTTGAGGATATGATGCTGCATATATTAGAGATTTTGTTTTTGTCTCTTCGAGAATATTCAACAAGATTTCACCTTTCTGTAGTTCCTTTTCAATTTTATCTCCTTCAATTTCTTTGTATTTTTCAAATCTATCCAGATAAACAGTATTAAAACCAAGTTTATCTTCAAATACCATATCTTGAGTAAATACATTGTCTCCAATGGAAGTGATGTTAGGAGCAAGAAAATATTTTTGCTTGGATTTCAACCCAAGCTTAATTATTGCTTTTAATAACGATGGAGACCTAGATTTATCATATATAGCACTTGCCTTATAGAATTCATCAATGATTAGAATGTCAATACTTTCAATTTTGTTAACATAGTTCATTGCCCTTTCTTGTGGGAATATGAAAATATTTTTTTCAGCTAATTCTACTTCTGTAGTCGTGATGATTTTATATTTATTAGCAAATTTTTTGTACAGCCGTCTGCGTGTTTCATCGGTTAGGGCTATTGTGGGCACAATAATTACAACGTTATTTGGGTTTGTAATTGAAATAAAGGCATCTATTACAAAACTTTTACCAAAACTTGTAGGTGCGCTAACTGCAATATTTTCACCATTAACTAGTCGTTTTAATAAAGATGATTGCTCTCTATGCAAAGTTGATTGTTTGCCTCCTATGTCGACTTTGAATATCTCATATACAAATCTATCTTCCCAATTCGCTGTATCAGCATTTAAATATGGATATAACCCTGTTTCGCGAATTAAGTGATTTACTAATGGAGAGTACTCGATTTCATTTCTTTCGTGGTAGTCAAGTAGTTTGATAAGTTCATTTCTAGCTTCAAATTCCCGATTTGAAATTAGGTTGTCATTAATTAGGTGGCAAGATTCAAATATATCCATCATTAAGAGTTTTTATAAAAGTCAGCCATAGAAACAAATCTATCTACAATTGTCTTTTTTAGTGGTACGGGAAATAGAATTAAATGAAACTTTATTTCAGAATAATGAGGCAATGCTCCAAGTTTGGTAATTTGCTTCCTAAAAAATGATTCTGCTCTATTTTTATGATATTCGATTAATTCAGTTTTATATTCATTTGAAATAGTGTTCTGCTTTTGTGTTATTTCACATTCGTGTAATAGTAATATTGGAATATGCAACTTTGGTTTAATAAGGTCAATAGATTCTCTCGGTGAAAGAGCTGCTTTTATTGCGTTTCTTAAAGGTTCATCTCCAATTAATAGGTCTATATCAGATACATTGGTAATGATGCTATTTTCTTTTTTGAGTTTTTCTGTAGAAAGAGAATTTTCAACCGATGTAATTATTTCACCAATTCTTGTATCTTCAATACTGTTGTAAAATTTAGCTTCTCCAAACCAAATAGAAAAATCATTCTCATTTTCAATAATTAAATGCACACTATCAGCTCCTTTTGCATTGTCTTGAGCATTTTGTTTATAGAATATTTTCGGTACAACAGGAAGAGCATTGAAATGATGCTTCATTATAGCATATAAAACAATTTCCGCTATTTCACTCCCTTTACTAATGTCACCTGCTTTATCTGAAAGTCTCAGGTTTTTTGCCGCATACGTCAATAGAGAATGGTGGTTATTCACTAAACTTTCTCTCTCTTTATGTGATAATGAAGTTTCGGCAATATTGTCCCAAATGAAATTTTGAAAATGATTATACCTCCATTCTGTGTCTTCAAAATTATTTATCATACTAACAACACTCTTGTTCGCAATAGGAGTTATCGTGTCGTCAGAGTTTATTTCTGAGAAGGTATTATTAATGAGTATTTCAAATTCCATTGTGTCGTTTTATTTCTGCGGATGGTTTTTCATAGGATGAGGCATAGCTTATTTATAGTCGCAACATTGAAGCGTATATCTACCCAGAACGGATGAATTTGCAACGTGAGCAGCGTAAATATTTATTAGGACTAAAAGTATGCAAAATTGTGTAAATCATCAAATTAACTCACATATCCGATAATGCTTTACTTCGGTATTGATTTATGCAACTGGTATTGCACACCTGCCTTGCACATCGAGGAAAGATGCCAGAGGTAAAGTGCGTAGCACGACTATGGCTACGTTCTACGCAAGTGATTGGCGGGATAGTTGACCAACTGTCGTGACATTTAGCGGTCTTTACAAGGCAGCAAGGTGTGCTAATAAGTGGAAACTAATTGGATTTAAGTAACGCTGTAAAGTAAAGATAAACGAATTTTCACGGAGTAAATTAGTGAAACATCGCAAATGAAAGATTGATTTAATAGGCAATTTTAATTATGATATGTGGTGTTCTTTTTACAAGCTAGAAGACTTATTAAAAATATTCAATAGAAGCCGTTCAGCACGCTTGTGGGAATACGTTCTTAGCCTTCTTTTTTCAATATTATTTCTCTTAATTTTTTTCCTAAATCTAGTCTTAAATAATCGTCTGGCGTTCTAAATTGCATTTCAATAGACCTCTCTCTTACCAAAGTTGTCGCTGGCAGGTGTGTTTTAAACTTGCTTTCAATAATTTTAATAGATTTTAGAAGTTCACGCCCTCTTACTGTTAACGGCGCAATAAATGTTGGTTGCAATTGTCTTTCTTTCCAATCGATAAGATAGTTTGAATAGTCAATTGATGCAAGATTCTGGCTCATTAAAAACTTTGCATACTCATTTAAGAACTCGTGTTCTGTATAGCCAAGTCCTAGTCCAAATTCTGTTTCGTTATAATATTCGGCAATGGACAAAGCTACATCCATACTAAAATAAACGTGTCTGCACAAGTTAGTCAGTCCTTGAGTAAATAGGTCTAGATAGCTAATATGAAATGTTGGGTTTTGGCATATAGTTTTAGCCATTATCAAAAATACTTCATCAATTGTATAGTAGGGTACACTAAAATCGCCAGTAGTTTCAAATATTTTTTTTGCTGTGAAGCTGTTTAAAAAAGAATTCTTTTCTAATGTCACATAAGCGTGAGTCAGCTTTGGATTGTTTAGTTGATATCTAACATCGGTAAAATATATTTTGCCATCATTTGGATAAAACACAAATAAAATTACAGGCAAGGGAAAAACTGACCAATAATTCTTATGTTTCTCGTGAGGGTAAAATGCAAAATGGTCTCCCTTGTCAACTAGATAAGAATTTCCTGATTTTATTTGTGCACCAACAATTTTACCAGTCGCTTCTCCCCGTTCATTGATATGTTCTATTTGTCCGTCTATTCCAATATCACCATTTGAAGTTTCACGAAAGACGTAACCATTAGAGTTTAATTCCAACGCTACCTTTAATACGCCTTCACGTTCTTTATAATAATTTTCTGATACATTTGGAGTATTCATAAAATGACGCTTAAAGGTTTGCTACTACCCGAAAGTGGCGATTTCGACGCATCTCACTGTCAATCATGCAGAAACTTTGTTCAAGAGAGAATGCTTTACTTAATATGTTATTCGCTACTTTTGGGGAGGTGCTGCTAGAAGCATTTCTCTTTTTATTTTCATAAGTAGAAAAATATTTAGTTATTCCAATACCAATAATGGCAGCCAAAGAGGATGCTATGACAAACATTAAAATTGCTAAAATCCAATTCTCTTTCGAAGCATAAAAAAGTCCAGCAGGTGTGATTCCATAAATCTGAAAAATATTACTTTTTGTTTTGAGGTCATTCTCTACAGAAAGTGAAATTACATTATGCATATTGTCAACCTTTCTTAAAGTGGATTGATGTAATGCAACATAATCACCATTATTAAATGCCACGGCTTCTTCTTCACCATTTAAAAAACTTGCCATTGTTACATCGTTCATTCTATATAAAGATTCCATTCTTGGATGTGGGGAATATTGTTTGCCGTATATCTCGATGAACAATCTGGCAAGGTCTATTTTTAAATTGTCATTGATTTGGACCGGAGTTCCGCCTAAAACTCTGTATCGATGATTAATAGCTTCGAAACCGAAGTTGATATTTCGCATATTAATATGTATCCACTTATGATGAGAATGTAACCCAACGAATCCATAAAACTCATCCAACATTTCCTTTTCAAGTGTATTATAGTGTTGATTTATTTGAGCCGGAGGTAATCCTTTCAATTCCGCAATTTTATGTATAGAAAATGAGTGAGTTTGGGCGTTTCTTATATAACGAACAGCAATTGAAGTAATTCTTGGGGTATTACCTTTAGGTAAATCAAAAAAACTTTCGCATGAATAATGAATTACCAGATATTCTGATGGATTGTCACTAATGCTCTGCAATATTTCTTTGGCTTTTATTCTTTTTTTATTTCGTTCTGATGCTTTGGACATTCTTTTTATTTTATTACCCCTAAATAGAAAATATGTCTGACGTTATCAGACCAATCTATCCAAATATAGTTGTATTTGTCTATGTTTTTTATCCCGTCAGAAAAAGAATATAGCAATTATCAAAATTTATAAAACTAGCTGTTAAAGTACTTCACTTCGCCTTTAGACTATGCAAATAGATTTGCTCACCGCCTGCGAACGGAGTCCATGTGTCAAAGGTAAAGTTGCGCAGCAACGACTTTGACTATGTTTTACACAAGCGTAGCGCAGCATGGACGATTGCGCAGGTGAGCTGAGAAGTGAAAAGCTGATAGCTTTATCCAGGATGCAGCGAAGCAAATCCTAGATGAAGATAGAGAAAGCTTTTATGAAGCAACCGAAGACCTAAAGAAAAACCATGACTAAGTGAAGCGAAGGCGTGTGTTTTTTGGAGGACTGAGCCTTGCGTAATACCTTTCTTCCTAATCGGGTTTGCACTGTACTTACAAAAGAACCACAGGCTGAGAAGTATACGCCGTTCCGCTTATAAAGAGGCAGGACGTTGGTTAAAGTACCTTAAGCGAAGACTAAACCATTCCTTTCCCTTGGTAAGCCACTAAATGAGGGAGAGGAATGGATTTAGGATGATGTCACGACTTTGCATTGCCCGTCATATATTCGTCTATTATATTATCTAGATCAACATAAAACGCTTTATAATCAAATGATTTGGGTTTACGTTTCATTTCTCCAATGCGTAGCACAGAATTTAGCAATTCAGTTTTCATAGCCTGTAGCGCTTCTAGTTTGCCTAGGTTATAAAAGATATCCCAATCAAAATGTGAATTGCTTACTAACCAATTCAACGAGTGCTTCCAGCTGGTAATATCATTACTGAAGAACTGGGCAAAGCCTCCATCAAACTTATATAGTTCGAAACCCCAAAAGAACTTTACTACGGATGCTCCATAGTCATTGTGTTGGAGCTTAGCTTTTACGAATGCTTCTAATTCGTTCAGGTCTACAGTTTCATAGCGTCCTCCGCTATACTCGTTCGTAATTAATCTTTTTATTTCGAAGTCCATACTTTGGTCTTTGTTTGGTAGGCTGCAAATGAGTGAAAGGCTTATTTTAGGAATGTAAGTTATAGTTTGTCAAGCCCCAAGAGTTTGTTCCAAATCAATCAACAGTTGTAAGCAGGCTGTACGAACTGCTTCATGGTGAATTAACTTGCTGACTTTAGCTTTTAAGGGTTTTAATAGATTGGATAGCCGTGCGTCAGAGTTATTAAGGAAATCGAAATCGTCCACAACGTCTAGCAGGTTGGTATCGTTCAAAGCTAAGAAAATGTGAGCGTAGAAATAGCACCTAACAGGTTTGTCCATGTCATCTTGATCGTAAGTTAATGCAGCGGATAAGCAAGTAAGTAAATGTTGTTCCCAACCATAAAGCTGCTTTGAAAACTCAATTATATCCCTATTATCAAAGGTTGATACAATATGATTTACACTGCTAAGCCCCTCGTACCAGTACTCAGAATCAATTCTTGCGTTATCGGCAAGGTAATCATGAAGCTGCTGAATTCTTTGGCTAACGTCGTTCTTCATCTTTATTATTTAACTGGCTAGTAACTTGGACAAGTATAGTTAAAAAGAGCCACATAGCTGTGGCTCTTATCAGTAAATTATATCTATCTATCCTCAAGCTGATCGAAGAACTATTCATGAGCCCTGTAAGCCGAAGTGACGGTAAAGATGGTATTAGGATGTGTATCTACCGTCTAACTAACCCGATACTTTTGGAACTTCTGTAGTATTCTTTGAGTATAAACGCTGTTGTTCTGTACGTTGCGATAGCCAGTTGAGTTCAAATGTATCTGCCTGTAACATGCATTTGCAACATCGTAAACTAGCAGAGAATAAGTTGTGGTTGGCGCATCATAAACCACTTCATTATTTGTGTACACCATCGGCGAGTTCATCAAACCTTCAATTATTTCAACCGACAACATCAACTTATCTATCCTTGACAATAGCATGAAAGGCTTCTTCTTTCTGCAAAGGCTGAGGTTATGAAATAGCACTTCGGGCTTGATTTCGACTTCTGAAATGCTTGGAGGAGCTTCTACTTCAAAATCTAATGTTCTATTGAAGTCAATTTCGTTAGTTTCATAGAACGACTTCCAACCGTTCGTGTCTTCGTACCTATACTCGATACCATCGGAATCAATGAATACACCTTTACTTCTGTGTGTCCAACTATCGGTGAATTTGATATGGAACAGATAAGGAAGACTTTCTACATTAAAATCCATAGCACTAAGATAAAATGAAAATGGCCTAGAGCTACCCCTAAGCCATTAAATTAATTAATTACAGTTGTAAGTATACTGCATTGTATTGGTATAAGTATTTGAACCTTGCTTAAAAGTGTTTACAAACTTGGTAATATTGCCATTCACATCTTTCTCATAAGTGTAGCTTTCTGTAGTCTCCGTACCACCATTAGTGATAACCGATTTTACAGGTAGTGCCTTTGAACGTTTGCCATAGTAGCTGAACAAAGGTGTTTCCAATGGTTCTATAAAGGTATCATTGGTATTGTAACGAAAAAAACCACCGCTATAGGTATCTGTACCATAAGTGATAGCATAAGTGCTGTAACCATCATTAATCGATGTTATGTTACCATTGGTGTAGGTAAAGTTTGTTGTTTCTGTACCATCTTTAATCTGCGTAAGGTAGCCGTTGGCATCATAGGTGTAGGTAGTTGTTCCCGAAGCTACTATTCTGCCCGAAGCATCCAATGTGTGTTTTTTTACATAATTGTAGTCGCCTTTTTCTGTTTCAACGATTTCATTTGCCGAGTATTCATAGGTAATGGTTTCGGTACTTCCTCCGCTCCAAACCTGTTTCCAAGTTACAACCCTTCCCTTATCATCATAAGTGTATTGGAAAACTGTTCCATCGTTAAACTTGGCTTCTGTCTGCCTACAGGTTTTTGTTTCTTCTGTAGGGTTGTCATTGTTCTTTGAGCATGACGCTACGATCAGCAACATAGCTGCTGAGAGCGTTAAAATTGATTTGTTCATCTTAAATTGTATTTATTTATTGTCGTACTTCTTTATTTTACATCTAGCTCGCGCAACTTTACCAACATTGTAAAGAGTCTGACCAGTAGTATCTACTTCGTTTGTAGTCCATTCTGCAGTAGCTATAATCGTATTGCTCTCACGGCCAGGCTTCATGAAAAGTTCGTATTGTATTTTTCTGCCATCTTCTTGCTTTACGCTCTTGTAAAGAGTATCTCTACCATCCACAATTCGTTGAAGCACAACCTCTGGCCCTCCATCTTTAAAGATGATAAAGTCTTTGTTGTATTCGATGTTGACACGTCTCCCTAACATCTTCTGCGATAATAGTTCTGATGCTTGGTAGTCAAAGCCTTCTCTTTCTCCACTACCTAAAAAGGAATAGCCGTACGCCTCACTACTGTAAACGATGTAAGTGCCATTGGGATTAGAACACCCGATAAAAAATGCAGCCGCGGCTGTGATTAATAAAATTCTAAACTTCATTTGAATAGTGATTAGTTATCTGTTACCCATAAAATCATAAACACTACAGCCCAGTACAACCCGAAGGCTGCTATCAGTTGGACAATTGCGTTGTGGTCGCTGAAACTGGTCAACGGTTCAATGATGGTGTCGAAACCATCTAAGGGGAAGATGTAGACAAGGTACAAGACGTAGCCTGCCCATATCATGCGCTTGGTCAATTTGGGTTGACTTGAGTAATTTGAGAAACTGGACATTGTTCATTAGCCGACTGTCCCCAATCAGCGTTAATTTAATACGATAAGCGTTGGGACTAATTGACGCTTATAAAGAGTTAGGTGCGCTAAGCTAAGTAGCTGCAATTGATTTCGGTTACGGGTTCCCGTAAGAGTGATTAATTCATAATAAAATCTCTTGTCGAATAGTCCCTTTCGACAGTTTTAGTAAACACAAAAGCGTGGAACTGTAGCCAATCCGCGCTTGAGGCCCTGAGAAGCCTACACAACAGACTGGAACAGCCCACGCTTTCGCATGGACGTTCGCATATCTGTTCTTGTTGTGTTTGTAATTTCTCAGGTTCCAAGCACAAGAACATCCGGCAACGCCTTATTTCTTAATTATGTAATTCTACTCTAAATCTATCCCTACTGTTGTAAATCAAGATCGAAACACAAAGATAGCAAGTAAATGCAATGGGCGTATCGCTACGCCCAATTTTTTATAATTCAACTGGTCTTTCCGCACAGCCGATGCTGATGATATCAGTTTCTCCCTCAAATGTCAACCTGTAAAAGTAGTTGTGCACATCGTAGTCGGTGAACTGTACCCGAAGTGCATATTCAATGCCTATCGTGCCATCTTCTGAGTTTGTTACCCTGTAGGCTTCCCTGAGAAGCTGGTTGGTCAATGAGCTCCCAAAACGCTCGATAAAGGAGGAATCGTAGTTAATGAAGATGTAGGACTTACCCTCCTTGCTGTTGGATAGCGTTACGTTCCAGAAGTGGCAGACAAACTCGGCTACGTACTGCGCATTCTGTGGGTTCTTGGTATGGTCTACTTCAACGTACGTCCTGTACTTGCTAAGCTCGAATTTCTTCATCAGTTCGATCGCCTTTTGTACGATCTTGGTGTAGGCTTTAAGTACAGCATCGTTGTTGTGCTGAAGTTCGGGCGTTAGCATCACATAACTGGTCTTCGGCTGTGTAGTAGCCTTTGTCTGTTTTTTGGTCTTTGTTACCATGATTAAATTGGATTAAGGTGTAAATAAAAAGAGCACCTTGTATGGGTGCTCGGATTAAAGTGTTTAGCTTTTAAAGAGTTAGGTGGATGTCGGGAGTTGTGGCTGTTTCTTGAAGTGTTATTGGTGCCCACAATTGATGCTTTATAAGCTAAAGCAGTGCAAATGGAGTAGCTACAAAAGTGTAATGAACCGCTCCGGTTGAACCTGTAGAACTCGCTCGAAATAGCTCTTGTAATCGCTTATCCTCGTATCTTCCTTGCAGTAATAGGTCAGCGAAAGTCGATGCGTCAATGCCCTTATATCAGCTTCTATTGGGCAGTTATGGAACTTGTAAACGATGTGATATTTGTTGCGTACATCGCAGCAGAGGTCAAAGAAAAAGGTTGAAAAGCTGATCGAGTACAGTTCCGAGACATTCAACGGATGCTCTTTAAGGTTCATCTCTACAGCAATACGATTGAACTTTGATAGCTTGGAAAATAGTGACCTTATTTTCGGTACCGCAATGTGGTAGAGACTTTCAATCGTCTTGTTAAGTTCCCTTTGATGTGGCAGCGCACCTTTGATTGCACGAGTATGGTTCTTGTAGGACTTTTTCTTGCTCAGCCATTGTTCTTCAATGGCATTCATCTCCTTTATAAGCTTAGCATTTTCAAAGGGATGCTTTTTAAAACTTGTAATAATCATTGGTTGTGGTCTTGGTGAATCAATTCGCTTTTTATCGCAAGCTAGTCGGGGGATTAAGTCTGAACTGGGTATGAGGTCAACTCACAGATATTATTTTCCATTAGAGATGAAACAAGGCAACTACATATATCTCATTCGATTTCAAACAATGTTAGGGAGGGGGTGCAATTCCAAATTTGCGAGTTGGGCACTATTCTTATTAGTGTTACATTGGGAAGTGTTTAGCTTTTAAAAAGTAACGAAAACATACTGCCCAAAGTAGGCGTGATGCTTAAATAACATTTTGCGGAATATTGAAGTGTAGAAGCTGTAATCTCTAATTTATCTATCTACCTAGATGAATTATAACTACTAAAGCTCATTTATCGCCATTGCCGCAAAATGTTATCGTTTGATTAAACAAGGTATATATACCCCGTAATAGAAAGAGACTAAACTATCTCATCCAGCAAATTCACGTTAGCCTTAAGTTTGTCAAGACCAATTTTCATCTCTACTATCTTCGCATCATTATATGATACTGCAATAGTATACATTTCCGCTAACACCCTGATGAAATTCATTACATACGTTGTGGCGTCATTCATGCCTTGTGCATTGTAAATGCTTTCTAGCCTAGCTGTGGTCGGAATCGCTATTCCTTTCTCGTCAAACTCCAATAAGTCTATTAATGTATTTGCACTCGGCAATAACTGCTCACGATAGTTTTCCATTAATTCGTTATAGCAAACGATGTTCTCTGTTAGGATTTGACCTAACTTATTTAACTTCTTATTCATTTTATTTATTGTTTTTAATTTAAAATTTTGATCCAAGCAAAGTATATCCATATACTTTCTTGCCATCTACGGTTTCGATATATGTCCTGCTCGATACGTAGAAGTATTTTTCCAACAGTTCAATGCTAGGTTTTAGACTCGGTAGGTTATACTTCTTAACTCCCTCACGTAATGTTGATTTTATTTGTAACAGAGTGTATGACTTACCTACTTTGAAGAACCTCTTGATGTGAGACAAAAACTCAAAATTATTGCCGTCCCTCAGTAATTTAACATTAGCAATCTCAGCTTTGATCTTATGGTACTTAAAGCCAAGTTCCTTTGCTTTATCAAACCCAATTTCTTCGAAGGTTCTGAAAGCTGTTGGATGATCTTTCCTAATCAAATCAATCTGTTGGACAACCTCGGGTTTACTTAAACCCTGTTGTTCAAGATCATTTAATATTGGCAGTAATAACTCCAAAGAAGACTTTAATTTCTCGTGAGAAAGTTTTATATCGGATTTAATTTTATCGGTTATTAGATAATTTTCATGCTTAACTGACAGACTATATTCTTTAGAGTTGTTATAGGCATCTATAAGTTTTTCTGAATTGGAATAATAGCTATTGATTTTGTTTTCAAAAACAGCATTATCAATCATAAAATAATTCGTCGTACCATTTTTGTTCACAAAGTCTGCAAAAGCTGTTTTTTCTATCATTTCCAAAACAATGGTCTTTGCAAAAACATTAGTCCCCGCTTTGCAAAAGCTATTCAAAGTTTCGTAAACCACCTTTAATCGTTCAATATCCGCTAAGATTTCCTCCTCCGTAGAAAAAGGAATGGTTGGATCAATATTGGTGATATGAAACAGGTGCCTAACAATTTCTCCATTTTGAGGTCTCCGGAAACGTCCAACAATCTGGATTACCTCACTACAAGGGTCGACTTTTGTATGTGATGCTAAAAACAAGTCTGTAATGATAATTATATGAGGCTCCTCAACACCTAGAATATCTACTGCTGAATTGAAACGGCTTGTAAAAAAATTAAATTCACGGAATTCCTTGCTTTCCACTAATGTTGATTTTGCATTGGTTACGCCATTGAGCTTCAACTTATTCCTACTTTCCTCCGAACAAAAAATATAGCTTTTACTAGTATCTATATTTAAGAAATTTATCACCGTACAAATCGATTTGGTGGAGTTGAGAAATATGAAGTACTGTTTCTTGCAGCTTTCTTCAATATGTTTCTTAAAGCTTAAAATTGTATTGTTAGTGATGGTAATCTCAACATCCTGCTTACAATCATAATCTGGTTCAATCTTAACGTATTGAAACTTTTGAACCTTAAATCTAGGGTCTGTAGGTATGATAGGTGTTGCCGAAACAAATGCCTTGTTTTTGAATTTAAAAAAATCCTCCATAGGCAGAATGATGCTTTTACGGTAGTTTACATCCTGAATCGTACGTTCGCACTCATCGAATAGCATAAAATATGTTTTATAGAACTCATCTGTTATCCCTAATTCTTCAAAAGCTTGAACAACTTTTGGATAACTTTCGGGAGTAGTTATTATTTTTTTATATTCTACATCGGATTGCAGATAGTCGATAATTTCGTCTACCGCTATACCTTCGTATACGCCTCTAACCAGTAATTTCCTCCTGTTTTTCCTATTGAACTCTAAGCATTTGCCTTGAATCACAGGGGTGTTTACCTCGATGATAACACCGTGTCTTTTTGCCCTTAGCTCTAAAGTTGTTATACCTGCACCCGTGGGTTTATGATATATACAATTTCTGGCAAGTTCTTTCATTATATCGGAGAGATATTGATGCTTTCCAATCTTCTTTATTTTAACTTTCATTTATTAAAATTTGGGCACTAGAATGCCATTAGCATAAATGCTAGAAATAAAACTTGTTATTTTTAGTTGTTAAAATGGGGAGGAGAAAACCTCCCCAACGTTCTTACTCAGCAATTGCTTCTTGATAAAGCTGCTCTAATGTTTGAGTTACTTTGATTTTATCTGTTGCATAATCATCTAGCAACTGCTTGATATTGCCAAAATGCAATATTCTACATACCTTGGGAACTCTGCCCTGTTTGAATTTAAACCATGTAATACCTTTGGCATCTTCGATTACATGTTCTGGCTCTTTTAACAGGTTACCGTTTTTGTACATGTGCTCGAAAGCAAGTTGGAGGTGTGTATTTGGCCACCCCTGATTGGAGTGCATAAATTCAACTAGTTCCGCTTTGCTAAAATAGCCTTCAGGGCTGTTATCGGTGAATAAGATGCTACCAAGTATCTCTTGCTGTACAATTGTTTTTGACTTCTGAAATAAGTCGTCATATGGTTTTTTTTCCATGTTTTTTAACTAATCTAATTAATATAAAAATGGATGTAGTACTCCATCCGCATACTATTTTGAAGAATTAATCGATATCATCTTCGAAAAAGCATATGCAAATTTACCTAGTCCTAAAATTCCAAAAAAGACTAGAAATTTTAAACTGAAATATTTTTTTGACTACTGATTATCAGTTTCTTAACTCTAGGTGATATTATTTTTTTAAGGTTCTCAATATCATTTGTGTCCGCAACTTTAAATTCAGATACCCGTATTCCAAATATTTCAAATGATTTAGACATAAATTTTAAAAAGATGCTAGGGAGTAGTGTATTTTTTGGAAGTAATTCATGGGTTTGTAGGTAGTGTCTTATTAAGAGTGATATATTAGTAATAGCTTCGTTTTTTATTGGACTTTGAGCTTTGAAAGCATCTCGTCTTTTGATGTTTTTAAGACGAGCCTTTAAGCCAGTATAGTCATTTTTTTCTTTTGCCTCAAAATACTCGAGTGCTATTCCCATGCTGTCACCTATTTCTCCGAATGTTGATTGGTCCAATTTTTTTTCTAAAGCATCAATAACCCAATCTTGAAATATTTGAGAGGACAGTTTTGCATTTTTATTGGAATATTGGAGTAGTAGAGATGACGACGTATTAATTCCTTTTTCTTGATAAGAAATTAAAATCTCAACGACTTGAGCTAATTCTTGGAGTTGAAATAAGTTTTTATTTTTTTCGGAAAGGTCATTGTAGGTCGTATCCTTTTTGAGCTTTTTACTTTTAACAACATCTATTACAGGTACTGCCCAATAGGCATTATGAATTAATAGCAAAGCAAGAGTTAATTCATTCCGATGATCATGGAATCTCTTCTCTATAAATTCTTCATCGTCGAATAGCTTATCGAATTTTTCTAGTAATGTTTTAACGTCTTCTGGCTTATTTACCAAGGTCGTATCAAATAATATCAATTGCTCTTTACATAGAGTATTTTCATCAAACTGTTTTCTGCAATCCTCAATAAACTGCCTGCTAAAACTGCCTTGCTCAAAAAGTGTATCCATTATATCAAAGGCAGCATAGAGCCTATTTAAATCAACATTCAACTTGATAAGATATGGCTCGACGTTTTTAAAATATTCTTCGTTCATCTAGATTAGCTATGATTATAAAATATTAGCGGAGCACTATTAATAATACTCCGCCTCAAAGATATCAATAGCCTCACTTATCTTTAAAATCGTTTAATAACCTATTTCTAGGTATAGCATTTGATGAGTGTTTACTCCTATTATAAATTTCAGTGGTTGATTGATTACTATGATTAGCCATTCTTTGTGCCAAACCTAAATCGTGTTGAGCAACTGTTGTTATTGTAGTATGCTTTAAACTATAAATTAGAATATCTTTAAATCTAGGATACATATTTCTGAATTTAACTATCTGCGTATCCCGAATATCTCCTTGACTGATTTCTTTACCTCCTTTTTTGAAACGGTTACGCCCTCCCAGCAAGTAATCATCTGGCTCAATCAACTGACCATTAGCAATTGTATTATCGTAAACTATTTTGATGAGTTCTGCTAGCTCTTCGCTTATGTAGGTAGCTTCTTTACCTTTACTACGGCTTTTAGCAGTTAGATATAAAACCCGATTATCTAAGTCAATATCCTTAGCTTGTAATCGATAAGCCTGCACCGGTCTTTTTGCGTTCTCATAAACCAATAAACTGATAATATTTAATCTGAGCCATCTAACATCGCTTTTAAGTGTATCTAAATAATCATTTATAAGCTCATGTGGTACAAAATCATATTTAACCTTTTGTTTAGAAGTATCTAAACGTTTCAACTTCATTGCATGATTAATAATGTTTAATTCTTCGTCATTTTGCAACCAATTATAAAAAGATTTTACATAAACGATATATTGGTTTACAGTCGAATTTGATTTAATTTTATAATTTGCAAGAAGATAAAACCTAAATTCAGACCAAACATCTTTGTTTAGATCTGATAATTTTAATTTATCTCCTAAGTGATTAACAAAGTAATCGTTAAGCTTTTTATTTCTGTCCCTGTAGTCAGTTATATCAACCATCTCGCCTATTTCAAATAACTTAACCTGCTGCTTGTAAAACTTGTTTATTGCTTCGGTAACCATTTCGCTCATTCTAGTAGGCTTATCGAGGCACATTTGTTGTTTAAAAGCAGAAATTATATCATTAATACTGGGTAAAAATCGTTCGACTAAATGTTCCAGTGTTTGTAAATGAAGTTCCAATGTTCTATAACTTCTATAATTTTCTTTGATACCGACGTAGTATTTTTTTGAACCGTCATACTGAATATAGTAGTTTGGGTACTTATCCTTGTTAAATTTTGAAGGAACGACAAGTTTAAAATATATTCCTTTATAAACCCCTAGTTCATAGTGTGAGTATTTACCTCTCGCATCTTTTTTAGCCATTTGCTATAATTTTGATGGAGATTTTGATGTAAATAGTAAATAAGAATGATTTCAATCTATTAGAAGAGCACCAATACCTGCGTTTAGCAGGTATTGGACGCAGTACCCGTTCATACAGGTTTATATTTGGTTAGAAAGAGAGACAGTCTTGGATGAGGTGTCTCTTTTCTTTTATATAGGCGTCTGAATGCTTCTACGGTGTTTTTATTTAGTTCTGCCTTATATCTAACTTCCTTTGTTTTTAATTCCGTTAATTATATTTTGATGTAATTTCATGGAAAATTTGATGAAAAATCATCTTCCCTATAGTGGCTAAGAAAGGTTATATATCAACACACCTTGAATAAGTAAAAAATCCAATAAGCAAATAGATTGCACCAAAAAGCATAGCAGCATTGCTTTTGGACCTGCCCTAAGCGACCATTTTTCTTAATCTCATTTGGTATATGAAGAATTTCACCCCACAGCTTTTTACAAAGGGTTTCAAAATCTTGCCAATTTAACGGTTTGGGTAACGTCTTTTTCATAAAGCATTTCAATTATTTGCAACATATATGTCAATTGCATAAAACTTACGGGAGTTATTTTTTCTTGCTAATTGAATTAATTCATCAGGAATTATTACATAAAGCCGCACTAGCTACCGCTCACAAACGCAGTCTATATGTTCAAAGAAAATTGCAAGGCAACCAATTCCCAATAATAATAGAGGTGGTACATAAGGCAAAAAGATTATTCTTGGTTTTTATAAGTAATAATTGGAGCAAGTTCTTTTTTTAATGCTTCAAAATCTTCTTTACTCATCATGTCAATTCCCATCAACTCTTTTGCTTCTTTTAATTTTGCAATGGCCTCATCCCTTGTCATTTTTCTATTTTTCAATAAAATTTCCCCAGACTCAACTGCTAATTCGGTATCCATCACGCTTAAATATTTATTTATACCGAACGCTTTACCATTTAATTCTCCTAGTACCATTACAACGTACAAAGGTTTATTTTTACTTCCTCTATGATATGTTTTTATCTCATTAACAATAACGGTAGTATTTTTCAAACTATTATCAGCCATACTCGCTGCATCGCCATTCATAGCAGCCATAATACTTCCAAATCCCGCAGGCCTGCCCATTTGTATGAATTCATAAGTTTTCTTAGAGGTACTTCTTGATTGTGCCACACCGCCTCTTGCTTTGGTGCCATAACTGCCTGAATAAGTTCTAATGCTCATTTCTTCAGAAGTAGGTGTTCCTAATATTAAAGTGTCACCTATTTTTACACTATTCTTACTAACCGTTATATACTCTTTTACTTGAGTACCATTTTTAATTGAGTTAAAAAAATTAATGTCTTGAGTGTGGGCGTATGTCAATAAATCAAGATTCTCTTGCGCATACATATTGATACTTACCAAAAGAACGGTTAAAAAGGTAATTGTTTTTTTCATTATAGTTATTTATAAGTTGGTTTGTTTATTTGTTTTGCAACTGATATAAGCGCTATACTGTAGCGCATATTTGCCCAGAACTGGGTAGATTAGCGAATGAGAGTAGCGTATTTATTAATTATGGTAAAAGTATATAAAATTCTATATACCATCAAATTGGCTTCTATATCTTATAATATCCCCCATGCTGGCGCAGACGTGCCGCATGTGCAAAACCATTAACCTTCCCATATTTTTCTCCTATGCTTATCATAAATACGCTATTGCCATCAATCCCTTTCCCTTGCTGTAATCTATAGCATTATTGTAACTCTACTCGTGCGGCTCGTTCACAATAACCGATCGCAAAATAATTACATGCCCAGATTATCCTTACAATAGTTCTAGCCTTCTAGCAAAATTTCGCTATACAATGGCCAGGTAAATACTTCTACCCATTTCACTAACGCAAAACTGATGAAGTATTGCCGTTCTGGTTATGGAATTTGTATTTGCGGCTCATTGGTTTTTACTTTATTTATTTCTTTTCATATACGGCACGCGTAGGCCAGCATGGGTTCAACGTTAAAATCAAGGCATTCACATCACAGTTCAGGGGCGTAGGAGAAATCAACTTTTTCCTGTTCAGGCTAACTAAATCATTTCGAGCGTAGTCGAGAAATCTTTGGTCATTTATCAAAAATGACCCCTCTAAAGATTTAGCTTTGCTTTCTTTCAGTTCTCCACTCGCTTCGCTGCGGTCGAAATGACGAATCAAGAACCAAAACTCATGTTAAGGTAATTGAAAAACTGAGCTAGTAAAAACCTTCCTCACTTTAAGCAACACTACAGTATTTGCACGCTTTGCTCAAAACTTTTATCCACCTTATACCAAGCTCATATCCATTTCGTTAAATACCTGTTATCAACAGATGTTAATTTCTTATGTTGATAGCTATTTACATAAATTCTATTTTAGTACCAACCCAACTTAAAACCAATGCAAAGCATTGTGTTAATGAGTAGGATTTTAAGAAAAAAGTTGCAAAAGCTAATAAAGCGCACACAAAAAATGAAGAAAAGATATTTATTGGTTCCCCTATTTATCGCCAGCGGATACGGATTTGGCTACGCACAAATTAGTCCATTGGTAAAGCTGAACCAAAACTACCAAAGTGGCCTAGAGCTGCTTCAAAATGAAAAATACGTTGCTGCTGCGCAACAATTTAAAATGGTTGAACAGTTTAGAAACAAGCCTAGCACACAACCACAAAGCAATGCAGAACTCACTACCATTAAAGAAAATGCCAAGTTTTATGCTGCTGTTTGCGCCATAGAACTAGGGAACGATGACTCGGAATCACTTTTCCGAGAATTTATCAGGGAATATCCGCTAAACCCCAATACCAAGCTAGCCTACTTTTATATGGGTAAAGCTTATTTTGGGCAAAAAAATTATGAAAAAGCTTTGGAATGGTTTAACCAAGCAGACCCAAGTTCGCTTTCGGGTAAGCAACGTTTAGAATATCAGTTTAAACAAGGCTACGCTTACTTTGAAACCGGTAACATAGAAAAAGCAGAACCACTGTTTGAAGCCGTAAAAAAAGAAGAATCACAATTTAAAGAAAGTGCGACTTATTACTTTGCCTATATCAATTATCTAAATAAAGAATACAAAACGGCCCTAGCTAATTTTGAAAAACTAAAAGGCTCTGCTACTTACGAAGCCAGTTATCCGTATTACATTACTTCAATGTATTACTTAGATGAGCGTTACGATGACGTAATTGATTATGCCATCCCGATAATGGAAAAAACCAAACAGAAGTACGAAGCAGAAATGTTGAGTTTGGTAGCCGCTTCTTATTTTGCCAAATCGGAATTTAAAAGTGCAGAAAAGTACTTTGCTGCTTACTATGCAAAAGATAATAATCAGGTTAAAAACAACCTGTTTGTTTACCAATATGGCTATGCGTTATTTCAAAATGGCAAATACAAAGAGTCGGTTAACGTACTAGAAAAACTAAATACCGACGATGTTTACCTTCAAAATGGTATGTTTACCTTAGCTAAATCAGCTTTAAAGCTAAATGCTAAAGAAAAAGCTAGAAATGCATTTTTCAGAGCGTCACGTCTGGATTTCGACAAGAACATGCAGGAAGAAGCCTGGATCAATTACGCTAAATTGAGCTACGAGCTAGAATTTAACCAGCAAGCCCTAGAAGCTACACAAAACTTTCTTAAAACTTTTCCCAACTCTAAAAAAATAAACGAAGCAAAGACTTTATTGGGCGAAATCTTGTTAACTAGCAAAAACTATCAAGCGGCCATTGATATTTTAGAACCTATACCCAACAAAACGCCAGAAGCTAAAGCTGCTTACCAGAAAGTAACTTACTTCCGCGGATTAGAGTTTTACAACGAAAGAGCTTTCCCTAATGCATTATCAATGTTTTTGCGATCAGCGAATTTTGCCGAAGACAAAGAAATTCTTGCTTTAAGTATTTACTGGAGAGCCGAAACGGCTTACGAGCTACGCAAATACGGAGAAGCAGTAAGCACTTTTGAAAAGTTTTTGGCAATGGAAGAAGCTAAGCAAACGGACGTTTATAATTTTGCCAATTATGCACTAGGATATGCTGCTTTTGAAGATGAAAAATATACTAAAGCCGCCAATTATTTTGAACGCTTTTTAAGAGGTGCGGATAAAGACGCCAACACTGTAACCGATGCCACCTTACGTTTGGCAGATTCATATTTCGTTAACAAGAATTATGGAGAGGCCTTAACTCACTACAACCGCATTATTGCAGAAAGAAAGACAGGAGAAGATTATGCCCTTTTTCAACGAGGTATGATCCAAGGCTTACAAAAGCAAGAAGATGCCAAAATTGCTACTATGCAGAGCCTGCTCAAACAATTTCCTAATTCTAATTACTCTGACGATGCTGGTTTTGAAACGGCCTACACCTATTTTAACAAAGGAGAATTAGAAAAATCGAAAACTGATTTGGTAGGTCTGATAGAAAAGTACCCGAGAAGCAGCTATATTCCAAGAGCTTTACTGACCATAGGATTGGTGCAATACAACCAAGACCAAGACGATATGGCTTTGGAATCTTTCAAAAAAGTAATTAGAGACTATCCGAGTGCACCCGATGCCAAACAAGCACTAGAATCTATCAAAAACATTTACGTAGATCGCGGCGATGCTACCGGTTTTATTGCCTATGCGGCTACTACACCATTAGGCAATTATTCTACGAGCGAGCAAGACAATATCATGTTCCAATCTGCCAATAACATTTACTTACGTGGCGATGCCAAGGCGGCCTACGAAGCAATAAACGGCTACCTAGATAAATTTCCAAAACCGATACACGACAAAGAAGCTAAATTTATTAGGGCCGAATCTTTAGTTAAATTAGGGCGCTCTGCCGAAGCTATACAAGATTACGACTATATCTTAAACGACTGGACAAGTGATTACACCGAACGTTCGTTAATGAGTGTTTCTAAAGTGTTAATGGAAGAGAAAAAATACAACGAAGCCATCGTGTATTTAAAAAGATTAGAAACCACGGCAGATTACAAGGCGCATCACAGTTACGCCATCAATAATTTAATAAAGGCCTACAACGAATTAAACATGCCTGATGATATGCTGAAATATGCCGAAATCATCAAAACATCAGACAAGGCATCCGAAGAAGAGAAAAACAGTTCTGATCTGTATGCCGGCAAGGCCTTCTTACTAAAAGCAGATACCACATCGGCGGTTAAAGCATTTAACAATGTAGTGGCCAAAACCAAAACCTTGGCCGCAGCAGAAGCCAAATATAACCTAGCCTTTTTACAGTATGCCAAAGGCGACTATAAAACGTCGCAAAAAACTTGCTTTGATTTAATTAACAATATGCCGTCTTACGATTATTGGGTAGCTAAATCTTTTATCCTCTTAGCCGATAATTACTTAGCGCTAAAAGATAAAATGCAAGCAAAAAGCACCTTGTTAAGTATCATCGACAACTACGAAGGTAAAGATGATATTGTACCTACTGCAAAAGAAAAATTGGCTAAAATCAACTAGAAAAACACACAATGAACTTTAATAAAACAACATATTTAACGCTTGCCTTAATTTTCGGAGCAGCTGGTTTGCATGCGCAAGATGTGAAACCACCTGAGAAGAGCGAGAAAACGGTTAGCGAGGAAATCGAAATCATTAGGCCCTACAAACCGGTATTGGCCGAAGCCGTTAAACTAAGAAGAAGTCCGGATTTGGACAATATTAAAACTTATAGAGCTAAATTCAATTACCAATTAACGGATAGGAAATTAGCGCTGAATAGCGATATCCAGAAACTACAAGCTCAAAAGGTAGCGGATGAACGCCAAGCAGAATTGTTTAACAATTATGTAAAGGGAGGGTTAGGCAATTTAGGTACTTTTTTAGCAGAGGCTTACGTAGGCATGGGTAAAGATCCAGCTTTGCAAACGGGTGTCTTTTTTAGGCATTTTGGTCAATCAGGAAAACTGAACAAACAAGACGAAAACCGCCAACAATTGAGTGCATTTGCTCGTAGCATTGGAGAAAGCGCAACACTAAACGGAAAGCTAAATTACCAGAGACATGGGCTATATTTTTATGGAGTTAACGATACTGACCTTAGCCTAAACCCAAATCCAGAAAGGCAGGTCTTCAACTTCTTCGAATTAGAGGGCGAAGCAATTAGTAAGTTTACCCAAGACCCTGACGCTTTTAGTTATGCCGCAAAGGTAAACGCTTATATGTTTAACGACAGATTTAGTGCCAAAGAAAACTCTTTTATGCTAAACGGTTATTTGAATAAACGCATCAGTAGTTTCAATTTAGGTTTGGCAGCATCTGCAGAATTAGGAAAAACGAAAGATCTAAATACCGATGTATCTAACAACTTGCTACGTGTTAATCCGTACATAAAGCTGCAAGCTGGGGGCGTTAAGATTGTTGCGGGAGCAAACATTACACAAGAATTTGGCACAAAGTCTGCCACCAGGGTTTTCCCAGCAATAACCGCCGACTTTACCTTGATCCCAGATTTCTTACAGTTATTTGGAGAAGTTAAGGGAGATGTAAACCGTAACACCTTAAAAGACTTAACAGACGAAAACCCATTCTTAAATCAAAATATTTTGATTAAAAACAGCATAGAAAAACTAAGTTTTAGTGCTGGTATTAAGGGTACTGGAGGGCCAGGTTTTGGTTACAAAGCCAAGGTTTACAGTAGAGAAATTACCGATATGCCTTTGTTTGTAAATAACTTTGATACATTTAATAAATTTGATGTGATTTACGATTTCGGCAAAACAAAAATATTGGGCTTAGAAGGGGAATTATCTGTTCAGGTTAGTGATAACTTAAAATGGACCGGTAAACTAAACATGGAAGATTATAAAGCTGGTGCCGAAAAAGAAAGCTACTTTAAACCGCAATTACGTTTATCATCAAACTTTACGTTTGTGTACAACAAGAAACTGACTTTTGATGCCGCCGTTATGATGCAAGACGATAGTAGAGCCAAAGTTTTCACGGCAAATCCGTTAAATCCTGATGGAACTTATCCGCCAGTACCAGATTTTAATAACGAAAGCATAGTAACCGTTAAAGGCTTTGTTGATTTAGGTTTGGGAGCCAACTATAAAATCAACAACAAATTTTCGGCATTTGTTAAAACAAACAACTTGTTAAACAATAACTACAGCAGATTTTTATACTACCGTTTAAATGGAATCAATATCTTTGGCGGCTTAACCTATTCTTTTTAAAGGTTAATTTATACTTATTTTACCCAAATGGATATATTACAATACCTTATAGCACTTTTAAAAACTCGTAAACAAATAGGAGTTGAAGGCTTAGGTACTTTTTACAAAAAGAAAACGCCAGGAAGGTACGATGCGGAAAGCCATTCGTTTTTGCCGCCTAGCTATGCCTTAGAGTTTACTACCGAACAATTAGAAAACACAGCACTTTCTGAATATATCCAAAATAAACGAGGTATCTCGGCAGATTCTGCTCAATATTTCATCAATCAGTTTGTTACAGAAGTACAACAATCGTTAACAAACGGAACTTATGAACTCGCCAATTTAGGAACACTGCAAAAAGTTGATGACCAATTGGCTTTCACGCCGAGCCAAGACATCAATACAGGTTTCGACTTTTTTGCTTTGCCCCCAGTAACTGCTACCATACCTCAGGCAAGCATTGAAGAAACCGAAGCACTTTCGAAACCTGATACCGTGGCAGAGCATTCTCAAATAGAACAAGTGCAGGTTCCAGAGTTTGAGCAAGAAATAAATAAGCTTGGGTTTACAGAAACTGCGGCTACTACAGAAGAAGAAAGCGCCAACACTGAAGAAGATTTAACCGAAGAAGAACCTGTTGAACACACTAACGAACAGAAACAAGCAACTGAAGAAGTTGAAAACCTTGGCTCAGACAACCAAGAGGCAGCTCCTATATCCGTAACCGAGCAAGAACCCTCAGCACCCGAAACTTTTGAAGAAGTTACGTCGGTTGACACCAACAATGAAGTAGAGCACGAAGAAGACCAAGACACTTGGAATTTTGAAAAGGATAATGTAATTTCTGAAGAAGACCTCAATACTGAAGAAATATTTACAGAAAAAGAGGCTGATACCCCGATTACTTTTACAGAGGAAGAAAAATCCAAAGATTTTAAATTAAATTCTACCACACAAGAGTGGAGCTTCGATACCATTGACAGTAAAACCAAACAGGAAGAAAATGTACTTATCGAAGATTTTGATAGAGAAGAAATAGAAGAACAAGCTCCGGTAGAGCAAACTAAAATGCCTTTTTATCAGAAGCTTCTCCTAGGCCTACTCATTGTTGCTATAGCTTTGGTTATTCTTTACTTTGTGCGACCAACTGTTTTTGAGAGCTTTAAAAAAGACAACACCAATCCGAACGACAAGATAGCCGTACCTATTGAAAGAAGTAATTTAAAAACTCAAAAAGATTCGCTTTCTTTCGCAGATAGCATCATGAAAAATGCCGATAAAGTAGGACTGGAAGTAGAAAAAGCAAAAGACACGTTAAAGGTTACCACTTCAAAAACAGAGGTACCTACTACCTATACCTACGATGTAATTATTGCTTCTTTTGCTAGCGATGCTAAAGCGCAAGCTTATATTTCCCGTATGAAAAGCAAAGGCTTTGATGCAAAAATATCTACGATGCACGGTAAGCGAAAAAATATTAGCATTGCAACCTATAACCATATAGACTCGGCACAAAAATACGTTGCCAAGTTTCGCAAGCAATTTAATAACAAAGATATCTATGCCCAACCCATTAAAAACAAATAACACACAATGATACTATTACAGGCCAATTTACAAGACACCGTGCAAAATTTAGCAGATACAGCACAAACTGTAACTACTGCAGCCGTTAAAACACAAGAGCAAATTCATTTTATAGACCTACTTTTTAGAGGTGGCTGGGTAATGATCCCACTGGCATTATTGGCGTTTTTAGGCTTGGTTATTTTTATCGAAAGGTATTTAACCGTACGTAAAGCTTCTAAAGACGATAGCAATTTATTGTTCCAAATTAGACAGAACATTAAAGATGGCCGATTGGAAAATGCCATCGCTTTGTGTAAAAACACACCTTCTCCTTTGGCTCGTATGTTAGAGAAAGGCTTAAAACGTATTGGCCGCCCTATTAAGGATATTGAAGGCGCCATAGAAAACACCGGAAAACTGGAAGTAGCCAAATTGGAAAAGAACATTGGCATTTTAGGTATTATTGCTGGTATTGCACCCATGTTGGGTTTCGTAGGTACCATTATTGGGGTAATTACCATTTTCCAACGTGTAGCTGCCGAAGGTGCTATTGAAATTGGTACCATTTCTGATGGTCTTTATACCAAAATGATCACCTCTGCTACAGGGCTAATTATCGGTATCATGGCCTACGTACTTTACCACATCCTAAACATGATGGTGGAGAAAATCATCCTTAAAATGGAAACCGAAGCAATTGAGTTTATCGATCTTTTAGAAGAACCAGGCAAATAATGAATTTAAAGAACAGAAAAAAAGGTCACGTAGAGGTGCACACAGCTGCCTTAAACGACATCATGTTTTTCTTGATGCTGTTTTTTCTATTGGCCTCTGCTGTGGTAAACCCGCAGGTGGTAAAGTTGTTGTTGCCCCGCTCCTCTTCTGGCCAGCAGGCTAACAATCAAAAATCTATTACGGTAAGTATAGATGAAAACCTGAATTATTTCGTTGATAAGAAACCGGTATCGTTAGATGCAATGGAGGCACAAATACAAAGTCAGATACAACAAGATACCGACTTAACCATTGTATTGTACGTTGCTAGAGGCGTATCTATAGAAAATACCATGAAAGTATTTGATGTGGCTAACAAATTGAAATTGAAAGTTGTTCTTGCAGTAGAGCAAAAGAAATAAGCATGGCACATAACCATAAAGAAGAAAATAATTATCCAAAAGCTTTGGCCATTTCTACAGGGCTAATGGGGGCTTTTATTGCCCTTAGCTTTTTATGGATAATTGGCAAATTCGAACCTAACGAAGAGTTGGGCATGGGCGGCATGGTGGTAAACTACGGCACATCGGTAGAAGGAATGGGCACAGATTACACCAGTATGGAAGAACCATCAATGGATCCAAGTGCCAATGGGAAAAAACCTGACCAAATTACACCAGACCCTACCACGAAAAGCACCCAATCGCAACTGAGTGATCAAAACTTGACCACACAGGATAACGAAGATGCAGTGAGTGTAAATACTAAAGCGGTTAAAAGCAATGCAAACCCTAGCGCTACTAAGGATAATAAAGTAGAACAGCCAGCAATTAATCCCAACGCACTTTACAAAGGCAAAAAGAACAATGCCACTGGTGGTGGCGATGGCACAGGCTCAACGCCTGGCAACCAAGGCGATGTTGATGGGGATCCGTTAACTCCTTTTTACGGTGATGGTGGTTCTGGCTTTGGCAACAAGCCACTGCCCTTGAGTAATTTCAAAAATTTGGTAATACCAGAAGACGATGGACAAGAACGTGGAACCATTATGGTTAAAATTGAAGTGAATAAATCTGGTAGAATTGTGAGAGCAACTGCTGGAGCTAGAGGAAGTACCTTCAAAAATAATGCGCTAGAAGACAAATGCGAAAGAGCGATGCTCAACGCATCTTTAAACGCTATCAGTAAAGGACCAGATATTCGTATCTTCTACGTTCCTTTTAAATTTATCGTAAAATAAACTTAAAAAAATCGAAGCCCCGCTCTTCGGAATTTATAATTCCGAAGCCCTATTGTAGGATCTTTGATCCGAAAATCAAAATGATAAATAGGATTAAAAATCCTTGGATAGGAAGTTCGACATTGCAAATGTCGAACAGCATAAAGTGGTGAATAAAAAGAGGAAGTTGAACCTATTGCAAAAGCGGGTCAACTCTCGCTCTTCGGAATTTGTAATTCCAAAGCCTTATCGTAGGATCTGCGATCCGAAAATCAAAATGATAAATAGGATTAAAAATCCTTGGATAGGAAGTTCGACATTGCAAATGTCGAACAGCATAAATAAAAAGAGGAAGTTGAACCTATTGCAAAAGCGGATCAACTTCCTCTTTTGTCATTCCGGGCTTGATGTTTTCGTTATAGAAAGCTTTAATGATGGCTGCATCAAAATCGTCAATTTTAAGCTTACCATTGTTTGCGCTATAAAACATACTCTTAGGGGCGGTTTCGCTTTTCTTAAAAAAACCAAAGCCCGTAACAATACCTCTTTTAACCACATAACGTACATCGGCTTTACTAGGATATTTAGATATTACAAATAGGCGTTCTAACCTATAAATCTCACTTTTCTTGTTGGCCCTAAAAGCAAAACCGCCAAAACTGTTGGTATATTTCTTTACATTGTCAGACAACTGCGAGAGTACTTCCGCATCTGCACTTAAGGCTATAATGAAGTTTACCTCATCGTCGTCTTGTGATTTTTGGATATCTAAATTGGTTAGTTTTGCCAATTGACGAAAGGTGGTATCTATTTCATCTAAGATATATTTGCTGTCATTTCCAATAACCTTGTACCTTATAGGCACTACCCACTTGTGTATTTTCTCATACTCGCCAACCCTAAAACGATGGTAGGCGATTTCATCGAAAGCAATTTTCTCTTTTGCTGTTAATTGCTGGGCAAATGCGGCAACGGCCGAGATTAGAAGCAATAAAAGGGAGCTGTATATTTTCTTCATGAATGCGTATTTAGATATTTTACTAAATTAAGAAACTGTTTAAATTTTTCATTAAACTTTTTACTCGTCAGTCTTAGCCTTCAGATAAATCGTAACAAATAGACAAAGACTACTTGTGAAAAATGTTTCGACAAGCTCTACATGACAACTTTAGATTAGTCAGCAGAAATTTAAACAGTTTCTAAAATAAAGTCACATTTTATCTATCTATTAGATAAATGTGATTTTCAGATTGCGCTAAGAAATACAATCTCCTATCTTTGGCTTTAGTTATGAATTACAGCCAAACGGTAGCTTATCTTTACAGTCGTTTGCCAATGTTTACAAGAGTTGGCGCTTCTGCTTTCAAAAAAGATTTAGATAATACGGTAGCGCTATGCAATGCGCTAGACAACCCTCAAACCAAATACAAAACCATTCATATTGGAGGCACGAACGGCAAAGGTTCTACCTCGCACATGTTGGCTGCCATTTTACAAAAAGCCGGTTATAAAACAGGCCTATATACCTCTCCGCACCTCAAAGATTTTAGGGAACGTATCCGTGTAAATGGCAAAATGGTAACCAAAAGTTTTGTGACCAATTTCGTAAAGCAACAAAAACAACTCATCAACCAAATAGAACCCTCTTTTTTTGAAGTTACCGTTGGCATGGCTTTCTCCTATTTTGAGCAAGAGCAAGTAGAAGTGGCTGTAATTGAAGTGGGTTTAGGTGGCAGATTAGATTCTACCAATATCATCAATCCAGATCTTTCGGTAATTACCAATATCAGCCTAGACCACACCAATATGCTAGGCAATACTTTTGGAGAAATAGCCTTCGAAAAAGCTGGAATTATTAAACCGAACATACCTGTTGTAATTGGGGAACGCCATCCAGAAACCGATTCAGTTTTCATCAAAAAAGCGAAAGAACAAAATGCGGCTTTGCTATTTGCCGAAGATAATTTGAAAGTATCAAACGTCTCAAAGCCATCAACTACCTTAAAATTAGACATCGTTCAGCAAAACACACCCTTATTAGAAACATTACATTTAGATTTAACAGGAACTTATCAGCTCAAGAATATTGTTACCGTAATAGAGGCTGTACAGGAGTTACGTAAAAAAGGCTATCACATTGCAGATGAAGCCATTTATCAGGCATTAAAAAACGTAAAAAAACTGACTGGTTTACAAGGCAGATGGCAAACATTGGCTAAAAAACCGTTAGTCATTTGCGATACGGGACACAACAAGGCCGGTATTACCGAAGTAGTTCAAAACATCAACCAAACTGCACACGAAAAGCTACATTTGGTAATTGGCATGGTAAAAGATAAAGACATTAGTGCAGTTTTGGCATTGCTTCCAAAAGATGCCACCTACTATTTTTGCCAACCACAGCTAGAAAGGGCTTTGCCAGCAAAAGAGTTGGCAGAACAAGCCACCAGTCATCAGCTCAAAGGAAAAACTTTTAATTCTGTAGCCGAGGCATTAGCAGCTGCAAAAACGAATGCCAGTTCTAATGATCTCATTTTTGTAGGTGGTAGTACCTTTGTAGTGGCCGAAATCCTATAAAATATTTACAATACTAGCTCACGTTCTTAGCTACCATTTAATACCTTTACAAAAAACACACAATACCATAATGAATATTAAACTTTTATGTCTTTCCTTAGCTGTTTTATTTACACTTCATGTAAATGCCCAAAAAACAAAAAAGAATACAGTTACTGCAACAACCTATCCCCAAACCGTTGCCCGCCCCAAATTGGTAGTGGGTATGGTGGTAGATCAAATGCGTTGGGACTACCTGTATCGCTTTTATAGCAGATATGGACAAGGAGGTTTCAAACGTTTATTGCACGATGGCTTCTCTGCCGAAAACACGTTGATCCCGTACACACCTACGCTAACCGCTTGTGGCCACTCTTCTATTTATACAGGTTCGGTACCGGCTATCAATGGTATTATTGGCAACAACTGGTTCGATCCGCAATTGGGCAGAGACGTGTATTGTGTAGAAGACAAGAGCGTAAGCACCGTAGGCAGTAAGAGTAAAGCCGGATTAATGTCGCCGAAAAACCTTTTGGTAACTACAGTAACTGATGAGCTGCGCATGGCCACCAATTTTAGAAGCAAGGTAATTAGTATTTCACTTAAAGATAGAGGTGCAATTTTACCAGGCGGGCATACCTCCAACGGTTCGTATTGGTACGATGGCGCTACTGGAAATTTCATTACCAGTACACATTACATGCAGCAATTACCTAATTGGGTAAGTGATTTTAATGCTAAAAAACTACCCAATAAATATTTTGCAGAAGATTGGAATACCCTCTATCCTATTGCCACTTACACAGAAAGCACAGCTGATGACAAACCTTACGAGCGTTTATTTAAAGACGAAAAAGCAGCAACTTTCCCTCACCTATTTAAACAGTACGCCAACAAGAACTATTCGTTAATGACCAGCATGCCTCAGGGTAATACTTTCACACTCGAATTTGCTAAAACGGCCCTTAATGCCGAAAAGCTAGGCCAAACGGGAAATACAGATTTCTTAGCTGTTAGTCTTTCGTCTACAGATTATGTGGGGCATCAATTTGGACCAAACTCTGTAGAGCTTGAAGATACTTATCTGCGTTTAGACAAAGATTTAGAAGACTTTTTCAATTACCTTGACAAAACCATAGGCAAAGGCAATTACCTGTTTTTCTTAACGGCCGACCACGGGGTTACCCATGTACCAGGCTTTTCTAAAGAGAATAAATTACCAGCTGGTGGTTTAGCACCTAAAAAATATAAAACAGAGCTAGACAGCTTAATTTTAAAAGAATTTAAAGTAAAAGATGCCATTTTTACCTTAATAAACAACCAACTGATTTTTGATAACGAGGCAATTAAAGCAGCAAATGCCGATTATAGCAAGATCAAGCAATTTAGCATTGAATATTTAGTGAAACAGGAAGGCGTATTAAATGCAGTAGATGTAAAAAACCTAGGCAACGTGAGTTTACCTCAAGATTTAAGTATGAAAATCATGAATGGCTACAATGCTCGCCGTAGTGGAGATGTTTATATCATCTTAGATGCCGGTTGGTACCCAACTTTAAGTCCGGGAACTGGCCACGCAGCCTGGAACCCTTACGACAGTCACATCCCCAACGTATTTATGGGCTGGGGCGTTAAACCGGGTAAAACCAATAAAGAATATTACATGACCGATATTGCTCCTACCGTATCGGCTTTATTGCACATACAACAACCCAGCGGTGCCATAGGCAAGGTAATTACCGAACTCATCAAGTAACCATCAGTTCAAAACTCATAATCTAATCCTCATTTCGATCTAAAGAATTGAGGATTTTTCATTTAAAATCCTTTTAAAATATCAGTTTATCAAAAACCCCACGCTATTTTTACTTTTCAATTTTGCCTTTTGAGCTGGCAAAACATTAACTTTGATCCATAATTTCTAACCAAAATTTGTAATCTATTACCATTCATTTCCAATTGGAAATCTGCTATCATGGATAAAATCGAAAGCTATAAACCCACCCATAAAATACGTTTTGTTACCGCTGCTGCTTTGTTTGATGGGCACGATGCGACCATCAATATCATGCGTAGAATTTTGCAATCTAGTGGTGCCGAAGTCATACATTTAGGCCATAACCGCTCTGTAGATGAGGTAGTGAACTGCGCCATACAAGAAGATGTGCAAGGCATTGCCATGACCTCGTACCAAGGTGGGCACATCGAGTACTTTAAGTACATGTACGATTTGTTGCAGGAACGCGGTGCAAGCCATATCAAAATTTTTGCCGGTGGCGGTGGTGTAATTTTGCCAAATGAGATTAAAGAACTTGAAGCTTACGGCATAACCAAAATTTATTCGCCAGATGACGGCCGTAAAATGGGATTGCAAGGCATGATCAATGATATGTTGCAAAAAACTGATTTTGTAACCAAAGACACCATTACAGATGAGTTAGAAAAAATCCCTGCTAAAGAGATCAAAGCCATCGCAAGTGCAATCTCTATTGCCGAAAACAATTTAGAAACTTTCCATAAGGCATTTGCAAGCATTTCCTCTCCTTTGACCAATCTCAGCGAGACGGTCATTTTAGGCATCACTGGAACAGGGGGCGCCGGCAAATCATCTTTGGTAGATGAACTGGTAAGAAGATTTTTAATTGAAGTAGAAGATAAGAGCATTGCCATTATCTCGGTAGATCCTTCGAAAAGGAAAACTGGGGGTGCCCTACTCGGCGATAGGATTAGGATGAACGCCATCAACAACCCTAGAGTTTACATGCGCTCGTTGGCCACCCGTCAGGCCAACTTAGCCCTATCAAAAAATGTTCAGGAGAGTATAGATATTTGCAAAGTAGCAGGTTTTGATCTCATTATTGTAGAAACCTCTGGCATTGGACAATCAGATACCGAAATTACCGAACATTGCGATGTTTCATTGTATGTGATGACGCCAGAATTTGGTGCCGCAACACAACTGGAAAAAATAGACATGCTAGATTTCGCAGATCTAGTAGCCATCAATAAATTTGATAAACGAGGGGCTTTAGATGCCCTAAGAGATGTACGTAAACAGTACAAACGCAATCATAACCTCTTCGATGCGCCAGATGAAGAAATTCCAGTTTATGGCACCATGGCCTCTCAGTTTAACGACCCGGGCATGAACAACTTATTTGTAGCCTTAGTCCAAAAAATCAAAGAAAAAACCAATATTGATTTTGCTGCCAAAATGGAAATGACGGCAAGCCAGTCGGAAAAGATTTACATTATACCGCCAGAAAGAACCAGATACCTATCTGAAATTGCCGAAGCTAGCGAACAATACAACGAATGGGTAGAAAAACAGGTGGCTATTGCCCGTAAAATGTATCATCTTAATGGTGTCATTCACTTACTAGAAGACAATAAATTACAACAAGCTCAAAAGGCCCTCCCTTCGGGCGAAGATTTAAGCGGAGTATATGCCTTTTACGAAGAGCAACTAGATGGCGAATGCCGGAGATTACTACGTGAATGGCCCAATACCAAACACCAATACCAACAAGAAAACTTTATCTACAAGGTTAGAGACAAGGAAATTAAGCAACCGCTTTTTTATGAATCGCTTTCTAAATTAAAAATACCTAAGGTTGCTTTACCTCGTTACGAAGATTGGGGCGATATATTGAAATGGTTGCTTACCGAAAATTTACCTGGAGAATTTCCTTACGCGGCTGGTGTTTTTCCGCTAAAGCGAGATGGTGAAGACCCTACCCGTATGTTTGCCGGCGAAGGCGGACCTGAACGCACCAACAAAAGATTTCACTATGTTTCCTTAGGTCAGCCAGCGCATAGGTTGTCTACTGCTTTTGATTCGGTAACCCTTTACGGTGAAGATCCGCACCAGCGACCAGACATTTATGGTAAAATAGGCAACTCCGGCGTAAGTATTGCCACTTTAGATGATGCGAAGAAACTATATTCGGGTTTTGATCTTTGCGCTGCCAGTACTTCGGTATCTATGACCATTAATGGTCCAGCACCCATGTTGTTGGGGTTCTTTATGAACGCAGCCATAGATCAGCAATGCGAAAAATACATTCTTGAAAATGGGCTGCAAGAAGAGGTAGCTGCTAAAATTAAGCAACTATATGAGGCCAAAGGGATGGAAAGACCAAGTTACAGCGGTCAACTTCCAGAAGGAAATAACGGTTTAGGACTACTGTTATTGGGTGTAACTGGAGATCAGGTGTTACCCGCAGCCATCTATCAGCAAATTAAAGCTAAAGCCATTAGTGCGGTTAGAGGCACGGTACAGGCAGATATTTTAAAAGAAGATCAGGCGCAAAACACTTGCATTTTTTCTACCGAGTTTGCCTTGAGGATGATGGGAGATATCCAGCAATATTTCATTACCGAGAAAGTAAGGAATTTTTATTCGGTTTCTATTTCTGGCTATCATATTGCCGAAGCTGGCGCAAATCCAATTTCGCAGTTGGCTTTTACCTTAAGTAACGGCTTTACCTTTGTAGAGTATTATTTAAGTAGAGGTATGCACATCGATGATTTTGCTCCTAACTTATCTTTTTTCTTTAGCAATGGCATCGATCCAGAGTATGCAGTAATTGGTCGTGTGGCCAGACGGATTTGGGCAAAAGCCATCAAAAACAAGTATAAAGGCAACGATCGTTCACAGAAACTGAAATACCACATTCAAACTTCGGGACGCTCGTTGCATGCACAGGAGATCGATTTTAACGACATCAGAACTACCTTACAAGCGCTTTATGCCATCTACGATAATTGCAACTCCCTACACACCAATGCCTACGATGAAGCCATTACCACCCCTACCGAAGAATCGGTACGCAGGGCAATGGCCATACAATTGATTATCAACAGAGAATTAGGGTTGGCAAAAAATGAAAATCCATTGCAAGGCGCATTTATTATCGAAGAGCTTACCGATTTGGTAGAAGAAGCCGTACTCGCCGAATTTAAACGAATTAACGATAGAGGTGGTGTGCTGGGTGCTATGGAAACCATGTATCAGCGTGGCAAGATACAGGAAGAGAGTTTATACTACGAAACCTTAAAACATACCGGAGAATTTCCAATTGTAGGTGTAAACACTTTTCTTAACAAAAATGGCTCGCCTACCATTATCCCTGGCGAAGTAATTAGAGCTACCGAAGAAGAAAAGCAATTTCAAATTGCCAGTCTAACAGCTTTTCAAAAAAGAAACGAAGATGTGGCCCATCAAAAGCTAAAAGAGCTTCAAAAGGCGGCCATAGCAGGTAACAACATCTTCGAAAAACTAATGGAGGTTTGTAAAGTTTGTTCCCTAGGGCAAATCAGTAACGCTTTATATGAAGTAGGCGGGCAGTACAGGAGGAATATGTAGCATTATGGCAAAATAAAATAGTGTCAAGAATCGACAGCAACCTAATAGAATTTTATACACGAGCTTAGCATTACCGCCAAGCTCGTGTTTTTTATATAAATTATAGGTCCCGACATCATTTACTTTTAATATTAAATCTTTAAGGGTTTGTTATCCATCCACTTCTGCCTAAGAGCACAATAATTAAAAAAAACGTTAAACCTTTTTTAAAAAAAATATCTAACACTTGTGTAAACCCTAAAATCAAAAACTATGAGATCTTTCATCTTTTTCGCATTGCTTTCACTATCCGTATCGAGTTGTAGCAAAAAAGATGATGGTACTCCATCAGCATCATCCGATTCTATGTATTTTCCATCTCATGCAAATTCTACTTGGGAAACTATAGCGCCTTCGACCTTGGGTTGGAACCAAAATGCCATACAGGCCTTGAAAGATTTTCTTATTCAGAAAAATAGTAAATCTCTTATGATCCTTGTAAATGGAAAGATTGTAATTGAAGAATATTTTAATGGACATACTGCAAACACTTCTTGGGAATGGAATAGTGCAGGTAAAACCTTGGTTGCTACAACAACAGGTATTGCACAACAAGAAGGATTGTTAAATATCAACAACAAGGCAGCCGACTATCTGGGAACGCAATGGACGAGTATGCCCTTGGCAAAAGAAAACCTAATTTCTGTAAAGCATTTGCTAACAATGACAACAGGTAACGATGATACAAAACAATATGTTGTTAAATCAAACCTAACCTATGTTGCAGATGCGGGAACTCGGTGGGCCTACAGTAATATTTTTCAAAAATTAACCGATGTGATTGCCAGTGCCAGCAATAAAACCTTTGAAAGTTACTTTAATGAAAAAGTAAAAAATAAAATTGGAATGGATGGGTTTTGGAATTTTGGAGCCATCTTTACCATTTACCATAGCACCACCAGAAGTATGGCTAGGTTTGGTCTTATGGCATTGAATAAAGGAAAATGGAATAACGAACAAATTATAAATGAAGCCTTTTTTAACGAAAGTATTTCAACATCTCAAAATATCAATCCTTCTTACGGATATTTATGGTGGTTAAACGGAAAAACAAATTTCATGATACCAGGTGAGCAAACCATTTACCAAGGTTATTTAGTTCCAAATGCACCTATAGATATGTATGCCGCCATGGGAGCAAATGACCAAAGGATATACGTAATTCCGAGTAAGAAAATGGTAATAATTAGGATGGGTAATGCTGCGAACCCCGCAAATCCAAATTTTGCGGTATCAGGTTTTGATAATGAACTTTGGGCGAAAATTAATGCGGTAATCAACTAAGTAAGACCAATCACAGCCCTTTTTCTACTTTGGGCATTCTAACAGTAAGACTGAAATTATATCTATCAGTAGGTAAGTGCCGTTAATTCATCATGCAGTCTACTAAAACTAGCAAACTAAACGGTTTTGGTTCTTTTAAAAGAGACTAAACATGTGCCCTTAACAGTGCTGCTCATTTCCAAAAACTACAAAATTAGATCAATTGTAGCTTAAAGTAAAAAATAATGCGGCCGTAACCGCATTATTTACGCACCAAACAAATACCCAGCATAATGTTTGGAATACCTTAATTATTATTAACTAACGCATAAAGAACTTCTAGGATTTATTTTTCGACAAGACCACTTTTTAGATAATCTAAGTAACTTGCAATATCATAATCGGCTCCCCTTGGGGCAACAATCGGCGTTTCGGTAGCGGGATCTAAAAGCACGTAGTAAGGCTGAGAATTGGCCATAAACTTAGTGGTTTGCAAATAGCTCCATTTTTTACCAATGGTGGTTATTTGCTTCCCTTTGGGTGTAACAAATACTTCTTTTGGATCAAGATCTGTTTTATCATCAACGTAGAGTTGTATCAATACATAATCTTCATTAATCACTTTTCCAACTGCTGCATTGGTCCACACGTTGGCCTCCATCTTTCTACAATTTACGCAGGCGTGGCCTGTAAAATCTATCATTACCGGCTTACCTACCTTTTTTGCGTAGGCCATACCTTCATCGTAATCAAAAAATGGATCAAAACCTTTAGGCTTTTCAAAAAGTTCACCGTATTTTCTGGCACTTGAAGCATGGCTTGTTGACGAGATACCAGCAGTAAGATCAAAATCTTGCGTTGACATAGGAGGCAAAAATGCAGATACCGATCTCAACGGCGCACCCCATAAACCCGGAATAAGATAAATGGTAAAAGCAATGGCAATAATAGCGAGCATGGTACGTGGAACCGACAGATGGGTAAGCTCGCTATCGTGGCTGAACCTAACTTTTCCAATAAGATATAAAGACATCAGCCCAAAAATGGCGATCCATAACACTAAAAAGATTTCCCTATCAAACAAATTCCAATGATAGGCTAAGTCTACATTGCTTAAAAACTTGAGTGCAAAAGCTAGCTCTAAAAGCCCTAGTACAACCTTAACACTATTGAGCCAGCCGCCAGATTTTGGCAGTGCCGACATCCAGCTTGGGAACATTGCAAATAAGGCAAAAGGTATAGCCAATGCAAAAGCAAAGGCAAACATGCCAACGGCCGGGCCTAACAATGCACCGGTAGTGGCGGCTTCTACCAGTAAAGTGCCAATAATTGGACCTGTACAGCTAAAAGATACCAAGGCCAAAGTAGCTGCCATAAAAAAGACGCCCAACAACCCTCCTTTATCAGATTTCTGGTCCATTTTGTTAACCCACGATGATGGTAACGTTAACTCAAAAGCACCTAAAAACGAGGCAGCAAAAACGACCAATAAAAGAAAAAAAAGAAAGTTGAAAACTCCATTGGTAGATAGGTCGTTTAGCGCATCAGAACCAAATATGATGGTTACCAAAAGACCAAGCACAACGTAAATCACAATGATACTGGCTCCATACAACACGGCTTTGCCCACTCCTTTCCCCTTCTCTGCACCTTTGGTAAAAAAACTCACCGTCATAGGCAACATAGGGAAAATACAAGGCATAATTAAAGCGGCCAAGCCACCCAAAAAGCCCAATATAAAAATAGAAACTAAGGATTTGGGTTGTGCTACTACCTCTGCTTTAGCAGCCACAGCCTTACTCGGAGCCCCAATTTCTGGAGCCGCAATGGTATCTATCGCAGCGTCTTCATCAATAGTGGTAAATACTAGTCCACTGGTATCTGGTACCTCCTGGGCACTCGCTACCGTTACGTATCCCAATAAAAAGATGAGTAGTAATAGAAATGGAAGTTTTCGGATCATCATTTTACGGGAATATTAAATACTACTTCGGTAGGTGGTAAGCATTGGGTATCATTACATACCATAAACTCTACACTACCTTTAACTTGAAAAGGTTTTTTGCCTTTTAGCTTTATTTTCTGTTGAAAAACTGCACTATCTTCGAAATAAGCTACATCCATGTTAAATACTTTTTCATTTTTAACGATGGGTTTAGGTTCTTTCACCTTACCGATTAGGGTGTAAGCAGCAGCAGGCTTAAAGATAAACTGGCTTGCTACTGGCCCACCTGGCTTAATGTTTTGCGAATAAAGATGCCACCCCTCATCAATGGTAGCTTTAATGTAAATCACAGCTTCTGTTGCACTCACTTTTTTTGCGGCATAGCTCCAAGTAACGGGTTGCTCCAACTGTGCGTTTGCAGCGCCAATACCTAAGACTAGCGCTAATAAGGTAATCAATAATGGTTTCATATATGTTGTTTGGTTTTGTTTCAGTTTTCTTCCAATAACTGCTGGCTATGGTCGGCTAGCCTTGCCATTGGACTATAGTTGGTAAAATCTAGTGATGCAGCAATATACCCTTCTTTCATTGGCTCCTGATTTACCAGATCAGTGCTTAGGTATTTTTTGTTACTGTCTGACAGTAAGGTAACCACTACCGCATTGGCTCCCATTTGAGCTTTGAGCTTGACTGCCCCAATTACGTTTGCACCTGAGGATATCCCTACGGCAAGACCTAATTGACTGGCCAGTTTTTGTGCCACTATAATGGCATCCCCATCATTTGCTTGTATAATACTATCCAATCCTTGTAGGTTAACTATACTTGGAATAAACTCATCAGAAATACCTTGTATGCGATGGCTTCCCACTTTATATCCTGTAGAAAGCGTTGGCGACTCCGCAGGTTCCAAAGGATGTATCTTAACATTTGGATTTCGTAGTTTTAAATAATTTCCTACGCCCATTACCGTTCCGCCTGTTCCCACGCCCGCAACAAACGCATCGGCTTTTAGGCCAACGGCAGCTAGCTGATGGTAAATTTCAGGGCCAGTTGTTTTTTCGTGAGCCTCGGCATTCCAAACATTCTCGAACTGCTTGGGAAGAAACACACCTCCCTGAGCAGCCATTTGCTGACTTAGTGAAATGCTGCCTAAGAAGCCTCCCTCTTCTTTAGAGACCAAAATGGTTTCGGCGCCCAAACTAGAAATGATATCCATACGCTCTTTACTTAACCAGTTAGGCATAATGATCTTAACCGAATGGCCAAGCGCACGGCCTAACGAAGCAAAGGCGATCCCTGTATTTCCACTTGTAGCCTCAATAATTATATCTTTTGGATCAATTTGTGCGTTTTTGTAAGCTTGCGTTAAAATGTAAAGCGCCATTCTATCTTTCACACTTCCAGTGAGATTGTAATGTTCGCATTTCACATAAATGCTATCTGGCTTACCCTTATAGGTATAATGAAGTTTAAGCATCGGTGTATTGCCTACCAAATGCCAGAGGTCAATCAATTTTTCGTGTGTGCAGGGGGCTAATGTTTCAACCATTAGATTAAAATATTTTTTTTGGTAAAACTCCACTTAATCAGCAATTATTACAATACACAAGTTAAAAACCATTTTTTTTTCGGATAAAACAAAAAATATCAATTATTTTTACGGAAATAAATAGTAGATAGTGACATGCAGCCTACTTTTTTTCAGCGAACCATTTTATGACAGGGAAAGAATTAGACCAAACAGACATTGCAATACTGCAGCTTCTTCAAAAAAATGCGGATATAAGCCATCGCGAGCTCGCACTTAAAGTACATAAAGCTGTGGCTACCATACACGAAAGGGTAAAACGCCTAAAAGAGACGGGATACATCAAGCGAACGGTTGCTATTCTTGATCGCAAGCTAATCAATAGGAACTTGATTGCCTTTAGCCAAGTATTATTGAGCGATCACACCCACGAGACACTCGGCAACTTTGAACGTGAGGTGGCAAAGTTCCCTGAAGTAATGGAATGTTTTCAGATGACAGGCACCTTCGATTTTATTTTACGGATAGCGACTAGTGATATGGACACTTACCACGATTTTTATAGGAACAAGCTCTCTTTGTTGCCCAACATTACTACGGTGCAAAGCTTTTTCGTACTTTCGGAAACTAAAAGCGATACGGCATATCCCTTGTGAAAGATAAGGTACATCTCCTACTAAGTAAAGGCCAATGAATTACGGCACGATAATATAAACACATACTACAAAAATGTATTTTTTCTATAATATTGCTAAAATGGCATGCACAAAATTTTGAATTTATTCTTAGATGATTTTAAGCGGCCGAAGCACAGTAATTTAATAACTAGTGCTTCGGCCGCTTTTCTATTACATAATAGAACTAATTTAGATGCATTTGACCAGCTATTAATAGCTGTAGCTTGCTTAAGTTTAAAAAAAGGAACTTATTAAGGTCTATTTTTCAAAATTATGGACAGTGCGGCCCTAAATTACCTATCAAAATTACCTGGTACGCTTCCAATATCATTTTCATTAGATGGATATTTGGCATTTTTGTATGCTGCCAAATTTCTGCTACAACACCCCAATAATCAAGACCGAGCAACCTATGTAAAAGGCCTTTGTTAAGACATCTTTTTTCTGCATATTCTTAATCAATACTTTTATAAATACCGCTACCTTATCTAAGAGACTTCACTAATAAGGGCTGTAACATACCTTCCATTACGTCGTACCCTTCTGATAGCGGGTGTACGCCATCCTTCGCATACTTTTCCGGAAGTCCGTTACGTTCATCTTTTAATGCAGTATGATAATCTACATAGGGTATTTTATTTTGATCTGCATATTCCTTGATCATCTTGTTAAGAGAAATAATTTTGGCAGCTACATCAGCAATTTTTCTCCATCTAAATTCGTAGGCTGGTAAAATCGAAGATAAGACAACTTTAATACCATTTGCCTTTGCTAACTCGGCCATAGAAATAATGTTGCCCAAGGTATTTTCTGGAGCAATATAACCCGCATTTTGCGCAACATCATTGGTTCCTGCCAGTATAACCACTACTTTTGGCTTAAGATCTATGACATCTCTTCTAAACCTAACTAACATTTGCATCGAGGTTTGCCCGCCAATGCCTCTGCATATATAATTGTTTTTCTCAAAAAATTCGGGATGGGTTCTGTTCCAGCCTTCGGTTATCGAATTGCCCATAAACACAACTCTTCCTTTGGGTGCCGTTTTATTGGCTTGTTCATATTTTCCAAATCTAGCCCAGTCTTCTTGCGATTGAGCTTTTGTGATCGTAAAACTAGTTGCAAAAATTGCAGTCAGAATAATATACTTTTTCATTTTATATAAGTTTAAATTGTTAAAATTTACTAGTTGGCGGGCTTTTTTTTACTTGCATTCCATACTAATGCAGCCAATAAAAAGGAAATTACCGCAGCGCCTATCCAAAAGGCGTTAACCGTTTCGAAATTGTAATTCACTTTTCCACCTACTACGTATTTACCTTTTTCAATAAGGTGGCCACTGATGATATCTTGTAGGCCTGCGCCGATGTAACTAGCCACACCCACAACGCCTAAAGCTGCGCCAGAAGCCTTTTTGGAGGCAATATCTACGGCCATTAATCCGCCTAGATAACAAACCAATACGCCTATGGAAAGCCCGAATAATACCATACAAGCAATATCTACCCAAAGATTTCCTTTAGGCACATAAAGAAAAACTGCTATTGAGGCGGCATTTAACATCCCAAATATTAAAGCTGGCAGGTTACGACTTCCTTTAAAAAAACTATCGGAAATGAAGCCAGAAGAAATAGTACCTAATATACCGCATACAGAACTTACAGAAATGATAGAGCTGGCTTCGACCGTATTATAACCTTTGCCTGTTTCTAAAAAAAATACGCCCCAGCTATTTATTGCGTACCTACTTACATACATAAATGAACTAGCCAATGCCAGTATCCATATGTATGGATTTTTTAAAACTTGCAATTGTTGTGATGATACCGAACTCTCATCCTTTTTTACCTGCTGATGCTCGGCGAGATACAAACCCTTTGCTTCTGGATGTTCGTGCAGGAAAGAATAAATGACAATTACGCCAATCATACCAAAGATACTTGCCCCCCAAAAACCCCATTGCCATCCTAAACTTGCTACAATAAGCGATATCACGATGAACGTAATAGATTCGCCAATGTTATGACTGGCACTCCAAAAACCATAAAAAGTACCTCTTTTTTGCGGACTATACCAACGCGTTAGTGCAATTACGCTAGGCGGAGCACCCATACTTTGTGCCCAGCCATTAACGCCCCATAAAACGGTAAATACCACAAAAGATGTTGTAAACCCTAACGCAATACAAGATAAAGCAGAGATAAATAATCCGGTAGCCATAAATCTTCTGATATTAACTCTATCGGCTAAAAAACCATTCACAAATTTTCCTATGGCATAGCTGAAAAACAAAGCGGATCCAATAATACCTAGTTCAGACTCTGTGAGTACTCCAGATTTTACCAATGGGTTTTTAATCACGTTTAAACAAAGCCGACAAACATAGTAAAGGCCATAACCAAAGGTAGCGGATAAAAATACGCTCCAACGCAAACGCTTTAGGTATTTGTTTCTTTCCTCTTCATTTAGTTGAGTCTCTGCAATTGCAGATGATGGACGATAAAAGCTGAATAATTTATTTAACATTAGTTAATGATATATATTTAATTATTTTTTGTTTTCGCGGCCTTGTCGTTGCTTAAGTTCATTTCCGCAAGTACAGGATAGTGATCTGATGGTAATTTACCACTATAGTTATCTTTGATAATGGCGTATTTCAATACCTCTATTGGCCCTGAAACAAAAATATGATCGATAGGGCTCTCAGGATTAGAATTGATATCAAAACCATTGTAAGACCCCGCCCTAGATTTTACTCTTTTTGCAATTTTAAATGCATCTTTTAAAACGATAGATTTTGCCAACACCTTGTAGTTGCTATTGGTTCTATCGAAATTAAAATCGCCGCATAAAATAACTGGATGTTTTTGTTGCAATGCTGCTATTTTACTTATTATCAACTTTGCACTATTGGTTTGTGCCAACATGCCTTTATGGTCAAAATGTGTATCAAAAACATAAAACTGTTGCTGTGTTTTCTGGTCTTTTAAGAACACCCAACTACACACTCTTTTGTATTTGGCATCCCAGCCTTTAGTAGGCACCTCTGGAGTTTCCGACAGCCAAAAATGTCCATTATCAATTAGCTCAAACCGATTTTTTTTATAAAAAATTGCACAAAACTCGTCGGTACCATTTCCTTCCTTATCTATACCAGACCAACTATAATTTGGCATTTTTTCTATCAAATCTCGCAACTGTTTAGGTTTTCCTTCTTGCGTGCTAAAAATATCAAAGTCGTGTTTTTTAATTAAATCAGCCATAATTTCCTTTCTATCTACCCAAAGATTGCCGGTATCCTTGGGGTTGTTGTAACGAAGATTATAGGTTGCCAATTTAAACGATTGTGCAAAACTGACTAAAGAGCATAAGGTTAGTGTACATAAAACAAAGTACTTTTTCATCATTCGGTGTTTAGGTGTATTAATTATTCGCTTTTATTGCATTATTTTTTGAGTTGATATTTCGCCATTTTTTTTCTGAAGAGTGACAATGTAAATTCCATTTGGATAATTAAAAGGTATCTCTATACTATTGTTTCCTTGCAGTAGTAAATGCGATAGCTTAATTAATATCTTACCAGACATATCATTTACAATAATTTGCGACTGCGTTTGTTCATCGCTATTGATGGTTAAACTTAGCTTGTTGTTTTTAGCATAACCTTCAAATCCATTTTCGATTAATGCTCTTTTGATGCTTACCGTTGCCAGCAACTCGGCTTTAGCATTGTAATCTATTTGGCGAAGCTGGTAATAGCTCGTTCCAGCAAGAGGTTTCGGATCTGTAAAACTGTAATTGTTTACCGCTTTGCTATTATCTGTGCCTTTTACACTTCCCAAAATTTCTGGCTTTTGGCTAGCTGTTAAACGCGTGATCTCAAAATGTGAATTATCGCTTTCTGATGCAGTTTGCCAGCTTAACCGCACTTGGTTACCGGATGGGCTGCCCCTAAAATACACCAATTGAACAGGGAGCGCCTGTAGCACATTTTCATCTTCGGTAACGCCTTCTAAAGAAAGTGCATAATCCGTAGCGCTTGCTACAGCCGAGCGACCTAGGGAACTTGTGCCTGTAGATGTATTTGAACCATTTGTATAAAGCCTAAAATATACCGTTGTACCTGGCGATAGTTGCTGTAAATCCGAAACATTAGAAAGATTTAGCGAAGGTTGTACATCGCCCTCGGTAGCTGTAGCCTGACTAAGCACAACCGGCAGGGCAATACGTTCAAAATTAACACCATCTAAACTGTATTTCCAGTACCAAACTTTTGCGCCCCCACTCGAAATTCTTATTTTATAATTTAACTTAGTTAAGGATAGTTTTTTAGTTGGTTTAACGGTAAGTGCAACCTTGAAATACATGTCTGAGGCTACAGCTTTTAGGGTATCTGCTATTACAGCTTCTGTATCAATATTGGTTACCGAAGCAAATGCTCTAGAAAGCAAAAGTGGATCGCCAGTTGCATTTTCTGTATTTTTAATTCCCGAACCACGTTGAAGTGGACTACTCGTCAAAGCGTTATCTACCAAGGTTGAAGCTATTGAGGTTTCGTTCCCATTGGCTTGTGGTGTGGCAAATTGCCAAGCCAGTATTTTTGGAGCTACTACAAAATCTTTGACTGTTCCGTTAACTACAAGTGCATAGTCGTTGGCATTGTTTGCTGTAGAACGACCAATTGCTGTAGTACCAGAGCTGATGTTAGAGCCGTTGGTGTATAGCCTAAAATAGATGCTCTGCCCTGGCAACAAATTTTGCAAAGCCTGTACAGCTGAAAGATCTATTTGCGGCTGCAATTCTCCTTCTACATCGGTTGCTGCAGTTAAAACTACTGGATTGGCTAATTTCACAAAATTGGTTCCATCTAAACTGTATTTCCAATACCAAACCTTTGCCCCGCCTCCAGAAATTCTAATTTTGTAGTTAATGCTGCTTAGCGAGAGCGAATAACTTGGTTTAACACTAATAGCAAAGCCAAAATACATGTGGTTCGCAATGGCCGAAGTGGTATCGCTCACATTACTAGAAGTTGCCACATCTGCAACGGCAACAAAAGTTCTAGTTAAGGTTACTGGTGTAGTGTAACTATTGTTTACTAGTTTTAATCCGCTGCCACGATGTAAATCTGTAACCGTAACGGCATTGTTAGCGATAGCCGCGGTACTTGTACTCTCGTTACCTACACTTTGTGGCGAAGCGAATTGCCAAGCAGCCAACTTGTTTATTGTAGCCGCACTTTCTACAAACCCTGATACCGAAAGTGCGTAATCATTTGTGGTAGATGCCAATGAAGTGCCAATACCAAACTTGCCCGTACTTGCACCGTTTACGTATAACCTAAAATAGACGGTTTTATCTGACGATATTTTTTGCAGATCTGCAATATTAGCTAAATCAATGGTGGAAAGCGATGTAGTGCTAGCATTATTGAAACGAAATGGTTTGGCTAAAAACTTATAGTTAACACCATCTAAACTATATTTCCAGTACCAAACTTGCCCACCATCAGTAGCAGATAATAGACGAATATCTATTCCTGTTAAAGACAGCTGTTGTGCCGTTTTGGGGTTAATAGAAAACTGATAAAATAGGTGATTAGCCACAGCGCTAGTGGTATCGGCAGAACCATCTGGTGTTGCCAAGCTAGCCGCGGCCGCAAAGCCACGAGTGATATTTACATTGCCATTTGCATTTTGTGTAGTTAAACCGCTTCCTCTGGTTAATATAGAAGTATTTACTTGTTGATGGTTGTAGCTTGAAGCTGCACTTATTTCTGCGCCATTATACGATGGAGTGGCAAACTGCCAAGCTAGCAATACAGCGTTAGCTCTTTCTGTTCTCGTATTTTTACGTTTGTATATAGCAATATCATCTATACTTAAACGGCCGTTATTTCCTGAGATTAATGCAAACTTGTTGATACGAAAACGCACATTTCCCGATAAATCCATTGCAATGGTAGCTTGTTGTTTTACACCTTGATGGGTGGTAAAAACTGGCCCAATGGCTTGCCAACTAACGCCTTGATTTTTTGAGTATTCTAACTGCCACCTAGACACACTATCTGTAGCATAACTACTATGTTGTACTGTTACTTTCGAAGCACCTTCTGCGACATCAAAATTCATCTGCAAATAAGCAGAACTGGTATTGTTTTGCGCCATGCGCACTGAATACAGACCACTAGTTTGCCTATCGTTATTATAACTACCGCCCACTATGGCGTTGCTCAACAACCAAGAACCTGTTCTAAAAGTTACATTTGCAGCGGCATAGGTAGATTTTAGAGGATTGGCTTCTTCAAAATCCTCTGGAAACTGTCGGTATAGATCTCCTAATTCGTTATATTTTGAAAACACCTTAGTCATTACAGGATAATGATCTGAGGGGATTTTACCGTTATAGGTATCTAACAAAACATCGTAACTGCTGGCTCGTAAATTATTCGTTAAAAAAATATGATCTATTCTCGTTTTTCTATAATCAATTACAAAGCCATTGCCAGTACCTCGTTCTTTTTCGTGGTTAACAGCAGCCAAGTTGTAACTATCTTTTAAAGTTCCGGCATTGTTTAGTGAGAGATAATTTACATTAAACTGATCGAAATTTAAATCACCTAGAAAAATAGCCGCTGTATTTCCTGCTATCTCCGTAATTTTCTGTTTTACCAGCGCTACGCTATTGGTACGAGCTTCTGTACCTACATGATCAAAATGTGTAGAAAAAACGTAGAAATTTAGTCCTGATAAGTTGTCTTTAAGATGAGCCCAAATACAAATGCGTTCAAATTTAGCATCCCAACCCTTACTTTCTACATTGGGTGTAGCCGATAACCAGAAATGCCCCTGTCCTTGTAAGGAAAGCCTGTTGGCGTTGTACATAATTCCTGTCGGGATTTTATGAAATACTCCAACACTATCAAACCTTGGCATTGCTCCTACAAGATAACCTACCATATCGGCTTCGGTCTCTTGTAGACCAACCACATCGAACTTGTATTTCTCGATTAAGTTGACTACTAATTGCTTTCTATCATCCCACGAATTATCGCCATCGTCTAAAGTATTTCCACGAAGATTATAGCTAGCAATAGACAGTTCTTGTCCATTAACCCTACTGCTGGCCAACCAGCAAAGCAAGATTACCAATACCCTAAATTTCATCAGATTTGTATTTGATTTTAGTGACGAACAACCATCTTGACTTTGTTCAAATAAAAATCAAGATGGTTTATGTTATCATTAGCACTAAGCGATAAGACTTCGCAATGCTTATTTTTTGTATACAGCAAAGTCATCTATGCTTAACCTACCGTTGTTAATTGAAGGATCTTCTTTATCATCTCCCAAACCTAGTTTCACAATCCTAAAACGTACTTTTCCTTCAAGATCAAGATCATACTCGGCCTTTTCCTTCGTTTTGCTTTTTGCTTCAATTATATCGCCAGCAATTTTCCATTTTTTGCCACCATTTACAGAATATTCTAGTTTGAATTTGCAAGGTTTATCGGCCTTTGCCGCATACGAGCTGTACCAGAAAGTCACTTTCGAAGCCCCCTCTTCCAAATCAAAATCGGTGCGTAAATAATAATCCATTTTATTAGCGCCCAACATCCTGATGGCGCAAGTTCCAGTAACTGGCTTATCATTTTCAAAATTGTCTATTTTTGCGCCGAACATGGTCCACACACCAGTTTTAAGCGACACACTTTTCTTTTTATAGTTATCTTGTTCGCCTTTGTTCTCGAAACTCTCAGGAAAATCTGGGTAGATCTCCCCTTTTTGTGCTTTCGCTTTAACAGCTAAGCTTAGCATTAGCGCAACGGCCAATAAAATTTTTGCAGCTCTCATAAATCGCTCTTATTTAATTAGTTTTTTACTTGCAGTAATTTGATCTCCGTTGAGTGAGATCACATAAATTCCATTATTTAATGTTATTGGCACTTGTAGTTCATTTTTCCCAACTTGTGCACGAACAGTTCCTTTGTAAATTGTACGACCAGAAATATCAACTAAGCTGACGTTTACATTTCCTGCAGTGGCAACCTCAAAATTCAAATTCAACATCTCATTTCTAAAGTACGCTACCCAGTCTGAGTTGCTTAATGATACCTTAACAGGGATGATCTGCGATAACTCGAAATCTCCATTTTGATCTACTTGACGAAGTTGATAGTAATTTATGCCGTTTTGTGGCATATAATCAGTAAAGCTATAGGTTTGGGTCTGGTCAGAATTTCCACTACCAGTGACCTTCCCTAAACTTACAGCAGAGTTGTCTGTTTGAATGCGAAGCACTTCGAAATAAGCATTTTGTCTTTCTGAGGCTGTAGCCCAATTTAAAAGTACATTTCTACCATTGTTTTTACCCACAAAAGAGATTAGCTTAACAGGAAGCGTACTTTCTACTGTACCATTTAAAGATATTACATAAGTATTTTCATCAGTAGAAATTCCAAGCCCTGTTGAACCCGTGGTTCCGTTAGAACCTTGTACATACAATCGGAAATAAACGGTAGTGCTAGGAGTTAAGTTTTGTAAGCCTGCTATTCCAGACAAATCAACATCAGGCATATTTACGCCTGCCGTGGCCGTACCTGCATTATAATAAACGGCACCTAAATCAGTAAAGTTTGTTCCATCTGTGCTATATCTCCACAACCATGTTTTTGCACCACCGCCACTGGCTCTAATTTTAGATCGTAAGGTAGCTAACGAAGCCTTGTAATTGGCAGAAGGTTTAACTTCAAAACCAAAGTAAAGGTTATTTGCGATGGCATCTGCAATATCGGTAGTAGCAGCAACTGCGGTAGCAACTGTAGCCCCAGCCACAAATGCTCCAGGATAAGTGATATCCACGTTTGAACTGTTCTTATTACGCAAACCAGCACCACGCACTAAAGAAGAAGTTTCTAAACCTGCATTTTTAACATTTGCCTCAATTGAAGTTTCGTTACCAGCACTTAAGGGATCAAATAACTGCCAAGCTAATATACTGGTTGGGGCCGTAGCTGGTTTAACATTTCCATTTACTGATAATGCTGCCTCTAAATTAGTTAATGATCTACCTATAGCCGTAGTACTAGATGTATTGCCTGCACCTCCATGATATATCCTAAAAGTAATAACAGTACCGGCAGGCACATTTTGTAACGCTGCTATGCCAGATACGTCGATAGTTTGCAAGGCTCCATTACCCGCAGCAGCGCCACTATATGCGATACGAGTTCCAGCGTCTTGAAACGCCCCTGCACCTATTTTATATCTTAATAAAAACCATCTGCTCGTGTTGCTAACACGTGCCTTGAATATAATATCCTCTATCGATAAAGTGTAGTTGTTTTTTCCATTAACACTAAATTCAAAATAATCTCCATTCGCAATTGCCGTTTGTTCGCCAGAATCATCGTTAGTAGTTGCTACTTTTGGAGATGTTGAAAAAGCATTCGCTAAAGTTGTTCTTATTAGTCCATCTCCTATACCTACTGACGTGGCATCTAGATTAAAATCTGTACCAGCAACTAACAACGGCGTTGAAGTGTCATTAATACCAATAGTATGCCAAGTGGCAATTTGCGCATAAATAGTACTACTAAACAACACCAAAATGAGTGCTGTTAAAGCAATGTTTTTTTTGTAAAATTTTCTCATAACATAGTTTTTTAAGTTTTTATATTTTTTTGAAAATAGTAAGCCCACGTTATTGCGTTAGTTTACCTCCTATAGTTAATACTTCATTTGTTGTTGAAGCTGCTGTACGACCTATTGAAAATGAACCAGACCCAATATTAGTAAAGCCCCAACAGTACATCCTCAAGGTTACGGTAGCTCCAGCAGGTATGTTCTGTAATTCAGAAGTTTGATACAAATAGTAAGTAGGCATCTCTACGCCTTCCCCGTCCGTTCCTTCATAGTTCATATCGCCAGTACCAATGGTTTCTTTAAAATTAATTCCATCTAAACTGTAGTACCATTTATGGTTTTTTGCACCAGCACCACTTCTTCTTAATCTCGTGTTAATGGCCGTTAAAGAAAGCGTATGACCCGGCTCAACAACAAATCTTGCTTGGTAGTAAACATCTTGATTTACCGCCAAGGCTTTTGTAGCGGTAACTTGTGCACCAGCTGCATTAGATGCAAAAGCTCTTGATAAAGTAGAAGCATTTAAACCAATACCCCTTGTTAAAATAGCGCCGGAAATCCCACTATTTGATGAAGTTGCTATTTTGCTTACTTCGTTACCTGCAGCGGCTGGGGTACCAAACTGCCACGCAACTATATTTTCATATTCTGGAATTGGATTAGTGATTGGTCCTCCATCTTCAGGGTTTTTATATACCGCAAAATCGTCCATACTAAACCTCCCATTTTGGTTATTGGTAGTTGATTCGCCTATGCCCACTTTGCCAATCCTGAAACGAACCTGGCCTCGTATATCCATTAAAAAGGTAAATTGCTTTTTAACTTTACTAACAGTTAAAATATCCTCGCCAACTTGTGTCCAGGTTACACCTTGATTTTGCGAATATTCTACTCTCCAGGTAGAGCCTAAATCTGCAGAAGCTCCATAAGAACCTGCCCATAGTGTTATTTTAGTTGCACCGTTGGGCAAATCGTAGTTCATGGTACACCATGAGCTGGTAGCCGAAGCACCTACTAAACGAAGTGCATAACTTCCCGAAATTGGCAAATCGTTGCCCGTATTTCCTAGATAGATATTTTGCAAGGTATAACTTCCAGTGGCTAAATTCCCTGTTTTGGTAGAATAGCCATCGGCAAATAAACTGGCATCTCCAGTTTCAAATTTCTCTGGAAAATTTTCGTAAATCCTACCGCTCTCTGCTTCTACACTTTGTGAATTTACCAGCCACAGTTGCTTTTTATTTTCGCCATTAGCATTATTATTCCATCTGGCAATAGCGGTATAAGAAGCGTTAAGCGCTACCGCCTTGGTAGCGAAATTAGCGGAAGCTTCTGTGTGTATAATTCCGGTGTTGTTATTATTTTCAGAAACTACCACATCACCCGCAAGTGTACCGCCTGCCTCGGCATTTACGTGCGCAATTTTAACTAAAGTGCCTTCATAATCGGCAAATTTCAAATTCAGCGTGTTTAAATCAACCAACATAGGCTCAAACGCCCGGTTGGTTGCTATTCTGCTAACTTGATCTAAAGAAGATAGTTTGACCTGTAAAGTTCCATTATTTCTGATCAGGTTAGCGCCATCCACCCGTACCACTACCGAGTCACCTACATTAAAAGATACAGGCTGGTTACCTACAACAATCTCTATACCCCTAGTTAAGGTTCTAGAGGTTTGTTGCATAGCAAAAACTCCTGCAGGAATGTTCCCAGCGCTTGCGTCTGAAACAATAACACCCGTAATTTTATCGGCACCATCCATATTTTCCTTGGTCAAAACCACATCAGCGCCTTTATGTAATTTGCGTATATCTAAAATAGATATGAATTGATTTGGCGTACCCGAAGCTGGAAAAATATCTTGTTTGATACAGGATGTGATTGTTAAAATGCCATATAATAGTATCGCAAATCCGAAACGCTTCTGAAATAACTTAGGTCTTATAGGTTTCATTTTTTCAACATTTTTAATGCTCTTTAAAGCAGATGTTCTTCTATTTTGCATTTGGGGATCTGTTATTTTTGCCACCATACGTTTGTGCTCAGGTTATCGGCGCCCATACGAGCTACCGCTTCTAAATAGCTACTTTTATTTAAGGATTGCACCGTTACAGGATAGTATAGTCTAGAAGGCATCTCTCCTCCATTTTTTACACCAGGACCAATAGGCAATGTTGGTTTTTTAGTTCTTCTGTACTCGAACCATTGTTGGAAATCGGTAAAGAATAAGGTAAAATACTTTTGTACCATTATTTTCTCCATCTTCTCGTCTAAGGTTGCCGCATCCAACCAAGCTACCTCGGTGTTGGTAGTTAAGAAGCTAGCGGGCATGGTTAAACCCCAATGTTCTACAGCGGCTTTAACACCCAAATCGTAATAGGTTTTTGGATTACCATCTATATAGCCCTTTAAAGCGGCCTCTGCTAAAATAAATTGAAGCTCGGCATAGTTCATGATGTTGCCCAATAGTGGCTCTAACTTCAAAGCGGTAACATAACTTGAACCTCTCGCCGGAATATTACCATCGGCATAACCGCTTTGAATACCTTTATATTCGTTATCTATTTTAGTAGCCCAAATAGCTAAACGCGGATCGCCTGCCTCGGCTAAAGTATTTACAAAAAATTCACTTAGCGATCCTGTTCCACTAAAATCTACATCTCTGTAGCCAGCAAATGGCGACCTTAACGGAAAGTTTTCTCCAGTTAAACGCAATATGGCAGACTCTGCATTACTTGTAAAAATGGGATACGTTATTGGAGAAGCAACCATATCAGCAATTTGTTGAACGGCTGTTTTACCATTAGCTATAGGCTCCACTTTTGCAGAAACACGCATTAGCAACCTAAGGTAAAGCGAGTTGCCAAATTTCCTCCATCTATCAAGCTCTATCGAACTCGTTGCCGAACTTCCGTAAAGCGCATCTAACTGCTTTTGGTTTTCGGTAAAAAGCTGTGCGGTAAGCAATCCAGAAAGCAAAGTGTTTGCCTCCTCTAATTTTCTGAAAATATCTTTATAAATATTTTCCTGTTGATCAAAAGAAGGTGTAAATGTATAGTCTTTGCCTTTATTAGCCTGCGAATAAGGTACATCTCCCCAAGTGTCTGTAATTAATGAAGTTGTCCACGCATCTAATATGTTACCAATGGCCATGTAAGGTTCCGATTGCCCACTTGTAGCATTTCTATTTGCTGCCGCAAGTTGATAAATATCTAGAAAATTGGTTTTTTCCAGGTACCAAGCGTTCCAAATGGGATCAGATTGATTAGGTCTAACAATATATCTGTGAATTTCGATCTGTTCGTTTAAAGGTACGAACACCTGAGCAAGCTGGTTATTGATCTGAAAGCTTCTGGTAATATTATTTTGAACTACGCTATATAATGCTGGGTTAAGCAACCTTTCTGGTGAGGCAACGGCTACGGCATTAGGGTTTCGGTTTAATTCTTGATAGCTTTTTTTACAAGCGCATATCAGTAAGATGCAAACTATTAAAATATGTATGTATGATTTTATTTTCATATTGCCTATCATTAAAAACTAACATTAAGGTTAAAGCCGAACGTCCTTGTAGCAGGAAACTGCCCAATTTCAAATCCAGACTGTATTAAACCGTTATTAATGGTACCAAACTCTGGGTCGAAAGAAGGCCAATTACTAATGATCAGTAAATCTCTTCCATAAATCCCTATGGAGGCTTTTTGGAGGCTGATTTTTTTCAGAAATTTCGTCGTAAATGCATAATCTAGCCTTGCTTCTCTGAATTTGATAAAATCAGTACTGAATAGATTTCCTTCTACATTATCGGGAATAAAATGCTCTAGATAGTAAGTCCAAATCTCGGTGGCAGGCACGTCGTTTTTTCTAAAAGTTCCGTCTGGATTTTGGATTACACCATCGCCCACCAAACCGTTATACCTACCGGGCAAGGTGCTAGTAAGTTGGCCGGTCATTGCATTATTTGCATGAGTATGTGAGTAGGCTTTACCTCCAAACTGTGCATCAAATAACACATTTAACCTAAATTGTTTATACCTAAATTCATTATTGAAGCTTGCTTTCCATTTTGGATACACGTTTGCCAACCATTTTACAGTTTGAGATTTTACCGGATAACCATTGGCATAAATGATTTGCCCATCTGGCGAACGTTCGTATCCTAATCCATATAAATCGCCCATAGTGCCGCCAACCCTGGCCTCTAATGAACCCCTCCCCCCTGGACCACTTTGTAACTGCAAAACTTCTACGCTATCTGCCAATGATAAAACTTTGTTTCTATTAGCGGTAAAAGTTCCAAACATGTTCCAAGAGAACTTTTTGGCATTCTTGATTGGACTGCCATTCACAGTTATTTCTAACCCTCTATTCTGTACCTCTCCAGAATTGAGCACTGCATAATTGTATCCAGAAGCCCTATCTACAGGTACGTTGAGGATTTGATCTGTAGTATTATTTTGATACCAAGCCACATCAAGACCAAGCCTGCCATTAAATAGTCGTACATCTGCGCCAAACTCTACACTACGGGTACTCTCTGGCTTTAAATTAGCATTGGCTACACTTAACGGATTGGTTATTCCCGATGGGAAATTGGTTTCTGTAGCATAATTGTAGGTTGTTAGATAAGGTGTGGTACCCCCGCTGCCCACCATGGCGTAAGAACCACGAAATTTTAACAATGAAAAATAAGAAGGCAGCGATAATTTATCATTCAATACCAAGCTCACATTGGCAGAGGGATAGAAAAAGCCTTTTGGCTCGCCATTTGGTGTAAAAAGCGTACTAGACCAATCCTGTCTGCCAGTAAGGTCTAAATAAATAAATTTATCGTAACCAAAAGAAGCCATACCATATAAGCTACTTACGCCAAACTGGCTTCTAAAAGGATAAGATAGTGGCACATCCATACTGTTTGCGAAATTGAAGATGTTGGGTGCAAAAAGACGTTCTGCCCTCGTTTCTTCTTTCTCATACCTATTTCTAAGTATACTGCCGCCTAGTGATAAATCAGCATCTAATTTTCTAGATAATGCTTTCTTGTATTTCAGCAAAAAATCTAAGTTAATTTCCTGATTATATATATTTTGCGTGCGATACATGCCATTAAGGTATTTTCTGGTATCTTTCGGTCGTTGTTGCGAACGCGAATCATAAGACAAATCTATAGAGCCTTTCAACATCAGATTCAAATCTTCTGTAAAACTATAATTAGCTTGCATGTAACCAGTTACGGTATTTCTATTAGATTTGTTCAGCATCTCATAGGCAATTACATAGGGGTTATCACCAGCCTGACTTAAAGGTTTATTTTGTCTTATGCCTTCTTCTCCCGGATACCACAGTGTTTTAAACATGTTTAGATCTGCGTTGGGAACCATACGTATCATAGCGTACATAATGGTTTGCGCATTATATCCAACAGATGGTAAATTATCACTACTTCTGTTGGTGTAATATGCCCTACCCGATAACTGTAGTTTGTTGGTTATCTTTTGATTTAACGCTAGCGAAAATGTATTACGCTGATAACCTGTATTTGGAATTATCCAGCTATTATTCAGGTTGGTGTAACCGAAACGGATAGAGTTTACCTTTGTTCCGCCCTCTATGGTAACACTGTTGGTATAGGTTTGTCCTGTTTCAAAAAAATCTTTTCTATTGTTTGGATATGCAATCCAAGGTGTACGTTGCGAACCTGTGGTTAAGGTATTGGGATCAAATTGATAAAACATTTGTCCATCAAATTTTGGTCCGAAAGCGTTGCTGGTTGCACCAGTATTTATACCATCTTCGGTTCTACCATAAGAGTAGTACTCTAAACCTACATCGCCCTGTCCATATTGATATTGATAATCTGGCCACCGGGAAGCACTCTCAATAGAAGTATTAGAACTTATAGACACTCCTATGCCCTTAACCTTCGGATTGGCCAGTTTGGTAGTAATAATAATTGCTCCTCCTGCACCCCTGGCGCCGTACAAAGCTGTAGCTCCAGGCCCTTTTAAAACTGTTACACTTTCAATATCGTTCGGATTAATATCGTTGATGCTTGTACCGTAGTCGGTAGGCGAATCATCTCCCATGTAAGCAGTACCATTTCCTGTTGCTCTACCGCTAGAGCTACTGATCACTACCCCATCAATTACTACTAACGCTTCACTGTTTCCAGAAAGCGAGTTTTCTCCCCTTAAAATAATTCGATTTGATCCTGCTGGACCGCCATTAGACCTTAATAAATTTAAGCCAGCCACTTTACCAGATAGTGCATCTGTCCAGTTATTGGATACTGCATCGGTTATAGACTCTTGCTTTAGCGTAGTTACGGCATAACCTAGTGCTTTTTCTTCTCTTTTGATATTCAAAGCCGTTACCACAACTTCATTTAAGTCATTGTCTTTTTCTTTTAAAATTACGTTAATGGTTTTGCCAGCAGTAACCTTTCGTTCTTCGGTAACAAAGCCTAAAAAAGAGAAAGTTAAGATAGGGTTATCTCCGTTAACTACCATCTTGTAATTCCCTTGTTCATCTGTTACGGTAGATTTTGAGCCTAATTTTAGACGTATGTTCACCCCAGGAATGGGTTTATTATCAACGTCAGTAACCTTCCCCTTTACTTCAACGTCTTGAGCTTTGAGCGGTTTTTTTGAAATAATGATATTTCTGTCTACAATCTTATAGTTCAAGTTAGTGCCCTCCAAGCATTTCTGCATGGCTACATCCACGTTAGCGTTGGATAGGTTTACAGAGACACGGCCAACCTCTTTTACGGCCTTGGCATCGTAAAAAATATTGTAACCACTTTGCTTTCTGATTTCTTTGAAGACATTTTCCAAAGACTCCTCGTTCTTTTTCAGATTTATCTTTTGCGCATAAGCTGATGCATTTACCTGAAAAAAACTGATTAGGAGCAGTATAACCGATAGCTTCATTATCCGAAAAAATTGTGAAAATAGAGAATCCTGCCCACCGCAAAAAAATGCAGTAATTTTTTTATACATTTGGTTTGGTTTATATGTAATTGTTATCTGCGATTATTTAACAACCTAATAGCTTTGCTATTTCTCCAGGGGCGCTGGAACGCTCCTGGTTAATTAGGTTTCGTTATGCTTTAAGGCATTACCGTTACCCTCCTTCCCTCAATTTTAAAATGAACGGTTTCTGTGAGTTCTATGTTTTTTAGCAAGTTCCTTACGTCGTCGCTTCTAGAAATTGTACCACCAAAGGTTTTACCTGTTAAATTTCCGCTGTAACTAACCTCAATGTCGTACCATCTTTCTATAGACTTCATTACCGATCTTATATCTTCATTATCAAACATAAAGTAGCCATTTTTCCATGCAAGGGCTTTTTCTGTATCAACCGTTTTAACGACTAATTCATTTGAGGACTTGTTTACTATCGATTGTTGATTAGGTTTTAAAACACCGGAACTATTGCCACTTTTTACATTAACTGCCCCTTCTACCAAAGTAGTGGTTACCAGTATATCATCGTTATAAGCGCTTACATTAAAAGAGGTGCCCAAAACTCTAATTTGGCAACCATCAGTCTCAACATAAAATGGCTGTTTAGGATTTTTAGCAACTTCTAAATACGCTTCTCCCGAAATTTTCACGCGTCTATCTCCTCCAGAAAAGGCTACGGGATAGCTGATGCTGGAAGCCGCGTTTAACCAGATTTTAGTGCCATCATTAAGCATAAGTTGATAATAGCCACCTTTAGGTGTAGTTAAAGTGTTCACTACAAAATGGCTTTGTTCAGAAATACTACCTTGATAAATTAACTGACCGCTACGCTGCTGTACCGGCAACTGACCTTCAGTTGCAATGGTGCCGACCGCTTTTTCGTTAAGGTCTATCTTAGAACCATCTGATAAAGTAAGAATAGCTTTTTGAGTAGCCGATTGAATGTTTGTATGACTATTTTGAGCCAGCTTTACTCCATCTACACTGGTAATTTTATTGTTTAAACTATAAATCCAAAATAACAAACCAGCTAAAACAAATAATATCGCTGCATAGCGCAAAAGGTTGGGTAACAGTTTAAATATTTTACCTCTCTTGCCAGCTTTAAAATCCTGATGTGAAATAATTTGTTCTAAAACTCGGCCGGCATCAACCTCGGGATATCGTTCGACCGTTTGGTTTGGCCAATAATGATCCATGAACTTTTTTAGTTCGGCTATACCTTCAGGGTGTTTAATTAGCTCAGTAATTTCTTCTAATTCACGCTCATCTGCTACATTGTGAATGTAAGCATGTAATAGATACTCAACTCGTTCAGAAGATAAATACATTAATGTTGATATTGGTTATATATGGGAAACGAACGTCAAAACATTTTGTACTAGTTAAGGATAGTTTTTTTTAACATTTAATTTAAAAACACTGATAATCAAATAAATAAATTTTAGAGATATTACTTAAACCGGTTGAACTATAAAGTATCAAACAGGATAATGAAAAGGCAATAGAGTATCCCATCTTTGCCTAACCTCGATTTCAACGTTTTTAGCGCTACGAATAAATGGTTTCGTACAGTATTCTTAGAAATATTCAATTTTTGAGCAATCTCTTCATAAGATAAACCGTCGTATTTACTTAGCCTAAATACATGCTGTTGTTGCTCCGGAAGCTCTGCTACCACATTTTCTGTGATGCGTAGCAAGTCAGAGAATATTACATGATCTTCAGTTTGGTTGCCGACCTCGGTCATCATTAATTTTAAGTTTTGTTGATAACGCTGCGCTATGGATGATTTACGGAAAGCATCTATAATTAACCTTCTACAGATGGTGTATAATATAGGTTCAAAAGTAGTATCTATAACAAATTTTTCACGTTTTACCCAAAAGGTCAAAAAAGTTTCCTGTAAAATCTCCTCACTTTGATCTTTGTCTTTCAGAAAAGAATTAGCAAAATGAAAGATTTTAGCATGATGGCGGTAATAAACCTGCTTAAAGGCTTGTTCATCTCCACTTTTAATTTTAGAAAATAATAAACGATCTTCGGTTACTTCCGCTGACGACATCATATCCTTTTCTTGCGCTTATACCATTGTTTGATTAGCTGACTAATGTAGCAATAATTTTCTGATGAACATTAACGCAGATAACTGTTAATGCATTATTAACACTAAATTAACTTATACTAATAACGTCAAACAAGGTACAGGGAAGCCTATTGTAAAGGAATCGAGAAATCCAGCAGTATCACTTCATCGAAGAATTCAGATGCAACCAAGCTCAGCTCTTCAAGGTAGATATGGATACCAGGGTGCGCTTCTTATGGCCAGAAAGTGCAAAGTAATCAGATACACCTTTGGATATGACCACGGGAAGTACTGCTTTGGAAGATTCGTACATTGAAATTATATCTTAACCCACGAAGATCTAAAATTTATTCCCGAGTCCACAACTTTTGTACATGATCCCCGAGTCTGCCCTCAACTGATCTTACCAAAAATGAAAAAACCCCTAAATACTAATATTTAGAGGGTTTTTCTAGATTTTGACATCTAATAAGTCGTCCTCAAAGAACAATTTTCGAAATATTTTTTTGCAGGATTTGAAGAAGTTGGCAAATGGATAAAAGAGCTTCATTTTTACATCTCTACTAGGGAACAAAGAATAACTATCTTCTCTAGTAGGGCAATTCACATAAGAATTATGTTTGTTATTTAAAACATTTTATATATTTTTGAATGAAATAGCAATCAAAAAATGAGTATCCGAAAACAAATCATCCTACCAAAACATAACCAGTTATTGGAACAGATGGGCGAAAACATCAAACTGGCTAGAAAACGCCGCAAGCTGACCACCATACAGGTGGCAGAAAGGGCGGATATTGCCCGGTCAACCTTGTACCTGATAGAAAAAGGCGATCCAAGCGTGGCTTTCGGTGGATATTTTAACGTTCTACGGGTTTTAGGGCTACAGGATGATATCCTCAAACTCGGTGCCGACGATGAACTGGGCAGAAAACTACAGGACCTTGAACTATTGAAATAAAATGGCACAGCAGAAATCTGATATCTACGTATTTGCGCATTGGAAAGGAATGCCAGAGCCTAAGCTGATGGGTATTTTGTCCGCTCGCCATGCCAAGGGGAAAAAGGCCTTTAGCTTTGAATACGATAAAAGCTGGATAAAATCTGAACAGCAACTGCAGATAGATCCCGATATCCAGTTCTATTCTGGCGCACAGTTCCCAAACCGCAAAGAAAACTTCGGCATTTTTCTGGATAGCATGCCCGATACTTGGGGACGTACATTGATGAAACGCCGGGCTGCCCAGCAGGCCCGTGAACTAGGAGAAAAAGCGCCAACGCTTTATGACATCGACTACCTGCTTGGTGTTTATGACGAAAGCCGGATGGGCGCACTACGTTTTAAGACAGCTTTAGATGGTCCTTTTTTAGATAATAGCACTGAAATGCCAACCCCACCGTGGTCGTCTGTTAGGGAATTGCAGCATGCTGCCGATCTGGTGGAGGGCGATAGTGAAAATGAAGATATCAAAAAATGGCTGGCCATTCTGATGGCACCGGGATCTTCGCTGGGCGGAGCTAGACCTAAGGCCAACATATTGGACGAAGAAAAATCGTTATGGATAGCCAAATTTCCATCAAAAAACGATACCATGGACAAAGCGGCATGGGAATTTCTTGCCTACCAACTTGCCATTGATGCAGGTATAGAAATGGCTCCATGCAGGATGGAAAAAACAGCTGGCAGATACAATACTTTCTTCACAAAAAGGTTCGACAGGCATGCGGGAGAACGTATCCATTTTGCGTCTGCCATGACCATGACGGGCAATAATGAAGATACCATCAGAGATAGTCCTGCCAGCTACCTGGACATTGCCGAGTTCATCCAGAACAACGGTACTGCCGTAGAGAGAAACTTGTGCCTGCTGTGGAGAAGGATTGTTTTCAATATTGCCATTTCCAATACAGACGACCACCTGCGCAACCATGGTTTTTTGTTGACCAATAACGGTTGGGTACTTTCTCCCGCTTACGACATCAACCCATCTACAGACAAAAATGGTTTGGCTTTGAATATCGATATGGACAATAATGCCCTTGATCTGGAACTGGCCAAAAGTGTGGGGGTTTTCTTCCGTTTAACTGAAAAAGAAATGGATATTATTATCAAAGAAGTCCTGGCAAGCGTAAACAATTGGAGAAAAATAGCCAACCAATTGGGCATATCAAGGGCAGAGCAGGAAATGATGCAGGGCGCATTCAGGTTTTCTGATTAAAACTGAGTATGATGGAAATAGAACTATTCCGTTCACTGTTCAAAGGTCGTGATGATGTGTTTGCAATTAGGTGGGAAAAGGAAAACAAAAGTGGCTATTCGCCCGTCTACAGCTACGATCCATATTATTACAAAAGACACCGCATGGCTGGCGGTACATTCCAGAATTACACCGACAAAAGCCACCTGCCGCTTTCCGATGGGGAGATTATAAAACATCTGGATGGTCAACAGCATATCGGTGTTTATCCCTTATTAACCGATAATACATCTTGGTTTTTGGCTGCCGATTTTGATGAGACCAACTGGAAAAGCGATGCGCTGAAGTTTATTGATGCTTGTAGACAAAAAGGAATTCCGGCCTATCTTGAGCGCTCCTGATCGGGTAACGGTGGCTACGTATGGATTTTCTTTAGCCAGCCCTAACTGGCAGTAAGAAGCAGGAAATTGTTCATCTCCATATTAGAGGAAGCTGGGGCATTCTCAAAGTTTGACAAGGGTTCAAGTTTCGATAGATTGTTCCCCAACCAGGACTTTCTCTCCGGCAAGGGATTTGGCAACCTCATCGCCCTTCCATTGTTTAAACACTGTGTTGAGCAGGGAAACAGTTGCTTTATTGACACCCAAAATTTCAACCTGCCGAAGAAATACTGGATGCCATACTCGGCAACAAGGATTACAGACATTCCAGACAGGTTCGTTTTTTGGCTGACCTTCACCAGAGCCAAGTTATGAAGCTTCGTTTTGTGGTCAATCCGTTTTCCTTTGTCTTTCTATTGGCTGGCGAAAACCTTTACCACATCGTACTTGAAACGTTGGATACCGAAGAGGCAACCTATATATGGTACATCGATAAAAGCAAAGCTACGTTGATGCAGAATATGAACTGCATCAACGAAGAGCTACAGATTATTAAAGACAAGGGACGACAGGTGTTTATCACAAACCCACCAAAGAATTTTAGCAGGATTATGCATGATTATGCTGATTTGGACAAGGGCTTTGTTATTTGGAAAGCGATGTTGGAAGAAAGGTTGATCTGAACTAGCTCGGAGAGAGCCATAATATTGCAAAAAAATCGGAAAATTTACCCCTACTAGAGATATACTTTCCGATAATTTTATAAGTCGGGGTGGCAGCAAAGCGCACCAACAACACAAATATCTATTTATCAATAACTTACCTTTAAACTAAATATTAGGTAGCAGAATAGGGCATAAATTCAAAGAGGTCAAAGCATCACAACCCATGTCAAACAGTTTTTTCTATTGTACGATGGTTTAAAATAATATCCGTTTATTTTAGAATAAATTTAATAAAAAAAGAGATCAATTGCAACTACAATTATATAAAAGCCAACAGCCTAAAAGTTAAATTAAGTAGTTTTAAAATCAACAGGTTAAAAGGGCTTAAGCGTACGTTTCTCGAACCATTTCCTTGCTGACGCACGTCGAATCGCGGATTTGGATTTAAACGATCTCAGTTCCGAAAAACCGCTGTAACATGTGTTCTACTTCAATCGGGCTACCAAGAGGAGGAGAGAACTCGACTTGACTTGCAAAGAAATTAACTGTCTTATCTGTACTGAAAATTGGAACTAATATATATTTATCCTATGTTTCTATAACCAATACTACTGTCCCAGCCGAATTGACTTTTCTCGCTAATCATACTAAAATCTAAGGTATCATAACGAAGTGATAGTTGACCGACAGCATCTCTAATCAACCGATTATCACCACGATATTCGAAATTTCAAGTTGATATCCTTTGAAAAAGTTGATTCCTTCTTACAGGAAAGGAATAGAGACAAAAAATTAGAATTGTTGAGAGTGTTTTTAGAGATTTGAGCATTATCTTTAAATTTTCTATAAAAATAGTTAATTTAAAGATTGATAGTTATCAAACTCAATTTTTACGAAGATTTTTAAAAGCAAAATCCCCTTAAGAGTAGTTCGCTATCCCGGAGAAGCTGTGGATTGACATTTCAACCTATCTAAGAGAATAAAAATGACATACATTTTATCATCACAAAAAATGTTACAAATTCAATCAGATTATATTAATTCTTCTCCAATAGATAGCTTATGCGTATGTTTGATAAAGTTTTTTTATTAAAATAAGATGGGATTAGAAGTCAGATTTTCTGTACCAAAAGTTGGAAAAGAGCTGCCATTTACAATCATTGAAGATAGAGGAGGTCAGCTTTTTCTATATACAGAGACACCACAATTGGACCTTAGATTTCCATTGGTTGCAGAAGACGGTTTGTTAAGATTGCAGCGCCAAAACCCGTTTGTTGAGCCGTTAGAAATTGTAAATGAAAGGTTAACTGGTGTTTCAGCAGACTGGCTAGAAGCAAAAGCCCAAGTTTTTGAAGTAGATTCAGATATATCCTACCATCATAATCCAGGGTATGGGCCCGACGATATCTTCGTAGAAAACAAACCATTTTCCCTTCGCCAAATTGTAGATCTTATTGATACCCATTGTAGTCTGTCTAATAAAATACAAAGCTGATTCAGTCACTGTTCGTAAATATTTACCAGTTATATTTACCTGTCTTAATTGAATTCTCGTTGTATCAAGCCCAAACTACTTATCTATGAACAAGATAGGATTATTAGCAACATAACTATAGGCTGAAAGAGAGTAAAATTTCTCCGCTAGCGGATCCATCACATTCCACCTGCCAATAACCGGGTCGTAGAACCTTGCACCGTAATCATACTGCTCCAATTCTTCCTGCAATTCCTTGCCGTTATACAAGTATTTGTTGTCTAACGACACCGCACCATTGCCATTCAAACCAGACTTCCTCAGCCCAAAGGGATAGTAGTCGTCACGCTGCAATATCCGCACAACGCCTTCGTAAATATCGAAAACAGTCCGCACATTTCCAAGGTGGTCGGAAAGATTGTAGCGGTAGATATAACCGTTGCCGCTGTTGAAGGCAACGCCATCGCCCGTCTGGATGAAATCGATCGTGCCATCATTTTTGTACTGTATCCCGTCCACATAATCGGTGGTGCCGGTAGTACTAGATACCTTCCTGAGCTTCCGCCCCATGGCATCGTAGGTGTAGGAGATATTGGCCGTACCGCTTACCGTAGCGGGAAGGTTAAGGTAATTGTAGCTAACGTCGGTAATACCCCTACGGGGGGATTATTTCCTATACAACCTGGACGTGTCGATTGCTTTGATCTTTATCAATTCTTCTATATCTTTATTTTCTACATGTTCGCCCTTAGCTAGAACAGAAAAAGATAGATATTCATAAGAATAAACATCTCCTGATGATGTTGCCAAAGCTCCCTTACTATACTCTTTTACTTGTTTTGTTATATCATTACCTCCTTTAATTATTTTTGGATAAAAGCCTTCGTCAAATGTTTTCCTATCAATATATCCAATTCCATAATTATTAATTGAAAAATCATTTTCATTGGAAACTAGCAATCTTATTTCTCCGACATAACCTTCTGGAATAACAACAGTATAAACAGACCTAAAATTACTTATATAAAATATAGAACAAAATATTATTACGAATATTGAAGCAAATGTTATAGCCCGCCATTTTGAATTTAATATTTTCTTTACCAAAGTACCCAATACAAAAGAAACAAGAAGGATACAAGGTACAGGAAGCAAGAGCAAAAACCAAGAAGGAAGTATCATTGTTTTTATCTGCAATATTTGCCAGATGCCAACGCACAGTGAAAAAACACCCAAAAATATAATTATAGGCTGTATTTTATATTTCATATTTTATCGTTTATAAAATTTAGAAGGATAATAATCAAGATTGCCTTTCCCTATAATTTGGTTAATTAAGGGTACTCCATGCGTTTTTTCAAAAGAAGGCTGATTGTATTGCATTATCTTAATTCCATTGACTTTCAATGTCGCCGAGGGAAATATATTTGTAAAAGAATTTACTGAAAGGTTCCCATTGGCGTTATTATAATTAATATTGAGTTTTTGGGCAACGTCTACAATTTTATAGTTCATCATATTTAGATTGACTTCCTCCGCCCTTGAAACACTTGCATGTTGCTCAAAGCCTATATTTATACCTTGAGCCGTTATAGATTTTGTGAGTTCATTATTACTTCCTCCTTTCCCTGGATAAAAACCCCTTGCATCACCAATAGGAGTATCTCCTAATTTTATAGATTTGGATGCCGACAATCCCGTTAACTCTCCATCTTCATTCTCACTAGCCTTTAATGTAACTGTACTGGTTAACTTATCTCCAGAAGGATCTATTAATCCACCCATTGTTGGCCCATCCCAAAGATTTTTATCAATGTAACTATTGAACTCAAATTTTAATGTTTTTCCTAAATAAGTTTCTCCAGACTTTGTACTGGCCTGATCATTTGCATTCTTATCCCAATAAAGACTACCATCTCTTCTCTGTACAAAGTCGTCTGGCATCATCCCATCAGGATCAATAAATCTAATCGGGTTGTTGAAAGCATAGTTGTAAGGCGAGTGTCTCTTCATCTGCTCCGCCAACGGATCCACCACGTTCCACCTGCCTATCACCGGGTCATAGAACCTTGCGCCGTGATCGTATTGTACAAATATTGTTTGTAATTATTGGCTATAATAATACCAATTATTCCCTAGTACTTTATAACCTTCAGGAATCTGGGATTTAAGCTTGTCAGAAAATGAAAAAACAAAGTTTAAATTTTCTTTCACTATAATTAATCCGTCGAAATCATTACGATAAAGAACTTTATTTAATTTAAGAAGATAAAAAAAATTAATTCCCTTTTTAAAATCTGTCCTATCTATGTATAAATTTTGAAGTGTTTCCTTAGGGTAATCATCAATTAGTAAAAAATCTTTATCCTTCACTGGAAAAACTCCCTTAAGATAAAATTTAGCCCCGTATGTGTTTAATATAAACCTTGCTACTATCTTATCCGCTCTTAAGTAATCACAAATAATATATTGATTACTTCTATCATCTCTAGAATAAAAATTCCAGTTTTTAAAGTAAATCATAGGAACTTTACTACTTTCATTATAGAATTCTTTGGCTATTTGACTTGATGTTTTAGATCGAGAACAACCAAAAAGACTAATTGATAGCAATAAGCAGGTTATATTTTTCATGAAATTGTTATTTCGGTTTCTTCCATTCATATCCTAGGTGTATTGAATATTGATCATCTTTGGAATCGAGCTTACCTTTATGATTAGGGTCATTAAAAAAATTGTGAGCGTGGGCTCCGACCCTTCCAGTGATTTCCGGAAAACCTAAACTATGCGCACCAGCACCCCAGAGAAAATTACCAAAGTTATAATTGTTGTGCGCCACATTTCCAGATTCTGTCATTGTCACATAAAGCATGTCAGCACTTATAGGCTCTTTAATTACCTCTCCATTTTTTCTAGTTTTACCAAAATCTAATCCAGCAGTTATAACATAATCCATCTTTCCCGACCCTTTAGGATTATTTGCGTTACTCTCATTTAAGATAAAAGAAAATCTAGATTCTTGGTTTTTCTGATTAAACACTCCTGAATCCTCCAGAACCCCATTAATAGTATAGTCACTAACAACCCTCAATTTCGTTATCTCTCCTTTATCAATTGACGCTGCATCATTTTTCGGGTCTGCAAACTTAAATGTTGTATTTGTATTGGCAATTCTAATGTAGTTTTCTCCAGGTTTAGCTATTTTTTCTTTAAATTTTCCATCATGATTAAATACATATTCATCTGGAGGCGCAACGTACATCCCATCAACATCGATAAAGCGTATCGGATTATCCACAGCATAACTATATGGACTGAACCTCCTGCTCTTTTCACTTAATAAATCTACAGTATTAAAACGCCCTATAACCGGGTCATAGAACCTTGCCCCGTAATCGTACTGTTCCAGCTCATCCTGCAGCTCCTTGCCATTGTAAAGGTACCTGTTGTCCAACGACACCGCACCATTGTCATTCAATCCAGACTTCCTCAGCCCAAAAGCATAGTAGTCGTCACGCTGCAATATCCGCACAACGCCCCCGTAAATATCGAAACTTGTGCGCACATTTCCAATCCCGATAGCCATCTGGAGGTCGGAAAGATTGTAACGGTAGGTGTAACTTCCACCATTGTTCAGCACCATGCCTCGTCCGTCTGCATGAAATCAATCACACCGTTGGTATACTGTATACCATCCACATAATCGCGTGGTGTCTATGTTAGATAAAACACAAGCACCACTACGCTAATGCTTGCGCTAGACAAAGTGCTTAAACCAGAGGGGGGGGGTATCGGTCTTCACGTTACCGTTGGCATCATAGCTGAACGTGCCGGCATTAATATAAAAGCACAAGCACCGTTACACTAATGCTTGCGCTAGAGAAATTGCTTAAACCAGAAGGGGAAACTGCTTTTGCTCGTTTAACCGGAAAATCACTGCTAAAAATAGACACAATCAAAAAAGTTGAAAAGTCAGACAACTAGATCTGCATAAAAAAGAGGCTGATCATTTTGTCAATGATACAGCCTCATAATTTTATTTTAAACAATGTTAATGATCTCTTTTTGGATCGTAGAAATTTTTAAAGCTAATTTCTTCTACCCTCCAATCCCTTCCCTCTTTATAACATCTAAAAGCATTTATTTGCAGGTTGTTGTCCAGCCAATTCCCATTAACATCTTCTTCCTTTCTAATGGCAGGAACGTCCCATCTAGTAACTAACAGGATTTGGTGTTCGGTGAACACCGATCGGCTTTGCACTTCCAACTTCTCTCTAAAGTAACTATAGCTAATACTATTTTCTTTATCCCAGATGGTGCAATAAAAAGTTCCTGTTTCAATATTATAACCCTCAAGCAAATATAGTGTATCAATCTTTCCCCTTAAAAAAGATGCGCCTTCATTTGAATATATCTTTTTCCGGGCATCTCTCTTATATCTGTTCAATTTGAATACTGATTGCTGGCTTCCATTTTTCTCATATATTTTCTCCGAAAGAGATAGGAAGCTAACTTTCTGGGAACAGCTGGCAATGCTTAACAGTAAAAACATACTTGCAAAAAATATCTTTTTCATTTATACCTATAATTAACTATCTTTTAGATGGATTAAGTTGAAAGTAGAATAAGCTCATGTTCGTTTTTGGCGCAATAATTCTCGAGGGTTCATAAGGATACCCACTGGCATCAGGTGAATAATGGGTTCTAAGGGGCAATTTGTGCTCTGCTCTCAACCAATTTTCGACACGTGTTGCATACTTTTCTGCATTCTGAACATATTTTGGATTACCGCTAGGATCTGTTCCAGATTGGAACCAATTCCCCCTATCAATAGTTCCGTTCCATACATCATTAACATGTGCCAGTTCATGGCCCAAGCCAAGAAAAGAAGGCCTTGTCAAAGAAGATGTACCCTGTTGTGGCCCTCCTACATTTCCATTTGGATCCCAACGAACCTGACTTCCATCGTTTGCAGCCAAATTTCCTCGTTTTCCTACATCATTTAGTATAGTAGTAGTATTTGTTGAACTTTCCAGAGTACTAACTAGAGCTTGACCTATTGCTCCCTTATTCAATTCGGTAAGAGCAGCCCCCACTTGCCCAACGAAACTGTCTGTGCCATTATACGCAGTGCCATTTTGATAATATGCTGTACCTCCTTGGAAATATACTGTTGTTGGAATATTAATCTTCCCCAAACCAATTCCCGATAGATCAGCAGAAACATTGGTGTTGACTTTTACGCTATCCCCATTCACATCAATGTTGAGAACTGGATTATTTGCACCATATTGGTATGGATTTAAATTGTAGTACTTCTCTGCAAACCTATCTATGACGTTGAAACGGCCTATCACCGGATCATAGAACCTTGCACCATAATCATACTGCTCCAATTCATCCTGCAACTCCTTGCCATTGTAAAGGTACTTGTTGTCCAACGATACCGCACCATTGCCATTCAATCCAGACTTCCTCAGCCCAAAGGCGTAGTAGTCGTCACGCTGCAATATCCGCACAACGCCCCCGTAAATATCGAAAACAGTCCGCACATTTCCAATCCCGATAGCCATCGGGAGGTCGGAAAGATTATATCGGTAGGTGTAGTGTGTGCTTCCGTCACTGTTCTGCGCCATCCCCTCGCCAGTCTGGATGAAGTCGATGTTGCCGTTGGTATATTGTATGCCGTCCACATAATCGGTCGCGTCATGGTAATCAAACACAAGCACCGCTACGCTAATGCTTGCGCTATGCAAAGTTGCTTAAACCAGAAAGGGGCCATTTTATCTCAACTTGAGAAACTCTTTGTAAAAACTTTATCCATGAAGACTATACATTCCCCCATTAGCCATATCCTTTATCATGATTTTATAATTTTCCTTTCCATTTGGCGAACCTAGTTCTGCAGATTTTTTATATAATGCTAATGCTAAATCTAAATTTTTGTCACAACCCTCTCCAAGCTCATAAAGCGAAGCCAGATTATTACATGCTTCGGGATGATTTCTTTCACAGGCTTTAGTGTACCAGTAAATACGCTTCTTCGGGTTGGACATTGGGTTGTTGATAGCTAAAAAACTCATTGTCTCATATTGTTGCGCCAGATCATATTGAGCCTCGAGATGGCCAGAGTAAGCCGCTTTTCTTAGTAAGAACAGATATTCTCTATACACCTCGTTTCTAATTTTATCATCCAATTTATTTGGATATTCCGATAATATTACTCGCAACCTTGTTGCTAATAGATATGCCTTTTCTCCAATCATTTTTTTTATTTATTTACTTTTCCACCAATCCCAGAATCCCGGAGGCGCTGGCTTAGAAACAGTTTTTCCAGTATGGCTATTTTTCTCTAATACATTTCCTGGTTTGTTAGGGTCAGGTTTTAATTTTTTGAACGGATTATCTGTACCATCAGCTTTAGCAGATTGCCTGCGCTCGCCTTTCCCTTGCCCACTAGACATTTCAAGAACAAAACCAACAATGCTAGCAGTTCCAAAAAACAACCCCAAACGAGGGTTGAGCCTTTCAAGTGGAAAGCTCATTTCCAATCCTTTTTCAAGCGGATAGACACCAATTGTTAATGGAGAAAATGTCCTGTCTGGATACTTCTGCCCCTTAATCTCTACCTCTCCCAACGTACCACCATCCTTAATGTACTTTACACTGGCCGCTAAATATTGGCCAGCCATGTCGACCGTCAGGTTATCAATCTGGTTTACGTTGCCACTGGCATCTTGCTGATAGAATCTGTCAGGAAGGTCATTCTCTATAACGTCTTTAAGCTTTCCATCCTTGTCGAAAATATAGTCGTTGTAAAATCCCTCGGTAGACCTGCCGTCTGGGTCGATGTAAAAGATGGGATTATTCAGCCCATAGTTATAAGGTGATACATTATCATAGTTCTCCGCCAGCGGATCCACCACATTCCACCTGCCAATAACCGGGTCGTAGAACCTTGCACCGTAATCATACTGTTCCAGTTCATCCTGCAGCTCCTTGCCGTTGTAAAGATACTTGTTCCTATCATCGTTAGGACTACCCAGTTTCCTCAGCCCAAAGGCATAGTAGTCGTCACGCTGCAATATCCGCACAGCGCCCCCGTAAATATCGAAACTTGTGCGCACATTTCCAAGGTGGTCAGAAAGATTGTAACGGTAGGTATAACTTCCTCCATTGTTCAGCGCCATACCCTCGCCAGTCTGGATAAAGTCGATGTTGCCGTTGGTATATTGTATGCCGTCCACATAATCGGTTGTGCCCGTGGTACTGGACACCTTCCTGAGCTTACGCCCCATGGCATCATACGTGTAGGAGATATTGGCCGGGCCGCTTACAGCCTGTGGAAGGTTCAGGTGGTTGTAGCTAACGTCGGTAATACCCCTGCGGGTGTCGGTCTTCACGTTACCGTTGGCATCATAGCTGAACGTGCCGGCATTAACACCCGTTATGCCCATCAGCCTGTTGCCCGTATAGCTGTTATAGGTGCTTAGCCCAAAGCCCTGCCTATCCAGGCTCTGGATATTGCCCATCACATCATAGCTGATCGTCTCCCCCATACTGTTGCCAGCCGTGGGTTTATGATTGTTGCTTACTCTTAACATGTATATCAAATATATCGGTCTCTAGATTGCCATCATAATTTATTGTTGCTGAGAAGTTGAAATTTATATCTATAACAAAACACGTCCGACTATAGCCAAACTTAGCAACATTAAGACAGTATTTTTGTGCTTTCTCAGCCTTAACAATATACATTCCACAAATATCCACATCGTCCGAAAAAACATAACAATATGATTGACCGTCTCTTTCTTTCAGAACATTACTCAATAATTTAGAGTCAGAAATACGATTTCCAACTAGTATTTCTGTATCTTCATTAATCAAAGGAAAGATATCTCTAATCTTAGTTAATAATCTATCTGATTCTTGTAATTCAACATCTTTTAAATCCTCTTCTTTGAATCCAGATTCTATAAACATATTTTTATATATTTCGCGTTTTATTTTTCCTTTGTTTTTTCTTAAAAGAAAATCTAGTTTTTGGTTTACCATATAGTGCTACTCATGTTAAAACAACTATTAGATGTTTGTTTTACTTCTCTATGATTTTGGTTCGTAATAGGATTTCCCTTTTGGCGAGCTCATCCTTGGCTTATTTGTGTTTGATTTTCCATTTCCACTACGGTTCAATCCATCAGGCTTTGTCGGATCTTTTTTTGTCTTTCCTGCTTCCCAATGTGGTTGACCTTTGTGGCTTTCATCATTCTTAGCATCTTGCACAGTATAATTACCATCCCTGTCTAAAAGAACTGCGTCTTCAGATTTTGAATCCTTATCCTTATGCAAAGGCTGACTTGTAGGGACGCCTGCTTTTCGCATTGCTCCTCTCCTTGCAGCCCTACTTGTCACCTCTGGATTTTCAGGTGTATCTCCTTTCTTTTCTGAATTTTGTTCTTTTTTGGAATAATCTACCGTCCTGTTCGGATCATTATACTTATCATATTTATCATTATTGCTTGTATTATCCTGTACACTCGATTTACTACTTTTATAATCGTTATACCCTTTTACTACTGTGTATGTAACCGCTCCAGCTAGTATCGCAGTTCCAACATATCTTACTGCATTCCATACCAAGAATGGGCATACTGGACAATTCCCATCAGGATCTGTAAGTTTAACCGGATTATTCCAAGCATAGGCAAATGGCGATTTATCTATTTGGTTTGAATGGTCTGACAAAGCATCAACGACGTTGAAACGCCCAATCACCGGATCATAAAAACGAGCTCCATAGTCATATTGCTCCAATTCATCCTGTAACTCCTTTCCATTGTAAAGATAGCGGTTAAAATTCGCATTCGGAGAACCCATCTTTCTTAGACCAAAGGCATAATAGTCTGTACGCTCCAGTACATCTACCGCTCCGCTGGTCTCCTTAAAGGTAACCCTTACATTTCCTAGGTGGTCCGTAAGGTTGTAGCGGTAACTGTAGCCGCCACTATTCAGGGCGATGCCCTCTTCGGTCTGGATGAAGTCTATCGTTCCATCTGGTTTGTACTGTATGCCGTCTACATAATCTATCGTTCCAGAAGCCCCAACCTTTCTCAGTTTTCTTCCTCCTGCATCATAGATATAGGAAAGGTTGACTGGAGCTGTTATGCTCTGTGGTAGGTTCAGATGGTTATAATCAATATTAGTGATACTCCTACGAGTATCTTGCTTAACGTTTCCGTTGGCGTCATATTGGAACGTTCCAGCGTTAACGCCAGTAATTCCCATTAGCCTGTTACCAGTATAGCTGTTATAGGTACTTAATCCATAGCCGCCCCTATCAAGTGTCTGAATATTTCCCATCAAATCATAGCTGATGGTCTCGCCAAGGTCATATCCTGCACTTGCACTGGTCAGCCTGTCTAGTTTATCGTAACTATAATTAAAGGTATTCGATGTTCCGTTTGTATAAACCTGACCCGAGATATTGCCGTTGTACTGTCCAACGGTGCCATCTTCGTATTTCAGCCCCATCGTGAACTCCCCGCTTGCACTGTTCCTCAGCCAGCCACGCTCGTTATAGCTGTAGCTGGTCGTCTGCATCCCGTTGTGCAGCCCCTTCTGTTTCAGCTGGCCGATCTCGTTGTAGGACAGCCCGCTGATGGTGGTCGGTGCCGCCCCGTTGATGCTGTGCGTGGTCGTCGTTGGCCTGCCCATGTGGTCGTGGCCAAATGCCGTGGCGATCGTAGTGTTCGGTAGGCCGTCCACTCTGTGCACCCTCTCGCTGGAGGCCAGCGTGCCGTCGAACTCCCAGACATTGTTTACCTCGTCATAGCTGTTGGCATGTACCACGCCACCCTTATAGTGCTGGGACTTGGACTGCACCACCCTGCCATAGTCGTCATAGTAGCTCACGCTCAGCAGCAGGTCCGCTGTGCCCAGCACCCGTACCCGGCTGCCCGTGGCAAGCCCACGGGTCATCAGGCTCTGGGTGCCCGTAGGTCCACCGAAGATGTTATCTGGAAAACCATAGTCATCGTAATAGCTGATCACATGGCAGTCCGAAAGCGATACCGAGGGGAGCGCAACGTTCGTATACCCCGTGGCACTGACCCCGTCACGGGTCTCCCACAGCGGGGCCGTCGAACTGTTCAAGTAGTTCTCCAGCCAGGCCCTGTCATACGGGAGATAGGTCTCCCCGCTGATGATGCTCCTACCCAGGGCATCGTATTTGGTAAAGCTCCATTTGCCTCCCGTGCGCTGTAGCGCATCCTGGCTGCCCAGCAGCTGGTCCAGCTTGTTGTACACCATGTGCTCCCAGCCCTTGCCGGGAACCTTCTTCTCTATCAATCTCCGCCTGCCGTCGTAGCGGTACTGGTAGCAGAAGTTGTCCAGCGCCGTACCGTCTGGTACCCCAGCATCGGGATCCGCACCCGGCGGAAGTACGAAGCTCAGGTTGCCCAGATCGTCGTAAACATAGTACGTGCTCAACACCTCGATGCCAGACTTATCGTTGAACATCCTCTTGAGTACTATCCTTCCCTCCTTATCCTTATACTCCTCCACCGTTCCCGCCTTGCCGTGGCTCGATTGCCAGTTCTCGTCCTTCGATATCGCAAGGTACAGCTGCCCGGCACCATAGTAGGCCGTGGCATTGCTCAGCGTGCGGTAATGGCCGGGGCTGCCCACATCGGCACGGAAAAGCCTTACGGCAAAGCCAGTGGTGGCATTGTTTGCCGCATCCGTATTGTTGGTCCCGTAGGCCGTCTTTACGCTGTGGTCGTCGGCCGTAGGGGCCGATGGCTGCCACGTAGCGCCCGGAAATCCCTGTTTCAGCACACGGTTCAGCGGGCTCGGCTCGAACTGGGTAACACTGAAGGGGGAGCCGGTCTTTACCACATCGGCATCCCAACTACCGGGCTGGTAGAATGAGCCCTGTGTGGTTATACCCAATGGCTTATAGCTCCCGTCGGCCGAGCCCTGCTCGGCGTACGGAAGGTATTTCTTAACCTCGCGGCCCAAAGCATCGTACTCGAAAACCTGTACCAAATCCTTGCCACTGGCGCTGCCCTGCCAGCTTACCGTCTGCAAGGGACGGCCCAGACCGTCGAAATATTGGATGGTGCGGTTGGCTTGGCTAACAGGAAGCCCGTTCAGAGATGCCGTGGTCGTCTTGCCTGGCACCTTTACCACTGTCTCCATCACGTAGTTCTGAGAACTGGTGGGAGTTTGGGCAAACAGCGACTGTGCTACCGTTGATAGCATTAATAAAGATAATAGTTTCTTCATTTCCATAAACTTAATCCCATTCTTGTTAAACCTCTTCGATTACTATCGAACTAATTACCTGCCCTGCACCATTTGGACCATATTGAAACTGGAAGTCTGCAGTAGCCCCTTCAATGTTGAGATATAAAATAAAATTCTCGTTATCCTCATCCATCTCGACCTCAAGGGCGCCCAAGGCGAAGACACCATAATTGGATGAGCCACACTCCTTATATCGGATATAGAGATTGGAACTGACCGAAACCGGGATCTTCAACCTGAACAGCTTGCACGTGGAGGCCGGAACACAGGTTCCGTTGTTGTTGGCATAGTTTTGCCCATTTGCCGAAATATCGGCAAGGGCTAGTGCGTCGGCTGCAGCCTGGCTCAATGTACTGCTATAGGTATTGGCAGCAACAGTGTAGAGCACCTCTCCACCGGCATAACCAGTTCCACAGTTGTTTCGAGTAAAGAGCTGGCTTTGCAAAGTGTTCTGGTACAACGTAGCAGAAATTGCAGTCCTGTAATTGTATTGGTACGTTTTTAAAATGTCCCCATAATGGTTCTTTACCGTAGCCAATCTCCCAAAACTGTCGTAACCAAACCGTGTGGACATACCCTTGGTATCGGTCTGCAAATCCAGCCCAATCAATGGTCTGTGGACATAGGTACTGATATGGGCATCCTTCAACAGGCTACTGTTCCTTAGTGTAGAGAAATAACCCGCCAACTGTGAAGTCGTTGGATACGACGACGCAATATTTTCTACCGAAGGCTGGCCACCAAGTACCCCAGCTACTGTTAAGTAGTCAGTATTCTTCAGCTCCGCGATCGGATATCCACCCCCGTAGCTCCAAAGGTAAACGGTACCAGGGCCCTTATCTAGGTGTGTCTCGATAAGGTTACCGTAGGTATCGTAGCGGTCAAAGTACTGGGTTCTCTGATCAGCCGGGCTGGACTGATAGGAGATCGACTCTGCCGGACGGACCAAGTCAAGGCCATCGAATTTTTTGTAGTGGGTAAGCTGTCCTTGTACCAGCTGACCCTGTAGCCTGCTTTCCGATTTCAGCACGGCAGAAATGTTGTTCTTTGAAATAAGCCATAGCCTTGCAGCTTCTGCATCTCCGGTAAGCGAAAGGTCGTATGGATAGTGTAGCTTTGTACTTAGCACCTCTCCCTTGCTATTGGTGCTGGTCTTTTCGGTCAGCTGCCTATATGGGGTATCATAAACAAAATCTGTTACGGTCTCAACGTAACGGGTAGTATCAGACTGATCATATAGGCGCTCCGTTTGCTTGGCCAAAGCAGACCAACCTAGATAAAACTCATAGGCAACAAACTTTGGCCAGCCTGGCGCCAAAGGTGTATGTTCGAATTTTTCGGAGCTGGTTTTTATTGCATAAAAGCCAACGGTATCCATTTTATTCTGGTATACAAAAGAAGCGGCTTTTACCGGCATAAGACCGATTTCGCTAGCCCGATAGTCCCGCTGTTCCAACAGCTGCCCCCTAACATGCGCCATGCTTTGGGCTGGCGGAAAAGGCCATATTTCTTGACTTTCCGCTGTATCAGGATTAAAGGAATACTTAAAACTGGACATCCCTTGTGCATTGCCATCATTGGAAGTGATGAACACTTTTCTATAGCCCACATAAGACCCAGAGCTGGTAACCTGCGCCTGGTTGCTGAAGGAGCGGAATTTTCAGGACTGTAACCGCACAACTCGCCTCTCCCGTCACTAGCGCATAGGAATATTTGAAAAGTGGTTTAAGAAAACTATTACCCGATGAAAGGTTACTTCCAAATTCTTCAACATAGGCATAGTTCTTGGTAATCGGAATACTTCCAGCACTATCCAGGGTCTCCACTTTCTTTACCCTTAATCCACCCAAAAAATTGTTCGAGTAAGTACTATCTATACTTCTATAGGTTAGAACGGCCCAAAAATTATGATAATTTGGTGGATTTTGGTTGAAGCTGCCTTTTAGCATGTAGGTTCCGTTAGGTAGGTAATAGTTCGAAAAGCTTCCCGAAGGATAGGTTATGGCAGCTGGTGGCCCGGGAGAAACCCTATGAATTGATATCTGGGCACCAGTTGCACCGAAAGGCACGCCTAGATTTTGAATATCTCCAGAAACTAATGCCCCACCATGATTATCATTCAGTACTAAATCTGGTGGATTATCAATCACAAAAGTTGTTTCATATTCATTTATAATCGGTAACGGATTATTCTCGTCGACTGGCAGTTCTTGGGCTATATAGGCCATTTCGTTCTTATAGACTTTGGGAATATTGTTCTCCTGAGTATCATTATTTTCGTATTCAAATTTAGTATAGCCTCCTGTTGGATAGTTTATCTGTTTCAATATAGCAAATTGGGTATAGGCCGGATTAACTACCCTATTCGCACCCTCAGTAAAAATTGGGCCATTGGGTTGCTGTGTTGGCACAGGAACTGATGGTAAAAGGTTGGCGTTATCCAAAGCACCATTGAAATATCCCCAATAATCCTGCGCTGCACTATTTCGGCACGGAGGAACGAAACTCTCGTTGTAAACAAATGTATGCTTGAGCGTATCTAATCCATCAGTAGAGATTTCAGACACCTTCGATAGCAGCTTCCATTTGTTGCTACCGTAGATGTCGTTACAATTTATACCTGCCTCTCCCGTCAGATATTTATAATAGAAACCGAACTGCTTGACAAGTTTCAACTCCGGGTCCCGAACCAGTATCTCGCTTAGGGAATAGCCCCCTACCAGATCTTCGCGTTGGGACGTACTTTTTACGAAATCTATTCGACAGTTTTTTGAAGTGACGGAAAGCGGCGTCTTCGCAACAATAGTGGTCAACTGTCCACCAGTTACAAGATCGGGAAGCGCCAGACAGAATGAGTTGAACAGGGGTACGTACTTTGTCTGTGCAATCAGCGAACTGGAGATTTGATGTTCTGTGGCATAAGTGAATTTAATACTGTCCCTTAGGTCTGCGCTTACAATCTCTGTGACCAGCCAGCTCGTTTTTACGAGAGCACCAGCTGTAGAACCTGAAGTCGAGGTCGTCTCAGCCTCCGAAAACAGATAGGTCGTCCCATCATCGTCGGTAATCTTGAAACCACCACCAAGATAATCAATCTTTATATTATAATAGGGATCTGTAAAAAATTTGTTATGGTCCTGGTTAAAGAAGAACTTCCCGCTTTTATTCCCTATATTGAACTGAAAAACATCCGGTTCAGTATCCTCACCCTCCCACCTTACGAAATCCATTAGTTCCTGCGCCAAGCTATCATAACCGCTTGTATAATGTGAGATATATTCCCTTACAGATCTCCTAAAATTGAAGTAGCCATTGGCATTATCGTCGGGTGCTCCCCTCACAGACCTGCTGATACTGGGCATTCCACCTAGAGACCACGAAAGCCCAACCCAAGAAGCTATGCTCTCCACTTTAACGCCGCCAGCGTGGTAATTAAGTGTCATCGGAAGTTCTAGTTTCCCAGATTTTATTGTATAAAGGGGGATACCTATGTTTGGGATTCCAGTGAAATTGCTTACTGGAATTTCACCAAACTTAGTGATAGAAGCCGCATTAGGGCTTAGCGGCACGATATTCACAATATCATTTTGGGCGAACAACTTACCCAAGCAACAAAAAAAAAGTAGAGTTAGAATAGACCTGCGTTTCATAATGACAAGATATTTTAGGTAATCAATTATACCAAAACAATATCCCAATCATGATATTTTCTGCCAACTCCTATTTTCACGGTGCAAACTGACCATTTTGCGGTGCGAAATGATTTTGTAAAAAGACAATTTTTGATTCTTTTTAGAACAAAAAACACCAAATTCTGTGTAAAACTGATACAAGGACAAAAACTTCTAAAAACTATTGCTCATCTGGAACATCGATAGATACATGGCAATCAGGATCACACCAACGGCTAAAGCTAGAAAGATAGTGATCAAAGGTTCCAATAACCCACTGATCGCATTGGTCTATTCAAAGTATTCAATATAACCATGTAGACTGTGAAAACCATACCCGATAAACCTTTACCGCAAAAATTAAAATATTGCAGCCACTTCAACCAAGTGTTAGCAAATTAAAATGGGTACAAAGGGAGTATATATTGTTTTACCCATCACGGCTTCCTTCGTATATCAAATTTAATGAATAAAATTGCGGACAAGATTTAAGCTAAATAAACAAGTGCAGTAAGTACAATCAAATATTAAAACATATATAAAACTTACTAATGGGTAAGCGCAATAGCGCATTAACCATCTAATTTCTTTTTGAATTCTTCAAACACTTTGTAATCACGTATATCTTTGCAAATAGCTTCAGGCGTTGAAAAAAGAACCTTGAATTCGACATTCAAAAAACATAAATGGTTGTGTTTTCCAAATTCACAAATATATTCAACCATAAGCTTATAGTTCTTTCTCAAATCTATTCGGTTTGCTATTTCTATTATCTTTTCTTCCTGTACAATAGTTTCTACGCAATCTGAATCAATATCTCCTAACTGCTTTATGTCTTTTGACCAACTTTCTTGAATTGACAGTTCTTTAAGAGAATTAAAATCAACCGATTTGTAAGTACGGTATTTCCACCATTCAATATTATCAAAAGCTTCCATAGGCATATTGCCTACATTGTTGAAATAAGATTTTAATTCCTCTTCAGGGATTGCAAATAATTTATATTGCCAAATAGCCATTCTAAAAATTGAAATTCAAAATTAGCGACGTAGCAACAACGGAGGACCGACGGTGGATCAGTACCCCAAAACGACAAATACGCCAAAACCGAAATTTACAAATAATAGGCAGTAATTTAATTCGAATTCAAGTTAAACATTTTAATGGTATTATAAAGTTGCTGTTTATTAACTTATACGTGCCTAGTTAATTTCAATTGGCTTTCCACCATCGCTTAATCTCTAAACCACTCCTTTACATCAAGAAGCGGGCTTAAAGCCTCCGCTTGTACTGAGATTTCGATGAACATCCTACCATCTTTTATTCAACACTGGAAAATAAATACAACATATTACTCATTAACGGCACAACCTAAAACCAAGAGTGGGCTTTCTATCATATTGGATTACAAATCCGTCTATAGAAGTTGTAATTCGTATGGCCGATGCCCTAGAGGTTTCGCTCGATTATCTGGTTGGCAAGACCGGTATGGAACTCGACAGCTCTACCCTTAACCGAATACAGGAAGTGGCAAAACTACCCGAAGAAGATAAAAAGCAAGTGTTCCTGGTAATCGATGCACTGATCAGGGATTTCAAGGCCAGAAAAGCCTATGCCCTTTAAACAAGCAAAGCCCAACATTTCTGCTGGGCTTTGGCTATACTTTATTTTTTAGGCACAAGCTATACGCTATCATACTTAGATGTTATTAATACAGACATCAATCAAACTCTTCTTCAATAAAGCTGTTTATTATATCTAAACGATTTTTGAGCATCATCGCAGTTGCAATTCCACTTGCGCCGTAATCATATTGGCCTTTACCTTTACTAACTTATCCTTTAAACAGGATTTAATATTTACTTAAATATTCTTGACTGTTATTCGGGTGTTTTTTCTCGATATCTTTTTCGATATAATCAGGAATAGGTTCTTTCTCATAATCTAAACCTTTTGCTTTTAGAAAAGATATAACTTTTCTTTTTTGCTTATATTCATCCGTATTCAAATCAATTACTTTACTTCTCAATGCTCCAAGTATATAAATAGATTCTCCTTGTACGGTTTTGTACATTACACCATCATAGCGAGCTCCCTGCTGAAGTAGATATAGTGTGATGTCAAATTGGCCATGAATAATCGATGCAGCTAAAGGTAGTCGGGTATAAAAAGGTGTCCCATCATTTGAATAATTAATATTAGCTCCTGCACCTACCAATAGTTTAACTTTTTCTAGATTGTTCCCCGATAGATGAGAAATCGCTTCATTTAAAGGTACGTTTCTGCCCTGATCATCTTCCGTGATAGGTCTGTTCTCTATAACATTGGGATTTCCCTTATGCTCTATTAAAAGTTTAAGATATTTTGGATCTTCATTTTTGGCTGCATCATGCATTGGCGTACTCCCTCGATAATCATCCGCTATATTTGGATTAGCACCTAAATCTAGCAACGCCTTTACACTTTCATAGTCATTGTTTCCAATTGCAAGCATCAAGAGTGTATTTCCAAACTTAGATTCTTTATAATCTATGGGAATTTTTTTCTCCGTGGCCAATTGGTTGATCAAGGTGATGTTTTCATCTTCCACCGCTTTTGCTAGACCCCAAACAGGAGTGTCCTGAAAAAGCCTGTAGTCTCGCCCAAGAAGTTTTTTTTTATCTACTTTTTTATCTCTGTTATAACATCCTGTAAGTGCTATACACAAAATCATACCCAATAAAATTCTCATATCAAATAAATTAAAAGATACCTAACGAATGCCTAAACTTCTTCGTAAACCATTATTTATCTGTTGTCCAATTGTTGGTTTTCTAAGAGCTTCTATTATAGAATTTATACTATGCCCATTATATACTCCGCTAAAGCTTCTTGGCTGTAACCAATGTTTTGTACCTCCTGCTGTAGGTATTGAAGTTGCTTGCTGAACAGCATTCAATGGATCTGTGGTCATTATATATGCATCTGTATTAGATTTTTTGGATGTTCTACTTGTTAATGGGCTAAGACCAGCTGCATTAAATGTGATTGCTTTATCGCCTGTATGTAACGAATTATTCTCTGCTAATCCTCCACCCAAAGAATGACCTGCAAATGTTAACTCAGCTCCTTTAATTCTAGATTTTAATTCATCTACTATAGCTATGGACTCCGCATATTGTTCTGACGTACCGATCAATTGCTTTCCATTGTTTGTCCAATCTTTTGTTTCCGTCATATCTGTTCCTGCTGTCACATATGCATACTCTGTTACTCCGTCAGTTGTTTTTTCATAAATCTCAGATTTAAACCCACTTTCTTTATTACTCAAATTCAAACCCTTTCCAACTTTCGAAACTTCCCAACCTCCGATAAGATAACCTGGGTCTTTTTTATCTCTGTAAACATGTTTTGCCATTGCAGCCGCCTCACTGGGCGTAGGCTCAAAGAACATTCCGTCCGGGTCGATATATCGCAAGGGGTTATTCCTTACATAGTTATATGGTGACCAACCTCGATCCTTCTCCGCCAGTGGATCAACAACATTCCACCTTCCAATCACGGGGTCATAGAACCTAGCGCCGTAATCGTACTGTTCCAGTTCATCCTGCAATTCCTTCCCGTTATACAAGTATTTGTTGTCCAACGACACCGCACCATTGCCATTCAATCCAGACTTCCTCAGCCCAAAGGCGTAGTAGTCGTCACGCTGCAATATCCGCACAACGCCCCCGTAAATATCGAAAACAGTCCGCACATTTCCAAGGTGGTCGGAAAGATTATATCTATAGCTGTATGTGCCCCCACTGTTCAGTGCCGTGCCCTCGCCAGTCTGGATCAAGTCGATGTTGCCGTTGGTATACTGTATGCCGTCCACATAGTCGGTCGTACCCGTGGTGCTGGACACCTTCCTCAGCTTCCGCCCCATGGCATCATACGTGTAGGAGATATTGGCCGGGCCGCTTACCGTAGCGGGAAGGTTCAGGTGGTTGTAGCTAACGTCGGTAATACCCCTGCGGGTGTCGGTCTTCACGTTGCCGTTGGCATCATAGTTGAACATGCCGGCATTAATATAAAAGCACAAGCACCGTTACACTAATGCTTGCGCTAGAGAAATTGCTTAAACCAGAAGGGGGATACATACTGTCAACAACCTTCTCGGCTTTGTTCCTTTCATCCAGTTCGTCTTGAAAAGTGGCACTAAAGCTACAGGATACGAGGATTACAGAAAATAAACATAAAACAAACTTAACTACTATTTTCATTTACAGAACCAATTATAAGGGAAAAGTCCAGAAGGAGCCTTTCTCTTGTATTCCTGATACCCACCTTTATCGTTCCTTTTATAAATATAGAGAAACTCTGAGCACGGAGCTTTATGAACAGAGTCGCCCACAGACACGTTTTCATTAGCCATTACGGAATAATTCCATAAAGACACCTCCTTTCCTTCCATATCATAAAGCCTAAGTTTTTTAGTAGGTGTTACGCCTATCTTGCTGATTTCAAAATCGTAGCCGGAAACAAACTCTTTCCTACAGTGTATAAAAGTGTTTGATATGATAAATGCTATTACCAAGATTATTATTATTCCTATGACCATCCGATTTTTTTTTATTGTCATGTGCTCTTATCTTTTAAATTGAGATTTGAATATGGGTAACGTATAGCTTACCCCAACTGTACCACCGCCTCCGATAGAAGCACCGCCAGCGACGTATATTATTTAACAACCCTCGATTAGCATCCAATCCATGAAATCGTACCACCTGAGCCACCTTTTAAGCTGATACCCGCTGTGCTGTTAATGCTTGAAGTGTCCCTGCTTGTGATGGGGGCTTACGCTAGAATAACAGATTACAGACTTGCGCCATATGGGGTAATATTCTCAGCATTAAGTAAACTATCTGCCGTAATTTTGGAAATAAGTTTGGCATAATGCCCAACTTGGTAGGTATAAATCACAGCTGGACTTTTGGCTTTCTGCGGATAACTGTACTGTATCTCTAACAGTCTCTCTTTACCATTTTCATTACGAAGCCTAAACACATCCAATTCACCTTCAATATTACATCCAGAAAAAGTGATTGCCTTTCTCTTGTGGCCAACATTCTTTTCATTTCCAGACCAGCCAACGAAGTTTTTACTTCTCTCTTTAACACTCCAATCAGGAGGCAGAAGAGTAATACCCAATTCCTTTCTTTTATTATTATAGGATAAGCCATACTTATTTTGGCATTGTTTAACGATGAATGAATAAGCCACAAAACCTATATAAACCAATATAGAAATAGATACTAACCCAACATATATACTAATAATATACTTTTTCTTCATAATTATAATTTAGGTACCATATTGGAAATAACCCGACCGTTGGAGGAGACAAAAACAGTCTTCGTATTACTTAAAGCACCAGTTGCAGGTATAATAACCTTACTTAACAGCCCAGGGCTCACACTGGTGGGAGCCCCTGCAAAACCTAATGCTCTCACAAAACTAGGAGCCCACCCTCCAATTTTTGCAGCCAATGTCGTTAAGCTAGTCAGTGCTCCAAATGGTGCAGCCGCACCTCCGACACTTAGAGATAGACCTGTCGTACCCTTATCATTTACATATGAATTAAATTGCATCCCGTGCTTATCTCTAAAATTTTCTAATGATTTACTAACGGTATTTAGTGCTGACAGATCACCCTTCGCATCTGACCTACTGACAGTAGTTGAGCCATTGTTTACAGTAGACACTTTATCCCCATCAACAGTAGTTACACTGGTCTTGGTTGTCACGTCCCCATATACAGTAGCCTCGGTATTACTATTTGAAATTATATTTGTTGAAGACATAACACTTTTTGTAGTAACGCTACCCGTTTCTGTTTGAACAACTGTTGTGGTAGTTGTGGTCTGAGTTACATGGAGCTTATGATTTTTGTCTTCTGTACTGGTTACTGTTGTATTCACTCTCTTTTGAGGATCTTCCGCTTCCATCCCATCGGGATCAATAAATCGAACAGGATTATTAAGAGCATAAACATAAGGGCTTGTCTTCCTGTCCTTCTCCGCCAGCGGATCCACCACATTCCACCTCCCTATAACCGGGTCATAGAACCTAGCGCCGTAATCATACTGTCCTAGCTCATCCTGCAGCTCCTTGCCGTTGTAAAGATACTTGTTCCTATCATCGTTAGGACTACCCAATTTCCTCAGCCCAAAGGCATAGTAGTCTTCACGCTGCAATATCCGCACAGCGCCCCCGTAAATATCGAAACTTGTGCGCACATTTCCAAGGTGGTCAGAAAGATTGTAACGGTAGGTATAACTTCCTCCATTGTTCAGCGCCATACCCTCGCCAGTCTGGATAAAGTCGATGTTGCCGTTGGTATATTGTATGCCGTCCACATAATCGGTTGTGCCCGTGGTACTGGACACCTTCCTGAGCTTACGCCCCATGGCATCATACGTGTAGGAGATATTGGCCGGGCCGCTTACAGCCTGTGGAAGGTTCAGGTGGTTGTAGCTAACGTCGGTAATGCCCATGCGGGTGTCGGTCTTTACGTTGCCGTTGGCATCATAGCTGAACGTGCCGGCATTGACACCCGTAATGCCCATCAGCCTGTTGCCCGTATAGCTGGTATAGGTGCTTAGTCCAAAGCCCTGTCTGTCCAGGCTCTGGATATTCTTACATACAACGGAGCAACGCCATTTTTTTCCTTGTCCTTTTTCAGAAAGAACGAAACAGAAAATGTTTTGGGGATCCTGACCCAGCTTATCTACATGACAAACAAAGAGTTACAAAATAAAAAAACCGGAAACAAAGTTTTAAAGAACTCTATTTCCGGTATCGTACTCACCAAAGGACTGAACTCACATCAATTTATCAAGGATATGGAGGAAATTGCCAACTTAAAATTGGTGCTGGATGAGATGGTGACTACTAGAGATTTTAAGAAAAAGTATAATAGAAAGTATACGTATAAAGAAAGCAAAAAAAGACCTCTGCCTATTATTTATGAAGAGATGGGAGTTGGTTTTTTAAATAAGACTGATAAGTAAGTGTAGTGAATTTCATTACTCTAGTAGGTAAATTGTATGTGTATTTATTGGGTACAAAATACCTACTAGAGTAAAACGCTTTTATAAAGAAAAAGTGGCAAAATCATCTTGTTAAAATTTACTTTTATCATTTTAGTGCGTAATGATTTAGCATTAATAAGGTGTGTGTTAAAAAAAAAGCCCGCTAATTCCCCACTTCGTTTATTTTAAGAATTTATTTTGGCCTATACCGATTTAAACATTTAAAAACATTGAAATGGAAAAGCAAAGAAAAGCTATTGTCATCTTTAGCAAGAATAAAGAAGAGGGTACTAATCCAATTGCAGTATTTGATGATCCGCTATTGGTGGGAGAATTTTTGAGCCGTCCGCTCGCCAAGGTAGAGGATTATGAAATTTTTGAATATCCCATCAACCCACCATTTTCGACCGAGAACTTACCAGTATGGTTTGTGGCAATTAATCCACGCCATAAAAATCCGAAGCGAGTTCTCCAGATAAATACTTTTTCGGAAGAGATCGATGCGATAAATGGATATGTAAAAAAGTCGGATGGTATCTTGTTTATTAACGTATTTGCAAAAGATAAATATGAAGCTGCTGAATTAGGGATGAAAAAGATGGCTGAACTAAAAGCATCAGGTGAGTGGAAAATGATGTAGTGGTATAAGTAACTTTAGCAAATCACTTTGTCGACATTGCCATAGACGCTTGATGCCCGATAGGGCCGCCCGCCATTTTTAGCAATTCGGGTAGCCCATCGGGTTAGAAGCAGATTTAATTACGATTTTATGTATCGGTTCGAGGCCTTACTTCCATTGATAACCTCACTTCCATATTTTGAGCGGATTTCATCTAAGGACTTCTTACCGCCCTTGTTAACCTTATACTCTCCCGTACGGAAATACCAGGCTAATTTTTTGGAAGCAAATAAAAATCCCGCTTCTTTTAAAATTGCCTTTACTGCAAAGGTGTTGCCGGTAACCCAAATCCAATAGCCTACAATTTCAATAGTAATGCCCTGTAAATGGATGATTTTCTCGATTGCCTGCCTGTATTCCTCAGAAAAGCGGATTTCGTTTTCTGCTTCTTCCTCAGAGAGATTACCGCCCTTGATCGCTTTAGCGGAAGCAAACGCATACTCTTTGTTAATCTCCTGCATTGTTGCGGTATCTCCGCCCAAATCGGGATGAAATTCTTTAGCCAACTTTTTGTAGGTTGCTTTTACTTCATCGACGGTCTTACACTCGTTAAAGCATTTCATAAGCCACTTTTTAAGATTTCCGTTTCAACTATCCTAATGTTCTCGGTATCGGACAGGCTACATTTTGTTTGCTCTTCTAACTCCGTTACGGATTTTAGTAGCGGTAGAACGGTATCGATTTCTATTCGTACCGTTATATACAAGTGATGTCTCATGTTTTGGAATGCTATAGAGGTTCTTAAATTCGGCTAATTGGCTTTCGTAGGCACTGGGGTTGTCGTCCTTGAACTTTTCGGCATACCCCGTATAGAAAAGCTGGTCTAGATATTCTGCAAATACTTCTTCCATGATTTTAGATTTAAAGCAATGCCCCCTTTTTAGGGGGCATCTGCTCGGTTAAAGTGTAACTGAAATTTGCCCCTCAACCTCTGCCAATTTATCCACGCATAGCGTATTGATGTTTTTTGCGGTCTGGTCGATGATAAAAGGGTTTTTAGTGGTAAATACCCTGCCTGTATCATCTTTGATGGTCAGCGTACAGCCTTGAAAATGATTTTGGTTAGTTTCCTCTGCATCGTCCAACTGCGCCACCTCGAAAGCGTCCAATGTTTCGATAGTTTCTAATAATTTTTCCCTTTGGTTAGAAAGGCGGTGCAAATCCTTTATTTTTCTAAGGGTCTGCTCTAAATTTGGAGCGGGTTTTTCCTGCTCAAAATTTGCCTTTATCTCCTTTTTGGTTGGTTCTTCCTTTTTCTCTTCCTGCGGTTTCGGGGTTTCAACCTGTTTGTTCTTTGTTTCCTCATTCACGTTCACAGAACTGCCTTTGTCCGCTTCGAGCTTTTTGGCTTCGGTACTTTCCTCTGCTTTTTTTGATACGCTGTTTACTGGATTTCCAGCCACAAATTGTGGTGCTTTTTTGTCGTCTTTAACGGTGTTAGCCTGTTTAACCTGTCCGTTGTTTTTTTCTTTCGTTTCCATTCTTTATGGGTTTTAAATTTATACTCCCTGCTTACTACCATTGGGCAGGAGCCTTTTCTGGCTTTTTGTTAAGCAACCTCACCTGATAAGGCAGGGATTACAGGCAAGGCTTTTGGAATAAAAAATACGACCCGAAGCGCAGCGAGGTGTGGAGATTTTTTTTCCAAAACCCTTTAGGGTTTGCCTTGACTAGGTAAGAACTGCCAATCAGATATTTGCCACACAAATAGCCTAAAACCAGCTTATCAATATTTACTAAAGTGTAGAGCCGTCTCGATTGAAGATTGAAATAGATAAATTCCAATTTCTAACAAATAATACGATATATAATATTTTTATTACGATTAATAAAATAAATATTACGTTTTATTTGTTTAGTATTACACTTATTGTTATTTTTGAAACATCACTTAAAAAACATATGTACACAGAGATATTAAAAATTATTGAAGGGGGTCTAGCGAAGGATTTTAAAAAAGTCACGAATTATTCTAAGCTTTTAGCGGAAAAGCTAGCCAAAGATGGGGATGAGAAAATGGCGAAGATGATTTTGAAGGCACTTCAGAATGGCCCAGCTACTACAGTAACAATGGACGAGCTCATGACAACCCCTGTTGATCACGAAAGTAGGTTGAGCATTGTAGATGTGGCGGCGCCATCACAGGAAATGTCGCCAATTATTCTGCCCCACCTAGTGGAAGGGAAAATAGATGACTTCATCAATATGGTTAAACATCAAAGCCAACTAATAAAGAACGGAATCGAAACTACCAATACACTGCTTCTTTATGGCAAGCCAGGCTATGGAAAAACAACGATTGCTAAATACATATCGGAAAGAACAGGCCTTCCGCTTGTTGTTGCAAGATTTGACGCCATAGTATCGTCTTTACTAGGGAATACAGCCAAAAACATTAGAAAGATATTTGATTTTGCGGATAACAAACCCTGTATTCTATTTTTAGATGAGTTTGATGCTATTGCAAAAGCTAGGGATGATCAATATGAATTGGGTGAATTAAAAAGAGTTATTAATAGCTTACTTCAAAATATAGATTCTTTTGCCAGTCACAATATATTAATCGCCGCAACCAACCATGCCGAATTATTAGATAAAGCGATATGGAGACGATTTAATACAGTAATTGAGATTGGAGCGCCACAAGATTCTGAAATCGTTGAACTGGTTAAAACTTTCACAAAAGGATTTAACGCTGATTTTTTAGACGATGATAGAAGACTAGATAAGTTAGTTAAATTAATGAACGGAAAATCCCCTTCAGATATTAAGTCAATCATAAATAATGCGAAAGCTCAAGTTATTATTAACGGGCGCGAAAGATTAGACTACGAAGACGTTTTAGTAGAACTTTTTGAATTTACAAATCATAGTGAATTGACAATAGACAAACTTGTTGAGTTTTTAAATGACAATGGCATTCCGCAAGCTGCAATTGCAGAAAGAATGAAAATATCACTTCGACAGGTAAGAAATTATTTAAACAAAAGCTTTTAGAATATGGCTGAAAAAAATCTTCCAATAAAATTCTTTCAAAAAAGACAGAAAGATGAGCTGGCTACCGAAGGTGGTGGTGACAGAAAAATGCCGTCTTGGGCTAGTCCAGAAATTGCTGTAAAGAAGTCAGAATATGTTAGAGGGGTTTTAAGCGGCATTTCCAATTCTTTGGCAAGTAAGAAAAAAGTAAATAATTATATCCCCTCTGTTATCAAGCTAAAAGTTAACGGGGATGCATTAGCAAAAACCTACAGGAAAGAGATCGGTAATTTATTCAACGTAGGTGGTCTCAATATTATTGGGGTTAGTGGAGAAGATGAAGTTTTGATTAAAGTTGATGATGAGGCAGATCTTCAGGAAATGGTTAAAAACCTTGATAAGGCGAACAACAAATTCCCAACCTACTCCACAGTCGTAGGAATTTCATCAATCAGTGACGCAGAAGAGTTTAAGCCCACAATAGATGTAGACTTAGAGACAGATCAAGTACTTAAAATAAAACTGTTCAATTATGGTAATAGCGACCTAGATAGCATTTTGATCAGAACATTTGAAAAATATTGCTATGATCATAATTTAAATTTCCAAAGAACTTCTTATTCTGGTGAATTAAATATTTATCGTATTAATGGGATTACAACAGATAGCTTCGATGAACTGAAAAGCTTTGATGGAGTACAATTGATCACGGAAATGCCAAGCTATGAAATAACATTAGACGAATTGACCGAGGATCATGATATCAAAATCAAAGAACCAAAGAAAGGAGTAGAATATCCTATAGTAGGAATATTAGACACTGGTATAGCAAATATCCCTCATTTAGCACCCTGGCTACATAATGAGAACATAACTTATTATGTCGATGAGGATGTAAATAAAAGACACGGTACTTTCGTGGCAGGTGTGATGATTTATGGAGACGATCTCGAAGGAAAAAACTATACAGGCTTTGAAGGATGTAAATTATTTGAGGCAGTAATCATGCCAGATGTCAGCAAGCAAACGATTTACGAAAGCGAACTGATTGAGCAAATTAGAGATGCTGTTAGCAGAAATAACCATATAAAAATTTGGAATCTTTCTCTGGGAACTGATAGAGAAGCAGACCTTTACGAATTTTCTGATTTTGCACAAGCCTTGGATGAAATCCAAGATGAAAATGATGTACTTATTTGCAAATCAGCTGGAAATTGCGATAATTTCAAAATAAACGCTCCAAAAAGAAGGATTACTAGGTCGGCCGATACAGTAAGGGGCTTAGTTGTTGGTTCTTTAACGCATAACAAAAACGGTACTGATCACGCAGAAATACATAACCCGTCTCCGTTTTCAAGAATTGGCCCCGGCCCTGCTCACCTCATCAAACCCGACATTGTTCACATGGGGGGAAATGCAGGAACCGATCTTAGAAATAACGTTGTGTTAAATCCAGTTAGGTCTTTTGCTCCCGATGGTAAAATAGCGAGACAGGTAGGAACTAGTTTTTCCACTCCTCGGGTTTCAGCAATTGCTGCAGGCCTTAATGAATTGCTGAATGAGAATTTTAATCCAATTTTGCTTAAAGCCTTGATCATCCATTCAGCAAAGTATCCAGAAGAAATGAAGATGGCAATTGCAGACAAATTAAATGCTGTTGGCTTCGGAATTCCTTCAAATATAAATGACATCCTTTTCAATGAACCCAATGAGATCACATTAATCTTACAGGATACATTAGAGAGGGGAAGCTTTATTGATATATTAGACTTTCCATTTCCCCAAAGCATGGTTGACTCGGAAGGATACTTTTATGGAGAAATAACAGTAACTCTGGTCTCTTCTCCAATACTTGAAGTTTCCCAAGGAGCTGAGTACTGTCAATCAAACATTGATGTGATGTTAGGTAGTTATGATGAGAAAATTGAGAGGGATACTACAAAACCACAGATTAAAAATCCTATTGGTGCAGACGGTCGTCAAAACTTACTTCATTCTTCTGTTTATAGTAAAAAATCTGGGAAAAACATGGATGTGCCATTTGCTTCGGAGCGCATGCTCATATCCTATGGAGATAAATATCAGCCAGTAAAAAAATGGTGTGTAAATTTTGATGAGTTTACAGATACAAACAAGGAGAAATACCTCAAATCGCCCAAAAACTTTTATCTGAAGTTGAAAGGACTGTACCGTGATTTCACTGAGTCTAAATGCGAACTACAAAAAATAGATCCTAGTCAAGAGTTTTGTCTGATAGTAACCATAAAAGACACTAAAAAGAAAGGCAATATATATAACGAAGTAACCCAGTTACTTGACAACTTTAGTTTTATCCACAGTAATGTGAAGATCAAAGAAGAGGTTAGGTTAAGACTTGGTAATTAATAATAATTTATTTACAATTTAAAATATATAACAGAACCATTAAACAAAAAAAATGCCCAGAAGCTAGCTTCAAGGCAAAATATTAAAAAGAATGTACAAAGCTGTTGGTGGCTTATCGGGGTTGGTTAACCCTTTGGCATTCCCCTTTATTAATTGATCGCACAGCAAAGGTAAAAAATACTTTGAGTTATAAGCTATCTTTCTGCAATTCTAAAGGAAAACACCATACCGGATCAATACCCTAACTCCGAATAGTATAAGGGTAAGAAATTTTAATATTGATTTTATGCAAGTAGAAGGAGCTGTTGTAAAAGAACAGGGTGTAACCTTTGCGATTGTAGTGGTTAAATCGCACGTACTTAATACCAGTGGGCAATGTGAAGATGCTAGAAGTTCATTTCGCAGTATTTTTCCCGGTGTACCTATTATTTTGATGGCTCAAAATAACCAAGGTACTCCAACTTATCAAGGAAGGAGAGATATTGTTCAATTTCTATCAAGAATTCATGTTTCGCAAATCCCTTGGAAAAGGTACACGATTAATTAATAGATTTTTAACTTAAAAACAAATTCACTATGGCTAGAAATGGCAAAGTTGGTGATGGTCACCGTAATGGGGCTGTCACAGGTAGAACCCAAGTATATAACCCTGTAACTGAGATCTGGACTAAAAGAGACAGAGAAACAGGAAAATTTATGGACGGCAAAGCCGATGGTACTCCTTTCAAAGGAGTAACTAAAGAGAAATAAGCATTAAGTTTACTATCTTAACCCAGGCCGAAAAATATAGGCCTGGGTTTTATCAAAAGAATAAATCTAATATTTATTGCTGTGCCTCCATGCTCAAGAAAGGAGGGTAACAACGCTCGATTAAGTATCTTTCTATTAACTTTGAATCAGTAATTCAATTCTAGAAATGTCAATCAACGCAATACCTATTTTACAACCACTAGTCAACGATATTAATAGCCAGCATATAGGATATTTCTTAAAAACCAATTATTTCAAAAAACTCATGATTAAGCACGGATTTCATGAATCTTGGAATAACATGTATGAACACGCTAAAAAAGAAAGAAATTATTTTGCTGATTTTATTGACCATGAAGTTTTCGATTCACTGGATGCTTTTGTTCTCATGTTGAACTCAACCTACAACCCTCATAGGGCATTGTTCTATGACTTTGTATTTCTTGTTGTTTATGAATTTCACCATTGGGAAGAAAAAGACATCAATTTACCATTTGATGATTTGATTGAAGATTTTAATATGCTGGATTTTCCAGTGCTATATGTTAATCAGCTGATCGAACTACAGCAAAAAACCATAACTATCGGACCATCTTCGATAGCTCCTGTGGAAATCTGGAATTCAGAAAAATTAAATCAGATGTTGGCAAAAATGGATAACTCTATCTCAAATGGAGATTATAATTTGACGTTGACTTATAGCTACAGTTCGCTAGAAGGGTTATTTAAAGCTTTTATATTAGCAAAAATCCAAAGCTCTATCGAATCTGACAAGCTTCAACAAATGGCTGCCTTAGTAAAAAACCATCTAATAGCTCATTACAAACAAGAGAGCAAAGAGTACCCTGAAGCAATATTCAATTTAATATCTACAATAACTAATGCAATATCTGCTACAAGAAATAGCCATAGTGATTCACACTTTGATAAGCCATCAGAAAAGTGGCTAGCGCAGTTTTCTAGAGATTGTGTCAATACAATCGGAAATTTAATTATTTCATTTTTAGTCAGGTCTTGAGACTTATGTAGTACTCATATATTAAATGTGGTATATTGAGAACATTGTTTTCAATTTTTGGTTGATTATGCTCTAAAACAACATTCATAGGAATTTGGACACCAAAATATTTATCAGGCAGACCAAAGCGGTGTTCTAAGAACACATCTGGATTGCTCAATACCGTAACATCAACTACTTTCTGATCATCAACATTGAATCCATGAAAAAGATAATTATCTTCAATTTTCGCAAAGCCTTCGAAATATGTCATACCTGTTGCAAAAAATAATGCCTGAGAATTACCAAAACACCTACCTGAAAAATATTGGTCTGGCTTATTGTATTGCTCAAATGGCTCGTCATTGACATCTAAAACCACAGCATTTTCTCCAAACCAACTCCAAAAGCTCTCAATCTCATCTTCCGCTATCAATAAGGTAAGATTATCTGCGCTTTGATAAAATGAATTTCGAATGCTAGCTAAAATTTGATCTTCAATCATTTCATAAAAGAATTTTAACCTAATTTATTATTCGTTTTCATCTTTTTCATGAACCTTAATTTCACTTGCACTCAATAATCTATAATCATTATTAATTTTAAAAGCGGGTTCTTTTACAATATATTTTACTACTTCTATATATTGCTTGATAACCTTTTCAAATTTCAATTTTTGATTATTTACCGATGTCTGGTATAAGTCACCATTTTCTAGATACATGTCTCCTGCTATCATCAATACAGGATTTTTTATAAACGAATCTCTTTCGGTAAGCTCTGTGAATTTTTCTTCAGAACCAATATTTTTATTCATCAATGCAGAAGCAATCATAAATAATTTAAAATCACCAAAAAAATCATTTACTCCGACATCTTTGTATTCTAGCGCTAAGTCATCATAAGCCTCAATTAGGGTTTGCTTTAAGGTTATTGACCTAAAGTTCTCTACAAACCAAAAATTCAAAATTGTAGCCAAAATGGGAAGTGGCGCATCCCTTAAAATTCCATTAGAATTTTTAGAATCCCCTTTTAAAAAGTTAAAAGACAAACAAAGATTATCTAATGCTTTTAAAACCAATTTCTTTCTTTCTTTGGGCTCTGTTTGATACAACGCTTGTGACAAATAGCCCATACCACCAGTATTGATGAACCAATCATTGGCATTATTATTAGGCATTTTAGAGATTAGATCTGGTATCATTTTTGGCAAATCTTTGGATTTACCAGCAAAAAATATTGCAGTATTCTGCCATGAAATATCATTAAAATTGGTAAGCAAACTTTCGTAATGTTCCTCTCTTGAATGATCATATATTTCAACAGAAGCCATGTATTCAATAAATGCTTGTTGTTTAAAACCTACACGTTCATTTTCATCTATATATAAAATGCCGCTATTTTCTACAATTGCAATTAATTCATCTCGAGTTTGAGGTACATAACCTCTTGAGGATAAGAAGGAGTTTACTTTTTCTTCAAATTCTTTAAATTCTAAATCAACTCTTTTATTAATCAGCATTTCAAGTGCCACTATAGTAAAAAGCCTCTTTTTAATATTGTATGCCAAAAGATCAAATTTGCTTTTAACCTCTAGTTTACCAAGTAAGACATTTGAAAAATCGTCATATATATCAGTTAGCGTTGCTGGAATTTCATAGCTATTTCCATCATAAAGTAGAGATAAAAGCGTGATAGTCAATGGTGTCGTAGGTAGTTTCTGTAGAATGTTACTTTCTGTTAAAATAGATATGAACTTACTTCCCTTGTCTGCATCGAAGAATTTTGCAATAAAATTTTTTACTTGATTAATATTGAAATTGTGTACTCTAAGAGTCCTTGCTTTTAATTTTGTTTCTTCAACCTCTAAATTGTAATTACGCCTTTTTGTTATTACAAATCGATGTCCATTTTTACAAAATTCAGTTAGGTTATTAAACAGAGATTCTCTCTCTTCTTTAAAAAGCAAATCAATTTCATCAATGAATAATTGAAAAGTATATTCTGTAAAATCGTTAGGCAAACCATCTTCGATAAGCAAAGAAATATTTGCTTCAATAGACTTCAATATATCAAATTTATTTGCCCTAATCTCTTTTGCTTTTAACTTGACTGGAATATTTTTTCTTTCTACTAATTCCGTACTATCCAGTATGTCGCAAACAAGATTATTTAATATTTTGGATTTTCCAGATCCCGCTTCGCCGACGATAATGAAATTTTCAGACGAATCAAATACTGTATTTACTCCAACTTTCTTTCTATTATAACTTTTTCCCTTTAATTTGTCTTTATCCTGCTCAATATTTACCTCAGTCATATTAGGTTCGACAAAAATATTGATAAGTTTCTGCACATTTTTATCATCAATTTTTTGAAGAGAAAGTTCCTTTAATTCAAACTCTTCATTAATAGACCTTTTGAGCTCTTTACTATAACTTTTAATAAACTCATCTCCGGGCAACCAAAAATCTGGATAGTTCTTGTCAATTAAATCTACAAGTGGTTCATTCCACCAAAAACTGTAACCGTTCCAAGACTTTAGTTGAGGACTACTAGAGATAGCATTTTGGGCGCCGTTAGTGAAATTTTCATTTGTAACTACTTTGACCTTTGAAATCTTAACTGAATTTCCATTTATGGAATTATAAGGATATTCCAAACTTTGAGAGATTTGGTTTTTTATATTTTCAACATCATCTGTATTTCCTGAAATTCTACCTTTTTTGACTACAAAAGAATACCATTCCTCACCCTCGATAGGATGTTCAATTTTCCCAATGATATCTTTCCCAAATTCAGGAAAACCATATCGATGAGTGTGAAGAACGTCTTTAAACCCCATTTTTTTTAAAAGAGAAATGAGAAATTCACGAAAATCCTTTTCATTTTCAAAATCTTTGAGCTTTTTAAGTTTGTCAGGATGGGTCATTATATTTTTTTTAATAAAGTTATGAAAACTTTTGTATTTAATCGATTTAACTCATGGAGGCTAATTATATTGAAAGATTTTAAGCTTTGTTTGCTAGCGTTAAAATGACTGAATGAATTCATCACCGTCAAATAAATAATATTAATTTCTTAATGTTACAGATCACTTAATGCAAATTGATTCCATTAACTTTTGAAAAGGACAATCAAGGTATAATTACCCCTAATGTATTTGCAAATATTACGGTTGTATTCGTATTGGGGAAATCAATAGAGATATTTAATCTAGTTAAACAAAAGCTGACGTTTCCGCCAGCTCTGATTGATAATTAATACGATTACTTACTGTTCTTTTTCTCGGTAATCTCTTTACGGATCTCACCTGCCAGAACTTTCAAATCCTGCATACTTTTACGAACCCTGGTGCCAGCAGCACCATTATTCTGATTATAGAATTTTGTTACATCTGCCTCGATGGATGCCACGAGGTCTTTTACCTGCTGAAATTTCTGCATTGCTTTATTTTTTTAAGTTTATAATTCAGTTAAAGAACTAAGGTATTAATTTCGGCACAAATTGCCCAAATCTGCTACATACCCAGCCCCTCAGCCATTTCTTTATTTTTTGTCCGACCTTTTTCCTTTCCCAGATTCATATCCAGTTTTTGCTCTTTTTGGAAATCTTCCCTTTTTAAAGGCTTACCATTGAGCTCAAAAAAATTAACGTTCCCATAACGTGGCACTGCTTCAATGCGCATTTTGGTCTCTTTGTCATCTATGCCATCAACAGTTACAATAGGTCGGTTTCCATCTTTCATACTTGCCAGCACAGCTGCCAGTTTTTCAGGATTTTCCAATTCTTTGATTTTATAACCCTCCAGCTCCTTACCTAGATCAAAGCCGTAATTCTCATTGTACTGCCTCAACTTATAATTGCCATATTTATCCTTTGGCTCTTTAAAATCTATCGCAGTCCAAGCCTTATAGCGTTCGCCCGCTCTGCTAACCATATCATCGCGGTAGACCGCTCTTCCCTGAAGCATGTTTGAAGACTGAATTACATTAAAGCCAACGCCCTTATCCACATATAAAGAATTGGTCAGTGCGGGACTGTAATAAGTCTTGGCGAATTCTTTTTCTACAAAATCCACTTTACCATCTATCATGGTGGCAAGTGTGGTCTTCGATTTCAAGTCCCTACTTATGGCAAGTTCTGCGTTACCCTTTTTTGACTTGAAATACTCTATCGCCTCGGTCGGACTGTCAATCTCTTTTTTGGAATTTGGGTCTTTGGAGATCACAAAATATTTCAGTCCCTCTTCCAATGGCTTTGCCTTGCTCAATGCAAGGTCATAGCGGTTGAAATAATAATAGTCGGATTGACTGGACTGTTTGAAATGAAGGTTCACATCAAGCTGTCCTTTATCAGATGGCAATCTGCCCTTTACCTCAAATGAAGGCAGGTTCAGCTCCATTTTCTCTTCCATTTCTTTGATGAAATGATCATCAAACTTCAACGCTTTAAGTTCGCCACGAAGATTTTCCAGATTACTTTTGTTCATGTTGCTTGTATTTTTAAGATAATAATAATGACCTGTTTCTATGATTTCGGGCAGATCCTTACCCTTTGAAGCAGCCAGCATGTTTTTAAGGAAAGGTTCCAAAGGTTCTACATACCAATCACCGTTGAGCATTGCATGGCGATCAGCATTTTCTTTCTCATAAAAAGCCATGATCTCATCTCCGGTATATAGGTTTCTGTCCCTTGGATAGCAGATGTAATCATATCCTTCATGGTATACGCCATGTAGAAATTCGACAGTACTGAATAGATCCTCTTTCCTAAATTTCATGACGGCTACTATTTTAGTTTTCTGGTGTTGTCCCTCAAAAGAAGTGGATAACCAGCTTTTAGGTTCTGCTTGATCCTTCCGATTTTTTTGGTCAACAATTGCTTGGCGGCATCTATGCCTGCACCTGCAATCTGTGTAGTAAGGTCAAAACCAGTCATTCCAAATCCGCCGATCATATCGGTCGTTCCAGAATTGACAGCATCGGTCAATAGTGCCTCGGGTGCATTAATGCCCACCATTGCATCTCTTTTATCATAGACGGTCAGATTTACGGGAATGACCGAAGTACCCAGCCTGATATTCCTGATCTCCAGGTTCAGCCGCTGGTTGGAGAAAACAGCAAGTCCGAATATCGAATGGCCTTTAGGTATTACCTGACCATTGATGCTGACCGTGTCCAAAAGTCGGAGTTCTACCACCGATCCCTGTCTTGCTTTTTGGTTATTTGCAATTACCGCAGGTATTGCCCTGAAAAGGCTATCGGGCAATTGAGGAAAAGTTTTTAATGTTTGTTTCGCCAGTTCTGGGTTTTGTATGGCAATGAGTTTATCCATCATTGAACTGAGCTGCGCCATCTCTGGGTCTTCATCCTTTCCATTCTGCATATTTTTCATCAACAATTCCAACTTGGCGACATCCCTCGACATTCCGCCATCAGAACCACCCGTTGTTTTGAAGCCATCGTTTGAAGCCTGTTTTGGCGCAAGATAGGGTGTATTGATCTGCTTATTGATCGCCGCCAGTTTTTCATCGATCTGTCTGGTCTGCAAATTCTCCTGCTGATTAAATCCCAATCGTTCAGAAATGCTGTTTGCAGCCGTTGAGTCTGTCTCGGCCTTTCCACTTTGCTCATAAATGGCAAGCTTATCGGTAGGCTGCTCATTTTTAAACTGCGCATCGGGCAATTTCGTGTTAATACCCTGTGACGGGACTTTACTATCGGTCTGACCACCGTTAAACTTAAAAAAGTAATAACCGATGCCCGCCAGAACCAATACAATGATTGGTAGGATGGCCAGCAATTTCTTTTTGTCCAGTTTTAACTGATACTTGTTTTTCGGGTGTGGTTTTAAAGGTTCACCTGTTCCTTGTTGTGCTGTGTTCATATTTAATATTTAAAGTGAATAATTAATTAAATGCCTGCCAGAGCAGGTAAATGCAGTAGCTGCCGAAGCTCAGGCAGAGCGTAACTAGCAGGAATTTCCATCGGTAAGGCGTCCAATCCTTGCTTATGGCATTCAGATAATCGGCAATCCTCCGCTGTGCTTTTAAAATCCTGCCGGCGATTCCTTCGGCTATTTTTTCCTGCCCTGAGCCCAACTTCATTTCTTTGTGCTTTTTAAAAAGGTTCATTGGCTCCAGATTTAGTATTGATATCGGTATTGAGTACCGTTTCCCATTTTTGGATCAAAAAGCCGTGGGGATTGTCATCCGATCTGGAAACATTGCGCAGGTAGCCCTGAGTGACCAGTTTACGGATGACCGTGGAGGTGGATCTGATCAGTTTTTGCGTGGCAAAACACCTGAAGTGATAAGGGTAATTATCAAGATCAACCTGAATGCTGTCCACTTCGATTTCCTGAGAGATATTGGCAGAGATAATATTGTTGTAGTATCCCGCCTCTTTCAGGTTTTCGTAGCTTTTTCTGGCGGTTTCATCTGCAAGGTTCAGTGCATTGCCAATATGTGCATTAATGACCTTTTGATCGGGATCGAGTGTAAAGAACCAATGGTGGAACATTTTGATGTGGTCACGACCTTCAACGGCAACATTATCTTTGCGTTCGGCAGAAAAGGCCTCCAAAGCCTTTCCATTAGCCAGAATGTAGATATGCTTCCCGCTATCCTGTACCATTGAAAAGCTTTTCCAGATCGCAAAGCCCGAAACCAGTACACAGGCAACAATCAGCATAAGGCTAAACCTTTTGATGTGCTGAAAAGCCGTATCGATATTTTTGATCTGTTTAAACATAATCAGCTTTTAATTTTATCCTTGAAATAATTACTTCCTGATGCCTCCGCCATCCCTTCGGAAAGGTTGGATCTGGCATTATCAAAACGGTCTACGATCATTCCCGCTCCACTTTGGGCACCAGAAACTACGGTACTGGTACCGCCAGTAACCAGACTATTCACCTTTTGCAACATCGCATTGCCACCGCCAGCATGGACGATGTAATTGGCCACGTTCGGAACCGTGAAATAGCCTACTATACCAATGACCATAAACACGAGATATGCACTATCACTGGAGCTGAAAAAGGTATCGCCCTGTTCGCCAATCTGCGAAATGTCGATCTTTAACATGTTCTGCTGTATCTGTCCGAGTATGCTGCCAAAGATGTTGGCCACCGGAAGCCACATAAAAATATTGACGTATCGGGCGATCCAGACCGTTAGCGTATGCTGAAAGCCATCAAACACCGCAAAGCCGAATACCAAGGGGCCGAGTATGGCCAATACGATCAAATAAAAAGTCCTGATGGTATTGATGCACAGTGCGGCAGCGGCAAACAATACCTGCAAAACTTCGGACATCCATTGCTTGATGTTGTTGCGGAAGTTATAGCTCATGCGATCCATCTGGAATTTAATATCATTGCCCAACCCCTCAAACATGCCTTCTTCTTGACGGTCGGGGTCTTTTGGATGTTGATACCGATACCATTTATCACTGTCACCGCTACCGTTTTCGCCAACATACATCTGCCATGCCTTGGATTTTTTCACGGCCTCTTCCTTTTGTTTGAGCAATGCCGCAATTGCCTGATCACTATTTTTGACCATATTCCCTGTGGCAGAAACCACGGGCTGGAGTACACCGTTCATCACCGAAATGACCATTGGAAAAAGCAGTATTGCTAGACCGAGAGCAAACGGGCGCAGCAGCGGATAAAAATCGACAGGCTCGGCACTGGCCAGATGTCGCCATATCCGACTAGCGATATACCATAGGGCACCAAAACCAGCTAGCCCCCTTGCTACGCCAATGAGTTTTCCGCAAAGTGGCAACATCTCATTATACACCCTGTCCAGTACGGACTGCATTCCAGAAATACTGCCAGCTACGCCCTGTGCATGGGAAATACTGGGCAAAAGCATAGCCAGAACCCCAAGAAATGCGGCTATTTTTATTGTCTGTTTCATACTAATTATTTAGGGTAATAGAATTTCTGGAGTCCTGAAACGTCAAGTTTCTCCCGTTGCCTTTGTAGGTTAAGGATGCTGGTTTTTCTATTGAAGCTTCTCAAAAAAACCAACTTGTCCACTACATCTGCATGTATCCTGTCAATCGCTTGCAAACGTTCATCATCATCCATGCGTAATTTATTGGCGGTGATCACCGTTGTTAATAGATCCAGATTGTCCAGACTTTCCTCAGCCAGCTTCTGATAGACTTTGCCCAGGTAATCCAGTTCAGATGCGTTAAAATTGCCACTGGAACTGAAACGCTTTAAGGCGGATCTGTATTCAGTTACCATATCCTTCTGATCGGAAATGATTTCAGCAATCTTATAATATTTTCTGACCTCTGGGCTCACCAGCATCAGCCCGTCCAAAAAAACCTCATGTAAGGAGAAATTGCCCTGAGCAATGTTCTTTACGGAATTATAGCCTTTGGACACAATTTGATAGCCTTTTTTCATATCCGAAAGAATATTCTTAAGCTGTGCCAGTTTTTCAACGTTCAATAAAAGCTGCTTTGCTTCCTGCGATTGCGCACCAGCAATACTTAAATTGGCGCACATCAGAACCAACACTAAAAACACATAGCTAATCGATTTCATAGTACCTCCTTAAATTTTCGATGGAACGCTGTTCGATCTGTTTTTGTCTGATCAGAAGTGCGGCATCATTGCAAAAATCCTGCGTAAAGGCAGCCTTGTCCATCATCCGCTCGTGGATTGTAACGATTCGGGCGATACGTTTTCCATCCTCCATTTCCAGTTTACCTGAGGTGATGACCTGTAATAACTCTTCCAAATCATTGTGGCAGGCTGATAGTACTCCCTCGGCAACCAAACCAATATAGCCTAGATGTGCATTCACAAATGCTCCGCTTTTTCTAAGGGCATTGAAGGAACGTGCGATTTCAAGCTGATAGGCGATGATTTCTGCGATCCTAATATCACTGGCAACAATTGGGCTGACCTTTTTTAGTCCAGAGATAAAGGCATTATGGAGGTTGAATTCGCCACCAGTAATATCCTTAACGGTTGAAAGCCCTGACCCCACAAGTTCATATCCCTGTTTCGCATAGCCAATGTAAACTTGGAGGGCGGCGATCTGGTTCAACAGATATTTTTCCTGTGTCTTTTTCTGCCTGAACCATTCTGAAAAGGTTTGTGCCTTGGTGTTGCAAGCTGCCCCTCCAATGAAGAGCGTACATAACGCCACTATACTAAATTTTCTAATTGATTTCATATAGCTCTTTTAAGGTTTTAACTTCAATTGCCGTTTTTGCACGCTGTATGGAAAGGGTGATGTTCTGATCGTTGAACTGCTTGAGGTCAGAAAAATTCTTATCCATGCGGCTTGCCGCCTGGTCGATCAGTTCCAGTCTTTTTGCATCATCCATCTGAGTCTTGAATGAACTCACCACGATAAACACCTGATCCAGGTTTTTTATACTGGCTTCCAGAATACCTTTGTAGACCTCTTCCATATGGAGAATTTCTCCGACAGAAAAGTGCTTATCACGTTTGAACAGTGAGATTGCCCATTTATATTCCTGCAAGATAGCGGCCTGAGTGGTGGCCAAGTCCCTGACCCGCTTATAGGTAGATATTGCCGATTTGACCCTGACCAGTTCCTCATAATATCCCGCATAGAGGTTACGCTGTTTATCCGTCCAATCCGAGATTTCGCCAAGTTTCAGCTTGCTGAGCTGGTTTTCGACTACTTTCTGCGCATTCTGTAGCCAGATCGTTTCGTTCTGCAAACGTTGGACTTTCAGATCAATCGCCTTGATTACTTTTTTAACGCCTGCTTTGATCACCTCGGCTATCGCAAACTGCGCACTTGCCCCTGTGGGCAAGGCGGTAAGCAAGACCGTAGCACTCAGTGGCAGTACGACCATATAGGTTTTCATCATATTCTTTAATTTTTTCATAGCATTGGCTAATCGTTTTTAATTCGTTTGTATTTCCTTTTCCCCACCGTCATCATCCCTGCTGAAGTGTCGAAAGTGATCACCTTGCCATTGCGATTTTCGGTCATCACCTGCGTAGACGGGTCATAGACCGCAGTCCATATTTCGGTTTCATGTTGCAGTTCGCCCGGTTTTCCATCCTCACCAATCAGGCGAAACCCCGTACTCCTGAAAAGCTTATAGCTGTTTCCATGATCAGGTTCTATTCGAAGGGTATCATTGGCGATACTGGCCTCGCTACCTGCCAAATTCACATAAGTACCTGTGATAGGTGGTTCGGTAATACCCGTACAACTGGCATAAAACAGCATTACAGCAATGGCTAGTGTAGATGAGGGGATCGATTTGAATTTGTTTTTGAATGTTTCCATAATTGATTTGATTAAGTGGTTAAAAAATCTTCTTTCCGCTAAGGAGCTCCGCCGCAAGTACAGCGATGCCACGGGCGATATCGCCGTACTTGTCGGCATAGGCCTGCACCATTATCTTTTCGCTTTCCTCGGTGGTGTAGGCCAGATACTCGCTCAAACTCACTTCTGTGCGGTATACCTTAGAACATTGCGTGCCCAGGGAAATGAATACCTCCTTATATTTTTTGGTGGGATCGTTGGCCTTGTTCATCGACATCACCAAGGTTTTTTCCAGATCGCTAAGTCCCAACAGGGCCTGCACCTCGTCAAATTTGTTCTGGTATTTGCTCTGGTCAAGCAGTATCTTACAGTCTGCGTTACCGATGATTGCCTTTTTCACGATCACTGAACTCAGGATGTCTTCGATTTCTTGGGTAACCACAATGGCCTCCCCAAAAAACTTTCTAACAGTCTTAAAAAGATACTGGATATAGGTCGCCATACTGTCCTTAGCGATACTTTTCCAGACCTCCTCTAGAAGCAAAACTTTACGGATGCCTTTCAGCTTCCGCATCTTGCTGATGAACATTTCCATGATGATGATCGTAACGACTGGAAACAGGATGGGATGATCCTTACACTTATCGATTTCAAAGATGACCAGCCGCTGGTGCAACAGATCAAGGTTTTCAGTGGCATTCAACAGGTAATCAAACTCGCCGCCCTTATAATAAGGATTAAGCACATACAGAAAATTATCGATGTCAAAATTGCGCTGCTGTACCTTGCCATCTTCCAAAACCTGCAAGTATTCCTCCATCAAAAATTCATAGAAGGAATTAAAACAGGGAAATATTTCTTGATGCAGGTTCAGGTAATCATAATAGAGCGAAAGTGCATTGGAGACCGCCACATATTCAGCCCTAGTGTACCGCTCATCATCCTTTTTCCAAAGGGTAATCAAAAGGGTCTTTATACTTTCCTTTTTCTCGGTATCCAGCTCATCACCCTCACCAATGTAGAACGGATTAAAACGGATCGGGTTGTTTTCTGAGTAGGTAAAGTAATAGCCCCCGACCAGATCACATAAGCCCTTATAACTATGGCCAACATCAACGATCACCTGATGGGCACCCTGCTCGTAGTAGCTTCGTACCATGTGGTTGGTGAAGAAACTTTTTCCAGAACCGCTTGGGCCGATCACAAATTTGTTCCGATTGGTGGTAAAGCCACGCTTCATCGGTTCGTCCGAAACATCCACATGCAGGGGTTTACCAGAAATCCTATCACCGAGCCTTAACCCAAATGGAGATATAGAGGAACGGTAGCTGGTTTCGATATTGAAGAAGCAACTGGCCTGTTCAGCGAAGGTATCAAAGGTTTCATTCATCGGAAAATCACCTGCATTCCCTGGCATTGCCGAAAACCACAACTGCGCCGCTCCATCGGTTTCCTGCTTGCAGACCGCATCCATTGCCGCCATTGCCGAACCAACCTTATTTTTTAGCCCTGCAAGTTCCATAAGATCATCCGACCAGGCCATTACATTGAAATGAGCCTTAACGGGCAATCGCTGCTGACCGATAGCCTCGTTAAGAAAATCATTGCAGGCATCTCTGGATATGGCATTTTCCCTTGAATAGGCAGAAAGGGAATGCAGGCGAAGTTTCTTCGCTTCCAGCGCTTTCAGTGTCTTGCGGCTGTCACTGATAAAAACGAACTGGTTGAAAATGTGGTTACAGTCCAGAAATTGTCCCAATGGCGAAGCAAAGCCAATACTATACTTGGTCTTGTCGGTCGAATATTTATCGTAATTGATACGGCTGCCACAGAAAGAAGGAAGGTCGGTGGCATCGGATAGGCAATAAAGTTCCACCTGTTTATCCCCGACACGTATGCCATCCCTGATATGGACATCACGGATTAGTGGAGCCTCATTTCCACCGAGCAAAAAACAATATTTTTCGATGATCCCAGGTGAATTTGCAGAACCCGCCAATTCATCATCATCTAGCCTTTGAAGATTAAACAGCCCGCTATCGGTCAAAATGGTTTCAAACTGGCCTGCACAGGACTGGAAATTTCGTAACAGCCTTTCATCCATTTCACCCGCAGGAGCGATAGATTTTCTAAGAATGTTACAATAAGCGGAACTGGAAAGCTTACGGTTCAGCGGCCGCTGGGTCAGAAAGATGTAACAACTATGATCTAGATAAGGTCTTTCGTTAAAATGCTTTTCCGAGGCAAATGATAAGGGACTTTCGCTGGCTGAAATAAAATCTGCTTTCACCTTTGCCTTTTGGTACCAATCGGCTTTATGTACAATCATTCCTTCCTGCAAGACCCTGATCGCCTTTACAAATGCCTGATGTGCCACCTCAAAAGCATCCGCAGAAAGTGTACCCGTTTCGGGCAACTCTACCTTGTAGGCAATGGTTACATCTCCCTGCATAGAGATCATGGTACCATTTTCAACCTTCCAGATGGGTAGGATTTTTTCGATGTCGATCATAACCCCGTCCCCCTATGATATTTTAACGCGGTAAAAACCCTTCTGGAACTGAACCTGATGTACTTTGGAAGGCCACGTTTTGCCGTCCATTTCAACAGCCCATGTACACCGAAACGTTTGGACAGACGGAACACGCAAAAGAAAAGACCGCTACCCAGCGCCAGTATGGTCGGCAGAATAACATAGAGTGGTACATTTGAAATGTAAAGGGCAACAAAGGTCAGTAGTAGCACCACCAGCCCCACAGCGAGATAGGCAATGTACTGTCCGTACAACCCCCGAAATTCGATGGGCTTATTCACGCCTTTATTGATTTGATATACTGAACTCATATTTTTTGATTTAGTAACTGGCCTTTCCGCTCGCCTTGCAGACGGTTTATAGAATTTATAGGATCATACGTCCTGCACAGGCAAAGCGGAAAAGACCAATCGTTATGAATTTATATGCCGAAGAATGATTTAAGCACCGTGGCTACCACCACCAAAAAGATACAGGAACCGAACCACGAGGCGGCCACCTTGTTGGTATCGGGCTCGCCAGCATTCCATTTATTGAAAACTTTAATGGCACCGATCACACCCACAACTGCACCGATGGCATACATCAGGTCACAGCCTGAGTCGAAATAACCCTTTACCTTATTGGTCGCTTCTTGTATCCCGGAATTTCCATCTTGGGCAAATAGTGAAATACTAGAAAACAGGTTGTAGATACAGAGGATAAATGAAAACAGCAGGAACTTGGCGAAATTCTTTTTTTGAGGGCTATGCTGATTATTGATATTGCTATTCATTGAAATGATTTAAGGTGAATGGATAAAGATGAATGGGTTGTAGTGCTAATACCAAAGGTTTTCCAGTTCTTCGACAGAGAGATGAAAAGGCACATTTTCACGGATAAAGCCGTTCAAAATCCCAATGGAAGCACTTTCAGCTATGACAGGGTACTTATCTCTGACGATAGCGAACATCGCCAGAAAATCATCTTTACCGCCATCTTGTTTTTCAAGTACCAAGCAGATTTCCTTGATCTCCTGTTGAACATCGGAAAGGTCTCCAAGTATGGCTGATTTATCAAAACCAGCTGTCTTAACAAAGCTGAAATCTTCGGCGCTGACCACACTTTCGCCCTCTTCGAGCCTCCTTTTGCCCATCAACTGTTGCTCCCCCAATTCGTCTACTTTGTCCTGCCACCTGTGCGGGAGCGGGGATTTGACAGGCTCCGATTTCCTGCTGTGGAACAGCCACACCATGAACAGACTGAAAAGCCCGATCAAGATCGCAGCGAGCACACAGCTCTGTGATGAAAATAAATTTATCATATGATTTTGCTTTATTTCCCGCAGCTCCATTGCTACGGGAATTGTGAAAGCAAAGGTTCAAAGACCTGAAAATCCTTTATCTCTAGTAGTGATAAATAAATCCGAAAATCAGCCTCAAATACCTTTAAAAGGACAAAACCTATTGCAGATCATCATCATCTTCCATGTACTGGATCATCGCTTTTTGCATGATTTCCAGAAAATGGGTACGGCTCAAACGCTTGCGCCTTTTGATCTCCCTAAAACGATTTGCCGGGATACCGATCTCCACCCCGAAACTTTCCTCCAGCCAGCGGAAGATTTCGGCAAGAGATACTTTTTCATCGTTCAATTGTTTAGACAGATATACCGCATAACCAAGTTCAACAAGATTGATGATTTCGCCAGTCCAGTCAAACCACTTTTTTCCGGTACGTATGGGCGTGGTTGCGCTACCAGTAAGTTCCTTATCCAGTTCCTTCAACGCTTCCAAGATATATTCCTGTAAAAGTTCATAGGCAATGAACTGGGAAAACAGGTAATCGCCACTGGTGGAAAAATCGGGATCAAGTTCAGGGATTTCAGAAAAGTAGAGTGGTTTGACCTCCACACCACGAAGAAAAAGGCTTTCGTCCATTTCGGTAAAGCCAGATTTAAAATATTGGTAGTGGAAGGCGTGCTGACGGAAGAACCTGTTGATAAAACCCAGTTCCTCCAGATAGAATTTGCGCTGTTGTGCCGCCGTACCCACAGGAAGTTGGTGCAACAAGGTGAACAGGGCAACATGGTATATTTTTAATGCATAATATTCGGGCTTTTCAAACTTGAAGAAATAGATCTCTTCCATTTTGTCCTTGAACGCTACCGAAGTCACCTCCATGCGGACTTCCAAAAGAAAATCATTGATCAGACAGATACATTGGTTAAACTTATCCACCAGTGCCAGCTTATCGGAACCAGTAATTGTTTTTAACCTCGACCGCAACTCACGGAAGGATTGCTTTGCATTATTTTTACGCATAGAACTAAATTTAAGTGAAGCCTGCCGACGGACATTTCACCTGAATGCCCTCAACTGATCAGCAGAAAAATAAGTACCATTTAGCCATAGGCAATCTGATTTGGATATACGATTTTACCTCAACCGAGGTAGGGCAAATGTGTTCCTTACGACCCTAAAATCCCTACACAAAAGGGTGTATTCGCCCTACATTTTTGAAAGCATTTTTTAAAAAGTGATCTTTAAAGCCATACTAAGCCTATTTTGAGATGATTTTCCCTTTATTTTATGACCGATAAAATTGGAATTCTAAAGAATAATTTCTATTTGACGTATGTACATACGTCATTAAATCGATAGGGTTATGCGAATTTTCCATCATGGACTGGAAAGAGGAAACCAAACTTAATTTTGGAAACCACCTACTCAAATTATTGGCAGAATATGGTGAGAAAAATAAAGTAAAACCATCATTAAGGCAACTCTCTGTCAGGGCAGATTTGGAATATAGTCAGGTGCAAAGAATATCAAAAGGCCAAGTAGATTTGGCGCTAACAACGATTGTTTCTTTGGCGCAAGGTTTAGAAGTAGAACCCTCAAAACTATTGGAATTTTAAAAGAGGGATTAAAGCCTATTCAGTTTCTAATTTTCGCATCAGCTCAAGTCTGTTGCTTACATCGGTTTTGTAGTGGATATTTTGTACATGTCGGGAAACCGTTGAAGTGGCAATAAACAATTTTTCTCCTACCTGCTCTTTGGTCAGACCTTGCCTAAGCAATCTGATCACCTCGATTTCTCTAGGAGTATATGGATATTTCAATAGATTTTTTTCAAATATCTCCTCATATGGCATTGCCAGCTCTCCCATATTCAGCTTTAAGTCAATAATTCTCGCTCGTCGAACCGACCTGACAAAAAATATGACTGTTACTAGTAGAAAGCCGAGATTAGTCACAATAACCTCTATGAACTGGGAAACGTGAAAGTAAGCAAAAACTGATAGACTTACCCAAGGAATGACCGCACAATATACCGCTACCATTTCCAACTTGTCAATTACATAGCCTTTGCTGTTATATTCTGCAAACTGTTTTCTGATCGCTTTCAGGATGGCGACAATAATCACAAATGAATAGAAAAATGGTACAATCATTCCATAATGTATCGCATACTCCAGATCGCCCTTAGCCAGATAGATTACTCCGAAGAAAATCAGATAAGGAAGCAATAGGAAAAGTGGAACTCCATATAACGCATGGAAACGCAGACTTTTCAGGTCAAAGCATTTGTAAAAGAAAAACGGAAAATAGGAGCCCATCAAAAAGCCTGCACCATAGGCAATGATATTCTGGAATTGAACTGAAATCAACGTGATATTGGGATCAGGGAAAAACCCACCAGTCGTGTTATAGAAGATAAGGAGCCCTAGCAAGATCAGGTACCAGAACCTGCATTTGTCTGAAGGGCGATATAAGTAGTAAATAAATTGGTGGAAGAAAAAAAGAAGCTCTATAAAAATAATAATAGCGGTCAGCACCAACATTTGTGTTCCTGGTATTAGCATAGTCGAATATTTGGCAGATAAAAAACATCTTGGTTGCAGTAATTATGGCTACCTTTTCATAAAGAACAGCGTATAGCCAAAAGTCAACTCATCATAAACCTCAAATCCAAACTTTCTGTACCAAGGGAGATTTTCGATAGTTGAGGTCTCCAAGAAAATCTGTCTATCATCTGACGCAGTTTTAATAATTACCTCTTCCATTAGCCTTTTACCTAAACCGAAATGCTGATATTCCGGCATCACACCGATAAACCACAGATAGGCCATTCGCTGATCAGGGCGTACCGAGTTTATTCTGCTTTCTCTTTTAATAGCCTTGAGCACATTTCTAAAACCGATACTTTTAAAAATCAATTTCAGATCAAGCCAAACTGACTTTAATGTTGTTCTTTTCAATTCTGGATATAGGAGCAGAACACATGCTTTACGATCCTCGCAAAGAAACACCTCCCCAAAAAGCATACACATTTCAAATGAATACTGCATCAGCCCATGAATGCGAAACATCTTCAAACCATCTTGCGGGATTAAGTAGTTCACACTTTTATTATGTAGAAAGGAAGCTGTTAAAATATCAGCTACCAAAGGTTTATCATCAACATTTGCTTTTATCATATTATGATGGATTGAGTAAAAAAAAGGGGGCTTACCAATCCTAGCAGTTTCCCCTTTCACTATTAACTATTATTAACCTAATTTATTCATACAAATTTCACTATTCATTTCGATTGATACTCACCTCCAATGCTCCCATACTCAACAATTTACTTTTTAAACTTTCCATTTTTAACCTATCGGCAACAGCAAAATAAAAAGTGTAACTACCGCCATCCAATTCGGATGAAACAGGCAAAATAGCCACATCACCATCTCCGATGACCTCCAGTTTAAATCCTTTATCCAAACGAACGTACATCACATCTTTATCTGGATATGAACATAAGTTTTTACTAGAACCGCAGGACAGCAAGATACTGCCACAAAAAAGACATAGGCATAGCCAGCCTTTGTTCAAAAAGCCTGATTTTTTCATATGGAATAGTACTACTTTATGGGAATTGTAAAGCTGAGTTCATCTGGTGGTAGACACTGGTTATCAGTACAAGCCATAAACTCCACCTTTCCGTTAACCACAGCAGACTTCCCCCTCAGCCGAACCCTTTGGGAAAACACTACACTCTTTTCAAAGTACATCACCTTCATCCCAAACACTTCCTCAAACTTTGAAATAGATTTAGGTTCCACAATCTTCCCAACAAGCGAATAAGCCGAACCCTTATCAAAAGAGAAACTCGTCTTGGTCGGCCCCCCGTGCAATTGATAAGCCGAATAGATATGCCAAGGAACATCGATAGTCGCCTTCATGTACACCACTGCCTCAACAGCCGATATCTTCTTTGCCGCATAGCTCCATTTAACCGGCTTTTCGATCTGCGCTTTCAGTCCTACCGAAAAGGAAAGGAAAAAAGCCAATACTATTAATTTTTTCATCACTTTAATTCTTTACTTTTTAATCCAAGTCTAATTTAAGCCCACAGGCTAAAACCCCAAACATGGTATTCTATTCAACTTTGTTTGAGCACTAGCCCTGGGCATTTTTAAAAACGAGGGTTATCCTCCGACATCGCCACTTCGCTATGATTAACTCATTAACCAGTTTACTATGAAATACAATTAAGAGCCGCAACATCTTCACACTTATTGCCATAGCAATGGCTCGTCTATACCATCCACATCTGGCCAGCTTCTAATGTTCAATTCCTTTATAAATTCTTCTGTTGGCATTTCCAAAATCAAGTCAAAGCGGTAAGCCATTTATCCCATATATTTATCCTGGCACTATTTCCCTCCAAGTAATTAATATACACACGCCGCCGATTCTCATAACTAAAATACACTACCAATATTGGTATTCTCCAAATTTCTACTTATAGCTACTACCCAAACTCATTTTTTCATAACCTAGATTTTATACGTCAGCCAAATTAATCACTTTGACACCACCAACAACGGTATTTTCCTAACCTCTTCTTTTAACTCCAAACCAAATTTGGCCAACTCTTTAGCCAATGCTTGAGTATCTGTCAGGTTACAATCCAATTTGAAATTCACCAGTCCAACATAATTGGTTTCATCAATGAATGGTGGAGCCATTTGAAGAATATGATGCAAACTTCTTTTAAAAATCAGCATTCGGGTGTTTTTAAATGTGGCCCCGAGAAAAGCTGGGTCAATCTCTGATTTTTCGTAGTTTACTGGCGAAATTACTTGGGTGGAATCTACCAAACGTAAAACCAATACTTTGGTTTCACGACGGACCATATCCGAAGTAAACCCAGTCCACTTCATTAAGTCCTGTTTCATAATATTTAAAGCAATTCGTTTTAAGTTCGTGCCGAGATAATTATCATTTTTCATTGCTAAATTCATATAAAAGTCAGGAAAAACAATTTCATAGCAATACATATTATCTTTGTTATTATTAAACTCTTGAACCGCCTTACTCCCAAGAGAGGCCGCAGAATAGCCATCTCCAGGCGTATTGTATAATTCATTCGGTCCAACTTCCCACCTAAATTTATTAATTGGGAAAGAATTCAAAAATTCCCCTGTGGACAGATTATCATAATTATAAGCGTGCATAAACAAAGCCTCTAAATAACTATTTGTAGAAATTATTCGACCTGCATGAAATGAAGTATAACCGCTTCGGATACCGTCTATTCTCCTAGTGATAATTGACTTGTATCTAATACCTCCGTCTGTAACACCTTTATTTACGTATAAAGGCTGAGCCAACCTTTCCAATATAAATGGTTCATCTAAATTGACATCAGCTTTCAATCTTCTGTCTGTTTTAGGTACTAAATTAACTGGTTCACCATTGATAATCTTTCTAACATTTTCCTCGGTGGCTTGTTCTGAGTCTGTGATAGCTAATACCTTTCCTTCACCGTCAATCCAAACCACGTGCGAAATCGACTGATGGGGAAAATAGTTCGTTAAGGTTTGATCCTCTGTTACAGTCGGAAAAGAAAGATGCAATTTTTGTTTTTCAACTCGCTGCTTATAAAAGTATTCAATATCTACAAACTTCTGATCCGTCACACCAATAATTTGAAGCTTATCTTTGAACTTATTCTGTAGTTCATTCAATTTTGGCATGGCGGAAACACAGGAACTACACCACGTAGCCCAAAAGTCTAAGATTACGATCTTACCTTTATAATCCGAAAGCCTAGCATTCTCTTTCTCGCTGTTCGCAAGAGAACCAAAAGTGAAGTCTGGACATCGATCTCCCTTTTCCAAAGGTTTGATATGGTTTATTGTATCTACAAAAACATTCGAAATAGATTCATTGCTAAATGCCATGCCTAATTTTGGCGCAAAACATAGCCACGCGAATAAAATCGCCGTCAATCGGATTTTCATATAAAAAATTTTTGGTTGATATTAATATTTAATTGTTGTTACATATTTAGGTATTGGAAAAACATAACGTGGATCGTTAGGAGGCAAGGTATAGGTTTGTGCATTTAGCTCTCTAGTTAGAGTCACAGCAAATCTTGGGTCTTTATTCAGTCTTCTCAAATCGGTCCATCTGAGTCCCCTGAATAATAGTTCCTTTCTTCTTTCCAGAAATATTCTCATAAGTAAACCATCCTGGTTGTTTATCTCAACAGGAATAAAAAAACCCGTTTTATAGCGCATTTTTAATAATTTATTTAAAGTTTCCAGTGCCATTGGAACATTATTTAATCGTGCGTGACATTCGGCTTCAATTAAATAGATTTCATCGATAGCGAGCCCGGCAAAAAAGGAAAAGTCCAAACCGTTGTAGTTACCTTTAAACGCGATACTTTGATCGCTATTTTTCAAAAAGAAAATGTCTTTCCTTAAGTCGCCATTCTCGTACAAGTCATACAAACCAAGTTGCACTTTCAGCACGTTTCGGAAAAGCAACTGATCGGCTAACATGGATCCCTGAAATATGACTTCTTCGTTTAATTGAGGAATTGGATAAGATGAATTAGCATTGATTAAATTATAATCCAGTAATTCTGCTTTTACTTTAAGACATAATCCAGCATATTTCAGTGCATTCTTGTAATCATCCATGGCCAAATAAACTCTGGCTAAAAGGCCTAATGCTGCAGCTCTACTCGGACGGGTTTTATATACGCTATTGTCGGTAAGTAAATCAGTTGCCGTGATAAGATCTGACACAATAAAATTATAGACCTCACTAACGGTGCTAAGAGGATAAGATAAATTGATATCAGCAGAAGTACGAAGTGGAATAGCGGGCTTACCTACATTGACAGCATCATACACAGGTGCGAACTCCTCCACTAACATGTAATAGCAAAGTGCCCGATGGAATAGTGCTTGACCTTTTACATAGTTATATTCAATATTTTGCTCTTTGGGCAAAATACCTTTAAGTCCCTCTAGAACTACATTGGTACGCAAAATTTTCTTATAGGATGAGTTCCAATCACTAATGAATGCATCGTCTAGGTTAGCAATATTCCAAACATATATTTTTGAAGTAAGCAAAATACTGTTCGATTGATAATCAGCAAAGTTCACGTAAAAATCTCCGGCGGCAATTTCTCCAAAACAGTTATAGTTGTAATTGAATCCACCATCGGTATCATCTAATATACCTTGAAAATCTTGCAGTGTAGAAGGTATCACTCGCGATAAGTCGGGTTTCACATCCAATTTACCGCAGGAAATAAATAGTCCTAATCCTATCAAATAAATAATTCTTTTCATATGAATATTTTTAAAAACCACAATTAACGCCCAGGGCATATGTAGTAGGGTTTACAAAACGATTTGTTATAAAATCAGGATCAATATTAGTTTTCGTACTCTTCCAAAGTATTCCGATATTATTTGCATAAGCATAAAGGTTTAGATATCTGACCCTACTTTGCTTATTCAATCGTACATCGTATCCTATACGCAAATCCTGCAACCGGATGTGGTCACCTTTCTCGACTAATACCTCTGAACCTCTGTAAAAACCATTCCTATTGGTGTTTAATGGATAGGTAAATGAAGGAACATTAGTCATTAGCTCATCACCTTTAACTTGCCATCTTTTATCATAATCCGGATGGCCCAACCAAGCTCCTGCCAACGAGGTATAGTCTATAGATGATCTCCTAAAATAATAATCAAATTTATACGTAACATTTACTGAGACTGATACACCCTTATATGTTAAGGAATTTCTAAAGCCTCCAAAATGTGTAGGTCGGGCAGTTCCATGATATGCCAGTTGCGAAAAATCAGTAGAGGCTAATAACGCACTATAATCTTTGTTCGTTCCGTCGGCCGTTCGTATCAATGGATCACCATTATCTGGATCTAATCCACCCCAAGGATAACTGTATATTCCGTAAATCGGTTGGCCGACAATAGGTGTAAAGGTTGCTGTTGCTCCTAATTCGCCTCCCGCTGTTTGCATATAACCATTAAGACTGGCTGTTCTTTTGTATTGAATCACTTGATCTGTTGTAATACTAAATAATAAATTACCGCTCCATCGCAAAGATTTACCAACTCTAAAAGTTAAATCTCCATCAAATCCACTTCCCGTAATATTGGCTACATTGCCTTTAAATTGAGACATCCCGGTGGTGGGATCTAAGTCTGAATATCCAAGCATATCTTCGCCTTTTCTTTTGTAGTATTCAAAACTCCCGAATACTTGCCCATTAAGCACTGAGAAATCCATTCCTAAATTCAACATGGCGATGCGTTCCCAACGCAGTTCAGGATTTGGCGCCGTCTGTAGACTAACAAAGGGAAGTCCGGTTAGCAAAGCTCCTGTAGAAAAACTACCTGTTGCATAGGCAGATACTGTCCTATCGATGTTTCCGTTATAGCCGAACGTGGTTCGGAATTTTAGCATATCTATCCATTTTTTTTGCAAAAAACTCTCTTTACTTGCCATCCAAGAACCTCCAACTGACCACAGAGGAACTGATTTTTGGTTGGTATTGACCCCGAATAAATTACTCTGATCTATTCTAGCACTACTTGACACAGTATATTTATCTTTGAACGTATAGGCTGTATTGCCGAAATAAGAGAAATAAATATCTGATAGTTTATTGTATCTGTCTACATAAGTGATTCTGCTAGAAGCTGCTAGGTTTCCATATTTCGGATAATTCATTTCGTAATTTACGGGTGTTGAAGTCCCAACATGGTCTTTAAAACCATACAAACGCCATGCATTAACATCTGTAACTACTTCTTTTCCATCAATACCTACAATTGCCGTTACTTCATGGTCACTTCCAAATTTCCGATCTAAATTCAGTTGTGCCCGAATTGAGTGACTAGTCATTTCCCGATTGTCCTGATCTAGTATGCCACCGCGAGGTACTCCATAAGTGAATGTACCCCCTCCAACTTGTGTATTTAGGTTGATCAGGTTACGGGTAAAATAGCTCTGTTCGCTCTGCAAATTGTAATTACTTGCATTTTGATTTTCCAATTGATATCGTACTTCCGCACTTAATCCTGGAATGAAGGTGTACTTTAAACTCGCATTTAACCTGGTGTGTGTGCTCTTACCTGTGTTATCTGCTAAACTCAATTCATCCAATGGCCTATATTGCCAATCCAGTAAGTTGCTTCCAGAAAGACTTTGGATATAATTTAACCGATAGTCTTTTGGCAAGGGTAAACTATTTCCATTCTCGTCCGCAATAAGGGCATAAGGAAAAAATGTATTGCGAGAATTTCCAGGATTGATATTGCCAGGGTTGTTGTTCTGCGTATTAGCAATAATGTGCATAATACCCACCGTAGCTTCCAAATACTTGATAGGTCTAAAGGTAGTATTGCTGTTCAAGCTCATCCGGCTATAACTATTCCCCACGTTTACAGAAGGCACATCATCATATCCGGCCGAAAAATAATAGCTTACCTTGTCCGATCCCCCGCTTAAGTTCAATGAGTATTGCTGAGCAGCTGTGCTCTGGTAAAAATATTTCGATAATCCATCCCTGAAGTCATAATTGCGATAGACATCCATTTGCTCTTTCGCCTGAGTTTCATTTATGTTACCATTTCTTTGACTGAGTAAGATTTCTACAATAGGCGACAGTGTCGGTTTACGTACGTTGGTGATGTTGGAATTGTAATAGCCCTTGCTGAACAAAAACTGTTCTGCATCAATAAAACTAGAACTATGCAAAAAATTCTGATCATAGTAAATATCCGGCTTTTCGGTTAAGGTTACATTGGAATTGAAATTAATATTCAGCGGACTGCTCAGCTTGCCTTTCTTAGTTGTAATTACAATCACCCCATTTCCAGACTTTGCACCCCATATGGAAGCTGCCGCCGCATCTTTCAAAACAGTGACATCCTCTACATCATTCGGATTAATGTTGGATAAATCCCCGTCAAAAGGAAAGTTATCTATAACAATTAATGGTTTGGTATTGGCAAAAATGGTACTTAAACCACGGATATTAAATGCAGATCCGTTTGGATTCGAAGGCCCTAAGTTAACATTCGCGTTAAACATTAACCCGCTGGTTACACCTTCTAACCTTTCAATCAATGTTGACCCCACACGACGGTTCAGCAGCTCATTGTCAACCTTGGTAAACGAACCCGTCGCCCGTTCCTTGTTCAACGTCTGAAAACCGGTATTCACCATCACATTTACCTCCTCCAGGTCGCCCGAGGCAATCGCCATCCCAATGTTCCCCATTTCCTTCTGCGCCTTCAGCTCTAGTGTCTGGTAACCCAAATAAGAAATCACCAGCACTGCATCCTCCGGCACCCCAGACAATACAAACTCGCCTTTTTCATTCGACCTGGTTACCCTTTCCGTCCCTTTGACCCTAATCGTAGCCCCAGGCAAACCAACACCCTTTTCATCCCTGATCACGCCTTGCACCTCGATATCCTGCACCATGTTTAAAAGCAAAGACTTCGCCTTATCCAGCAAACTCTTCTGTTTGGCTTTAATCACTACCGTCTTCTCCGCAATCGTGTAGGTAAGTTCCTGCCCCTCCATACAAGCCTTCAAAGCCTCTTCCAAAGACACATTCTTCAAGCTCAGCGTCACCGGCCGCGCTTCTTTTAAATTCTGATCGTTATAAAAAAAATGATAGCCCGATTGTTTTTTCAGACTCTTGATCACGCTCAGCAAAGGAGTCTTCTGCTCATTGAGCGAAACCTGCGCTCTAGTCAGCGCACTCACCTGCATCAGCATGGCCGTTAAAAAAAATACAATCAGGTTCACTCTCATCATTACCCTTTTAAAGGCAGCAGAACGCATACCCGGCATACCCGGGCAATCCTTTCCAACCACCGGCCAGCCCGTCCCATAAAAGACAGACTTTGACCTCATTCGGTCATTAAAATTCATTACATTTGTTCGGTTTAGTTATTGTTCAGTTGATTCGCAAAAATTATTCAGGGCAGACCTAGACTTCGCCGGGGGTATCGCAAGTACTCCCGGTTCGTTTTTAAAGGATCCGCCGTATTTTAACCCCTTATTTACGCACGATGATCCTCCTTCCTTCAACTTTGAAACGCACCAAATCGGTCATCTCGATTTTACTTAAAACCTGCGACACCGTCTCAAAACGGCTCATCGAACCGCTAAATGTCTTGTCCGCCAGATTATCTTCATACACCACCTCTACATCATACCAGCGCGAAAGCTTGCGCATGATGCTACCAATAGTTTCCTGTTCAAAAATAAACTCCCCGTTTTTCCAGGCCGCAGCCTCCTTCACATCCACTTCCGACACCTTCAATGCACCTCCCGTTAATACTGCCTGCTCACCTGGCACCATGACCTTACCTTCAGCTTTACCTTCAATACTCACCTTCACACTGCCTTCCAGCAAGGTTGTTTTGACTGAAAACTCGTCTCCGTAGGCACTGATGTTGAAATGCGTACCCAATACCCGTACCTGCTGACCTGCTGAGCGTACCACAAAAGGCCGTAATTTATCCTTAGCCACTTCAAAATAACCCTCACCCTGTAAACGGACGGTTCTTTCCTTCGCATTTTTAAAGTTCAGCGGATATTCCAATTTGGAAGCCGCATTCAGCCAGACCCGAGTCCCGTCCGGTAATTTCACCTGATACTGCCCGCCACGTGGCGTTTCCACTGTATTGCTGAGCATCACATCTTCTGCCGCTCCGTCGTCATTCTTTACCTCATAGACCAACTGACCGTCCGCCGTTTTGCTCAACACCAAACCACCCTGGGTTGCCAGTTGTCCGTTACCAGCACCTGTCAGTTCAATCCGTCTACCATCCGCCAAGGTCAGAAAAGCCTTGTTGCTTCCCGGAGCGACATCCTGCACCGCAGCCAGTTCCGTACCAGGTTTTACAAGATCCCGTTTTGTATAGAAAAACACACCAGCCCCCAAGATCAACAGAAGAGAAGCCGCTGCCGCTATCCTTGTCCAAAGTTTTCTCGTGCGCAATTGTTGCTGCGGAGCGGAGACCACCCCGGCATAAATTTCTTCTGAACGCTTCGCTTGTAGATGCTGTTCCTGACCGGGGGAAATGTCCTTCCAGGTATTGCCCATAAGTTCTAGGACAAAAGCCTTTCCGCTCGCGTCTTCCAGTACTTCGGCCCATTCGATCTGCTCGTCGTCGGTCAGCGCATTTTCCAAGTAGCGCCCGTGTAAGTATATGATCCTGTCTGTATCCATTTTGTTCGTTTCCAATACGGGCAATACCCGTCCTTTCTATATAGACTGATGGGAATACAAATCGGGGCAATAGGGTATAAACTTTTTTTATCCGAGCAATTTGAAGATGATCAACAAGGCGGACACATCAGTATGCTCGCGGAGGTAATTGCGTAGGAAACGGAGCGCCAATTTCATGTGGCGCTGAACGGTATGCTGGGAAAGTTCCAGTTGATTGGCCGCCTGTTCATATTTCAGGCCTTGCTGGTGGCAGAGCTGATAAACTTTTTTCTGCTGGGGTGGCAACAGGTCTATGGCATCCAGCAGCAATTTCCGGGTGTCGTTTAGTAGAATCAGTTCCTCGGTATCGTTGTGGCTTTCCTCCCAGTCGATGCTGCGTATTAGGTCGACTTTGATCTCCATCTGCCTGCGGTACATGATGTCCATGGAGCGGTTGCGGGTAATGGTGAGCAGGTAGTTTTCCAGGTGCTTGATCTCGGTGATACGGGTGCCCATCTGCCAGAGTTTCATGAAGACTTCCTGTACGATTTCCTCAGCCTGGTTTTCGGATTTGATGTATTTCAAGGCGAAGGTGTAGATCTTGCGGTGGTAACTGTTGTAGAGTGTGCGGAAGGCACGCTGATCCCCCTGAGCAATTTCTTGCAGCAGTGCCTGATGGCCAATGGGTATCTTACGTACTTTTTCCATTCCTAGGTCAGATTGAGGTTTAGTTACCGGAAGATGATCAAGTAAATTTAATCATTTTTAAGGGCAATTATAGCGATTTATTTTGAATAATTGTGAACATCGGCTGTGTGCAAAATCACTGTAGCTTAAACATATAGACAGCTAATCATTAAAAAGATAACATCATGATTCAAATCCAAATGTCTAAAGCGGATATTCACATTCCTAAATGGCACTTTCAAATAAGTAGATAAAATAAAAATGAAATGATCGATAGATTGGTGACAAATTTCTAAGACTATGAAACCACACCACAGCTTGATCCTTCGATTGCCACAATTCCCAATGAAAACCAAGCTTACAGATGTGTGGAATGAATTAAAAAGCTCCATTAGAAACGCCTCACCGGAATTCTATGATTTAATCAAGGAGACAGCGGCGAATGACATACCAAATTTACCCGAGAGAACACAAATTACTATTTTCAAATATTTTAACCGGGCTAAATTCCGTTGTACGCCGTTTGGAACTTTTTCTTCGTTTGGCGTAGTAATGTGTATGCCAGCCTCTGAGCCATTAATCGTAAGTGATGAAAAGACCGCCCATGCTTTAACTGACTGGCCAAACTTCGATCAGTCGCCTTATAGCTTTGAAGATCTGATTGATAAAAACTCCAGGCTATTTGCAAACAGCAGTTACTACAAAATCGGAAATGCCATCCGATACATCAAAAGAAAAGACGAAACTTTTGAACTGGCAGAAGTAGATTATGATCCGATGATAGTAGCCGTGCTCAACCTCTGTAGGAAACCAGTAACCATTTCTGAACTATTAAAAACAGCCTCCACAAAAACCAAGCGTCGAGCCCGTTATGAGTTGCTTGAAGATATGATTATATGTGGGTTATTAATCACAGAACTTGATCCAAATATCATTGGAGAAGATTATTTTAAGAGGATAAACCTAAACTTAAATATCTCAGAACAAAAGTACCTGCTAAGTGAACAGAAAATTATCCAGGGCAATTTTCCACAGAAATTGTTGCAGCATATCCCTCAACTGTTGGAACTGCTTAAAAATACGTTACCCCTCACGCCGGATTCGGATGACCTGATAGACTTCACTAAGAAATTCACCAAACACTTCGACCGGGCCAATATCCCATTAATGACTGCACTAGATCCAGAATTGGGAATCGGATATGGAAACTTGCATCTTTCTAAAAATACTGGTAGCCTTGTAGGTGAAATTATTGCCAAATCCCAAGCGGAGAAATCTGATAGGTTAAAGGAACTGAAAGCTATTCTTAACGATCATTGTAGTTTTAAAGTAGGTGAATGTATTCGAATCGACGATCTGCTAAAATCTAAAAACTCAAGTGCCAATGACAAACCGTTACCCAATTCTTGTTCGATGATGATAAGAGCAGTCGATGAAAATATAATCGTTGAAAGAATTGGTGGAAATACCTTCAATCAACTTGCCGGACGATTTAGTTTCGTCAGCTCCGATGTAAAACACTTATGCAGCAGCATCACAGAAATTGAGGAGCAAGCAAATCAAAATGTTGTATTTTTCGATTTAGCCTATCATGCTGAGAAGAAAGTAGACAATGTAAACAGGAGAAGCAGGATATATCAGCAGGAACTTAATCTGTTGAATTATTCTGAACTCGATGAACCATTGACACTGGATGACCTGTACATAAGTGTCTCAGGCGACAAAATTGTCTTGCGTTCGAAAAGACTGGGAAAGCGTGTGATTCCCCGAATGGCCTCAGCCTACAACTACCAAAGATCTGAATTACCCGTATTCCGCTTTCTTTACGACCTTAGTTATCACGGAATATGGAGCGATCTCACTTTCGACCCTTTATTGATATTTCCTAAAAAAAAATATTACCCAAGATTTCAGTTCAGAAATATTATTCTTTCTCCGGCCAAGCTAAAAATCATAAATGCTGATATTCAAGAAAAAAATACAGCTCAGCAACTGGAAAAAATAAAGGAACTCCTTTGCCTCTATCAACTTGGAGATTACGTTCGGCTCGTTCGGGGAGATGAATATTTAGTCTTTAACATAAATTTTAGCGAAGAGTTGCAGTTGCTTCTCCAGGAGATTAAAAAAAATGGAGAAGTTTATGTTGAGGAATTTTTGATGCCGGATAATCCAACGGCGATGGACAAGAACGGCGCGGCATTTAACAATCAATTTGTGGTTCCGCTGGTACATCACAAGGAAATCTATTTTAGCAGCGCTGCAATGGAAGAAGATACTGAAAATACCCAAAGGAAATTCCTTCCCGGTAACAGATGGTTATCTTTTGAAATTTATTCGCATACTGGACGTGCGGACGAAATATTGCTGGGTCCATTAACGGAGATTCTTTTGAAGTTCCGTGATTATATTTTATGTTGGTTTTTTATTCGCTATAATGAGAATGGCGATCACCTGAGATTCAGAATCGAAGTTAACGACGATCAATTTAACGAGCCCATTTTCAAAGCTATACGAATCAGTCTACAGCCTTTTCTTAATGCAGGGCTAATTTCTGATCTGACAATAAAAACTTATATCCGTGAAATAGAACGATATGACATTGCGAAGATAGACTATGTAGAGCAACATTTTAAGAAGGATAGCGAGTTTGTAGTGAAAAGACTACAAGAAAAAATCTCCGAAAGGCAGAAATATGTTCACTGCCTTCAGTTATTCTTAGGGATTAAAAGCTCAGGGCTTATCAAAACATCGAGGTATGACAGCTGGATCAACAACATTGCCGAGCATTTCGGCAAAGAATTTCAGATGGATAAAACTAAGTACAAAAATATCAATTCCTATTACAAAGAAACCAAATTTGAAAACCTTGTGAGAGAGCGGAGTCATTTCAACGAATTTCAGGATTTTTTGGATTCATTCATTCTCACCCTTTCTAAATGCCCCGAACAAAGAAGGGCTCCATTATTTACCGATCTGATGCATATGCATATCAACAGGCTCTTTGACTCCCATCAAAGGGTACATGAAATGATTATCTATAATCTACTTTCCGCCATTATTAAAACCGCTACTAGTCTCGCTAATAAAGCATCCCAGAATTTCTGATCTGACGGACAAATTCATTTTTGTATTTTTCACCGAATGGAAAAATCCGATCGTTTTCCAGGTGTATGTCATATGCATCATACCCTACCACTTTTGCCATGTTCACCAGAATAGAACGGTTGATACGAATAAAGTGCGGCAATGGAAGCAATGATTCCAGTTGCTTCAAAGTCAAATAGCATAAGTGCGTTGTTCCATTTACAAAATGTATAATAGAGAAATTTGCCGCGGCCTCAATGTACCATACATCTTCAGTCTTTAATCGTATCCTGACTTCCCGTCCGTTTCCTGGTATGTAATAATAAGGAAGAGGAGGAGTAAAACTGATAGGCTTTCTAGCTTGATGTATTTCTTTTGCCCGCATTATTGCCGCCATAAATTTTTCATATCCAAAAGGTTTATAAAGGTAACCTGAAGCTCCTTTTTCAAACGCATCTTCGGCGAAATCGCGATGGCCGCTAATCAGAATCACAACCGCCAAATGACTAAGTTCTTCTAAAATCTCGAAGCCTGAAACTCTTGGCATTTCTATATCTAGAAATATAATATCGGCTATGATTTTGTTTTCTCTGATTTTTTCGAAAGCGGCTAAAGGGTCGGTCTCTCCCGCTGAAAAATATAGAAATTCTGTCTTTTCCGTATATTGTTTTACGAGCCGGATACTCGCAGGATTGTCATCAATCACGCAACAATTCAATATCATAATTGAAGAGATAGGATAAGTTTAAATTCGCGTTCACTGCTCTTAATCAACAATTCGTACTTGGAACGATAATTATTCTCTAGCCTTCTTCGCAAATTCCCCAGCCCAATTTGATTACTAACTCGGTATTCGAGAGGGATAATTTTATTAAACGTCTGAAAAATCAAAACACTTTGTTCATATCGGACTTCAATTCTGGAGGGTAAACCTTGATTACTATGATCACCGTACTTCAGCAAATTGACTACTGGTTCTAAAAAGATATGAGGTGGGATATAAATGGCATCCTGGTTAATATCATCGATGGCAATTTCAATGAAAAGATCATTTTCAGTTTGCAAGGAAAAAAATTTGATATAATTCTTTATGGTTTGCAATTCGGCAAATAAGGAAATATATCCTCTGTCATCAGATTTATGAATAGCCTGAGCACTGAGTTGCGCTAATAGCTCAACCATTTCAGCGCACCTATCGGAATACTTTATGACATGTTCATAAAGGACGGTCAGTCCGTTATTTAACAAATGCGGGCTTATTTGAGCCCTTAAGAGATCATTTTCTAACTGCATGGCTCTTTGTTTGTTCACGCCACGTTCTGATCGAAGTAAATTCAAAACTCTGGTTGAAACTTTATCTAAAAAAGAAATGACATCCATATTTAAGTATCTAAAAATGTGATTTAAAGAGTTAATCGCCCTGTTCATCATTATATATTAAAATAGTTTCAAGAGTCTATTACATTTGGGTAACAAACCCAAAAAAAAGTCATATGAAAGCAAAAAGCAACAAAACTGGCATCAACACCCGTACAGTGTTCAGCTTCAACGCACAAACTAGTAGTGATGTGGTAAAAAGTCATCCTACACTTACAGCTACGACAAACACTACTTACATTTTCAACTGTCTGAAGTAGATTCAAGAATGAGAGTAGATGAATATCTACTCTCATTCTTTGGTTCACCTACCCTTCCAGTTACCAGCACCATCTAAGGCTTTACTCTCAACGACCCATTTTTATATAGACTGTCTAAAATTGAAACAGGGGCAATTGAAATATTTTATTCTTCGTTTCCTATTAGAATATTAGATGTATATCTTTTAGAATGAAAGCTAGCCATAGCCGAGTTAAGAGTTAAACTTCCTATCAATTAAACCGTAAAAATGCATTAACATGAAACTCCAAACCATCACATCAAGAATCTTCTGCAGAATTGCATTTAAGTTCAGAAACACGAAAGCGCAAAAATCTGATCAAATCGCTTCCGCATCAGCGACCGGCACAATCACCATTTCTGACAATACGATACTTTTGCCATAATTTAATATATGATATTTTTTAAAAAATACGTCTTAAACTTCATGTTTGAGCGTTTTTTTTATTGATCATTCTTAAATATTTGCTACATCGAAAGCGGCGCCCGCTGATCTACTCTGACCTCCTTTAGCTTACCTGATTTCCTTTCCAATTTCTCCGTTTTCCTAATCTTAACCTTACTTTTAGCCTTATTCCTGGCCATTTTGTCTCTTACCTTTAGAGCATTCAACTCCTCAGTTACCAAATTACTAATCTGCTTTTTGATCTTCAGGTAATTTTCATTGACATCTTCCACAGTTACCTCAGCAATAAGTGGTATCAAGGAATATTCGGATTCCTCCTTGGCTATCGCCTCATGGTCATTCTGAATTTCTGCATGGAACATCTTAAGCTTGATCTTCTGGTCAGGGTTATCTGCCACTATGCCCACAAACTCACCAGAAGAAAGCCCTGCAATTTTTGCTGCTGGAACAGCATAATCAAGTTGCATCGATTTTGAAGTTGAAGTATCAGAACTGTTAATACTCAATGATGTCCTGTCCTGCATAATCTTCCCAAATCCTTCAGAAAGTGTCTTTGCCGTATCGCCCGTCACCTGACCACTGATCACATTGCCCACAATTCCGGTAATCACATCGGCTTGTTCGGCACCATAATCTTTTTTAAGCTGGCTGAAATCCTGAACCGCCAAAGTGGTCGCCACCTTATTGCTTCTGGCTGTTGCGATCAGGCTGTCCATATTGTTAAAATAGATAGTGGGAAATTCATCGAATAGGAGACTGCTTTTTAATTGTCCCTTACGGTTAACCAGTTTGATCATTCTGGAAATATAGAGCGATAGAACCGCGCCGTAAGTTTGCAATTTTTGCGGATTGTTTCCCACGCATATAATTTTGGGCTCTTTTGGATTGTTCACGTCCAACGTAAAATCATTTCCACTCAGTACGTAATATAATTGTGGAGAAGATAATCTTGCTAGTCCAATTTTCGCACTGGCAATCTGACCCTCCAGTTGCGCCTTCGCATTGTTATGGTAGGCTGATATAAAAGGGTTGATCAGCACCCTGATTTCTTCCTCCATCTCCAGCACAGCAAAAAGGTGGTCATATTCAACCTGCATGAGCTCGATCACGTGAGGCAGGGTACAATATCTGCCATCCTGATACTTCCTTAAATACCAGATTACCGCCGTCAAAAAATTGATCGGGCTTTCTACAAAGAAATCACCCTGCTTTTTGATCCATTCCCGATTCAGCCCCATCATGATCGTACGGCTGGCCTCGGTCGCATCGGTAATATCTTCCATACCAGCTGGATCAAGGGGATTACATCGGTGTGTCCTGTTCAGATCATCAAAATTGATGATGTAAAATTGCGGGCAGACATCATACGCTCCGCTATAATTTAACAGTTTATTATAAGCGATCTTGGTCAGGTCGTCATACTTAAAGTCATACAAGAACATGCTGAAACCTTTTTTGATATGCTGATCGATGATGTGACGGATCACAAAATAACTTTTCCCTGCACCAGGCGTACCTGCTACCAACAATCCTCGAAAGGGATTGATCACATTGATCCAGCTTTGCCTGATTTTATTCTTCAACTGGTATTTTGCAGGCAGGTTGATCGAATATTCATTTTCTAAAAGCCTCTCTTCCTGAGGAAAGGTCTCATTTTCTGAATTGAAAATATCCTTGTTCAAGCTATTCTTAATTAACCTTGAAAGCCAGTTACCACCAGTAAGCATGAACAAATAGCCGATACCAGTTAGGCACATGTAGGTGATAGCCACCATAGAAACAGAGAATTGCAGGTAAAGCGCCAAAAAGCTAAGAGAATAGACCAGTAGGCCACATAAAAGATAGGCGGCAATACTTTTACGCTGGATATTTTCGTCCTTTTTGCCTTTGGCCCCTAGTAGGCTGATCGCCATAAAAAGCAGTGCTGCTAACTTTGGCTTTATTATGCCGTTAAATAAACCTGTTTTCGCAACATTTCCCACGATTTTATCAGCTAATTCGGCAGTCCATCCCCAATGGTCAAATGCCTTATAACAACTGATATAAAAATGCAGGCATAATATCGCTATGCTGATCAATCTGCTAAAATCAATAATCTTGCGCAATCCTTGCGCATCCTCGCCAGTATTCATAATCGTTAGTTTAAAGTGTCAATTCTTGATTTTGATCATTTTTCTTTCTTTTCTTTTTCCTGCGTGGTATTGCTGTACCATAATCAGGCTGGGTTTTTGCGAGTGCCAATTCCAGAAATCTTGTTGGCTGTGGAGGTTTAAGAAATGTCTCTATTGGGCTTGGCTGTTTAGTGTGTTGACGGTTTGCTTGTCTTAATGGTTGGATAATTTTAGGACTGCTCTCCAGATTTTCTTTTCCCAATCTCTCAATTATCGCCTTAGCACTAAATTCTTTTCCAAGATCACTACCATTGAAGACCGTTTTACGCCTATGGTCGATAAATGTAATCCCAAATACCTGTCCCTGATCGTTCCGCCTGAACAGCACATCGACACCCTTTTTCTTCGCTTCTACCTCAAATCTGCTCTGGGTAATCGAAAGGTATCGGGCAAATACATTTTCAATGTCCTTTTTCAAATCTTCCCTAAAAGGTTTACGTTTTGTTTTGTTCACCTCAAATTTCTGTTCGAGACTTGCCATCGTGGGCTTGCTATAAAAGGAACTGGCCTTGATCGGTACACCAGTAGCTAAGCCTTTTTCGTTCAGCAGACTGAACATCAATCCTCTATTTTTGAACATGGCCGTGTGCTCGGCACCACGTAGGGCAGTTACGTTGAAGCACTTTAAAACGGCATTAAATTCTGCAAGCGAGGTAAATTTGTATTCTCTTAAAATGGGCGTAACCACATTGCTAATCGCTCTTTTGGTCGTTACCTTGCCGTATTTTACTTTTTTTGGATCTGCTTGTTTTATCTTGGCATCCATCACAAAGGCTTTTGATTCAGCTTTAACCAAATTGAATTGCTCTTCTATCGCTTTCCTTGCGGGTTCGGATAAGTTTTTACCAATATCATGCATTACAATTCTTTCCTTGCTGGCGGTGATGTTGGTTGAAACGATGTGCAGATGGAGGTGTGCGGAATCATCGTGTCTATAAACCAGAAATGGCTGATCGCCAAAATCAATTTTCTCCATATAGGCAGCAGCAATTTGTTGGAGTTTTTGATTTCCGATCCTCTCACTGGAATGGAAATTGAGCGAAATGTGTACCGCATTGGTTTTTACATTTGGTTTCATCTGGGTAAGAAAATTAAACCTGTTGAGCTTCTGCATGAAGTTCATCCGTTCAATTTCCCCCGCAAAGCCGCTGGCCATAATTAGGCTTGCTTCTCCCTCGTCCACCTTGTTCTCGTTATAGTGGAGCAATCCCCTGATACTTCTGCCGGTAATTATTCTTGCAACCATTTTTCAGCCAGTTTGGATATGATCTTCAATAGCTTTTCCACCCGCTCATCAACCTGTTCATATTGATCGATAACTTTTAGGGTGAAGAATGACCTGCCAGCATCGGTTTTATCCTGATTGAAGTGCCGTGTGATCTGGTTGATGTTGATGCCTATTGCTTTTAGTTCCTTGCGGATCAGTGCGAGCTCTTCCATAACGGGGTTCATGGAAATGTCCTGCTTAAAAATTTTGATCTGTCTTGATGAAAGTATTTTTCTACAGATTTCCGCAATGGAAAGTGAACTGCTTTGTATACGCAGTTTTTCTAGATTTTCAAACTGCTTTTCGGTCACCCTTACAATGATATTACGGCTCAACAGTTCTTCTGACTTATCGGATTTTCTTCTTGGCATTATCTCTCGTTTATTGAAAGTTCTGACAGCACGAGTTCCGAGTGATGTTCCCGGCCTGAAGGACGGCAAAGATCTTTTGCGCATGCAAAAGTACATCTTTGCCTAGACCAAGCGGGCTACAGAAAGCTACTTTGAAAACTGCATTTGAACTTTGGTAAATGGTTTATCGACTGTTTATTTATCGCTGTTTAATCTTGAATTAGATTTTTTGTGAATCTGATTTTCTCAGGCATTCCAATTCCTGTAACGGGATCGATGTCCGTAGGAGTTGCCTGATCTTTTGTCTGGACTGAAGCTTCACCTTTTTTAATTTTAGATAAGGATTGCCATTGAACTTGCGCCCTTTAATCGATGGGTCTTTCTGATTTTTCATAACTCACATTTTTGATAGCCCAAAGTTGAAGTGTCCCGAAATCGGTTTATCTCTAGTAGCGATAAAAAGATTTTTAAGGGAATTTTCAACTTCTTTATTTATCTCTACTAGAGTATTTGCTAAAATTCTGATCCTCAATATTGCGGAAATCATTCGCATCATGAACAATTATAATCCACTTGAGAAACGTAAAGTGAAGCCCCAAAAAGTTGTTAAGATACTTGCTCAACATGGTACTGAAGTCACTATCGAACAGGGGCAATTAATTTTGGATTTCGCCTATATTTTTGCTAAATTATGGCTCAAAGAGGTGAAAATGAAGGGTTTTAAAAAAGTTCAGCCCAGAGTCAAAACACCCAGAAAATTATACAAGTAATTACTTAATCAGTTTAGTATGAAAAAAGGTAAAGGAGAATTAAAATGAAAAAAGCATGTTTATACATCAGGGTAAGTACTGATGAACAAGCAGAGAAGGGATTTTCTCAAAGAGATCAACATGAAAGGTTGGAAGCACACTGCAACAAGCACAACATTAAGATTGAAGAGGTGATTTTTGAAGATTATTCTGCAAAAACCTTTAATCGTCCGCAGTGGACAAAGATGCTCACATCCCTTAAAAGGTCAAGGACACAGCTTTTCGATCAAATTCTGTTTACAAAATGGGATCGCTTTAGCCGAAATACTGCCGATGCTTACGAAATGATCCGCATTTTAAAACATCTTGATGTTGAGCCATTAGCAATAGAACAGCCTTTAGATCACGAAGTACCAGAAAGCAAAACCATATTAGCGGTTTACCTATCAATGCCTGAGGTAGACAACGACAGAAGATCATTAAATGTAATGTATGGTATGCGAAGAGGCAAGAAAGAGGGGCGTTGGATGGGCAAAGCATTGCCTGGCTACGCAAACAAGTGTACAGAAGATGGGAAAACGAAGTATATCGCAATAGATGAGCCCGAAGCTTCACATATGAAATGGGCTTTTGAAACATTGGCTAAAGGATTTTATGCCACCGAACATGTTTGGATGTTAGCAAAAGAGCGTGGGCTGAAATGTCCGAGAACAACTTTTTGGGATGCGATTAAAAATCCATGTTATTGCGGCAAGGTAGTGGTACCGGCATTTAAAGATGAACCTATGCAATTGGTTGAGGGAAAACATGAAGCGTTGGTGTCAGAAAGTATTTTCTATGCTGCTCAAGACGCAATGAACGGAAGGAAAAGAGAATTCAAGGTACATGGAGCGAAAGCAATTACCCCAGAAGAATTTCCACTCAGGGGATTTTTAGGCTGTCCAGTATGTGGCAGAATGCTTACTGGAAGCGGTTCAAAAGGTCGGAGCATGCATTATTACTACTATCATTGCACAAATAAATGTAGGCAACGACATCGTGTAGACCTTGTTAACGATCTGTTTGAAGAGGAGTTGAAAAAATTTATCCCAAGAAAAGGAATGGCAGAAGTATTTAAAATTGTGGTCTGCGATGCTTATAATGATGACTCAAATTATCTGAAAAGTGAACGTAAAAGACATAACACGTTAATAGAAGAACAACATGGGAAGTTAAAGAAAGCAATGGAATTGATGCTGAAAGAAACTTTGACAGAAAGCGAATTCAAATCCCTTAAAACTGAATGTGAAGCAAGGGTTTTAAGATTGGAAGCTGATTTAAAAGATATAGAAGAAATGGCTTCTCATGGGGTAGATATAGCAAAAATGGCAAATGGACTAACATCGAACCTTCAAGATGTTCATAATCTGTATATTAACTCCAGTATTGAAGGTAAAAGACATATAGTTAACACCATTTTTAAGCAAAAGTGGTTATTTGATGGTACGGAACATCGAACCGGAGAATTAAACCAAGCCGCTTCACTTATCTATCAAATAAACAACAGATTAGGCATAAAAAAAACCGGAGCTAAGTTTCTTAAAAACTTGAACTCCGGTAATGTACCCAGGGCCGGGATCGAACCGGCACGGTTTCCCATTGGTGTTTGAGACCAACGCGTCTACCAATTCCGCCACCTGGGCATTTCCCCGTAAGCGGGAGCGCAAATGTATAAAAAGACACACGATTACGCAAATATTATTTAAAGTATTCGCAATTATTTTAAAGCTTGAGTTCTTTCGTACAGATACACAGCCAATTAATTTTTTACTGTTTCCTCTTCTTTTAGTTTCTTTTCTACATAGAACGGAACAAATGGCAATAATGAAGCTATAAACAAAATCACAACCTTGCCAAATCCCCATTTTCTTTCTTGCCAAGCCATTATTAAACAGGCAATATAAAGTACAAACAATAAGCCGTGCACCCAACCAACATATTTTACTGCCAACGGTAAACCAGCCCAATATTTAAGCGGCATAGCTATAAAAAGTAATACAATATAAGAAATACCTTCGGCTAAGGCTACTTTTCGGAAAAGATGTAATGACGACATAGTTTAAATTTTGGGACAAAATAACCCAATTTTATCGCAGTATATGAGTTGGATATCCTTTATGACAATAGCCAAACTAAAGTTTGGCTAGACTTTCTTTTAATCGTTGGATATATTTATTTCGATAATAGATATCTTTAATTTTGATCAACCTATCTTCTTGTTGATCTTGACTTGCATCTGGAAATCTATCGGTATGGGAAAGTAACTCGTTGTTTAAAGACTGCTCAACGTTAGCAATTTCTGCTTTTACCTGCGCTAGTTTTTCAGCATCAGGATCAAACTGCAAATCCATAATGGCTTCGTTTACCTCCATCATCTCCATTAAAAATGATTGCGGTAGCGTATAACTTTCACCCTCGGCAATTATTTTTTTTAATTCTAGGACGTACTGAAGTACTTTCTTAGGGTTTTTAAGTACCTGAAAAGCTTTGTTATTTTGTGTCGAAAGTTCTAAAACCTCATCCTGTTTTTCTGCGCTCTCGTTGATATAAAAATCTGGATGGTATTTTTTACTTAACGCATAAAACTGCTGTTTCACCACATTTTGATCTGGATGAAAAGTAATGGGCAAACCGTATAATTCGAAGTAATTCATTTTAACACGTTTTAGGCACTAGGCACTAGGTATTAGGCCTAAAACCTTATTCCCAATACCTAATACCTAAATTTATATTCCGAAACCTTTTAGTATATCGTTACCAAAAGCAAAAACCATTAAACTGAGCAGAATTACAAAACCAGCAACCTGCGCTCTTTCCATAAATTTATCACTCAGAGGCTTTCCTTTTATCATTTCAATAATGAGAAAAACCACGTGGCCACCATCTAAAGCTGGTATGGGCAACAAGTTCATAAAGGCTAATGCCATTGATATTAATCCGGTTAAGCTCCAAAATTTCTCCCAATCGAAATCGCTGCCATAAACTTGTGCAATACCAATAGGACTGCTGATATTCCTTGCACTTAATTTCCCTGTAATCATTTTCCAAATACCCTTGGCATTATCGGTAAACGAACTCCAGCCTTTATCAACACCAACCGAAAACGATTCGAAAAAGCCATATTCTATATTTACCACCGGCGGGGGAATTGTTGGTATAATGATTGCCAAAGTTCCATTTGACGATACCTTAGGAGTTAAAGTCAACTTCTCGTTTCCTCTTAATACTTCTATAGCTATTTTTTTGCCTTTATTTTTAGCTATTTCGGCGGTAATGTCTCCATAAAATTTAACGTTTTTACCGTTTACAGCTAGTATACTATCGCCTTTTTTCATGCCGGCTTCAAAAGCTGGCGCCTCTGCCTTAAACACTGCCGGCTTAACAAACAAAGCTTTTATTTTACCTAATAAGCTTACCTTTGGCTGTAAATCTTGAGGCGTAACTACCGAATCTACCTTCTTTGCAATTACCCTGGGTCCTACAAACTCTCTAATTTTATATTTACTGATGCTATCCAAAACAGATTCAGGCACCCTTAGGTCTATGGCTTTACCATTACGAGAAATGGTTAACTTGGTGTTGTTCAATAAAACTTTAGAGCTTAAAATTTCATCCAAGTAAATTAGCCTTTGACCGTTTACGGCTAAGATTTTATCACCTGGTTGCAAGCCCATTTGCTTGCCCACAATACCTGGACTAATGCCATTTACGAGTTTATCATTAGGTATAAATGTATTTCCGTATTTAAAGGCAACCATCCAAAAAATGAAAATACCAACAATCACATTAACAATAATACCGCCCAACATTACGATTAAGCGTTGCCAAGCAGGTTTAGAACGAAATTCCCAAGGCTGTGCCGGCGCTGCCATTTGCTCAGTATCCATAGATTCGTCTATCATTCCCGAGATCTTAACATATCCACCCAAAGGCAACCAACCCACACCATATTCCGTATCTCCTACTTTGAAGCTGAAGAGTTTAAATCCCCAAGCATCGAAGAATAGGTAAAATTTTTCTACTTTAATTCCGAAAGCTCTTGCTGCTAAAAAATGTCCTAACTCGTGTAAAATTACTAATATCGATAACCCCAGCAAAAGCTGGCCCGCCATAATCAATCCGTCCATATTTTATATTAAGTGTGTTTCTATTTTAGATGTGTTAAACTCTGTTTTGTTACTAATTCATTTGCAAAGGCCCTAGTCAGTTCATCTGCTTTTAAATAATCATTTAATGTTGGATGAGACACAAATGTTATCTCTTCCATACAATGCTCAATTACATCGCTCATTGCTAAAAAACCAATTTTATCCCTTAAAAAAGCATCTACCACAATTTCATTGGCAGCATTTAAGATGCAGGGCATATTTCCGGCTTTTGCCATAGCTTTGTAAGCGAGGTCAAGGTTACGAAAACTTTTTGTATCTGCCTCAGAAAATGTCAACTCTGGATATTTCAAAAAGCTAAAACGCTCAAAATCTGTTTTTAATCTATTTGGATAAGCAAAGGCGTAATGAATGGGCAGTTTCATATCCGGCACTCCCATTTGTGCCTTAATAGAGCCGTCTGTAAATTGCACCATAGAATGGATAATTGATTGTGGATGAACTACCACTTCAACTTGTTCTGGCTTTAAATTGAATAACCACTTTGCTTCAATAGCCTCCAAACCTTTGTTCATTAGCGAAGCAGAATCGATGGTAATTTTAGCGCCCATTACCCAGTTAGGGTGTTTCAAAGCCTCATTTTTAGTTACCGAAGCCAAAAATCCACGATCTTTGCCGCGGAAAGGCCCTCCAGAAGCAGTCAACAAAATTTTCTCAATTTCGTTCTGCTCTTCGCCCACCAAACATTGAAAAATAGCTGAGTGTTCTGAATCTACAGGGATGATTTTTACGCCGTGTTGTTTGGCCAAATCCATTACTAGCTCTCCAGCAACTACCAAAGTTTCTTTATTGGCCAAGCCGATGTCTTTCTTAGCTTCGATAGCGGCAATAGTAGGTTTTAAGCCCACCGAACCCATTACAGCAGTTAAAACCAATTGAGTTTGTGGTAATTGTACTGCTGCTATTAAGCCTTCTTCGCCAGTAATTACCTGCGTATTCGGCAAAGCCGCTTTTACTTGCTGGTACAAACTTTCGTTGCCAATTACTACCATCTCAGGTTTAAATTCCAAAGCTTGATCAATTAGCAAATCGGCATTCTGCTGTGCAGTTAAGGCATCAACCTTGTACAAACTAGGGTTTGCACGCACTACATCTAATGCCTGCGTTCCTATTGAACCTGTTGAACCTAATATGGATATGTGTTTCAAATTTATTTTATTAGTCTTATCGTCGTCATTTCGACCGTAGGGAGAAATCTCACAGGAAATTTACTTTCAGCTAGATTTCTCCTCGTTCCTCGTCGAAATGACGAGATAGTTAATTATCAATATATCTCTCCAAGCCATCCGCGATCTTCCTATCGTTACTTAATCTTGGCACTTTGTTCTGTCCACCTAATTTACCTTCAGCTTTCATGTAATTTACAAAAGCGTCTTTTTGGAGAACCGTAATTTTCAAGGGCTGCAAAATATTCCCCTCAACTAAATCAAAATAGTAAATATTTTTTTGCTGTAAGGCTTTATCTACTTTTATCGCAAATTCGGCCAAATCAGCAGGTGCTTTCGCAAACTCTACAAACCATTCGTGGTAAGGCAACTCGCCAACCCTCGGATTTACCTGCGGGGCTACGGTAAACTCTGTGATCTCGAGACCTTCTTGGTTAGCAACAGACAGCAACGCATACTCCACCTCCTCGCCTATCACATGCTCGCCAAATGCCGAAATAAAATGCTTTATTCTTCCAGTAACTACAATTTTGTACGGATTTAAGGAAACGAATTTAACCGTATCGCCAATGCTGTAGCCCCATAAACCAGCGTTGGTATTTAAAATCAATGCATAGTTTTTATCAAGCTCAACTTCTGCTAAACTTAATCTTGTTGGCTTTTCATTGTAAAACTCTTCCGATGGAATAAACTCGTAAAACATCCCGGCATTTGCCAACAATAGTAATCCTTTCTCCGTTTGACTATCTTGGTAAGCAATAAAGCCTTCCGAAGCCGGATACGTTTCGATTGCAGCTATTTTTTTACCGATACTAGCTTCAATTTTAGCCCTGTAAGGTTCGAAATTGACGCCTCCGTAAACAAACAACTGAAAGTTTTTAAAAATATCTTTGATTTGCTTACCGCCTGATTTCTCGGTCAGTTTATCGAAATACATTTGTACCCAAGGTGGAATACCAGAAATCAATCTCATGTCTGCATTGATGGTTTCATCCACAATGGCATCTACCTTTTGCTCCCAATCTTCGATACAGTTAGTTTCGTAGCTCGGCATCCTATTTTTTTGTAAATAGGCAGGTACTAAATGTGCTACAATTCCAGAAAGGCGGCCAACCTTAATACCGTTCTTTTGCGTTAAAAGGGGGCTACCTTGCAAAAAAATCACTTTACCATCTACAAAACTAGCGTTTCCAGTTTCGTGGATATAGGTTAACAAAGCATTTCTAGCAGCTTTGATGTGCTCTGGCATCGACTGTTTAGATATAGGAATATATTTTACACCAGAAGTAGTACCTGATGTTTTAGCCAAATATTCTGGTTTACCTTTCCATAAAATATCGGGCTCTCCTGCAACTACCCTTTCTATGTAGGGTTTCAAATCCTCGTAATCTCTTACTGGTACATTGGCCTTAAAATCTGCGTAGTTTTTAATATTAGCAAACTGATGATCTTTACCGAAAGCCGTGTTTTTTGCTTCACTGATGAGCTGTAGTAGCGTACCTTGCTGCGCCGAAACAGCATCGTATTTCCACTGATCAATTCCTTTAACTACAAAAGAAGCGAATACCTTACTTAGTGCTGATTTTATTCCCATAACTATATCCCAAAGCGCCCGAAAAACCGGAACAAGCTCTAAAGGGGTTTTTCCTTTCTAATGTTAATATTTGAGTTGTTTATTTTACACATAGTTTTTCCAAGTTCCCTTTAAGATAATCATGGATTACATGATGTTGTGAATAATATCCGGATGTTCATCGCCTTTATATTCGCTCATAATTTTACGATAAGCCACCGCAAAAAATGCTGTGGAAAATGGCACAATTATAAATGAACTAAAAATAACCACAATTAACGAACTATACTGACTGATATCGTAATCTAAGAAGAGATTTACCAACCTAAAACCCATTAAAATTACGATATAAAAGAAACCAAAAACGATAGCTTGTACAACTACCAAGCCCAACAAAATCATCAATAACTTAATGAAATTCCCTTTAGTGGTGGCCAAACTTAGCTTTATCGATTCGAATGGAGAACTGTGTTTATCAATAATAAAAAATGGGAAAAAGATAATTCTTACAAAGGTGAGAAAGATGCTTAGCACGGCAATACCAACCGCTACATTTACAATAATTGCTCCCGTTTGGGCGTACCCCGAAATTATTTCATGGGTAACCAAAAACTTCAAAAACAGATCAAGCAGGTACAACACAGGCATTAGCAATATACCTACAAAAAAAATACTTAAACCAAAATACACCGCAGCAATTAAAAACTTAATAATTTCTGCTCTGGTAGGCAGGGTTTCTATAATTTGGATATCAGCATTTTCGGTATCTAAAAGTTTAAAAATGTATTTGATCATACATAATTCTACCACACAATAGCTTAGCAAAAAAATTAACAACATTATAGTTCTAATCCCTAAGTTTAACTCTCCCATAAAAAAGGCCATAAATGTGGAAGTTGAAGCCGTTAAAAAGATGAGAAAGCAAAGGGTAGCTATAGAAAAATAATTTTCCTTTGTTACTTTCCACGCTTGCATAATCACGTCTGTTACGGCAAATGTACTTTCTTTTAAGTAGTTAATCATTGTTTTAGATATGAGATTTGAGTATTGAGATTTGAGAGTTAATCCCGCTACATCTGTCAGATTTTAATTATTAATTCACTAAAAATTCTCCTGTTCTTTGCTCTTTAATCCCTTTTTTTCAGCAAAACTCTTTTCACAAAATCTTGTATAAAACCAAAGCCATAAGCAGTAAGCTGTATAAAGGATGCTATTACACTCAAAAATGCAATTTTTATTGATTTGTTGACCTGCCAAGCATGAAAAAATATCAACAAAAAGTATAAAAGTAAAAAGAAATTACAAACGTAAGCTAAAGGCTTATAAAAGATGTTGCTTAGGATGGCAAAGCCTAATCCAAGGGTAAAAATTGCTGGAAAGAAATGTACTGCCTTTAACTCTGAAGGGAAATGTTTGTAAATATTGATGCGTGCTCTGCCAAAAAAATGCAGTTGTTTGTAAAATTGTTTGAAACTTGTTCGGCGCTTATGATAAACTTTTGCCGCCGGAATTAAACCTATTTTAAAGCCATTTTCGTGTATACGGATGCTGTATTCGATATCTTCGCCCAAACGAGTAAGAATAAACCCTCCTACTTTTTCATAAACTTCCCTAGAGAGCCCCATGTTAAAGCTACGCGGATGAAACTGCCCAATGTGTTTTTTGTTGCCGCGAATTCCGCCTGTGGTAAAAGGCGAGGTCATGGCATAACTAATCGCTTTTTGAACCGGTGTAAAGCTATCATGAGCCGCATCTGGGCCACCAAAGGCATCCAATTGATGCTCAAACAGGTAATCTTTTACAATTTCTAAGTAATCGGATGGCACCAGAATATCCGAATCGAAGATGATAAAGTAATCGCCTTTGGCACGCTCAAAACCAAAGTTCCTGGAAAAGCCCTGACCTGAGTTTTCTTTGTAGAAATACTTTACATCGAGTTTATTCTCAAAACTTGCCACAATAGCTTTGGCATCATTAACCGAACCATCTTCTATCACCAATACTTCAAACTGCATATAAGTTTGCTTGCACAAAGTGGATAGCAGCTCCTTGATCTCCTGCGGACGGTTGTATAAAGGGATGATTATTGAGAAGAACATTTAACAATTAGCTGATGATCTAATTAGCTAATTAGCTAATTAATTTCCTTTTCTATTAAATACTGATTTCTTTCTGGCGCATTACGACCAACCAGCTCGGCCACAAAACCCGCTAAAAACATTTGCGAACCTACAACAATGGCGACCAGCGCTAAATAAAACAAGGGTTGGTCTGTAGAGTTACGATAAGGTAAATTGTTCCAAATGTGTACCTGCTTCTCTACCATAATGTAAATGGCCATAATGATTCCTAGGAAAAAACTCAACACACCTAAAGAACCGAAAAAGTGCATTGGGCGTTTACCAAATTTACCCACGAAGAAAATAGACATCAAGTCTAAAAAACCATTGATAAACCTACTTAAACCAAATTTGGTTACCCCGTATTTACGGGCACGATGCTCTACCACCTGCTCTCCTATTTTAGAAAAACCAGCCCATTTTGCCAGCACAGGAATGTAACGGTGCATTTCGCCATAAACTTCTATGGTTTTAATGACATCGTGGCGATAGGCTTTAAGGCCACAGTTGAAATCGTTCAATTGAATGCCACTCATTTTACGGGTAGCGGCATTAAACAACTTAGTAGGAATGGTTTTGGTAATGGGATCGTAGCGTTTTTTCTTCCAGCCCGAAATTACGTCGTAACCTTCGTCTTTAATTCGGCTGTAAAGTGCTGGTATTTCGTCTGGACTGTCTTGCAAATCGGCATCCATAGTGATAACAACATCTCCTTGCGCCGCAGCAAAGCCCACATTTAAAGCCGCGGATTTACCGTAATTACGCCTAAATTTGATGGCTCTGATACTTGCAAACCTCAACTTCAATTCTGTAATTACCTGCCAAGAGCGGTCGGTACTTCCGTCGTCAATAAAAATAGCTTCGTAAGAAAAGTTATGCTTCTGCATCACATCATCTATCCAAGCAATTAACTCGGGCAGCGACTCGTCTTCATTATATAGTGGTACTACAACTGATATATCCATTAGGCCTCCCCTAGCCCCTCCGAAGGAGGGGGATTTGTAAAAAATAACGTGCAAATTTCATCAAATAAATTGAGATAATTTGCACGTTTAAAATATAATTTAAAAAGCACTATTTGGCTCCAAATTGCTCGTCGGCTTGGCTAGCAAACGGATTGGGGTTTTCTTTTTTAACTATAGCGGCACTAATTAAACTAATAATCAATCCTGATATGGTAAACGTAACTGCCAATCCAAAAACCATGAACATAATCATGTATTTGCTCATCATTTCTATACCTTTTAACTGTTGTTCATCGCTTCCTGCTTTTGCTCTAGCAGCATCAATGATGGCTTCCATAGAACCTGGACTTAGTATTTTATAATACAGAACGGTTAATAATGCGATGAAAAGGCCAGCATAAGCCGCTACTTTAAAACCAGCAGAGAAAGCTCTTCCAAATGTGATAAAACCGCCCAATTCGCTTCTGTGTTTTGTTTGTACATAAATAATGGCTGCAATAAACGGAACATAGGTTAAGGCAGTTGACAAAATTTTTAAACCAATTGATACATTCTCGTAATTTGCTCCGCCCATACCCATCGCTTCCGAAAGATAAATTAACGCCAAATTATAAATTGCATATAATAATGCTACTTGAAAAGCCAATACATTCGGCTTCTTTTGTTCTTGTGCAAGCTGTTGTTCCATACGATATAATATTATCTACTTTGGTTAAAATTAGTAATTAAACAATAAACAGACGCATCAAAAGCTTTATTGTTACTATATTTCTCCAAATCTTTATAGGCCTGCTCTGATGCCACTGGCTGTAAAAAGAAAGCCATAAAAGGTACAAACAACTCCTGCATTTCTTCTGCCAAGTTTAAAATCTTAGCGTTTTCGCAGATTTCCTGAATGCTGGTTTCGGCTAATTGTTGGTTTTCAATCAAATCTTCGTAGATATGAAATTCGTCTTGAAACTCGTCCTCTTCTACCAATAAAAATTCTTTCAAGAAGTCCTCTAATTCTGGCTTAATCTGCTCGTCGTGGCATTCATTAATGTACAATAATAGGTTTAACAATTCTGTACCTCTATCAATGGTTTCATCCTCAATGGCTTCCCATTCTTTGGATTCTAAATAATCAGCCTCTAGCTTGTTTACATCGCTAGTAAAAAAGTTAATCATCAATAAATCGAAGAAAGTTTCTCTCAGTTCTTCAAACTTTGGATATTCGTCAAAAACGGCATCAAATTGCTCCACTTTATCCATAAAATCAGCATCAGCTTCAAAAGCTGATACTAATTTGTGAGTTATCTCTACACTTGCTGCTTTATTTACCTCTCCAAATTTCGCTAATGAAGCAGTTATTGTTTTTTTTACTGTGTTGTTCATTTTTTCGTTTTTCGTTGTTTGCTGCCCGTTTTTCGTTGTTTGACCAAATGATTAACCACGCACGAACAACAATTTAATAAATATTATACTGTCCGTTATGATAAACCATCTCTACTTTTCCCTTCAAAGTTTTATTGAACAAAGGAGAATTAGCCGATTTTGATTGATTGGTTTCGGTATTGAAAATCCACTCTTTGGTAGGGTTGAAAACCGTAAAGTTTGCAGCGGCTCCTACTTTAACCTGAGGAACCTCCAATTTTAGTAAAGTTCTAGGGGCAATTGCCAATTTCTCGACAATTAATGCCGTGTCTAGACCTGCCTGCAATAACAATGGCAATACAGTTTGTAAAGCAATAATTCCATAGTTTGCGATCTCGAATTCGACGTTCTTGAATTCAATTTCGTACGGCCGATGCTGCGAAGAAACTGCATCAATAATGCCGTCTTTTAAACCTGCAATCAGTGCCTTGTTATCAGCTTTGCTACGTAATGGTGGTTTTACTTTGTAATTGCTATCAAAATCGTTCAACAACTCTTCTGTAAACACCAATTGATGTGCAGCTACATCACAAGTTACTTTTACGCCCTCCTTTTTTGCTTTTTTAATTAGCGCTACCGAACCTGCTGTAGAGATATTACTGATATGGATGGGTGCATTGTGGTATTGTGCCAAGAAAATATCTCTAGATACTTGCATTTCTTCGGCCAATGCCGGAATGCCCTTCATGCCCAATAAAATGGTCGTAGCGCTTTCGTTCACATGGGCTTTTCCGGCCAAAGCCTTATTTTCTGGATGGGAAAACAACAAACCATCAAAACCTAGGGCATATTGCAAAGCTCTACTCATGAAACCATCATCGGCAATGGCTTTTCCAGCTTCTGCAAAGGCAACGGCACCAGCTTGTTTCATATCAAACATTTCTGCCAATTCTTTACCTTCCAAATTCTGACTGATTGCCCCAATTGGATGTACATCTACCAAGTTACCCTTAGCTCTGTTTAAAATATATTCTACTTCGCCTTTGCTATGCACCACCGGTTTGGTATTTGGCATAACAGCAATACCTGTAAAACCACCTGCAGCTGCCGCAGCTGTACCTGTTTTTATATCTTCCTTGGTTTCGAAACCGGGATCTCCAAAAACACAATTTAGATCGAAAAACCCTGACGATAAAATTGAACCACTTCCTTCAAAAACAGTTTCAGATTTTTGTTGTGATAGGTTTACGCTTATCTCTACAATAGTTCCTTTATCAACTCTCACATCGCAAGTTTTTCCGTTAAACTCGCTACTGGCATCGGCAATGGTAATTCCCTTAATTAAGAGGCTCATGAATTTTATATTTATTTTTTATATCGTTCAACCACAATTATTTACTAGCCACGTACGCACAGATTTTTCATGTTATCTAGTTTCTTTACCTGTGGATCTGTAGCTTAAAAAACCTGACTAACAAGATCTCCGCAGCTATAAAAACCAAACTCAAAATTAGGCAAAGTTTCCATAACTCGGTTCCATTATTTTTTTCGGCTATGGCCGATGAAATGTTCTCTTTTTTAGTATCAATGAAATGAATTTTATTTGTACCGAAACGCTCTTGCAAATCGGTTTGATTATCGTATTTCATATTCGATTCTGCCCTGTTATCATTAAAAGCAACTACCGCCATTATAGAATCTGCTTTTTTCACGTCATAAAATCCAGCTTTTTGAATTTGGTCTGCAACGTAAAGTAAGCTTTTCCCATTTTGACGGCTTACATCTGGTATGATATCAAAACCATCTCCTATTAGTTTCAAAGATTGATTTGCCCCTAATTTTACCAATGGCAAAGTGATTACATTATCTTTTGCAATGGTGTAAAACAATGGTTGATCTTTCACACTTTGAAAAGCTATTTTATACATCAAAGGCACAAAAAGTGGATGTTTAGCAAGGTTTCCATCGGTTTCTTCTAGGCCAGTGGCGGCCAAAAAAATTTGTCCTGAAGTTATCGGATAACGGGCTAGAAAGGTTTTTCCAGCTGGCAACTGCAGCAACGGTTCCTTGGTTATCCTACTATTTTCGGCATAAGTAAAATACCGATTAACCAATGGCAAATCCATGTTTTTTGGCAAAGTTTCAAATACTTCTTTAAACAAACTGTGTTTCAACTCTATTTGCGAAACCTTGGTAGCTACTGTAGCTAAACTTGTTACAGCAGGTAAATTCAACGTAGTTAAAAACGAAGCATAGCTAGAAACATTGGCAGCTGTAGAAGGAAAAATGACTACCGTACCGCCATTGTTAACAAAATTTTTCAGTTCTAGTGCTAAGCCGCTTGATGGCTGACTAATGCCATTCAGCACGATTAAGCTATAATTTGAAAAAGCAGCATAGTTAATGTTATTTTCGGAAACCGAAGTCAACTTGAAATAAGGATCAGCATTGTAAAGTGCTTCGATATACTTAGCTGTTTTGCCGCCGTTGATGCTCAAAATTTGTTGATTTGCATTAACTTCGAAACTGAAATTCAGCTCATCATCAAAAGTTAAGGGATAATCTTTAATACTTAAAACGCCCTTTTGCCAGCCCAAACCTAAACCACTGAAAGAAAGTGTATCTGTAAACGTTGCACCAGCAGCAATACTAACACTATTAACTGCCTTTTGTTGGTTATTAATGGTCAACTTGAGCGGTACATTCTTTGCATCATCGTTACCAAAGTTTTTTAGACGAACAATAATTTTTTCGGAAGTATTGGGTTGGTGCACCGGAGATAGAAACCCAACGCTATCAACAGAAATATTGGGTAATTCATTGGCGCTTAATTTCACGAGGGTTAATTGAGTGTCTTGATCTTTTTTTATAGCTTCTTTACCTGCAAAGTTTTGCTGAAAATCGGATATCACATACGCATACCTATTACTAACACCAGTAAACACCCCTTGTTGGCGATTAATCACCTGTTGTAAAAATCTATTTGCTGCAGAAATCTTTACTTCATCTATCGCTTGTAAAAACTCTTCTTTATTTAGCAATCGCTGATGCTTACCCTCAAAATCATTAGTTAATAACTGGAAACGATCATTTAATTGATAACTCTTTGCAATTTCCTTCGCTCTGCGCTTGGCCTCATCCAGCAAACTCCCCTCTTTGTTTACCGCATCCATGCTGTAAGAATTATCCAAATAGATACTTACAATATTTCCATTTATTTTGTTTGTATCGGCATTGGAGTTAATAAAAGGTCTGGCAAAAGCTAAAACCAAGAAAACAATAGCCAGCATACGAGCAGCTAAAACCAATAAATTCTTAAGTTTTTCTCTAGATGAATTTTGTTCTTTTACTTCCCTTAGAAAGGAAACGTTACTAAAATAGACTCTCTTGAACTTCCGGAAATTAAATAAATGGATGACTACCGGAACTAAGACCGCCAATAGTGCAAAAAGAAAGCCCGGATAGAGGAAATTCATTAAAAACCAAAGGTACAAAAGATTTACAATTTTACAGGTTTGGATTTATGATTTTATGGTTACAGTTTTTTGTAAAAGCACACCTTTTTATTAAATTGTACTGCTATTTCTTTAGAAACTATTTAAAAATAGACCCATATTTTTAGAGTTAATGGTTGCTGGATATATCAAAAGCTAGTGAATGCTTATAGGTGAATGTCCTTAGCTGCCTAAGTCTTTTTCTACATCGAAATTTAAACGGTTTTTTATTTTACCAATGTCTTTCCACAAATCACCTAATTTTTTTACTCTTTGCTTAATGTTAAAAATGGTAAAATCACTGATTTGCAAATCTTGATTGACTTCTTCCCATTTTAGCGGCGTAGAAACAGTAGCTAGGGGTTTTGGCCTTACCGAATATGGAGCAACAATGGTTTGCCCCTTTCTGTTCTGCAAATAATCTAAATAAATTTTGTTTTTACGTTTACTTGGACTGCGCTCTAAGCTTGTAACATCGGGGTGTTTTTCGTAAACTAGGCCAGCTAAATAATGAATAAAGTTTTTAGCTATCTCATAATCGTAAGCATGCAGTGGCACTACAATGTGTATTCCTTTAGAACCTGATGTTTTTACAAAGGACGTCAATTTCATTTCATCCAATATCTCTTTGGTGGTTAAGGCTATTTTTATTACTTCTTTAAAATCTACTCCGTTTGGGTCTAGATCTAATACCGCAAAAAGAGGTTGGTTTGGCTTACGGTAAGTACTCATCCAAGGATTAACTTCTATGCAACCTAAGTTTACCATCCAAAGCAAGGTAGCTTCATCATTACAAATTAAATAGTCTATCGTTTTGTGAAGATGCGTTGATTTTAATGACGCATATTTTATCCAACTTGGAATTTGATCGACGTTTAGATCCTTTTGAAAGAAACTAGGTTTGGTAATTCCGTTAGGATGCCGATTTAACGAGAGTGGTCTATTTTTAAGATGTGGCAACAGGAAAGTAGCTATCTCTCGATAATAATTGACCAAATCGCCTTTGGTAATATTTTCTTGTGGCCAATAAATTTTTGTTTGATTGGTAAGTTTTACCGCTTTTCTGCCAAATTTCAAAGTTAGCTCGTCGTGAGCAACAGTATCATTAATTATTGGCTTTTCAAGCCCCACATCTGCAATTTCTTTATCTGCTCTAATACCCTTAAATACCGGATGACGCAGATGTTGGTTCTCAGTCCACTCGGAAAAAATAACTTCGCAAACTACTTTAGGTTTTACCCAAGTTACGTTTCTTTCTTGAGCAACCTTTTCATTAAATGGTCTATCTTTTACTTGTAAAGGCTTTAAAATTTCTGAAATTTCTTTCAAAGACTTATCGCTAAACCCGGTACCACAATTACCGATATAAACGAGTTGTCTTTTTTCATTTCTGATAGCCAAAACTAATGCTCCAAAATATTTTCTACTACCAGAAGGTTTGGTAAAACCTACAATAATTGCTTCTTGCGTTTGCTGGATTTTAACTTTTTGCCAACTACCATTTCTGGCACCGTTTACATAGGCACTATTAATATTTTTAGCAACAATTCCTTCCCATTTTTTTTCTTTGGCTTGCTTAAAAAATTGTGCTCCACTTGTTTTAGCGGTTGTAACCAGTTCAATTTCTTTCTGTTTATTATCAAACAAAAGTTTTTCCAATAATTTTCTGCGTTGCTGCAAAGGCAGCATTCTTACATCAGATTTTTTAATCTCTAACACATCGAAAACTACATAACGTAAGGATACTTTGTTTTGTGAACCATCATACTGTTGCAATGCCTGGAAATTTGTCTTTTCCTTTTCCCTCACCACAATTTCTCCATCCAACACAGCATCTATATTTAATTTTTTAAATGCATCTATTAAGGTTGGGTAGTCATTGATGAGGCTTTTGCCGTTTCTAGAAGTAAGTGAAATCTTGTTTTTGCTTATCTTGGCAATTGCACGATAGCCATCTAATTTCTCTTCAAAAATCCAGTCTTTTTCTTCGGTTACATGCTTCACTAGCTTGGCTAGCATAGGTCTATGAAAATCTTTTTGCGCAGTATTTACTTCCGTTTCCGCTTTAGCCTTTTTAAAATCTTTACCCTGTTGTTTTACTTTAGCAGCCACTTTATCTTCGGCATCATACTTAACATTTACCGCATATTTATCGTTATGTTTAATGAGTAACCATGCGTTTTGTTCGTTATCCTTCATTCGCACCAAAGCAAATTCACCTTTCAGTTTTCTACCGTGCAGTACAAACTTCAAATTTCCGGCAGCCAAGCCTTCTTTCATACTATTTTTTTGACCTCTAATCGGTTCATAGGTACCTTCATCAAAGATATTAACCACACCTGCGCCGTAATTACCTTTAGGTATTATACCCTCAAAAGTCCTATAGTCGTACGGATGATCTTCCACCATCATAGCCAGGCGCTTGTCTTTTGGGTTTAGTGAAGGTCCTTTGGGAACAGCCCAGCTTTTCAGCACCCCATCTACTTCTAACCTAAAATCGTAGTGTAGGTGCGAAGCATGATGCCTTTGAACCACAAACGATAACCGCTTACCCATTTTTTTGCCATCTTTTGGTTCTGTAGTTTTTTCAAAGTCTCTTTTATTTTTGTACTCGCTTAACGACATCGGTTACGCTCCTTTCTTACTTAAGCTCTGCATCAATTGTTCGTATAGGTCATCGCTCACCTGTTTTTCTGGCTGCATTTTCTTAACCACCACTTTTTTGCCCTTGGCCTTCGCCCTAATAGTCTTCATCAATTCTTTAGCGTACTCGTCTTTAAATGCAGAAATATCAAAATCTGAACTATATTGTTTAATCAGTGCCATCCCTACTTGCAATTCCTTTGGCTTAATTGAAACTGTAGGTGTTTTGATATCTTTTGAGTTTCTTATTTCTTCCTCAAATCTAATTTTGGTAACAACCAATACATCGTTTAAGGGGTGAATTACACATAAATTTTCGTTAGTACGAAGTACAAATCGAGCTACGCCTGCTTTTTTTGATTTTTGTAATGCCTTTAACAATAGCGAATATGCTTTTTTACCTTGCTGTTCTGGCTCGGTATAATAAGAAGTTTCGTAATAAATAGGGTTAATATCCGCAAGGTCTACAAAACTTTCTAGCTCAATAAGTTTATTCTTCTCCGGAAGAGCACTTGCAAAATCCTCATCGGCTAAGACCACATAATTGTCTTTCAATAAAAAACCTTTCACAATACGCTCGTAAGGCACCTCTTTGCCGGTGCGCTCGTTTATACGATGGTATTTAATTTTCGACAAATCTTTACCATCTAACATATCTAAATCAAGGCTGCTATTTTGTACTGCCGAGTAAAGTTTTACCGGAATATTAACCAGGCCAAAACCTATGGCACCTTTCCAAATTGATTTCATTTCTTAGCATTTATGTAAACAGGAGGCTTATGCCACTAATCACCTCTAAAACAGCTTACACTAAGAAATAGTTTTTGAAGACAGCTATTGGATTAAACCATGTAATACGCCATATCTTATCAACGCAGCCGAGTTTTTAGATCCTGTTTTATCTAACAAGCTTTGCCGGTGGCCTTCAATGGTTCTTTTGCTTAGAAACAACTTTTCCGACATCTCCAAGTTGGTTAACCCTTCGGCAATGAGCTGTAAAATTTCTAATTCTCGCAACGAGAAATCAATTTCATTGTCAGACATGGTCATTAAATATTGCTTGCTCTGCAACATCGTATCCATCAAAGACATGGTTAATTCTGCACAGAGATACCTATATCCTTGATTTATAAACTTTATGGCGAATATGAGTTCTTCTGCAGCAATGTTTTTAAGCAGATAGCCATCTCCACCGTTTTTAAATGCTTCCATCACATACTTTTCGTGATCGTGCATTGAGAGCATTACGACTTTTGTTTTCGGATACTTTGCTTTTACCTCTCTAAGCAATTGCATTCCATCCATTTGTGGCATATTGATGTCTGCAATAATCAGATCCACTTCTGCCGACCCAAGCAACTCCATTACTTCTAATCCATTAGTTGCTTCGCCTAAAACCTTAATTTGTTCATCGGCTTCTAGAAGCAACTTAATGCCATTTCTAACAATATTATGATCTTCTGCTAAGATTATCCTTATCATTCTTACTCCAATTTTGAGTTATTTAATTTTCAATGAGCCTAAAATATAACAAACAACTATTAAACAGATTAGATAATGGGCTCAATAACCATTAAATGCATTTACATCACAAAAACAAGTATTATTTAAGGTTAAACCAGTACAAATACGCACTAACATGGTGTATATTTAGATTATCTTTCTATAATTAAATAACAACGCTTTTTGTTTTATTTATTTTTTTTAAAAATGTAATTAAAAACCGAATAAACTTAATGTTGCAGCAGTTGTTTATTTAACAAGATCTTATAATTATGCCAAATTTCAAAGCTGCATCGGCTGCTTTAAACGTATTGCCGTTACCTTGTTATGTACTCGACGACGATGCAAATTTCATTTTCATTAACGAAAAGGCATTAGCGTGCTTTAAAATGCCTATTCAAGCAATGCTCGGTAAAAATGTATGGGAGCTGTTCCCAAAATCAGTTAATACTTCCTATTATAAGGAGATAAATAACGCTTTAGCAGCTAAACAAGAAACTAGTTTCGAATACCTATCCGTATTTACAGAAAGCTGGATTAAGCTGACTGTAACACCTTTAGCACAGGGAATTATGGTAACATTTGCCTGTATAGAAAAAGAAAAGTATAACGAAAACATGTACAAAACACTGGTAGAACATACACCAGACATTGTTACCAAATGGACCAGTGATTTACGTTTAAGCTACGGTAATTCTGTTTTTGAGCGCAAGGCAAAATTAACACTCGCCGAAGCAATAGGTAAAACCCATAAAGAAATTTGGCCGAAACTAGACGTCACTTCCCTTATCAACAAAACGCTAAATGTTTTTAATACCGGAATTTCTGAAACCATTACAATTTCTTTTAAACGGTATGATAAAGAATTTTACTACAACATAAAGATAGCACCAGAGTTTACTGTTAATGGCAAAGTGAAAAGTGTAATTGCTATCGGGCGTGACATTAGCGAGATCAAACAAAATCAAAAAATATTCAACGCTCAGCTAAGCAACAAGTATAAATCACTATTTAACTCCATTAACCAAGGTTTTTGCATTATAGAAGTAATTTGGGACGAAAAAGGAAATGCCATAGACTATCGGTTTCTGGAAGCCAACCCTGCTTTTCAGAAACAAACTGGCATTATTGACTACCATTTAAAAACAATGAAAGCGCTTGCCCCAGCCCACGAAAGCCATTGGTATGAAATTTATGGAGAAGTAGTTAAAACTAAACAATCTGTTCATTTTGAGCTTCCTGCAGTAGCCTTAATAAATGGCTGGTACGAAGTAGAAGCTTTTCCGATTATTGAATTAGGAGAAAACATTGTGGGGGTACTATTTAACAATGTTACACAACGAAAAAATGCTGAAGATATACTTAGAAAAAGTGAAGAAAGAAAAGATTACCTATTAAAGCTTACAGACGCGGTTAGGTTTATCTCTGATCCTCTATCCATACAGGAAGCCGCAGCAACAGTAATAGGGAAATATCTAGATATTGACAGCGCTTTTTATGGTGAAATTATCAAATTCAACGATATAGACTATATACAGATAGAACGGTTATATCAAAAAAAGGATAAGAACATAGCATTTAAACCTAGCTTGTATCCATTTTCGGATTTTGGCGAGCATTTTGAGCAGATTAAATTGGGCAAAACCATTACCGTATCTAATGTAGACGATGATGATCGGTTTTCGACCGAAGATTTGAAGCACTATAAAGATTTACACTTTGGCGCCTGGGTAGCGGTACCTTTAATTAAAAATGGAGTAGCTGTAGCCATGTTTTTAGTACAGCACACCGCTCCGTATTACTGGACAGAGCAACACTTGGCTTTTATAGAAGAAACCGCAGAACGTACTTGGTCTTATGTAGAGCAAACCAAAATGGCTAAGGCTTTAGATCAGTCCCAAAAACAACTAGCAGTTGCGCTAACGGCTTCAAACATGAGTACTTTTCATTGGCTCGAAAAAAATAACAATGTTGCAGTTTCTCCTTTATCGCCAATTGTTTTTGGTTTAAAAAATAAAACTAAAAGCTATAGCGAAAGTGAAGGTTTCTACATGATCCATCCAGATGACAAGCAAAAGCATACCGCGACTTTGGAAAACGCAAGTAAAAACCAAAAGGAATTTCACCACATATACCGCATCATTAGGCCTATTGACGGAGAAATTGCATGGATTGAAGAACGAGGCAAAGGCATCTATCATCCGCATAGTGGTATTTCTGAAGTTACTGGTATCCATTGGGATATTACCACCCAAAAAAATATGGATGATGTTATTCGTGAAGCCGAAGAAAGGTATTTGATTAATCTAGAGAAAGATGTCGACAATAGGACTAAAGAGCTGCAAAATAGCAGAGATGAGCTAGAGACAATTTACAACAGTACGTTAATGTCAATGTCTGTTTTAAGTCCAATAATAGATGATAATGGACAAATCACGGACTTCCAAATTGCACTGGTTAACAAAGCATTAGAAAAAGAAACCGGCCGAGAAGATTTAATTGGCAAACATTATGCGAAAGAATTTCCCGGAATTAAGAAAGTTGGATTGTTTGACATCATGCTAAAAGTAATGGAAACGGGCTTGCCTCAAACTACGGAGTATTTTTATCCACATGAAGGTTTTGATAAATGGTACTCTTGCATGTTTGTAAAAATGGGCGATAGCTTGCTCGCAACCAATCTAGATATCAGCGAAAGGAAAATTGCCGAACAATTATCATTAGAAAATTCAGCAATGATACAAGGTATTGCCAACTCTGCTCCCGATATGCTATACGCCATTAATTTGCTTAGTCTAGAGCAATTTTATTCTAACCAACGCATTGAGCAACTGGTACAAAAATCACAGTCTGAAATTAAAAGTATGGGTAAAGATTTTTTTGAACAATTTATTCATCCAGAAGATAAAGAAAATTTTTATAACAACTTAAATGAGCTCAAAGGTAAACTTCCTAAAAAAGAAACTAAAGAATTGATCTATCGTTTAATAGATGCCAAAGGTTACATCCATTGGATCAAAACTAAAAGTACTGCCTATGTAAGAGACGAAAATGGTTTCTCTACGCATATTGTTGGAATTTCGCAAGACATTACCAAGCAAAAGGAATTAGAGGAGAAAAACAAACAGCTTACTCTAGAAAGACAAGAATTAGAGAAACAGCAACAAAAAGAAATTTTAAAAGCCACCTTAAACGCTCAAGAAGAAGAACGGCAACGCATTGCCGAAAGCTTGCACAACGGTTTGGGCCAAGTACTGTACGGTGTAAAAACAAGTTTAGAGCGTTTAAACTTAGTCAATTCAAATACTGTTGAAGATAACATCAATATCCTAAATAGAGCTAAAGAATTATTGAGTATGTGTATTCAAGAAAGCAGGAAAATTTCTCACGAGTTAATGCCTTCGATATTAGAAGACTTTGGTTTAAAAGCAAGTATCAAAGATGTTTGCAACCAATTAAAAGGCAAAACACACTTTAATTGTACATTTTCTAATTTAGATCTGCAGTTAGATAAATATGTGCAATTAGCTGTATATAGAATTGTGCAAGAATTATCTTTAAATATTATGAAACACGCTGATGCAAAAAATGCGCACATAGATGTATCCGTTATAAGCAATCAAATCCATATTATGGCAAAAGACAACGGCAAAGGTTTCGACCTTAAAAGAGATCGAAAGAAAGGAATTGGCTTAAAAACAATTGAATCTAAAGTTAAGTTGCTTAATGGCAAAATCAACATGATATCAAATTCTAGTGAAACCCTTATTCGTATCCAGTTTCCGTTATAAATAGCGTATCCTTTTAACGTTTATCTGTTAGCCATAATTTACTTAAGCAGCAAAACAACTTAGAAACTTACCCTAAAGCAAACTCACAACAAGTAAGGTCCCAAACATAACGGCCTTATTATTAAGCCGGCATTTACAATGTTATTAAACTGATAAAAATATAATCGATTTATTTATTAGCAAGCCCCGCTTGACATTATAAATTACCTACCCAATCTAAATCAATCTCGTAAACCTGAATTAACTAACACATTAAAAAACTAGCTACTTAAAGCTTTTCGGCAAATTAAGTCAATAAGCTACGTCGTAAAAATACAAAAGCAAGTATTTCGCTCTACTAATACTCGTTTTTACAATAGATGTTTTTATCGCACGTTAAATAATTATATTTGGGTAAACACAGTTAACATGGCAGAAAAAGTAAACAAAAACCAACAAGCTACCAAAAGCTTATTGGAAAAATCGAGAGCTTTAAGGGAAAAATCCAGAGAAACTGAAAATAAATTCAATGAGCTAAAAGCTAAAGTTGATAAGTTTATCCATTCGGAAGAGCCGCGGTCGAATACTGATAATTAAGTCAACCATTTATCTTCCAATTTTACAGTTAGCAAATAAAGGCAGCTTACTAGCAAAGTCTAAGATTTTCTGGATCATCTATTAGAAGGCAACAACACCATTTAGGCCAGCTTAAAAGATTGGATGTTTTCGTTAAGTAACACCCGTAATATCTCTTATTTTTCTTCCTTGCTTTAAAAGGATAAGTATCTAATTTTTATAGGCCATATTATTAAAACTCATCTATTGGGTATAACTACCTAATGCCCTATCTAAAATACCCGTTTTAAAGGCGCCTACAAACAAAATTGCCTAAACATGCTTATAACAGATATAAAGTGACAACATAGATGATAAAATTTAATTAATGTATTATGAAAACTAAAAACGATAATAGCAAAATGCCTAATGCTCATTTACACGAACTTTTTGTTGATGAATTACGAGATGTACTTGGCGCCGAAAAACAGTTATTGAAAGGATTAAAAAAAATGGCGGAAAAAGCCGTGGGGCAAAATCTTAAAGATGCCTTTACCGCTCATTATACCGAAACAGAAGAACAAATTGAGAGGTTAAAACAAGTATTTGAAAATATAGACCTAGCTGCAAGAGGTAAAAAATGCAAAGCGATGGAAGGTTTACTTAACGAAGCAGAGGAAATTATGGAGGAGTTTGAAGGCGACGAAGCTTTAGATGCCGCATTAATTGCCGCAGCACAAAAAGTAGAACATTATGAAATTGCAACCTATGGCTGCTTAGTAACTTATGCTACGCTAATGGAGCACACAGAAGCTGCAGAACTGCTGCAAATTACCCTAGACCAAGAAAAAGAAACAGACGGCAAATTAACAGAAATTGCCATGTCTGAAGCGAACGTAGTAGCCTAAATTAAGCCTTACAAACTCTAAGGTCGGCGTTAACAAATAGTTGACGTCGATTTTTTTTATTCTTGTTTTTGAGTCTCAAATTTAAAACAAAGCAGCTTTCAAAGCCTAAACTAAAACTAAACCCGTTCCCATACGTTATAAAACTAAACCCATTAAATTATGTCGACAACACCGATAAACTTCTATATCATAGCAGAAATTGATCAGCTAGAAACACGCCTTAAGGTAACCCAGCTAGAAACCACTGATGGTGTACCCTATTACTCGTGCCATGACAAAGAAACCGAAATTACGCAGTTAAGAAACGAAACCTATGGTAAATGGGAACAACTTTGGGGTAAGTTAGATAGCAAAACAATACAAGATATAGGTTCTAAAATAGAAGAAAAAATTACGCCGCCCTAGAAATGGGTTTTAGAAATCAGTCTCCCAATATTTCATCAAGCATTTGACTAGTGCCTGCCATTGCTAATTGTTCTTCTTCCTGATGTTTATTGTGGACGATTACCCTTAACAAATTAACCGCTTTATGTTCATCACAAGCTAATGCTTGAGCTAGTAAAGAAGTATATTCTGTAATTTGATATTGTTGTATTTGCTGTATACCTACAATTAAGCCTGCATCTCTAATAAAACTATTAATTGGAGTAACGTCTATAATATCATAACATTCTTCGATCAATACTTCTATATCTTTATTTTGCGCTTCTTTTGGAGGTATGCTTAACGTCTTAAAAATAACCTCCAAGCGTTGGATGTGTGCTTTTCCTTCCTTTTCAAATTTATTTAGTGTTGCTATTAAATCTTCGCAGCCTACTGCCAATCGCAAAATAGGTAATACTACAGCCCATTGTTTTTCGGCTGTATAAACCTGCTGCAGGCTGTTTGACAAGAATTTAAATTTAAAATCTGCGTTACTATCGGCTACTGTATTACTACCAGCATTAAATTGATTTGTATTACCCATAACTAGCTAATTAAAATTGAAGAATTAATATCAAAACACCTTTTAAATCAATACAATATCCAAGTATTAATTAATATTAACAGATGATTTTATACTCAAAGTTACCGTACAAATACCCTTATTATTTTTGCGGCTTGTGTATTTAGTTGCATAAACAATTAAATTATAATTGTGTTTTTTAATTCGCATTTTATATGAAGCTACCTGTCTACAAGTATCTGGCCTTAACAGAAATTACGAGTATGCGTGTGGTTAATCGCTAGATAGTAATCCGCCCTCCTGTTACCGGCAGCACCGCCCCCGAAATAAAGCTGGCATCTGCAGAAGCTAAAAACAAAAAGGCAGGTGCAATTTCTACAGGCTGCCCCGGACGTTCCATAGCCGTATTTTTACCGAAATTTTCTACATTAAATTTGGTAGCGGGAATAAGTGGTGTCCATACAGGGCCTGGGGCGACCGCGTTTACCCTAATTCCCTTACCTTGCTTCAATAAAATCTGACTAAGATTTGCGGTTAAATTTACAACTGCGCTTTTGGTAGCAGAGTAAGGCAGCAAATCTTCGGATGGGTCAAAGGCCACCACGGATGTAGTATTAATGATGCTGCTTCCCTTAGGCATGTGCGGAATAGCGGCCTTACACAAGTAAAATATGGCATTTACGTTAGTATCAAACGTCAGGTCCCACTCTGCTGTCGGTATATCTGTTATTTGCTTTCTACTGATATGAAAAGCTGCATTGTTTACCAATACATCTATGTGACCAAACTCTGCTACTGCTTTAGCTATTATTGCTTCACAGTGCGTTTCGCTGGTAATATCCCCCTTCATTACAACTGCTTTTCTTCCGGCTGCTTCAATATACTTTACTGTATCCTGTGCATCTTTATCTTCGTCATCTGCCAAATAGCTAATCATCACGTCCGCACCCTCTCTAGCAAATGCAATAGCTACAGCTTTTCCAATTCCAGAGTCTCCTCCAGTAATAATTACTTTTTTATCAATGAAACGTCCATACCCCACGTAAGTGTCTTCGCCATGGTCGGCTTTAGGCTCCATTTTTTTCTCCGTGCCGGGATAATCTTGTTCGGGAGTATTAAATGGCGGTGCTGGAAATAACTTTTTCGGATCTCTATCTTCCATAATACATTTGTTAATATATACTTGAACGAGTGAAACCATGAAAAGTTCGGTCAAATTAGCTTTTGCGAACAAACACCAGTGATACTACGTATTTATACGCCAACAAAAAAGAGGCTGTCTCAAAAGTTGCTCGTCATCTCGAACGTTAGAGAGAGATCTGCTTCAGAAGTGCTTCTGAAAGAGATTTCTCCTCCTTTGATCGTCGAAATGACGGCATTATTTTACTTTTGAGACAGCCTCTCTATTAAGAAGTAGCTAAAATTAATTTACAGCTTTTACGAAATTCATTACTACATAAGCAGTTTTACCACCGTATTCTATCGGAGACTTAATCATCATGGTGCTTTCATCTGCACCTGATAGTACCATACGATAACCTTCAGTTACGTTCTTTGCTTTGTCACCTTCATATAGCTTTTTAAATTGAAAAGTTTCATCAGCAGTGCTTACCGACCAGAAAATATTTTGAGTTTTAGCCGAACAACTTGCGCTTGAAGGTAAGCTGTAGCTACCGTTACCGCTGTTGGTTAATCTCCAAGTACTGCCAACAAAACACTTGTAAGAACTTTCTCCCAAAAATGATCGTACCGCCACATCAGGAATACCTTCGAAAGTAATATTATTTAACATCCAGTTACCTGTAATATTACCTCTTCTAACTGCAGGTGCACCTGTAGTAGTTTTCGGAGAGCAACTTTCTAACACCATTAATGATGCAGAGAATAAAGCAATAGCTAAAATTAATTTTTTCATCTGTTATTGATTTTTATTGAAGTAGGTTAAACTTGTAGTTAAACCTCTACTTTGTGTATAATTTTTGTGAAACTCTTAACATAAATCTTGCCAAAAATAAAGTATTTGAGCTATTTAATCTACTTTTGTTTCATTACTTTTAAAATCGATTATCATGAAGCCAGAAACTACTGCTATTCACGCGGCTAACCTAGTTAAAGCAAGTACAGGAGATGTTACTTCTCCAATTCATCTTTCTACAACTTATTTTAGAGGCGAAGATGGTGGCTATCCTGGTGGCCACATGTACAGTAGGGTAAGCAATCCAAACCGTTCTGCTTTAGAAAAAGTAATTACCGAATTAGAAGGTGGTGCCGATACCTGCGCATTTTCGTCGGGAAATACAGCTGGTATGGCTATTTTCCAGGCCTTAAAGCCAGGCAGCCATATCATTGCGCCAGACGATATGTATTGGGGTTTCAAAAAGCAACTGCTAACCATTTTCGCAGATACCTTAACTTTTGATTTTGTTGATTTAACCGAATTAGATAAAGTTGAAAGTTACGTAAAATCTAATACCGTACTACTTTGGGTAGAAACGCCATCCAATCCGCTTTTAAAGATTTGTGATATTGAAGCATTAGGTAAAATTGCGAAAAAGCATCAACTAATTTTTGCAGTGGATAGCACTTTTGCATCGCCAATTCTACAAAATCCAATTGTTTTAGGTGCTGATATTGTGATGCATTCTACCACCAAATACATTGGCGGACATAGCGATGTTTTAGGTGGATCGTTAACCTTTGCAGCCAAAGACGAGTTTTTTGACAAGGTTAAAAACATACAAGAAACAGGTGGTGCGGTTCCGTCTCCTTTTGATTGTTTTTTATTGCTAAGAAGTATTAAAACTTTGGCTTACCGCATAAAAGGGCATTGCGAAAATGCGGAGAAACTGGCAAATTATTTAGTTGGCCATTCTAAAGTAGAAGCTGTTTATTATCCTGGCTTGCCTTCGCATCCGCAACATGAAATTGTGAAAAAACAAATGCGTGGTTTTGGTGGCATGCTTTCTATTTTAACCAAAGGGGATGCCGAATTTGCTAGAAAAGTAGTGAACAGTGTGAAAGTTTTTAGTCAAGCCACGAGCTTGGGCGGTGTAGAAAGTTTGATTGAACACCGTGCTTCTGTAGAAGGACCGACTACCAAAACCCCACAAAACTTAATTCGTATTTCTGTGGGTTTAGAACATATTGATGATTTAATTACAGATTTAGAGCAAGCATTGGGATAAATTAAAAGCAGAAAATTAAAAGTAGTGTTAAGCTAATCGTCATGCCCAACTCGATTGGGGATGGGAATGCGCTCACTTTAAGATTCCCGCCTACGCGGGAATGACGGTAAGTTTTTTAGTCCCTTTCAATTCCAAAATAATTCCAATTGAACGACGGCTTGAAGTTTACCCAAACAAATCGCTACTCAGGTACCGATCTCCCCTATCACAAGTAATAAACACAATTAATCCGCTCTCCAGTTCTTCGGCTAACTGCAAAGCGCAATGTAAAGCTCCACCGCTACTCATCCCTGCAAATATCCCCTCTTTTTTTGCCAATGCTCTAGCTGCTAAAGTTGCATCGTGTTGAGACACATCCATAATTCTGTCTACTCTCTCAGGTTCGTAAATTTTTGGCAAATATTCTACAGGCCAGCGGCGAATACCTGGAATAGAAGACTCTTCTGTTGGTTGGCAACCCACAATTTGAACATCTGGATTCATCTCTTTCAAATATCTAGAATTCCCCATAATGCTACCTGTAGTGCCCATGCTACTTACAAAGTGTGTGATTTTCCCGTTGGTATCATTCCAAATTTCTGGGCCAGTAGTATGGTAATGGGCTAAATAATTATCAGGATTGGCAAATTGGTTTAGCAGAAAATAACCAGGTTGCGTTCCCTTTTCTTCTGCATAATCTCTACAAACTTCAATAGAATCTAGTAAGGTAACTTTAGCGCCAAAGGCTTCCATTGTTAAAGTGCGTTCTCTTGTAGAACTCGATGGCATTACCAACTCAATTTCAATTCCATAAATCGAAGCAATCATCGCTAAGGCAATGCCAGTATTTCCACTTGTAGCCTCAATAAGCTTGGTGTTTTTGTCTACTTCTCCACGCTCCATAGCACTGCGGATCATGTTTAAAGCCGCCCTGTCTTTCACGCTTCCACCCGGATTATTACCTTCTAGCTTGGCATAAATTTTAACGTTAGGATTGGTATTCAAATATCTGATTTCTGCCAATGGCGTATTGCCAATGCAATCTATAATGGTTTTCATGTCTTTTTATAATTTCACAGATTTAAAGATTTCACAGTATAATTTATTACAGTCTAACTATTGACTATTAACCATCAACTATTTTTCTCCTTAATTTTAATTTCGGCCTGATGGTAAACCGTAGATCCTTCGGGAATGCTCTTAGTTAGCCAAACATTACCTCCAATTACACTATGGTTTCCAATAAAAGTTTCTCCACCCAAAATGGTTGCACCAGAGTAAATAATTACATGATTACCAATAGTGGGATGTCTTTTGATATTTCGCTGTCCTTTATCTACACTTAATGCGCCCAAAGTAACACCTTGATACAATTTCACATGGTTACCAATTACCGTAGTTTCTCCAATTACCAATCCCGTCCCGTGGTCAATATATAAATATTCTCCAATTTCTGCTGCCGGATGAATGTCTATTCCAGTTACCGTGTGTGCATGTTCGGTAATGATACGCGGAATGTGCGGCACCTCTAACAAATGTAGCTCATGCGCAAAGCGATACATGGCCACAGCAAAAAAACCAGGATAGCACCTGATAATTTCAAATTCACTTTGTGCTGCAGGATCTCCCTGAACCAGCGCAACCAAATCTGTATTTAACTTGCGGTACACATCGGGCAATCTATCAAAAAAAGCATCTGCAATATCTTTATTTAGTGCTTTGTTTGGTGACTTTGTAGATTTCAGTATCTGTTGTAATTCTTCCTTCAATTCAAAGAAAACACCCTTCAATACTTCTTGATTATAATTGGTAGACGCTCCTCTTTCCGGGAAAATAAGGTTCAATAAAGATTGCGCCCAGTTTGCAATCGTTTGATTAGAAGGCACAACCTGTTGTTGATTTTGGCGTTGGATAATGCTATTTAGGAATGCTGTATTCAAAATCTAAAAAAATATATAGTAAGTCTACAAAGTTAGTATTTTATTCATTCAAGAATACGCTGATATATCATTCAAATATCTTTTTTGCCACAAATCCCACAGATATTTAATAAGCCATATTAAAATTAAAATCAATCTGTATATCTGTGGCTATACAAACAAAAAACAACTGAAAATCAAATATTTAATTATTTTTCAGAATTTTATTTTGTATTAAAATAAAAAACGCCCTATATTTGAAACATTATTTGGAACACCAAGTAAAAGTCAATTACCTAACGGTTGTTGATTTATAAAGAAGTGGCGAGAGACAGGCTCATAGACCCACTGGCAACCCTCAAAAAGAGAAGGTGCCAATTCCTGACCAAATTGCATGGTGCATTTTGGAAATATAAATTAATAAGATGAAACTAATTAATTCTATTTCAAGAAACTCGTTTCCCGAGCAGGTCGGCAAAAATTTTATTTATACTCCATTTATTGGCAATTGCTGTAGCATGCAATTGATGATGTGTATGTGCATTCGCATGTACTAAACTCAAAAATCTTCCATTTTACATTTATTCAAATGAACTCGGAAGGTCCTGCTAAAACGGGATACGCCAATAACGCACCTTAATTGGTCAACAAACAAACATTTCAACGTTACACCATTTCAACTTAAAAATCATGTCACAACATAAATTCGAAACACTACAAATACACGCAGGACAAGAAGTAGACCCAACAACTGGTTCAAGAGCAGTTCCTATCTACCAAACAACATCTTACGGTTTTAAAAATTCTGAACATGGTGCTAACCTATTCGCTCTGAAAGAATTTGGAAACATCTATACCCGTATCATGAATCCCACTACTGATGTTTTCGAAAAGCGAATTGCAGCTTTAGAAGGCGGTGTAGCAGCTTTGGCAGTTGCTTCTGGACAAGCGGCACAGTTTATTGCTTTAAATAATATCTTACAAGCAGGCGATAATTTTGTATCATCTAGTCATTTATACGGCGGTTCTTACAACCAATTCAAAGTTGCTTTTAAACGTTTGGGCATCGGTGTAAAATTTGCCGACGGCGATAACCCGTCTGATTTTGAAGCGAAGATAGATGAAAATACCAAAGCTATTTATTTAGAAACCATCGGCAACCCATCTTTCAGCATCATCGATTTTGAGCAAATTGCCGCCATAGCGAAAAAACACGATTTGCCTTTAATTGTAGACAATACATTTGGCGCAGCTGGTTATTTATTCCGTCCGATAGAACATGGTGCCAATGTAGTGGTACAATCTGCCACCAAATGGATTGGAGGTCACGGAACCAGCATTGGTGGAGTAATTGTTGATGGTGGCAATTACAACTGGGGCAATGGCAAATTCGCTGCTTTTACAGAACCTGCTGAGGGTTACCATGGATTAGTTTTTAATGATGTGTTTAGTCAAAATGGTCCTTTTGGAAATATCCAGTTCATCATTAGAGCTCGTGTAGAAGGTTTAAGAGATTTTGGTGCTTCGCAATCGCCATTCAATTCATTTTTGTTATTGCAAGGATTAGAAACACTTTCGTTACGAGTGCAGCGCCACGTAGAAAATGCACTGGCATTAGCAAAATGGCTAGAAAACCATCCGGCAGTTGCCAAAGTAAACTACCCCGGCTTAGAAAGCAGCCCTTATCACGCTAATGCGAAGAAATACTTATCAAATGGATTTGGTGCGGTACTAAGTTTTGAATTAAAAGGCAGTAAAGAAAATGCGGTTAAACTGGTTGACAACTTAAAGTTGGTAAGTCACTTGGCTAACGTTGGTGATGCCAAAACGCTAATTATTCAGCCTGCGGCAACTACACATCAGCAATTATCTGAAGCAGAACAATTAGCTGCTGGCGTTACGCCAAACCTACTCAGAGTATCGGTTGGCATTGAACATATCGACGATATCAAAGCAGATTTCGAACAAGCATTCTCAGTGATCAGTTAATAGTTTTCAGTCAGCAACCTTACAATCCCGATAGCTATCGGAACCAGTTTTTAAACATGTCTAACACCTATAAATACCCTAAAATATTTAAGCTAGAAAGCGGCAAAAAACTCCGCAATCTGGAAATTGCGTATCAAACTTATGGCAAATTAAATGCTGCGAAAGATAATGTGATTTGGGCTTGCCATGCCTTAACAGCCAATGCCGATGTATTAGATTGGTGGAAAGGCTTATTTGGCACTAAAAATTTGTTCAATCCAGAGGAACACTTTATTGTATGCGCAAATGTTTTGGGATCCAATTATGGCACTACCAGTCCTTTAAGTGTAAACCCGGTAACTGGCCAACCCTATTACCTAGCTTTCCCTGAGTTTACCATTAGAGATTTGGCTTCCTTACATCAAATACTAGCAGATTATTTGGGTATTAAAACAGTTAAAACGCTAATTGGTGGCTCATTAGGTGGACAACAAGCCTTGGAATGGTCTATTACGGGCAAAACCGAAATCGAAAACTTGATTTTAGTAGCAACTAATGCAGCACACTCACCATGGGGAATTGCCTTTAATGAAAGTCAGCGTTTAGCTATAGCTACAGATAGAACTTTCTTCGCCAACAAACCTGATGGTGGCTTAAAGGGACTGAAAACTGCAAGAAGCATCGCTTTGCTTTCGTACCGAACTTACGAAGCTTACAATGAAACGCAATTGGAAAGTGTAAACGATAAAGTGACCGATTTCAGAGCCTCGTCTTACCAAAACTACCAAGGCGAAAAATTGTGTAAACGCTTTAATGCCTACAGTTATTGGTATTTAAGCAAAGCAATGGATAGCCATAACGTGGGCAGAGGCAGAAAAAGCATAGCTGAAGCTTTAAAGTTAGTAAAAGCAAACACGCTTGTTATAGGCATTGAGAATGATGTACTCTTCCCTATTAGCGAGCAACAATTTTTAGCAAAACATATTGAAGATGCACAATTTGCCAGCATTAAATGCGCTTACGGCCACGACGGATTTTTAATAGAAACCGATAAGTTAACGAACATTATTGGTAATTTCTTAAAAGAAAGTAGAAACAAAAAAATAATTAAACTGCAACATACTGCTTAAAGTTAAAAGTAGAAAGTTAAAAGTAAAAAAATAGCAAAAAACGTTATGCGTTAGAGGTATACCGCAATTCGCAAAACTCAATACGCAATACGCTTATCGCAATACTAAATAAAACATGAGCAAGAAACTTAAAATAGGATTATTTGGATTTGGAGTAGTTGGCCAAGGTCTTCATGATATCATCAAAGGACAAAACCTAAACTTAGAAATCGTTAAAATAGCGATTAAAAACCCAGAAAAGAGAAGAACTTTAGATGCACATCTTTTTACCACTTCACACGATGAGATTTTAAACAACCCAGAAATAAATACCATAGTAGAGCTTATTGACGATGCCGATGCGGCTTATACAATCACCAAAAAAGCATTGAGCAATGGAAAAAACGTAGTATCAGCCAATAAAAAAATGATTGCTACACACTTAGAAGAGCTCGTACATTTACAAGAACAACACGGCACCTCGCTGCTGTACGAAGGTGCAGTTTGCGGCAGTATTCCTATCATCAGAAACTTAGAAGAATACTACGACAACGAATTATTGCATGGCATTAGCGGTATTTTTAACGGTTCTTCCAACTACATTCTTTCTAAAATATTTAACGAAGGCGCCAGTTACGAATCTGCCTTAAAAGAAGCACAAGATTTAGGCTTTGCAGAAACCAACCCAATTTTAGATGTAGGCGGCTACGACCCTAAATTCAAATTGACCATTGCTACGGCACATGCTTACGGTCTGTTCCTAAACCCTGATCATATTTTGAACATCGGTATACAAAACCTAAGCGATGCAGATATTCAATATGCAAAAGAGAAAAATTATAAAATCAAATTAGTACCAACTACCAGAAAAATCAGCACCAAACAGGTCATCACTTTTGTACTACCAAAGTTTGTAAAAGCCGATGATTTTCTTTACAACGTAGAAAACGAATACAATGGGGTAACCGTACAAGCTGCCTTTGCCGACAAGCAATTCTTCTTTGGAAAAGGTGCTGGTGGCCACCCTACTGGCGCCGCCGTACTTTCGGACATTGCAGCATTGCGCTACGACTATCGTTACGAATACAAAAAATACAAGCAGCAAAATGGTTTAATACATACCGATAAAGTGAGTTTAGAGGTTTACCTACGTTACCAACACGAATACACGGTAGAGAAACTACAAATCGAAAATATTTCGGAGCGTTTTTCACGTAACGATTACAAATACGTAATTGGAAGCGTAAGCTTAAAAAACCTTTTGGAGCACAAAGATATCTTGGTAAATAAAGATGTTTTTATTGCCCAAACGGGGAAAATTAGCTATAGCGAACAAGATATTAAGGCCATAGCCGAAGAAGGAGAATTAGTAAATTAAATTTTTATATTGTTTTGTTTTGATGGTAAAATGCCCGGATGGATATCTGGGCATTTACTTTTTTTAAGCTTGGCTACAGATACACAGATGTTTTCTTATTCTATATTAAGCGATATGTTAGCATCATTTCAAAAACTTTCATCATTACTTTAAGCTATTAAACTCATACTAATTTATTAACCCGTGCAGCTTTGGCTAAAACCTATCTCGTTACCGTTCCGCCAATCTTCAAATAATCATTAAGCGAAAACTGCAACTCTTTATCGTTATAGCCAAAAAAGTACATTCTTAAAATTAATTTTTGGTTGGCTTTTATGTTTTGCAAATTTTTATAGCCCGACAAATAGATTGTAGACTGTGGAGTACCTTTTTCATTTACTGGCAATAATGGAAAATCGTAATTAGTAATTTCGTTAAACGTTTTGCCTCCATTTATACTATAATGCCACTTAGTTTTTACCGTTTCGTCTAAGTTCTTAGCTAGTTTCAAATCAATGCTGCCGATATTTAATTTATAGCCCTCAGCTGGCAAAAGTTCAACTTCTATAAACTGTTCTCGCTCTATTGCACTCGTTTTTACCTTAGTTGGCCTTAACGCCTTTAACAATACCTTGCCTTCACCTCGGTTTTCGAGCTGTAGGCCTTTGCCAGGTCTTAAAGCAGCAGCGCCTATGCCTGTTTCTATAAAACTAGGTTCAATTTTCGTATCGGTAATGGGGCTTTTTTTCAAATCAAATGTTAAAACATCTTTAGTAATGGTTAAGGGATATAAATCTACAGGAGAATCAGAAAGTTTTGCGTTCCTAAAGTTCTTGATACGATGGAAAGTCATCATATTAGCATCGTGATACCGAGCACCATACCAAGATGTCCTACTTACCAAAATAATATCATCGCCTTCAAATTGCCAATCGGCATACTGAAAACCAAACACATCCCAAGTGTTTAATGGCGTACCCGTATTCCATTTCACAATGTGATATTTCTCTTCCCAGTTTTTTAAATCTTTTGACGAATACAGTGCCAATAAATTACGTTGATGCCAATTACCATTAAACGATTCGGTAGAGGTTTTATCAAAATTTGTGATCTTGTTTACCGCAGTCCAATAACTTTTCGATAAAGAATCGTAACGGATAGTAAACTTGGTTTCTGCCCCTGGAAACAGTACATATTCTGACGGTTTGTTTTCAAAAGAAACCTTCTTCCCATCATCAGAAACAGAAATTACAGCTGCAACTTCGTGACGAGGCTTTCCTGCTGCCGAACCTTCTAGTTCGTATTTTTGACCTTTACCTAACCAAGTTTCCAAACGCATAAAATCTACCAATTTTCCGTTGGGCGCAACTACCAAATTACCTTCCAGCCAATTTGCTCTTTTTGCGTTAATCCAATTTTCATCAAACCTTATTGAGTTAGATCTTGTCCAGCTCGTAGCTTTCAACAAATCGGCACCTACAGGTGCAGAAATTACCAATGCATGAAAATCACGACTTTTTTCGTCGCCAAGTGTTTCTTCGTAAGCACGCCAAATGCGACCATTATGCACCACTACTGGCACAGGAGCAGTATGGTAATTTCCTTTAAATAAAACGCCAGAGTGCTCATCCAGGCTTTCGGTCCAGGTTTTACCGCCATCTGTAGATTTATGAATAATCACATCGCCAAACGATTTGCTGGTTCCCATCACATATAAAGCGCCATTATGCACAAAAAGCCCGCCCCAATGGCCAATATCAATTTTTGTTACAAATTGCCAAGTCAATCCCTTATCTGTGCTTTTATGAATACCAATTCCCTTGGGCATATCTTGCGAAGCAACATAGCTACCATCAGGTAAAATTGCAATACTGGGCGAGTAGATTTTATCTTTAAAGGGATCTTTGCTTTGCGCCACAACTATTCCCGGAAATTTCACTTGGGCAAACAACGGCCCTGTTGCAAAAATTAACATTACCAGCGCTTTAATCAGCCGCCTCGAAGCAAAATTATGTTTCATACAATTTACATTGGTTAGTAACAAATATAGCTATAGACCAAGCACTAATAGTTGTTCAATATTGCCCTATCAAGATAAGATTTTAGCATCATTAGCTTTTTGAAGAGCCATAACACTACAGCTATTATCCGAAAGTCTGGCTATTCGCTACAACTCCTCGCCTGCGTTGTACTTGGCTGTGGGGTTTCCGCTACTATCCAGTCTATTTAACCTAAGTTATTGCTATAAAACAACCATTTGGTCAAGCCTTATTTCTACCATAGCGTAGCCAATACCTATTTCAACATTACTTACAGGTGCTTAACTTCGTCTCAAGCAACTTTTCAACCCAAAATATCTCTCTACTTCGCTACGCTAGGATCTAGATGATGGTGCGCAATACCCTTCTGCGCATTAAACAAAAAAAGCTCCGCAAGTAAATCCTGCGAAGCTTAAAATTCAATTCATATTACCCTAAGAGAAGTCTTAAGAAATTTCTCTGTTGATGTCCCAATTTTCTAAGTAATCTGCAACTCTACGAACAAAAGAGCCTCCTAACGAACCATCAACCACTCTATGGTCATAAGAAAGCGAAAGGAACATCATGTGCCTAATGGCAATTACATCGCCGTGTTCGGTTTCTAAAACCGCTGGTTTCTTTTTAATGGCACCAACTGCTAAAATTGCTACTTGTGGCTGGTTAATAATTGGGGTACCCATCACATTGCCAAATGAGCCTACGTTGGTTAAGGTAAACGTACCGTTTTGGGTTTCATCGGGCTTTAATTTAGAAACACGTGCTCTATTGGCCAAGTCGTTAACAGCTTTAGTTAAGCCCACCAAATTCAGTTGATCGGCATTTTTTATTACCGGTACAATTAAGTTACCAGATGGTAAAGCCGCCGCCATCCCAATATTAATATCTTTCTTCTTAATGATTTGGGTGCCATTTACAGCAACGTTAATCATTGGAAAATCTTTGATCGCTTTAGCAACCGCTTCCACAAAAATTGGTGTAAAGGTGATCTTTTCGTTTTCGCGTTTTTCGAAAGTATTTTTCACTTTGTTACGCCATAGCACCAAATTGGTTACATCAGCTTCTACAAACGAAGTTACGTGTGGCGAAGTATGCTTGCTCATTACCATGTGGTCGGCAATTAGCTTACGCATTCTGTCCATTTCAATAATTTCATCGCCTCCACTTACGCTAGTTGCAACTGGTGCCGACTGAGGCGTCTTTTCTTGTACTGGTGTATCTACAACAGACTTTGCCTGCGCTAAGGTATCGCCAATTCTAGAAGTAGAGCCTCCCTTTTTAGCTTGTATATGATTCAGTAAATCTTCTTTGGTTAAACGTCCATCTGCCCCAGAGCCTTTAATGCTGTCCAACTCTTCAATAGATACACCTTCTTCTTTGGCAATATTTTTCACCAAAGGCGAATAAAACCTATCCGAAGATTTAAAATCTACAGGTGTTTGTGGCGCTTTATCTGCTGTTGGTAACTGGGCAATCCCTGGAATAGTTTCAGCAACTGGCTCAGATTTCGCCTCTTCTAACTGCTCAGGAACCGATGCTTGCATTTCTACTTCAACGCCTCCCTCAATTTCAATAATTGCAATAACGGCACCTACTTGTACTACATCATCAGCTGCGAACAATTGCTTTACCAATTTACCTTCTACTGGAGACGGCACTTCCGAGTCTACCTTATCGGTAGCGATCTCTAAAATAGTATCATCCAAATTAATCTGGTCTCCAGGCTGTTTAGTCCATTTAATAATGGTCGCTTCGGCAACACTCTCCCCCATTTTAGGCAATAACAATTCGTATTGAGCCATATATCTATTAATTAATGTAAATTTGGTTATGTGGGCAAAAATACGTTTTTTAATGTGTTATTAAAAGCAGTTCGCAGTATTCAATTCTTGTTTTTCAGCTTTCGCAGTTAAACAATTACACAATTTAAACGATTAACCAACCTCTAAATCTTGCTTTAACTGAATAAATAGCATCATCATTGCCGCCATTGCCGAACGCTCTATATTTTGTAACCTCTGATTAGCAAATTTGTACATTTTAGCCTTCACACTAGTACCATCAGCAATAGCTATCCAAACTGTGCCAACAGGTTTATCTTCTGTACCTCCATCTGGGCCTGCTATACCGGTAATAGCAACGGCATAGTCGGTTTTAAAATTGGCAACCGCTCCATTTGCCATTTCTATCGCTGTTTGTTCGCTTACCGCTCCAAACTTCAGTAGTGTATCTTGTTGCACTCCCAATACAGATTGTTTTAAGGCATTAGAATACGTAACAGCACCACCTTGAAAAACTTTAGAAGAACCAGAATGCTGTGTAAATAAATGTGAAAGATATCCTCCTGTACAGCTTTCTGCCAATGAAAGTGTTAAATGATGTTTCTCCATTAAATTAAGAATGGCTTTTTCGAAAGGTACGTCTTCGGTAAGCACTACATATTTCTCTATGCGACCTACAATTTTTTGCGTAAACAAAGCTACTTCGGCTAACAATGCCACCTCATCATTTCCAGTAGCACTTAATCTTAATCTTACCTGTCCTAATTTTGGCAAATAAGCCAATTTAATGTACGATGGTAGCGCTTCTTCTATATCAGCAATTTGTGCTGCCAAAAAAGATTCACCTAAACCAGCGGTTAGTATACTTTGATGAACGATAAAAGGCATTTCGAAACGCTGGCAAATACGAGGAATAATTTCTTCCGTCATCAAGTACTTCATCTCAAACGGTACGCCAGGCATAGAAACAATAATTTTACCATTGTGCTCAAACCACATACAGGGTGCTGTACCATTTTTATTCATGATCACCGTGCAACCATCGGGCACTTCGGCTTGTTTAATGTTTACATCAATCATTGGCCGGTTAAGCTTTTCGAAAAATGATTTTACATGCGCTAAGGTGGGTTCGTCTAGCCTTAAAGGCATATTAAAATACTTCGCTAAAGTATGCTTGGTAATATCATCTTTTGTTGGACCTAAACCGCCGGTAATTAAAATGATATCTGCACGTTGCTGCGCTTCGTTCAGCGCACAAACAATGTGTTGGGCATCATCAGAAATAGAGGTAATTTGTTTAACCTTAACGCCAATTTTATTCAGCTCTACTCCCATCCAGGCGGAGTTGGTATCTACAATTTGGCCTATTAGAATTTCATCACCAATGGTTATAATTTCTGCTAACATATTTTAAATGACTGAATTTTGAATGATTAAATGAGAAAATGATCTAACAGCTAAACGTTCTAACTTTTAAACCTCATCACATTTAAACTGTACAACAACGTTAATACCTCGTATAAAAACCTTTACGCTTGCTCAATTTTAAATCTTGTAAAACCGATGCTTTTACTCTAATATCTATCGAATAACTTTGATAAGCACCAAAAGGCACCCAAGTTGCGCTCAAATCCCAACAGTGTAGGTCTCTATAAATTGCAAAATTGGTTTGCGATAAATTTTTAGCTTTAAAATCGTAGCCAGAGGTATATTGAATTTTCCACTTAGAGGTAAGGTTAAAATCTCCGCTAAAATTTAGCGTATTGGTAACATTTCTAGTTTCGGGCCTTCCTAAAGGATTAGAATAATCAAATCTATAATTGAAAGAGAAATTCCAAGGAATATTAAAATCTACGAAAGCATTTGGATCTCTACTTATGGCATTTAATTGGTCTATCTGCTCTTGCGTTCTAGTTGCTGGAGCATTTTGGTTATTTAGGTTATCAATATTTTCGTTCCGTTTTTTAAAAGCTTCGGGATTTAAGCTATAATCGAAAGAGAACCCAAAATTGGTTAACCTTGGTAGTTTTCCGTCTTTCCAAACGTACCTATCCAGTTCTTGGTAAGACGAGGTAGTTACTTGATTTGCTCCAGAGCCTGTGGTATAATCTACCAATCCCACAGAATATGGACTAAATACACCATTAAAGTTGATACCTAATTTCTCGGTAAACTGCGAACGACCGCTGAAGTTAATTGGAGAAAGTTTTTTATTCAACCTAAATAAATCGTAATTGGTATTAAAGGTTAAGCCTTGCAAAATCGCTAACTTTCTTTCGCCTGTTCCAGTGGTATCTTTCTTGTCTCTAACTTTTAGTTCTACGTTGTTATCCATAGAAAAGCCAATACTTCCGCTTCTGCCTTGCGATGGGCCGCCGTTCATAAACACAGAATATAGTACTGGCTTGCCAAACTGATCGGTCACAAACTCGCCCGTTGGCTGGCTCATTCCAGGCCTCAAATCGTCGGTATAGTATTGTGCTGGCAAATAATAGCCATAGCTTTCTTTGGCAAAATCTGGTCGGTAGCTAAAACTCAAGCTTGGGGTCATTACATGGCGCATGGCCCTGATGCTTCCATTGCCTTTAAACTGTTTAATACCATAAATTTTGGTAGACATTGAAGTACTTAAGCTATATTGCCCACCACGTTTAAAACCATTTACGGTATCTTGCCTTATCTCGTAGCCAGTTCCCATAGCGCTTCTAATGTATCTATTCCTAACCGTTTTAAAGTCCCATTTTTCGCTATAATTTACGCTAGAAGAGAAATTTAGGTACCTAAATAAGGTAAAAGGTAAACTGATAGGAACGTTATGATCAAAACTATTGGTAAATGCGTTTAACCCACTTTTTGAGAAAAGCACATCTTCGGTAGTATTTACGCGGTTATAAGCATTCATACTATAACCAACAGTTAATTTCTGGTACCATTTTGCTTCGCCCACTCGTTTCTTAGAATCGAACGGACTAATGGTAGACATATTTAAAGCTACATCTGGCAAGGTTAAACTGATGGTTTTGTTTTGTGTTTCTTGCGAGTGCGTTAAGGCCGAAGTAAAGTTGAACAGCCCATCGCCAAACACCTTGCCGTAAGCAATACTAGAACTCATGGTATTTTGCAATATTCTAGTTGGATCGTAAGTACCGTTACCTGCGGTTATTTGGTTATGCGAACTTGTACCCGCGTTTACCGATGCACTAAAAGTTGTACCCGGTCTGGCATTTGCCCCTTGACTGTGCGACCAACCTAACATAAATGTTTTTTGCGGTTCGTATTCTGGTGTACCCTCTAAACCATTACGTGTGCTAGAATAGGTAAAATTTAAATTACCATTATATTTATATCTTTTAGTGTAGTTAGAAACCAAGTTTAGATCGTAGGAGCCATTGGTATAAATATTACTAATTAAGCGAGCATCTAAGTAATCATTAAAAGCCATATAATAACCACCGCCCATTAAAGCAAAGCCTTTAGTAGCGTCTTCTTGCGGTGTAGGCAAAATAAAACCCGAAGCTTTTTTATTAGGTTTTGGAAAAAACAAGAACGGTAAGCCTAGCGGCATAGGAATGTCCTCAAATTTCATAAACACTGGTCCGGCAATGATATGGTTTTCTGTTGCAATACCCTTAGAAATTTGTATCCCAAAATGTGGATGTGGCAAATTACAGGTACTAAAAGTGGTACCGTGAACGTGAAATTCGTTATCTGGTTGCATTTTGGTTTTACCGCCAGAGAAGAAACCGCCTTCTTGTTCGGTAAAAACGCCACTAACTAAACCTTTTCCCGTTTCGGTATTATACCTTAACGAATCGGCCATCGATGATCCCTGTCCCTCGGTTTTAAAGATTGGTCTGCCGTAATATTTACCTTTTTCGTCTTTAGTACCACTAGCAAATATCGTTTTGTTCTTGTTATCGAAAGTAATGTATTCAGCATCAAGCTCTAAGCCTTCATATTTAACCCTCGCCCCACCATATAGATATTGCACTTCGTTTTTGCGGTCTAACACCACCGAATCTTTAGCATAGTATTCTAGCTTAGAATCTAGGCTACTTTTTTTCATTACTTTTTTGGTAGTATCTCTTTTAGCACTATCTGTTTGCTGAGGCAGCGTTTGAAAAAAGCTAGCATTCGCAGATGCAAAAACTTTATTATCAGCCGATAAGGCTAACAACACTAAAAACGTTGAAAAAATGAGTGTCTGTAAAAGTTTCAAATTTGTGTGTGAATGTTTATTTTGCAATAATGTTTACCACAAAACGTTCAAAATTAATGAAAAATATACCATTGACTAGAGCAAAACGAATATTGATCTTATTAATTTGTCTAATATCATTCTTTACCGTTGAAAATCAAGCAGTTGCACAAGAATACAAAATAAAAACAATTGTATTGGATGCTGGCCATGGCGGCAAAGATGGTACTACTAGAGGCCACTACTCTACAGAAAAAGACGTAGCGCTAAAAACTGCATTGCGTTTAGGTAAGTTAATTGAAGAAAATATGAAGGACGTAAAGGTAGTTTATACCCGTACCGAAGATGTATTTATTCCTCTATATGAAAGAATTGGACTTGCCAACCAAGTGGGAGCTGATTTATTTATTTCTATACACTGCAACGATATGCCGGTGTATACGCAGCGTTACATTAGCGGCTATACCAGAAACAAGAAAGGCAAAAGAGTTCCAATTTATAAAACACGGAGAACCAAAAGCACCTCTACCAAAGGTACAGAAACCTTTGTTTCTGGTAGCGGCAGGTTAGATGAGCAAGATGAAGCAATTAAAAGAGAAAATGCATCCATATTTTTAGAAGAGAACTACAAAGAAAACTACGAAGGATTTGACGATAACGACCCAGAAAGCGCCATCATTTTATCCCTAATGAAAAACAGTTTTAGAACGCAAAGCTTGAAATTCGCGAAATACATACAAGATCAGTATGTTGCCGTTGGCAGAATTAATAGAGGTGTGCAAGAAAAAAGTTTAGCCGTATTGGCCAGGGCGGGTATGCCCGCAGTACTAACCGAAATTGGTTTCATTTCTAACCCAGGAGAAGAAGACTATATGAACTCGGAAGCAGGCCAAATTGAAATAACCAATTGTTTATTAAAAGCTATTCAGGCGTATAAAATGAGTATAGAACTTTAAATATTTTGTATTTTTGTCGAAAACACACTTCAATGCGATTAAAAAACACTTTTATATACCTTATTTTTTTATCTACGATACTATTTTCTTTAAACGCAAATGCGCAAGGTTATAAAATTAAAACTATAGTAGTTGACGCTGGGCATGGTGGTGTAAAGCCTGGTGCCAAAGGAGCTTACTCTTGGGAAAAAGATGTAGCCTTAAAGGTAGCTTTAAAGTTGGGCAACAAACTACAAGACGAACTGCCAGGTATCAAGATTATCCAAACCCGTAAAACTGATGTTGATGTAGATTGGTACCGCAGAGCTGAAATTGCTAATGACGCAAAAGCCGATCTTTTTATTTCGATACACTGTAACTCAATGCCACCAGGAAACAGCCACGTACGCGGAACAGAGACTTTTGTAGGTGCTTATCGTCGTATTAACGAAATGGATGCTGGTTTAAAAGAAAATGAGGAAATTATTAAAGACAAGAGCTATAAAAAGCAAAACGATCCCACAGATCCAGAAGAAGCTATTTTATTATCGCTATACAAATCTCTTTACCGCTCAAAAAGCTTAGCTTTGGCTAGTTACATTCAAAAAAATTATACAGAAGTAAACAAAAGAGTAAACAGAGGTGTTAAAGAGCAAGGATTGTTAATATTACAACGTGCAGCTATGCCATCGGTACTTACAGAAATAGGCTTTATATCTAACAAAGAAGAAGAGAAATACATTAATTCTGACGAAGGGCAAGAAGAAATAGTAATGGCAATAATAAATGCCGTAAAACAATATAAAAAAGAAGTAGAAAATTAACACGTAATAAATTTACAAAGCAGTTCAAAAAAATTACGTTACCCCATATTCTTTACCATTAAACATCGCTACAAACATAAATGAAAATCAAAAACGAAACCAAAGTAGGTGTATTAGCCGCCGTTGCCATAGCCCTGCTCATTATTGGATATAATTTCTTAAAGGGTAATAGTATTTTCACAAACGAAACAGTTTTGTATGCTAAATACTCACAAGTAGACGGGCTTACTGTTTCTAAGCCAATTTTAATTAATGGTTATCAAATTGGTAGAGTTGCTGCGCTAGAACTGCAACCTGACGCTACCATTATGGCTACCCTAAAAATTAATGGCAAGTATGAAATCCCTAAAAATACCATTGCCCGTTTAGAGGGAACAGATTTATTAGGTAGTAAAGCCATTATTTTAACCTTAGGTAATGATAAAAATTTTGCACAAGATGGAGATTTTCTGGAAACCAATGTTCAAAAAGGTTTAATGGAGACTTTTCAACCCGTACAAAAGAAAGCCGAGTTGATTATTACCAAGATGGACTCTATACTATCTAGCGTAAATACGATATTAAATCCGAACCTACAGAAGAACATAGACAAAAGTTTTACCAGTATTGCGGGTACTTTAAGTTCTTTAGAGTCTACTTCTAAAAAAGTGGATGCCTTAGTTGGCTCTGAAAGTTCAAAACTTTCGGCTATTTTAAGCAACGTAGAAGCAATTACAGCCAACTTTAAAAACAACGGAGCTAAAATAGATGCCGTAATGAACAACCTGAATAAGGTGACCGACAAAGTGGCCGCACTTAACTTTGAAGAAACGGTAAATAACGCCAACAAAGCAATGGCTGATTTACAAGGTATGTTGAGTGATGTAAAAAATGGAAAGGGAACCCTAGGAGCTTTACTTAACGACAGACAAATGTACGATAACCTAAATAATGCTTCTAAAAACTTAGACGCATTAATGATTGATTTGAAAGCAAACCCTAAACGGTATGTACATTTCTCTGTATTTGGCGGCGGCAATAAGAAAGATAAATAACCAAAATATTTTAAGATAGCAAGGAGCGAAGGACGAATTAGTTCTTCGCTTTTTTGTTGAGTAATTTTATAAACCTTATTTTAATTCAAACCTAACCTCATTTTTAGCCTTCTCCTCTAATTCATTCCCTATCTTTACTCTAATGAGAACCAATATATTTTTAATCGCATTTACAATAAGCACCGCAGCATTTACCAGCGCTAAATCACAAATCAAATTATCAGCACCAATTTGGGAGGCTAACAAGAACTTACACATTCCAGAATCTGTATTATACAGAGGCGATACCAAAGAATTGTACGTAAGTTTAATAGATGGTGCCGGAAATGTAAAAGATGGAAAAGGCGGTATAGCTATTTTAAACTTAGATGGGTCAATGAAAAACCCTGAGTGGATTACTGGATTAAATGCCCCAAAGGGATTAGCTATCTACAAAAACACCCTGTACATTGCAGACATTACCGCAGTGGTAAGCGTAGATATCCCCAGTGGAAAAATAAAAAGTAAACTAGAAATAGATGGTGCCGTATTTTTAAACGACATTACCGTAGATGATAAGGGAACTTTATATATTTCTGATACCCGTACCAATAAAATATATGAGGTTAAGAACAATAGCTACTCCCTCTATCTAGCAAATGTAACCAGTGCCAACGGGTTAAAGTGGATTAAGAGAGACCTATTTGTACTAGCGGGAACCGAGCTATGGAAAATAAACGATAAAAAACAAGTTACCGTTATAGCCAAGAGTTTAGAAAAGGTTGGCGATGGCATAGAACCAATTGGGAATGGTGATTTCATTGTTACTTGTTGGGCAGGCATCATCTACCACGTCAAAGCAGACGGAACTTTGCATAAACTATTAGATGTTCAAGCGATAATGAATACCGCAGATTTGGGCTACAATGCCAAAGACAAAATCATCTACATTCCCACCTTCAATCAAAATAGTGTTATTGCTTATCAATTAAAATAAGATCAGCAGTTTGATCAACTATTCAGCTTGAAAGCTTGCTGCTAACTCTCTAAGCTGATCGGCAGAAATTTCGTTGGGATTGCGATATTGTTTTTCTAAAAGCTCTTGCGCAATAGCAATTTTACCGCTGGTAGTTTTTATTAAGATATTGCTACCTTCTATAGTGCTAGAAATATACCTACCCACTTGACGGTTAATGTAAGAAAACCGCAGCACTAATTCATGGAAAATAAAAACTGGATAATTCATAGCTTAAAGATAGCGTCGCAATGTTAACTCAATGTTAAGTTTAAATCAATAAAAAGTTACCTCTTTTTAAATCGATGATAGCTAGGCCAACTGCCTTTGAGCACTAATTATAGGGTACAATACTTTATGGGGAAACTTATCGGCAAATCCGACAACCAATTTGAGCATATAATAATTACTTCTGCACTTAGTTAAGTGCTCCTTTATTTGATTAAGATCTCCGTCTAAACTATTATCCAAATATCCCATGCCATAAACTTCTCCGTTTTCTACCCAAACAATTCCTTTCTCGTTTTGATCTCTTCCTTCTAACATCAACGCAAATTGTTGTACACTTTCATCTATCTCGTTCAACAATTTTTCTACGTTTAAATTATGTTCGTCAATATTTGGCAAGGGTAGCTCTGTTTGGAAAACAGCAGCGTTCCCATATCTGCAAAAACGAGTATCTACTCCAAAAAAACTACTTTTATCAGCTAAAAACCTAACAGCTTCGGCTTCGTTATCAAACGTTTTTAAACAACCTTGCTGTTTTGATAATTTTCCGACTGCCAAATAGCTATAACCATTAATAGCCACATAGTGATATAAACCAAATTTAGCCTCGAAACGTTTAAGTGCCCTATTATGTAAAGGCCAATGTTTTTGAATTTCGGTACATTCTAACAGTAATGCCATCAGTTCTGAACCGCAGCGTTCAAAAGAGATATGATAAATATCGCGAAGGAAATTTTGCCTACGGAGTGTGGTATTGTTACCAGTAAAATGAGAGGCTACTCTTTTCTTTAAATTTATAGCCTTGCCAATGTAAATTACTTTTCCCTTCTGATTGTGAAAATAATAAACGCCAGGACATTCTGGTAATGCTGCAAAATCAGTGCTTGGCACATTAGCAGGTAATCTTTGCTCTGGAGAAACCTTGCGAAGCATTCCAGCAATAAGGCCTTCAGTATCGTTGCTTAATAGCATCGAAAAAAGCTCGGCAGTTGCCAAAGCATCACCCATAGCACGGTGCCTATCTTTTAAGTTGATGCCAACTTGGCTACATAATTTCCCTAAGCTGTAAGAATGGAGGCCAGGAAGTAATTTGCGAGAAAGCCTTACGGTACATAGTTTAGGTGCATCCCAGGGTTGCCCACAGGTGGCTAGCTGCCCTCTCAAAAAAGAATAGTCAAAATTCACATTATGGGCTACAAAAATTTTATCCTTTAACAGCGAATAAATCTTTTCAGCTACTTCGGCAAAAACAGGAGCCTTAGCAACCATAGCATCATCAATACCCGTTAGCGCTGTAATATGAAGCGGGATTTCCATTTCAGGGTTGATTAAGCTACTCCAACGGGTAACTATTTTATTTCCATTATGCACTAAGATGGCCACTTCGGTAATTCTACTGCTAGAAACGCTACCTCCAGTAGTTTCAATATCTACAATTGCATACAGTGTTTCTGCAACGTTTACTTTGCTCTTTTTAGTAACCGAACCCATGAAACAAATATTACTAAAAAAATTAGTAATTACAAGTATTTTATTTAGTATTTTTTGTTATTTTAGCCTCATATTATGAAGTACCATTACATGCGCATCTCGCCTACTACTGTACGTATTGAGCTGATACCAGAAGATAATACCGAAAAAATGCTATTGCAAGATTTAATGCAAGGCCAAACGGATGACCAAATTTTAAATCAGTTATTTGAAAATGGCCTTGGCATTTATCAAAGTAACACAAAACTGACGGCTAAAAAGTTTATGGATTTCCCTCGTGTAGCCCTATGTAGTTTTGAAATAGTCAACACTCTTTCGGCAACAACCCTGGGCTAAAGCCAATATGGTTGGTTCCGCTAAACTTTGGCTTTTCTACAAGCTAGGGTTGTAAAAACATCGCAATTTACTTTCTAGAAAAAAGGAAAAAATCGGCATAAAATTTCTACCTTAAACTTTAATTTTTCCATTTCTTCAAAAATCTTTGTTCAATGCTTTTACCTATAGCCTATCATCAAAAAGTACGTGACTATTTCAAAAAACAAAAAAAAACTTGGGAATATTTTGCAGTAGCCCAAAACAAAGAAGAGCAACTGCAACAATTTAAGTCGGAACTGTTAAAAAACACCTATAAGTTTGATGAAACCACAGATACCTTTGTTTACGACAAGGTAAAAACAGCTCTAAAAAAGCTAGATATGGACAATTTATCGGTAACCGTTTACCAAGCCCAATATACCGATGAACTAAATGCAAGCATCGTCTATCTACACCATGAAGCCCATATTGTATTTAGCGGTGCAATTACCAAATTGCTAAATGAAGAAGAATTGCTGGCCGTGCTTGCCCATGAGCTTACGCACGTGAAACTTTACAACATGTTAGATGGCGACCTAGAAGTTGCCGACCGTATTATTACCGCTATTGCCAATAACTACGCAAGCGAAGCCTCTTATTTTGAAACGGCCAGACTTTTTAGGCTATATACGGAAATTTTTTGCGACCGAGGCGCTTACCATGTGAGTGGAGATATTGCACCAATTATAACCAGTTTAATTAAAACCTCTACAGGCTTAGAAAATGTAAATGTAGCCAACTACCTCAAGCAAGCAGACGAAATTTTATCCAAAGAGGAATTCTTCAAAACTCACGCGAGCTCACATCCCGAAAACTTTATCCGAGCTAAGGCAATGCAAATCTGGCATTTAAACCCAGAAAATGCAGAAAAAGAAATCGAAAAAATAATGGAAGGTTTGGTAGATTTAGACCAACTTGATCTTTTTAAACAGGATGAGCTAAGCAAATTGAGCAAAAAAGTTATGCAACTACTGCTCAAACCAAAATGGTTTAGATCCACTATGGTGTTAAGTCAAGCAAAACAATTTTTCCCAGCGTTTGCCATTGATGAAGACCTCGTATTAACTGAAGAACTTATTGATACATTTAGAAATGCGCACCTCAGCGTTAAAAACTATTTCTGCTATGTGTTACTGGATTTTGCTTTAGTAGATCCCAGTTTAGAAGAAATACCCTTTGGCTGGACTTATCAGTTTGCAGAAGATTTGCAGCTGAAAGAAGCCTATGATGAGGTAGTAAAAAAAGAACTGAAATTTAGCGACAAAAAACTAACACAGCACAAGAAAAAAACACTTTCTGCCTACTATGAGGTAAAAGAAAACGATGCCGAGCAAATATATAACGGCTGAACTTAGGAAGTAGAAATTGATAAGCCAGGAAAAAAATGACGCAGCACAACAGAACCACTTTTAAAACATTCTTAATTGATGCTTTTGACCAAGGACAATACGCTACCGATGATATTGTTGCTTTTGTTATTCCACTTTTTGAGGAGGTATTAAGCTTTCATGAGGCCAATGAGGTTGCTCCTTTTGACCACGAGGATGCCCTCTTTATTACCGAAAAAAGGTTAGATATTGATGAATTGTTTGTTAAAAAACCTCAATACAATCCACAGCAAATCGGTGATTTTTTTAAACCACAGTATGCTCCTCATTTTGATATTGTAGGCAGCGAAATATTGGAAGCCAATGTAAATGAAGGTACCTACCACACCAAAACTACCCATATTCATTTAAACCAAAATGAGGCGCCAAAGCAACCGACTTACCTTCTAGGTTATGGCTGCTTCGAAATTTTGCTAGGGCATCATGATGCGCAAACCGATATTTTTTGCCTGGGCTTAATTTTGGGGAGTATGGCCTTGAGCCTTAATCTTTACGAGGAAGACGATCTCAAAACCTTTACCAGTTATCGTACAAACCCTGTACAGTATAACACAAGAATTCACCCCACGGTTAGCGCTTTAATTACAGAGATGACCGAGCTGGACCGGGCTAAGCGTAGCCAGGATTTATATGACCTTATTAACCGTTTAAAGTTTTATCGTGATTACGATACCGAAAAACAATTGGATTTAAGCCGTATTGCCGGTTGGGTAAATAAAGATTTAAAAGAACGAAGCCAGTTTATACTAAACAAATTACGCAACAGACTTTTTGATACCAGCCGCCGAAACAGACTGCTTTATTACAAGCCCAATATGCGTTTTGTAAACCTTACGGTAAGCAGTGTGCCGATGGTGTTACATTATCAAAGTATCCGCTCGGAGCTACTTTTTACTTGGAACGAAGAAATTTCTACGAAAGTAAAGGGTATGAAAGAGATTTTACTAAATAAGTATCTCAGATTTGAAGACCATACCTATTTGAGTAGCGCTTTAGATAAAATTAGGGTAGAAAGCCAAAGGGATGTACAAGAATATGGCTTTAGCCAGCTTAAGCTAGTAATTACCTTTTTAAATTGGCACAATTTGAAAGAAAATGCCGCCGAACGGATTCAAAGTCCGTTGTTGATGGTGCCAGTTGAACTTAAGAAAAATAAAAAACTCAAAGAAGACCATTACACCCTACAAGTTTTAGATCATGTTGCCGAAGTAAACCCAGTACTTGCCAATCAATTGAGGGAACTTTATGGTATAAAACTACCTGATTTTGTCGACTTGGATGAGATGAGTGTTGCGCAATTTTTTGAAATGTTAAAACTGCAAATTGACCATGCAAATCAAGGAATACAGCTGCAATACATCCAAAAACCATTGATTAAACTTATTCACAGTGTGGCCAAGCAAACCGTAGGCAACTACCGTAAACGCTTAAGAAAAAACACGGGCTTCGACAGTTACAAAAATATTGGTTATAGTTATCAGCAAGAGCATTTTAAACCTCTGGGTTTAGAAATTTTTAAGCAACGGATTGAAAGCCGCCCTTCATTTTTAGAGTTTTTGATTAATGACGACATTAAATTAGAATCGCAACAGCTTAACGCTAAAAATAGTGGAGAAAGGGCACTTTTTGAACTTACCGAAAATGCTAGTAACCCTTACAATTGGGATTTTGACACCTGTAACATGGTGCTTGGAAATTTTAATTATAAAAAAATGAGCTTAGTAAGGGATTACAATCAGGTAATTGACGAAAAAATTGAGCATAATGTTTTTGAGGCCTTGTTTAGTAACCAGCCCAAGTTAATTAAACAGCATCATTTTGATTTGAATGACATGAGTGATTGGAATCATGTGATCACTGCCGACCCCACACAAACTAAAGCCATATTACAAGCACGCTCTGGGGAGAGTTACATTATACAAGGCCCACCAGGAACTGGAAAAAGCCAAACTATTACCAATCTAATTGCCGATTTTTTGGCGCAGGGAAAAAACATACTTTTTGTCTGCGAAAAACGAGCTGCGCTAGATGTGGTTTACCATAGGCTAAAACAAAATGGATTAGATGAACTGTGCTGCTACATCCATGATAGCCAAGGAGATAAAAGAGCCTTTATCAAGGATCTTAAAGCTACTTACGAAGATTTTATTAAGAACAAAAAAGACTTAGCCTTAATTATTACAACCAAAGCAACACTAATTTCAGAATTAGAACAACAGCTAAAGGTTTTACAGCAGTTTCATAACGGCAATAATGAAGTTAGTGATGAGGCCGGATTGCCTTTACGACAGCTGATTGAACGATTAATTACGCTCAAACCCTATTTACTAACGCTAACTCCTAAACAAGAAGAACTACTTCCCAACTATGCCAATTGGCTACTTTTTGGAGATACTATAACCCAATTGAGCAAATTACTGGAAGAAATTGGTGCCGAACCCACTTTTGCAGACCATCCACTGAGCCAACTCAATGATCAGGTTTATCTGCAAGATCATCCATTAAATTATCTAGAAAGCTTAATTAAAGAAATTCAGCACCTTATTGTTGAAATTGACGGATTTGTACGTGTTCATGAACTAAGCACAGAACATTGTACTTACCTCTCGCAACTAATCGCTCTAGCAGAAGATGCCCTTCTCCTCGCTCCTTTTGCCGATGGCAACAACCTTGCACTGTTATCCGCCGGTAGTGAAGAAGCTAGAAAGTTTAATCAAGCCATTGCTAATTATCATCAGCAAAAAAAGATGGTAGAAAATGCCATGGCACAGGCAAGCAATTGGCGGGTAAAGCTAAGCAGACAAGATTTGGCTAATGCTATGGCATTAGCCGAAAAACACGAGGGCTCGTTTTTTAGTTTCTTAAGTGGCGAGTGGCGTGCTTTAAAAAAACAACTGAAGCAAAGCTATCAATTTAATGCCCATCAGGTAAAACCTAGTTTTAAAAATGTTCTGGCAATTTTACACACAGCCTACCAGCTTGAAGACCAACTTCACCACACCCAAGCAGATTTGGAGCAGCGTTATCTACTTGAAAATATAGACGAAGCTTGGTTGGCCATTGGCCATTTAAGGCAAAAAAGCGAGGATCAAGAAATTGACTACTTAACTAACCACGCCAATGCCACCACCTTAGTAAAAGGCTTAATTAAGCTAAACCCTACTATTTTTAGCTTAAAACAAAGGCTACAGCATTGTATTTTAAATAGTGAAAGCAAGTCGTTAAACCAAGTGAGAGACGAGTTAGAAAGTATTTTGATGAACCTTGACGGCTTACAAGAACTGCTTCCGGTATTGAAAGATTACAGTAAAGTTTCTAGCGACTTAAAAAATCTACTGAGCACCTTATCGATCACTCCGGTGCAAACCGAAGCTGCTATGGCCAACAAAGCCCTCAAGCATTTTTACCAATATCATAAAAGTTTTGCTGCCACAGATCTTCAAGCCATAGAAAAAGCTGTAACCCAAATACAAACCGGCTACAAAAAACTGCTTAAACTTAACGCCGAGCACATTAGGGCCAAGGTAAGAGATCGTTTTCTAAAACATGTAGAATTAGGCAATATGGCTTTAAGCCAACTGAACAATGATCAAAAGAACTTCAAGAAAGATTATAACGAAGGTAGAAAAATACTAGAAAATGAATTCAGCAAAAGTATGCGATACAAAAGCATACGCGAATTAAGTGCCAAACAAAGCGGTTTAGTACTTAAGGACATTAAACCGGTTTGGCTGATGAGCCCTTTAAGCGTGAGTGATAGCCTGCCCCTAGATATCGCGTACTTTGATGTAGTTATATTTGATGAAGCCAGCCAAATTACTTTAGAAGAAGGGATACCGGCGCTATATAGAAGTCCGCAAACGATTATTGTTGGCGATGACAAACAGATGCCGCCTACCAACTTTTTCTCGGCTAAAGCAGAAGATCCAGATGATTTGGAAAGCTTGACCACTGATATTGAAGAAGACTTATTGAGTGCCGAAGCAGATAGCCTATTGGTACAAGGTAGCAGAAAACTCGACAGCACCATGCTTAGCTGGCATTACCGTAGTCATTACGAAACTTTAATTAGCTATAGCAACCATGCGTTTTATGAAGCCGGACTGTTAACTATTCCGGATAAGACGATTCATCATGAAACCAAAGAAGCTATAGAGGTGCTAGCAGCTACAGATGCTGCGCAATTTTCAGACAGTCTTTTCGATCGAAGCATCAGTTTCCATTTTCACCCGAATAGTGTTTACGAAAAACGTAACAACCAAGACGAGGCCAATTACATAGCACACTTGGTAAGGAACCTGCTAAAAAAACAAACTAAGGAGAGCATTGGCATAGTAGCTTTTAGCCAAGAGCAGCAGCAAACTATAGAAAACGCACTTAGTGAACTAGCGGAAACAGATAAAGATTTTGAACAACTTTTGGAGGAAGCCTACAACAGAACGGAAGATGAACAATTTGTAGGTCTGATTGTGAAAAACCTAGAGAACATTCAGGGAGATGAACGCGACATCATCATCATGAGTGTTTGTTATGGTTACGATAGTAGAAAAAAGATGCTGATGAATTTTGGCCCGATTAATAAAAAGGGAGGCGAAAAACGATTAAACGTAATTTTTAGTCGGGCTAAAAAGCACATGGCTATTGTAAGCAGCATCAAGTATCATCATATTACCAACGAATACAACGAGGGAGCAAACTATTTTAGAAGATTTTTGCAATACGCGGAAAACGTGAGTACAGGTAATATGGATTTAGCCCGGACAATATTAGACAGTTTAGTGTTTCAAAAACGGGATACCCCAGCTTCGGCATCTTCTGTTGTGCAAAAGCAAATAGCCGCAAGCTTAGCCGAAAAAGGCTTTGAATTTAAAGAACAGGTAGGGCAGAGCAACTTTAAATGTTCGCTTGCGGTAAAATTAAATGCCAGTGATCACGATTATGCATTAAGTATTCTGATTGATGATGAGGTACATTACAGCAATGAAAATTTGCTGGAATTGTATTATCAAAGACCTGCGGTGTTAAAATCATTTGGTTGGCGAAGTATGCACTTGTATGCCAAAGATTGGCTAAACAACCCAGATAAGATGCTGGCGCTGATTATAAAACGCATTACTGAAAAGCCCGAACAAGAAATAGACGAAGAGGTGCATCTACCCTCCTTTGAAAAAGTTGTAGTGCAAGAGCCTGTAGTTACTGAAACACACACCTCTGCTACCTCTGCAGCAACGGCCAACGATTTGGTTACTGGCTACGAGCACCTACGTTTTGAAAGGCTTACCTACGTTGACATGGGCAGCAGTAAATTTTGGGAGTCTGCTTGTGAAGAGCAAAAATTGATCATCAGATTTGGTAGAATTGGCACCAAAGGGCAAATTAACATTAAAAGTTTCGATACTTCAGAAATTGCAACGAGAGAACGAGAAAAGCTTGTGAAAGAGAAGCTTAATAAAGGTTATCAGCAACTGCGCTAATTGATAAGGAGGTGTAGCATAAAATGGAAGAACCAATACGCTTAGTTCTTCCATTTTTTAAGACAAGCGATCAATGATTTTCCTCGTAATTAACCGCTACCCTTAAAGCTTTCAAACCACTAATCCCTTGTAGCTCTTCTAGTTCTAACGTTTCTACGTTTCCTAAAAGTAAACCTTGCTCTTGCAGGTAACTAATGTAGGCAAGGTATTCGTTGGCTTCGAAGGCATTGTAATAGATCAAAGCAATTTTACCGGGCTGGGTTAGCCTTTCATTTTTATCTTTAATTTTTACCTTATCAATTCGTTTTTTAATTACTTCGTACCTGATGTTGTAGCTTCCCTCTACATCAAAACGTCTTTCATCATTCCTAAAACTAATATCTATGGGGTTAGAATGGATGAAAATTAATTGCGTAGTAAGCAAAGGTTTTTCCATTTGATCTACTAGGCGGTTGGTAAGGCGAGCAATCTCTACCATCGATTGTAGTTGCCATAGCCTCATATTCTTTAAGTAAAGCGTATCAAATGGCACATCTGGGGCAATCTCTTGTCCAATGTAAATATCGTATTCCACGCCATCTGTTCTAAATTTTGCGAAATAGAACGGAAAAGCTTTCTGTAATTCATCTTGGGCACTTTCCAGGTATTCGCCAACGGTGGCATTGATAAATTGCATGGAAGTCTCTAACGTCCTTCTATTCTCGAAAGCTATGCCTTTTTCAGGGTCAATACTATCAAAATATCCTTTTACAATTTCTTTAGCCAGAGGCTGACTTTTCTCTACATGTTTAAGTACCGGATATACTTCTAACTCCAGAAAATCATTCAAAGCATCTTCATCACTAGAGCTGATAAAGTTGCTGGTTCGCTCTACCCAAATTTTACAACTGTGCAGAATTTTATCTATCAGATCTAGCTTTATTGTTTTTTTAAGTTCAACTAATGATGCACTTAATTTCTCTAGTTGTACTTTTAGATCTTCCTTAAGAGCTAAATTTCTTTCTATGGTAGAGTTTCTGATATCAATGGCACCAAAAAGTGGATACAGGTTTTTGAAAGTAACTGTTTCTATATCCTGAGCATTTTTGTTGCCTTTATTTTTTTTGATGAACTCCCATACCTGCTGATTAAATTTCCATTGTACAGATGGCTGAAGCGCAGTAAACTTATCTTTAAGCACTTCGTCCATTTTTACATTAAACTCTTCTATACGATATTGGAACAATTGCCCTAGCAACGGCATTGCGGCATGTAAACGCGATAGCAACATGTCGTCTATCAATACTTCTTGTTTCGAATAAATTTCCAATATCCCTACCAATTGGGCATTATAGAACACAGGCAAAATCGCATAAGACTTGATACCACTGGTTCTAATCGCCTCCATAAATGGCATTTTTTCTATATGCTCATCAGTAATTCTATTGAAAAAAATAGGCTTAGGGTTTTGCTGGTAAGATTGTAGTTGTTCAAAGAATATACTCTCCTTTAGGCCATATTTCTTCCCTGCGTTAATGATGATACTCGAATTGTCATCCACATCTAAAACCGGCTTATCATTTACAGTAATTAAAGGTAATAAACCATAGTCTATGTCTGCATTTCCTCCCAGTGTTTTTAAAGTTTGCAGAATATGTAAATAGGCTTCGGTTTGATAGTTGTGATTTACCAAAGCCTCCCTAATTCCATCTATGGCATGTTGTAGTGTTACATCGGTAACCGAGATTACGGTAAAACCATCAAATTTAAAATCGTGCAGGGGCAAAATTTCGTGAAGAAGTTCCATTCCATGCTCATCATTTACAAAACCAGAAAACTGCTCAAAATTTAGCGTAGGCAACTCAGCTTTATTATAGCTAATATCTACAAATTGCGTATCTACATTTACGTTAAAATACTGGGTTAAACCAGTCTGTGGATTATTGTAAGCAAAACGCATTCCGCTAGTAGTTAATGCCGTATAATTATAGTAACGCTTTAAAATTACGTTGTAAATAAACTTAACTTGGTCTTTCTCTTTTTGTCTTCTGTGTTCGGCATCTAATTCTTTCTCGGCAACATGTTTTTGAATAAAATTGTAGAGCAAATCTGTGCTAAAAAAGATTTGATCTGGAACTGGCGTGCTTAATGCCCAATACAATTCCTTCTCATTTGCCATTAAAGGCGTTAAAATGGTAAATATCAGTTCTAGTGTTTCCTTGTATTGTGCAAGATCTTCTATCACTAAGTTTTTTGCTAAAGCTCCTTCCTTTTCTATCTTTTCCAAAAGAAATCTATAAAATTCCTTTTTCATCGTTTCTTCCGTTTTTAGTCGCTTTTTTAAATAAGCCACCAAAGGTCTAAACGAAAGGCTCCATGCGATCTGGCAAGCAATACACTCGTTTTTATTAATCTTTATAACACTGGTGTTCATTACCCTAAAATCTAAAATTCATTGAAAACTGAGGATACCACCCTTCTTTGGAGTAAGCGGCAATCATCCTTAAAATTGTTAATTGAGCTGGCGAAAAATATAAACCTCCGCCAACGCCGTGGTGCCATTGGCTCAAAGGATCATTTTTAGCCCATACTCTACCTACATCATACAAGCCCATAAAACCTACCTGTCCGGGCAAAACATAACTTACAAAATCACCAAGTTTTATCCTTAGCTCTAAATTATTGTAGAAACTGTGTTTACCAGCAAACCGAAACTGCCTATAGCCTAAAAGCGTGCCTTCGCCACCTAAATAAGCATATTGGTAAAACGCTGGGTTTCCTATCGTAACTGCGCCACCAAATCTGTTGGCCAAAACCAAATTAGCCCGCCCATCTAAATTTTTGTACAAGGCAATGGAACCGTTAAACTGCGAAAATGATTTTGCGGCACTGCTAATGCCTTTATAACCCATCAATTTAAAATCGATATAGCTACCTAAGGTTGGCAGTAACTCATTATCTTTTGTGTTATTTATAAAATTAACTACCGCTCCGGCGTACAGCTTTTCTTGATCTATCGTAAACCTATCTGACGAGTTAAGTTCAGCTATATTATTGATGAACTTATTTTGATTGTCTGAAGGATCGAAACTATAAAATTGGAAACTTGGACCAATGCTAAAAGTAGACTTTGGTCTGCGCCAACGCAGCGTAGTTTCTAACTGAATCAGATTTGCCCTGGTGCGATAGTAACTGATATCGTTTGCTGAAGATGTGGCATTACCCACGCCAAAAAAGTTGCGGGTATTATCGGGCGCTTGCACATTGGCGTGCACTACCACATCGGCATTGCCAATGGCTTTTAACCAATCTCCAGTATATTTAAACCTGATGGCAGAAGTGGCAAAAGCGTAAAGTGCGCTGATAGATTGAGAATTACCGTAGGGCTGTTTTCTAAATCCAGGGTTGGTAATTTTCATAAAGGCACCTAATGAGAAACCATCGTCTACGTTAAAACCAAAATTGGGATATAACGAGGTTCTACTATACAAATCTTTGCCCAAATAAGTGGCGTTGCTGGTGTCTGTAGCTAACTTAGTACGCAATTTACCAACTTCTTCTCCTTCAAAAACATTTTCGTCTTTAAGCCCAAACAAGCGAACCGAATTGCGAGACGCGTTCACGTTGTACACTTTCTTTCCGTGACCAGCAATTACCTTCAAATTAATTGGCGATGTCTGATTATCGATATGAACACTATCATTCCCGTCTCTCATATACAAGCGAATTTGCTTAGTTACCTTAGGATCAAAAACACGGCTGAAAGTTACATCTTTTAGCTCGCCAGACTTGTTAATCTTGTACAGTTCTACTTTCAAATGACCATCCGCTAAACCATTGATTTCGGCTTTTTCATTTTTATGGCTGGCTTGTATGTCAACAATTCTATTAAAAAAGTGGTAATATTCGTTCATTACCTTTGGCAAGGTTGCTTTACGCTGCTTAAGCTGGGCTAAAAACTGATCGTGTCTTAACGCGTAACTTTCTTTAGGCAATCGCTTTAAGGCCTCCTCAAAAACTTCGTCGGTAAAAAAATCGCAAAACTCTCTAACCTCTTTATCCCACTGTGCTTCGGTATATTGCGATAGGATTTTACTATTCATTGCCCTACCCTCCCACAAAAACCAGTTGCCGTCTTTCAAGTCTTTCTCAATGCCCTGCATCATCGGTAGTAAATCTGATTTTTGGGCAAAACGCTGTATTTTACCATCAGCCCTATAAAGTACTTGGTCTCTATCTCTGGGCACAGGCAAATATTTTAGTCCTTTCTTTGTTGTATCAGCCTTCCAACGCCATTGGTCCTCGTGCCTATCCCAATCGCCAAGCAATACATCTAAGGCCTTTGCTCTCAAATACATTTTGGCATCGTAGGTATTGTCATTGTCTTTATCCAGTTTCTTTAACATCTTAGTCGTGTTATCAGAAGCTCCTAATGGATTTCTTTCCTCTAAAAGACATATTGTATTCTCGAAAATTGGAGCGTAATCTCCCAAATTTTGATCTGGAGAAACCAAACCTATCATCGGATTACTATATGGAACTTTGGCTGCCTTGGCTAAAACCGGAACTATTAATGCCGTAAACGGATGTTGCGAAGCCATATTATCACGCATTACATCTTTAGCAAATGTGTTTCTTAATCCCTGTGGTAGTAGCACTTCCGGAAATTTTTCTACACTACGCAGCACATATTCTTTCCCATTTTTATCTACCAGCCTCAAAGATCTCGACTGGTTACCACCACCTAATTGTGTTGGCATTAAACCGCCGTAAATCTCAGAAATACGTATTACAGGAAGTTTGGTATCCATCGCATAATCCTTCCGATAGTTATCTCCAAAAAGGTACCGATGAAACCTACTTACACTATCGAAAGATGGCTTTACTTTGGTAATTACACTATCTGCGGTAATTACTTTTGATAGCTTGGTAGTTTGCCCAAGCTCAACCTGCTGATAAGCTTGCGTATAAGTGAAAACTTTTTTAACGCCCTCCTTATCATTATAGGTGTAGTACTCGTAACGCATATCGTTATTCATCAACTGATCTGCCACTACGTAACCACTCTCATAACTATGAAACAATGAATTTTTACCCAGTTTGTTTGGGGAGTGCTTGGCCCCTGCTCCACTTACAATTTGTAGTTGCTTGCCTTTGATGAACTGCAAGCCATGTTCGTGACCAGCAGCATAAACCACATTGGGCAAATCGCCAAAAACCCCATTTACCTTTGCTATCATTTCCTTATACAAGGGATGCCCCATGTCTTCTGGATTTACAAAAGTTGTTCTTAAAAAAGGATACAAAGAGCCAATTACAGGCAAAGGAATATATAAGTTTTTGTTAAGTGAAGTAAGCGGAAAAAGATGATTTTTAAATGTATAATAACCTCCATGCACACCATAGCTTTGAAAAGGATGATGCGACGCCAGAATAATCATTTTCCCTTTGTTTTGGTCTAACAACTCTCTCATCCTCATGGTTACTTGTTCTCTAGTATTGCACTCGCAATCTGGATTAGTTTTATCGTAAGGAAACAACCACCACTCACTATCGTAGGCAATAATGGTTAATTTATCAGTAAGGTTAATAGCTACTGGATTTGGACAGCCGTTTTCTGGGATGAGTTTCAACAACGGATCATTAAAAGAAGCTAGGAAAGCTCCTTGAGCCTGGATTTTAGCCAAACCGTTTGGACCAGATTTATCCCAGTCGTGATTACCGGGTATAAAATAAACGGCTGCTCCCTTGGCTCGCATCGGTTCAAACTGCGATTTTAAGATCTGCTCTGTTTCTTTTACATTCTTATCGGCGGGCAAGCCCATTCCCGTTGGATAGATATTATCGCCCAAGAAAAGCGTGGTTGTTTTTCCTTTGATGACGTGATTAGCTGAACTTTTTAAAGACTGCAACTGGCCAGTATTCATCTCCCCTGCATCGCCTATTAAGATTACCCGATATTTTACATCGCTTTGCGCAGTTACGTAAAACCCAGTTAGTACAAATAAAACAATAAAAGTAATTTTTCTGAGCATAAGCTATTTTTTAGATGGACTGTAAACAAACTTCAAAATATTGCCGTATTGGCTATCGCTCCCTTCGTTAGAAATATAAAGGTTCCCAGTTTTATCAAAGGCGATACCTTCTGGCTGATTGAAAATATTTGAACTTAAATGGTAAGCGCCCTTAATTTTCCATTGCCGATCTGCTAAAACCAAGACCTTATTTACAGCAGAAACAATGTACCAATCTTTGGTAACTGGATGTTGTGCCAATGCCGATGGGTGGAAAGTTCCTTTTTTCCTTCCTGTTAGCGCATCTATCGAGCTAGCATCTACGGCAAATTTTTTCACCAACACAAATTTTCCATCATTTTGTACATTAAGAACAAATCCACTTGTATACTTACTTCCTTTATCTTGCTTGCATTCTTTACACAAAACGTAAACCTGACCAGAAATTGGATTGGCATACATACCTTCATATTCTCCTTTAGGTAAAATTGATTTGGTTTCTACCGTTTGCGTGGTTTCTTCTTTGTTAGTTTCGGTAATGGGAAATGAATACAAATGGCCATTACTTTTTAATACAATTAACTTATTTTTAGCAATGGCGATGTCTTCGTAATCGCCATTTTTTGCAAATTTTGTATGGGTATATTGCTTAGATCCAAGTGGAAAAACAAACACTTTACCTTCTTCATCTTGCTCTGCGTAAACCGTAGCGCTATTTCCATTTAAAAAAGTAATGCCCGATATTTCTTGCAAGATATTTGGCATATTGTATTTTTTCGGCGTGGTTAAATCGTAACCTACAGGGTTTTTATTTGTCTTTTCCTGAGCACAAGAAAAAAGCGTTATCGTGCAGCCTAAAAAACTTACAATCCCTAAAAACAAAAATTTCCATTTTTTCTCCGAAAAGTATTTATTAATCATGCTGCTTATTTTTAAGGTATTGATAAATTGCCAACTGAGATTGCACCAAATTCCCTTCTTTTGGTACTGGTATATTATTCATTTCAGTATCTATATATACTGCTTGTACGTTGTCTTTCAATTGAAATGCCAGCATCTCCTTTAACTCGTTTTTGACTTTATCGCAGTAAATCGGAAAACAAACCTCTATGCGGCGATAGATATTCCTACTCATCCAATCGGCAGAGCCAAGAAACATTTCTTCCTTACCGTTATTATGGAACAAAAATATCCTACCATGCTCTAGGTAGCGATCCACAATTCTTCTAATGTTTATATTTTGACGAGGCACCAATCTGCAAATGCCTCTAATGATCAATTCTATTTTAACTCCTTCGTTGGCAGCTTCATAAAGTTTATTTATCATCACTTCTTCTTCCAAATTATTCAGCTTAATGATAATGGAAGCAGGCTGGCCCGACTTAGCGAAGTCGATTTCTCGCTGTATTAACGCTAAAAACTTAGCTTGCAAATTAAACTGTGCCACCAACAGCTGCTGAAAATTAATCAAATTTGGATTAACAGTTTTTTCACGTTTAGCTAAAAATATAAACAGCATTTCAAGCTCGCTCAACATCTCTTTATGGGCCGTCATTAAAACGTGATCGGTGTAGAAGTTAGCGGTAGTTTCGTTGAAATTTCCTGTGGCAAACAAACCCGTATATTGTACTCTTATTCCTTTTTTCTGCTTTACCAAAGCTACTTTAGCATGCACCTTTAACGCAGTTACGCTATAAATGATGTTTACACCCGCGGCTTTCATTTTTTTTGCCCACTTAATGTTGTTGGCTTCATCAAAACGAGCTTTCAATTCTACTAAAACCGTAACACGTTTACCATTTTTTGCCGCAGTAATTAATGCATTTACAATTTTAGAATTACTTGCAACACGATATAAAGTGGTGTAAATCTCTGTAGTTAATTCATCTGTAGCTGCTTCATTAAAAAAGCGCAGTACGCTATCATAAGATTGATATGGCGGATTGATCAGCAGATCTTTTTCTAAAATTTGCTGGTTTAAGGTAAGTTTGCTACTAAATATAGGGTAAATTGTTTTAGGCCATTTGTTGTTGCTCAAGCTAGCATCTTTAACAGGAAAATCTGCCAGATCTTTAAGGTTATGATACCTGCCACCTTGTACTACATTGGCATGTCCTAAATTTAACTGTTGGATAAGGAGCATTAAAGTAGCTTGCGGAATACCAGGTTCATGCAAAAATCTAGTAGCTAAGCCCAAATCCCGTTTCTGAATTTGCTTTTCTATTAAATCTGCTATATCTATGTTATACTCATCCGTTAAATCCATTTCTGCATTTCGGGTGATTTTAAAGCTATAACAACCTTTAACTAGTTTTTCTTTGAACACTAAATGTAGATTCTCTCTGATGATATCATCGATGAAAAAAACATATTTTTCTCCATCATAAGTAGTTTCATAAAAACGGGACAGCTCGTTAGAAGGGATATTGACAACATAGCTTGACGCACTTTTCTCACTGCCTAGGTTTACCAAAAAATAAAGTTGGTTATTAGCAGGGAAAAAATCTAAACTTGGCTGCGAAAGCTCCACAGGGCTAATGAAAGCCAGCACATTAGCCAAAAAGTAATTGCTTAACTCATTTTTTAACGGTTCTGGGATGGCATCATTATAAATAAATTGAATGCGATGAGATTTCAACTGCGGCAACACTATCTTTTTTAATATAGTACCGAAAAGCTCTTGCTGCTTATTGATAGTTTCAGCAGCTTGTTTTAGCAAATCATCGGGTTGCCGTATATCATTATTGTTTTTATTACTCAGTTTCTTTAGCGCTTGCAAAACAGGCATGCGTACCCGGTAAAACTCATCCAAATTGGAAGAGTAAATTGACAAAAACTTGATCTTTTCTAAAAGCGGAGTTGCTTCCCGACTTGCCTCCAACAAAACACGTTCATTAAACGAAAGCCAACTTAAATCTCTATCAAAAGTATGTGTAGCTGTATCAAACATGAATTAGAACTTACCATAAATGGCCGAGAAAACAACATAGGCAAATACCGCAGCAATAAGACCGAACATAAAAATATTATAGGCAATTCTAATCAGCTTATATTTTCGGCCCAGCACCACACCTTGCGAATACACATCTTTTATTAAAGTGCCATACAAAAAATCTTTATCACCCATTACTTTTTGCATACCATCGTGGTATTTGTTCAATGGCATTTTGTAAAAATTACCAAAGAAAACCAGATTGACACGCTTTTGATCCACGTCTTCTTCTGTGAAAACACCTTGAGGAATACTTGGTCTTGTGGCAAGTATAGAAAACACGATACAGGACAAACTAACTAGCAGCAAAATAAAGGTGGGCACTACGAGATAGGCATTATCTTCTAACCTGCGCAACAAGAGACTGACAATTAACGAAAGGATTATTGAATTGACAGTAATGAGCAACTGAGCTTTATTATCGGCCATATCGCTAAGGCGCTGGTTATTGGCAGAAGTTATACGAAACATCGTTTCTACCCCCTTACTTGGCAACATCTCTTTATCTTGCTTATCTTCCTTGGTTTTCAATTTCTTACCTGTTTGGTCTTTTTTTTCTATTTTATGTTGCGAATCTTCGCTTAATTTTCTCTTAATAGCTGCAATATTTTTCGTTTTGGCATCGCTTAAGAGCAACCTACAATAGTCTGTATGATACTGGTGATTTTCTAGAAACTCAATATCTTTAAGTCGCCAGTTTTTCTTGCTAATCTCCTTTCCACAAAGCTTTTCTACTTCCTTATGCAATAGTTTTGATCGTTCTACAAAATCTTCACTTCCTAAATGAAATAAATCTGCATCACATAAAATACGTTCATTTAAGTTGGTTGGACTTTGCGGCAGCTTGGTAGACAGTATGGCATTTTTCACAGCTATTATCAAATCGCTATTTACCTGATGACTTTCTAAAAAAGTTACGGCATGGGTAGCACCTTTTTCTTCATGAGATGAACTTTCTACAAAATAGCCTGTATCATGAAACCAAGCACCGGCGTAAACAATAAAAAAATCATCATCATTTAACTGATAATGATTAGCTATTTGAACTGCAGCCTGAACCACTTTTTTGGTATGTGCTAAATTATGGTAAACTAGATCGGCGTTATGGTGGTCGTTAAAATATTTAACCACATAAATCTCTACCTCTTGTTGTAATTGATAGTAGTTCATTATCTACAAATTTTCTTTAAATAGTATAGCACAGAAACACAATCTAGACATTAGGTGCGCATAAACAAGCTATTTTTTTTGCGCAGTTTTCTGTACCTCTTTTAGATCACTAAGTTACCACAAAATATTGTGCAAAACATTAACATTAATGTTTTTCGTTTTGTAACTTCGCCCTCTCTTAATGAACCTTCTCTTTTTACTTTGCTACAATAATTATTAAACATCCCGCTTGTGTAGGTGTTCTATATTTATCGTTGCACGGCAAAACCTTTTATTTAAGCCCAAGGCTAGATAAATTAAAAAATAACGCCCCGTAAAATTAACGCCCCCAAACTAAACCATAGTAAAAACTAGGCAAAATAAAAATGATCAATATCACAACTTATAGGAATATCAATCATAATTATTTACCACATTTTTAGATTAAAAAAAATATTTTCGCATAAACCAAAAAAATGAAGAGAAATGAGCCAATAAAATCACAAAAAGTAAATAAAATACAATGAAGAGTTTATATACGTAAAAACAACATACTTCAAAATTGCACTTAATTATCAATTTTATTCATTTCATAGCTTATCATTAGACTATGATTAGCGAGTTACAATAAATAAACTAATTTCACATCATCTATCTATGCCTACAAATTATTTTTTATTACACCAGACAAAGATAGATTTATGCGAAAGATTGTAATAGTAGAAGACGAACCAGAATTGGCAAACAATATTGCCGAATTGGTTTCACTCTTGGGATATCAGGTAGCTGGTATCTTTAATAATTTTAAGAGTTGTTTGCTATTCTTAAATGAAAACCCTGTTGACTTAGTAATATTAGATATTTTGCTGAAAGGCGAAGAAACAGGAATAGAACTTGGGCGAACAATTTCTAATACGTATGATACTCCAATCATATTTTGTTCTGCTTATACAGACGAGCAGTTGCTACAACAAGTAAAATCTATAAAACATAGTGGTTACATTGTAAAACCATTTAATCGCCAGATTTTAAAGACTACTATTTTCTTGGCGCTTAATGATAAATTTGTTACCCCACCTAGCAGCGGAAAAGATACACTGCATGTAAGAGATAAAGGTTATTTAATACCTATCGAATTTAAAAACATTTTAATTGCGGAGGCAGACGGCCTTTATACAAAGATTGTTACTGCTAAAAAGAACTACCTAATTAGGGCCATACTTAAAAATATTGAAGAACAATTACCTTCAAATAAATTTTTAAGGGTGCATAAATCTTACTTGGTTAATCTTGATCATATTTCTTCTTTTAACAGTAAAGGAGTAAAAATCAACGATAGTATAGTTCCAGTGAGAAGAGGCTATTTTAAGTCACTTAAAGAATTGTTCAGCAACTAAAAAAACACGTCTTATCAACTCTAACATTATTGAGTCGGCCAAATTATTTGAGCTGATCACGAACAATACAAAAGATCTTATCGTTCTTTTTAATTGCGATTTTTCAATCCTATACATTTCCCCATCGGTTAAACGATTGTTGGGCTACGAACTTTTCGAGATAGTTGGAAAGAAAATGGAGGATATTTTTGCAGTAGAAGAGCCGCTAAGAGTGAGCGAACCACAAATTTTAGCCTTTCAGCACAAGAATAAAACAGAAAAGCTATTATTAGAATCGCTAATTAAACCTATACTGCTAAATGACAAAGTAGACCGCTATCTTGGGATTTTAAGAGATGTAGATATCAGAGAAAATCTTAAAAAAGAGCTAGAAGAAGCTTTAAAAAAGGAAAAAGAAATTAACGAAAACAAATCTAAGTTAATTTCAATGGCATCGCACGAACTTAAAAACCCACTTGCTACAATTTCGAGCAGCTTGGAACTGCTAAGTTTTTATATCCAGGAAGACCCGCATATTGAAAAACCAAATGTTGAAAGACATATAGAAAAAATACATACTCAGCTAAATCGCTTAAATGAGATCGTTAACGAACTGCTGATGATGGAAAAAACCAAGTCGCAAAACCAAGATGTAACCTTGTCTAGCTTAGACATTATTACTTTTATAAGCGATTTAATAAAAGACAGTTTTTCTGACGTTGATCGATCGAAGATTAAAATAAAATGTAAAGAAGATGTAGTGTATATTAACTCTAATAAGATTTTGTTACACCATATTTTTAAAAACTTAATAGAAAACGCCATTAAATACTCTAAACCAGATAAAACCAAAATACAGGTCTTAATAGAAGTAGGGAAATTACAGGTTGATGTTTCTGTAAAAGATAATGGTGTGGGAGTAAATCCGTTAGAAAAAGACAAAGTGTTTGACCAGTTTTACCGGTCTAGTAGAACTTCTGAACTTACAGGTTTTGGTCTTGGGCTTTCTATAGTGAAAGAATGCGCCTCTATGTTAGATGCGAAGGTTACCCTAAAGAGTACAATTGATAAAGGCAGTACTTTTAAAATAAGTTTACCAAAGTAAGGAACTTAAATTGGAACGTCAGGCTAATACCCAAAACTAGCGTTATAGTTAAATAACGCTAGTTTTAAGGGCTATCTAAGCCTTCGACCGAGGCGTAATTATACTTTTCCAGATTTTTAATACTTTTTAGCGCAGGGTTCGGATTAAAAATTAAGGGTGTTCGCAACTTTAGTTTACCGTACACCAGAAATTAAATATATCAGCGTATTGCGGTGCAATCCCTATTTATATTTCTATAACACAGTCTTTTCGGAAGTAGATCGCTTTGTTGTCGGGGACGCCAATAACTTACTTCTTGAGTTAGGGGGCACCTAGTAACTTGCTTTACCAGGTTTAGAAAAATTTTATGTTTAGAAGAAACCCCATTAAAAATTCTACTATAGGGCTTCGATACCGGAAATCTCGAAGAGCAAGGTTGTTAAAGATGAAATTTTGTCTGCTTTGCGTATAATTTTATTGGTGAAACAAAAAATCCTAAAAAAGATATAAGCCAAAAAAGCCTTTTGATATTGAGCTACCAAAAAAACTATAGGCTATTTATACTTGCTGAATTTCTTTCAGCAGGTATTCGAAATCTACGGGTTTGGTGAGCAATAAATCAAACTTTTCTGTAGTAAGAGAGCCTAGATAGCTAGAGAACCCAGAGGTCATTCCTATCATTTTAGTGTCTGCGTAACCTTCTTTTCTAGCGTACTGCAGCAGTTCCAGTCCATTTAATTTGGGCATCATTATATCTGTAATAATCACATCAAAATGCACTTTCTGGCTTAGGTACTTTCCAATTGCTTCTTCACCATCGCTAGCCATGGTAACTTCACAAAAATTTTTAGATAGTACGCTGTTGATATGTAGTCGCACTGCCATATCATCTTCTACCAGTAGAACTTTAACCTTATTCATTTCTTTAAATTCCTTATCTCTCCTCAAAAAAAACAATCAAAACACAAAAAGAGATGCAAAGATATACTTTTTCTGAGGAGGCAAAATACTTGATATTTCTAAAAATTTACTGCAACTTTTCTTTGGTCGTACCTGCAGTTTTGGAACAGTTCGTCGAACACGTTAGAAATCCTTAGCAGATCTGCCGCAGAGAGATTGCTTCCGCTAGGCAAACACAAGCCTGTTTCGAAGATGTCTTCTGAAACGCCACTACCAAAATACGGATATTGGCTATAAAGTGGCTGCATGTGCATTGGTTTCCAAATAGGTCTCGATTCTATGTTTTCGAAAGCTAAGGCAGCCATTACATCGTCTCTGGTAATTCCCATTGCTCTTTCCGAAGAAATTTTAATGGTAGTTAACCACCTATTAGAAAAGTATTTAGAGTTAGGCTCTTCCAGCACCTCCACACCATCTATATCACTAAAATAAGCCTTATAAAACTCAAAATTGCTTCTTCTGGCCGCTACCCTATCGTCAATTACTTCAAGCTGGGCAATACCTACGCCGGCAAGCACATTACTTAATCTGTAATTGTAGCCAACCTGCGAATGTTCGTAATGCTGTGCTACGTCTTTAGCTTGTGTCGCTAAGAATTTTGCATTTTTGATTAGTTCTTCATCATTGCTAATTAAAGCACCGCCAGAGCTGGTAGTTATAATTTTATTACCATTAAAACTAATTACGCCACATTTGCCCATTGCACCACACGATTGTTGTGCATAGCTGCTGCCTAACGCTTCGGCTGCATCTTCTAACACAGGTATACCATACCTGTTAGCTACCTCCATAATTGCCGACATATTTGCTGGCATGCCATAAAGGTGTACCGGTATAATTGCTTTGGGTAATTTAGGTTCGCCTTTTCCTTTTGGACTACGCACATCGCCTTTTAAGCAAGCCAATATGGCACGCTCTAATTGTACGGGGCACATGTTCCAGGTATCAGTTTCAGAATCGATAAATACAGGAGTTGCCCCCAAATACTTAATTGGGTTTGCAGATGCCACAAAAGTTAAACTTTGTGTGAGCACGTAGTCATCTGTTTTTACACCTAAAAGCGATAGCCCCAAGTGTATTGCGGCAGTACCAGAGCTTAAAACTGCCGAGTGCGCTGCGCCAGTATAATCACAAAGATCTTTCTCGAAGACATCAATGTGTGGTCCAACAGGCGCTACCCAATTACAGCGAAAAGCTTCTTCAATGTAGGTCAACTCGTTTCCAGACATGTGTGGAGAGCTTAACCAAATCTTACTTTTTAACGATTGTTCCATATCAATTCTGATTTAGGCTAAAAATTTAATTCAAGAATAATCCCACTTCCTTAATAGAAGCATCTTTAAATCCAATCTGTTGTAGTTTTTCTAAGGCTTTTTGGGCTTGATCTTTATTTAAGAAAATCCCGTAGAAGTATTTCCTGTAACCCTCTTGATTTTTTTCGCTGAACATGTTAAGCCATCTAAGATCAAGGGCAGAAGTTTCGTTTTGTGCTGGTAGTTTGGTAACCTGTATAGTGTAATATTTATTGTCGGCAACCATAGCTGAGGTAGCTGTAGTTAAACCGGCCTCCAGTTTATCTTCTAAACTGAGTAATTGTTTTAGTTTAAGTTCTAATTCTTCTTTGTTGGTCACTTCTGGGCCAAACAAACGTTCGTCTATAATTTTTTGCAGATTTTGTTCGTTAAAACCTTTAAGTACCAATTCGCTCCTACGATTTTTCTCCTGCAAACTATCAATACAAGAAATGCAGTTGTTGATAGGCTCTTTTTTACCAAACCAAGACACTTCAATTTTAGCAGGATTAACGCCCAATGCAGACAGGTACGTCTTTACTGCGTCTGCCCTGCGTTCGCTTAGTTTCTTGTTGTAAGCCACACTTGCCCTCAAATCGGTATGCGATCTTACGTCTAAGGTTAAGTCTAGTCTTTTCATTAATCGGCTAATTTGGTTTAATTTAAGCTGTGCATCTGGCCTAATGTTATACTTATCTAAGTGATAATAAACCGTATCTACAAACAAAATGGCGTTACCGCTATTGGTACTTAACGGTACCAAAGGCATTGGTGCTTTTACTTCTGTTTTAACGCTATCTGCTTTTTCTTTAGCAGCAACAATAGCTTGGTTGCTAACTTTAATAGAATCGCAAGGTGGACACAAACTCACACCTATTGGTGTTATAGCAGTAACTTGTTTTTTAAATTGTGCTGTTCTTTTGTCTAGAGTACTTTTTTTCCTGAATGGATAAAAACTTAAACCTAGCTCAACGTGGGCTACATCGTAATAGGTCTTTAACATAGGCACCTCGTAGCTCGCACTAATGCCCACTCTATCTGATAAGTTAATAGCTGCAACCCCATATACCGATTGCCAAGACCTGCTGTAAACTCCCAACGATAACGTGTTGTTTTTCACCTTATGTAACCAGGTTAAACTGTAGGTAGTTTCATGTATCTCTACCGTATCACGTTGTGGTTTGTAATCTCTCAAGAAAATGCCTTCTTTCCAAGAATAATGCTCTACCCTTACCGCATCTTTATCACTAAACTGATATTGTAAACCACTTAGCGCAGCCACTCTATAGCGTTTTAAAAGGGTATTTACCCCTTGATAATTTAAATTATGGTTAGGATTAGTGATGTTATAGGCAGAAAAACCAGTTTCAATTTTCAACCTACCTATCTCAATTTTATATTTAGCACCTACACTGTAGTTTAGGTAAGAGGTAGTAGCCGTATTACCCGAATTTATGGCACGGTTTAAATACCGAAATGCACTTACGTCGAGCAAACGATCGTAGCCAGACTTGGTCATATCTACACCGCCCGTAAGGTAACTTGCCTGCGCACCCAAACGTAACTGCTGTAACCCTGCTTTATCAAGAAAAAACCTTCTTGCCACAGAAGCGCCAAAATAATTACCATGAACAGGAAACGAACTCGCTCCAGATCCCATGTAGTTTAGTCCAACAGCCCAGTTTTCGTTTTGCCCTAAGTTTAAATCTGCAGATAGGTTGTAAATGTAATTATGTGCTGTTACATTATTAACCCTAGCTCCTAAGCCCAGCACCCTTAATTTACCTTCAAAGTCTCCAGTTTGAGCTGGATTTACAACTAAAGGTATAGCGTTATACTGCGAAACCCTTGCATCTTGTGCATACAAATTGAATGCACTAAAAAAGACAAGTAAGGCGGCGGCAGTTAAAGCTTTTAAAAAATTAATACTAAGCATGGTTAATTTAAGTTGTTAATAAAGGCATTGATCTGCTTGAGGTTTTCTGCTACTTCTTTTTCTGCATTTACATGCAATACTGGTACCCCTAGCGTTTTTAGTGTTTCTATTTTCTCCTGATACTCGGCAATGCTCTTTTTAGCGTAATTTTCTAGCGCCACTCCAGAGAGCTTTGCATGACTAAAGGTTTGAATGCCTTTCTCTTTTCTTTCTATAATCCTCGACAGATGTTTTTCAAATGGCAACTCTAAAAAAATAACTGCATTTGGGTTTAATACCACATCTCTCTTTATCTCTGTAGGCGTATGCATGAGCGATACGGTACGCGTTAAGCCATGATGATGATGTAGAGCGCCTTCATCAAATAATACCTTATCGGTTAGTACTGGTCTTAATGCGGCCTGCAAATTCACACATCTTTTAAAATTCTCTTTTCGTTTATTTACAACTTCTATGTTTAACTCTGTTGCCAAAAAATGATTAAGCAGAGCCGAAGAAAGTAAGTAGTTTGGGCTGCTAGTGCAATCTAAATCTTGATGGAGCAAAATTTTTCTGGAAAGACCGTATTTCTTTTTTGCTACCATATTTGTGTTTAACAGTAGTTTATAAAACCATTGTTTATTGAAACCAAAGCTTGTTTGCACGCCGCTGGCAGCTTTAATACAGGCTTCTTTTACGCTTAAATATTTTCTTTCGTTACAAACCTCAAATAACTTTTGGTATAAGTATGTTTTTCCAACTCCAGATGCCCCTAAAAGTTCTATAGATTTCATAGCTAAGTCTAATCTTGAAATTTGTTCACATCAATATTATACCAAGACAATAAGTCTTTAAAAACCAAATCATTTTCTCCGCCATATATGTTTTTCAACATCAATTGCTCTTTTCCTAATCCAGTTATGGAAACAAAGGGTTTACGGAAAAGACCGGCCAACGATACTATTTTGGTGTTATTTCTAATTGCCATTACTTTAAGCCAAATGTCATCTGTTAAGAGTGTTCTATTTTTAAGCTGTTCTTTATCAAACAAATCTTTATGTAAGGCTCCTGGTGGATAGATTACCCCGCCTACGCCCAAATTAAGCAGTGTATGAGAGGGTTCTCTGTTACTTCTAATGACCTCCCAATTCACATAAGATTCTACTTGGCCATTTTTAGTTTTGATTTCTCTTGTCAGTACCGAACAAATTTTGTCTGGGTACAAGCCTGCATATTGTTTTAATACGCTTACTAAATTTGGCGGATAAATCTTATCATCATCAACCGTAATGATGTTTGCCTTTGGAAAAGAAGCTATGGCATAGAAATACTTGTTATGCGGTTTCAAATTATCCGCTACAAAAACTATCTGTAAGCCTCTTTTCTTTAGTTTCAGCAACCGCTGAGGTAATATTTTTTCATCCCTAAACTCATCTAATGCCAAGTATAAAATAACTGCATTGGGCATTTCTTTTTGTCTCAATAACGATTCTACCACCAGCCAAACTTTGTGTATCCGATCTGGCTTTGAAGTCATTGAAACGATAATCTTATCATTTCTATTCAAATCAGCATCTAATTCAATTCGAAAACGATTGGTAAAAAGAGACGAAAAGAGGTATTTTAAACTATAAACTAAATTCTTTACTCTCAATATCATGCGTTAGGTTTAGACATAGAAAGTGTTCACATGCTGCCGAAATGCAGCATGTTAAACAGCTAACAATGGTATATTTTTTTCTTAGTTTGGCGGATTTACCAGTTTATCCATTAGGCGGTTACCTGCTCCATTTGTATACCAACCCAAGTTAGTAGTTGCTCCAGAAGTTGCCCAACTCACAAAGTTTGGATAAGCCGCTGTCATAGATTGTCCGCTTTTTGGATATGGTATTTTTTCTGGCACATCAATAGCCCATGTGATGTTACCAGCACTGTTTCTGGTATTACTTAAGTAGTAACGCGAAGCTGCCACTGATGAGTTATCATCTTCTGTACCAAATAAAGCTTTATTTGCTTTTACCGAAGGGCGCCTGTTTGATAAGTGTATTTCTACGTTTCTATTACCTCTTGCAATTAAAAATGGAGATATTTTGTTAAAGTCGGCAAGTGGAATAGCAGGGTTAAATTTAACTGTAAAAGAGAAGGTTTCTACTGGTCTTGTGGTACTTCCGGTACCCGTATTATTTACGTTATTTCCGCCCAATACACTAGTTGCACCATCAAATACTTTAATTACCACATCGTTGGTGTGGCCGGTTTCTACGCTATAGGTAGTGGCCTGGTTTGAGTTAACGTTGTCTCCATCAAAATTTAAGTTGGTAACAATAGCAACCTGCCCCGGAGTGGCATTAGGTATCATTACTGCAAAACCGTTGTTTTGTTGCGCAGAAATAGAAGCTAAATCGAAAGTAAAGTTAACCTCACTAATTTTATTGGCTTCTGTTTGATCAATTAAGCCTGTGTAGTTATGGTTTACTACCATGTCGTTCATGTCAAAATCTGCAAGACGTGGCCAACAATCTTCAAATAATAAAGTTCCTTTTAAGTTTTTTGCCGGATAGAAAACATAATCACTATCTGTTCTTGGTACAGTTGGTAACTTAGGATATTCGTCTACAGGTACAGCCTCATTTGGATTCCAGCTGGCGAAAAATGCGATGTCAGAATAATCACCATCGGTACCATCTTCGATAGACCAAACGATTTTATTGGTAGCCTCGTCATAAAGTGTTACCATGCGTTCTTTTTTACCCGCCATGTAACCAGTAGAACCAGCTGTATTTAGGTTATAATTTGAATAGTAGGTAGTTCTGGTGGTATTAATTGTACCAGGTGTGCCTACCGCTGTTGGGGTAAAACTATTTGCTATTAAGTAAAAGCCAATAGAGGTATTTGGAGGAAAAGAACCATCGGCATTAGGCCCCACTAATTCTACTGTATTACCAGCTACCAAACCACTATAATTGGTAGTAGCCGTTCTAGAAGTACTTGGAAAAATATAGCCTCTATTACCTGCCGGTATAGCCGAAGGTGTAGCAGGCTTATTATTACTTGGATACCAGTAATAGCCTAATGTATTTTTATTTGATGAATTGGCAAACATAAAGGTAATACTTACGTTAGCCGTTTGACCTGCTTTTAAATCTAACACAATATCTCTAGGGATAGCAGAGTTTAAATAACCAGATGATTCTGGTACCGGCACACCCTTTGGAAGAGCAGCCTTAAAACGTTGCAAGAAACTAGGGTTAACATACACAGGATCTGTTAAATAATCCGGGAAACCCACGTTACTCCATGACCTTGTAGCCAAAGTTTGCGAACCTGTTAAACTAGCCTGAACAGCATTAGTGCCAAACTGAAAGCCGGTAGAAGCTGTTTTTTTAACACTTTGAGATGGGCTATACACCAATTCGAACCCTTGCGCCGATTTAGCCAATTCAAAGTACTCTGGAATACCTATTGATTTTGATAATAGATAAATCTTATTGATATCGCCAGGAACTCTAAGTTCGGTGCTATACTCTCCTTTTTCGTTTAACCGAATAGATCTAATGTTACGTAGTTTGCTCAGTTCTGCAGGTTGATCTAGGTAGCTATCTGGGTTATCTAGATAAACATCGAACTCGGCACCCTGGTAAGGTATTTTACCCAGAAGCTCTACATGAACGTTAAGATTTTGTAGTGAGGTAGTTGAGTAATCAAACCCCTCAGCAACCTTCATTTCTCTGAAGTTTACTTCGTTACTAGTTTCTACGTCTTCGTGATCTTGTTTTTTACATCCTACTGAAAAGAGTACAGCAGAGATTAAAACTGGTGAAAGTATTCTAAGTTTCATTTTCTTTTTTAACAGCGTTAACGATTTTAAATGAGGACAATAATTGTGTTTGAATAATTTGTTGTGAATAAAACTAAGGCAAGTATTCTGTATAGGGATACGAATGGTATTATTATGACTTTTTATGTAAATAAAGTGTATTTTACAAGCAATAAAAAAGCGCTAATAAACGGCACTAATTATTAGCCGATATGCGATTTAATTCTTGCTGGTATGCCCATAGCAACCACGTTTTCTGGAAGTGCTTTATTTACGATAGATTGGCCTCCAACAACACTGTAGTTACCTATACTAATTCCTTGTAGGGTAGCAGCGCCAATACCTAGCTCTACAGCCAAACCAACCTGCGTATGGCCGCCCAAATTTACGCCTGGCGCAAAAGAACTGAAGGAAGATACATTGCAATCATGTCCTATGGAGCAGTTCATGTTCATTACCACAAAATCGCCTATAACAGAACCGTAATTTACACAAGTGCCCGGATAAATTATAGTGCCTTTGCCAAGCATGGTAGCCCTAGAAAGCCAGGCGTTTTCTGCCACCAAACTAGGGTATTTTAAGCTTCCATTAACAGCCAATTTTTTGATGATTTTTTCTTTAACCTTTGGAAATGCAATACCAATGATTACATCTAAATCAGTCTTATCAAAAATCCAGGAAATGCCTGCTATAACAGGATAACCACAAAAATCCTTTCCTTGCTTGTTTACATCATCATCTAAAAAACCGAGTAATTGACCCTCTATTCCGTAAAGTTCTAAATTACTAGCAATGTGCCCTCCTACGCTTCCAGCGCCTATAATTACTAATTTTCTCATCCGTTTTACTTCTCTTTTTGAGTTACGATTAATTCCTATTATTGCACAAACTTCTCTTAATGTGTTAGAGAAGCTACCTTATTCATTTCTATTAATTTGCGCCATTAAATGGCTGCATTGGTCTTTCGGCAGTTTGGTTAATACCTTCTCTTTTAACCACCTTAATTACCGTGAGCCACAATATTTTAAGATCTAGTCTAAAACTTAACTGATCAGCATAAAATGTATCCAGTTCAAACTTTTTAGTCCAAGAAATAGAATTACGGCCGCTCACTTGTGCCAAACCCGTAATTCCGGGCTTTACCAAGTGTCTTTTTCGTTGTTCTACCGAATAAAGAGGAATGTATTTGAACAACAAAGGCCTAGGTCCAACCAAGCTCATATCGCCCTTTAGTACATTCACAAGTTGTGGCAGTTCATCTATCGATAAAGACCTTATACGCTTTCCTATTTTTGTGGTACGATCTACATCTGGCAAGAGGCTGCCCTGGGCATCTCTATCATCTCTCATGGTTTTAAACTTGATGATATAGAAAGGCTTTTCTTTATATCCGGGTCTTTCTTGGAAAAAAAATGCCTTACCACCATTGGCAAATTTTAGCAACACATAAGTGATTGCAATAAGTGGTGAAAATAGCACCAAAGCCAATAGCGCAACAATAAAATCTAGTAAACGTTTTAACGCATATCTGTACATCTGTTTTGCATTTCATTTTTATAAATTGGACGCTTTCCTGATGGTTGTGGCTTAATGTCATCTACAAACACCATCTCAATATTCGCCTCATTGCCTAAAGCCGTTTTGAGGTTTAACTCAATTTCTGTAAGTACGGCCTTTGGTAGTGCTGCGCCTTTTCTAATTCTTAGTTGATATTTAGCTGGAGCTATTTGAGCAAACTGAAACTGGGGATAATATCCAGCCTTGCTTAGCGGCATGTGAATGAGCGGTCCCAATGCCAATGGCGCAATTGGCGATCCGGTTGTAGTAAACAATTGCTCGGTTACCCTACCAGAAATACTGCTTATAGCAATGAGCTGGCCGTCTTTATACTCATGAGCGATGGCTAAATCTCCTGTATCGTACCTCACTATGGGCACAATGTCTGCAGCTAAATCTGTAACCACCACTTTGCCTATTTCGCCTTGTTTTACTGGTTGTAAATTGTCGTCAAGAATTTCTACTACTACGTTATGCCTGTTGGTAAAATAAGCGCCGCCAAATTCCTTTTGTTGTGCTATTAGACCGACTTCTTCATTACTATATCTATCTATTACATTGCCGCCTATAGCCTCTTTAATGTGGTTTTTCTTGGTGTCTTCGATAGGCTCTGAAGTAAAAACTACAGCTTTGATTTGATGTTTTACTCCATGATCTTTGATATAAGTTGCTAACTCGAAAATTACTGAAGGAAAACCGATAAGCACCTCAATTTTCTCTTTAACCAAAAGGTTTACAGCATTTTCGATATTGCTTTGAGTTAAATTAGTAGGCACAAAGCGATATTCGTTTCGTAAAAACTGCCACCACTTAGGTTTTTGCTTGGCGGCAATTAACATAAACGGATCGCCAAGTTGATAGCCAGCAGCTTCGTTAAAATATTTGAAAGATGCAGTTCTAACTATTGCTCTTTTTTTTGAGTAAGGAATTTTAAAGGGCTCGCCGTAAGAACCTCCGGTATAGGCAAAAGAATGTAACTTATCCATATTTGCGGTAGCCATTCTTTTAGAAATATCGCTCTTGTTCATTAAGGGCTGATCTTCCAACTTACCTTTAAACCCATTTTCTAACAAATACTTATTGATTTTATCTGCATCAATTTTGTTGGGCGTTTCGTGTTTGGCTTTAATTACAGCATAATTTGCTTGTATTTTCCCTCCGCCAAGTTTATCATAAAGAGAAAAAACACTTTTGGCTATTAATTTCTTTATCATAATAATTTGGTAAAATCTTTGGAACTCATAAATAAGGTATCGGGCCACCGTTTTAAGATCTGGAACAATAACTGGTCTAACTCCTTTAAGCCTTGGCTTCTATTTTTCTCGTCTATACCGCCTACAAAATTCACTCTATGTGTGCCTATAATTGCCGCCTTACCACATATAAATGCACCTTGTATTTGGCTTAAGATGTGATTTATACCCGCATACGAACGTTCGGTGGGTTCAAAATTGCAATTACGCACATAACAGGTCATGCCGTTGGCAGATTTTTGGCCGGTACGAAAGGTACGGTAACGGTATTGCCCGTCTGTGCCTCTATCTAAACGTTGCCTCGGTACTGCGTTAAACTGTATTCCTTTACCTAGAAGATATTGGTCAAATCCATCTATAAAAACTCCGTTTGGTGCATTAAAAACCGTTGGATAAAAGCCAAATGCCTCATAAAAAAGCGCAATGCCGTTCTCCATGTCGGCTTTAACCGAAAGCATATCATCGGTACTTTCTACATAGAAATTAGGGCGAAAATTAAGCGCTGCTTTTGGTGTACCTGGCGGAGAATAAGAGGCAAAATGGTAATCAAAAGCCGTACGAACTTTTTCGTCGCCACTTTGGAGCGCATTTAACCACATTGCCGTTGCCAAATGTTCTCTGCCATGATATTCTGGCGACCAAACCTTCGCTTCGTTCCCTTGTTTCCAGCGAGTTAAAACATCGCCCTGCGCATACTTTTTAATGGTATCTACTACTGGTTCGGCTACATACTTAGTAAATCCGTTTGCTTTAATCTTTTCAAAATCGGGATTGGCGGTATTAAAAAACGGACTTACTATCGCCGGGTTGCCATCAACATCTTTGTATTTGCTGAGTACGTCAAACAATGCTTCCAAATCTTGTGCAGATGCCAAAGTATCAAAATGAGCATATCGGCTACTATCCATAGGCAAGCCTGCTGCTTTTAACTTTTGATACGCCGCTATTGATGGCACCCCTCTACTGCCCCAATCATCACACTCGATGACTACTATTTTTTTACCCACACTTTTTCCAGGCAGGTTTCTAAAAGCAGAGATTAGTGAACGTTTAATTGTCTGTATCATTAGGCCACGTTGCTGTTTAAAAATTTACTGTAGATCTTATTCATTTCTCGAAGCGAATTTTCGATAAAAAACTTTTGGATATGGATTAAAGCACGGTCGGCAAAGGTTTTTGAAAGCTCCTGGCTTTCGTACAACTTCATAATAGCGGTGATAAATTCTTCCTGGTTGCCCTGCCCATATAAAAAACCATTTTCGCCATGTACAACAAGCTCTTTATGGCCTCTATCTACGGTAGCCACTACAGGTACCCCGTTAATCATGGCTTCGGCCAGTGCTAAACCAAGGCCTTCTTGTCTGCTCGCAGAAATACTTACATCAGTTACAGCAAGTAATTCATTGATATCACTGCGGAAACCTAAAAAATGCACCATATCTTGTAAGCCTAATGCGGTAGTCAATTCTTGCATCTCTATTAAAAGCTTTCCCGAGCCTGCGAGTAACAATTTTAGGTTTGGAATGCGCTCCTTTAGTGCCACCAAACTTTCTATAATAAACCTGTGGTTTTTACGATGGATAAAGTTTGCCGCATAAAACAAGGTAAATGCATCTTCTGGAAGACTTAGTTGTTGCCTCAATAGCTGCCTATCGGCATTATCTACTGGCTTAAAGCGATTGGTATCTACCCCTATACCGGGAATATAAAAGGTGTGGTTTGCTTTAAATTTAGTTTTGGCCAGTTGATAATCTTCTTGGTTGATGGTTATAATGGCATCGGTAAAACGAGACAGGTATTTTTCAGCCAGATAATACGTAAGCCAATAACCTAAGGGCGCACCTTTATAAAAATGAAATCCATGTGCGGTATACATCACAATAGTTCCTTTTGCCCTTGCTTGTTTAGCGGCCAAACGAGTTAGTGCCGCAGGTATAGGCGTATGGCAATGGATAAGGTCGTAATTGCCTTCGTTGATAATTTGTTTAAGCTTTTTGTACGCATCTAGCAGTTTTAGGGTAAACAAAGTGCGCTTAAACGGAAGATTGTACAGCTTTTCTATTCCTGCAACTTGGCCGTTTCCCCTTACCTCTACCGCAGCATCTAATTGATGCCCTTGCGACTTCAGCATCTCAAAATAAGGGAGATGAAATACTTGCAAATGAATATCTGAGGTAGCCACTACCAATATACGTTTAGACTTTTCCATGGATATTCAATTGTTTACAAACGTGGTTAAAATCTTCGTTTTCTGATGTTGTAGGTACCCTACCTCGTTTTTTGAGGAAATAATTCACATCGGTAAATGGTAAAACTACCGCCGTAAAACTTGCTTTGCCTACAGTAACCAACATGGCTTTAAAGTTGGGCCAAAAAGCATACTTTAATAAACTGGAATGGTGAATGAGTGAGTAGTAATAGGTTTTTAGAATTTTTTTACCAGTTACTGATACAAATTCTGAATAATAGTAACGTACACTCGGCATACTGATGTATTTTCTGCCCACCAGGTAACGTTGCATAAAATCTGTATCCTGTGCGTGTTTTAGCTTGGTATTAAATGGCACTTTTCTGGCTAAATCTAGTCTTACCAACGACGTTCTGAGCGCACAATTTAACCTGTGCCCATACTCGTACACCTTGGCAATTCCGTTACCGCAACCTCTAACGGTTTCTAAATTAAAAGCGGCGTTATAGCAAGCGTTACCGCAACTTACCAAGTCTACATCTGTGTATTGCTCTAAAATTTGAACCTGTTCAGCCAGCTTTTCGGGGTGATAAAAATCATCAGCATCTAAAAAAGCTAGATATTCTCCTTGTGCTGCATCCAATGCGGCTTGCCTAGCTATGGGTCTACCTAGGTTTTTTTCAAAATGGACAATCACAAAGCGAGGATCGGTTAGGTTATCCAAGAATGCTTTTGTACCATCGCTAGAGCCATCGTTTACGATTACACATTTCCAATTTGGGTAAGTTTGCTTTAATAACGAGTTGGTGGCTAGGGCTAAGGTATCTATGCCGTTATAAACGGGCATCATGATACTAATTAATGGTTGGGATGTGCTCATATTACGTATGCTATAAATTTTTTCACGGTTTTATCTATATCAAACTGTTGTTTGATGTTTGCTGCATTTTGGCCGATAAGGGCACGAAGTTGTTCATCGTAAACCAAAGCATCTATAGCTGTTGCCAGTATTTCAGGGTTGCCAACTAGCACTTTAATTCCGTTTATTCCGTCTTTTATAAAATCATCATCCTTACGCCAAGGCATGCAGTTGGTGGCAATACATGGCAGACCAATGGACATGGCCTCTATTAAAGCCATAGGAAAATTTTCTGTTAACGAAGGCATCACGTATATACTGGCCTGATTGAGGTAAAGTGCCGTGTTTTGCTGCATTCCAAGAAAAACAACACGATCTGCTACTCCTTCAGTTACCGCTAACGCTTCCAGTTCGCCTTTAATTGGCCCATCGCCCAAAAACCATAGCTCCCAATTATTGTTAGTTTTGGCAAAGGCTTTCAACAGCACATCTTGCCCTTTTTCACGAGATAGCCTGCCCATACAAATGATGGCTTGCTTACGAGGCAGCTCTAGTTTTTCTGGAAACAGTACCGGATTATCTAAAACCAATATGTTTTTTTGGCCATACAGTTTTGCTACCTTTTGCTTTGCCGCTTCTGATAAAACCAATACGCCCCTTACACGTGGATACACCCAGCCGTCAATTAGCGGGAAAGGCGATTGCCCAGAACGCTGGGGATTAGAATGATCTGCCAAGTAAACATCATTTACCAAACCCTTTAAGCACAAGTAAACAAAAGAATTGAGCCACTCGCCATTTACTATTACGGTACAGTTTCCTATCTGTTTAATGGTTTTTCTAATGAAAATTGCCGCATTTAAAATATAACCTAATTTGCCTCCGGGCTTGCGTTGGGCTTGGTTTTGTATTACCTGTATGTTGGGATGCAGCTCGTACAACGATTGCTTTTTGTGCATTACCACTAAAAAAACCTTGTACTTGCCCAACGCCGCTATTTGGTTGGCAAAAGTGGTTACCACACGTGCAATCCCGCCGGCACCAATGGTGTTCAGTACAAAAACAATTTTACGTTCGCTGTTCATCATTAAATTTGTAAAGTCTTGCCAATTGGTCTGATGTCATGAATTCAACATCGGGCCATTTTTTGAGTATTTGTGTAAGTAAAGTATTTAACAACAGTAGATTTTCTGTTCTATTGGCTTCTACTATAGACCCAATATAATTTACCCTATGTGTATCAATTACCGCAGGCTTAGCCCATTTAAAGGCTGTTTCTATTCGCTTTAAACAATCCAAAACCCATACACTACCGTTGCCATTAGCAGGTTCGAAGAAGCAATTTCTCACCAGATTTACCTTGCCTGATTTATTGTCGAAACCGGCGGTTCTAATTTTTTTCTGATATTTTCTTTTTTGGTTAACTATGCCTGCTGGCAAAAAAGAATATAGTTTACCCTGCAAGGCATATACCCCTTTGAGGTTTAAATAATCTACTAAAGCTTGCGGAGCGATGTAACAAGGTGGGATAAAAGTTTCTGGCGCAAAGCCAAAGAAATCCTTAAAAATATCGATGCCTTGGTCAATGCTACGTTTCCAATAATGCTCATCATGCGGAGCGGTGTAATCGTAGGCAGCCAGCAAATATTCAGCACCGTCAAATTTTGGTTCGAAGCCGTAAGTGCCGTGGTTAAATGCTTGGCGAACACAGGTATCGCCATTGGCTAAACTGGTTAGCCAACGTTTTTGGTTTACGTGTTCGCGGCCGTGATATTGTGGCTGGTACAAACCCTGAGCCAAGCCTTGATGCCATAAAGCTAAAGCGTCGGGTTTTTCTCTGAGAATAGTGTGGTGAAACGGCTCGACCACAAAACGCTCGAAATTATGATGTAAAATTTGCTTAAAATCTGGATTGCCCGTAGTTACATTAAAAGTAAAAGCAGGATGTTTGCCATTGCTATCTTTATGTTTCAGTAATACCTCAAATAGTGCCGTTAAATCATCTGCCGATGCAAGTCCGTCGAATTTGCTGAACCTATCGGTTTTCATTAACGGAATTTTGCTGGAGAGTATTTCATAAATCTCTTGCGATGGCATACGAATACCTCCCCAATCATCAGACTCGAAAACGACAATTTTTCTGTTAACCCTTTGACCTAAAGCAGCCTGTATGTTTAACGAAAGATCTTTTTTAAATTTCTTTAACATCTCTTATTTCTTAAACCAATCTAACATAGCTTGCCCCTGCTGCCCTATACACAACATTGGGTTACTGGTTACCACCAGCACATTGATGGTTTGCAAACCAATTCGTAACGTAAAAACTATATATAAGGCCAATAGCGGAAGTGCTACATATACCGAGCGCCTTAACCATATAAAATGAGCCGAATAATTCTGTATCAGTATAAAAGCAAAACAAAAAGTTAAGTAGTAGCTAGGCAGTAAAAACCTACCAAATGATGGAATGGCAGAAAGGATATTGAAACCGATGAGGAAATACAATATCATGCAAAAACTGTTAAACAGAACTGGCTTTGAGGTTATAAAATTTCGATGTAAAATAAATGAGAAGCAAACAATAAATAGGCTAAACCAAGCAATAATTTGAGCTTTTAAAATCACAAACCATTTGGTTGCAGATTCTGCCTCTTTTAAATTATCGGCATAATCTTGATTAACATAGGTAGAAAGTTTTTTGTGCAGAAAATCTGGCGCATGACCAATTAAAAAATCTTGTAGACTTTGCAATTTTACAAAGCTGAACAGAAACGAACACAAGAAAACATAAAATAATACAGTAAGGTTTTTAGTATAAGCATAAGAAAAACCTATAATTAGCATGGGTACAATGTAAGAGAAGTGAAAAAAGATAGATAACGCCGCAATCAACAGATATTTTTTCTCTTTAGCTACAAAGACGTAGGGCAACATACCATAGAGAAACACCTGTGTAGCGGTCCAAAATCTAAACCCGTTAACTGCCCAAAAAGGCACCAACAAGCAAATTAGGATAAACAATATGAATGTGGCAGGTTTTAAGCCCTCTTTTAATCCTTCTAGCAAAAACCAGAGATTTCTGGAATAGAAAAAGCCAAAAATAAATGAATAAACACCAAATAAAACTGCGTAATTTTCGGTAAACCTTGCAATAATAAACGTAACTACCGGAGCGGCAAAATCTAAATAACTACTCTCTTCATCAGAAAAAAACAGGTCTAGAAAATTATCAGTAGTGATCTCCGTATGATGCAAGGTTTTTAGCTTATCGGCATATCTATTGGCATCCATCATATCATCGTAGATGAAAAAATTTACACCATAAAAAATGATAAAAGCCCACAAAATATTTTTCACCCACGAAGCCCTGTAATTTCTTAAAGAAATTAGTAACGAAGCAAGGGGCGACAATATAAATACTGCCCAAATAAAAATATGGTCTCTAAACTGTTTGTACATTTTAATTAGCTAGCGCTGTAAATTTGTTGCATACATTCTGTATTCTATACTGTTCGGGATCTGGGATCTGCAATTGGCTCTGATAATTGCCCTTTAAAAAATCTAGCAGCGGCTGGCTTTCGAAACCAAAAGTTTTTACCGAAAGGATGGGCTTTTTGATAATGGCATAATCGATTAATTTACTTGGAGATTGTTTTGGCCCAATGTTCTCGAAATTGACTACAAAATCCATTTGCTGTAGCTCTGCCAAAAGATCTAGCCTTGGTAAAAAAGGCCGTAGTTCTATTTTACCATTTGAGCGTTGCTGATATTTGCTTACATGATCTGGATTGTTGGTGTACACAACAAAGCGATAATCGATATCCAATTCGCAGATAAACTCAAAAAATTCTTTTGGATCTCGAATTTTAGGGATTAAAGTACCAGCATAAGCAAAGGTTGGTATGTTGTTAGCAACAATGTCATCTCTCAACTTTACATCTTCGAACCTAAATCCTTGAGGAATTACCCTTATTTTGCTTCTATATGGTGGATAGTAAGCTGTTATCGAATCTTCAATAGGCACGGTAATAAAATCAGCTTTGCGGCAAAACCATTGCTCAAAATACTTGAAATAGAAAAGTCTTTTGAAGGTATCATTTTCGCCTCCCATAAATGGGTCTCCGCAATCTGCTATCCACTTTGTGGCTATAGGATTGCTGGTTTTATTAGCCCAAGCGGTACCCCAATGTACGGGATGTGGGGCGGCAATAGAGATCAGTAAATCATACTTTGATTTTTCTTTCTTTAACGCATTTTTTACTAAAAACATCGTTTGTATATCAGGATACATAAACAATAGGTTAAACAACCTTGCCTGTATCCTTTTAAATAACCTTTTAATGCCTCCGCCAGTAACCTTTATTTGTTGCCAAGTAGCTTTGCCCAAATCTTTGATTACAATACCGTGTTCTTTTTCGAACTGGTTGTGCACTTCGTCATTTCTTGGCGTAATTACCGTAACCTGATGTCCGTTCATAGCCAATTCTTTAGCCAATTCGGTAGTTCTAAAAGCTCTAGGCTTGTTTTCAGGATAGAAACTTCTGCTAACGATAAGTATTTTTTTCGCTTCCATTACAATTTCAATAGTTCTTCCACAATGCGCTCGGCCGCTTTTCCGTCCCATTTTTCGGGTATGGTGCCAACTTTCCACCGGCCATCAAACAGCTTTTTCATGGCCGGTGCAACTTTATCTGGGTTGGTGCCCACTAGCTCATTTGTTCCCACTTCGCAAGTTTCTGGTCTTTCTGTATTATCTCTTAGGGTCATACATGGCACGCCCATAACTGTAGTCTCCTCGGTAATACCTCCCGAGTCTGTAATTACAGCCATGGCATTTTTTACCAGATAATTAAATTCTAAATAGCCCATTGGCGTGGTTAAATGTAGGTTTGGAATTTCATCCAAGTTTATTCCAACATTTTCGATGATATTTTTGGTACGCGGATGTACCGGAAACACCAAAGGCTTACCATTTGAGCCTGTAATAATTGCATGGAGTAGTGCTTTAAATTTCTGCTCTTCGTCTACATTTGCTGGGCGGTGTAAGGTCATTACAAAATAATCGCCTTTGCTTAACGCCAATTCTTCCCAAAGGGATGGCTTTAAAAACCTACTTTCATTCTTCAGCAGCGTATCAATCATTACATTACCTACGAAAAAGATTTTATCATCGGCTATGCCGCTATTTTTTAAGTTATTGCCAGCCCAAACCGAAGTAGTAAAGAAATAATCGGTAATGCTATCGGTTACCATGCGGTTAATTTCTTCGGGCATGGTTAAATCAAAAGAACGGATGCCAGCTTCTACGTGGGCCACTTTGGTATTCAGTTTTTTGGCCACTATGGCACAGGCCATGGTAGAAGTAACATCACCTACTACCAAAACCAGGTCTGTAGGGTTTGCCATCAATTCTTTTTCGAAAGCAACCATAATTGCCGCCGTTTGCTCTGCTTGGCTACCACCACCACCACCCAAATGAGCATCAGGTGCTGGTATAGCCAATTCCTGAAAAAACGTATCGCTCATTTTCTCGTCATAATGTTGCCCGGTGTGCACCAATCGGTAGCTGATATTTGCGCCGCTATCTGCCGCTTTTTGAATGGCATGAATAATGGGTGCGATCTTCATAAAATTGGGCCGTGCACCGGCAATGAGTGTTATTTTCATTGATACTTATTGTTTAGATCTCAAATAAATTTTAGGAATAAGGTCTAGCAGATGAGACATTCCGCGGATAAGTGAATTGCTTTTGTTATTAAAAGCCTTCTTGATAAAGGCGTTCTTCTGATATCGGTATTTAATAGCCCACTGTTCACTAGGCGAGTAGTATTGTAAGTATTCGAACCTAAAGAAATCTTCCTGGTTCTGTTTTAACCTGCTTATAAAAACAGATTTTTTAACGGTTTGAACAGATTCTGTATGCCGACGGTATTTAGCACCCACTATGTCTAAATAGTGAATTTGATGGCCATTTCTGGTAAGTTCTAACAACATGGGCCTGTCTTCGAAAATGGCATATTTCTCGTTAAAAAGACCTATTTGCAGCAACACATCTTTTCTTGTCATAATGGTTGATGCCCACACAGGGTTAGACCTTAATAATAACTCGAACTGTTCCTTAGCACTACAATCTGCTTGGTTGATCCGTAAATTGTTCAGCTGCTTTTGAGGCAACAAATAGCGCTCTTGGAAAATATTATCGTAAATATTTACATTAGCGTAAACACATTTTACATTTGGATTTTCATTGATGAAGGCGATATACGTTTCGATAACGTTCGGCTCTAAGCAATCGTCGCCAGCTATAATTTTTATCCATTCTCCGGTGGATTGAGCTATACCCCTATTACAATTACCCGCCGTACCGGTATTTTTTTGCGTAGTTACCAGCCTTACGTTTACAAACCTACTGCGGTGCTCGTCAATCCACTTTTGGCATAAAGAGGTGGTTTGGTCTTGCGAAGCATCATCAGAGATAATTAGCTCTATATGCGGATAAGTTTGGGCATAAATACTATCCAGCGTTTCTAGCACATACGCTGCCGAGTAATAAGTTATTACTACCACAGATACTAAAGGTGTTGGATTTGTTTTCACGCTATTAATCTTGTTAAATTCTATTATGCCTTGGATTTGCCTTTAATCTTTTCAAAAAACCGTTTTAAACCTATCCTTTTATCAACCTCTACAAATGCATAAATAACAGCACCTAACAATAGCGCTGTACCTGCAGTGTAAGCCTGCCAGCCATTTAAATAAATTGCTACTAAGAAGCACAGCAACACCAATAAGCCTTGATAAAAGAAAATTTTAATAAAAACTTTGCTAAAGGAGAATTGATATAGTTTATGGGTAAGCACCAATACCTGAATGAGGTAAAGCAAATAGCCCATTAAAAAAGAGGCACCTAAACCGGTAAGTCCCCAATAGTAATAGCCTACCATATTTAAACCCAATAAATAAGCATTTGCGACAAGTTCGTTCCAAAAGAAAACCTTAGAAGCACCTCTGGCCAGTATTAAGAAAGCCACCGCCCAAGAGCTAACTTTAAAAAACATCCCCAAAGCCAACCAAAGTACCATGTGGTTAATTGGCGCAAATTTGTGCGAGTAAAGCAACACCACTAACCACTTTATAGAAACTAGAAAGAAACAGATTATTGGCGCTATAATCAGCAGCGCAGTTTCTGCTTGTTGATTAATTTCTTTTGCTGCCTTTAGCTTATCTTGTGCCACGGCAGCTAACCGGGGATAGTAATCAGCGGATAACGCGGTAAAAATTAAGCCCACGTAAGAGTTGATGATGGCAAAGCCAGCGTTGTAAAAACCTACATCTTCAATAGAGCCAGTTTTAGTAATAAAAAGACGTAAAGCATAAGCCGTACCCATAGTGATTAAACCGCTAAGGCTAAGCATAAAGCCCATGGTTAACATATCTTTACCTTCTAACCAAATGGTTTGCAAGCTTACTACTGCTTTTTTTACAGGAACTTTACGGGCAAAATACCAGGTTAACAGTAAGGTAGTGATGGCACTAATGATAATGGCAGGCACAATGCCGTCTTTCGCAAAAAAATAGTACAGGGGCACAGAAACAAGTAGCCCTAACAAGGCACCCGCCATATCTGATTTGGCCATATATTTAACTTTGCGCATTCCGCGAAGTACCACAGACTGGCCCGCACTAATTTGTGTAAAAAGCAAGGTAATGGATAGCAAGGCAAAACCTAAGGTGTAATCTTTATTACCAAACGTAAGCTGACTTAGCCAAGGAGAAAGAATTAAAGCTGCGATGAAACCCAGCATTCCGGTAATCCAAACCCATTTTCTAAAAACAGTAACTACCAAAGCAACTTTTTCGTCGCTACCGCTACCATTTGCTTGTGCTACATTTTTTACCGCACTGGTGGCTAAACCAAAATTGGTTAACGCACCTACCATACCCAAAGTGCCGGTTAACAAAGCATTGATTCCCATACCAGCTGGCCCAAGTAGTACGGCAATAAATTTAGACCTCACAATGTTGATCAAAATTTTAAACACCTGCGTACCGCCAAAAATAGCAGTGGTTTTAAAAATGCTTTTGTAACTCTCACTTTTCATTAAAAAAACTTCTAATGGCCATAGCTACTGCTTTTACTTCTGCGTGTTTCATTCCAGGCCACATAGGTATACTTAAACTGGTATCGGCCAATTCTTCTGCTATTGGAAAATCTCCTTTTACGTAACCTAAATGAGCATAAGCTTGTTGCAAATGCGGCGGTATTGGGTAATGAATTAAGGTACCTACACCGTTATCATTCAAATATTTTTGCAATTGATCTCTGTATTGCGTACGCACCACAAATAAGTGATAGGCATGGGTAGCCTGTGGATGAATATAAGGCAATACCAAATCGCCTACGCCCTGCAACTCCTTGTAATACCAATCGGCTATTTGTACACGCTGGGCGGTAAAAGGCATTAAGTGTTTCAATTTTACAGACAAGAAAGCGGCCTGCATTTCATCCAACCTCATGTTATGCCCAATAAGCTCGTTATTGTATTTTACTTTGGAGCCGTAGTTTCTTAATGCCTTTACCTTTTCGGCTAAGGCGAAATCGTTAGTGGTAATTGCTCCCGCATCGCCAAGTGCGCCTAAATTTTTACCAGGATAAAAACTTACGCCGTTGATATGACCAAAACTACCTGTAATTTTGCCGTTGAACGTGGCTCCATGTGCTTGGGCATTATCTTCTATCACATACAATTGATGTTCCTTTGCAATAGCCATTACCTCGTCCATTTGGCAAGCCTGACCATACAAATGCACAGGCATAATGGCTTTGGTTTGAGGCGTTATTGCTTTGGCTATATTTTCCGGATTGATGTTATAGGTTTTAGGATCTGGCTCTACCAAAATTGGCGTTGCCCCGGTGTATGAAACTGCTAAAACTGTAGCAATGTAAGTATTTGAAGGAACGATAACCTCGTCTCCTGCACCAATCTCTAAAGCCTTTAGGGCGAGATATAAAGCATCTAAACCATTGCTAACCCCTACGGTGTACGCCACTTGGTTAAAAACAGCATATTCTGTTTCGAAATTTACTAGGTGTTTCCCCAAAATAAACCAGTTGCTCTCGTAAACACTGGTAAAGGCACTAAGCATTTCATCTTTGAGCAAATCGTGCTGAAATTTAAAATCTAAAACGGGGATGTTCATATCAATATCAATTCGTTGTTTACTACTTTCCAAGTGTTGTTTTTATTGTCAAGATAGGTGTCACTTTGTAAAATCATTTTAGTACCATCTTCATTAAGCCAAGCCACCACCTTTGCCGGAGAACCCATAACCAATGCCCTGTTAGGCACATTTTTAGTAACCAATGCCCCAGCGGCAACCATGGCATATTCGCCAATAACCAAACCGCCCAATACTACGGCAGCAGCCCCAATTGATGCCTTTTTATGGATATAGGTTTGCTGATATTTTTCGGAATACTGCTTAGATCTTGGGTATTTATCATTGGTAAACGTTACGTTTGGACCAATAAAAACATCATCCTCGATTTCTATTCCGGTCCACAAATAAACACCAGATTTAATGGTTACATTGTTACCCATGCTTACCCCATTTTCTATAAACGTATGGCAGTTAATGTTACAATTTTCGCCTATGGTAACGTCCTCCATCACAATGGCATATTGCCATACTCTGGTGTCTTTTCCTATCTTGCTACTTTTAACATCGGCCAAGGGATGTATCATCATAAACCTTTATATTTTAAATATTCGTTGTAATCCCTGAAATAATCTTCCTCTCCGTAGGTTTTAGAAGCGAGCACTAAACAAATAGAGCCACTAGAAAAATTATCGATCTCTCTCCAAATTCCTGCAGGCATATAAACCCCCATATTTGGGCGAGCCAGATGTATGGTTCGCTTAATTCGGCCATCGTTTACAATTAAATCAAAACTACCACTTGCTGCTACTATAAGTTGTTGCAACTCTTTATGTCCGTGTCCACCTCTCGATTCTCCGGCAGGCACATCATATAAATAATACACCCGCTCTATAGAAAAAGGTATTTCATCGCCTTCGTTAATAGCGGTAATATTGCCCTTAGTGTAGTGGTTTTTTGGCAAACTGATTAGGTTGCAATCATATACTGTGGTAGATTTCATACAAATTGCGTTTTAAATTCTTCAAAATTGCGTTCGTAGTCCTGTTCGTCGAATTTCATACTCGATAGATGTAAACTCAATGAATTTGTAGAGAAGTTTTCCATGTGTCTCCAAGTAAGTGCTGGTATGTAAAGCCCATAGTAAGATCTATTTAATTGGTAGGTTTTTGTTGAGCCATCTGGATTGGTAATTACCACATCGAAACTACCGCTCAAGGCAATAATTACCTCTTCTTGCTGATGATAAGCATGCCCACCGCGATGCTCACCGCCAGGTACATCATAAGTCCAAAATGTTCTTTTAATCTTAAAAGGCAGTTGATCTTGGTATTGAAGAAAAGTAAGGTTTCCTCTTGGATCTAATATTTTCGGAAATTCAATTATTTTAACCACTTTATTTTATTGTTATGCGTTAACAGATTGTAATTCTACCATCTTTTTGAAATCATTATTTCCATTCATAAGTGTCTCAAAAGTCCCCATTTGAGCTATGGCACCTTCGTGTAAGTAGATAATTTTATCGGCATTTTTTACTGTAGATAAGCGATGGGCGATACAAATCATCGTAACCTTACCTTTAAGCTGCTGTATACTCTGTTGTATTTCCTTTTCGGTAAAAGAATCCATTGCAGAGGTTGCTTCATCCATTATCAAAAAATCAACATTTTTAAAAAGTTCTCTGGCCATGGCAATACGTTGTTTTTGGCCTCCGCTTAAATTGATACCATCTGTACCTAAAACTTCATGCATGCCCTTTTCTTTAGCCATTACAAAATCCCAAATTGCGGCAGATTTGCAAACGTTTTCGAACCTTAACAAACTCTCTGGAGTTGGCGCTGTCCAAAAGGTAATATTGTTATAAATAGTATCGTTAAATATCACGGCATCTTGCGTGATGTAGCCAATTCTACTTTGAAAACTTGTTAAATCCCAATCTTGTAAGCTCATGGCATCGGCCATAACCTTACCTGTACTTGGCTTTAAAAGGCCTGTAATTAGGCTTACCAATGTAGATTTTCCGCTGCCGCTAGGCCCAACAATAGCCACAGTTTCGTTTTTTTGGATGGTAAAAGAGATATCGTGCAATACGGTACGTTTACCATATTTATAGCCTACGCTATCTATCACTAGGCTATCGCGAAGTCCGGTAAACCTAATGCCCTGCGTTTCTTCTTTGTTAGCTTCTAAAACCGTTATCAATTGATCGGTACTTTCTAAAGCCCCGGCAACCCCCAAAAAAGAACTCCAAGCGGTTTGGTATTGCATTAAACAAGACAGTGCCCGATAGAAAAAAAGAAGGCTAACCAGTACTGCGGCTAAAGGTTCTCTTAAAACCATAGCCTGTACCATAATTACGGCACATAATACCATGATACTTAATGGCTCTCTAGCAGCACTTAAAAACACCGACATGATACCAATTCTAGTGTTCTTCTGTTCGATTTCTTCTACCTGCACAGCTAATTTACTACGGTACTTTGCCGCTACACCGTTAGCTTTTAAATATTTGTAAGAAGAAAGATAATCGGCAATTAAGCCTTGAAATTTACCGCTGCCATCAGTTAACTGGCGTGATATAGCCTTTGTTTTTCTATATACTTTTCCATATACAAAATCAACCAGCAGGCCTCCAACACAAACCATACAAGCAAATTTCCAGTTTAAAGAAAATGCAAAACCGATGTATACAAGCACTAATATCAATTGCTGAAACGCTAAGAAATAAGACTGACAAGCTCTAGCTACCCTTTCTATCTCAGTAGTTAGCATATTTTGTATTTTTCCCTGATCGCAAGAGGCGAAATAATAATAGCTAACTTCATTTAGGGCCTTTATGCTATTTATTCTTATCTTTTTGATGAAGTATTGCTGGGTAGCAACCTGATAGGCACCTTTAAAATAATAAGCCACGCCTTTTAATACAAAGAAAACAAGCAGCATTACCAAAACTGTTTGCAAGTTTAAGGTTAGGCCAAAATCTTCGATCCATTTAACAAATGCTATTGTACTATCGCCATCTTGTTGTATTAAGTTTTGGCCAGCGGCTATATAAAGTAAGGGAAGAAACATACTTAATCCCAAACCATCTAATAAGCCCACTACAATATTAAGTATGACCACAAAAAACACTCTTTCTTTAAGATAGCTCCTAAAGAAATTGAAATAATGAATTCGTTTTTTAAGTGTTTCTTGCATAAGGCTTACTTTTTAGAAAACCAGTTTGACATTTTCTTCGAAACAGGATTTTTTTCTACCGCAGCATGATAGCCATAACCATATTGTTTGTTAAAAACTACTTCCATGTCATTGTAGATTACATAAGCTTTCTTCATCAAGCCCTTTTCAATTAAGCTGTTTAAGTAATCTATAGAGCTCCACTCAGAGTTGAGGTGTCTAAAAATGTAGAAATTGATATCAGCTACCTTGAAAATATCTATTGTTTCTGACACGAAACCCGCGGGCGGGCAATCAAGAATAACCACTTCATACTTCTCTCTTAGCTCCTTAATCATCTGCACAAAAGTTGGCCGCACTATTAACTCGGCCGGATTTGGAGGCAGCGGACCAGAAAGCAGAATATCTAAATTTTGTGATCCAGAAGGTTGGATTAAATCATCTAAAGCACCATTACCAATTAAATAGTTACTTACACCCAAATCATTGCGCAAGTTAAAGTGCTCTGCAATTCTTGGCATACGAAGATCCATTCCTACCAAAACGGTTTTCTTACCGCTGAGAGAATAGATCGATGCCGTGTTGATAGAACAGAAAGTCTTTCCTTCTCCAGCTTTTCCACTTGTAAAAGAAATCACTAGGCTATCATTCTGTTCGTGCAAAAATTGAGTACTTGCACGTATACTCCTAAAATTCTCACTAATGAATGATCTTGGGGAGTGTAGTACAACTGCGCTGCCCTCCTTCCCAAAATTTCTAAACACAATCCCCACCAAAGGCGCCAAAGATCTTTTTTCTAACAACTTCACGTCGTAAATTTTGTTATCAAATGAATTTCTGACAAAGACAAGTACCACGGGAATGAGAATACCTAAACAAAACGCTACGATATAATTTCTGCTAGAAATAGGAGATAAAACTCCGCCCACCTGCCTAGATAAATCTAAAATCTGACTAGAAGGAACATTACTTGCACTGGTTATTTCAGCTTCTGAACGTTTCTGTAATAGGTAAGTGTAAATGTTTTCGCTAATGGTAAACTGACGTTGGATGCTTAACAAATTTCTTTCTACCTGAGGTAGTTGATCAAGCTCGCCACTTAATTCGGCTATTCTGGTGTTTACATCTTTTAAAGACAAATTGGCTGCATTTAGCGAGCGCTTTAGATTTTCGCGAACCGAGGCCAACAAACTCGAATACTTAAACTCTAGATCTTTTAAGGCCTGATTTTCTGGCGATAACACCTGCCTAAGCCTCTCTCTCTTACTTTGGTTTTCTAACAGCTCTGGAATAAGTCTTTCCAAAACACTTTCTTCGATACCGATAGACGAAGGCACCACTAGCTGGCTTACCTTATCTTGCTCTAAATAAGCAAGTGTACTTTGATAATACTTTATTTTTAGGCTAATGGCCGCACTATTATCTTGCAACGTACCCAATCTAGCATAAACAACATTACCTTGTTCTTTTAGGTTAAAACTTTCACTTTTAGTTCTATAGGATTGCAACTTATCTTCAAAAAACACCATCGAATCGGTAATATTCTTCAGCTGTTCTTTAATGAACGCAGCGGTATTAATAGAGGTCTGGTTTTTAACTTTTAACTCTCGCTCTTGATAAACCTGAATAAGTTTGTTGATATAGGTTTTGTCTTTATCCACCATTTGGCTCTCTAGCCCTAGCGACAAAATTGAAGACTCCTTTTTAAGCAGTTCTACTTTCATCTTTTTGCTGTAGGCCTCGGCTAGGTCAAAGTCAGACCTAAGTCTAAAAGAAAAATCTTTTGCATTACTGATGTTTTCATTCCGTACTATCCTAAACTTGTAGTTTTTAGCCACAATCCATTGGTTTAGGCGATAAGAACCAGCTACCGCTAACTTGTTCAAGTCTAGTACACTCTTTCTATCTTTAGCTTTTGGATCGTAAAGTGATAACGATTTATCGGCAATACTTAAAGAAAATGTGTCGTTTCCGGTAAAAAGAACTTCCAACTCTCCCCCCAACAATTGGCGGTGTTCCCAATCTACCTCTACGGTGTAAGGGAGTGTATGGTAAACTTCATAATGTCGCCAAAAATTCTCTTGAAAATACTCTACATTAAAATCTAATTGTCTTACCGCATTTAGGGCTAAAGTAAAAGAGTTTAAAATGGCAATTTCGTTATCTATGCTGTTGGGCATTTTTATGCCAATATTTTGGAATAAATCTATCGACTCGGCGTTTTTATCTTGCTTAATTTCTAGCGTTGCTTTAACCTGATAAGTTGGATTGGCAGTTTTGAGCAAAATGTAAGCTATACAAAGATTTACCAAAACAAAAACCAGTATATATGGCCAAATTTTTACTACATCTACAAACAGCTTCCTAATGTCACTATTTTCGTCAACACGCTCTTTGGGTTTAGATATGGTGTGTATATTCTCTGGCTTCATATTACTTGGTTAACCCGACGATTAATGCGGCGGCACTCAAAATGGTCACTAAAATCTGTATCGTCTGTCCGGTATTTGCACCTGCTCCGTATTGTCTTACCTTCATAGGCTCGGCATATAACTGGTCGTTAGGCTGTATAAAATAATAGGGAGATTTGATGATATCTCTATCGTTAAGGTTAAGCACATGTATTTTTGTACCCTCTGGGTACTGTCTCAACAATAACACTTTGCTTCTTTTAGCCAGCAAAGTCATATCGCCAGAATTGGCAATGGCTTCAAAAATGGTTAACCTTTCTTGCAGTATCACATATCTGCCAGGTTTATTAAATTCTCCAAAAGTACTGAACCTAATACCACCTAATTTAACTTTTACATATAAGGTTTCTTCCGTAGCCTTTTTAAAGTAAGCCCCTAATCTTTCGGTAATTTTAGATTCGGTTTCTTCTAAAGTTAGGCCGCCAATGGCAAGCTTACCTATAAACGGCAATTTAATTTCGCCTTGCTGGTTAAGGGTATAACCGGTCATGTAATAGGCGTCTCCACCAGATTGCATTACTCCCGCTTGGTTGCTTACGTTTACAGTTTCATCCGGATTTCTCAATCCAAAAACAGCATTCATTTCTGGTATAGAAGTTTTAATCTGTACATCTACAATATCATTATACTGCAACCGATATACAGGAATGTTGTATTTAATTAAAACATCTTCGTTTAGTGCATTATCATTCTTGTTTTTTTGCAGATAAACAATACGTTTATTAGAAATACAAGAAGACATCATCAAAAAACCAACAAGGCATAAAATGGTGTATGAAAATTTGAGTTTATTTCTATAGATCATAAAAGGAAAAAAATACAGATAAAAGCAGACGCATTATTTAACTATCGTTAGGAAATTATCCTATTAACGTAGCTTACAAACGGCATACAAGGCTTAATTAATAACAGCACCAACGCACCAATCGATACAAATTCTACCATATTTACATAGGCTGTTAAAAGGGATAAAACTCTGTTTCCCGACCAAAAAAAAGCCAGAAAGAAAGAGAAAAAAAAGAATAAAAATGTATTAACACTTGTGGTAGCTAATAAAGGTTGCAAATGAAGCCTTAATACACTGAACTTAAACTTGTCGAGCATAAGCCAAATGTATTGCTTTGGCAAAGCAGATTGGCATTTTAAGATATGCAATGACACTATTTGTAAATGAAACGCACCGCTACCAGTAGGTGCCATTTCATTTACATTATAAAACAGTAGAGCATTCTAAAACTGAACCCTAATTTCAAATCAATAAATTAGCTGTTAACTAGCTAAAATGGCTAGAACAATCTAAATAAACGACGTGAACTTACATTACAAATCTATGTTTCTCTCTCAACGGGTTTACGGTAAGGAGTTAAATAATACACTTTCCTCAATACCAAATAAGGATACGGTACTACATGCATTAGATGTCTTTTCATTTGGTCTTTTAAAATTGAGTTTTGATGGTAAAGTACGTTATTGGAGCCCTGCTGCAGAAAAACTTACTGGCTACACAGCAGAAGAAATATTAAACAAAAATATCTTTGGTTCTGTACCTGAAATAGACTTGGTAAAATTCCACAAGATGTGGCACCAACTCACTTACGAAAAACGTGAATTACAGTTTCGGGAATATTATTGGGCAGCACAAAGCTGGTTTCAGTTCTACGCTTACCCTGCCGAAGATCATGTCTTGATTTACTTTAAGGACATAGGCAAAAAAATAGCACTTAGAAAAAAATTAGCACTCAAGATTAGTCAGCTGAAAGAAATTTCGGTTTTTAACTCTCACGAAATTAGAAAATCATTAGCTAATTTGTTAGCGCTTTCGGATATGCTGAAAGACGACATTACTAAAGAAGAATTGAGGGAATTTGTTGGATACATTAATCGTTCGACCAAAGACCTAGAGCACATCATTACCAATAGAGATTTTTTAGTTAAAGACGACTGCGAAGCCTTATTGCCTAGGCTAGAGATTTTCAATATCAAAGCATTGTTGCACGAAATTAAAGACGAGTTTGCACAAAAAACAATAAATCAATTTCATTTTAGATGTACTTCTGGAAAAATATATGCCGATAGGCAAAACATGGCAACCTGTATTAAACTATTGTTGCAACATGCCTGCGCTAAGTCTTCTAATAAAGATCAAATTAAATTACGTGCATTTTTAAAAGATGGTATTTTCTACATTTCTATAAATAATATCGAAAACATCATCGCGGCCGAAGAGCTCACGCAGCTACATGGAGCAATTATCAGCAAAACAAATAAAAGGCATTCTTTACAAAAAGTAGCGCTGCTTTGTCAAAAACATCACGGAAGTGTTTGGCTTAGTTCAAACAACGCTAAAGGTACTACCTATACCATCGCTCTACCAATCAATAGCTTTTCATCTTTTAAAATAATAGCGAAACCACCACAAGAAAGTTTAGCCGCAATAAACGAAATGCTTGTACAGTTTGATTTTAGTAACCGCTGTATCAAATTGAAATGGATAGGTCATTTTGATGAGGATAGTAGAAAAAAGAACTTTTACAGACTGCTAGAAATCTTGAAGAACAACTCTTTTTCAAAAATAATTAGCGATGAAACAGCTGTAATAGGAGGAAACACAGTTGCTGTAAACTGGATGACTAAATACGGTTTTCCATTGTTAGTAAAATCTGGATTGAAGCATTACGCTTGGATTGTTTCGAAAAACGAGTTCGCACTACTGAGTGCTTCTCACATAGCAAAAACATTAAAAAAACATCAAATCATCAGCATTTTCCACCAAAACCGCTTGGCCGCTAAGTGGATTTACAAACAAGACTAAAGAAATACTAAATAAATATATGTTAACAAGCAAAAATCCTAAAATTGCCATTATAGGCCTTGGTTATGTTGGACTTCCACTAGCCATTGCATTCGCCCAAAAATACAACGTCCTTGGTTTCGATATCGACGAAGAACGTGTAGATGAACTTACCCAAGGCAAAGATAGAACCCAAGAAGCTAACCTTTCTGTGCTAAATGAAGTTATCTCATCGAAAAAAACAGGTACTAAAGGCTTATCTTTTTCTTGCAACCAACAAGAACTAAAAGACTACAATGTTTTTATTGTTACCGTACCTACCCCAATAGACGAATTTAAAGCACCAGACCTTAGTCCCTTACTTAGCGCCTCTAAAATGTTGGGGAACGTTTTGAAGCCAGATGATGTGGTAATTTATGAATCTACCGTGTACCCGGGCTGTACCGAAGAAGATTGCGTGCCTGTGCTAGAAAAAATATCAGGACTAAAGTTTAATACCGATTTTTATTGTGGCTACTCTCCAGAACGCATTAACCCGGGCGATAAGATAAATACACTTACTAAAATAAAAAAGGTAACTTCTGGTTCTACGCCAGAAATAGCACAATTTGTAGACGATTTGTATGCCTCAATCATTACCGCCGGCACACATAAAGCTCCTAGTATAAAAGTTGCTGAAGCTTCGAAAGCTATAGAAAATGCTCAAAGAGATGTCAATATTTCGTTTGTTAACGAGCTGGCCTTAATCTTCGACAGAATGGGCATAGATACCAACGATGTGATTGAAGCTGCTGGTACTAAATGGAATTTTTTAAAGTATAAGCCAGGCTTAGTTGGCGGCCACTGTATAGGGGTAGACCCTTATTATTTGGCGCATAAAGCACAAGCATTGGGCTACCACCCTCAGGTAATACTTTCTGGACGAAGAGTGAACGACAACATGGGAAATTTTGTAGCCGATAAAGTAGTTAAACTAATGATCCAAAAAGACCTGAAAATAAAAGGTGCAAAGGCATTAATTATGGGCATCACTTTTAAAGAGGACTGTCCCGATGTGAGAAATACCCGCATTGTAGACATTTACCATGAATTGAAACAGTTTGGCCTTGAGGTAGATGTTTACGATCCTTTGGCAGATCCTTTAGAAGTGGAAAGAGAATATGGAATACAAATTTTAAGCAACAGGAAGCAAGACCTGGTTTATGATGCTGTAATTGTAGCGGTAGCCCATAAAGAATTCCTGAGTTTTAATTTTAACGAAATAGTTAGCCAACAAGGAGTTATTTTTGACACCAAAGCTTGCTTAGACAGAGATTTAGTCGATGCCAGACTTTAAAATATCAATAAAATGCCGTAGATATGTATGGTAAGTAATGGCTAAACAGTAAATAGTTTTAGAAATGATTTCCTTTTTTCACAAAAAAAATATTGTGGATAACATCGCTTGGTTAGGATTAGATATGCACAACCATATCTTACCAGGAATAGATGACGGTGCGGAAGATTTGACAGCAGCTATTTATTTCATTAAAACTTTGAACAATTTAGGTTTAGACCATTTCATTTGTACGCCCCACATTTACGAAGGGCTATATCCAAACACACCGCAAACCATATCTACGGCTTTACAATTGGTAAAAAATTCTGAAGAAATATCTTCAATTAAGGTAAATATAACCGCAGCTGCAGAACACATGGTAGATGATGCTTTTAAAATCACTCCAAATTTAATGCCTTTAGCTAATGGTTACATTTTGGTAGAAGTACCCTACTCTACCGAAGTACGAAATTTAGAACAGATCATTTTTGATCTTCAAATCGGGGGCCTAAAGGTAATTTTAGCTCATCCAGAAAGATATTTATTCTACTATAACCAAGTAGATAAATTTGCCAGGCTAAAAGAAAGGAAGGTCTTTTTTCAATTGAACCTACTCTCTATAGCTGGTTATTACGGCAAAGAAATCAAGTCATTTGCGGCGCATATCTTACAAAAAGGATGGTACGATTTTGCCGGAACAGACCTGCATCATGCAAAGCACTTAGAGCAAATTAAAAACATGGTAACGAGTGGTGCACTTTATAAAGCCATAGGCCATTATCCTTTCAAAAACAAAGAGCTCATCTTGCCGCAACAGCTTTAATCCAATAAAAATCAATTTTCATCAACAAAAAAAGAGGCTGTCTCAAAATTCACTCGTCATCTCGAACCCTAGAGAGAGATTCTATCCAGAAGTACTTCTGAAAAAGATTTCTCCTCCTTCGATCGTCGAAATGACGGCACTATTTTACTTTTGAGACAGCCTCTTACATACTTTCCGACTTGCGGACTTTGTTACTATTTACGCTTGTGGCGCAGCTGGTTTTTCTGGTCTTGGCAATAAAACCTTACGAGAAAGTTTCATTTTACCTTGCTTGTCGATATCCAACAATTTAACCTCAATTTTATCGCCTTCTTTCAACACACCATCCATAGTTTCTAAACGAGCCCATGAAATTTCTGAGATATGCAATAATCCATCTTTACCTGGCATAACCTCTACAAATGCCCCAAATGGCATAATAGATTTTACTTTACCTTGGTAAATGGCACCAATTTCTGGTTTAGCGGCAATTGCGTTGATACGGCCAACGGCAGCATCAATGGCAGCTTTATTATCTGCAAAAATCTCAACGATACCTTTGTTACCCACCTCTTCGATAGAGATAGATGCACCAGTTTCGCGTTGCATTTCTTGAATAATTTTACCACCTGGGCCAATTACAGCACCAATAAATTCTTTATCAATAGATAATGAAACGATACGTGGAGCATGTGGTTTGTAATCCTCAGCTGGAGCAGCAATCGTTTTCTTCATCTCGTTTAAGATGTGTAAACGGCCTTCTTTAGCCTGTAACAAAGCCTTAGTTAAAACTTCGTAAGATAAACCATTAATTTTTAAGTCCATCTGACAAGCAACAATACCTTTTTCAGTACCAGTTACTTTAAAGTCCATATCTCCCAAGTGATCTTCATCACCTAAAATATCCGAAAGGATTTGATATTTACCAGTTTTCTCATCGGTAATTAAACCCATTGCAATACCTGATACTGGAGCTTTAATTTTAATACCTGCATCCATCAAAGCCAATGTACCAGCACAAACTGTAGCCATTGATGAAGAACCGTTAGATTCTAAAATATCAGATACGATACGGATTGTATATGGATTTTCAGCACCTTCTGGCAATACCTTTTTCAACGAACGTTGCGCTAAAGCACCGTGACCAATTTCACGACGACCAGCGCCTCTATTTGGTCTAACCTCACCAGTTGAGAAACCAGGGAAATTATAGTGCAATAAGAACTTGTTGTAGCCATTAAAGAAAGCACCATCAATCATTTGCTCATCGTCTTTGCTACCTAAAGTAACCGATGTTAAAGATTGTGTTTCGCCACGTGTAAATACTGCAGAACCGTGAGCAGCAGGCAAATAACCTACTTCGCTCCAGATTGGACGAATTTGTGTAGTTGCACGACCATCTAAACGGATACCTTCATCTAACAATAAGGCACGTACAGCATCGTACTGTACATCGTGATAATAGTGTTTAGCTAATGCTTTGGTTAAATCTTCTGTTTCTTCTGGCATCGCCTCTAAAAACTCGGTAATTAAAGCTGTAAAAGCTTCAGAACGCTCTTCTTTAGTAGAACCCGATTTTGCTATCGCATAAACTTTGTCATAAGTATCAGCATAGACTTTAGCTTTTAACTCATCATCGTGATCTTCGTGGTTATATTCACGTTTAACGGTTTTGCCTGTAGCTTCGGTCAATTCAACCTGTACAGCACATTGAACTTTAATTGCCTCATGAGCAAATTTCAATGCCTCAACCATTTCTTCTTCTTGGATCTCGTCGCACTCACCCTCTACCATTACGATATCGTTAGCAGAACCAGCAACCATAAATTCTAAAGTTGCACGCTCTAAATCGCTAGCATAAGGGTTAATTACTAAGTTACCATCAATTTTTGCTACACGCACTTCAGATATTGGCCCGTTAAAAGGAATATCCGACACTGCCAATGCTGCCGATGCCGCTAAACCAGCTAAACAGTCAGGCATGATATTTTTATCAGCAGAAATTAATGAAATCATCACTTGGGTATCCGAATGATAATCTGAAGGGAACAACGGACGCAAAGCTCTATCTACCAAACGAGAGATCAATACCTCGTAATCAGATAATCTCGCCTCACGACGTAAGAAACCTCCTGGAATACGGCCAGTCGCCGCATATTTTTCTTGATAATCTACCGATAAAGGTAAAAAATCGGTACCTGGTTTGGCACCTACAGTTGATACTACCGTTGCTAACAACATGGTATCGCCCATTTTAACTACTACAGAACCATCAGCTTGTTTGGCTAATTTACCTGTTTCAATTTCTACAATTCTTCCATCGCCCAAATCGAACGATTTTTTTATTACATTCATATTCTAATGTTGTGATCTGCTTTTCCTCTTTCGAACAGATCGAGTTTATTTATAATTTCTTCTTGTATTAAACCAAAAAAAGCCACTCTAAAAGAATGGCTTTTATTAACATTACACCGATTTGATGATATCTCTAAGCGATAAAGCTTTGATGATAGCACGGTAACGGTTAATATCTTTTTTGTAAAGATAAGCTAAAATTCCACGACGTTTACCCACTAATTTTTGTAGAGCTAACTGAGTAGAAAAATCTTTACGATTTTTTTTCAAGTGCTCTGTTAAGTGAGCAATACGGTAAGTAAACAATGCTACTTGACCTTCTGCAGAACCAGTGTTGGTTGCAACTTCGCCGTGTTGTTTAAAAATTTCGGCTTTCTTTTCTGTACTTAAATACATTCTTGAATAATATTAAAGTTAAAATTAATTAATTGGCTGCAAAGATACGCTATTTTTCTGATTAGTAAAATGTTGAATTAATTAATTGTCAAATTGTTTTTATCGGTTAACTGTTTGAACTGCTGAATTGTTTAATTGTTATTTTTTTGAAAACCGAAGGTATGGGTTCTTGGCAATTTCAGTCCTGCTATTCGTTTCAATCTTTTTGTTAGAACTGCTTTTCATCATTATAATGCTAAGTTTATCGAAGCATCTATTAAACAACAATCCTTCGACAGGCTCAGGATGACACCAACAAAAAGCATTTCCACTCCTATCAGGTTTAGTTAACGAAAGGCACTACACACTAACTTTGTCAATCTCCAAGGCTTTTCGTAAATTTAAGATTGACAAAGTTATAGCACTTATTAGGTCTTTGGCTGTTCGGGATGTGTAATCACCAACATTTTATCCATTGATTTTTAAACCCTTAGCTCGTTGCTATTTAAGTCGAGATTGCAAATCTCGACTCTAGAGACCATTGAAAACAAGTTTAATCTTTCTTATTAATGCGTTCTAATTCTTGCACATCGAATTGGTCCTTTATCCTATTAGTTGCTTTTTTATTTTTCAATAGATGATTGTAATGTAAAAACTTGATTTCAAATCCTTGAACCATATCAACAGTAGCCATACTTAAATATTCATCGTAGTTTTTTTTGTCCAACCCAGGAATATCCGTCATCAAATCTGCATACATCCCATCATCCATCATAATCTCACAATAACCGGCAATAATTGGCGTATCTATCAATACATCATATCTTCCATACCCCATTTCATCAATGGCTTCAATTAAATTTTTACGATTTTCTTTAGTATCTCTGAGGTAAATATCTAAATCACCTGTAGCTCTATTGTAACCGTATCTGTTAACTGCAAAACCACCAACAATTAAATAATCCACTTTGTGCTTTTGGAAAATACTCAGTAGCTGCAACATTTCAGCACTTTCCTTATCGAAAGACATGACTAAATATGATTTGCTTTACGAATAATAATGCCCCTACCCTGAGGCTGTTTCAAAGGCTTGCCTCCATTTAATTGTACAGCAACATAATTAAGCTGCAATAAGGCATGGATTTTTTGCTCCGCAGATTTGTTCAAATATACAGCTTCCCGTTCTGCTATTATGCTTTCACGGGGTATATCGGTATCGTATATTTTTAATCTGCCCATCAACCAAAAATACAAAATATTAAGTGAATTAAAAACAGTTGTGCACTCCCAATATTCGGGACAAGCACTTTGGCTAAAAAATTCAAACAACTTTCCACTATCATCGTTATAAAAACGGATTGTACAAAAAACTATACATTTCAGAAAAAACAATATATTCGCATTGTAAATAGCTTAATACCTACGAAATGGCAAAACTGCTAATCATTGATGATGAAAGAGCGATACGAAGTACGCTCAGAGAAATACTTGAATACGAAAACTATGAAGTTGATGATGTAGATAACGGCATCGACGGATTAGAAATGATCAAAAAGAACGATTACAATTTGGTTCTTTGCGACATTAAAATGAATAAGATGGATGGTATGGAAGTGTTGGAAACGGCACTTGGCATTAAGCCAGACCTTCCATTTATCATGATTTCTGGTCACGGTACTGTAGAAACCGCTGTCGAGGCCAGTAAAAAAGGCGCATTTGACTTTATCTCTAAACCACCTGATCTAAATCGCCTATTAATTACCGTACGTAACGGTTTAGACCGCGGCTCTTTAGTTACCGAAACCAAGGTTTTAAAAAGAAAGGTCTCAAAAACTCGTGACATCTTAGGTAATTCGGATACCATTGGAAAAATTAAGGAAACCATTGATAGAGTGGCGCCTACAGAAGCCAGAGTATTAATTACTGGGGCTAACGGTAGTGGTAAAGAACTGGTGGCTCGTTGGTTACACGAAAAATCTAGTCGTGCCGACAACCAACTGATAGAAGTAAATTGCGCTGCAATACCTTCAGAACTGATAGAAAGTGAACTATTTGGCCACGAAAAAGGATCTTTTACTTCGGCTGTAAAACAACGCATTGGTAAATTCGAGTTAGCTAATGGTGGCACTTTGTTTTTAGATGAAATTGGCGACATGAGCATGTCGGCGCAAGCTAAAGTGTTACGTGCCTTACAAGAGCATAAAATTACCCGTGTTGGTGGCGAGAAAGAAATTGATGTAAACGTGAGGATTGTTGCAGCAACCAATAAAGACCTTTTAAAGGAAATTGAAGATGGCAACTTTAGGATGGACTTGTACCACCGCTTGAACGTAATTAACATTCATGTTCCGCATTTAACAGAACGTACAGATGATATACCCGTAATTGCGCAAAGCTTTTTAGAAGAAATTTGTGGCGAATATGGCATGCCGGCCAAAAAGATTACAGATGGCGCCATGGAAGCGTTGAAAAGATTACCTTGGACAGGTAACGTTCGTGAATTACGAAACATGATTGAGCGTTTAATTATTTTGAGCGACAAAACCATTACCGAACAAGATGTGGTAGCGTTTGCAAATCCGGGTGGAGGAACCAACGTTGGTACTGGGCATCAAAGTGGTAACCAGAGCCAAGGTGGAGGTAGCTTTAACTACGATGGTTTTAGCAATTTCCAAGAGTATAAAGATTTTGCAGAAAAAGAATTCATCAAATTTAAACTAGAAAAAAACAACTGGAATGTTTCTAAAACTGCCGATGATATAGATATTCAGCGAAGTCACCTATATAGTAAAATAGAAAAGTTTGGCTTAAAAAGAGCTGAATAACAAAAAAGGAGCCGAGTAAGCTCCTTTTTTGTTAACTAAATACTTTGTTAAACCCAATCTACACCCTTTTTTAGGAAATGGGTAGTTACCTCTTCTTCGGTATTAGGCTTTGCTTGTGCATTGTAATTCCACTTCGTTGTTGGCGGTAGGCTCATCAAAATACTTTCAATACGTCCGTTAGTTTCTAAACCAAACTTGGTTCCCGAGTCGTAAACCAAATTGAACTCCGCATACCTACTTCTACGTAAATATTGCCATTCCTTATGTAAATCTGTGTACTCTTTATCCCTATTTCTATCAATCAATTCGGTGTAAATAGGCAAAAATGTATTACCTACCGCCACAGAAAAATCTAATAATTGCTCGTAGCTCAACCCTGTATTTTCGGGTTTCAAACGGTCGTAGAAAATACCGCCTACTCCCCTAGTTTCATTGCGATGTTTGATAAAAAAATAATCATCGGCTAAAGCTTTAAAACGAGGGTAAAATTCGGATTTAAATTCATCGCAAGCCTGTTTTAAATGGTAATGAAAAAACCTAACATCTGTTGGAATTACGTAATGTGGTGTTAAATCTATACCGCCACCAAACCAACGGGTTTGCTCATCCATTTCGAAATAACGGATATTCATGTGAATAATTGGCACAAAAGGGTTTTCTGGATGCAGTACAATAGATACACCCGTAGCGAAAAACTCGTCATTTTCTACTTTAAAGGATTTTTTCACCGCTTCTGGTAATTTACCATAAACTGCAGAAAAGTTTACTCCGCCTTTTTCGATCACATTACCGTGCTGTAAAATCCTAGTCCTACCGCCGCCGCCGCCCTCGCGTTCCCATAATTCTTCTTCAAAAACAGCTTTTCCATCTGCCACTTCCAATCCTTTACAAATACTGTCTTGTATCTGTCTATACGCCTCTGCAACTTTATCCTTAAACATGATTTCTTCTATTTATGTTCAAATTTAAGCTTAATAGAAATGCTAAGCGAAAACGAATGTTAGATAGTACATTAGATTGACACTTTAGAGGTTCGAATTAGGTATGAAATGTGAAATTTTCAAATGAGAGGCGCCCGTGTATTTTATTTCTAAAATTGTCTCGAACAATTCTAATTTTGGAAAATTATCTATTAAACAACTTACTTAAATTAGGTTTAATGCCTATAGTTAGCGGCACTGTAGTAAAATTTCTTGCTTGTATTTTTTCAAAACCATTCATGTAACTGGCCTCGGTAAATATGGCTAAGCCTCCCAAACTATATTCTATGCCTGCCCCACCCTCTGCTATGGGCATAAAATGACTTTGGTTACTAAGTTTTACCTGTAAAGCAGCATCATTTACATTAACCCTTGGGGTTAAAATATAACCACCACCCGCACCAGCGAAACCATAAAAAGCAAATTTACCTACCATTTTTCGATATCCTAAGCCAAGATTTAAAAGGTATGTGGTTGCTCGTCCAACTTGTGCGGTATAAGTAAATCCCGCATCAGGCATTTTTGCTCGATAAGAAAACGCATGCAAACTTACCTTTGGATAAAAAAACAAGCCTCCCTGGCCTAATCCATAATTTAACCCTAAAGTGGTTGATATTTTGCGGCCAAAAACATCAGCGGCCTTGCCCACGGGTACCGAAGTTCCGATACCGCTAACGGTATATAATTTATCGGTTCTAGCCTGCGCTTTTAAAACTATAGGGAGTAATGTTATTGCTACGAAAAGAATGAAGTAAATACGCATAAAATGTCTTTCCTTACTAACATAAGGCGAACACTTTTGTTTGAAACACAGTTTGTACTACTTCTCAGAAGGATTTTTTTTCTTATCCACTAACTTCTCTATCATCTTATTCGTCCTATCTACCCTAGTCTTTTCTTGTTTGGCAGTGATGATCCATAGCACATATTCTTTTTTGTGCGAATAAGCTAATTGTTCGTAGTAAGCCAAAGCCGTAGGATGTTCTGTTAAAGCTGCTTTTAAATCCTCTGGCAGCGTAACTATTTTATTAGCTACATCAATATACCTACCATATTCGTTCTTTGCAATTTCAGTATTGCCTACTCCGGATTTTTTCTGGCTTGAGGCAGGTTTAATCCGAATGCCAGTCCAAATTTCGTTAACTGCTGCAGAGCCGCAAGGAGCAAGATCATATTTCTTCAAATCATCCCACGACTGCATCAAATTCAAATCTGATGCTAGCGCAGTTTTGGCTTTTGGGTAGAAAATCCAAGCAACGGTTTTATCTTTTATAAATGGCTTAATGATATTTAAAGCCTCAAATAAATTTCCTTTAGTAATGGCAAAAACCAAATAAGCATCGTAATTTGGCTGCATTTGATAGGCAAACTCAACCGAATTGGGGATATTACCAAATATAGCAGCTGCATTTTCAGGTGCGTTAATTACACTTACCTTAAAGCCCAGCTTAACTTGTAGCTTTTTTAGCAATTGATTTTCCATTTCTTCTCCTTATGCCACAGTATCTGGCCTCAATACTTAAGATAAACAAATACTTTATCAATCTTTACATGCTTATTTGTATATCTGTGGCTTGGTTTATAATTTCATTTTAGCGAAAAAATCCCACAACACTATACCCGCTGATATCACAATATTAAAAGAATGTTTAGTGCCAAATTGGGGTATCTCGATGCATTTATCAATTTGCTGCATGGCCTCATCACTTACGCCATTTACTTCATTGCCAAAAATCAGCACGTATTTATCTTCTAGCGTAGGCTTATTTTTATTGAGCATGACACTATTTTGCGCTTGTTCTATGGCAATAATCTGATAGCCTAGTTGTCTGTATTTCTCAATTGCTGTTAAGGTATCATCAATATGCTCCCACTCTACCGATTGCGTAGCTCCTAATGCAGTTTTTTCAATTTCACGATGTGGAGGTTGTGCCGTAATACCACACAACACTACTTTTTCTACAGAAAAACCATCCGCAGTTCTAAAAACAGAACCTACATTATGCATACTCCTTACATTATCGAGCATAATAACTACAGGTAGTTTTTCCTGCGCTTTAAACCCTTCTATATCTACTCTGTTAAGTTCTTCTAATTTTAGTTTTTTCATTTGTTTGTTTATTCGTTCACTAGCTCATAGTTCATTTTTAAGCTATTTAAATCATCACATCAGCTAATTATCAGATCCTTTTTGGCCCGTCGCCAATTTCTTGCACATAAATAGTTGCATGGTATCCAATTTCATTGAAATATACTTCCGAGAGTTGTTTGGCAAAATCTACCTCGCTACCTTTTTTAAGCAAAGCGATAGCGCAACCACCAAAACCAGCCCCCGTCATGCGGGCACCAATTACATCCGCATAGTCTGCACAAAAATCTACAATGGTATCTAGCTCTTTGCCAGTTACCTCATACAATTCTTTTAACGACTCATGCGAGGCATACATTAACCTGCCAAACTCTACCAAATTACCTTCATTTAAAGCTTTTGATGCTCCATGTACTCGATCATTTTCTTTAACTACGTGTGTAGCTCTTTTTAGCACAGTTTCGTCCTTGATGAGATAACTATGAAGTGCAAATTTCTCGGCACTTAATTCACATAAATAATTGATGTTAATTTCTTGACGCAGATTTTCAAGGGCTTGCTGGCACTCTTCTACCCTTTCGTTATATTTAGAATCTGCAAGTTCTCTGTGTTTATTCGTATTGATAATGGCAAGCGAGTAATCGCCTAAATCACAATCAATCATTTTATGTTTCAGCGTATCGCAATTCAACAAAATGGCTTTATCAGGTTCTCCAAAAGCAACGGCAAACTGGTCCATAATACCAGAATTTAGGCCGATAAAATCGTTTTCTACTTTTTTCGAAAGTTTAACAATCGACAATAAATCTATACCTAAGCTAAAGAAATCGTTTATTGCATACGCAGTTAATACCTCAATAGATGCCGATGAAGATAGACCAGCGCCGATTGGGATATTGCCGTAGTAAAGTAAATCTAACCCGCTGCAATGCCAATCTTCATTTTGTAGCTCGTTGATGATCCCCAATGGATAATTATACCATTCGGAACCTACCTTTGAATAACTTTTTTGCAAGGGCACTTCTGCACAAGCCTCGAAATTTGCACTTGCCAATCTAACCACCCCATCATTATTGGGCGCTAATAACAACCAAGTTCCGGCAGTAATGGCACATGGCATTACCAGACCTCCGTTATAATCTATATGCTCGCCAATTAAATTTACACGGCCAGGAGCGAAATAACAGGCTTGCTGGGGCTTGCCGTATTTTTGTTGAAATAGTTGATAAATCTGGTCTTCCATTTGGTAATGATTAGATAAAATACAGTGCAAAAAATCGCTTTTTGCGTTTGATAAATAATTGCCTTTTTAATTTCGGTGCTTCACTTTTAACTTAACATTGATTATTATTGTAAGCCTTAAAAAGAAGGCCTAAGATAAGAATAATGAAAGCAAACCAAATAACTACAGGCATATTAGTAGATGAAAAAGAAGTAATAGCCGTAGAACTTACCAACAGCAAAGGCACCTATGTAAAACTATTCAACTATGGCACCATCATCAATAAATTTATTGTTAAAAACGCCAAAGGCGAAGCTCAGGATATTGTTTTAGGCTTTGATAATTTTGAAAGCTACATTAGTGAAGATTACCTAGCTAACTACCCTTATTTTGGTGCCATTGTGGGCAGATACGCCAACAGAATTAAAAATGGCGAGTTTATGGTTGATGGAATTACTTACCAAGTGCCGCAAAATAACGGCAGCGACTGCTTGCATGGTGGTAATGCTGGTTTTGATAAAAAAGTGTGGGACATTATCGAGTTGACTTCGGGCGACAATCCATCGGTTACTTTTCATTATTACAGCGAAGATGGCGAAGAGGGCTTTCCGGGCGATTTGGCTGTACAATTGCGGTTTACGCTTACCCAAAACAACGAACTGATATTAACCTACCAAGCGGATACTGATGAAGCTACTCCTGTAAACCTAACCCACCACAGCTATTTCAATTTGTCGGAAAATAGCGGGCATGTTGGTTCGCACTACCACCAAATGAATGCCTCGAATTGGCTAGAACAAGACGATAATTTTGTAGTTACCGGTAAATTAATTCCGGTAGAGGACTCGCATCATGATTTTAGGAAAGGTAAAACTTTTGCCGAAGGTTGGGACGAGATAAACGGTTACGACCAAAGCTACGTATTAGATAAAACTTATGGCGATTTAAGCTTGGCAAGCAAAACTTCAGATCAGGAAAGTGGCTTGACCCTAGCGGTTTACACTACCGAGCCAGTGGCACATTTGTACACTGCAAAGCACCTGAATGTTAAAGGTGGAAAAAACGGCAAAAATTATGGAGAATTTAGTGCTTTTTGTGTAGAAACACAACATGCGCCAAATTCGATCAATATCGAAGAATTTCCTACTACTGTTTTAGCGCCCGAAGAAATTTACCATCAAACTACGATATATAAAGTTGAGGTTAAATAACTTGGATTTATTGGAAAGAATTTAAGTTTAAATTCTTTCCAATATAGTCTGAATTGCTTTTTCTACAATGGCATTTGGGTTACTGCTAAACTCAAATTTTACACGACTAGCCAAAATCGCATTAATTGATAGCGCTTTATGCCCAAGGGTTTTCGCCAAAGCATAAATACCCGCCGTTTCCATTTCTAAATTGGTAATACGGTTCTCTCCACTTTTAAAGCTATTCAATTGCCCGATAAAGTTGGCTACTGCATTTTTTGCCCTTACCTGTCGGCCTTGAGGCGCATAAAAACCCGGTGCTGTAGCCGTAATTCCGGTTGGCATATCATGGGCAAATTGTTGCATTAAACTTTCGTCTGCCGCGGTCAGGTAAGGCTTAATTCCATCCAAAGCGTTAAAGTGCGAATTGATATCGACCAACAAAGCTTTTTCTTCTAAATCTAACTCCTGCTCGTAGTAGTGCATTAAGGCATCAAAACCTAACCCGAAAGAGGACGCCAATATAGTGCCCATAGGAACATTTGGCTGAACGGCTCCAGAAGTACCAATTCTGACGATATTTAAAGATTTTAGCTGTCCCTTTACCATTCTACTCTCAAAATCGATATTAACCAGCGCATCTAGCTCATTAAAAACAATATCGATATTATCGGTACCAATGCCGGTAGAGATCACAGTAATCCGCTTATTGCCAATATAACCCGTATGTGTAATGAACTCACGCTTGCCTTTCTTTAGCTCAATACGGTCAAAATACTTGCTTACTTCTGGCACACGATCCAAATCGCCTACGGTAATTACGGTATCCGCAATATCTTCTGGCAGTAAATTCAAGTGGTAAATACTTCCATCCGGATTGATTATTAAATCAGCTTCTGATATTTTCATTTTCATTGGTTCATTAGTTCATTAGTTCACTGGCTCATTGGCCATTAGTTCGTTGGTTATTGATTATTCTTATCAACTAATTGCTGATCCCTGTCTCCTAATCCCTAACCTATGATACCTAACCCCTGCCCCCTAAACTGTACCTAAATATACGGTTTTTAAACCTTCGATCTTATCTAACTTGTTTATAACGATGTTGAGATTTGCTTTTCTTACTTCGAAAGTCAGTTTACAATGCGTATCAAAATTTTGATTTAAGACACTCAGCTGCTCTTCTTTTACTACACGCATTACCTCATTCATCATTAAATAATCGAACGCTAACTCATAGACATCGTTTACCGTTTTGGTTACAATTTCTACTGCATTTAACGCTTCTACAGTAGCTGTTTTATATGCATTTATTAATCCAGGGACACCCAGCAACGTACCACCAAAATAACGCACTACAACTACTAAGATATTAGTCACATCTGCTGATAATAACGCATTTAAAATGGGTCTTCCCGCCGTTCCAGAAGGTTCACCATCATCGTTGAATTTATGTACCGCCCGATCTGGGGTTAAACGCAAGGCCCAACAAAAGTGCCTGGCTTTGTTGTGCTCTGCCCTTAATTTCGCCGTTAACTCCTTCACTTCCGTTTCACTTTTTATAGGGTAAGCATAGGCGATAAACTTGCTGCCCTTATCCCTAAAAATGCCTTCGCTTGTTTGTGTTATAGTTTGGTACGTATCGCTAAACAGCATAAATTTTTGATAGTGTAATAAGTATAATTGAAACCATTGCTAGCGCTAAACCAATGTAGTTCCATCGACTTAACCTCTCCCTAAAAACAAAAATACCGATTAATGTTCCTGCAATAATTACCCCCATATTCATGGCTGCAAATACCGTTGAGGGGTTATTAGCCATTTCTTTATGCGCCCTTAGATAGAAAAGAATATTTCCGAAATTGAAAATACCTAAGATACAGCCACATAAAAAATTGATTAATTGTAGCTTGGTCTTTTTACGCCACACCAAATAAAGCAAGTAAAATATAGAAAGTACAAAAGCAATGCTATAGATAATAAATAAAGAAGTAGTGTAGGGAACTATTGTAATTAGGCTTACCAATTTAAACAATACATCTACGGTGCCGAAACCTATAAAAACCAACAATAGATACAACCAGCTTCTTTTGCTCGATACCCTATCACTTTTTCTGTACATGGTAAAAATGATTGCGGCAAAACCAAAAACAATACCTACTTCCTTATATCTGTCGAAATTTTCGTTAAATAAGAAGTAGGCTGCACTTAAAGAAATGAAAAGAGATAAACGTTGGGCAATATCTGTTCTAGCTATGCCCGCGTTACGCACCGACTTTCCCAAAATTAAAAAGATGCACGGCATTAAAACACCTAAAATCCAATAAAACGGAGAAAAACTAACCTTAGCTAGATTGGCAAAATCTGGCTTAAAACACATTAAACTTAAGCCAATTGCAAAAAAATAATTCCAAGTAATGGCTTGTGCAAGGTTAATCTGGTAACGCCTAGCAAGCTTAAACAAAACGCCAACAGTTACACTACAAATGATACTTAACGCCAAATAAACCATTTTGCTTTTTTATAAAATTTCTTTAAAAAATTAACGCTTTAAAATCTGTAACCTGTCATTTCCAACAGAAATTTCTTCTCTAATTTTGCCGTTAATTAGAGGTGTCTTAACGCCTTCTCCCCATGTTGTTTTGCTGGTAAATATACGGGCTTCGTCCCATAAATTAGCAGTTATAAACTGACTTAAAATATTGGCTCCTCCTTCTATAATTACCGATTGAATATCCATTAAGTAAAGCTGATACGCTATTTTTTGAGGTAAATAGAAATGCATATCTTCCATTTGCACAAAGTGGATATTACCAACAACATCCGTTTTTACTTCATTGAAAATGATGGTTTTTGCAACATCATTGAAAATATGAAAATTCAATGGAATATCAAGGTTTTTATCAATGACCAAACGAATTGGATTTTTACCAAAAACCTCACGGGTATCAAGTTGAGGATTATCTACTAGCACCGTGTTTTTACCTACCAAAATGGCGTCTTCTTCGCTGCGCCATTGGTGGGTTAGCACCTTCGCTTCGGCACCAGAAATCCATCGCTGCGATTGATCTTCGGGAGCAAAAAAGCCATCAGCAGTTTGCGCCCATTTTAAGATAAAATACGGGCGATGCTCTTTTATGCGGGTAAAGAAACGTCTATTTACCAACTTACATTCCTCATCTAACACACCCGAGACCACTTCTATCCCCACATTTTTTAGCTTTTCGATACCTTTTCCATTTACACTTTCGAAAGGATCAGTATTTCCGACAACTACTTTTTTGATCTGATGTTTGATAAGCAGATCGGCGCATGGCGGAGTTTTGCCAAAATGGGCACAAGGCTCTAAGGTAACATAAGCGGTAGCTTTTTTAAGTAATTCTGTTGCTTTATCGCCATGTCTTTCAAATACATCCTTAACCGCATTCACTTCTGCATGTGCCTCGCCAAATTGCTGATGGTAACCTTCGCCAATAATCTGATCCTCATGTACAATTATACAGCCTACCATTGGGTTCGGACTTACGTTTCCCAAACCTTTGATTGCCAATGCTAAGCAGCGCTGCATGTAAAACTCGTGTTCCATCTTTGCAAAAATAGATTTTATTTTGGCATTTAATGAGTTGAAATTTTAAGCTGTTAGCGCATTTTAGTACTTTTAAACTTTAGATTTTGTAAGGTAGCACAACCATGACATTAACCGAGCTAGCAGCTTTATATCAAGATAAATTAAACGTATTGTACGATGAAGGTGAGATACACTCACTTTTTTTAATTGCTATAGAAGAAGTTCTAGGATACCAAAAAACAGATTATATTTTAAATAAGCAGGAATTGGTTCCGGATACAGCGTTGATTAGGTTAAACAACATTTTACTTGGCTTAACCAAAGGCAATCCTATACAATATATAATTGGACATACAGTATTTTACGGGTTAAAGTTTAAAGTGAATCCATCCGTTTTAATACCAAGACCAGAAACCGAAGAGCTAGTGGAGTGGGTATTATCAGTTTGCAGTTCTCGGTTTGCAATTGGCAACGCAAGCCTAAATAGCCCTTCAATAGTAAACCTAATTGATATTGGTACGGGAAGTGGTTGCATTGCCATCGCATTAAAAAAGCACTTACCTAAAGCTTATGTTTCTGCTGTAGATATTTCTTCTACAGCTTTGGCCACCGCTAAAGAAAATGCATTACTGAATGATGTGGGCGTCACTTTCATCGAAGACGACATCCTCAATTACGCAGAAACCTATGGTTCTAAATTTGACATCATCGTTAGCAACCCTCCTTACATTAAAGAATATGAGAAAGCTGAAATGCACCAAAATGTGTTGGCGAACGAGCCTCATACCGCACTTTTTGTAAGTAATGAAAAACCTTTAATCTTTTATGAGGCCATTGCTGATTTTGCATTGAAGCACCTAAAAAAAGATGGGCTTTTGTTTTTCGAGATTAATGCCAACCTGGGCAAGGAAACGATACAAATGTTAGGAAATAAAGGTTTTACCGATATTAGATTAAGGCTCGATATGCAAGGTAAAGAACGTATGGTAAGTGCTCAAAAACCACCACTACCTTAACAAGTACAACTTTTAAAACTTTTAAGAATATAAATTGTTTACATATTGTTTTACATCAATTAACATGTTATGAATCAACTGAAATCAGTAGCTGCCCTAACCGCAGTAGTGTTATTAGCTAGCTGTGGCGTTAGCAAAAAGAAATACGCCGAATTGCAAGGTAATTTTAACCAGGTACAACAGCAGTACAACGATCTTAATGGCAAACTAGTCAAAACAGAATCAGAACTATCTAATGCTAAAACTAGAATTACCAGCTTAGATGACGCCATTTCCAGAGAGCGAGCCAACTCCAAAGAGCTGCAAGAAGCATTAAATAAATGTTTAAATGCAAGCAATCAAGGCAATGTGAACATTTCAAAGTTGGTTGATGAAATCAATACCTCAAATAAATATATTAAAGAATTGATTGCTGCCAAAAGTAAAAGCGATTCGCTTAACATGGTGCTAACCAACAACCTAACCCGTTCATTAAGTAGAGAAGAAATGAGCGATGTAGATGTTCAAGTTTTAAAGGGTGTGGTTTATATTTCGCTATCAGATAATATGTTATACAAATCTGGAAGCTACGAAATTTCTGATAAAGCGAGTGTTACCTTGGGCAAAATCGCTAAAATTATTACCGATTATAAAGATTACGAAGTACTAGTAGAAGGTAATACGGATAACGTACCTATTAAGATGGCCAACATCAGAAACAACTGGGATTTAAGTGCATTAAGGGCTTCATCTGTGGTGCAAAGCTTACAAAACAACTATGGAGTAGACCCTAAGCGTTTAACAGCAGGTGGCAGAGGCGAGTACAACCCAATTGCAGGAAATGATACACCAGCCGGAAAAATGAAAAACAGACGTACACAGATTATCATTACACCTAAATTAGATCAGTTTATGGATTTAATAGGAAAATCGGCAGAGAAACCAACTAATTAATTGGTCTGAATATGTAAAGCCACTTGATAAAATTCAGGTGGCTTTTTTATGCCCTAGGATGAAATTCTGTAATTACAGTTTTGAGATAATCACGGTCTAGATGTGTATAAATTTCTGTTGTAGTAATACTGGCGTGACCCAACATTTCCTGGATAGCCCTCAAATCGGCCCCTCCCTCTATTAAATGCGTAGCAAATGAGTGCCTCAACGTATGCGGACTAATTGATTTTTTTATACCAGCTGCCACCGCCAATGATTTTATCAAGTTAAAAATAGCTATCCTGGAGAGCTTAGCACCAAATCTATTCAAAAAAATATAATCTTCGTTTCCTCTTTTTATGGTGGCATGCACCCTCACTTCTTCCATATAAATCTTGATTAGTTTTAACGCGGTAGCGCCAATGGGAACAATTCGTTCTTTGTTTCCCTTCCCTACCACTTTAATAAATTCAGATTCTTCAAATATATCAGAGATTTTCAAGTCTGTTAATTCGCTAACCCTTAAACCACAGCCGTATAAAACCTCCATCATTGCCTTGTTTCTCATACCATCAGGCTTAGAAGCATCTATAGACCCAATCAGCAAATCAATTTCATGTACACTTAAAGTATCTGGTAGTTTACGTGCAATTTTCGGAGTTTCGAGCAAGCTAGAAGGGTTATTGACAATAATTTCTTCTTGCAACAAGTACATAAAAAAAGATTTGATACCCGAAATTACCCTAGCCTGTGTACTGGCCTCTGCCCCTAGGTCATTTAACCAGATCAAAAACTCTCGTAAATCTTTTAATTTAATTGTGTTTAATGTAATGTCTTTATTATTGGCCTCGAAGTATTGAAAGAGCTTTTCTACATCATTTATATAAGCATTGATACTGTTTTGGGCTAATGAACGCTCTAGCTTTAGGTAAGCGGCAAATCCTTTTAGATACGATTGACTGTTCATTATTTGAGTTCTTTTTTATAACATTGCGTAAGGCAAATCCACTACAAAAATACATTTAGCTTGCTACTGTTTAATCACAGATGCGCAGATTTTTATTTAGCATGCGGTAGCTGATAAAATAAAACACAGATAAAATGAAGATACAGATCATTAACGGACCAAACTTAAACCTTTTAGGCCTCCGCGAACCGTCTATTTACGGTTCAGAACCTATCGAGGGCTACATTGAAAAACTTAGAGCGCAGTACGGCATTATCGAAATTGACTACTACCAAAGCAACGTGGAAGGCGAATTAATTAATAAATTACATGAGGTTGGTTTTTCTTACGATGGAATTATTATCAATGCGGGTGGCTACACACACACTTCGGTAGCCATAGCAGATGCCATTGCTGCCATTAAAGCACCTGTGGTAGAAGTGCACATTTCAAATATTTATGCTCGTGAAGAATATCGTCACGTTTCGTTAACGGGCAAAAACTGTAAAGGCGTACTTACAGGTTTTGGTCTAGATGGATATCGTTTAGCATTAGAAAGTTTTTTAAAATAAATAAATCATAAAATGAAAAAAATCACGCTCTTACTGATGCTTTGGATGAGTTTTGCAACCGCTTATCCACAAACAATTACTAAAACAACAAAATTAGATGCAAATTCTATTGTTAAAGACGAAACTGGAAGCACCTACCCTTATGCTATTTGGCAAAAACTACTACAAACGGGGAGCTACGCAATCAAACCGAATGGTACAGCAAACACAACCACGACAGAATTTTTACTCTACAAATTAACAGAAGAAGAGAAAGCTACTGCAAAAAAGAAAAACGCTGAACTTTCTGCTAAGCTTCCTAAACCAAGAACAAGCGATGCATTTAGAGAAGGAGATAAGTTTCGTTTTGATAAAATGAAAGATTTGGCAGGCATTAAATATGATTTCAAAAAAGATACCGGAAAAGTGGTAGTTTTTAATTTCTGGTTTATTAACTGTCCGCCGTGTAAAAAAGAAATTCCGGAGCTAAACGAGTTGGTTGAAAAGTATAAAGAGAATAAGGATATCGTTTTTATTGCAATTGCATTAGATGATGCTTATGCGCTAAAAGACTTCTTAAAGTATACCCCTTTTAATTACAGTATAATTCCAGATGGCAGGTTTTATGCTCAGAAATATGGTATTAAATCTTATCCAACACATGTTATTGTTGGAAAAGATGGCTTGATAAAATTTAGTACCATTGGCTTAGCCAGAAATACAGTTTATTGGGTAGATAAAACGATTAAAGAACAAACTCTTATAAATCACTAAATTTCTTCTTTTTACCAATAAAATACTTCCAAACAATACTTCCGTTTAAAACGCCATCATGTTTTTTTAAGGAAATTTGGCTGCTGCTACGCTTGGCAGCAGTTTTAAAGAACGCTTTAAAAAAATGATAGTGCGCTTTGTTGATTGAAAAAGCAAAGCCAAGTTTACCTTTAAATGCAAACTGAAACCAAGCCGCTAGGTCTAACCATAACCGAACAAAAACCTTAAAAACAGCCTCTCCAAACGGGAGGTTTTTTTGCATAATGATGAGGTTATTTCTAAAGTTGAGGTAGCTTTTAAACGGACTGCTGGCATTTAAAGTACCGCCCCCCACATGATATACTTCGGCTTCTGTGCAGCAAGCCACTTTGTAGCCGCTATTTTTTAATCGCCAACACAGGTCAATTTCTTCCATGTGTGCAAATAAATCGGCATCTAAACCACCTACTTCTTTCCAAACTCTACTCTTGATAAAAAATGCGGCACCACTGGCCCAAAAAACTGGTACATAAGTATCATATTGGCCGCGGTCTTCTTCCAAGTGATCAAAAATCCTACCCCTGCAAAAAGTAAAACCAAAGCGATCTATAAATCCGCCTGCGGCTCCGGCATACTCGAACATCGCTTTGTTTTGCTGCCATTTAATTTTAGGCTGAGCAGCTGCAACATCCTCATTGCGCTGCATCACATCAATCACAGGTTTGATCCAATTTTCGGGAACTTCGACATCCGAGTTTAGCAGCACAAAATAATCGGCATTTACCTTTGCCAAAGCCTGATTGTAACCTTCGGCAAAGCCATAGTTTTTCTCGTTAACAATCACCTCAACGTTAGGATAATGCTGTGCCAAAAAAGCAACCGAATTGTCTGTAGAAGCATTATCTGCTACCACAATTTGCAAATTAACGTAGTTGGTTTTCACTACACTAGGTAAAAAGCGTTCCAAGAAGCTCTGTCCGTTCCAATTTAAAATTACTACAGCTACGCTAGGTTCTATCACAAGTTAAAAGTATAAAGTGTAAAGTTAATCGAGTCAAGATTTTCTAATCGTTTATTTTCCAGCGCCTGTGGCTCCAAAGCCAATCTCCCGGTTCTCTTTCGATAGTTTTAGTCAAGTTCTTAAAAAATAGCGCAGTAATTTCAAATGGTTCGGTTTCATTAGGATTTAAACACATTGGAAGACACTCAATCTCATAGTATCCACGTTTAATTCTTCTGAAATCGAAGTAAAAAATCGGTCTATTGGTCTGTTTGGCTATTTTTTCCAAGCCTAAAAGTACCGCAGTACGTTGGTTTAAAAAGGTTAGCAAATGGTGTGCATCTCTACCCCTCGGACTTTGATCACTAGCAAAACAAAATAAAGTGATATCGTTCTTTGTAGCCACAACATCTCTCAGTGTTTGCTTCATGGGCACAAAAATATTCCCAAATTTAGTTCTCAACGTATTGAACCAATTTTCGAACACTTTATTGTTAATCGGTTTATAGATTACATGTGATTTGGCTGAAAACTTTAATCCAGCAGCCATCATACCTAATTCCCAGTTGCCATAATGCCCAGTGCAGGCCAGTGCACTTTCTCCACGCCTGAAATAATCTTCAACCATCTCAAAGTTTTTCATTTTCACTCTTTTCAAAAGTTCGGCTTTGCTGATAGAACTCATTTTAACAATCTCAACCATGATATCGGTTAAATTCCTGTAAAAACGTTTTTCTATCTTAATGATTTCTGCAGTGTTTTTTTCTGGAAAAGACAACATCAGATTTTTACGCACTACAGCTCTTCTATATCCAATTACATAATAAAGCAAATAGTACAGCATGTTAGCAACACCAAATAAAAACCACATTGGGAGAAATGAGATGAGGTGTAAAAAAAATATCCCTATGTGCAAAAAACCTTTTTTAATCATTAATTTGGCGACTGAATTGCAAACTTAAAATATCAGATGCAAAATCCAGCTATATTTCCAATATTTTATCTTCCGCCAGTTAGTTACTTTACACTTTTAAAAGGGCATAATTTCGAATTTGATTTAGAGAAATTTGAACACTTCCCAAAACAGACTTACAGAAATAGAGCAACTATTGCCTCGCCAAACGGCAGCTTAGATATGGTTGTGCCGATAGTTAAAGGTGCTAAACAGCATACCCCATACAAAGATGTCAAAATTAGCTACCAAGACCGTTGGCAGCGCTTGCATTGGTTAAGTTTACAAACCTGTTACCGCAGTTCGGCCTATTTCGAGTTTTATGAAGATGGTTTAGCTCCATTTTACGAAAAGAAGTACGATTATCTTTTTGATTATAATTGCGATGTATTAACGTGGCTGTTTAAACAGTTGAAAATAACTAGCCCAATTAACACCACAGAAAGTTACGAAACCGATATTGCTGTAGATTACAGGAATGTAATGACTAAAAAGGAAGTTCCTAATATTAAAACAAAGCCCTATTTCCAGGTGTTTAGCGATAGAAATGAGTTTATTGCTAACTTGAGCATTGTAGATTTACTATTCAACCAAGGACCGCAAGCAAAGAATTATTTTTAGACTATTATGATAATGTTTAAGCAATAATGAGTTTGAAATTTTAAGCTAGCTATTGCCAATTGAAACTAAAAGTATGGGAAAACCAGTACGTTTTAAGCATAAGAAAAAACATTATACACTACCAGAACCAGGCACTACACCAGGTTTTGTGTTTATTGATAGTAGCTCTTTAAAGCCTAAAATAAATTTTTATAGCTTTAGTGCCAGCGTTTTTAATATGGTACAGCTTAACAGCCTGCTAGACATTACCAATAAAACCAAAAACAAGGATCTTTTTTACTGGGTAGATATTAAAGGCTTAAATTCTGCCGAGCTTTTTAATGTATTTAGCGAAGAATTAAAAATACATAAATTAGTACTAGAAGACATTACAAGAACTTACCACCGCCCAAAATTTGAAGAATACGATGGTTACAACTTTGCCATTAGCAGAATGCTACGCCTCGGAGAAGACGCTAGCCTAGAGAATGAGCAGGTATCGTTTATACAAACGAAAAACGTTCTCTATACCTTTCAAGAAACCTATGAAGATTGCCTGGATGCCGTTCGCAACCGATTAAAAGAAGGCAAAGGCAACATTAGGATTGGCGGCACAGGCTATTTGATGTATGCACTGATGGATATGATTGTAGATTCTTATTTCTCTATCCTCAGTAAATGGAGTGAGGACATGGACGAAATAGAGGACCGTTTACTTACTCGCCCCGATAAATCGGTAATGTATGAAACCCAGCTGGTAAAAAGAAACCTAATTGCGATGCGAAGAGTGGTTTGGCCAGAGCGAGATAAAATGAACGATATTTTACGCAGCGACAGCCATTTAATCTCCGAACAAACCAAAATGTTTATTAAAGATGCTTACGACCATTGTGTGCAGTTAATGGATATGGTTGAGAGCATGAAAGAAATTGCTTCGAGTAATATTGATATGTACCTGTCCATCATCAGCAACCGGATGAACGAGATCATGAAGGTATTAACCATCATCTCTTCTATATTTATTCCCCTAACTTTTATCGCTGGTATTTACGGAATGAACTTCGCCAAGCAAGATCCCGTAACTGGAAAAGTGATGCCAGCCAATATGCCTGAACTTTACCAAGCACATGGCTACGAATACACTTTATTAGTAATGGCTTTCATTGCTTTGGTACAAATTATCTTTTTTTGGCGTAAAGGTTGGTTTAAATAAAAAATTAAAAATACTAATTGTATTTTTAATTTTTTTTAATAACTGTTTTTTTGTTCTAATTTTTTTGTAGTTTCACTTTATCAAACTAAACTATAAATGGACGAACAAACTAAAAAGAAAAACATCTTTCTAATTATTCTAGTAGCCTCGCTTGGCTATTTTGTAGATATCTACGATTTAATTTTATTCTCTGTAGTACGTGTAAAAAGCCTTAAAGATTTAGGTGTACCAGATGAAGACATGCTCAGTGTTGGAGCAACGATCATCAACAGCCAAATGTTTGGGATGTTAATTGGGGGCATACTTTGGGGCATTTTAGGAGATAAAAAGGGCAGACTGAGCGTACTTTTTGGATCTATCATCACCTACTCACTTGCCAACATTGCCAATGGCTTTGCTACCACGGTAGACCAATACACTATCATCCGCTTTATTGCTGGAGTAGGCTTAGCTGGAGAACTTGGAGCAGGCATTACGCTTGTAGCCGAGACCATGAGTAAGAAAAACCGAGGCTATGGCACCATGATTGTTGCCTGCGTAGGTTTGCTTGGGGCTGTAATGGCAGCATTAATTAGTGCCCGTTACACCTGGCAAACCAGCTATTTTATTGGTGGCGGTATGGGCATATTGTTACTTTCGCTACGTATTGGCTTGGTAGAATCGGGTATGTTTAAAGAAACCACCGAAAATGAAAACGTACAGCGAGGCAACTTTTTTATGTTATTCAACAATTGGTCTAGGTTTAAAAAATATTTGTGCTGTATTTTAATTGGCTTACCGCTTTGGTATGTGGTTGGCGTACTGATTACGTTCTCTCCCGAGTTTGGAAAAGCCTTAAATGCTACAGGAGTTTTAGATGCAGGCAAAGGTATCATGTATTGTTATATTGGGATCTCTATCGGAGATGTAGTAGCCGGATTGCTATCTCAATTGCTCAAATCAAGAAAACAAGTAATGTTTATTTTCTTGATTTTAACTGCTGTTGCAGTTGGCGTTTACCTTTATTCTTTTGGGTTAACCCCGCAGGGTTTCATTCTGTTGAGCTTATTATTGGGCTTTGCCTCGGGCTATTGGGCCACCTTTGTTACCATTGCTGCCGAGCAATTTGGCACCAACTTAAGAGCTACCGTAACCACAACTGTTCCCAATTTTGTGCGTGGCTCTTTAATTGCCATTACTACAGGCTTTCAGTTTTTTAAAGATAAGCTAGGGATTTTGGAAGGTGCTATGGTGGTTGGGGCAATTTGTATTGTGATTTCGTTAATTGCCCTAAGTCAATTAAAAGAAACTTTTAGTAAGGATTTGGATTACGTAGAACAGTAACATACACCTTTTATTTGTACTTTTACTTTGCTTGCTTTCATCGACTGGCGCATGGGTTTACACTGAGCTTGTGCGTTTGGCCTTCATAGCAAAGCTTAAACAATTTAAATTTTTAAGATTAAAAGCGTAAATGTATGATACAGTCTAAAGGATATGCGGCACAATCGCCAGAAACAGATTTAGCGCCTTGGAATTTTGAGCGCAGAGCGGTTGGTGCGCATGATGTACAAATAGAAATTCAGTTTTGCGGAGTTTGCCACAGTGATTTACACCAGATTAAAAACGATTGGTTTCCGGGAATTTTCCCAATGGTTCCGGGCCACGAAATTGTGGGTAAGGTAATTGCAGTTGGCGACCATGTTAAAAAATTTAAAGTTGGCGATCTTGCCGGCGTTGGTTGCATGGTAGATTCTTGTCAGGTTTGCGATAACTGTAAAGCAGACTTGGAGCAATATTGCGAAGAAGGAAACACGCAAACTTATAACAACAAAGGTAGAGATGGCGTGCCTACTTATGGAGGTTACTCAAACAACATTGTAGTTAGAGAAGAGTTTGTGCTACACATTTCGACTAAGCTTCCTTTAGCTGCAACTGCACCATTACTTTGTGCGGGCATTACCACCTATTCGCCACTTAAACATTGGAAAGTAGGCAAAGGACATAAATTAGCCGTTTTAGGCTTAGGCGGTTTAGGCCACATGGCGGTAAAGTTTGGTGTAGCTTTTGGTGCCGAAGTAACGGTTTTAAGCACGTCGGCAAGTAAAGAAGATGCTGCCAAAAAATTAGGCGCCCATCATTTTGTGGTTACCACCGATAAAGCCCAGTTAAAAGCAGTGAAGGGTAGCTTCGATTTTATTTTAGATACCGTATCTGCCGACCACGATATGAACATGTACCTAGGTTTATTACGTACCAATGGTGTACATATTGTAGTAGGCGTACCTGCTCCTTATGCCATCCACCCTTTCTCTTTAATTGGTGGCCGTAAAAGTTTAGCAGGCTCGGGTATTGGCGGCATAGCCGAAACACAAGAAATGTTAGATTTCTGTGCCGAACATAATATCGTTTCTGATATAGAATTGATAGACATTAAAGACATTACCAAAGCTTACGAACGTATGCTTAAAGGTGATGTAAGGTATCGTTTTGTGATTGATATTGCTAGTTTATAGTATCAATTTAGTAATGATAAACGCCATAAATTAGTTAACCTGCAATTTATAATTTAACCAAACAATTTATACCAATAGCTGTTCATTTATAAATTAAACATATTTACTATGGGATTATTTAGAACAGCATTAATTGGAGCAGCGTTATATGGTGCTTACAAATACATCACCAGGCCTGATGAATTAACTGGCAGAACCATTATTGACGATTTAAAAGATAAAGCGCCAGAGTGGATTGATAAGGCCAAAGGTTATAAAGAAAACTTAGAGGCAAAATATACGACTGATGATTTACCAAGATAGGTAAGCTGATAAAAAATCAAGAGAGGTTGTTAACGCAACCTCTTTTTTATTACTTATGGTTAGTCTAATACCTATCGAAGAAAATATAGTGGTTGAGCAATAATACAAAAAGTAGTTATCCTACTCTGCACTAAGAATGTCCATCAATTCTTTCATCCCTTCAGTTGCACTTTTTTCTATTTTAACCACATTACTTAAACCAGCCACTGGTGGTATTTTTGGATCGATGATATACTTTGGCGTAGCATTAGGAACGTAATCAATTAATCCCGCAGCTGGATAAACTGCGAGAGAAGTTCCAATGAGCACAAAAATAGTTGCTTGTGCACAAATTGCTGCTGCTTTTTCAATCATTGGCACGGCTTCGCCAAACCAAACTACATGAGGCCGCAACTGAGAACCTAGTTCGCACAACTCTCCCATTTTAATTTCATCCCCCTTGATGGGGTAAACCAAAGAAGCTCGTTTAGAGGATTGCGCATAAGTAATTACACCGTGCAAATGAACAACATTTGTAGAGCCCGCTCGCTCATGCAAATCGTCAATGTTTTGGGTTACTATGGTTACATCAAACTGATTTTCCAATTTGGCTAATAGCAAATGGGCTTCATTAGGCTGTGCGGCCAATACCTGCTTACGGCGTTCGTTGTAAAACCGTTGCACCAACTCTGGATCACGAAACCAAGCTTCGGGCGTTGCTACATCCAATACATTGTAACCTTCCCACAAACCATCTGCATCTCTAAAGGTTTTCAAGCCACTTTCTGCACTGATACCAGCACCTGTTAATACCACCAGCTTAGTTTTCATCGCAAATAAATTTATTACTACACCACCACAGCCAACTTTTCACAGAAGTTAAAGAACCGCTGTTGTAACTGTTGGCTAGGAACAAAAATTTCTGGATGAAACATACACGATAGCGCTTGTATACCTTGTACCAAGGTACCTACACTAGGCTGCGTAAACATATCAAAATCGGCAATAAAAACTTGTTTGTTTCTTACTGCCAATAAGTGTTTCCATTCTGGCTTTTCGGTAAGTAGAAAAAGTTCTTCCAGAGTACGTTCTTTACTAAAACCACAAGGTGCAATCACTAAAACCTCAGGGTCGTACTTTACAATTTTCTGCCAGTCGGTTACAATGCTATCCCCTGCCGGATTAGATAACATATCTACCCCGCCAGCCTGTGCAATCTGGAATGGGATCCAATGTCCACAATTTAAAATGGGTGCTATCCATTCCATCAACATCACTCGTTTTAAAGGCGCAGCATGTACACGTAGCTGCTGTAAAATATCATCTACAATTGCCTTTTGAGCAGCCAAGTAATGTAGTGCTTTTGTCTCTTCGCCAAGTACTTTACCAATGGTATAAGCGGCATCAAAAACATCATCAAGATTATTGGGAGATAGCGGCACCAATTGTGGTTGTTTGCTTAATTTGGCTACGGCGGCAGAAGTACATTCGGTATCTATATTGCAAACTTCACAAATATCTTGAGTAAAGATAATGTCTGCTTCAATTTGTTCTAAAATTTCTTGCTCTACCCAATACAAACTCTTGCCTTGTCGTTTATAAGAGGAAAAAATGTGATCTATTTCTGCACTACTGTAATTTTTGCCTTCAAAAATACAGCGCACAATTTTAGGTAATGAATGTGCTACTGTAGGGCACTCGAAAGTAATGCCACGCAAATAACTTTCTAAACCCATTTCGTACATCATTTGCGTAGCGGCAGGCAAAAAAGAAACAACTTTCATCAGTTTGTATTTTAAATTCAAAAAAAATAGGTCTGCATATTTGCAAACCTATACGTATGTTAACCCATTTGCAAGCGTAAAATTACGCAGACAACATTTCTTTACGCTGAAGCGCAGGATATTTCACTTTTAAAAGCTGGAAACTACCAAACATTACCCCTCCATAAATTACGGTACCGGCTAAAAACCTCAATTCAAACGGGATAGCCAATACTAAACAATTCCAATAACCAGCCAAATCTTGGGTAAATAAAGGGTTGTTGTAAGGGTTGCCGTACCAAGTACCTATATTAGAAACTAACCAGTGTACCACTGTAACTGCAATGGCCGCAATAGTTCCGTTAGCTAAGGTGATGTTTTTCAACAAGAACTTTCCTACTACTACCATCAAAATAATAGCCGCATAAGTCCAATACCAGCCATCGTACAAAAAGCCATCGCTGTAGCTTTTATAAATGGTGTTGGCAAATAAAATATCTGTAATTAAAAGACTTAAAATTGGAAACGAAAACGCTTTGGCATTACTAGAAAAATAAGCTCCACCAAACAGTGCTACTGCTCCTACCGAAGAGAAATTAGCGAAGCTAAGTGCCTCTGTATTGAAAACAATTAACACACGCATCAGCATGATTGCCAAAATAACAACCATTAAAACTAACGTGCGTGGATTAAATTTGATATGTGACATAATTACGTTTTTTTGGTAAATATAAGAAACACTTTAAAATTCTCTAAATTTATACAACCACCTAGACCAAACTCTTTTAAAAACGATGATCTAAGTGGCTGCAAAGCAAATTTTAATGTATGTTAAACCTTACACCAGCATTCACATTAAAACCTAGGCTGTTGTAACCATAGATTTCGTTATATTTTTCGTCTAAAATGTTTTGAGTATCCACAAATAGTTTTACCCTCGATTTAGCCAAGCTATATTCTGCATAAGCATTCAACAATTTGTACGAAGGCAGGTTAACTACGGCTGCAGGATAACTGTTGAAATCGCCATCTGTGCGGCCTCCAACATAACGATAGTTTACACTTACGAACAAATCTTTGGTGGCTTGTAAACCTGCTGTAGCGCCATAGGTATGTTTCGGACGACGGAAAAGATAATCTGCCACCCCATTATCTACGAAATTATATTCATCACCTTCGGTATAGCTATAAAAACCATTTAAGCTAAATATGCCCAACTTAACTGCGGGTTCAATTTCAAAACCTTTCGTTTTCTGGCTAACCTGATTTTCATAACCTTGTGGATAGTTGTAGATAATAGCATCAGTTAAATTACGCTTGTAGGCCGCTCCACGCAAGGTGTACTTTCCATCAGCAAAATTAAACTCTACTCCAGCTTCGTAATTTTCAGATTTCTCTGGTTTCAAATTTAGATTTGCACCAAAAGTACCAAACAGCATCGTTAAGGTAGGTATTTTAAATCCAGTAGAGATATTTCCGAACAATTTAACTTGCTTTACCAAATTGATACTTGGCGTAATGGTATAAGTCCAATTTTCTCCGTATTGCTCGTGTTTGTTGTAACGGCCACCAACTTCTAAATTAAACACGCTTAAATCATGTAAAAACAACGAGCCGTATCCTGCAAAAATATTTGTTTTAGGGCTTCCTGCAGCACTTGGCAACTTCATATCACGATGATCTACGCCTAATAAAAGATCAAGTTTTTTACCTAATTGTTGATTGTAATAAACATCCAAGAAATTCACTTGTCCCTCTAAAAGCGCTGGATAAGCAGAATTTACATCGTTACTGGTTTTCTGATGACTATAGTTTAAGGTTACCTTGCCGTTACCCAGCAAATAAACAGCGTTTGTACCTACTGCAATGTTTTTCAAAATAGAAAAGTTTGCAGCATCAGCAAACGGGCCATCGTCGTAGTTATAAGTTCCCGTATTGTATCTTACAAACGGATTGATTGAAAAGTTGTCGCTAAACTTAAAGCCAAATTTCGCGTTTACCCCGTCGGTTTTCAGTCCATCTTTATCAAACGCTGTTGAGTTACCAACCGGGTTGGCCGCTTCAGAAATGCCATCGCTTTTTACATGCGTATAGCTGATGTTGTAATCAAAATTACTCACCGTACCTTGTAAGCCAATGGTTCCTTTGTAGGTTTCGTAACTTCCGGCGCTAGCTACACCGTACACATTTAAGGGTTGCTTGGCTCCTTTTTTTGTGATGATATTGATTACCCCGCCAATGGCATCAGAACCGTAAATGGTCGATTGTCCACCACGTAAAATCTCGATACGTTCAATCTGGTCGATCGGCAATAAACGCAAATCGAAAGCACCACCATTGCCAGAAGGATCGTTTTGTACAATACCATCAACAAGAATGATAGCATAAGCACTGCCGGCACCCCTAAAAAATACAGATTTGTTGGCAGCATAGTTGCTGGTTGCTCCAGTTACGGTAATTCCCGCTTGCTCTGCCAACAATTGTGGCAAAGTTTTACCATAACTTTTGTCTAACACTTCTGGACCAAGAATAGTAGCTACCTTACCAGTTTGCGATTGTTTTTGATTGTTTTTTGTTGATGTAATGACCACATCTTTTAGCGTGGTTACGCTGTCTGTAGGTTTTGTTTGTGCCAAAACCAACGATTGTACAAGCCCTAGGCCTGCAAGCAATGCAATTTTTTTCTTCATGCTGTTTTTGTGACTTTTAGATCACAGCCAACAGTTTTACCAGGAAATGGTACGTAAATAAGTGTACATCATTCCAAGCTTCAATCCCCGAAAGCTATGAATATTATTAGGCTAAAGGCAGGTCTTCTGACTTACTCCCCGTTTACCGCCTTCCCTCCTAAAATTTAGAAAGTGGCTGAGAATGGCAAACAGTTAAAGAGCTTACAGCTGCGGGACAGTTACGGATTTACACCATATTCCCTTTTAATTCCGAAGCGTTACCTACGGAAACCAAAAGCGGGGCAAAGATAGTTTTTTGTTGTTTAGTTTTTTAGTTTTTTGTTCAATTGTTCATTGGTTCATTTGCTAATGTATGGTGTCAATACTCATGTATAAGTAGTTAGCTTAATTGTTCATTTGATTATTGGTTATTGGACATTGATTATTGATTATTGATTATTGATTATTGGAAATTGGTTATTGGTTATTGGTCATTTTGGTCATTGATTATTCTTCATCGGTTCTTATCTTTACCAAATGCGAAACGTTATTACCTGTTTTTTACTACTGACGAGTACAATTGCTATGGCGCAAAAAACCGACACCACATTTTTAAAAAAGCTACTAGAAAGCAAGCCCGAATTATTTTCTGGAGTACTTAAGCACCCGAGTAAAAATGAAGTGCAAGTAATGTATACGCAAGTAAACCGAGATCAAAATAACAAACCAAGTTTTAAAACTTTCGGTTACCGCCTCAATCCGCATCGTTATTTCTACCCTGCAAGTACCGTAAAATTGGCTGCGGTAATTTTCGCTTTAGAAAAAGTTAACGAATTGAAAGTGCCCGGCTTAACAGCATACAGCACCATGATTACCGATACCGCATTTAAGGGTCAAACAGCGGTAAATGAAGATAAAAGTGCCGCTGATGGCAAACCTACCTTGGCGCATTACATTAAAAAAGTACTCCTAACTAGCGATAATGACGCCTACAACCGCCTATTTGAATTTATTGGCAGGGCCGAAATCAATAATAAACTAAAAAAATACGGCATAACCGAGAGCAGAATCTTAAACCGTTTAGCCATAGGCGATGGTGGCGAAAGTGAAAAGAACACCAACCCCATCCGCTTTTATAATGGCAATAAATTAATCTACAGCCAAGCTGCCCAGTACGATCCAAAAGATTATCCCTTGCAATTAACCAACCTTATTGTCGGTAAAGGTTACATGGACAGCAACGAACAGTTGGTTACTAAACCGTATAGCTTTGAAAATAAAAATGTATTCACGATTAAAGATCAACAAAATTTAATGAAGCGCTTGATGATGCCCGAAGCCTTTACCGCTAAAGAACGTTTTAACCTCAAAGCCGAGGATTATCAACTGATTTATACCTACATGAGCAAATTGCCAACAGAAAGCGACTATCCGAAATATGATGAGCAAGAATTTTGGCCTACTTACGCCAAGATGCTTTTCTATGGAAGAGATAAAAATGCAGTCATCGAACCTAACATTCGCATTTTCGATAAGTACGGCGATAGTTATGGTTTCATTATCGACAATGCATATATCGTAGATTTTAAGCACAATGTTGAGTTTTTCCTTACTGCTGTAGTGCAAAGCAACGAGGATGGGATTTATAACGATGGTAAATATGAGTACGAAACGGTTTGCTATCCTTTTATGAAAAATTTAGGCCGCACCATTTACGAATACGAATTGCAGCGTAAAAAAATGAATGAGCCTAATTTAAGCAGGTATGTAATGAATTATAAATAAGCACCCACTGTTTGATTAAACAAAGTTACAGATCTATAAATAACTACTCTGAAACTTGCTTTTACACCGATCAAATTGAGCTAGGCCTAACAAGACAAAACAACAACTAGTTGACAACAAAAACCATTGCATTAAGGTGCAATGGTTTCAATTTTATCCCGCTCATCATCTTCATCGGTATTCGCTGTGCTTTTTTCACTTGCTGTATCTTCAGTATTTTCTGCCTCATCTTCCTGCTCATTTTTAGCCTGCGGTGTGTCCTCTTCAGGCTCTTTTGATTCAGCTTTTACCTCTTCTATTTCATCGTGTTCCTTTTGGCTATCGTTGGCAAGCTCATCCCTTTCTTCAATCTTTTTATTATCGGCAGGTGCTTTTGGCAAAGATTGATGTGTATCAGGCGTAACGGTCTCTATAGTTAATTGCACCTCTTCCGTTGGCGCTGGGTGTTCTTTATTCAATTTAACTTCTGTATTCTCTTGTCCCTTTTCCATTTGCTATATGCTTTTTGTTTATATAATACGAAAAACAACAAAATTGTTTTTGGCAATAGGCATTTGAGCCTTGGCTGGGTGTACTTATCAAAAAATGCCCAAAGTATTTAGCCAATTATCACAATAGTACAACTACCAAACGAAATTGACTATAGATCAATTTCGTTTGGTAAGCTTTTTTAATCAACCTTTAGGTGCTGCGGAAACAAATTAACCTAGCACAATGCTTATGCTAGTTTTTCCTTTAGCATTTCTAGGGATAACATAATTAGCTTGCGGCTTACCATTTACCATAAAACGCTTAATTTTAGCGCCACGACCTGTTAACGTAATGTCTATTTGTTGTTCCCCATATTTTAAGCCTTGCAAATTTATTTTTCCAATTTCTTTGGGTAAATACGGTTCAAAAACTAATTGATGCGCATTGTTAAACCTTAAACCTACCACACCAAACAAAACCATGTCTATATATGCCGTCGCCGACCAAGTTTGAAGGTTGCAAGATTTGGTGAGTTTATTGCTTTGCCAGCCGCCATCTGGTTTTCCTGTATAGGGATTGTATATTTCTTTAAAGTCATCATTACCCTTGTCTTTATCCATAGCCAAATGTGCCAATGCTTTAAGCTCCTGCTCAAATTTTGCGTAATTACCAGTTAAAATTGCCGACTTAGCATAAAAACCATTCACTACCGGCCAAACAATATTGTTATGTCTTCCAGGGGTATCGGGGCTATATCTAGGGAAATCGGGATAAATAGAGGTAATACCGAAGGCAGACCTATGGGCATCGTGGATCAAAGATTTGGCAAAAACCGGATCTAGCACCCCAAAAATAGCCGCAAAAGAAATACCCATCGCTTCCTGAGATTCGTCGATTTTTCCGTTATGATCTACTAAATAATATAGCTTATTTTTTTTGCCATCGTAAAGGTGTTTAAGAATACTTGTTTTCAGTTTCTGGGCCTTCACTATAAACTCCTGTCTTGTTGCTTGGTTTTCGTTAAGTATTTTCGACATTTCGATCAACGCTTGGTAAGCGCCGTAGTAAATGCAGTTTGTACTCAATGTTTTAATTTCTTTTGAGTTTGGATGATCAAGTACAAATGTCGACATGTTAGTTGGATCAAAAATTGGTTCTGGATATCCCGCTATACCATCATTAAATACAGAAGGACCTTTAAACAGACCGTAATTGCGATCAAATTCTGCATTTTCTAGCTCTTTTATAGTAGCCAAGCCGCATTTATAAGCCTGTTTTAAAAACTCTTCATCACGGTTAACCTGGTAATGGTTTAAACTGGCAATTACCCAAATTATTTTATCCCAATACTGGTGGCCTACCGTTTTTTTGTTTTCTGTAACGCTCCAAAGTGATTTTTCGGCCACGTTTGGTCTAAGTAAACTCACACCATTCCAAGAGTTAATAGCAATATCGCGTGTCCACTCGGCGCCATAATCGCCTCCAGCGGCTAAAATTTGATTGTGCGTATTGGTATCTACTACCTTAATGGCCAAATTAAAAGCTTTAGAATAAAGCTGATGTTGAGCGCTTGCTTTTTGAGCAGAAACTGATGCAGAAACTGTGAATACAAGTAAGGCTGTGAATACTACACTTAGACACTTAACTGATAGTGTCCTGTCGAGACTACTTTTGTTCATATTATATAAGGTTTTATCAATTGTACGAACGAAGATATAAAATTAATTATCAAGTTGCTAAAACGTTTTATTATTATATTTTTACAAAAAATTACAAGTATGACGACTTTATATCCTTTCAAATTTAAAACCATTTTTAAAGACAAAATTTGGGGTGGTAACAAAATTAAAACCCACCTAAAAAAAGATTTTGGTAGTTTACCCAATTGTGGCGAAACCTGGGAAATATCTGCGGTAAAAGGTAATGTTTCTGTAGTGGCAAATGGAAATTTAGCAGGCAACAACCTAGCGCAGCTTATCGAAGAATACCAGCACAAACTGGTAGGTAATAAAGTTTACCAACGTTTCGGTAACGAATTTCCGCTACTCATTAAATTTATAGACGCAAACGACGATCTTTCTATACAGGTACATCCCGATGATACATTGGCGAAAGCCCGTCACAATTCGTTTGGTAAAACCGAAATGTGGTACGTTTTACAGGCAGACGAGGGTGCAACGCTTATTTCGGGCTTTAACCAAAAAGTAGATGAGCAGACCTACCTAAACAAGCTTAATAATGGCCAAATCAATGATATTTTAAATAAAGAACAGGTAAATACTGGCGATGTATTCTTCTTACCCGCTGGCAGAGTACATACCATAGGAAAGGGCTTGATGATTGCCGAAATACAACAAACTTCGGACATTACCTATCGTATTTACGATTTTGACAGAGTGGATGACAAGGGGCAAAAGCGGGAATTACATACCGAAGAAGCACTTGCGGCGATTGACTATAACGTGTACGCTAATTACAAATCGGAATACGAAAAAACACCAAACCAAGTAAACGAAGTGGTGGCCTGCCCCTATTTTAAAACTAATTTTATGGACTTAACAGCACCATTAAAAAGAAACTACAAAAATCTGGATACTTTTAAAATCTTGATCTGCGTGGCAGGAGCGTTTAGTGTAGTTGCCAATAATTACCCTATTAATGTAGGTTTAGGCGAGTGCATCTTAATTCCAGCTACTGTAGAAGAAATAGAAATACTTACCAATACCGGAGCTAAAATTCTGGAAACCTATATCGATTAAGGAGTTAAGGCAATCGGTTCTTCTTAAGTTTATTTTGATTAAACAGTATGGAAGTTCCGATTGCTATGGCCAATAAGACAAATATTAGGCTAACGATTTGTGCCTCAGACAGCCTCATCCCCAAAAGATCGTACCTGTAATTAACCCTTATCATTTCTATAAAAAAACGCTCTAAACCCATAATTAGAAGGTAAATACAGAAAATTAAACCTGGTGTTTTAAGTTTTCTTCTAAAAAACCACAACAGTAAAAAGCAGCTTAAAATAAGTACTACTTCGTAAAAAGATGTGGGGAAAACGCCTTGTGCCAACTCGGAGCAATAATTACCAGAGCAACCACTAATGTATACGCCTTCATTTAAAACATTGTGAGGAAATGTGAACGACCACATCCAATTAGGTAACCACTCGAACGGTTTTGCATAGGTGTTTACAATACCCCAATCGCCGTCTCCAGAAAGCTGACAGCCAATTCTGCCCACCCCGTAGGCTACCAACATTCCTGGCGAGCCAATATCTGCCAAATCGATCAGTCTCATTCCATTTTTGTAACCAATGTAGAGGTAGCTTATTGCCCCAAAGGTTAATCCGCCTAAAAAAGTGAGGCCGCTGTATTTTATAAAACCTACTAAACCATAGGTTTGGTACTTAGGCAAATTCTCTAAAAGATTAAATACTTTGGCACCCAAAAAGCCCCAAACGGCAGCCCAAATAATTAGTTTTGGCATTAACTGATAAGGATGTAAAAGAATTTCTTTTTGCAGAGGCTTTTCGAGTTGGTCTTGTTTTTTTTGCCAATATATAAGGTAAATAAATAGCATAGCCACCAGAAGTCCTGCTGGCCAGCTTCCATTTAAAGAAAGAATAAATTTTAAGGGAGCTTGCGAAAATAGCTGCATCTTCACAAACGCACCAATTACTTTAAAGCCAATTAAAAAGCCCAAAAAGCCATATTCTAAATAATCGGTTAGCGATGCTCCTGCCCCTTCTACTATTTGCTTTTTAAAAGGCTTTATAACGCCTTCTTTCTCTTTCCTTTTAAACTCGCTTAAAAAAGTTAAATAAGAAAGTACAAAGGCCAAGGCTACAAAAAAACCAAACGTTGGGACAATTAACAACGTTTTGAGGCCAAATAAATATTCTAATAAGGAAGAAACAGTAGGAAACATAGAGATAATAAGGTTACAATGTGTCTTCGCAGGGTTAAAGAAAAAGCCCCAAATTACTTCGGGGCTAATCCACTTATTTCAAATATATACAAATACTTAAATCTGTGAGCGTTAAAGTCCAATTTGAACACCAAAATTAATTACCCTTTGGTTTTGGTAGGCATCTCCAGCGGTGTTAGACGTAACCTCTGGATCTTGCTGATAGAGCGAGTAATTGGTCCAAGTAAGCAAGTTGTAACCACTTACATACAAACGTGCATTATTCAATTTGAGCGGCAACCATTTTTGTGGTAACTGATAACCCAATTCTACTGTTTTTAGCCTTAAATAGGTAGCGTCTATCAGCCAAAAATCAGACATGTATGCTGCTGGGCTATTAATGGTTGTAGGGTTACTGGTTAAACGCGGAAACTTAGCGGTTGCAGCAGTTGCGGGTGTCCATCTTTGTTGATGGATAGGCTGGAATTGACTTTGGAAAGGCTCGATACCGGTTCCCTGCACGCTAAAGCTATAGCTGGTGGTACCTTGAAACAACACATTGAAGGTGAAACCTTTATAACTACCGCCTAAAGTTAAACCGAAACTGGTATTTGGTGTGTTAGGTTTCCCAATCGCAGTCATATCATTTTCATCTATTACACCATCGTTATTCAAATCCTTATATCTCAAATCTCCAGGTACAATTTGGTTGTATCCAGCCGGTACAGGGCTTGTTGGTATGTTTTCGGCGGTATAAAAACCGTCAAATAAGAACCCAAATGGCTGATTAATTTGGTGGCCAGTACGGGCTAACCAAGGATAAGCCACCGCTGGCTCGTTGATATACATGATCTTGTTTTTGAAATAGGTAAGTACCCCTTTAATGTTGTAACTAAATGCGCCTATATTATCGTTAAACCCTAATTCTAATTCTAAACCTCTGGTTCTTACCTCTGCAATGTTGGTCGCAGAAACGCCTACACCTATGTTAGTTTGCAGCGAGTAAGATTCTATTAATTGCTTATAGCGGAAAGTATTAAAATAATCGGCTACCAATGAAATCTTGTTTTTAAACAAATTCAAATCTAAACCGATGTCTAAAGTTCTACTTCGCTCCCAAGTTACATCGCTGTTACCAAGCGGACCTTCTATAATTACGTTAGTACCTTTGTGCACTTCGCCAAACGAATAAGAGCCATTAGGTTTGTAAACTTGATCAAACAGATAGCGCTCGCCATCTACTTTATCCGATCCCACCTCGCCGTAAGACGCCCTCAGCTTTAACAAATCGATGAATTTAAACTTGTCTTGAATAAAGCTTTCTTTTGCTAAATTGTATCCCATAGATATGGCAGGGAATATACCATACCGCTGTTGCGAGCCAAAACGATCGGTACCGTTACGTGCGGCAGTTACATCTACCAAAAACTTTTGCTTGTAATCGTAGCCGGCCCTAAAGGTAAAGCCTTGAAAATTTCTAGGCACCCAGTTATTTTGTGCTACAAACGCATCTCTTTCCTTGTAAGATTCGCGGTTATAAAGCAAGAGGCCGTTAAAACTATGATCGCCGAAAGTACGGGCATAATTAAAGTAAGCCTGAACGTTTACCCTACTGTTGTAATCGCCTTGTTCGGCACGTAAAGTATAATTGTCTAAAACATATTTCGGGCCATTAAGAGTATAAGTATCATTATCCGGATTATACAAGTACGAAGGCGGATTTTCTCGTCCTTGCTCACGAGCATTAGCTTCTACGCCTGCATAAGCCACCCTACCAGAAAAAGAAAGTCCTTTGGTAATTCCTTCTAACTCTTGGGTAGCTCCAAAAAGGATATTTAGGTCGTTACGTCTATCTAAACGATAACCAGCCGTTCCTAAACGAGCGTTAATAGTGGGCAGTAAATCCTTAGTATCGCTTGCGTAGGCATAAGAACCATTTGGATTTAAAAATGGTGCCGAGTAAGGATGTATTTTCGAGAAATCAAATACCTCGCTTACAATATTTCCTGCTTTGGGCGAGTTAATTTTTGCAAAGTTCGCCCTAACATCTAACCTCAATTTTAACGATTTGGTGGCTTGCACATCTAAGTTAGAGCGGAGGTTAAACCTGCGGTAATAGTAATTGCTATTTACCTGATTACCTTCATTCTCGAAATTGTAAAGGTTACCATCTTGTGTAAAAGCACCGCCAGAAATAAAATACTTAATGGCATCGGTACCACCAGAAATATCAACGTTACTGTTGTATTGCATACTGGCCGGCTTAAAAATTTCTTCGTACCAGTTTACATCCGGATGCCCGTAGGGATCATCGCCCATTCTAAAATGCTCTAATGAAGCATTATTAAATTGTGGCGCCTGCCCATCGTTTACCAAAGCTTCGTTCACCAGCAATGCAGTTTCATAAGAGTTTAAAAACTTTAATTTGGAAACGGGACTTTGTACCCCAGCCTCGAACCTTGCATTTACCTTAGGCGCACCAGCTGCACCTCTACGGGTTTTAACCACCAATACACCATTGGCACCTTTTATACCATAAATTGCCGTAGTAGAGGCGTCTTTTAAGATCGATATACTTTCTATTTCGTTTACATTAATCTGAGCTAATTGGGCGTAGGTGTATTCAATATCGTCTACAATAATTAAAGGTTGGTTACCTTCGCTGTTTAACGAACTTACTCCCCTGATAAAGAAATCGGAAGCATCGCGACCTGGCTGCCCCGAACGTTGTACCGATACAAAACCCGAAACCCTACCCGCTAGGGCATTTTGCACACTTGATGTAGGAATATTCCTAATGTCAGCACCTTTAACCGTACTAATTGCCCCCGTATTGGTAATACGTTTAGTAGTACCAAAACCAACTACCATCACTTCATCCAAATCTTGGCTACTCGATTGAAGTGTTACTGATACATTATCGCCAGCCTTAACTTTTCTCTCGGTAGCTACATAGCCCATGCTGGTAAAAACCAATACGCCACTGCCTTTAATGCTAATCGAAAACTTTCCAGATGGATCGGTAATCACTACATTTTTTAAACCTTTTTCGGTAACGGTAATTCCAGGCAGAGACCCACTGGCATCTTTTACCACACCCGTTACCACCGATTGGCCTACAGCCAGCGCCGGAGCTATTGAAAAAATCAATAAAATGATATATATAACTTTTTTCATTTCTTCTAATTGATACTTTTTAAACTACCCGAAACTACCAGCCCGGATTTTGAACCATTTTTCTGTTTTTAACCACTTCTGAAAATGGTATTGGTGCCAGATACATCCTTTTGTTAAAATTGAGCTGCAACACAGGCACTTTTTGGTATATCGTACCGGTACCCGTTTGGTAAATTACCATAGCATGTAACTGCTTGTTAAATTCTACCTCTGCCTCTTTCCATCTTCTCACATCATAAAAACGATGTTCCTCAAACGCTAATTCTTTTCTACGCTCGTTATGGATCACGTCACGCATTTGTATCTTAGTTAAACCAGTTGGCAGTTGATAAGGCACTAAGCCGGCTCTCTGTCTAATTGCCTCTACGTATCTATAAACTTCTACATCTGGGGCTGTTAAAAATTCGTTTCTAGCTTCAGCGTAGTTTAATAGCACTTCGGCATATCTAAAAAGTACAAAATCATGGTTTACATTTTCATACCTCAATTGGTTTTCGAAATTGCCCATAAACTTACGAGCGTAGTAACCAGTTCTAGTTTGTTGCTTGCTACCTCCTGGCTTATCTGCGCCACCTTCGTAGGTTTGTACTGGCCTGCCTAACCATTGCGCTCCATTATGAAAAATAGTGGCATAAAATCTAGGATCTCTACCGGTATAAGGATTATTTTCTTGATAGCCCGAAGTTGGATCAGTAATTGGCAAGCCATTGGCCATGCCAAAAGCGTCTACCAGCTCTTGTGTTGGACTAGTGCGTCCGTTATTTAAAGCAACACTGTAACCTACGGGTCCGTTATTAGTTTCTACTGAAGTGTTAGGACTTCCTTGTCTACTAAAAATACGTTCTCTATTTGCTTGCGTAATAAAAATACTCTTGAAATCTGAAACCAATTCAAATTGAGTAAGGTCAATCACATCTAGGGCAGCCTGTTCTGCTTTTTGCCATCTGTCTGCCGAGAAACTGGTGTAACCCGTAATAGGATTTGAAGGCTCGATGTTACCACCGTTGTACAGCGGGCTGGCAGCATAAAGTAAAGCCCTTGCTTTAAGCGCTAATGCTGCCCCTTTAGTTGGCCGCTCTATAAAATTCAAATCAAACGGGTTGGTACGTAGGGTATTTTTAATGGCATCGCATTCGTTAACAATATAGTTGATACACTCTTCGAAAGTATTTCTGGGAAGTTCTACATCATCCCCCAATTGGTAAACTTTATCGCCCATTAAAGGTACGCCTGCATGGCGCTTTACCAGTTCAAAATAGTAAAGTGCTCTAAGAAATCTAGCTTCCGATTTCCATACGGCATTAAATCCGGTTCCGTTAGGCAACTTGCCTTTTAAAGGAACTTTATCGATGTTATTTACAAAAATATTTACTTGGCGTATACCTGCGTAACAATTTGTCCATTGGTTATCTTGGTAATTTTCTGAAGTATTGGTACCTAGAGCCAACTGTAGCACCGAAACATTCGCCGGATTTGAAGAAATTGCATCATCGGTAGATGCGTCTAAATAGTCGTCGCCTACCCTATTAAGGTTACGAGGCAAACGTGTATAAATGTCAATCAAAAATCTCTCGGCGTTTACACCTGCAGAGTCTTTTGAGTTAAAAACCTGATCTAAGGTTTGCAATTCGATAGGTTCGGTTTCTAAATCGCTTTTACAAGAAAAAAGCACGCCAACTAATCCTACTGCAACAAACCATTTTATATTCATCTTTTTCATCGTCTCTTTAATTATAATTTGATATTTACACCGACATTGAAAATTTTCTGTATTGGATAAGCGGTATCGCCATATACTTCTGGGTCTAGCCTATCGTAAGGAGTGGTAGTAAATAGGTTCTGCGCATTGGCAAAAATTCTTAACCCTGCCACTTTAATTCGGTTGGTAATACTGTAAGGAAGTGTATAGCCTACATCGATGTTCCTAATTCGCAGGTACTCGCCAGAATGTGTCCAGAAACTAGAATTGTTTAGATATGGCGTGTTGTTGGCATTAAAGCCTAGGGTTAACCTTGGATAAGTTGCCGTATTTGCCGTTTCTGGTGTCCATCTACCTAACAGATATTCGTAACCTTGGCGATCGCCATTGTTTCCAAAAGCATAGTCTGTTTGCTGATAAGTTCTGTTTTTAACTCCCTGTAAGAGTATGCTCATATCAAAACCTTTGATACTGAAACCGAGCGTTGCACCGTAATAAATTACAGGCTTGGTGTTACCTAAAGCGGTTTGGTCGTAAATATTAATGATACCATCGTTATTCAAATCCACCAATTTTACATCTCCAGGATATACTTTGGTACCGCCCAAACGAGGAGCAGCATCGGCTTCGGCCTGTGTCTGTATCAGCCCGTTGGCTAAATAACCAAAAGTTTGACCTACCGGCATACCCGTTCTGTAATTCCAAGCATATTTTTGTTGAATTTCGTTCATGTACAATACTTCAGATTTCATTCTGGAAGCGTTGGCCGTGATGAAATAATTAAAACTGTTGATGTTATTTTGATAAGTGATGCTAAGTTCTTGACCGGTGTACAAGTTTTTGCCAATATTTTCGTTTGGATAAGCCATGCCAATTAGCTCTATTGAGGAGCCGCGTTGCTGTAACAAATCAAAATATTTATCGCGGTATACATCTGCAGTAACCTTTAAATGCGAGTTTAGGAAGGCCATATCTAAGCCAATATTTAACTTATCTCCTTTTTCCCAGGTGGCATTTACGTTAGCCAATCCTTTTTCTGCAATACCACTTTTGAACGAATACTGGGCGCCTAAATCGTAACCATTGGTCCCATTTTGGCCAAAAGATGCTCGCCAAGAATAGTAACCTAAGCCCGCTTCGTTAGTATTTCCAGTTCTGCCGTAGGTGGCTCTTAATTTTAACTCGTTGATCCAACTTGCATTCTCTTTGATGAAATTTTCTGCAGCGATATCCCAACCTAAACCAAAAGCATAAAAAGTACCATATCTTTTACCAGGCTGAAAACGGTTAAAGCCCGAATAATTTACCGCAGCTTCGGCAAAATACCTACTTTGGTAATTATAATTGGCAGTTGCAGCAAAGTTGCTGTACTTGGCAGGCAAATCAAATTGGTAGTTAGAAATTTGCTGGTCTACAAATAACTTACCGCCCAATTGGTGATCGTTATTGATGGTGGTTTCGTAACCTATGGTACCCTGTGCATAAAATGAATTGGTAGTGGAGGTAGTTGCAAACGAATTTGATGGATTAGAAATCGTACCGTAACGAGCATATACTGGGTTGCCCAGTTCATTATAAGTTACATCAAAAACGGGTTGTCTTCTGTTTCTATCTACCAAGCTAGAGGAAGTTGCCGCCACATTGATTTTACCACTGGCATATAAACCCGGTAAAAAATCGTCGAATTTATACTTCAAATCTAAATTAGCCATTAAATCTCTAGTGTTATCCAAAAGATAGCCAGAACCAGTTACCTGTTGATAAAGGTTGCTATTAAAAATAGATGAACCACCATAGCTACCATCAGGATTAACTACCGGATAAGCATAGTTCGGAGTAGATTGCAAGGCGCTCAAAATAGCTCCCGTGCCTGCACCAGGCTGCCTTCCATCTTGTATTCTGCCAAACAACTGTAAGCCCAAATTAAAGTTTTTGGTTACATCTACATCTATAGAACTATTAATTAAATAGCGTTGTAAACCAAGATTGGTGTTCAAATTATCTACCGTTTTAAACATTCCCTCTTGGTTTAAATAACTTAGGGAAATGGCATAGCGAGCCGTTTTGCCACCACCATTTACACCCAAATTATATTTACTGATGGGTGCATCGTCTCTTAAAACTTGGTTATACCAATTTACATTAGGGTTTAAGATCGGCGAATTTCCAGAACGAAAAGCGTTAAAATCTTCTTCGGTGAAAGCAGCTACCCTACCTGAGTTTTGCAGCGCCTCGTTATACAAATAAGCATATTGATAAGCATCTAATGGCTTTGGAGTTTTTAAGGCATTTTGAATTCCTGTTTGCGCTGTAAAAGATATCCTTGGAGGCCCGGCAACCCCTTTTTTGGTAGTAACCTGCAACACGCCCCTAGAGCTTTTTTGTCCCAGTAACAATGCCGAAAGTGCATCTTTTGCCACCGTTACCGATTCGATATCTTCGGGATCTAAGGAATAGATATCACGCTGTACACCATCTACAATGGTTACAGGTAGCATCCCCCTCAAATTAAAAGCAATTTCCGAATTATCTGTAGAACTAGAGCTGTATCTCGTAGCCTCGCTTGGCAAAGAGCCCGCCAAATCTACATAAGTAATTGGTGTAATTTTAGCGGTACGAAAACCACTTACCTGCTGCGTATAAAACCCCGGCAAACGACCAGTTAATGCGTTTACATATAATGGCGTAGGTGTAGTTTTTAACTGACTGTTATTAACAGAAGATACAGCACCTAATATTTGTTTGGCAGGCTTGGTATCGTACAATACATTGGTAAAGTTTGCACTAGCCAAATAATCTACCACAAGGCGAACCTTTGTATTTGCACCTTTTACTATGGTTTTAGGGTAGTACCCTGCGTAACTTACCGTTACCGACTGCTCAGCAAAAGCAACATTGGCCACTCCCTCTTGGTTGGTGGTACCTAACAACACACCTTTATTGGTATACACTTGTGCGCCGTTTACAGGCTTACCAAACTCATCTACAACGGTTATTTTTTGCAATGCCCTTGTTTCGTTACCTACTCCAGAACTAACCGTAGTTGGTGTTTGTTGAGCTTTGACGGCATAAATACCAGAGAGAAGCCAAAGCACCCCCAGCATGCTCTTTTTTATATAGCAATTTAGCATCATAAATACTAATTTTAATTTCGTGTTTTTAGTGTTAATTGATTTATTCAGCGCATTTACTGACATATAAAAGAGAATTTGAAAGGATCAGCGGTATTGCCGTAACCAACCTTCATTGTCCCAGTGGCATCGGTATAATGGTACTCGATACGGGAAATGGTAGTAGCCGCATCAACATTAAAGAAACCTTTTGGCCACAAATCAAGTCGGTAACGTTTACCTCCCAATGCACTCAGTTTAGTTTTAGCAGTTTGTTCGCAAACCTCGCCTACCACTACATTGTTCTGATCGTAAGCTTTAGCACAAAGGAAAACATCATCTGTATTACTTAAACTTGTATTGGTTACGCCAGCATCAAATGTAAAAGTTACGATATCGTTATCTAAACTCTTAATCGGCTCTATTTTACTCAGTTGCGGATTTATAAAATCAATTAAATCTCCAGTTCCATTTTTAACTTCGAATGGATTTGAGAAAGCGAATTTGGTGTAATCGGTATCTTCTGGCCTTAGGTTTTCTTTAGACGAGCCCATAAAGAAACCCAGCTTTACCAACATATTTTCTGGCCCTAGCTTAGTGGTAATTTTCACATCGATATTAATGTCGTCTCCGTTTAAGAATGTGTATACGTTGTTACTTCTGTAAACCACCCATTCAAAATCATCAAATAAATTGGGGCCAATGCCAAATCTCTTTTTTGCAGCCTCATGCCAATTTACACCCCAAACAGGCTCAATTTCTGACATAGGAATAAGTGTCATTGCTGTTTCGTTACCTTTACCACTGGTAAAACCTACCGTGGCATTTTGCTTAATGTTCCAGCTTCTTGGTACCATTACCCCTACCAATAATCTGGTAGAATAAGTTGGATCTGCTGACCCATTATCGATTTGAGACTTTGTACTTCCATGTAAAATAAAAGTAGTTTCTTCGTTGGCATTGCCAGAACTAGGCATTTCTATAGTAAAAGCATTTAATCCGCATTGTGTAAGAAAAATAACTACTGCAACACCTAATACCAGATAGAGAAACCTTGCGTTTTTTATTAACTTTTTCATCTTTATCTAGTTTTCTTTTACAAAATTATATTGATAGGTATTGCCTGTACAGCCAGGACTAAGCGTTAGGCTTATTTGCCTTTTTCCTTCGATAACTGGAAACTGAAATTTTACGCTTTTTGCTGTTTTGCCTTGCTCGGTAAGCACCACACTATAAGGATATTGTGGATCGTTTAGTTTATAACTGCCCCCACCAGCTACAGCAAAAGCTAGTTTATCTTGCAGCGTATATGTCCCATCTGGTTTAAAAGTGATTTTAAACTTGCTAAGGTCTATTCGCTGCGCTAGCTCCTCGCCATTTCTGGTTAAGGAAACCACTTTCCACGTGCCAGTAATGTCTTTTACCGACTCATCGGTAATTACTGCCGCCACTTCGTCTTTACAAGAAAGAATGGTAAACGTAGTTAACAGCAGATAAAAAATTATAAATATTCTACTCTTCATCATTGGTTAGTTTAATATCCAGGGTTTTGTAATAGTTGGGTAGATTTTCCTATCTCAGATTGTGGAATTGGCCACAAATACATACGAGGATTGAAATTATGTTTTCTTACCTCTATGGTATTGTACGTAGTTCCGGCTGCTGTTTTAACAGGCTCTGTTCCATGCATCATTTTATTTTCAGTTTGTTCGGCTATTTTCCATCTACGCACATCAAAAAATCTGTGCCCCTCAAAAGCTAATTCTTTTTGGCGTTCGTTTTTGATGATTTCACGCATTTGCTCTTGCGTTAATCCGGTAGGCAATTGGTAAGGAGATAAGCCCGCTCTCTCTCTAATATCTTCTACAGCATCGTAAACCTGTTGGTCTGGTGCTGATAAGTATTCGTTTCTGGCCTCTGCAAAATTTAACAGCACCTCGGCAAACCTAAAAATAGGGAAACAACGAGGTGTAGAGGTATTAAACCAATTGTAAACCACTTCTCTGCCCAACATTTTAAAAGTGTAATAACCAGTTGGCGTACCTTTATAAATGGCATCTTGGCCAGAAGTAACATTATTAGGATTAGTTTTATCGATATAGATATTTACGGGTATCCTAGTCAACTCTGGCGTGTGGTAAACTAAGGATTGATCTCTGGTAAAAGTATTTAATAACCGGGGGTCTCTGCCATTGTAGGGCTGTGCGGCATTGTAGCCAGAACCCGCATCGGTAATTGCCAAACCATTTCTCATACCAAAAGCATTTACCGTTTCTAAGTAAGGATATGCACCCGGACTAGTCACGCCATGGGTTGGCGGGTTCCATATCCCTTCCAGGTCACGGTTAGGGCCTTGCATTCTAGCCAATATCATTTCTGAACTTTTTCTAAGCTGAAACATGGCATAAAAGCCATAGCCAGGTTCGGTAGCATTATCTACGTACAAGCTATAAGCATTACTACCCATTACTTCTAAAGCGGCATCTTGCGCCAATTTCCATCTTTCCTTATCGTAAGTTGGATAGGAGGTGATAGACTTTAACGGATCTGCAGTGGCAATACTACCGCCATTAAACAACGGACTAGCGGCATACAACAGTAAACGTGCTTTAAGGGCTTTACAAGCAGCACGGTTAATTCTTCCATACTCTTCGCCAACCTGGGTCCAGGGCAAATCGTTGGCTGCAGCATCTATTTCGGCAACAATATAATCTACACACTCCTTATAAGTATTTCGAGCAGATGGGATGACATCTTTTGCGCCATAAACATTATCCCCCATTAAGGTAACGCCTCCGTAATGCTCTAACAGCAAAAAATAATAGTAGGCACGCAAAAACCTGGTTTCTGCTTTTATTCTAGTTTTAATTGCTGCACCCAATTTGGTATTGGGCAGGTTTCTTAATAAGATGTTAGCTCTTCTAATATTGGTATAAGACGTTCTCCATACATCATCCGTAATGATATTTGGATTAACCGTTCCTGTTGCGAATTGGATATAGGTATTTATTGCCCCTGACGACGCACCTTCAGCCTCGTCTGTACTGGCATCTAAGCCACCGCCACCAAATCTTTTGGGAGCAGTAGCAAAACCGATATCAGCATAAATACCAGAAAGGAAATCTAAAGTGTAGGCACTATCGGCAAACACCACTTGTTCGTTAAGATCTGTAGAGTTCGTCTGATCTAAGAAGCCATCTTTTTGACAGGCATACAGAAAAGTTACAGCTACCGCACTAACTAATAAAAACTTACATTTTTTCATTTGGTTATATTCAGTTAAACCTGTTTACAAAAACAGGAAAAGTATTTAGCCTTTTATTTACAGGCTCCGTTCATATTTAGGTTAGAGATCGTCTTTAAGCAACGAAATCAGAATTATGCCACAAGGTAAAAAAAACTATCAAACAAATAAAACGTTTTAGCAAAACACGTTAAAAAAAATTTTCAATGCTACAAAACCACTACTTTTTTGCTAATTAATAGATTGCTACCAGCTACTTTCAGCACATACACACCCGCCGGAGGCATTTTATTGATATTCAACTTTTGGGTCTCGCTAATTAATTCTTGCTTATGTACAAGCTTACCATCTTGGCTATAAAGTGCTGCCCGCAAGTGCTGCCCGATATAATTGCTTATTGACACGTTAATTTGACTACTTACTGGGTTAGGAAACACTTTCACCTCTACCGCAGGATCTAATGTTAAATTAACCGATTGTGTAGAAAGCACTTTCTCGGTGCCATCAAAATCAAACTGTGTTAGCTGATAATAAGAAACCCCATTTAAAGGTTTTTTATCTGCTTGTACATAGTGAGAAATTGTTTCGGTATTACCTTTACCCTTTTGTGTAGCAATCAATTTCCAGTCTTTAGCATCAACGCTCCTCCTAATTTCAAATCTTTCATTATTTTTCTCGGCTGCTGTAGACCACCTCAACTGTACGCTACTTTTATCTGGTTTAGCCTCAAAAGCAATAAACTCTACCGGAAGCACCGTCGCCGTACTTAAAGTAGCTAAGTTATGCATCCCTCCATCTTTGGCATTCTCAATTAAAAAGTAGTAAGTTGTATTTGGCTGCACATTAACGGTTGGCTTAATTACAAACTCTAAATCAGAGTACTTGCTCGGCGGCACAGGAGATTTATCTTCATTGGCCCCTAAATCTCGCTCGGCATTAAAATACTCTCCAGCAGCGTAATCAAAAGGCGAAAGGCCTGCAGCATTAGTTGTGGTAAGAAAAGTGCTGTTGGTTGTGGGTGCCTTAGCCGCCGGAGCCGCAGGACTTATTACATACTCAAATGCTGCATTTGCACTACCCACATTTAAAAAAGTACCGTTAGCGCTCGTAGCATACTTTAGTGCACCTACAGAATGGGTTTGATCGGAAACATTACTTTCGTTCTCTACCCTAATCCGCAAACGTAGTTCGCTATAGTCTGTAATAGTAATTGGTGTATTTTGTGCAGCTTTAAAAGTTGCCGTGTTTTCGTCGCCATCATTATTACGCCAGCGCCAGTTGCCCTGAATTAATGTAGATGCGTAAGTGCTGCCGAACATGCATACCAGCAGCGCAAGTAAAAGTAGTTTTTTATTCATATCAGTTTATATTAGGTTTAGCTAAATTAAAACAACTAAAACAATTTAGCAAATTAAAAATCAAATATTTTTAAACAATAGCACATCTTAATTGGTATAAAAAATGAAACTTAATTAGAAATAAAACCTAATTAACTATTCGGTTTACTTTGATAAAGATTGAGCAAAAAATTGCTTAAAATGATTATAATACACAATAATGGTATTAGATTTGGAAAAAAGCGACCAGCATTATCGTAACTATTTGGGCTAACAAAAGCTGTTTCAACAAAAAAATCATTGCTTTTTCGTTTTAGCAACACTTCTCCATTAGCTTTTATGTGCCCCGAAAATCCATCGTTATTATTTAAAACTATATCTTTTCTATTTGCCACTGCACTTAGCCTGCTATACAAAAAATGAACATTTACGAGATAAGTATCCTTAAACCAACCATCGTTACCTTGCATAAGCAAAAACTCCGCACCATTTTGAACTAATGTGGTAGTAGCTTTTAGCTTTGCAATTTCATTACAAATAACTACGCCCGCTTTGCCTTTTAGTGTAGTTATGGGTTGTGCGACCTGCCCCTCTTTAATAAGATACCCGTCTAAATCTAAAAAAGGCATATTTAAGCCCCACACCGGAGTTTCCACAAAAGCTAAGGGATAGCGCTTATCGTATCTTCCAACAAGTTTTCCTTTGGATGAAATGGCATAGGCAGAATTAAACATACTATGGCGATCATAAGCAGTCATAAAACCGATAACATGGATTGCTTCAGACGAATATGGCTCTTTTAAGATTTCCAACAACAAATCATCAGTAGCATTATAAGGCCAAGGAATGGTAGATTCCGACCACAAAACCAAGTCAGGATTTAACGCCGCTGCCTGCTTATTGATAGCCAAAAGTCTGCTGGCTAAAATATTACCACCTTGCTCATCCCAGCGTAAGTTTGCCGGTATATTTTCTGCAGCTATGGCCATTTTTACAACCTCTGTAGATGGTAGCTTTTTATCGAAATTAAATTTCATTAAAAAACCAGTTAGCATGAAAAACGCAACTATAGTTGCTGGAACTAGCATTTTTTTCCACTGCTTGGTAGCAATATTTTCTGCGACCAGATAGTTAATGAGGATAGTTATAAAATTGAGCATCGGCAAGCCTAAATGTGCCACCCATTGAATGCTATACAAGTTATTTAACAAGCCATACCCGCTATTATAGAGATAGTAAGGCATTTGAGCAAAAATTAGCACCAACAACCACTCTCCCAACACAAAAGAACTGGCCACTAAAACACCTTTAAACACCGTAGATTTAGCTATTTCTTCGAGTTTTGTACGCACATACATTAAAACAAGCCAGTAAATTGCAAACAGGGTAACGGAGACAAAGGTTACCAAAAGCGCATAAAACCATCGGTTGCCACTAAATTGCTTTGCTGCGCCAATCATCCAAAAAAAAGCAACAGCAGAAACGCCAAAGCTAAAAATGATACTGCTGGTAAGTTTTTGTTTTGCAGGTAGTTTTTTAAAAAGGATGAAGAACGGCACATAGCAGATCCACGAAAGTAAAAAAATACCGTTTAATACGACATAAGCAGCCACAGAACCTGATAAAAACAGTAGAAAAACATTTTTAATTTTTAATGATTTCATTAAAGCGGATTATAGACACTACTTATTGATTATCAATAATTTAAGATTTAACAGATAAAAAACTTATCATTTAGAAGCACAAAGTCACCTCACAACGATTTTCACCTTTCTAACACCTAAGCTCGCTTCTCCTACTGCGGGGCAGGCGGCATCTCGCAATAACATTAAAAGCCCCAAAGCTGACGTTCATTAGTATTTCTTTTGTTATTCGGTACGCTAAAAAACAAGTTGTTTTGGTTTTGTATTCTTGTAGAGAATTAACTCAATCTAATTTTCTTGTAGCACTTTGCCGACCAGGCCAGCTGAAGAAAAACCAGCATTGGACTTATACCAATGCTAGTCATAATATCAATTTTTTCTAATTAAATAAGCACCTAATAATCAAACGTTTCAGAAAATAAAGGTTGCTTTTAGAAACTGTTTAAATTTATGTTGATTAAAATACAAGTGTCATGTTGAGCTTGTCGAAACATTCTTTAAAAGTAGTCTTCGACAAGCTCAGACTGACAAGTGAGAAGTTTAACGGAAATTTAATCAGTTTCTTAATTTACGCCCCAACTTTGATTAGGTTGTGGTCCCATTTCTAATTTTAAAACACCACCTTTAATTACATCTTTATGATCTATCCAACATTTATTATAGGCTTTGCCGTTTAAAGTTGCACTTTGTATATAAATATTTTTATCAGAATTATGATTTGCTTCTATGGTAAAAGCACTTGCTTTATCAGCATTTAAAGTCACTTTACTAAAGAGCGGACTAGTAATTTCGTAGCGTGTGTCTCCAGGTGCTATGGGATGTATACCACTTGCCGCCAGCACATACCAGGCCGACATTTGGCCCACATCTTCATTACCAACCAAACCTTCGACAGAATTTTTATAAGCTCTTTTGCAGATTTCCCTTGTCCATTTTTGTGTTAACCAAGGTGCGCCAACTCTGTTAAAAAGAAAAGGTACATGATGCACAGGTTCGTTAGCGTGGTTATAGTAGTCGTTCCACATTAAATCTTGAGGTGCTTTTTCGAAAAAAGTAGTTAAATCGGCGATAACTTTAGCTTTGCCGCCCATTAAAGCCACCATTCCATCTACATCTTGTGGCACAAACCATCCTTGTTGGTAAGCATTACTTTCTATAGAACCATACCATTGTTTTAAGCGTCCCTCTGCTGGCCATGCTTCCCAATTGCCATTTTTGTCTCTTGGTCTAAACCAACCTTTTTCTTTATCAAAAATATTGTAGTAAGCTTTCGATTTTTTTAAGTACTTATCAGCATCGGCAGTTTTACCAAGCGATTTTGCCATTTGCGAAACACACCAATCGAAATAAGCATATTCTAAGGTATGTGATATACCAAAACCATCAGTAACGTAACCTTTTTCGCCATTACCAAATTTCTCTACACTATTTACTGATAATTGGTAAGCTTTTTCTACATCAAAATTCCGGATATTTTTAGCATAAGCATCTGCAATAACAGATACCGCTGGGTTACCAATCATACAGCCGCTATAGGCATTTAAAAACTCCCATCTTTCTAAATAATCTTTGTCTTTTTCATCTGCTAGGGTAACTAAAGAGTTAACCATATCGCCTACTAATTCTGGATTAATAATGGTTTGCAAAGGCATTTGACTACGAAAAACATCCCAACCGCTAAAAATAGTTCGCTTGGTAAAATCTTTAGATTGATGACTTTTCTGATCGCCACCCATATAGTTCCCATCTACATCCTCAAACACTCTTGGATCTATTTGGGTGTGGTACAGTGAGGTATAAAAAACTGTTCGCTGTTCATCAGTACCGCCTTCAATGTTAATTTTTGCTAACGATTTGTTCCATAAATCTGTAGCCTTTTGTTTAACAGCATTAAAATCCCAATCTGTAATCTCAGTCTGTAAATTATTTTTTGCTCCGGCTAAACTTACAAAAGAGATTCCAGCCTTTAATAAAACTTCTTCGTTAGCTGTGGTGGCAAACTCAGTATAAAAGCCCAAATGTTTACCTTGTTTCTCTTTTACCTGTTTAAGGATGTTTGCTTTAGCAATAATTTGTTGGTAAGCCGCACTCGTTACCTCTTCTCTTTTTCTTACTGCACCATCAGGAATATCTGCCGACCACACACCAAAATTTTTGAGAGGTTTACTAAATTCGGCATAAAAATAAACCACGTAATCTGCCTTACCATCTCCATTTCCCCAACCACCACCTTCTGGTGTACATTTCATCCAACCTTCTATGGCATTTTCATTTACAACTTTTACATACTGTTCGGTAGCTGTACCCCCTACTCTTCTTGCCAAATCTATTTGTATTCTCGATTGTTGATTTGCAGGAAAAGTAAATTTTAGCATACCGCTATGTGGTGCGGCAGTAGCTTCAGTTTTAACCTTATAATCGCTTAACTGTACAGCATAATAACCAGCAGTAGCTTGCTCAGATTTTTTATCATATCTAGACCTATAACCGGCATCAGGATCTGCTAAAGTACCCGAATTGGTTTTTAGTGGACCTGTGGTTGGCATTACCAAAAAATTACCTAAATCGCCAAACCAGCCCACACCGCTCATTTGTGTAAAGGCAAAACCTTCTATACTGCGGTGCTCATCGCTATAACCAGAGCCGTTATCGCCGCCAGTAATGGTATTTGGACTTACCTGCACCATACCATAAGGCGTTGTTGCCCCCGGAAAAGTTTTACCCAAACCATGATAAACTCCTGCATCGCCAACATTTGTACTGGCACCAATAAACGGATTAACGTATTGCGCATTGCCTACCAATTGTTTATTGGTAGTTTTACATGCTAAAATAGTAGCGATAATACTTACTGCTAAATATGCTGATTTCTTTTTCATTTTACGGCTACAATTTCTACTAGGTGTGATTTTGGTTGATTTATTTCATAAATCCGATCTGTTAATTGGTTGACATTTTCTTGCCACATTTTTCTTACTTCGGGAAAACGTGCAGTTTGATAAACGCCCATCTTGCTCTTCACAAACCAGTTTTTCTTGGCCTCTTCGTTTACTTTTTCAAAAGCAAGCTCTGTATCGGCAAAAAGTAAATCCTCTCCTTTAAAATAGTTAAACTGTAACCAATAATACTCTCTAAGTTTCTTCTCTAAATCTAACCTTAAATCGTTAAGATACATTACTGCTTTAGCCTGCTGATATTGTGGTGTATTACTTAATAGCGCCATGTTAATCCCTTTCGCGAGCGAATCGGCGCTAAAAGTGCTGATCTTCTTGCCATCAATTATTAAATTATAATTGCCTTTTTTAAGGTTTTTCACTTTTAGTAGTTCTTGATTAAACTCTTCGATAAAAGGATAAACAGCCAAAGCATCTGCCTGTGTTTGTGGATTTTCCCATACGCCAGAAACAGAATCTATTGGAAAAGGCAAAGCATTTGCTAAATAGTTGAAACTTACCCCAGCATCGCTCTTTTTGGTTACTTCTACTTTTGCATTTTCTACTACAGCAGTTCCTTTTTTAGCATCAATATCTATTTTAGCCACGGGTTTACCTGCTAAACCTTGGTTTTTAAGAAAAGTAGCTGCCATTATCAAATGTCCGCCCCTACCTGGGTGTATGCGGTCTGGTCCAGTAATGGTAAATTCTGGTTTTGCTTTTTGCTCTCTAAGGTTAATCTCGGTCATTGGATGAAAAAGATCTACATAAGCCCAACCGTTTTTCTTTGCTGCCTCCTGTTGAAAAGCCACAATTTGCTCCATCGCTTTGCTTTTATCTTTATAATAGTTGTTCTTGTTTTTCATGGTTTCATCATAAGGTGATGATGACATGATGACCGGGGTAATGCTTGGCTGTTTCTTTAATTTAGCTTCTAACAACAAATAATCATTGTAAGATTTTTCTACTTTCTTTTTTGCAAATTCTTCGGCACCAGCTTGGTTGTATTCCATATAGCCAGTATCGTTCATTCCAAAAGTCAGCACCACAACGTTCGGTTTTTTCGGTAGCACATCATCCTCAAAACGAGCGTTCATTTGCCCAACCACATCGCCGCCAATACCGGTGTTAAGCACGGTTATGCGTTGCTCGGGAAAACGTGTCATGTAGTACAGCCAAACATTAGAACCATAATAACCAGCCTCTGTAATGCTATTGCCAACAAAAGCAATTTTATCGCCATTTTTAAAGGGTTTTAAAGTTTGTGCATTTACCTGCGAGCCTGCAGTAAGCGCAAGCAAAAAGCCTACTGTAATTTTTTTCATTTGTATTCTCATTTATTACACGTTTTATGTTAATGTTTAGGTTTTTAATAGCGCCATATCTCTTAAAGCGGCAGTGCCAATTAGTGGCGCTAAGCCTCCCAACTGCGATCTAAAAATAGATATCTCCGTATCTTGAGTAGCTAGGCGCTTTTTTAGCATAGGCAAGATGTTTACATTATTGGCAAACATAGCGCCTCCAAGCAACAAACCCTTAAAACGGTATTGGTTGTTTATTTTATTTAGATAAACTGCTAAGTTTTCTATAAATTCTTTCAATAACTCCTTACCAGTAATCGACGAAAAATTGTTAATATCGTTGATGTGGGCAAAACCTAATCCCGTTAATTTAAAATAAGCTTTTCGCAACCACTTGATAGAAAAATAATCTTCGGCCGTACCGGTTAAAAATGGTTGTTTCCATAGTTGCGCATCCCCAAATTCGTTATCACTTAGCCAAGCACTTCCAAAACCTTCATCAAAATACAATCCCAGCACTTTCTTATTGCTTATTTCGTTTGGCAAAGGCTCGGCCGCCAAAGCACACACTGCGTCGTTAAAAAATACTATATCCGGCTCTTGCATGTTAAGCTCTGCAGCCAATAATTGCTTTAAATTTTGATTGTAAAGCGATTTTAGGTTTCTATTTTCGTTGATATAAGAAACCCCATTTTGGTAATCGAAAGGGCCTGGTGCCGCAATGGCTAATGCACTAAAAGGACTGTTATTGGCAAAACTAATGATCGCATTTGCCCATTGCTTTATTACCTCTGCCACCGAAGCCCAATTATTTATAGGGTAACGACTGCTTTGCTCGCAAACATAAATTCCATTAATAAAATTTACCCTACCAATAGTAATTGCCGCTTCGCAAATTGAAATATTTAGCACTTGATTTTTCATTATTTCTGAGAAATTTTTAAGGTAGCAATACCGAAAGGTTTCAAGCTGATGTCGACAAATTTCTCATCTTTACCACTAAGAATAGCTCCAGAGATTTCACTTCCATCCAAGTTTACAAAATCAGCGTTAGTTACGTCAAAATCAAGTTTCAACTTACCTTTTGTGGGCGTATTGGCAGCGTTAAAAATCCTTACATATAAGTTATCTCCTTGGTAAGTGCAAGAGCTAATTTCTAACGCATCAGAAGAACTTTCGATAAAAGATTTGCTCAGGCTTTTAGGCTTAACTGCTAACGTAACTAGCTGCAAAGGCTCCTTAACCATCTCATTTTGGTGGCTCAGGCCAGCATGCTGCCAGTTTCCTTTATGCGGTAAAAGTTTGTAATTAAGCTTTGTAGATTGATCTATCACATAATCTCTTCCCCACAAACCCTTGCCTGCGTACTGCGTTGTTAAGCCAAGAGGGAAATTTGTACCATGGGCATAACTAGTTACGTGATCAGAAAACATAGCCATCCCATATTTTTGATGTCCATCTACCACATCTACCCAATTAAATATCATGTTATTTTTAATGCTATCCCAAGTTCTAAAGAAAGTATTATCCAGCTTGCTTTCCGTAACATCATAAGGCGCATCTTTAAATACCTTTTGATTTTTTAATGCCAGCGGGAACAGCGTAAGTAATTTATATTGATCGTTATAAAATGCTTTATGTAATGCAGTAGCTTGATAATTGGTTTCCTCAAATTCGCCTATGCCTTGGCTGCCTTTCCAATCGATTTTTAAATCGCAGTCTATTAAAGGCTCTCCCTGTTTTAACGTTAGGGTTTGCGTAACTGGATGACCTGCAATTTGACTAACTATATTTACTTTAATAAGGTAGGGGCCATTTTCCAAAACAGCGATTTGCGCCGGTTCACTTGTGTTGGTTTTAAAACCACCTAACTTATAAAAATTGCCTCTTAACTCGTTAAATTTCCTTTCAGAACCCGCATCTACAAACTCCTTACCGTCTAAAGTTTTTGCAATTAAACTTTTAATTGTTCCTCCCTTTGCCTTGTCGATATAGATTTTGTACTGATCGGTTTCTAAAATACAATCGCCGTTGCTATTAAAAGTAACATTAGCTCCTTTTGTCTTGGATTGCACACCTTTATTGATATGGAATACTGCATAACCCAATGCCGGCACTGTTCCTTTAAACAAAAGTGCCTTTTCTGATTTTAGCAGTTGTACGGGCAACTTCACATTATTTTCATCAGTTACTACTAAAGAAGTAAGGCTGTAAAAATCTTCGGGCAAAGCAGCTTTGAGCCATTCGTTACGGGTTCTGGCCAAGGTATTGTAAACTTTAATGTACAACCCGTTTTTAGCTGCTTTAATTGGTAGTAGTTGTCCGCCTATGCTATCAGCAACCTGAGTAGTTCTTGTCGTCCATGTTTTTACTTTATCGGCCCAAGTATCGCCTTTTTTACCATTATAAGGTACAATCCAACAATCGTGGTGCTGTGCCAACATTAAGTTGCGCCAAGCATCATCTATAGATTGAGACGGATATGAAGTTTGATTTTCCAATTTTTGCATCGTAGCAATTTTCTCTGCCCGCACAATTTTATTTTCTGCCTTTCGCACTTGTTGCGATAAACGTTGCATTACTTGTGAGCCCCAAACCAAACTAGTTTGTACATCTTCTTGCGCAAATTTCCAATCAGAAGGCTTTACATCTTTAGCGATATTTTCAAAGTAGTTTCTCCACGTAGTATAACTTGTTGGTTGATAAAAATCTCCTTTTAGCCAAGGCCCAAATCGCCATCCTGCGTCTTGAAGACACATCCCTACCGGATTTTCTATCCCATCTGCCAAAGCTTTGCCAATAAATTCTTTGCTATTGCCGTTACCTATAGTTTCCCAAGTAGAGTTGGGTTTTAGTAGTTCTATCTCGTAACGTGGACTGGTTAAAATAGAAGTACCATCTGGGCCAATCCAATTAACCAACTCCTTACCATGTGCTCGGGTATAACCGCCCCAGCAAGTATTTGGATTTTTTAAGGAGGCGTATTTAAAACCAAAAGATTTCAATATTTGCGGTAAGGCACTGGTAAAACAAGGCTCTTCCGAAGAATAAGTTTTAAAGCTTAACGAGGGAAAGTACGTTCGCAAAGATTGCATACCATAAGCAAATTGCCTAATGATGCTTTCGCCAGAGATATTGAACATATAAGGTTGCCCGTATGCCGGATTTACATATTCTACTCGACTATTTACCGACGTATCGCTCATAAACGTTTTTAAAGCGTTAAAGCCTTCTAAGTCTACCTTTAAATCTCTTTGCCAAGTTTCTGGCTCAATTTCTAAATTGATATTCCAATTGGGATACTTGTTTAATTGCGAAACCACATAAGAAGTATAACCTACCGGATAATGCCCCCAAATGCCTCCGTGAAAGCCATCGATAAAATAGGCTTTTTTTTGAGCAAACAGCACCGAAGGGAATAGTAATAATAAAGCGACTAGAAAATTCTTCTTGAGTTTCGACATGATACAGATATAATTGGCTAACACAAATTAAAACCAAATAAAACGTTTTAGCAAATTTTATAACAGAAAAAATACTTCCCTATTTATTTTTTTATCCTAATGCCCTAAATAAAGCACCATTAAAACTAAAAATGTGTTTAACGATTTGCTAAAATGTTTTAGTAAACATATATTTGGTACCGCTAAACCAAATTAAACGATGAACAATCCTCACGAAGATATTGTATTAGGCATAGATATAGGTGGTTCGCACATTAGTGCCGCATTGGTAGATGTATCGGCTTGTGTAATAAAAGAAGAGAGTTTTACCAGAGAACGAATAAACTCTAAAGGCGATACCGAAGAAATTCTTAATGGGTGGCTTCAAGGCATATTAAACTGCCTCAAAACTACCAATCAAGATGGCGAATTAAAGATAGCCATTGCTATGCCAGGCCCGTTTGATTATAAAAATGGCATATCTCTTATTGAGGGGCTGGATAAATACGAAGCACTATATGGAATTAACGTGAAGGAATATTTGAGTAACCAATTAAATATTCCACCAACTAACATCTTATTTAGGAATGATGCGGAAGCTTTTCTTGCAGGAGAAATAAAAGCCAATAATTATTCTACAGCAACAAAAACATTAGGCATTACATTAGGAACCGGCCTAGGCTCGGCGCTAAGCCAAAACGGCATTACACAAGATGCCAATTTTGCGGTTACCCCTTTTGGCCAAACCATTGCCGAAGAGTACCTTTCTACCAGGTGGTTTGTGGCCAAGTTCTTAGCACTAACAGGTTTAAAGGTAAAAGATGTAAAAGAAATGCTGTTGCAAAATCAATACAGCAAAGAGGTTGATCTCGTTTTTGAGGAATTTACCCAAAGCCTCACACAATTTCTTAGCACCATTATAGAAAAAGAGCATTTCAATACTTTAATTATTGGTGGTAATATCGCTAAAACTTCAGATCGTTTTCTAGCCAAACTCTCAGCGTCATTGCAGCAAAAAAGCGACGACCTGACTATACACTTAGCTAATTTAGGGGAAGCTTCGGCTATTATTGGCGCATCGGTCTTATTCAGCAAACAAATCACTACAACTCAACTATCATGAACAATCAGCCAAACTTTACGGAGAAAAAATTTATCATCATCATTGTATTTGTGACCTCACTTTTTATGTTGTGGGGAATTGCACACTCTATGAGCGATGTACTTAACAAACATTTTCAGAATGTGCTAAACGTGTCAAAATCTCAGTCGGGATTGATACAGCTATCTGTTTTTGGCGCTTATTTCATCATGAGTATTCCTGCTGGTATTTTTATGAAGCGTTTTGGTTATAAAATGGGCGTACTTTTAGGACTTTCGCTTTTTGCCACTGGAACCTTCTTATTTATTCCGGCTGCCAATGCAGAATCGTTTGATTTTTTTAGGATTGCCTTGTTTATTCTAGGGTGCGGAATGGCCACCTTAGAAACCGTAGCACATCCTTTTGTAGCATCGTTAGGCGACCAACGTACCAGCGACCAGCGCATTAACTTTGCCCAGTCATTTAACGCAGTTGGCACTATCATTGGCCCACTTTTAGGCTCCTACTTTTTGTTACACGCTACTGATGTAGGCAACAACATTTTAAACAGCTTAGATTCGGTAAAAAATCTTTACATGTATATTGGTTTGTTCATTGTTTTTGTTGCTGTTTGCTTTGCATTCATCAAAGTACCAAATTTAACAGATCCACATGCAACAACAGCAGAAACTACACAAGAAGCTTTAAGTAACAGCCATCAACAAAAGAAGAAATTAATACAACACCGCCATTTTGTAGCGGCCGCTGTGGCACAATTTTTTAATGTGGCAGCACAGGCGGGCACATGGGCCTACTTTATCAATTATGGCGTAGAAGTAATGGGGTTTAGCGATGCCAAGGCCGCCAATTTCATGGTATTATTTATGGTTTTTATGGCAGCTGGTCGCTTTGTTGGCACCTACCTGATGAAATTTATTGCACCAAATAAACTACTAGCAACATTTGCCCTCGGCAGCATTATTTCTTGTATCATTGTAGCTCAGGGCGCTGGGTGGATTTCTTACGGTGCATTATTTATGATTAACTTTTTCTTCAGTATCATGTTTCCTACCATTTTTAGCTTGGGCTTAAAAGATTTGGGCAAACAGACACAACAAGCCTCTTCATTTATATCTATGGGTGTAGTTGGCGGTGCTTTTTTTCCGCTCGCAATGGGGCTAATTGCCAACCACGATGTTGCTCTTGCTTATTATTTACCTATCATCTGTTACGCCGTAATTTTCTTATTCGGTGCAAAGCTGTACAAAGTAAAAACCAACTAGCATACCAACAAAAAGGGGCTGTCTCAAAATTCACTCGTCATCTCGAACCCTAGAGAGAGATCCTATCCAGAAGTACTTCTGAAAAAGATTTCTCCTCCTTCGATCGTCGAAATGACGGCGTTATTTTACTTTTGAGACAGCCCCTTTTTAAATAAATTATGGTATTGCTACGCCAATTCCTGCGTTTTCTCTGTTTTCCATATACCAGCTGCGCCAATTAGAGCGGCATCTTCTCCTAAGATTGCTGGCTTAATTACCACCTTATTACTGCTACCCAACACTTTAATTACTTCTGCCGTAAATAAATGTGCAGTTTTAGCTATGTTGCCACCAAGTACCACCGTATCTACCTCGCCTTCCATTTCAATAAATAACTGTAAAAACAAACCTAAATTGTTTCCAAACTCACTAAATACTTCTAGAGCTTCTATTTTTCCAGCCTCAGCCAAAACCAATAAAGCTTTTACGTTAGGGATCTCATTCCCTGTTTTTTCAAAATATCGTTTTACAAACCATCTGGTAGAAAGATATTCTTCGGCAATGGATTCTTTAAAAGGCATTTTCCATAAATCGGCATCTAAAACCTGCGAACCATTTAAAGCTTTTGCCGAGCCCAAACCCGTTCCAAGTGTTAAACCGATAACATTTTTTCCTTTGCTAGCGGCGCCACCTAAAATTTCGCCTTTTAAAAAAGAAACAGCGTCGTTAACGAAACCGATATGACTAACTGGCATTTGTATACGTTTTGCCAGTAGTTCTTTGATGTTTAGACCAAAAAGAGCGTCGTATTTATCTTGTCCGTTGATCAGCGAAATACCCCTAGCATAATCTAAAGGGCCAGGCATAGAAATACCCAAAAAACTCGGGGTATTACCAAAAAGCTCACATGATCTTTCTATGGCTTGTTGCCATGCGGTTAAAATGCTTTCTAAATCTCCTTTCGAGTTTAGTTCTAACCTAAATTTAGTTTGTGATAACACGGCATTTATCTGGAGGTCAATTATCCCTACCGTTACATGCGACCCTCCTATGTCAGCACCCAAGACCAACTTTTCACTCATTTTTTATTTCTATTATACATCAAAAATAAAACGCCTATCGCTTAGTTACCAAAATTGATATTTAAGTCAAATAGTAAAATAAAACGTTTTAGCAAATTTAATAAAAGTATCGACATGCGAAGAAATTTACCAAAGAAATTATGCTTTTATTTTGCGGCTAGATCCTCTCACAATTAATTCGGGAGCGAGCACAGCAGATTGTGTTTTCTTAGCTTTGGAGGTTTTGTTAAGTCTACCTAAGAGTATGGTAATTAGTTTTTCGGATATTTCTTCTATAGGTTGTGAAATGGCTGTAATATCTGGAGAATGAAGCTCAAACAGGGTATGATCGTCAAAAGAAATCACAGCTAAATCTTCGGGCACTCTTTTATTGAGTTTCTTGATCGCTTTTAAGCCACTTACACCCAAATAATTGGTACCAAACAACACGGCGTCTAGCTCGGGTTTACGTTCTAAAAATGCCACAATATGCCTAATGATATTTTCTTCTTCTTGATAATAGGAAATCTCTTTTACATGATGGCTTAACGCATGCTCATTCAATGCTTTTTCGTAGCCCTTTAGCCTATCTTGCATTTGAGTTTGTAGCGAGTCTAGCGTTATAAAGGCAATATTTTTGTAACCATTTTTAACCAAATGATTTACAGCTTCATACGTGCTTCCAGCATTATCAACAACAATAAAATCTGCTTTTGTATCGTGCAAATAACGATCGAAAAGTACTACAGGAGAGCCATTATCAATGAGACCATCTACTTCTTTTTCAATGCCTTCTGGCGGACTAATGATATAACCATCTACATGGCGGTCTTGAAATATCCTTAATAAATCTTTAGTTTTTGCACTGTCATTATCGGTACTACAGTAAATTATTTTGTAGCCATTTTTGTAGGCCTTTTCTTCTATCAGCCTTGCTATATTGGCAAAAAATGGATTGGCGATATTTTCTACCATTAAACCAATAATCATGGTTTTCCCGGTTCTGAGGCTTTGCGCTAATGCATTTGGCTTATAACCTACTTCTTCAATTTGTTTTAAAACCCGCTCTACCAACTCACTACTAATCCTCTTTTCTTGAGCTTTACCATTTAAAATAAATGAGATAGTGGTTGGCGAAATGTTAAGTTGCTTAGCTAAATCAACTATAGAAAGTTTCTTTTTCAAATTTTTCTTCTTTAGATTATCCAAATATAGCGTTTTTCAAAATACCACTTTTAAAGGCTGATGATTTGTCTATTTTATTTCGGCCCAATGATCGGTTCTAAAAGGCAAAACTGGAAATCCTTCCCTATTCTGTAAATTAGTTACCGGATAATTGAAAAATGCATACCTCAAAGCCACTGGTTTTTTAACTTTTTTACTACTTACCACTACGGTATTTCCTTCTATAACCGCATCCGCTAAATGAAATACCTGATCTTCTCCAGCCATATAGAAAAATCTGGGTGCATTTCCGTCGTTGGTATTAAGCCCGCTGCCTAAGCTTTCCGCCTTGAAATGGATGGTTGCTACGTTTTTTTTAAATGTTACGTAATTATATTCTGGTCCTTGATCAACCAAATTTTGCTTGCTATAGGTTCTATTTAAAGCTACAGCGGCTAAGCGTAAGCCCACTGGCTTTTTATTTTTAGGGTGTAAATCTTTGGCTTCGCCAACATCTATAGTGCTTACCATAGCCGTATTGTTTAGCGTGGCTACTTTTGCCTGCGCCTCTCTAAAAAATGCATCGTAGGCTAATTTATCATCTTCCTTTTCGTGAAAATAGGGTGCAATTTGTACATAATAAAAAGGCAAATCTCCCTGTTTAAAATTAGTACGCCAAGATTTAATAAGGGTTTGGGTAGCTGTTACATAACTTTCTCTTTCCATGTGGTTGGCTTCGCCCTGATACCAACAAAAACCTTTGATAGATAGGTTGGTAAAAGGATTAATTAACGCATTGTACAACAAAAACGGACGCACTACCTTTTCGAAAGAAAAACCGGCATCAATTTTTTCTTTAGCTTTTGGGCTTGCCAAATAGGGTTTTAAATAGGTTTCGTTTAAAAGCTTGTTGTTTTGTAATTTTTCTTGTGGTACAAATGCCTGCACACCAGAAGCGCCAATACCAGAAAAAATTAGTCCAATCGGGATATTGAGCTCGTCGTATAGTTTTTTTCCGAACGTATAGCCCACAGCACTAAAATCTTTAACATTATCAGAAGTACTTTCTTGCCATTTGCCAGAAAAATTGCCTATAGGCGTAGCACTGAAATTTAAACCCACACTCAATAAACGGATATGAGGTTGGTTGGCGCTGCTTAACACCTCGTTTGCACCAATCATCTCTTTAACAGAAAACTGCATATTTGATTGTCCACTACAAAACCATATATCGCCAATAAGCAGATTGGTTAAGCTTAACTTTTCATCCTGCGTTTGCACTAAAATTTGATGTGTTGTAAAATCTCCGGCTTTAGCTAAAGGAACATCTATTAAAGCTAAAAATTCACCGTTTTTATCTGCAACTACAGTAGTTGGGTTGGCGAGCCAATCTGCTAATACCGATACTTTATGGCCTGCAGTTGCTGTACCCCACACCCTAAATGCTTTATTTTGCTGCACTACCATGTTACTTTGCAAAGCATCCGCCAGTTTTAATACTGAAAAACACGGCTTACAAACAGCTAATAAACATAACAGTAGTAAATATTTGATGGCTTTCATTATCTTTTGCGGTTATTATAAGGTGTAACTTCTAGTTTATATTTGTTGCTTTTAAGCAAGTTTGCATCGAAAGTAATTTCTATGTCCTTACTTTCATTCTTAAACAGGGTAAAATAATCATCGTTCATCATTGCTGGCAAAATGCGCTCGCCGGTTTCGGCATCTATAGCCTGCACTTTTATAGCAAAGGCAATTTCATTTGATGTATTTTTAATCTTAGCAGCGATGATTTTCTGATTACCTTTTGAGCTAATTTTAGAGCTCACATTTAGTTTAACCGGCACCAATGTGTTTAGCTGTGTATAATCGTTATGGGCACTGCTTCTCCAATAAAAATTATCCGATAAAACCTTACCTTTTTCGTCTTCTAAGAACAACTTGATCAATTGCACTTCCGGCGATTTCGTTCTTTGGGTGGTATAAACTTCAAACTCGTAGATAGAAACGCCATATTCTGTAGCTCTTTTCAAGGTTTGCATTCTCACATATCTGGCATTGGTTTTTGCAAAAGTAATTCTATCACTTCCACCATCCGAATTGTTTTCTATCGCTACGTCTTTCCATTGTGTGGCATCATCAGAAACTTGGATTTTATAAGCTTTGGCGTAGGCGGCCTCCCATTCGATAATTACTTGGCGAACCGGTTCAATTTTACCCAAATCTACATACACCCATTGGTTATCTTGGTAAGTACTTGTCCACCTTGACCCAGAATTGCCATCGGTAATTGCTGTTGCACTACCCGCTTCGGCTGATGTAGAAGAAGCAACAACTTTCTTTTGATAAGCCAAGTTATCCGTCACGGTATATAAATCCATCAAAAAGCTTTCGGTAGCCGTATTGCTAGCCGACACCAGCGTTTGGTTATAGCCTTTTAATTTCTGGCCCTTGATATTGTAAACTTCGGCTACTGCTTTTAAATTATCGTAATTTTTGCCAGTGCTGTTAATCACTTTTACGCTGTTATCGGCATAACTCCATTGAATGTGAAGAGGTTCACATGCTTTTTTAACACCCCAATAAGCACCGTTCAAATCGTAATAGTAATCATAAGTTTGCCACACAAAAGACGGATAGGCAGATTGGCTCATCCAAGTCATTACGCCAGAGGCATCATTCCACATGTGATGCAACCAACCTTCGTACAAAGCCTTGTTAGTTTCAATATTCAACAGTTGCGCTTTGAGGCAAAAATCTTCAATACCCGTAGCTTTTCCATAACGGTGATTGATACTTTCTTCGTAGCGATCTGGGCCCGCATTTGCGGCACTTTTACCAAAAAAATGTTTATCCCACATTTCATCTCTTGGCCACCAATTTTCTTTAGGCATAAACTTTTTAAAGCTATCGAAAGTGGTAAAAACAGCCGTTCCAATTTCGGTTCGCATTCCCCAACCCCTATCGCCGCCAAAACCACCGGGATATTTGGTAAAATACCACTGGGGATCAAAGTTTGTCCACGGACCACTACCTGTTAAGGCATCAGAATGCGAATTAGCCTGATACCAACGGTCGCCTGCATCAAAAGTCTTAACGTTTTCGGCCAGCCAAGCATTTAATGGCGGCTCTGGATAGCCTTCGTTATCGCCACACCAAACCGCAACAGATGGATGGTTTCTGTAACGCTTTATTTTTTCTACTGCATTTTGGTTAAAGGCAAAAATATCTCTAGGCAAGTTTTTATGTGAGTTTAACCAAAAATCGTCCCAGATCATGAGCCCATATTTATCGCAAGCTTCATAAAACTCGGCATCAGTAACAGAGCCAATCCAATTTCGAACCATGTTTAGGTTCATGTCTTTGTGCAGCTTCAATTTTAGATCATATTCATCGCCACGGCATCTCAGTAAATATTCGGACATGCCCCAGTTGCCGCCCTTTACAAAAATGCGCTTGCCATTGATACTGATATGAAACACGTTGCCCAAAGTATCATAGCTGTATTCTTTAATGCCAAAGGTAATTTTCTTAGTGTCCGAAATTTTCCCGTCTACAGTGTATTTCAACTCGCAAGAATACAAATTTGGCTCTCCATAACCATTTGGCCACCACAATTTTGGATTATTAATAATAAACTGCTTGAACTTGCTGGTATCGAGTGTAAACGTGCGTTGTTGGTAAGCTTCAATCTTCATTTTTTGGGAGAAGGTAATATTTCCCGGCTGGATAACACCTGTGAGTTCCCCTTCCTTATCTGCTCCGGTGGTATTGCTCAGTTCTACTTGTAACTGCAAATTCGCTTGGTTTAGCGATGGCACTTTGGTTCTAATCCACGGATCTACCAAAGTAACCGAGCCAGAAGTACTTAAATACACATTATCAGTAATACCCATCAGTAAGCCAGGTACGTAAGGCATCCAATCCCAACTGGCAGATGAAATATAAGTTGGGCTGGCATAATTTGGAATTGGCGTTTGCGGCCAATGCACCAATACAGCTAGCACATTCTCTTTACCTTTATCTAGCAAATTAGTAATATCAAACTTACCTCTGTGCATAAAACCATCTAACTTACCCAGATAGGTACCATTAAAATAAATATCGGCCTTGCGGTTTACGCCTTCAAAATTGAGCCAAAGTTTCTGACCATTTTGATGGCCAGCGGGAGCTTTAAAAGTAGTACGATACCAAAAATTTCTGTCGTACTTTCTCTTATCTACGTTGTAAATATTGTCTCCAAAATTTGGATCTTTTTCTATTCCAGCATTTACATAATCGTTAAAAACTATCCCGGGAACGGTAGCTTTTATCCACTTTGTGGTAGTGTAGCCAGCTTTTAATACGTTGATACTGTCTTTACCAATTTCGGCTTGTGGTGCAACAAACCAAATGTTTTGCTGATCAGAATCTAAAGGATATTTATTGATTTGCGCCACAACCACATGAGCCGTAGCCAAAGCTAATAAGGTAAATAGATATCGTTTATTTAATTTCATGATGTGTTATTGATTAGCACTGACAGAAAATGGACGCGACTCTTTAGCGATACCTCTTGCAGTGTTTGGCATTGCCGACATTTGGAATTCTAAAGTTCCACCACTGTTGATATCCTGATAAGTGATAAAGTTTTTATCGTAGCTTTTACCATTAAGTAATGCCGACTGGATGTATACATTTTTAGGGTTATTGCCATTGGCTTTGATTACAAAGGTTTTTCCATTCTCTAGTTTAATGGTTGCCTTTTGAAATACGGGACTGCCAATTACATACTGATCGGTACCCGGGCATACGCTGTAAATTCCTAAAGCACTTAATACATACCATGATGACATTTGACCTTGATCTTCGTCGCCAGGATAGCCCTTTTCGGTAGCGTTATACAATTGCGACATTACCATACGAGTCTGTTTTTGCGATTTCCAAGGTTGGCCACTAAAGTTATACAGGTAAGGTACGTGCTGAGTTGGCTGGTTACCGTGCGCATACTGACCCATTTTGGCCAACAACATTTCTTTCATTTCATGAATTTCTTGCTTGTAAGAGCCGTATTTAATGTCTTGTGGCATGGTAAAGAAAGAATCGAGCTTGGAGTTGAATTTGTTTTCGCCGCCAATCAACTTGATTAAGCCGTTTATATCGTGCATTACAGACCAAGTGTATTGCCATGAATTGGCCTCGGTAAAAGGTCCGCCCCATTCTACTGGGTCGAAATTTGGCATCCAATCGCCATTTGGTAAACGACCACGCACAAAGTTTACTTTCTCATCAAATACATTTTTGTAATTAAACATTTGACGAGCAAAAATCTCTTCGTAAAACTTATTGCCCGTTAATTTGGCCAATTGATAGGCACAAAAATCATCATAGGCATATTCTAATGTTTTAGCCGTGCTCTCGTGGATATCGCCGTAAGGAATGTAGCCCTTGGTAAAATACTCTTTCCAACCCTCTCTACCGTTAGAACCACCATAAAAACCTTTATTGGTTGCCTCATGGTAATATGCTTTTAAAGCACTATCTGGGTTAAATGAACGAATACCCTTTACCCAAGCATCGGTTAACAAAGAAATGGCATGGTTGCCTATCATTACACCAGACATACCAGGGTTAGACCAAGTAGGAAAAAAACCGGCTTGTTGTTGTGCATCTAGCAAAGATTGCATGTATCTACCCTGCATTTCTGGGTGTAAAATATTGCTCAATGGAAATTGTCCACGGAAAGTATCCCAGAAACCGTTATCAGTATACATGTAACCGTCGTGAATTTTACCATCGTAAGGACTATAGTAATAAGGTTTACCCTCTTTGTTGATTTCGTAAAATTTCCTCGAAAATAAATTGGCACGGAACATACATGAATAGAACGTCGCCATTTCTTCTTCCGTTCCGCCTTCTACCAACACCCGGTTCAGTAGTTTATTCCAAACTTGGTAAGCACTATTTTTAGTAGCCTCGAAGTTTTTATGCTTGGCCAATTCTTGATCAAAATTAAGTTGCGCTTGTTCTGGACTGATGTATGAAGAAGCCATTTTAACTTCTACTTTAGCACCTGCCTTGAACTCTAAATAAGCACCTACACCTTTGCCCTCATCAGCAGCATTGCCAGCTTTAATTTGTCCTTTTACATTTTCCCAAGTTCCAAAAGCTTTAAATGGCTGATTAAATTCTAGTACGAAATAACTTTTAAAATTACCCGGAACGAAACGTCCGTTGTTTACATAACCTATTATTTTGCGTTCTTTAGGTAAAATGGTTACTTCGCAATCTTTCAAAAATCCATCCAATACTAAAAAAGCTTTTTCATTTTTTGGATACGAAAACTTCATGTGCCCACCACGCTCTACAGGACTAACTTCGGCAGTTATTCCATTATCAAATTTTACGGCGTAATGGTTCGGTTTGGCAATTTCGTTTGCGTGGTTAAATTTTAAAGCTCTTTCATCTTCATTAACTGTCAATTTTCCAACTCCAGGCATTAATGAAAATACAGCATAGTCGTTCATCCAAGGGCTACACTGGTGTACTTGCTGAAAACCACGAATGGTTTCTGCTTTGTATTTGTATTTCCAGCCATCGCCATTTTTACCCGTTTGGGCCGAGAAAAAATGAACTGCAAAAGGCAAACCCACCGTTGGGTAAGTATTACCGTAAGACAAAGACCACTCCGAATCGGTTCCTTGTAGGGTATTCACGTATTTCACGAGGTCTTTTTGCTGTGCCTTAACACTGCCCACAAGCAGCAGCAAGCATAAAATTAGGTTTAGGTTTTTATATTTCATTTTCGTTTTGTGTGTTTCGGTTTTTATTTTGTCTGCTGATTTTTATCTGCGTTAACCTAGCGGTAGATTTTTAGATTACTAGCTTATTTATCCCTGCTTTAAGTTCATAAGTTTTGCCCTTCCAAACCAACTTTCCAGTAATTGTATTAGGCAAATTGATATTCATTTGCCATTTGTTTTTTATCAGTTCATAGCTTACAGCCACTTTACCGTTTGGATGAGGAATTTCCCCACCAACTTTAGTCATTTCGCCTAAATGTGGTTCAATTTTCACTCTTTGAAAGCCTGGCGCATCACTATCGATACCCAGTACAACTCTATAAAAATCAATATTAGGGCTACTACCCCATGCATGGCAATCAGAGCGAGAGGTATTTACATCAGAATATTCTGCCCAAGTAGTTAAGCCCATCGCCATGTTTTTGCGGTAAATGCTTAACCAATTCATATAATCGTTACCCAAACCTGCCTTAACCAATGCCTGATGCAAATAATATTTAAAATAAACCGAACATTGAGTTAAGCTCTCGTCATTCAACATTCCATTGGCTACTATTTTCATATCTTCTTTATTTAATAGACCAGTGAGAATTGCCAATGCGTTTACATGCTGAGAGTAGCTATTTTGATCTTTGGTATCTGCATATAGTTTTTTGCTCGGGTTCCAATATTTACGCTGTATGGTTGCTTTTAGCAACTCGGCCTTTGCGCTGTAAATTTTGGAATAATCTTGCAGGCCAATTTTTGCTTCCATTTCTGCTGCCCATTGATAAGCATAAAGCAATTGCAAATTGTAAATTGCCCCGCTCCCGCTTTCATCCCTAGCTTCGCCCCATAAGTTGCCCGCCCAATCTACAAAAGCCCAATAAGGAACATTAGCTAAGGAGCCATCAGCCTGTTGGTATTTTTCAAAAAAAGCTAAGATTGCCCTTTCGCCAACCAGTTTGTCTTTTAAAAAGGCATCATCATTTTTATACATCCAATAATCGTGCAACATACCGATATACCAAAGCGAAAACATAGGAATGATTTGTGTGCCTTTGGTGGGGTAGCAACTTCTGGTAATCCCTTCTGCAATGCGAGAATGATCAATTTGTGTTAAGGCATTACGTGCTAACCGATCATCGCTACTGTTATAATAAGAAACCATTACCTGAATTCTAGAATCGCCAATGTATTGCAGCTGCTCATAGTAAGGACAGTCCATATAGCTCTCCCACGCATTTAGTCTAGCAGTACGCCAGCCAATGTCTAACATCTGTGTAATTTCGGCATTGTTGGTATTGAATTTAGCTTCTTCTTTAAACGGATAACCCGTAAAAGTGCCATACAAATCATCAATAACCAATGGTTCGTTTTTGGTGTGCACGATAACTTTTATATAGCGATACGTGCGAAAGTTTAATGAAGTAAAAGATTGATCTTTGCTACCGTTGGAAATTAAACTATCTATTCTGCCAATAAACTCTTTGCCTTCTATTTCATTACGATTGCCTTTTTCTACACCTTTAGTGCCTTTTTTATAAAGCGATTCGGCATAGCCCAGCGAAATTCCGGCATCTTTACCTCCACTAAAATTTAGGGTGATGTAGGCATTTGTTAAAAAAGTTTGATCAAGTAAAAGTGTGGCCGTGGTATTTGCAGGGATATTTACGCTCGTCTTTTTTGCCGGAAACGTAGCCGGAACTTGAATACCAATAGCGCTCCGCAATTTTTGAATACGTTGGTAAGTCATTTCCATTGCAGGCAAGGTAGATGGTACCAAAGCCCAATCAATTCCCCAAGCCATGCCTTTAAGCTTCCCTTCTCCTACTTTTACTGCATTTCCCCAATTTCGATCATCAAAACCTAGGCTAGTCCAATCGCCTTTTACGGCTTGGTTCATGTTAACCAATTGCCCTTTACTTGCAGCGAAAAAATAACCTGGAATGGGTTGATAACCATTGTCTTTTGTAACCTTCCAAGTTTCATTGGTATTGATGATATCTTCAATTTCGCTCTGCCCTTGTAAAACAAATGCGGTACGTACAGAAATTTGAGCTTCTGGACGATATTGAGCTTCGTTCCAAACCAGGGCAGCAATTGTATTTTCTCCGGCAGTTAAAAATGGGCCGATATCTATGGTTTCGTAGTTCCAAAAATAGGTATCGCCACGGGCTGGCCCCATAGAAACCAGCTTACCGTTGATGAAAAGCTTATATCTATTATCGGCAGAAACATGAACTATAAACTCGACTGGCTTAGTTTTTAATGCAATGTTTTTTCTGAAGTAATACACGCCATATTCGGCACCACTATCATTTTTGTCTGCTATCCATAGTGCGCTCCAAGGTCTATCCAAAACAGCTTTATTCGCCCTACCGCTAAAAGCTAAGCAACTCCATAGTAACATAAGTAAGTAAAGGCATTTTTTCATGATATGTTTTTTATTGAATTAGATAGTTCCATGTATTTCCATCAAAACTCTATTTTATTTTTCGGCCACTTGAGGCTTTGTAAATAGTTGACTAAATCGGCAATACTTACCTATGAGCGATGTAATCCATTAATTGATTATTCTTTTTGTTACACCCGTTGTGGTAATCTTAACCGGTTTAATATAACCTTGATCATCAAACTCCATTTTTTCGATGCAGGTTTCTCTGTGATTAGCTGCAGTTTCTCCTTTCGGCCTGCGGTGGTAAACGATGTAATATTCATCTGTACTTGGAATTTGTATTACCGAATGGTGACCCGCCCCTGTTGCAATTTCTGGATTTTGTTGCAACACAGTCCCAATACGCTTAAATGGACCGAACAGAGAATCTGAAATGGCATAGGCCACTTTGTAATTAGGGCCACCCCAACCACCTTCGGACCACATGAAATAATATTTTCCGTTACGGATAAACACAAAAGGGCCCTCTACATAACCTTCGGGTGTAATTTCTTTAAAAGTGCTACCATCTTCAAAATTTTGTAGACTTTTAAAATCACGAGCAAGTTTAGTGATGTTACAATGTTTCCAGCCACCGTAAATCATGTAATGTTGACCATCTTTATCTTTAAAAACAAACTGATCGATAGGTTGTGCGCCGTTAACTATTTTATTAAGCAGTGGTTTGCCAAGATAGTCGCGATAGGGACCTTCTGGTTTTTTGGCTACTGCCACTCCAATACCTCCCAAAGTTTGCTCGTTTTGAATATCGTTAGCCGCAAAAAAAAGAAAATATTTTTTATCTTTTTTAATGATAGATGGAGCCCACATGGCTATTTTAGCCCATTTTATCGCCGCCGTGTCTACTATTTTTTCGTGCTTAGTCCAATTCACCAAATCTTTTGATGAGAAGGCATCCATAAAAACCTGTTTCTCATATTTATCAGAATAAGTTGGAAATACCCAATACTGTTGCCCAAAAATAATCCCTTCAGGATCAGCATACCATCCCTTAACAATTGGATTTCCAGATTTTTGTTGCGCAAAAGCAGCCGAACTTAAGCAGATTAAAAATAAAATCAGTTTTCTCATGTTATGCCTTTCTTACTTTTTGTAATAATTTTTTAGTAAGCATAATGCCTTCACTTTCCGAATATTTATCCCCTTCGTACTCAATACCCACAATTCCTTTCCAACCTGATTTTTTAATCAGATCAAACATTCGGTAGTAATCTATTTTAGTTTCATCGCCATTCGCATCAAAATTGAAGGTCTTGGCACTGATCCCTTTGGCAAATGGCAGTAAATCGCTCACGCCCTGATACATATCGTAGACTTCGCTTTCAGAAATTCTGAAGTTCCCGAAATCAGGCAAGGTACCACAATTGGACATATTCACTTTAGACATTACATCGGCCAACCACTTACCATCAGATGAGTAACCGCCATGGTTCTCTACAATCACATTGATTTTTCTGTCTTTGGCAAAACTGCTCAATTGAGACAACCCATCTACCGCAGCATCAGCAACTTCCTGTTTGGTTCCTCTGCCCGAAGCATTTACCCTTACGGTACTGCAGCCCAAATATTTTGCAGCTTCTATCCATTTGTAATGCTTTTCTACGGCTTCCTGTCTGCCTTTAACATTGGTATCTCCTAAATCGCCCTCGCCATCCACCATTATTGGATGGTTACGCACTCCCAAATCTTTACAGCGCAGTTTAAGCTCCTTTAAATAAGCTTGGTTGGTTTCTTTTTTCTGAAAAAATACGCTCACATATTCCACAATATCTATCCCATATTCGTTCTTCGCCTTTGCGGGAAAATCTAGATTACTCAGTTTACCTCCAAAAAGTGATTTGTGTAAAGACCATTGTGCCAATGAAATTTCGAAATATTCCTTTTCGCCTAATGAAAACGCTTCGGCAAATTGAGAAAAGGCGGTTAACGACATCGTGGTTAAGCCTACATTTTTGATGAAACTGCGTCTGTTTTGCATCGTTTTTAATTTTTAGGTTCGTAAATAGCTACACCCACTCTTGAGTCGGCACAACCGTAATATAAAAACCATTTATCTTTAAAGTAAACTAAACCTTCAACAAATACAGTTCCTGCCGGATATTGCCCACTTTTTTCAAAGCTTTCTTGCGGCACAAAAAATGGTTCGTCTAATCGTTGCAATACTTTTTTAGGATCTTTAGCATCGAACATTACCTGACCAGCAGCATAGGTATTGGCGGTGTATCTTTCATCGCCTTTTTTACCAGGCTCATTTTTACCATTGTAAAGTACCACAATCCCTTTATCGGTAAGTACGGCAGGTGGGCCACACTCGGTAAGTTGGCTATCAAAAAAGCCTGCTCTTGGAGATACGATTGCTAATAATTCGCCTTTATCGTTCAGTTCTGGCGTCCAATTGATCAAATCATCAGACCAAGCAAGATTAATGAATTTTTCGCCCCAATACATTAGGTATTTGCCATTAACCTTGGTTATTACTTGTTTTCCGTTTGTTAAAGAAGTAACAATAGAAGCAGATTTGCTAGGCGTGTCAAAGAATTTACCTTGATGCGCTGTTCTAAAAGCAGAACCATGTTTTTGCCAATTCACCAAATCTTTGGAAGTGGCTACCGCCAAACGAGGCACTTTTTTGTTCCATTGCGTATAAAGCATCACATAAGTACCATCTTCCGTTTGAGCCACCCTTGGGTCTTCGCAACCCCCTGGCCATTCAAATTCTTTTTGGCTGTCGTTCGCTGGATACACCACAGGCGTTGGTCGGGTTTTCATGGTCAGTCCATCAGCGCTAGCCGCCAAACCCAATCTAGAAGTACGCTCGCCAATACCCACACCACTTTTATCTTCGGCCCTGTAGATCACGTAAATGCTATCTCCTTTTACCGCTGCCGCAGGATTAAATGTGTCGTTAGATTCCCAGTTGACCTGCTTGCCACTCATCGGGTCTAAAAAACTAGAACTCGCATTCGGAGAAATAATAGGTTGAGCATTTGCAGGCCGTACAAATGGCGTTAACGACCATTGTGTGTTTGAAGTTGTTTTTTGCGAACATCCGAATAGAGCTAGCACAGCTGATATTGCTGCAAAAGCGAGCTTACTTTGGTATGGTTTAATCATTGGGGTTATTATATTTTAATTGAAAGATGGAGGAGCAACAGTTGTACCCCAAGTTTGATTAGGTTGATCGGCAAGTTTGAAATTTAGTTTGGCACCGTTCTTTAGCTGGTCCCAATCAATCCACGTGCTATTTAGTGGTTTTCCATCCATTTGTAGCGATTGAATGTAGGGCAGTTGTTCGCCACCTCCATTAATTTCTACCGTACCGTTTTTAAGATGCAGTTTGATATGGCTAAAAGATGGGCTATTTACTGAAAAACCAGCTACACCCGGAATTACCGGGTACAAGCCCATATTGGCAAAAACATACCAAGCACCCATTGCCCCTAAATCATCATTACCGGGCAATCCGTTGTTTTTATTGCTGTATTGCTCTTTGATAATTCTTTTTACCAAAGCTTGCGTTTTAAAGGGCGAATTTGTCCAGTTGTAAATCCAGGGCACCTGAAAATCGGGCTCGTTACCCGCTGCAAACCACTCTTGATGGTAAGAAGCATCTAATCTCACAAAGAATTCGTCCAAACGTTTTTCCGCAAATTCCTTACCGCCAATGGTATCAATCAACCCTTTAAGGTTGTACGGGATCATCCAGAAATAGTTTTTATAACTCGCTTCCCTCCAATCTTCGTCATGCTTTTTCCAACTACCATCTTCGTTTCTAGAGTTTAGCCATTTGGTTTCGGGGCGATAAAGGTTCTTCCAATTTTGGGCACGTTTTAAATACTCAGCATAAGTTTGATGATCGCCCAGTGCTTTTTTGGCAAACGTAGCAATGGCAAAATCGGCCGTAGTGTACTCTAACATCATCGAGGCGTTCATATACCCTTTTTCTAAATACTGTTTTAAAAACGGTCGGGTTAGTTGGTCTTGAGATTTGGCTGTTGGGTCTTCGGCTCCTTTCTTCATAATCTGCAAAGCCTTTTTGGTATCGAAATCTGTAGCGCCAAAAGAATAAGCTACCGATACCATAGCAGCTGTTGGATCGCCCTGCATAATGCCTGTTTCGGTACTATTCAATACCCAACGCGGAAAACTACCCCCACTCTGCTCTGCAAAAAGCAACATCGATTTCATCATATCTGAGGTTTCTTTAGGTGCTAACATACTTATGAGCTGTGTTTGGGTACGGTAGGTATCCCAGTTACTGTATGCCGTGTAATAGTTAAAACCTTTGGCATTGTGCACCTTATCATCACCACCTACGTAATCGCCATTTACATCGTTAAAAACATTTGGATGGGCCATGGTTCTGTACAAGTGCGAATAAAACTGCGTGGTATGGTCGGCGCTACCACCGCTTACTTCTATTTTACTCAATTGTTTATTCCAAGCAGCTACGGCATTGTTTTTTATCTTTTCGAAGTCCCAATTAGGGTTTTCTGCTTTTAGGTTTTGCTTTGCATTAGCCAATGATACGTAAGAAATACCTACTTTGTATTTGATGCTTTTACCACCTTTGGTATCAAAAGTAAAGTAAACGCCAGTACCTGGTTTATTTTCAAGCTTGTTACCTTTTTTTACCTTATCTCCCTCCCAAGTACCAACAGAAGTTGCTTCGGTATTAAACTGAGCTACAAAATAAATACGATAACTTACCGCCGTACCGCAAAAAGAACCACCGTCTGCAAACCCTTCAAAACTGCTATTGCTTGTAATTTTCACATTAGCTTCTTTCATGGTAGTGGCATTTAAACCTGTACCAATAATAATACTCCCTTTGTTAAGGTTTGTTGGAAAATTGAATTGACCAGCACCCGTACGCATGGTTACAGCAAGTGAACTATTGATAGCATCTTTATCAACAGCTTCGTAAAAACCCGCATAGGCATTTTTAACCTTAAATTCAGGTTTAAAACCCAGCATATCTTTTGGAGATACCGTAACCTCTCCTGCCAATGGCAATAAAGGCAGGTTACCCATGTGCTCGCAACCGGCACCGCTCATTTGGTTAATCACAAAGCCTTTATTGGGATGAAAAAAAGTAGGCGTAAATTGCACCATCCCAAAAGGAAGCATGGCACCAGGAAAGGTATACCCAGCCTCCAGATAGGCCTCATTTGCATTTGCCCCTTTTCCTTGTATACCAATACGCGTATTTACTTTTTGCGCATAATTTTCTTGCGCTAATGCATTTTGCTGACTGACGATTGCCCCGCCAACTAAAAGCCACATGATCTTCTTAGTCCACATTCTATTCAAATAAGGTTTATTTCGGTCTTAATTTTCGCAATATAAAACGATTTAGCAAAAATTAAAAATATTTATCGAAATTATCATTGTAAAAACGCTGATAAAAATGGTTCCATTTCCCGCAAATTTGGCTTAAATAGCTAAAAACGAACAATACAATTCAAAAAATATAAGCTTTAAGCTTAGCAATAACCTAATATTTTTTCTTGCTAAATCGATTTTTTAATTCTACCTTTAAATTCAACTATTAAATTAGAAAACCAAATATTCAAATTGATGAACACTTTCATGATTAGAAAACTACTCTATCTATTAGGCCTGGTACTGATTATTTCTTGCAAAAAAGATCACAAGCAACCTCCTAGCCCTGGGCGAATGATTAAAGAATTTAAGCTAGAAACCGGGCAATACGGAAGCGCTAGCATTTATGCAGAAAACGATAATTATAAAGTATTGGTTAGGCTTAGACCCGACGCGGATTTAAAAGCCATCAAACCTATCATCAAGATTTCTGATGATGCAACCATACAACCTGCCTCGGGAACAACTATCGACGTATCTGTTAACAAAACGGTAACTTATACCATTACATCGGCCTCTGGCCAGAGCAGAAAATGGGAAATAGAGTTTAGAGTTTTCGACTCTAGTATTAGCGATTATGGCACTTACAGCATTGCTAGCGCTATAAATACCCGAGTGATACAAGTGCAAGGCAATGCAAATTTCAACGAAAAGTATTTAGACAATGCCACCATGAACGTAGGTGATGCAGAAATTGCCACAGGCGAAAACCTAAAAAGATGGCAAGAGTGGCATATCATCTACAATTCTACAGTAAACGACACTAAGTATTACCAGATTAGAAACTTATTTAGCGGATTATTTTTAAATGCGTACGCCGCGGGAGAACCAGTAAGACAAAAATTAGAATTGAAAACAACTAATGATACACAACTCTGGAAAATTGAAGAATCTACCCAAGAAGGCAAGTATGAGATTTCTAACAAAGCCAACGGTTTGTATTTAACCCTGAGCGGTACGGGCAATGGTATTCAAATTACCCAAGAAGCAAAAGCAAATGCCGACAAGCAAAAGTGGGAAATAACAAAATTACCTAATGATAGTTACCGCGATGGCGATGTAACTAACTTTTTCGCCCGAACTACCGGCTCGGTGGCGTTTGACCAAGGCAACAGTATCCCTTTAGCCGATGGAAGAGTACTTTGGGTAACGCAGGATGCTTGGTACCAAAGCTCGCTTGCGCCAAATGGAAATCTTTACGGTAACCAATTTATATCTTACACCAACTCCATCATCATTCAGCCTACGGCTACCAACTGGAGCCCAAGCGCACCAATGATGACCGCTGATGGCAGGGCAAACGGAAATGTTGGAAATTTAATACCAAAATATCCTGGTAAAACCTGGAGCTGGCCAGGAGCAGGCGTTCAAATCGGAGATGATGTTTATATCCACAATAGAGAAGGGCAAGGTTTAGGAACTGATGACGACCATCAATCTCTGTTTAAATTAACTCCGATAACGGCAACACATTGGAAAACAGAACGCACAGCACCAGCAGGGCTTACCGCCTCAGAAAAACTTGTGGGTTTTGCCTCTGGTATGGTCAAAGCAAATGATGGCTATGTATATGTATATGGTAGCCGTACAGATCCAAACAGTTTTGGCTTCGAATCGTTTCTACACGTAGCACGTTTCCCTCAAAACAATACCCAAAACTGGACTTTCTGGAACGGAAGTGCATGGGTGGCCACGGCGTCAATCGCATCTACAGCGCATATAGCAAAAGGCTTAGGTACAAATTTTGTAAGTTACCTAAATGGCAAATACATTTACTTAACCATGGATCAAGGTTTTTACTGCGACATTCCATCACTTAACATGTATGTCTCTACTTCTACTAGTCCTACTGGGCCATTTACTCCTCGAAAACTGGTATACAGCTTTACGGAATTCTACAAGGGCTCAAATGCAAGAGTATATACTCCGTTGATACATGCCCATGCCAATAATGGAAAAAATGAATTGCTATTAACTTACAGCATGAATTTTGGCGCTTGTGTAAATACGGGAGATGGTGCCATAAAAGAAAGCGATGGCAATTACGACCCTTACTATTATCGCGTAAAAGGTGTACGTATTCCTTATGAATTGTTGGGATTGTAAGACCTTAAAATAAATTATCTTTCACTGTAAAGGTGTCTGGTTCTTAATGTATTAAGTTAAGAATTTAGACACCTTTTGGTTTTAGAGCAAAATCAAAGTTTTACTTTATTTATCCGACTACTGCTTGGCAGCAGGTAAAGATGATAGGCGTCGCTGCAAAAAATCTGATGGCGGATCGGAATTATTACATCAATACAAGAGAATTGCGGTCGATAAATGAATAGGGCTTTGAGTTTCACCCCAGCTCATGACCTATTATTTTTTCGAATTGTACTTTAAAATATCTTTTTAACAGAAAAGGCGCAATTTCTTGCGCCTTTGGTGATGACGCTGGGATTCGAACCTTTTTCTAATTCCTACGTTTTATGACTATCTGTAAAGGTTTCGATTACTAATTTACCGAATCGCTCACCTTTCTACTTGTATCTTTTAGTTGCAGTTGCTTTAGCTTAAATACGGTTTTTAAGCTAATAAACGCAATAGTCAATTCATTTCTTTTGCAAATAAAATTGAAAAGTTTGACTAGTACTTGTTAGACTTTTTATTTCCTTTTTACACTAACTACTTTTAGGGGTTAGGTGTGATACTTGGTCTTTCAGGCTTGGCACTTCGACTTTTTTACTTAAATTAACGACGATAAAATGAATAAAACCCTATACACTGAACTTTTGCTGCTTTGTACATGTCTTTGCTTTACTTGGTCGAAAGTAAGCGGAGCGCCAGTCGACACAAGTTCTATAACGCTTTTGGATGCCAAAGCCAAGCAGTTTGCAGCCATGTCTCTTTCTGACGTAGGAGGTACAAGTGAACAGATTCCTATTGGCATATCGCCAGAACGTAGTTGGTGGAACTTGGTACACTATAACATTAGGTTAAAGCCCAACTATGCGAATAAGTCGATTTCTGGATCAAATGAACTGAGCTTTGCGGCGCTGAAAGATGGCATTGTGATGCAGATAGACCTTAAGGCACCGATGCGCATTTCTGCGGTCAAATGGAAAGGGAGGCCACTTGCTTTTGAGCGGCGGGGTGATGCCTATTTAGTGAGTTTTCCTAAGCTTGTTAAAAAGGGAGAGCGCAGGACGATTTTGCTGGAATTTGATGGACAGCCTCCAGTGTCTTTAAATGCGCCATTTGAAAACGGCTGGATCTGGGCGAAGGATGATCGGGGCAGACCTTGGATGAGCGTAGCCTGCCAGGGCAAAGGGGCGAGTATCTGGCTTCCCTGCAAGGAACTGCTTTATGATAAGCCGGACAGGGGGATCGACTTTTATTTAACCGTACCCGATACGTTGACTGCAGTTGCGGGCGGGCGGCTAAAGGAAAGAAAGGACAATAAAGATGGAACGGCTACCTTCCACTGGAGGGTGTCTAGTCCGATCAATAACTATAACATCATTCCCTATATCGGAAAATATGTGAGCTGGGAAAAACCCCACTATGGACTAAAGGGCAGATTGGACTGTACGTACTGGGTGTTGGACTATAACCTTTCGAAAGGCAAACAGCACCTTGCGCAGGCAGATACTATGCTGCGTACCTTTGAGTATTGGATGGGGGCCTATCCTTTTTATGGAGATGGCTACAAGTTGGTGGAAGCGCCGATGCATGGAATGGAGCACCAGGGAGCGATTGCCTACGGGAATGGTTTCCAGAATGGTTATCGTGGTAAGGATTTGATTTCTGGGACAGGCTGGGGACTAAAATGGGATTTCATACTGGTGCATGAAAGTGCGCACGAGTGGTTCGGCAACAGTATTACCTCGAGTTCCAATGGAGATACTTGGCTGCATGAGGGTTTTGCCAAATATTTGGAGACCCTTTATACTGATAAGGTCTTTGGCACTGCAGCAGGTAACGAATATACTTTAGGCACCTGGAAGCGGATAAAGAATAACCTGCCGGTGTTGGGCACTAGCACCCAGGACAGGTACTATAAGGGGGCGGCTTTGCTCCACATGGTTAGGCAGCTGACTGGGAACGCTATTTTTCGAGACTGGCTTCATGGGCTGAATGAGCAGTTTGCCCACCGGACGATAACCACCGCCCAAGTGCTGGCGTATCTGAATAAGTTGACCAAAAGGAATTTTTCGAAGATGTTTGAGCAGTATCTCAAGACCGTTCAGGTACCCGAATTGGAGTACTGTTTCCTAGAAGGAAAGCTTTATGTTAGATGGAACAATTGTATCAATAACTTTGATATGCCCCTTAACATTGCTGCTGATGGTAAAAACTTCAATAGGGTATATCCGACAACTGCTTGGCAGCCGGTAAAGATGATAGGTGTCGCTGCAAAAAATCTGACGGTGGATCGGAATTATTACATCAATACAAGAGAATTGCGATCGATAAATGAATAGGGCTTTGAGTTTCACCCCAGCTCATGACCTATTATTTTTTCGAATTGTACTTTAAAATATCTTTTTAACAGAAAAGGCGCAATTTCTTGCGCCTTTTGTGATCCCGCTGGGATTCGAACCCAGGACCACTACATTAAAAGTGTAATGCTCTACCAGCTGAGCTACGGAATCTTCCTTTGTTTTAAGGAGGTGCAAATATAGAAATTTCAAATTATCATTCAAACTTTTTTTCAGAAAAAGACGAGTTTATTTTAACAACACCACCTAAGCACCTGATTTAAATTTATTTAGTGACTGATATAAGTTTAAGCGATACTTTCTGCGATATGGCTTTCTTTACCATTTCACATCAAACAGGTTTCGAACATCCGTTCTATTTTACCAGTTTGCACTCACTTATCATATTTTATTTCTCGTGTGCCTTTAGCCATTTAGGATACTCTTTAGCCAACAGATTTTGAGCAAAAGTACCATACCATGCATAACCGTACCTCCGTTCTTGGCTCACATCTTCTATCCTATCTTTTATAGAATTATCCCTATCACCAAATATTGGTTTATTGGTTTGTAGATCGTAGAAACGAGCCCAGCTTATAGCATCTGGAGCGGCAACTAATCCCTTATCCTTCTCACCTATTTTATCATATTTCAATCCTATAATTTTTGTTCCTTCAAACCAAGCTACAGCATTAGCAATGGCGGTTTTAACCTCCTCTGATGGATTTTTAAGCTTCATTAAAAACCTCACTACGCCAACCGATTCGCCCGTACTTAACGAAGCTGGCTCAAAAGCCCTTGCCTTAGCTGGCACAAGCGTATTTTGATCGTATTGTGCTGCCCAAATAGTCGGCCTACCATGTTGAACTACTTGTGTTTTTAAGATACAATCTACGCCACGTTTTACCGCATCTTCGGCCTTTGAAATGTATTTAGCATCTACCACCTCAAAACCATTTTTTTGATAAACTATGTTTAACATAATGGTCAGTGCGTTAATCATTGCATTATCATTATAGGTAATCTCTGCTCGGTAACTGCTTTTATCCGGATAATACTGCGGCCAACCACCATTAGGATATTGTGCTTTTAGCAAGTAATCAATTCCTCTTTCTGCTGCTTTAAGATACGACAGATTGCCTGTGCTTTTGTACGCCAAAACCAACGCATTAATCTCTCTAGAAGTTGCTGCATTGTCAATAGTAGCGTGCATATACGATGTTGCCCTTATTTTTTCACGCAACTCGTCTGTTAGCGGAAGCTCGTATTTTACCACGCTTTTATCATGCAATTGCTTAGGCCAAGCGCCATTACTCAACTGATACACCAGCATCTTTTCGGCAATACTATCGGTTTTAGCCTCAGATTTAGCAACCTTTTGAGCGGTAGCACAACTGCTCAGCGTAATGCAAGCAATAAATACAATAATAAAATTTTTCATTTTAGTTTTTATTTTGCCTCGACATTTAAACCGTCATTGCGAGGTACGAAGCAATCTTAAAGCGATTACATCTTAACCAATTAGTAAGATTGCTTCGTACCTCGCAATGACGACAATAGGATTTTATTTCTTAACTAAGGCTTGTTTTGCCAACCAGTTCACTAGTTCTTGCCCTGCTTCGTAGTTTTGATAACCAGCCGGAAGTTTCCTGCCATCCACATACTCGTTGTACAACCAAGGATCGCCAATTACAAATACTGTTCCTTTTCCAAACTTGGTTACCGACATCACATCATCACCATCTTTATCTTTTAAGATAGATTTTGCCGCTCCAGACAACTTCAAGCTGCTGTATTCTTTAATAAACAAATCCTTTGGTTTAAAAATTTGGTTACCAGCAGCCACTACTACTTTTGCCGTTTCAAAATTGGCAGCAACCGGAACCGTTCCTTTACTATCTCCTTTAAAATGCACACCAAAAACATTGGCTAACTTATTAAAATTGCTTAGCTCTGCGTTTGGCGCATCATTAGCCATTAATACCAACACACCTCCAGCTTTAATCCAAGCAGCTATTTGCTTCACATCTGTGGCAGAAACAAACTTTGGATTAGGATTTTCCTTCTCAAAATCGGGATCTACAATGATATAAACTGAGGCATTTTTTAAGTTTGCCGCAGTAGGTGCCTGATATAAAGTACTGGTTTTAAATCCCGAATTTCGGAACTGATCTGCCCAAAAAGAGAAACCACCATTGCTCCGCTCTTCCCATTTGTAGTGCCAAGATAAATCGTTATTGCTTTGGTCTTTTTTAACTTCGTTGTTAAAGTAAGAATCTAACACCACTGCTTTACCTTTACCAGGCTTTGGCATCGCTGCCATTTCCATTTCGTTTAAAGCCAGCAAAAATGCGCCTACACCTTTGGGGTCGTTAGTAATTACTCGTTCGCTAATGTAATATTCGTAACTGCCATCACGGTAAGGTTTACCGCCCAAACCAGATACCGCAACTGTACCTTTTAAGCTAATTTTACCCGGAGCATCTTGCTGTACAAATTCCTTTTGCATGCCCTTGTACGCTTTATCTGCTACTGCGAAATACGAATTTGGCAACCAGCCATTTCTAACAGCTTTGGCCAAAGTATACACAAACATACTCGATGCCGAAGCCTCTAAGTAATTCCCTTTTCCAGTCGGTTTATCCAATACATCGTACCATAAACCTGTTTTTTGATCTTGTACTTTTTGTATGGCGGCTGCAAAGCGATTTAAAATAGCCACAATTTCTTTCTTTCGAGGATGTTTTTCTGGGAAGTTCTCCAATACATCTACCATGGCCATACCATACCAACCCATGGCCCTACCCCAAAAATTTGGCGATTTACCAGTGGTTTTATCTGCCCAAGCTTCCGCCTTAGACTCGTCCCAACCGTGGTACAACAAACCTGTTTTGGCATCTCTGGAGTTTTTCTCCATCCACACAAACTGGTTGGCAATATCATCAAAAGCTTTTTCATCCTGAATTAAAGCTGCATATTCTGCGTAAAACGGCTGGCCCATGTACAAACCATCTAGCCACATTTGCCAAGGATAAATCTTCTTATGCCAAAATCCACCTTCTTTGGTACGAGGGTGTTCTTTTAACTGATCCCACAACAAGGTGGCCGCTTTAAAATATTTCTTGTTACCTGTTACCTTGTACAAAGTCAATAACGAACGCCCGTTCTTTACGTTGTCGATATTGTAATCGCTTTGTTTATAACGTTGGATATCCCCTTCTTTGGTTACAAAGAAATCCATACTTTTTTGCATGTACTTGAAATATTCGCCATCACCAGTACGTCTCCACAAACCATCAATTCCTTCTAAAATCACACCTTGATCGTAAGCCCATTTTACACGCTTCGGCTTAGCCGGATCTAGGTTTAATGAATCTTTCCAAATCTCCATCACCGTTGCTGCCATTTGTTTTGACAATGGCGTTAACGTTTGGCTTTGCGCCGCTGCATTGAAGCACAAAACCGATGAGGAAACGGCTACAACACCATATTTAAAAATCTTGTTCATCTACTATTTATTGATTTGTAATGATTTTTCTTGTGCTCCGGCTAAAAACTCAGCTTGCTTTTGTGCTTTAGAAACATCTAAGCCCCAAGTTTTGATATTACTGTTTCTATCGCCACTAATTTTGAATAACAGATCTGCACTGTTGTAAGTGATATTTTTCAAGTTCACATGATTACCATTTTGGATATTGATTAACGGATTGCCGTGTTCGATGGTTAACTTCACGTTAGTGAGGTTAATGTTTTTACCTTCCTGAATATCAATTCCTTTTTTAGATTTAATGTTGATGTTGGTTAAATTGATATTTGCAATGCTCATTTCTGGCAAACCACGAACAAAAATTGCTTTTTCCGCCCCATCGCACACTACGTTATCGATAAAGAAATCTTTGAAAACCGGCGTTTCTTCGGTAACTGGCAACAACACTACCTTAGGCGCATCTCTTTTATCTCCAACCAATGCAATTGGATCTACCGCAGCATAATACATATCAAACAAAATGGCCTCACCAGGGATATCCATCATACTGATATCTTTGATATGGATGTTCTCTACCACACCGCCCCTACCTCTAGTAGTTTTAAAGCGCAAACCGATATCGGTACCAATAAAAGTACAATCAGAAACGAAGATATTTTTAGCACCCCCACTCATTTCGCTACCGATTACAAAACCACCGTGGGCATGGTAAACCGTGCTGTTTCGGATAATCACATTTTCTGTTGGCATAGCACGTTTACGGCCCCAAGCATCACGACCAGATTTGATGCAAATACCATCGTCACCTACATCGAAAGTGCTGTTTTCTACCAAAACATTTTTACAAGATTCGATATCTAGGCCATCGCCATTTTGAGCATACCAAGGATTTTTGGCGTACACATTTCTAATGGTTACATCTTCGCACATCAGTGGATGAATATTCCAAGCTGCCGAATTTTGAAAAGTAACTCCTTCTAACAATACCTTCTTACACGAAGTAAAAACCAGCAAATTAGGACGGAAGAAATCTTTAATGCCCTGATAATAATCCGCAGTTTTATCTGCCCTTACCTCACCAGGATTGCCCTTAATTTTAGAACCCGCTAAGCTTGCTGCCGAAGGATACCAAGTTTTTTGATCATCACTTAATACACCGCCAGAAGCTACTAGGTTTTTCCACTGGCTTTCGGTTAACTTGCTCTTTTTCACCATTCGCCAAGCATCGCCACCACCATCTACAATACCTAAGCCGGTAACCGCAATGTTGGTTTGGTTTACAGCCCATAAAGGCGATTGGTTGCGCATTTGAGGCAAGCCTTCCCAGTTACTTTGTACCAAAGGGTACTGACTAAAATCTCTGGTAAACTGCAAAATAGCATTAGCCTGCAAATGTAAGTTCACGTTACTTTTTAGCTCAACCGGTCCGGTAATCCACAAGCCTTTTGGCACCAACACCACGCCACCGCCTTTTTTATTGCAAGCAACAATGGCATCGTTAATACTTTTGGTAATTAAAGTTATGCCATCGCTTTTAGCGCCGTAGTTTATAATATTAAAAGTATCTTTTTTAAAAGATGTTTGAGCTACTACTGGCAGGTTGCTAAAAGAATAAGCTTTTTGCGCCTTCGAAATCACTGGTAAAGCAATAGCGAGCGCTAGTATTGAAGCAATAATTTTCTTCATGTTCATGTGTGTATTTATAAATGGTTGTTTAAGCTGTGAGTTAACTGTGATGTGTTACGAGCACTTTTAAAATTCCTTCGAACCCGCAACTCAAAACGCATAACCCGCAACACTATCCTCTAACAAGTCTACAGAGTTTAAGGCAGTAAACGAACTAAACAGCCGAAAATAACTGTGCAATCGTTCCCAAATTAATGGTTGTAAACAATAAGTTACAGGAATAACGCCGAATATTTTAAAAACTTAAAGCTCATACATTCTATCATGCTTAAATGCTGTCTTCCTTTTTAGAGATGTTTCTTAAACTAAATAATAGTATCTTAGCTTAACCACATTTTTTACTCAACCCAAACGCATTATTTAATGAAAAAGCTAACACTTACATTAATTTTCCTATCTATTTTTATTAACTGTTTTGCTCAATTTGAAAAAACAGAAGCCCAAATTACCGACTTGATGAAAAAGATGGAAGTGGTGGGACTGGCAGTAGCAGTAGTAAAAGACAATCAGTTAATTTACCAGCATTCTTTTGGGCAGAAAAGCATTGAAAACAATACGACCTTAACAAATACCGATATTTTTAGAATTGCTTCTATATCCAAATCTTTTGCAGCAACCTCCATAATGCAATTGGCCGAAGCAAAAAAACTATCACTAGATGATGATTTTGGCAAATTGGTAGGTTTTAAAATTAGAAACCCAAAATATCCCGAAACGGTTATTACGCTAAGAATGGTGCTCTCACACACATCAAGCATTAACGATAGCCAAGGTTACTTTAATTTAGATGTGATTAATCCTGCTAAAAATGAAAACTGGGCTAAGTGTTATACCGACAAAGCGCCTGGTACCAGCTATTTGTATTGCAACCTTAACTTTAATATGGTTGGTGCAGTAATAGAACGCATTACTGGCAAACGTTATGACAGTTATGTTAAACAACACATTCTTTCACCATTAAACCTTTACGGAGGTTACTGTGTTGATTCTTTAGATAGCCAGCGTTTTGTTCCACTATATGAATACGAAAATAAAAGCTTCAAATTAGCTGAAGCCGCTTATGCCCCACGTCGTCAAGAGCTAAGCAATTATCAACTGGGGCACAGTACACCGGTGTTATCGCCAACGGGCGGAATGAAAATATCGGCTGCAGATTTAGCCAAATACATGATGATGCACATGAACTATGGTAAACTAGGCAACACCAAAATCATCAATAAAAAAAGCGCTAAACAAATGCAAATGGCACTAAGTGATGAAGAAGGTTATGGTTTGGCCCTATTAAACACCACCAACGTAATTGATGGCGTGGCACTAACTGGCCATACTGGCTCGGCTTATGGGCTATACAGCGCCATGTTTTTTGACCCAAAAGAGAAATTTGGCTTTGTAATGATTACCAATGGTGCAAATGGTAAAATGGAAAAAGGATTTAGAGCAGTTACCAGAGAAACGCTAGGTATACTTTATGAAAACTTAATTAAAAACTAAACCAAATTAAAAGCTTGGGCAAATTTTACCGCATCATAATTGTTTTTAAGCGCTAGTTTTTGCCTAATGTTTCTTCTATGGGTATCTACCGTTGATAAGGCGATAAAAAGTTGGTCGGCAATTTCAATAGAGCTTAAACCTAGGGCCATAAGTTTTAAAATTTCTATTTCTCGGGCAGATAATTTAGCAAACACCATCGCATTATTACGTAAAAACCGTATATCGTCCATTAATCGGTTTATTTTAATGGTAATGTGGTGCTCTGGATCTAACGGACTAGCGGTAGTAATTACATGCGTGGGTGTCCCCTCTTCATCCTTTAAAAAAACCGAAGTATTACTGGCGTATAAACGCCATTCGCCAGTTTTAGATTTTACTTGCTGAAAATAGGAAGAAGGTTGCGAAGTGCTTTCGGTTACCCTATTGTGAATTTTCGGGGAAGTTTCGGCGTCATCTTCAGTATTAAAATAGCGTGCCACATATTCCTTTGGATCTATGGTTTGCAACTCCGCCAAGTTTACTCCTAAAATATCTAAACCAATTTTATTCATGTAAACCACGCTAAAATCTGGCACATGGTGCACAATTATCGGAATCGGAAAATCATCAGCGTATGTACTAAGAGACTTTAACTTTTCTTCTAATTTTAAATGCAATAAAAACTTCATCGGTAAATGCTAAAACAACTAAATATAAGCGTATAAAAATATAAAATTTTGAAACCTGCAAACACAAACTGTAGATTTTTTTCCTGCAATTTACCCAGCTTCTTTTAATTAAGTTTCTATTTTCGCAGTAGAGCTTTAGAGAATGTAACTATTCGCTAAAATTACCGCTATTTAAAGATAAATATTGCAACTGTATTTGCTGGTATGCAATTTGACTAACCTAACTTATGAAAATGATTAGATTGATCTCATTCAATTTTTGTTTACTACTACTATTTACCAGCTCTATTTTTGCACAAGACATCAGCAATTTAACAGCCGATGAGCTTTATAATAAAGCCAGAGAGCTACCTAAAGATAAAGACAGCTATCCTAAAACCATTAAACTATTAAAGCTTGCGCTAGAAAAAGATCAAAATTACGCAGATGTACGTCTATTATTGGGCAGAGTTTATACTTGGAATGGAGATTTAGATAGCGCTAGGTTACAACTTAACCAAGTAATTGCTAGGGGTAAGCAAATTGAAGAAGCATATTCGGCTATTTTTGATGTGGAGTTTTGGAACCAAAACTTCGGCAGAGCTTTAGATCATGCCAACCAAGGCCTGCTTTACACGCCTAACTCTACAGAATTATTCATAAAAAAAGCAAAAGCACTAAGCGCCTTAAACCAGCAAAGGCAAGCATTGGCATTGTTGAAAAACTATCTCAAAGATCACCCACAACAAGATTCGGTAAAAAACTATTACGATCTTTTAAGAAAAGAATACACTACCAATATCATTAGTTTAGGCTACGAGTATGTTTATTTCGACAAACGTTTTGATGACCCGTGGCATTATACCACCTTAGATTATACCAGAAAAACCAGTTTTGGGCCTGTTACCGGGCGGTTAATCTACAGCAATCGATTTAATAAAAATGGCTTACAGGGAGAAATTGACGCCTATCCAATTATTTCAAAAAAAATAAACGCATATGTGGGTATGGCATTTTCTAACGCTGCTATATTTCCTAAATTTAGAACAGGTGCATCTTTATATTACGTTTTCCCTAAAAATTTTGATGCCGAAACAGGTTTTAGGTACTTAAACTTTGATTCGCTACAGGTTAGTTTGGCGGTAATAGGTCTTGGTAAATATGTTAAAAATTGGTACTTCAACTTACAATCTTATATTTCGATAAGCACTAAAATCCCTGCAAATGCGGTTATATTAAGCGCTAGATACTATTTTTTCGATCGGTTTAATTTTGCGGGAGTTCAAATTGGGACGGGAATTTCTCCTGATGACCGCGTTCGCAACATTAACCAAGCATTAAATTACAAATCGTACAAATTGGGTTTAAGTTATGCAAGAGATATCTTTACCAACACATCTTTAGCCGCAAATGCGATTTGGTATTATGAAGAATTTGCTCCAAATATTTGGGGCAACCAAATAGGTATAAATGTTACGCTAAACAAACGCTTTTAAGTGATGAAGAAGATACCTATTAGCAAATTGTTGTTTTATCTCTTAATTGGCGCACCCATTTGGATGTTTCTTACTTGGCTAATTTGGCCTAAAAAAAAGTTAACCATTGCCATTGTAGATAAAACGGTATTGTTTACCAGCGGACAAGAACATGCTTCGCTAAATTGGATTTTAAGAAATAACAAGTACAGTAAAACCTCTACAGATTTATATCAACTAAAGAAAGACTATTTTGGTTTTTTTCCCAATAAAAACAGAAAATTTGATTTAAAAGGGTTAGAAAGGTTTTCTGAAAAAGGCATAGAAAAGTTGAGTAAAGACGCAGAAATGGCCTACTTTACCGATACGTACGGCGTATACTCGAAGGAATGGTACTTGGAAAAAAACATTATAGAAAGGCAGAGGCTGTTGTATGGTGGCCTATCTGCCCAAGATATGCTTTTCCTCAAAAAAATGAAGGAGAAGAAGAAACTTGTTATCACCGAATTTAACACCTTTGCAACCCCTACTCCCGAAAATGTAGCGAAAGATTTTGAGCAAACTTTTAAGATAAAGTGGACAGGCTGGGTTGGCAAATACTTCGACTCTTTTGACACCACACAAAACAGAGAAATACCCAGATGGCTAATTGATAATTATAAATCACAAAACAATAACCAATGGCCATTTAAAAAATCGGGGATTGCATTTGTGAGCAAAGAAGATAAGATTGTGATACTAGAGTACGTAACGCATTTGGTTTCTGAAATTCCGTTAATTGTAACCGCCAAAAAAGAGCGCCAAACCTACCGTATCCCTAAACGTATCAAGTATCCATTTTGGTTTGATGTGGTGCAAACTTCTAGGGCCAATAAAATAGTATCGTTTTACGACATAAAGACCAACAAAGAAGGGCTAGAAATACTAGCGAAAAATCACATTCCACCTCAATTTCCTGCAATTATTGCTCACTACGAAAAGGATTATAAGTTTTTCTATTTTTGTGGAGATTATGCCGACAATCCCATTTCACAGGGAGGTTCTTACTTTAAAGGCATCAGTTATTTTAGAAAGCTTTTCTACAATGACGATGTTGCTGCCGAGAGAATCAGTTTTTTCTGGGAATTTTATAAACCTATGATTGAAACCATCTTAGAAAGGTACCGAGAAGATTTAAAGTCGAATTAATGAGAGTTTTGGGCTTAACCTAGTCTAGCTGACCTTAAAATGAAAATACGATAACTATTGGATTTATTTTACTGCGTAGTTTTCCTCATTGCTACAGGTATGGCCCGGCTTGTAGGTGTTTTTTTTAAACTTATTTTCAATATACGCCTTTAACTACTTAATAAACAATCAAAAACATACAAAACTCAGGTTAATTTGGTGCGTAAGAAAAACCTCAAATGGGCATCAAAATACAATTAATCAATATAGTTTTCTTTGTAAATGTCCACCTCCGGCTCTTCCTCAAAATAAAAGGCACACGTTTTTTCTAGTAGATAGGCAGATTTAGAAACTTTAACTCGAAATAAAACACTTTTCTCCTCTTCTGGAAGTGAAGAAACACCAAAAAACAGCATCAATAACCCAACCGTAACTATTACAAATGCTGATATTGTTTCTATAAAAACAAGCTTACGTGCTGTTTCAAGTAAAAACCAAAGCAACACCAAAACCAAAATTACACCTCCAAACCAATAGTAATTTGGCGAAAACCATTTTGTTAGCTCAATATGTTGACCTAAAGGTAGGGTTTCGCCTAGTAACATTTTAGTTTCGAAAAAATACTTAGCCAGTAGCAACTCCACCAAAAGGTAAAGCGCAAATAAAATATAGTTCATAATTTTAAGCGCTAAGCCTCTCATATTTGAAAAAAAAATTACAACATAAGGAATAAACAAAATTGGTAAAGATTTTAAGAAATAAATAAAACTAGACAACATACCATCGGCCATTAACGAGATTGAATTGCCGTGCACCTGCTTTGAAAAATAATAGAAGCCTATTTCTGCAATTCGGATAAGCAGCAACATTAATAACAATATAATGGCCTGCTTTACGAACAAAATTACGCAGGTTTTAAACTTAGCTAAAATGGGATATTCTGGTGCTTCAAATAAAGTATTTTCCATTAAGTTGTTGTATTTGCTGTGCTGTTTAAGGCTTCTGCATTTTTAAATCCTTTGCGTGTCATTGTGCCCCAATTGTTTTTACCTCTAAATTTATGAACATTGCCCTGGATTGCCCAAATTACCGTAAGCGGATGATATAAAATTGGCTCTAAAAAGGCTGCTAATAAAAGTTTTGCTAAATCCTTACCTTTGGTATATTGCTGGTATGACATTTCTTCGAAAAAAATGGCCACCGTGCTTAGCATTACAGAAAAACAATAGACCATGGAAAGTAATATCAACGAAAATTCCCAATTGATATTCCCCATGAGTGCCAGCAAAATAAAAACACACACGCCAAAAGCCTCTACAATGGGCGCCAACCACTCAAAAAAGAGCCAATAAGGGTAGCTTAACATTCCCAAAATACCATATCTAGGGTTAAAAAAGAGGTCTTTATGTGTCCATAGGGTTTCTATAGTACCTCTAGTCCATCTGTTGCGCTGCCTACCTAAAATCTGCAAATCTGCAGGGGCTTCGGTCCAGCACAAGGGGTCTGGAATGTAAACTACCTTAAACCGCCTATCCTGCTCGTACATGTACCTTCTCATCCTTACCACCAGTTCCATATCTTCGCCCACGGTGGTATGGTCATAGCCTCCAACTTTAATTACGATGTTCTTATCAAACAAGCCCATTGCACCAGAAATAATCAGTAAGCCGTTAAGCCGGCTCCATGCCATACGGCCCATTAAAAAGGCCCTAATATACTCTAAAACCTGAAAACGAGGCCATAAATTACGAGGCATATTTACTTCTACCAGCTTGCCATCTTCTACCTTACAAGAATTGGCTATACGCACCACCCCACCAGTTGCGATTACTTGATACTTTTCTTCTAGGTAAGGCTTTGCCAGCTTCAAAATTGCATCTTCTTGTACAATACAATCTACATCTATGCACAATAGCAGGTCTTTCCCCGAAACATTAATACCAGCGTTTAAGGCATCTGATTTACCACCATTAACTTTATCTACGATGGTTAATTTAGAGAAAGAAGGCAGCTTAGATTTATAAACACCTTTAATTTCGTTACAAGTTATCTGATAATTTACCGCAAAGTCAACCTTTTCTAACTGATAATAATCGAACATACGCTGAAAGGTATGATCTGTACTTCCATCGTTAATAATGATAACCTCGTAGTTGCCATAATGTAGAGACAACAGCGATCTAATATTTTCTATAATGGTGGCTTCTTCGTTATAGGCAGGAGCTAAAATAGATACTGAAGGAGCTAGCGGCGACACCAGAATTTCGCGGTAGTTCACATAGCTATTCTTTTTCATATAGCTATTCATCTCTATGGCCGAAAGCAGCGTAAAAATAACATACGAACCCATAACCACTACAGCATAATAGAATATTGCGTTGTTGAAAATAGTTTCGAAATCTGTTAAAAACTCTCTCATTTCTATCTAATACGATCGTCTAGCACGTGCTTAATCAATGCTTGGTTTTCTTGTCCTGTTTGTAGGTAAATTGTTCTTAATTTTTCTTCGCCATGGTCTGGATCTATTTTTATAGCATATAGGGCTTCTTTTTTAATCTTTACATCAGCAGAATAAATTCTGGAAGAAAGGAACTCCGAATAGTTTCCAGAAGCAATTTTACCTAAGGCGTTTAAAATTTCCAATTTAATTTCTTCAGAATGATTGAAGTAGATTTCGAACATGAAACTCTCTGCATCTTCTAGCTCTAATTTCCCTATAATTTCTACAGCTTTTCTTACAATTTTAGGGTTTTGATGTTTAAGCAACTTAATTACTTCTTGTGCAGCATCAAACTGCATAAAATGATCTACCAGTTTTAGGCATAGCATTACCACCGTATCATTAGAAGAATAAAGCCATTTTGAAAAAGACGGAATAGTGAGTTTCTTATGTTTGGTAATAATTTCGAACAACACCACTTGGTGCCAATCTAAAATTCGTTCTTGTGCCCTATCCAAAAAATGGAATGGGTCTGATTGAGAGAGCTTAATGTACGCCGCCTGAGCCTCCATACGTAATAGCGCATTTTCATCATCCGTATACTCTACGATTAGATGAGCCATCTCCATCAAATCCATTTCATTGGCTTCTCTTATGCCTTCAATTTTAGTTTCCCAATTTCTATTTTTGATTTTTCTTTTAGCCTTTTTATCAAGGCTAAGCTTTCGATACATTAACGATAGAACTTCCGCAGTTTTACCGGTAAAATTTTTATGGTAGGTTAGAATTTTCTCAACCAATATACTGTTAACCACCTTACTACGCAATGGTATTTTCTTTAGTTTAGGATAAAAATGCGCAACAACTTCGTGAGGATGATCAGTCTCATCAAAAACAATCATATTAGCCAGTAACACGCTAATATAATCGTCCCAATACTTCATACGCTTACTTCTTACAGACCTAACCGCTCTTCTAACCATCATATAGAGGTATAGCTCTATGGCAGTAATGACACAGAAAAGAATAATCAACAGCGACACCCTAATGTTAGTAGGAAAATAGGGCAATCGGTCTGTATAAATCTGACCTATATAATTAAATAAAGTATTGAAAATGCTCATGTTTTAGCATTAACTCAATGAAAAACATTCTGCTTAATGTAACGCTTAATTCTTACCGATAGCTCGTTTAAATTAAATGGCTTATAGATAAAATCATCGGCACCTAAACTAAACCCCTCTAAAACAACGTGTTCTAAACCTACAGCAGAAATCAACAAAACGGGTGTATGTTTTTTAATCGCATCGTTTTTGATATAGCTAAGAATTTCCATACCTCCTACAAAAGGCATCATAATATCGGTAAGAACTAGATCGTAAGTATTTGACTTTACTTTTTCCATGGCCTGCCTGCCGTCAGAAGCTACTTCAACCTCATAACCTTCCTTTTTCAACTTAAATTCTAGCGCTTTAAGCATTAATACTTCGTCTTCAGCTATCAATATTTTCGACATATCTATCCTTTCTACTCAATATCTTCGCAATAACCTTACCACTTAAACGAATACTCCAAATACATCTTAATGATAAGAAAAACCTGCTAATGATTCTTTAATTATCAAGACGCTAAATTTTCACAAAAAATGATAAATATGGAGACTAGGCAAAGCTATCAGCTTTGGATAAAGTTAGGTAGAAAGTATAAAAAACCGCCTTAAATGGTAGTTTTAAAACCTTAAGCTGACAATTAGCTGTAGTTACAGAAAATATTTCGAGAAGTACTTTTCTTTTTAGATTCCGTTAAAACTTACTTTAACAAGACAAAAATTACCTTACTGGCAAACAAGTGATGTTTAACAACTAACCCAACTAAGGCAAACATTTTACGATTAGCGTATTTTTTTCTACAAAGTGTAGAAACTTTTTTATGGCGAGATATTTGCCTTATAGATTTGTCCTTTGCCTCCAACAAGTATTGCTCCCCTACCGAGGGCTTTTACCGCATTAAAACTTAATGCAGAGATATTTCTCCAGGTTTTACCACCATCTGTAGAGACATCTGTACCAGATGTACCGGTAGCCATGCAAATTCTTTTAGTGATATAAGTAACCCCAGACCGATAACCCGAAACGGGAACGCTTGGTTTAAACCAGCTTTTACCGCCATTTTTGGTATACAACACATTGTTGCTATTATCTTTATCCTTTAGGTAATTACCTCCCACGGCAATTCCGTTATTTGCGTCGAAAAAATCTATAGAGAACGTTCCTGTACTGGCCTCTCCCTGTATTATTGGACATGCATAAACCCGCCAAGTATTACCATAATCATTAGATTGATAAATGTTTGACACTACACCACCCGTTGCCACCCAAACTTTACCTTTACCGAAAGTTTTAATAGTAGTGCCGCTTGCAGCAAAACCAGCCTCGCCGGTTTGCATTGGCAAGGTTAGCAAGTGCGATATATTTTGCCAAGTAGCCCCTCCGTCAGCGGTGCGTAGAAGCTGCATTTTACCATTAATTGGATCGCCGAAAATTATTCCGTTTTGTGGATCCCAAAAATCCATTCCATCTAAAAAGATAGCGGTATCTGTATTTTTATAATTTTCTTGCCAAGTTTTACCACCATCTAAAGTAGTTAACACATACGCCGGTGAGCCAGCGTTTACAACAATTGCTTTCTCTGCATCGAAAGCCTGTATGTCTCTAAAATCTAGTGCTTCGTAACCTTTGGGCTGTAACCACTCCCAAGTTTTACCCCCATTTAAAGATTTACCTACGCAACCCTTACTTCCGCTTACCCAAATTACATTTTCGTTAACCACCGCCAACCCACGCATACTGGTTTTGGCACCGGTAACTAAGGGGACTAATTCTAAAGTTTGTGCAACACAAAAAAATGGAGGAAATATTAAAAAAACAGCAATTTTAACAACAAATCTCATTATTTAACCCGCTTAAACACTTCGGTTCTACCAATTAAAGACACTCCAATAAAGCCTCTAACATGTAACAGGTTATGGTCTTTTAATGTTAGTTTACAACTGTAAGTCTTGCCAGATTTGGGATCATAGATGGTACCGTCTATCCACTTACCATCGTCGAAAATAAAGTTCTTAAGAATTTCCAATCCTAAAACTGGTTTATTTCTTAGGCTCTCCGTAGGATTTTTTTCGTCAGTTTTAGGTTTACCTTTTTCATCATTTGGTTCTTTTATCCAAGCTAGTTTACCAAAAAACTTATCGCCACGTCTATATATTTCTATTTGTCCTTCGCCTGTGGGGTTAAGCCATTTACCCAAAATGTCGTCTTTTTTCTGCGCAAATACTTGGCAAGAAAATATAAATAGCACTACAAATAATGAGGTTTTCCTTAACATAAAATGAGGTTTTAATCTTTATAAAGTTAAGGATTTAAAGAGAGAAAAGTAAAATTACAGCTCTAAAAAATGCTCAGAAAGGCATTTAAACTTTTTCTATGATCAATAGAATTGGAAAAATCAACAACACAATCACTGGAGAAATCGCTGGTTAGCAGCTCTGCACAGCAGCCATTATGCTCTATGATTTTGCAAACTTCTGCTTCTAAATTATCGAGCGTTTTTTCGGTACTTAAACGAAAGATGCAATCTTTATCTTCCAAATCAAAACTTACTTCTACATCTATAAAATAGACAAGAATTTCGGTGATAATTTGTTGTGCCAAAAGCGGGCATTTCACATCGGTTTTAAATATCTCTACCATAATTAAGGCTTATAAAAGAAACATCCAAACTTTGATGCCTAGATGTTTCTTTCCTTTTAAGGATTTTGTGGCAACGCACTCATATCCATATAACTAATCTCCCACATGTGCCCGTCTAAATCTTCGAAACCGTGGCCGTACATAAATCCGTGATCTTGTACTGGCATTAGTGCTTTACCACCGGCTGCTATCGCCAAGCGCACATATTGATCTACTTCTTCCCTGCTTTCTGCCGAAATACAAATCAGTACTTCTGTACTTTTTTTAGCATCTGCAATTGGTTTTGGCGTAAATTTCTGAAAAAATTCTTCCCGCAGTAACATTACCATAATATCATCAGAAACTACCATGCAAGTAGCATCTTGGTTGGTAAACTGCTGATTAAAGGTAAAACCTAAATGCGTATAAAATTTAATTGCAATACTTAAATCTTTAACTGGAATATTTACAAATATTTGTTTTGCCATTATTTTAATTTTTGGAGTTGATGATAAGTGAGATAAGAAACAAGTAGTAAGGCAAACACCACCAAGGGAGAAAAAGACATTGGCACGAAACCGTCGATCGCTAAATGACCAATTACCGCAGAAATGTACTTAATTCCGCAGCCTACGTATGCCCATTCTTTAATACGTTTGCCAATAAATGGAAGTATTAAAATTAAGCCACCAATAAAATGACCAATACCAATTTCCATGGCTAACCATGTCGGAATACCTAATTGCTTGGTTCCTTCTTGTGCTTCGGGGCTGTTCATAAAAAATATACCGGGCAAAATAAATAGTGCTAGTAACCCGGTAAAAACCCAGTAAGCTACTTTGATAGATTTTTTAGATTGATTACCCTCCATTTTTTCCATCTTGTGCTTCGTTAAAACTTATCATCCATTGAATTTGATATTGATCTACTAACATGCCATAATAATCGCCCCAGAACTGATCTTGCATTGGCATTTGCACTGTACCACCATTGCTTAAGGCGGCAAAAATCCTATCTGCATCTGCTCGGCTATCTACACTGATACACAGTGAAACATTAGTCCCAGCAGTTGCCTGTGGCATATTTGAGGGTACATCTGTTCCCATTAACATGGTGCTACCTACCTGGAGTGCAATGTGCGCTATGCCATTGCCTTCATTTTCCGGAATGCCTTCACCTGCACAACCTTCGCCATCTGTAGCATCTTTTGGCATTTCGTTAAAGCGCATCACAAAAGGAAAATCGCCACCAAAAATAGATTTGTAGAAATTGAAAACCTCTTCGGTATTACCGTTAAAGTTTAGATAAGGATTAATTACCATAGTTTTATTATTTTGATTTGATAAATGATTTAAGACAAATTTAGCAGTTGGTCTACCTTTTTAAGATTGCCGAATACGTCAACTTTAGGGTGTTTTTAAGACAAATTTTTATAGGGGTTTGCCTTACCCGTTTCGATATACGATTTGAGGCTGTTGGTAAATTGTTGCCAGCCATTAGCGCAAATTTGATAACACTCTACATTGGCATTTAAGCCTTTGTGCTCTAGTTGCAATTGGGTTGTAGTATTGCTTTGCTTTATTTGCCATATAATACTGGTGCCTACCCATTCTGTTTGATTTTTTAACTCGGGAATTGCAATTAATGATTGCTTTACCAACCAAACCACTTTACGCTGGTCTATGACTTCTGTTACTTCCATGGTTTTAAAAACATTATCGCCAAAACGCACTGTAAAAACATCATTTTGTTGAGCAGCAGATCCTTCAAACATTTCGGTCCACCAGAGTGGGACTTTTTGAGTTAACGCAACAAAAACTTGGCTAGCTTTTGCATTTAGTTCAATTGTGGTATTATAATCTTCCATCAAAATATTTATGGGTTTAAATTATTTGCCAATTCGTTTAGCTGATGTGTATGCCGTTGGGTATGGTAAATCAAAAAACTGAGAAGCTCTAATCTTGTTAAATAGCCCATGCCTGGAAACTCAAAGTCGAGGCAGGTTAAACTAAGATCCAAATTTGGCAATAAAACAGCTATCGTATGGGCTATATTTTTCAACTTAGCTAGTTGTTCTTCTTTTACATAGCTTTCATCTGCAGGCTCAATAAATGGCGGCGAGTTATATTTTTCATCGAAGTTTAAAAAGATGTTTTTAATAATGGCTACTTTTTCATCGGCAGGAGCGCTAGTGGTCTTGGTACTGCCCAACAGTACTTGGTCTAAACCTGTGCCCGCCAAAATTAAATGTTGCATAACCATACCTGCCGACCAAGTATTAGGCTCTGTTTTTTGGTTAAACGTTTTTTCATTAAAGCGCTGTATTGCACTCTCCAAATTGGAGAAGGTGTTATTCAGCTCTGCTAGTAGTTGATTATGATCTTCCATAACTTTACATATATTTCATTCCAGGATAACCTAATAGTCTACGCCAAAGCGCAATCTGACCAATGCAATTTGCTTCGCGATAGGTGTTGAAGCTTATCATTTCGAACAAGGGAAAGCTCATTTGCTCTACCGGAAAATCGATCACCTTATCTAGTTCTTCTTCGGTAACATTCAAAAGTTTTTCTCTTAAAATAGGTGAAATGGCATTCCATTGGTCTTGGTAAGTGCTCAGTTTTGGATAATTTGCATCATCCTTAATCCCTTGATGGTGCTTAAATAACTCGTCTGCACCAGATTTCAAATCAACTCCAAGTAGATTAGCCAACTCAAAACGTTCCTGAAGTAAACTTCCTGCCAGCCAATTGATATGATTGGCTTTTGTATCCAAACGTTGCTTTGCATCATCATCGTTGATACTTTCTAATACATTGTGGTAATACTTGGTGTGCATATCATACAACACCATAAAACCGTACATCCTACTACTTACTGGTTTAATTTCCATTGCTTTATTTTTTTATCACACTAATTTACAGCACATTTAACTTAAATATAGCCATCAAAAATGTCAAAGTTTGGGTGCATTCAAGACATTTACTAACTTAGTTTAACCAAAATGTAAACATGAGACCATCTTAATTTTCAAACTTCATTACCCCAGTTTTATTTTAGCGTAAAAAACGAAAATTTGATAGCTTCATCGCCATTAAAAAAATAGAGAATTAGATGAAAAAAATAGGATTGCTGCTGAGTACAGATTATAAACTGTTGAGCGTGGCCGCTGTGTTAGAAGTATTTGAAACCGTAAATAAATTTTCGGTAGCGAATGGTAATCCAAAGCCTTTTGAAATTTACTTGCTAGCCAGTGATGAAAATATTGCACAAAACAAAACAGCATTAGGCTATCAACTTACTTCTTTAAAAGAAGCACCAGTAATGCAAATTATTCTTATTCCTGCTTTTACATCTGATGATATGCAAACTTCTTTAAGGGCAAATATGAATTGTATTCCGCGCTTGGTTGCGCAATACCAAAAAGGAGCTTGTTTAGGGAGTTTTTGCACTGGAGCATTTTTATTGGGCGCTAGTGGCTTGCTAAACGGAAAGATTGCGACCACACATGTTGACGCCAGCAATGGCTTTTCTAATGCTTTTCCCTTGGTAAAACTGAAGGTGGATAAGACTGTTACCCAAGACGACCGTTTGTATACCAGCGGAGGAGCGACTTCATCTTTCCATCTTTTACTGCACTTGGTACATGAATATTGTGGTAAAGAAATGGCTATCCGCATTGCTAAGGTTTTTGCCATTGACATGGATCGTGAAAACCAATCCTATTTCAGTACTTTTCATCCTTCAAAAGACCATACAGATGAGTTAGTGGCCATTGCACAAAGTAAAATTGAAGCAAATTACCAAGATGCTGCCACCATTGAAGAATTGATTAAGGACATTCCATCAAGTCGTAGAAATATTGTACGCAGGTTTAAACAGATTACAGGAATTACGCCCATCGAATACCTACAGCAAACGCGAATTGAGGCGGCTAAAAAACTGCTGGAAAAAACCAATCAGCAGATGAATGAAGTTATTTACAGCTCTGGCTATAACGACCCAAAAGCCTTTAGAAAGGTTTTTAAAAAAAGCGTAGGCATGACCCCTACTCAATACCGGGAGAAGTTTCAAATAAAATAGCTGATTTGTAGCGTTTTAAATAAAAAGACGTATAGGGGTTATAAATTAACAGACATGAAAAACCATTTATCAGCTTTTAGTATCGTTTTGTTGCTAACAATAATGTTTTCTTGCAAAAAGAAAACTTTGGATGAAAAACTTATAGGAACATGGAAATATACCTCTTCGATAGGTGGTTACGCACCAACAGTAACCGTTATAGGTAACAGGCAACTTAAATTAACGGAAACCAATTTTCAGTTTTTGAGAGATGGTGAAATAGTTGAGCAGGGAACCTATAAAATTACCGATGAAAAATCCTGGAACAACGACCCAAGAATTATATTTGAGGGCCGAGAAGAAGCACCGAAACAGTTCATTAAAGTATTAGGGAATAAACTTATTCTATTCTCTGGCGCTCCAATTGCTGCAGACGGTGTAGAAACCCATTATACAAAAGTGAAGTAATTTATTTTGATTGGCTTTTATCATCGATATTTGTAATTCGCAAAATCGTATGAAGAAACTAACACTTACCTACTTTTTATTGTGCTTAGTCTCTGTAAAGCTATGTGCTCAAAAAATAGAAGTTAAAAGCACAAAGTTTGACAGCGTTAAATTCTCATTAATTAGAAAAGAACTTAACAGCCTAAACACCGAAGCTTTTACAAAAAAAGTATTTGAAGCAAATGGCACTAAATTGCCATATAGGCTATTAGCTCCAAAAAATCAGAAATTAGGAACAAAATATCCTCTAATTATAGCGCTACATAATTCTAGTAGACTTGGCACCAACAATGAAAGCCAGCTAGAACCATTGACAAGAACGTGGCTAAGAGAGCAGATGAGAGATCAGTTTCCGGCTTTTGTACTGGCTCCACAGTTTGAAACTAGGCCTACAATTTATGCTGAGCACGACAAGCTCAAAATTTTGACAGCCACACCACAAGCAAACTTGCAAATATTACTAAGATTGATAGATAGCTTTAAAGAAAATCCGTCGGTAGATACAAAAAGAATTTATTTGATTGGCTATTCTATGGGAGGCTCTACGGCTCAGCATTTAATGAGTGCAAAACCGGATTGGTTTGCGGCGATGATTGCCGTTGCCGGAGTTCCAGATATTTCGAACCTTCAAAATATAAAGCACAAACCCATTTGGTTAATTCACGGTAGAAAAGACGATGAAAACCCTTTTAACGGTAGTAAGAAACTATTTGAACAATTAAAAGAAAATAAAAAAGCTCGCTTTACGATTTACGAAAGTTTAGATCATAATAACATTACATTACCGCTTTTGGCTACAAATGAGTTGGCCAAATGGTTGTTTAAGTGGAAGATTTAGTAACATTCAAAAAATCGTCATTGCGAGGTACGAAGCAATCTCAGATTTGCTTTAAGATTGCTTCGTACCTCGCAATGACGGCCAAAATTCTTACTTCAAAGTTTCTTTGATCTCTCCGCAATCTAACATGCTATTGCCATAATATGGATTTCTAACTATCTTTTGGTTACTTAGCCAAGAAGCTCCTTTGTCATTCATAGCCATTGGGCAGTATTCTATGTAAACTTCTCCTGATTGCAAACCAATTGCTTTTACTTTGGCGATCATCTCATTACTCAGACTAGAGAATAGGGTACGTTGCACCTCAATATCAGTAGCAGCAGCAATTTTTGTAGCTAAACCTGTAAGTTTCTCTCCGTCAGGTAATGCGCTAGCCCCTAACTCCAAAGCCATACTTGTTTCTCTTGCTGTAGCCAAATCAGCATTAACTAAGGCATCGCTCAGCAATAAATATTGTTGATAAACCGCATTTAATTGATCGTTTTTTAATGATACTTCATTTGAAGTTTCTACCGCGAATGTTTCTTTAATAACCGCTGCTTTTTTTTTTTCTACTTTTTGGTTATTGCAAGCAACAAAGATTGTTGCTATTGCAATTAATAAGATTGTATTTTTCATTATTGTTTTTCGTTCTTTTATAATCGTAAGCTTAATTAACGTGAATTTTGGGTGTTTGCACTTGTTTATCAGTAGCTTATACTTCTATTTGTATTAGGAATGGTCGTCATTTCGAGCGTAGTCTAGAAATCTTTGGGTCATTTATGAGAAATTATCCCTCTAAAGATTTCTACACTCGCTTCGCTGCGGTCGAAATGACGAATCCAGATCCAAAACTCACGTTAATTAGTATCTAACGCTTTAAGATCCCAGACTAAATTTGGGATGACGGCAGAGCTAACCCAAAGGATGCTTCCCTCTTTTCAATATATACTCACTATAAAGCAAATATGCGCCAGTTACTACCACTTCGTCGCCGGTGGCAATACCAGAAGTAATATTGATGCTATATCCATTTGCTTTGCCAACACTTACTTGCATTGGTTCAAAACTATCTTTCCCAGTTTTAATCCAAACGTGTTGACCTTTACCATCACGAATTACAGCATCTACAGGTAAAACCATTCCGCCACTAGCGCCTTGCGGTGCCAACATCACCTCTACCTGCAAACCAGGCTGCCATTGTCTATTTGGATTTGTGATACTCCCTCTAATTTGGGTAAGTTGTGTGCCTGCTTGTAACGATGGATTAATAAAATCAACTTTCATCGTTTGCGCTTGATCTTCCCAACCATTCACCACCACCTTCAAAGCTTGACCTTGTTTAATCTGTTTCATTTCGTTTGGATAAACATCTGCTTCTACCCATAATTTCCCGTAACCTTCCAATCGCATAATTGGGCTACCTTCTGCTACATATTGCCCTTGGGTAATGCTCAATTCGGCAACAGTTCCGCTTTGGGTAGCAAATACCGTTACGTAAGGATTTTTCTGTTGCGTTTTGCTCAGCTTTTGCAATTGCGCTTCAGTTTGTCCGTACAACAGTAATTTCTCCTTTGCCGACGAAACCAATTTTTGCTCCACTCCGATAGCTGTGGGAGTATCGCCCGCAAATTGCTTTTGTTGCGCCAAAGCCATCAGATATTCTTGCTGCAAAGTAGCCAACTGCTCAGAATATAGCCTGTACAATGGCTGCCCTTTGCTAATTGCTACACCTGTTTCTCTTACAAACAATTCTTCTACTCTACCTGCAATCTTTGCCGAGATGTAATTGCTTTGTTGAGGATCAACCACTAATCTGCCATTCAACACACTTTGATTGGAGATCCCTTCATTTCCTGCATCACCAATACGGATAGTTTTGATATTGGCTAGCAATTGCCTTTGCGCATCAAGCTTGATACTTTTATCGTCGCTATTTTTCTCGAAAGGCACCAAATCCATTGCACAAATTGGACAAGTACCCATCTCGTGCTTAATTACCTGCGGATGCATTGGGCAAGTAAAGGTTTGCTGAGTTTTCTCAGCTACTTTATCGTCAGCTTTTTGCTCTCCCCTACATCCTACAATTCCAGAGATTATACTAAAGAGAAGTAGGATGATTACGCTATGTTTAATTCTTTTCATTTGTATTTTTTTATGCCACAGTACTTGTCCCGATTTTCGGGATACATAGATATTTTTTTTGTAAAACTGTCCCTGAAATAAATTTGCTTCGCAGCTATTGCATGGTCAGGGTGACGGTCTATCGACGGTTCGTCATGCTGAATTTATTTTACTTCGTAGCTTTTCGCTTCGCTACAGGTCAGCATCCGCTTTTGGGTAACTTACTGCCAAGCCTTTTAACTTTTTACTTTTCACTTTCAACTTTTATAAAGCTTTCACTGTCGACCAAGTAAGCGGCATTTTTAGCAAACACTACATTAGCAATATCCTCTTTAACCTGTACCATTCCGTTCATGCGTAAGCCGGTATTTAAGTTCATACTTACAAACACGCCATTTTCTTTTTTGAAAGCCACACTTTGAGCACCAATACTAACTACTGAGGTTTCTGGCAACCAATAACTTTGAGATACCAACACCGGAATTTTCGCCGTTAAAATTTCACCTGCTTTAAACCTTCCTTTGTTGAGGTAAACTCTAGCAACGGTGAAATTTTCTCCAGCTTTAATCATCGGTTGTATTAATCCGATAGTCGATGTCTGAAAGCTATCTTCTTTATCAGCAGTTTTATAAAAAGCTAGCTTGCTTCCTTTTTTAACCAAAGTTCCAAGACTAGGTTTCAAAGCAAATTCTGCAAGTAATTGATCAGCTTTATAAATCGTAAAAATGCTTTGCCCTGCATTTACGTACTGTCCTTCCCTTATCATCATTGGCGAATTATCTACTTTAGGAGCCGGCGCTGCACTTGCTGTAGCATTGCCACTGCCGCCACTCATTCCCGACATACCATCACTACCACTCTCGCTACTTGACGCAGTTAGAGCAGCATTGTTATTAGCTAAAGTTTTTTCCAAAATATAACCTTCTACTGGACTGTAAATTGGAATACGATAGTTCACTTTCTTACTTTGCAACACCTGTTGGATGGTTTGGTTGCTCATGCCCAGCAACAGCAATCTTTGTTTAGCCTGTGCCAACAAATGCTCATCACCAGCACTTTGCGAGAGATAAATCAACTCTTGTTGTGCCGCAGCCAAATCTGGAGCATAAATTTCAAATAGCAACTGTCCTTTTTTAACAGGTTGATAATTGTATTTGATGTACAGCTTTTCCAAACGGCCACCAACTCTACTGGCGATACTGGTTTGGCTACGATTATCATAATTTACAATACCTTGTACCTCGGCAGTGAAGATTTTGGTCTCGTAACTCGCCTTAACCACGGCTGTTTTAGCTACTACCTGTTCATTTGAAGGAGCAATTAAAGCTTTAAGACTTGAATCTACCTCTACTTTTCCAATATCATGATGATCTTTTTGGGGTTTGGTTTGGCAAGATGCGAGGAATAGCACTGTTACTAGTATCAGTAGACTTTGCAGTACCTTTTCCACGTTCGTCATTTCGAGTACAGCCGAGAAATCTTTGAATATTGAAAGCCGATTTAAAAGATTTCTCCATTCCGCTGCGCTCCAGTCGAAATGACGATTATTGCTATTCTCTCCCCTTTGGGGAGAGATGCCCAACGGGCAGAGAGGGGCTCTACCTATACAATTCCTTTTCATAATCTGCGATCATTAAGTAAAGTTTCAATTTCTCATCTAGTACATTGTTCTGCATCATGTTTAACGCTTCCCACGAGGCAATTACTTCCGGCAATTGCAGTTTATTTTCACGGTAGCCCAGCACATTTACATCTAATGTTTTTTGTAATGTTGGAATGATTTTTTGCTCCATTGCAGCAATCTGCTGTTGCATTGTCTTGATCTGATACTGCATTCCGTACAACATTCCCTGCGTTTCCTGCAGCATCGCAGCTTTTTCCATTTGCATGGCTTCCACTTCGTATTGCATTCCTTTCACTTCAGATTTATACATTTTCGATGCCCAAGGCGCAATTGGAATACTCACCATTCCCATTGCGCTAAAGGCCTTCGGCATGCCGCTGCCCAAAGGCGACATGTGATCGAACCGAATTCTAAAATCTGGACGACTTTGTCTTTTCATTGCATCAATATTCAAGTTCATCGATTGGATATTGTAATCCATCTTGGCTACGTCTTTTCGAGCCATCGCTAAACTTGCTGTGTCCAAAGCTGCTGCCGCTACAAATTGAGGAATGTAGTTGCTATCAATTTTAAAATCGGCATTGCCTTGCCTGTTCATCATGCTATTTAACCAAGCTTTCGCTTTACCAATCTCTCCTTCCTGCATGCGTTTCATGTTTTTTGTTTCTTCTAGCTTCGCTGATGTCTGAAAAACGCTCCCCAATTTCGACTGGTTAAAAGGATACCTTATTTCCTCAATCTTATTCATGATCTGCATAATTTGGGAGCTTTTCTCAAGCACTTTCAGTTTTTGCTGCGCTATCAACCAAGCATAATACAACTTCTTTGCCTGTGTTTTAAAGTCATTCAAAGTCACTTCTCTAGTGGCTCTTTCTATTTTCGCTTTCGATTCGATGAACTTTTTTTGCGCATTCAGCTTGCCATAGTTAGGGATATCCTGTTCTACTTGAAACATCAACGAACCTTTGTCTCGTCCATCCATGATCATTTGCCCAGGATAAGGTGTCATAAAAGTTCCCACACCTACCATTGGCGCCATCCAAGCAGTAGCTGCTTTGGCATTGTATTGGTAACTTTCGGCCTTTAAACCATAAGATTTAAGGAGTAAGTTATTCTGGTCGATGCGATTTAGGATGGTATCGAGCGATAGTACACGGGTTTGGGCTGTAGTAAGCACAGGCAACAGTATCGCTCCTACGAGCAAAAAGGCGAATCTGTTACTTAGCAGAAATGTCCAAAAATGCGTCATTTCGAAACGAAACATAGTGAAGTGAGAACCGAAAGCTATACGAAGTAAAATCTCACGCCGAATTTTCCGCCCGCTAGATTTCTCCTCGTTCCTCGTCGAAATGACGAACCGAAGTAAAGTAATATCCTCAGTATTACCACTATTTTCGTTTCCCCCTTGGGAAGAGATTCCGAGGTTAAGTCGGGAGAATTTGGCTTTAATGCTGTACATCGTGCACCTCCAATTTTCCGTATTTTTTCAATTCGTATTCTTTAGACATTAAAAAGATGAGTGGCGTAACCAATAAAATGTGAGTTGAAGATGTCAATACACCACCAATCATGGGTAGCACAATAGGCTGCATTACGTCAACCCCTACTCCAGAGGCCCATAACACAGGCACCAAACCAAACAACGATACGCAAACCGTCATCAATTTTGGCCTTAAGCGTTTCGCTGCGCCGTAAATCACATATTCTCGTAAATCATCTCTAGTAATGGTTTCTCTCGAATTGCCTTTAAGCTTGATTAAATTTTGCATCGCATCGTTCAAATAAATCACCATTACAATTCCTGTTTCTACCGCAATTCCAAATAAAGCGATGAAACCTACTGCCACACCTACAGAAAGGTTAACGCCCCAAAAGTAAATCATGTAAGCGCCGCCAATCAAAGCAAACGGCACTGTAATTAAGCTTAAAAAAGCTTCTCTGATAGAATGGAAAGCGAAGTAAAGTGAGAAGAAAATAATCACTAAAACCACTGGTGCTATCCACATCAAGGTTTGTTGACCTCTAATTAAATTTTCGTACTGACCGCTCCACTCCAGAAAATATCCCTCAGGTAAAATGCCATCTTCTTTATTCAATTGCTCCATTGCTTCTTTTACCGTACTTCCCAAATCCCGATCACGAACGTTAAACATTACCGCTCCACGCAAAATCGCATTGTCAGAGCTAATCATTGGTGGGCCGTCTTCAAACTTGACATCGGCCACTGCAGACAGAGGAATTTCACCAAAACCCTGAGATTGCAACGGAATACGCTGGATTTGCTCTACGCTATTACGGTACTCTTGCGCTAAACGCACACTGATCGAAAAACGCTGTCGACCTTCAATCGTATTGCCAATGTTTGCGCCACCTAAAGCAGTTTCCACCACCTGATTTACATCATCAATGTTTAAGCCGTAGCGAGCTAGTTCTTCTCGTTTAATATTTACTGCCAGATATTTTCCACCAGTAATAGGCTCCACAAACAAATCGCTCACGCCAGCAGTACCTTCCAAAGCAGCTTTTACTTTCTCCGAAACCGCAGCAATGGTATCTAAATTTTGTCCAAAAACTTTAATCCCCACATCGGTACGAATACCGGTTGCCAGCATATTGATACGATTGATGATGGGCTGTGTCCAACCGTTTACCACTCCCGGAATTTGCAATTTCGCATCCAATTCGGTAATGATATCTTTTTTGGTAACTCCCTCACGCCATTCACTTTTTGGTTTCAGCGTAATAATCGTTTCAATCATGCTAATCGGCGAATTATCCGTTGCCGTACTCGCCCTACCTGCTTTCCCCAATACTTTATCTACCTCTGGTACCGATTTAATGATTTTATCTTGTACCTGTAAAATCCGTTTCGCCTCCGCGTTAGATACATCTGGCAAAGTTACTGGCATAAACAAAATACTTTGCTCATCCAACGGAGGGATAAATTCTGTACCCAAATTTTTCAATAAGGGAATAGTAATCAGTAATGCTACTACATTAATAGCTATGGTTGTTTTACGCCATTTTAGCACTTTTCTAATGACAGGTTCGTACACTCGTTCCAAAAATCTATTCACCGGATTGGAACTATCTGGCTTAAATTTTCCCTTCATAAAAAAGGAAATCAACACCGGTGCCAAAGTAATCACCAACAAGGCATCCACAATCATGATGAACGTTTTAGTATAAGCTAACGGGTGGAATAGCTTGCCCTCTTGCCCGGTAAGCATAAATACCGGCAAAAACGAGGTAATGATGATTACAGTAGCAAAAAACACCCCTCTCGATACCTGTTTGCTCGATTTGGTGATAATTGCCAACCGTTCTTCTTCGCTAATCCATTCTGGTTCTTTGCGAAATTTATTTTTTAACCAATTTTTCATCGGCTTTATAATTTTTAATTTTAATTAATTCTCCCCAGTACAGACGCAAAATATTGCGTCCCTATCCCTAAATCCTTTTATTTTCCATTCCATTCGTGCTACAGGCGCAAAATATTGCGTCTCTATTACCGCTTCCTTCATTCATATCGCATAGACGCAAAATATTGCGTCTCTACTGTGATTTTCCATTGCCAACCACCTGTTCATACCGTTCCGACAAATGCTTGTATGCATTCTCGCTCATGATAATTCCATTGTCTACAATTACACCAATAGCCAGTGCAATGCCCGTTAATGACATGATATTTGAACTAATGCCGAAAGCATTTAACAAAATGAAACTTGCCGCTATGGTAATTGGAATTTGGATGATGATACTTACCGCACTACGCCAGTGAAACAAGAAAATAATCACGATTAATGAGACCACAATCATTTCTTCAATTAAGGTATGCTTAATCGAATCTACCGACTCTTTTATCAGCTCGCCACGATCGTAAACAATATCGAATTTCACTCCTTTAGGCAAACCTTTTGCTACTTCAGTCATTTTAGCTTTTACCTTATCAATTACCTCTGCAGCATTTTCGCCATAGCGCATTACCACAATTCCACCTACACGTTCGCCTTCGCCATCTTGATCAAAAATCCCCAAACGAGTTTCGCCGGTCATTTGTACGGTAGCCACATCCGCAATGCGAATAGGCGTACCATTCTGATTTTTAATAGGAATGCTGGCGATTTCGTCTATCGATTTTAAATAGCCCGAGGTTTTGATGATGTAACCAATATCACTCATTTCGAACTTCCGTCCGCCAGCTTCATTGTTGTTACTTCTCACTGCCGAAATAACCTGAGGCACGGTAAGTTTGTAAAACAACAGCTTATTCGGATCTATCGCAATTTGATATTGTTTTTGGAAACCACCAAAGGAAGCTATCTCACTTACACCTGGCACATTCTGCAAAGCAAATTTCACATACCAATCTTGTATGGCACGTTGTTCGCCCAAGTCTGTATCTGGCGCATCTAAAGTGTACCACAATACGTGTCCAACTCCTGTACCATCTGGCCCAAGCTGTGGCGTAGCGCCATCTGGCAATGTTTTCGAAATTGTGCTAATTCGTTCCAGCACTCGTTCTCTAGCCCAATACACATCTACATCATCCTCAAAAATGACATAGATGAAGCTCATGCCGAACATGGAAGAACCACGCACATATTTAATTTTAGGAATACCTTGTAAATTGGTTACCAACGGATAGGTAATCTGATCCTCTATCAATTGAGGCGAACGTCCCATCCACTCTGTGAACACAATTACCTGGTTTTCGGACAAGTCTGGAATAGCATCTATCGGATTTTTCTTTACCGCAAAAATGCCCCAAACAAATATCCCGATGGCCAACACCAACACGATAAATCGGTTGCGCATAGACCAGTCAATAATTTGATGTACCATTTGAAAATTATTACCCTCTTTCTTTTCTTTCTTCTAGTCAAGCCGTCATTCCCGCGTAGGCGGGAATCTTAAAGCAACAGCAATTACAAATACTTTAAGATTCCTAATCGAGTTGGGAATAACGACAGACGGTGCTAGTGCGCTTTTACCGTTTTACCAGTACGATCGTATTTGCAGCAGCTTGGCAGCTTATCGTAAACCTCATTTTTAGCTTTAGCCTTCGGTGTATCGTGACCTAAACCAGCTATTTTTTGTTGAATTGTAGCATTGGTGATTTTAGAACTGTCATAGCTTACCGTTAAAAACTTATTGTCTTTATCCCAAGTAGCACTGGTAATTGCAGCATCTTTCAAACCAGTTTCGATACGTTTTTTACACATACCGCAGTTACCTAATACTTTAATTTTGTCTGTTTTTGTTTGTGCAAAAGCTGCAGTGCCTAACATAGTGAATGCTACAACAGCAATCATTTTTAATGATTTCATAATAATTTTAGTTTTATTGATAGCAAGAGTTTATGCAAAGCAATTCTCGCTAGCAAGGGGTTAAATAAATAAGATTTGGATTGTTTTGGCTAAAAGCCGGTTGGATTTGTTCGAAACGTTGTTCTATCGTCATTCCCAACTCGATTGGGAATCGTAAAGCGTACGCATTAGGATTCCCGCCTACGCGGGAATGACGACATAATGAAAGGCATTACGTTTTCGAAAGAAAGAGGGTATTATATTCTGTAAGTACAGTTTTTGATAAAAATAGGGGTCCGTTTCCCTATTGGAGGCGCATTACTTCTCGCCTCTTGCGAAATAATTTTGGTAACTGGGAAAAGATAACTTTCCAAAGGATTTAGCTGAGGAATTACAAAAACCGATTGCTCGAACTTGTAAACCTGTGTACTTGCTTTTTGAGCCTGATCTACCTTAGCTTGGTGTTGTACATCTTTACAACAAGATTTCTCGGAAGATTCCTTTTTTTCCATCCCACAGAAATCACAAGCATGTTTTTCGCTATCGGTTAAACTCCAATCTACAAGTTCGCCCATGCAGTAATGAAGATTCACTCCGGCTCCACTGGCTACTGCCAGATAGAAAAATGCCAAAAGTGTTAAAAAGAATTTCTTCATTGCCCAACAAAGATGAACAAAAAGTTAGATAGGTTTTTATATAATTTTCAAAATCTGTTATAGAATTGACAAAATATCGAAAGAATACCGAGTAAAAGCTACTGTTTGAATTGATAGCAAAGGGTATTAAAGTGTATCAAAGAAAACAGGGGTTGCACCAACACTTTGGCACCTACCCTGCTTTTCGTAAAATTATGAACTAGGAAATACTAATAAGCTGCCGTAAAACGCTGACGTGGATGCTTGTTACTTTCTACTTCATCAGCAATTACGATAGCTAAATCTTCTACAGAAAGCACACATTTGCCTGCCTCATCAAAAACTGGATTTTCCAATCCTAAACGATATTTCCCAGTACGACCAATGGTGATACCAGGATGCATCTCAATTGCAGGGCTGAAGAAAGTCCAATTCAATTCTTTTTCTTCTTTCAAAGTGTTGAGATAATCTCTGGCAGCAGTTGCTCCAGGTTTAATTTCTGCTGGGAAGGTTGGTCCATCTACCAATTGATTACCATCAATAAACAAACTTCCGGCGCCACCAATCACAATCAATCTGTTTACATCTGAAGCTTTTACACCAGCTTGGATTGCTTCCGCCCCTTTAATGAAATCTTCAAAAATGTTGGGGTTAGTCCAACCCGGATTAAACGCACTTACTACCACATCGCAACCCTTAATTGCACTTGCTAATGCGGCTTGATCTAGCACATCTACACTTACCGCTTTTACGTTTTCTCTTGCCGCCACTTTATCCGTGTTTCTTGCAATGGCTAAAACTTCATGGCCACGATTAGCCAATTCGTTTACTAAATTTTGTCCTACAAAGCCTGTGGCTCCTATTACTGCTACTTTCATATCATCTTAATGGTTAATTGTTAATTGTTAATTGTTAATTGTTAATTGTTAATTGTTAATTGTTAATTGTTAATTGTTAATTGTTAATTGTTATAATTATTTATTCTAGGCTTAACTTCTTTGGTTATTGTGATTTGATTATGGATAATTCATTTTAATTTGTAACTATTTTTATTACAGTTTTAACTAAAAAAAAGCTATTCAAATCTGGCGCTAAAATCTGCCAGTGTTTGCTTATCCAATTCACTTACCAAACGCCTTTCTGTTTCCTCATATAAATTGGCTAAGTGCTTATTAATATCTCGCCCAACTTCACAAAGTGGATTCGGATCATTCTTATGGCTACCTAAAAGATAATTTCCTTTTACGCTTTGGTAAATTGCCCCAAGTTTAATTTGATTTGCCGCTTTAGCCAACGTCGCTCCACCATTCTTCCCTTCTTTGCTCATCACAAAACCATGCTCTCGTAGGTTAATCAATTCTTTTCTTACCAAAACAGGGTTGATATTGATACTACCAGCCATATAATCAGAAGACAGCAGTTCTCCATTTGCTTTTTCTAGCAAAACTAAAATATGTAAAGAAATGGCAAACCTGCTATTGTTCATTCTGTAATTTTAATTATTACAGTACAAAATAACACAATAATTTTTGGTTCAGCAAATCATTTAGTTATTTTTTACATAAAAAAGATTAGTATAAAGCAAAAATAAGCAAAACGGTTAAAACCGTTTATATACAATGCTTTATAAAACAGTAGTCTTAGTTTGGAACTCGGTGTCTGATAGGTTTTGGTCTTAAAAATACAAAGATAGGTTACTAATTCGTTACCGATTAGCAAAGGTAATCAAAGATGTAACAGGTTATATTTCAGTGTTTTGCCCTATTTTTCATATTCCCTTGTAACTCAATACAATTTAATTTTAAACATTAAACATTTGAGTTATGGAGCAGACAAAAAAATCTACGTTCAAATTACTTTTCTACCTGAAAAAGAACGAGCCGAAAAAGAACGGTAATGCCCCGATTATGGCACGTATTACTATTGATGGAACACCTAAGACTTTAGGAACAAAGTTAGAGATCAATCCAAAGAATTGGGATTTAAAGTATGGAAGAGTTGAAGGTAAGAGTGCAAAAGCACTAGGTATTAACCAAAAATTGGATAATATAAGGGCACGTATCGATACCCTTTATGAAGATATGCTGAAACACGAGGGTTTTGTAACGGCACAAAAGCTGAAACTTGCATTTCTCGGTGTTGGTATTATGGAAGATTCCTTGCTGAAAGTATTTAAAAAGAACAATGATGATTTTGGGAAAATGGTAGTACAAGGAGAACGCTCCGAAAGTACCTACTACAAGTACAAAATTGTCTATAACCACGTTGCTGAATTTATCAAAAGCAGGTATCATCGTGATGACATGGCGTTCAGGGAATTGACGTGTGATTTTATCAGAGAGTTTGATTTCTTCCTTCGAATAGACAAAAAGTGCACACACAATACTGTTTGGGTATATACTATGCCACTCTATCGTGTTGCGGAAATAGCTGTCAAAAACGGTCTTATCAGGAAAAATCCTTTTGAAGATTATGAAATATCGATGAAGGAAAATGACCGTAGCTATTTACTTAAGGAAAACGTTGAATCCCTGTTATTACACAATCCTTCAAAACAAAATTATGAAATTGTAAAGGATCTTTTTGTATTCAGCTGTTTTACAGGACTATCTTACATAGATATTAAACAACTTAAAAGTACTAACATACAATCCTTTTTTGATGGTCACGATTGGATTATAAGCCGAAGACAGAAATCTGATGTTGCTTCTAATGTAAGGCTTATGGAAATACCCAAACGAATTATTGAAAAATATAAAGGTACCACCCGAAATGATTCTATTTTTCCTGTTCCTACAAACAAAATTTGTAACAGCCATATAGACAAACTAATTCAAGAATTAGGTATTGTTACAGAACAAAAAGTAACCTTTCACACCGCAAGACACACATTTGGAACAATGTTTTTGACTGAAGGCGTACCACTTGAAAGCCTTAGTAAAATGATGGGGCATAAAAATATTTCTACCACACAGATTTATGCTAAAATTACAAGCCAGAAAATAAGTAAAGATATGGATTTGGTATCGCATAAATTTGCTGGAATGGAAGCATCATTTGCAGAAATGGAGAAAGAAGTTCTCGTTTAGAATTATTGCTTACTAAACAAAGCAGGATGATTTCCTGCTTTGTTTGTTTCGAGAAGCTGGGTGCTTTTAATAAAATTCTTTTTTTTAAATTTACTTACAACAATTCTTTAAACAAAAAAACTATGTCTTTATGTAAACTGTGTCTTGAACGCGAAGCAAACAAAAAGAATACTCACTATCTTACTGATGCAATTATCCGCACCTGTCTTAACATAGAAGGTAGTAATGAACGCGAGAAAGGATTATATTTTGCTCTGGATAATACCAATCCATTTATAGACTTTAATTTCCAACGTCTTGATGAGCTGACCCTCGAGACTACAATTGGAAGAAAACCAACAGAGGAAGAAATTGAAAATGCGAAATCCATTCCATTTTCAGTGGATTACGTATTTTGTAGTGATTGCGAAAACCTGTTTACAGATATTGAAACACCATTTATTCAAAACATACTACCACACTTCCGACAAGCAGATCTTTCAGGTCTCAAAATAGTGAGCGAAGCTGATGTTGTTACAATTCGTAACTTCTTTCACATACAGTTGTACAGAAGTGCAGTCTGTGAAGATATTTTGGCGTTTTCACCTGAGTTTAAGGAGAAGTTACGTCACAGTATCCTCCAAAAAAATGGTGACACATCCATCCCCCTTTCGGTGACACATCTCCAAACTCTTGGAGGAAACGCGATATATACAGAAAACTACATTGGATTTACTGATGATAAAAACCCTTTTATTGTCTTCATGAATGATTTTGTTATACAGGTTTACGAGAATGAAGATGCAATAAAATTTCTACCTTTCCATGGACTAAATGAACAAGAAACTTTTGTCTCTGCTATAAACATCAACGAAGAATCTTTTGCTTTTAAAATATTTGACAATGCAGAAAGAAAGGTTTTTCTCAATACGGTAATCGTCAATGAAAAGGTTAAGAAAACAATACAATACTACCGAGATATGTTTGATATGTTCTGGAGAAAGCTATTTGGTGTCGACGCTCCGGTGCTACAAAAAGAAAGGTATATCCAGAGTCTTATCAATGGTGATGACAATAACTTAATTAAATACTCAAAACAGCAGGTTTTTGAATTTACCGTAGCTTATATGGCTAAACTTTTCAATGTCACCAAATAAATTGCATATAATATTATACAGATAGCCGAGGTAAATAATCCTCGGCTTTTTTTAGCCTATACTAATCTTCAAAGCACATTTATTGCTCCAGCGCCCATCCCATGCAATAAAAGAGCTTTGGCAGGATGAGTTAATAAACCATACTGAAAAACTCCTAATATATCCTCAATAAATATTTTTCAGTACCGTTTACGTGGCTTCCAAAAGCCACAATACTTTAAGATACTAAACTCCAAATTTATAAATTCTGCAAAATGTAATTGCAGGTTTTGTAATCACAAGGCCATTTACTCAATGCCTTTTTCACGTGCTTCCACATGATTTTTATTCAAGAACCGATATGCTGTTTTGTTCCATTTCAAGAGCAAAGGTATTTCCGTGTTCTTAACGCAGGAACAAGGTCGTGCCTTCCAGATTTGCAAAAAAATCTCCACCCATTCGGGTCGTATTTTTTTGACAAAACCTTGTTCCTGCTAAACACTAACCTTTTTATGCTCGTGAAACGAAACAAAGCATACTCCGGCTCTTTAGACGAATAAAAAAAATGTCAGAAATGAAAAAATACAGCATTGAAAATGGCAAAAGAGTGAAACGAAACTTCAGCACCTCCTCTCATTGCCGAATAAATCAAGGGAAAAATCAGAACAAAATTAATAACGCAAAAAAGTAGAAATCATGAACATTACAGGAAGACTGACAAGAGATGCGGAAGTACGCACAACGTCACAGGACAAACAAGTAGTAAATTTTTCAGTAGCGACCAACGACAGCTACCGTAACAAACAGGGCGAACGCATTGAGCAAACAACCTATTTCGACTGCTCCTATTGGATAACCCCGAATGTAGCCAAGCTACTTACAAAAGGCACTTTGGTAGAACTATCGGGACGAGTAAGTACCAGAGCGTGGACAGGTAATGACGGAGAGCCAAGAGCAGGTCTGAATTTCCATACCTCACAAATCAAATTGCACGGAGGTAGCAAAAAAAAGGAAACGGTACTAACTACCACAGGCACAAACAATAACACGACAGAAGACGACCTCCCATTTTAACAACGAGTATTCAATCATTTTTTTCACATCAAATTTTAAGCATTATGGCACATAATATCAATTTCAACGAGAGAACAGGACGTTATTCATTTTTTAGTGTACAACAAAAAGCGTGGCATGGTTTGGGGCAAATCGTAGAACAGTACCCGACAAGCGAGGAAGCTATCAAACACGCAGGGTTAGATTACGAAGTCGTAAAATCCCCACTATTTACAAAAGGTTCGGGCATTATCGAAACCACCAACAGCATAGAGATAGGCAGTAGCGAATTACAAGTACCTAACTATTTCGCCAACATCCGCACCGATAACAATGCCGTATTGGGCGTGGTTGGCAAGGATTACCACATTGTACAAAACCGTGAAGCCTTTAATTTCTTTGATGCTATTGTAGGCGGTGGTGAGGGCATTCTCTATGAAACCGCAGGAGCGTTAGGCAATGGTTATGGAAAGTAATAGATTATGTAAAGTCATATTATAAAAGCCGCTGAACTTCTAAAATTCAGCGGTTTAACTTCATTTCTACTTTACATTATTTTGTTGGCGGCAATAATGCCTTAACGATAAA
>NZ_SSHJ01000010.1:0-157500 GCF_005925345.1 Pedobacter ureilyticus
AACACCCCTAAAATCTGCTTAAAATCAGCCGACTGCACACTTTAGTGCGAATTCAACTGGACACCTTAAGCTGATAAAAGTGGCCACTTTGTAAAGAAATAGGTGGCCACTTTTCGAATATCCTCCACTTTGATCTCCTTTTTATAATATGGGCAATTCTTCGATAAGAACTCCTTGCTATTTGTATCGGTATTACTTGCAACCTCAATATATTTCCCATCAACCCATTTGAAAATAACAAATTTAAAGCTAATCCGGTTGTGTTTTGGAATATTTAGAATAGCACAATATTGGAAGAATAAGCCATGCCTAGTATGTATTTTGTACATAACAAAGTCCATCTCTTTTTTCTTAAACAGTTTAATAGGAATGTCTATTTGTGTTTTTGGAGGCATTACAGTCGCACTTACGAACGGAACTGTCAAAGATTCTAATACTGCATCATCGAAATGATCAACACTGCCAACAGCAATCAATGGTTGTTTTACTAATTCGCTTAAATCAATTTGATCGATTTGAAGATCATATAGAGGATAATTAGATGTATTATGAGCGGATATTAGGTATTTATCGGTCTTGCTACCACCGATCCAAACTTCTGGGACACCATCTCCTGTTACATGCTTAAAAGTCTCGTTCTGATCTTTTATAATTTTCTCAGCTTTAGAGATATTAAGCTTTTGCAGTTCTTGTATTTCAGCATTTTTAGCATTTAGTTGCTTCAAATATTCAATAGCCTCCGCTTGGCTTTTATCTGCTTTCAATTGATTTGCATCAGCTTTTCTATCAGCTTCATTTTTTTCAATAGCTTGCCAAATAGCTCCTCCTATTGTGGCGATGGCTGCTAATATTGCTAAAAATATCGGAAACATATGTTTTCTCATTTAGTTTATAGTTAACTTTTTGTCTTGAGGCTGTTTATTAACAGAGATTGTGCTTTGGAATCAATTGGAGACCGATAAGTTCTTTATGTTTCTAACTTGTTGAATTCAATTCAAAAAATTACTTTGCTCTATTCATCTGTTCCTGCACCAAGAAAATAAAGCGATGGACATCAGCATTTCTAATACCGTTTACCCTATGAGAGATAGTACCACCAGAAGAACGCACTAACATATTTTTAGTTGGTAAGAAAAGATGTAAGACCATCAGTATTAGAAATAGTACAATGCCTACAATACCGCCTTCTTGTCCGTCCATAATAAATCCTCCTATAAGAAATATTACTGCAGCAACTAAAGTGACATAGTTATATTTAATCTCTACTTCTATAAAAGAGATTTGATTGAGATTAATGATACGAAAATTACCACCAGACACCAGTTGTAAACGCTGGTTGGTCAAAAGAACTTTGTCGTTGTCGATACTGGCAACGAGGCGTTCGTTGCTAAGCAGGTCTATCATGAGAGGTAATTTATTGGTTTATAGTTTGTTTGGCTATTACTAAGTTATATAACAGAAATTAGAAAAGCAAATGTTTAACGACGGGCATATTTGATATTTATTCAATCTGTTTAATTCCTTTTTTAAATTAAAGTAATTCAGCTAAAAATGCTAATTTCACTATACAAAATCTAATTACGTGAATAGACTTATCTTGATTGGAAATGGTTTTGATCTTGCCCATGGTCTAAAGACCAGCTATAAAGATTTCATGGAATTCTACCTAATAAAGGTATTCATGATGCTTGTCCAAAATAATTATCAGTATGAAGATCCATTGATCACTATCGCTTCTAAAAATAACTCCCGACCGATTGTTGCTGAATATCGGAAGTTTGAAAGTGGCATAGCCTATCTAAATTATCTCCGGAAGGAATGCTCAAAATTGTTTGACATCAAAATTAGCCTATTCTTACATTCCTCCCACCATAACGTTTTAGAGCGTAATTGGGTAGATATCGAAATGACTTACTTCCACTGTCTCTGTACACATATCAGGGACGGAAAGGTCGATCGCGATAATGTATCTATCCTCAACCGACAACTGGCCTATCTTAAGAACGAACTTGAAGCCTATCTCACGGCAGTAGAAACCTATCAACCAATTGATCAGCCCGATCCAGACCTACTTGATATTTTTCTCCAGCCGTTGTTCCGAAAAGACTTTTCTGCGGCAGAAAAAACTGGCGATGAGATACAATTTCTAAACTCCTTTGGACTTTCACAAGAACAGGGAACAGCAGGATATAATCTGATTGCTAATTTCAATTATACGCAAACGCTCGAACCTTATCTGGAAGCAATACAAAAAAATGGACTTAAAAATTACCGTATCAATTACATCCATGGAAAATTAAAATCCAGAGAAAATCCTCTTATCTTCGGTTTCGGTGATGAGTACAATAAAGTCTATAGCGAATTTGAGGAGCATAACGAAAATAGTATTTTCGAACACGTGAAATCATTCAAGTATTTCCAGACCAATAACAACAAAAACTTGCTACGCTTTGTAAGCAGTGACCTGTTTCAAGTAGTTATCCTAGGTCACTCCTGTGGACTGAGCGATAGGACCATGCTAAAAGCCATATTTGAAAGCGAAAACTGCCGATCTATCAAAATATTCCATCATAAACACTCCGAAGACAGCAACGATTATCATGAAAAGACTATATAACTAGGCAGACATTTTACAGATAAAGGCTACATGAGAAGAGTCATCGTAGACTACGATGCCGATAATTACATGCCACAGCCAGCCCTCAAAAAGCCACCAACATATTGGAATGTTTTAAAGAAACATTTTGGAATTGATTTTTCTCCCTCTTTTCCTAGCTTTAATGTCCAAAATTAAGTTAAACTGTATATTAAATCCTTCCTTTGGCTTAAGCTTCTCATTAATAACTTTTGAATCACTTCCCCTCTGATTTAAGACTGCCGAAAGGATAATAAATCAAATTAAGGGTCATTTAGGCCAGTTCTAATGACGACAGCTCTTCCCCTAAGTCCTTTATACCTTTGATTATCCTAGCAATTTGCTTTTGTCCAGGCATCTTATGTCCATTAACATATTGTGATATCAAGGTTTTATCCATACCTATCCTATTCCCTAAGGCACTCGCATTAATCTCGTTGTAAAATTTAAATAATTGGGGAATATCTAATTGTATTTGGATATTATCTACAGTCACCTCGTCAAGCCCTTCCATTTCAGCATATGAATTATACGCATCTACTATATTGGTTTTTAATTCAGCCATAGAGTCGGCAGAGGTTCCCACAGAAACACCGTCCTCAAGAGCGTATGCAGAAAAACCATCTGAAGTTTTTTCCACAACGAATACAATCTTTTTCATATTGTCAAATTAGTTTTGTGTGCGGCGTAAACGCCGCTGGATTTATTTCGCTCCAGCTTCCTTCAGCAACTTACTTGCTAGCCCAGTACCGACTTCCTTACTATCATGATTGCAAACAGTAATGTGTTTGCCTTCATCATTAGACCAGATTTCGTGACTGCCTTTAGCGTCTCTGTAGTAAGAGAAGCCCGCCTTCTTCAGCTTCTTTTTTAATTCAAACCACTTCATAAACACTTGTATTAAATAATAGATCAATTAACGAGAGAAAACATCTCCTCCTATCTAGATGGTTCTCGCTCCTACCGTTTATGTGTTTAGTTTGCCCTACAAAAGTATAAAAAAGTTTACCTTTTTCAAAGAAAAGTATAAAATAGTTTACTTTTATCTTTTGTCTTTGATTGGCATGATCACCAACCTAAAATATTGAAAAATAGTAATGTTGATATACCTCGATATGCATCAGATCTTACGAATTACCGTAATTGAGTTGGTAAGCTTGTTGTTTGAAATAGCTTAACTCATAATGTTTTTTGTCCAGAGAAAATGAAAATATGCAGGGTAGTCCTCTTTGGCTTTATAGAAAGAATGGATGTACTATTTTCCTTGAAAATTTTCATCCATCTTGTGTAAGATGTCTATCTTATCTTTTTTCAGGAATATACTTTGGATAATTTTATTAGAATAAAGGTCTTGCCAATTATCTATTTCTACGGTATTCCCTTGTTTAATGAAGTATCCTGCTGTAAAACTTAAAATATATAATTTGGATAGTTCCAGATAGAAAAAATTATTTCTGGTTGAATTTGAATAGAACCACTTTTCATTGATGTAGACAATGTTTTCTATAATTTTAGCAATCTGATTTTCTATCTCAATGGTGCTTTGTGTAGCAATTTGGTAATGCAATACGTAGTTTACATAATCAGTGAGTACGAGATCAGCAGCATAAAAATCAGGTTTGTGCATTAAACTGTCCATGAACAAATTCCATTTGTCATAGACAATGCTCAATAGATAAAGCGTCTTGTCCTCATCAGCATTTTTATCAAATGCGTCTAGTAATTTGTCTTTTGTAATCTTGTCTTTATCGTTGTTGTTCAGCTTACAGTGCTCGTCCAATACTTCTTTTAAGTTATCCTTACTTAAAGACGAAAGATGTACACCAAGTGATTTGTTCCTTATTTCGTCTGATGTGAAGTAGTCTAAGGTTTGAAAATAAAAATCTTTTGATAGCTTATAGAGCTGGTTTATAAAGAGAGTTCCAGCTTCTACTTCGCCATGTTCTTCGTTCTTGTTCTCAGAGGTTGACAATTGTCTCAATACTTCAAATGGCAACCACAGGGAAGAGAACTGAAATTTTGATAAGCCTATGAACTCTGGTTTGTCCATCCATTGTAGCAAACTGATAATGTTATGAGGCTCTTTTTTTAATTCCAATAGGTCCGCAAATTTTGCAGGATCTAGGCTATAGATAAACCTGTACAAGTTTTCAATCATAGAGCTTATCATAATACCCCTGCCTCTCTCTATGGAATGTATCAGGTCATAAGTTTTTGCTATATTTTTCTCTTTTATTCCTTGTTTATATCGCTCAAAGGCTTCCCTTTCATGATATGGAGTGTCGGGAGGTAAGGATAATTGGACTTGATAACGAGCTACGAAATCATAAGCTCCCGTTAGTAAAGATGTAATCTTTTCTTGTTCAATTTTATTTCTCGTGACGAAATAGTTGATACCAACATCGCTTTTCGCTGTATGATTAAATCTAAAAATGATTGTTGAATAGATACTGAGAAAAATGAGTAATTCAGTTAGTGAATTATTTTCAAATGCCTTTTGAAAAGCTTGGTCGGCTAGTAAAACTACTTGGGCTAGTTCTTCAATAGCTGCCTCCCTATGTTGTACATAATCTAATTTTCCTTTGATCTGTTGCATTATTGACCAAACAGAGTTAATATCAACTTTATCGGTTTTTCCATTTACAATATCGGTAGGTGTAAACGATCTCCATTCCTGAAAGTGAGCTTCCAGTTGGCTGTGTGGTTCTACTTGCAAAGAAGCAGCCTCTTCTAATAATGCTATCGTGATTTCCATACTATGCACTCGGCTTGATTAAGTTGTTCCCAAAGTTCCTCGAAAGCATCTATTACACGTTGCGGATAAGATACCTCTTGTAATATGTGATGGTGGTTGTCGCCAAAAGAATTCATTGAAGTGCCTAATGAATATACTTTGGGAGGTCTGTCTTCTGTTGCGGGAAATATTAGAAACCTATCATGAAAATTCCAACCATATCCTGGACGTTGGCACCTAAACTCCAGGTTCAACCCCAAGTTATTGTTGTTCGGGTTTGCAAATTTGCTTTCAAAATCGTTTAATACAATGGGTATATAGTCCTTAGCTTTTTCTTTTTCCTCTTTTTCAAAAATGACATCCAATATCCTTTCCAATTTTGATTTCTTTGGAGGACGTTTTACATAGCCATAGATTTTTGCCACCTGCTTATTAATGGCTCCAATAGCACGTAGAGGCACCCCCGCCGATTTAGAAAAATACAGGGTCTGGAAAATATCCTCTGGTCTTAAATAAGGGTCCCACAAGCATATTCCTGCTTCATCATGTTGTTCTATCAAGGTCCGTAAATCCTTTAATGCTTCGTTTCGGGCTTTACCGTTCAGCCCGTATTGCTTAAAGCTTAAAGACTTTTCAAGGCCAGCTCTTTCAGCATTGTATAATCTACTGGCAATATGTTGCCTATAATCTTTTTCTGATCGTTCTCCTGTGGTAAATTTCTGGATACTGGCAATATCCACCTTTTCTATATTACCGTCCAATTCAAACATTCTGGGCTCGGGATTTATTACCCCCATTTTTGTTGATATGGAATTTAGGTAAGCTCCGTTAAAATAAGAGAGTAACAAGTCCGGCTCCTCTCGCCGTATTTCTATGGTAGTGATCTGGTGGTTGTTGCCTGTGCTTACAATCTGTTTGTCTTGCTTATTATACTCCACTAAAGAGGAGCCCATAATATTGTTGTCTAAAACAGAATTTGCATCAATGAGGCAATCAGGTATTTGCTGAACAAGGCGATGCCATCCAAAAGAAATTGCTATCCCTGTATTGTCGGTCAAAGAAGAAGTGTGAACATCTATCAGGGTAATGGGAAACTGAAAAACAATATTTCCAACCCTGTCACGCAATGTTGTCAGGTCAAGGGGAATGGCTTTCTTAATGCGTTGGCAAAGGGCTTCATATTTTTGTCTGTTGTTATAATCGAGTAAGTAGGATAGATTTTCTTTGGTTTCATCAAAGAACTCCAGAGTGTAGCAGCCACCATCAAAATTGTTTTTTAGAGCCGTATTGACGTTACTATTGGGAACAACGTATTGCTTAGGGAGCTGTTTTTCAACGTTCAGCTTTAAACTTGTATTCCCTTCATAATTCCACCGTTTAAATTCATTCAGTTCCTGAAAAACAGACCTGGCTTCTTGAATATTTAAGTGGTATTGTTGAATGCCCAAGGAAACGGTTTCGGAAATATTTATCCTGTCGCCTATAAACTTATGGTTTCTTGTAGAAAAAGGTGCCTCTTGTAATACCGCTAGAATAAAAAAATTAGTTAGGCTATTATCACTTTTGTCCATTAAGTACAGTTGTGTGATTTCGCAACTATTGTAAAACCCGATGTTTCCTGTTGCTATGAGTAGGTTGAAGTCGGCGAGCATTTTATGAATTTAATAAAAGGATTAGGTATAGCCTTACTAGTTTTAAATAGTGACAAAACACGATTTTGAGCCTTAATTTTTTCTTTTCACATTGAAAGTGTGTTTTATTCTTTTAAAAATAGATTTAATTACAACATCATGCTAATTTATGCTTGCAACTTATTGATGTTTTGGTGTTTAAGTAGTTGTAAATTGTTCTTGATATTAAAAAGCTCTCCAGAACACTTGTCAGGCAGGTAGAAAAATTGCCCGGTAAGCAATATCGTCTTTCTGATGATAATATTCTCTCTGTATGCTCTACAAAAGACATCACTAAAACGGCCAGCGGTTCGCTAATCCATAATGAAGATGGGGCCTTGGATTTCCACCTCCGTCAGTGATTATAACAAAAAAATATTTGAAGAACTTTCTGAAGGCAGCATTTACGGATGTTGCCTCCTCTGGTTTAAGTGTTCTGAAACTAGGATGTGATAGTTTACATCTATGCTTAACCAAATATATTGATGCGCCTAGTTAATACAACGCCCAATAAATCTAGGCGTTGTTAGTTTTTTCTAAAAAATCGGCCTTTAGCCTCCAATAGTTGACATTAGTTGGAAATAGCCAGTAAAGATATAGATGACCAAATATTAGCTCCCTCCCAAAGTCCTCTTCTGTAATCTTCTGAGCCAAAAATTGGGTTATCTGCCCTATCATAGTAAAGATTTATCATTTCATCAATATAAGATGCATGGTAAGCATCAACATAAATCACATCAACCAGTACTGACTCTATATTTCCATCAGCATTAGTTCTCATACTCCACATAACACCTGTTTGAGCTCCCATATTTACAAAAGCTTCAATATCATTAAAGGCGGCCTTAAAACCGGCGTTATAATCGGCTGTTTCAAAAGGCCACCAAACTGTAGCACTTCTATTGAAACCCAAACCAAAGATTGCGTTAGAACCGCCACCTGGGCCCTGAAGCTGAGCGGAAGCGGTATTACTGAATCCAACACTTAATACCATTACACAAAATGCAAATAAGATTTTTTTCATAATTTAAAAAGTTAGAAGTTAATAATTATTTAATTAAATTCAATTTAGGGACTAAAAAAGACAATAAAGAAAATGGGCTAAAAAGTCACTAATTTATTTTGTCCTATTGTTAGGCTACTTTATGTTTGGCCAACACAAAAGGGGTTTCACAACTAGGAATCAAAATTTGTGACTTTAAGTTGGCATGAGGTTGTTTTAACCCGCGACTAATAGTTTAACACAAGCCTTTGTGAATTAAACACGTACTGATAGCTATCGGTAGGGACGGCAGCTCCCGATTTTATCTGGACTATAGTGGAAAAGCCGCAAGGGGGTTAGTGTATAACAGGACTGCTTTTGTCAGATGCTAACGGTATTGATTTTCTAATTATCTTATTTTGTTCTACTTAACTCTTAAACACCTCTCCCCAATGCCAAGCCAAAGGTTTCTTTTTTGGGCAATAGTTGTTATTGGGACAAGATTCGAAGTGAAATTTTTTAAAAACTATTCAATGTTGGATCTGGAAATACATTACTGATTTTCAAGTACTCAATGATAAGTTCTAATTCTTTTTTGGAAGCTTTCCCCACGCCAACGTGACACTTTTCTTGAGCCTTATATTTTTTAACTAATGTATCTGGATAATCGGTTACCTGTGCCAATGCAGGGCCAATTAATTGGTAACCGACAGCATGACAAGGCGAGCACTTTTGCTTGTATGCATTGCTAGTTATTTCCCTATCTAATTCTGCTTCTTGCAATTCATTTTCTTCCTTTAAGTTGCAACTAAACAGAAGTACATAACAAACACTTATTAATGAGAGTAACCAAAGCTGTTTATATTTCGTAGAGAAGTCCATTAACTAATTTTTAAACACCTCTCCCCTATGCCATTGCAAAGCTTCCTGCGCTGGGTAATGGTTTTGTTGTTGAGGTAATATGATTTTTCTTCCAATTAAAGCACTAAGCGCATACGGATGTTTTTTATCTTCTGTTACCTGTTGGGATACGAAGATGCGGTAGTTTTCATCTATACTAAGGACGCCACGATCAAAAGCACGGTGCATGTTGGGGCAAAGGGCAATGCCGTTGGTTACGCTATCATTTTGACTATGGCTAAAAGGTACAATGTGGCAGGCATCTATAAAACTATGCTTGTAAATGCTGCTGAGGCTCATGCCCGTAAAGCTGCATTGCTGTTGGTATAGGCGTGGCACTAAGCGTTTAAACAAGCCATTGCGCACAAAAACATCTTCTTCGGTGTATTTGCTAATGTGTTTGAGCTTGGCTAAAGGCTCTTCGAGCAGATCGGAAGTTTGATCGTTGAGGTAGCCCTGCCCCTTCTGTTTGGCGGCGAGCAAGTTGTTCTTGGCTTCCGCAAAGTAGGCATCTAGCAGTACTTGTTTAAGGTAGGTACGGCTAACAGTATCATTTAGCAAGAGCCATAAATCTGTAGCGAGGTAGCCATATTCACAAACGCTGGCCAACACAGTCACCGATTTGATATGGGCATTGATTTGGCAGCCAGGCAGAGGCTGTAAAAACCAGTAGCCATGGCCTTCTGCCCTTTCGTTTTGCAGGTAATAGAAAGGCTGGGTAAAATCTTCTTGATGGGCAGTGCTTACCAACAAGAGCCAATTTTCTTTAAAAGTGCCTACCAGTTGGGCATCTACAAACACTCGGTTATCGGTTACGGTACCTTTTTCGATGAGTTCGATAAGGGTTAACAGCAAAATGGGCTTATGCGGTGCTGCACCGTATTTGGTGCCACCTCGTTTGAGTTTGGCAAAAGCTTTGGCGTATTTTTGGAGCGTCGTCATTCCAATCTTAAATTAATTAGTCAGCACGATAAACTGTGGATTTGACCATAGGTTTTGGAGTTCGGGGTATTGTTTGGCGTCGGCCTTGAGTTGCGGTTCTAGCTGGAAGGTAGTATTAAGTAGCGCTAGGCTCTCGTCGGTCTTTCCCTGTAGGCTTTTCATGATGGCCATCTGATCATGCCTTAAATTTATATACCAAGCTTAAATATTTGTTTCTTATTTCTGAAACAATTGCGTGCAGTTTCGAGTCTCAAAAAAAGATTCTTTAATAAGCTTATTTTACATCAAATTTAAATGTTAACTTTATAATAGTGTGCAATTTAAAAATGGTTCTAAAATGAATATTTATCCGAAAATTTTAATTCTTACTATTCTTTTGCTGTTTCAATTTTCACTAATTGTATCCGCACAAAAAAGAGTGCGTGGAGCTGCAAGAGAGCCTTATGCATCTTTGTCCGTGACTGAAAAATTAGAGGTTCAAAAGAAATTGATTGTAAAGCTAAAAAGCGATACCGATTTTGTTGCTCTAGAGAAAATAATCAAACACTATAACCTTGATAATAACTCTAACTTTAAAAACCGAAGTTCAAAAAAAAATGGTTTAAATGGGCAATCTAAAGAGCTGAGAGAATCCAAAGTTGAAGCTGTGTCGAGGACAATCAAATTGATGAACAAATACCCTGAATTTGGTCAATTGGACTCCGAAACTAGGAAGGATGTAATTAAGGAGGCGCGAACTAAGATCGATTCAAAAACTACAAACATTTAATTGACAGCTAATAGATGATGTTTCAATAGTTAAAAATTCTAGCGATAATGATTATACATACTCTATATAAATAAAAAACATATTTAATAGTATAATCAAAAAACACCTAAAAAGTCACGTTGGAATAAAGACTATTTTTAATATCTCCTAAAGCTACATTGAAGGTTACATCTGTGAATACAGAAATCCATAAACACTGCTGGCATAAGGCTTTGGCGTGCGCAAAACCTTTATTTTTTTAGCGCAAGCCTTAGTTAGACAATGCTTAAGCCATGCGGTGCCCCGGCGCATCCAAAAACTACAAAACCGACATTTGGAAGTAAACCATACTCATAAAACACCATAATTTTTCTTTTCTGCCGTTATCGTCGGTCGAACCGGCCGATAAATCGGAATAGCTAATACAGATTTTACCGGTAGTCAAAGGATTGATCTTTAAGAGCTAAGTAATTGAAAGCAAACACTTCGACCAGGTCTCTGTTAGCAAAGAAGTCAATACCTCTTTGCGCTTCACATCAAAATACTCATTATTAGGTATTTACAATATGCTTCCTTTCTGCGATTTTTGTGTTGAACTAAAAATAAAGATCTGATTTCGATCTGTAGCATTTTATATATTGCCAAGGTAGAGAGCCACAGCGATTAAAAAGCGGAGATAAAGAAAAGCTACAGAAATAAGCGATAAACTGAACTAAGATGAAAAATATAATTTTGATTATTGTATGCTTTGCAACGGCATCTATTTGCTACGGACAGACAAAACGTCCTTTAAAAAAAACAACGGCTAATCAACCTGTGGTTTCAAAGTTTGGTGCATTGGCAGTTGATAGAAGTAATGGTTTTTATTATGGATGGTCATCTAACTATTCAACTTTGGCAGAAGCTGAGCGAAAAGCGATTGACGAGTGTAACAAAAAAGGAGGCAACTGTTCGGTGGTGCTATCTTACGCTGGAACGGGGTGCGCCGCGTACAGAACCATTGATGGTAATGTAGGCACTGCATTTGGTTGGGGACTAGCAAAAACAAAAGAAGCAGCAGATGCTATTGCCATTAAAGAATGTCTTAAAAGAAGCAATGGGTCAAATCCAACAAACTTTGTTTGGAGCTGTAATTCTTCGAATACCGGAACATTGAAAGAAATCTATAATGCTTCTGAAGAAATAGAAGTGCCTGTTAAAATTGGAAATCAGGTATGGACAACAAAGAATTTAAATGTAAGCACTTTTAGGAATGGCGAGCCAATTTTTTACGCTTCAAACCAAAAGGAATGGGAACGGGCTAGCCGTGAACAAATACCAGCCTACTGCTACCTTAATTTTGATAATAAGAATGAAAAGAGATTTGCTAAGCTTTATAACTTTTATGCCGTAGCCGACAGAAGAGGTTTAGCCCCTGAGGGTTGGCATGTACCGAGTAGAAATGAATTTTTAACGCTCATTGCGGCTCTTGGAGGAGAAAAGGTAGCAGGTGTAAAGATGAGGGGCACCAAAGGCTGGGACGTAAAGGATTCTTATAACTTTGCCCATGGCAATGGCGATAACTCTTCGGGACTAAATTTGCTTAGCAACGGAAGTGCCAGCGGTGATGAATATGGAGGTGGCCAGTCGTTCAAATACGGTGTTTGGCTTTCTTATTGGTGGAGCGCTACCGCTAGAGATAACACTTTTGCATACTACCTTGATTTCAATAAATATAGTGAACCCCGAGTAACTGATTATAGCAAAACTACAGGCTGCGCGGTAAGATTAGTAAAAAATTAACTGCAATAGCCGCTACTTAATCTTACCGTTTTAGTTAATTGTCTCCCCTCTGGTTTATGTGTGCTGAAAGACTACTTAAATCCATTCTAAAAATCTGTTGAGCTGATTAAGGCTAGGGTATTTTCTAATAAGGAAGGATTGTAATATTTGTAATAAACAACCCATGCTATGGTAAAAATAATTATTGCTATAAACGATCGTAAAAGAAATATAGAAAATTTACGTATTTTTCTCTTTGTATATTTAGGAGCGAAATGAGACATGCCTTAAATTTATATACCAAACTTAAATATTTGTTTCTTATTTCTGAAACAATTGCGTGCAGTTTCGAGTCTTGTAGATTTCAGTAATAGTATCCAGTCCATTCCGTTCCAAACTGCCCAGTCCAGCTGATAGTTTTGTTTTTATCTCGACTACGTTCTTTACCCTCCACTTACATTTCTCCATTCCAACCCGATCGGCAATCAAGCTCCCAAATATGTCTTTTGCGTAGCAAAAGCATCGGAATAGCTCCCTAACATCACTAAATAACCCTACGTAAATTTAAGTCAGCAAGCCATATCGAAACTTCGCGAAAAAACCGATTATAAAGCGGCCAGCATCCTTAAAACATATCATCTGACACCTCTCTCAAACCACAGGAACACACGGCTAAACAAGCTTAAAATCAGTCGACTGGACACTTTGGAGCGAAAAAAGTGGCCACTTTTAGGATATCCTCCACAAAGAAAACACTACAGGTATAATTAAACATGTAGAAAAAAAAGGGCATGGACCAAAGCCTGTGTTTTATATATTAGTAAAATAAATTTTAATAAATAATATAATGGACTTTTATAGAAGAGTAAAACAAACAGCCAAATATTTAAAAAAAGACTTTAAAAATATATCTACTACTGACGCTTTGCTAATAGCAGCGAAGATTGAACAGGCGGAGTTAATTGCCAATGCTATAAAAGATGGACTATTGGTTAATAGTTCTCAAAAGCCGGTAGCATTGGAAGCAATAGCCATGCAATTAGGATATATAGATGCCCCTGGCAGAACTGATGTAACAGAAGCGCTAATAGCTATACATGAAAGTTTGGAGAATAGAGCTTAAATTTATAATAGAAAGACTTTCGGCTTTGGTTATCTACCAAAAAGTATGTTATAGTTTACATATTTAATAAATTATGAAAAGAGTTAGATGCTTAGTTTTTATACATTAACCTTTGATATTTATAGCCCCGCATTAGCGTAAGTAGTAGCGCAAAGGAAATGAGCCAATGTCTGGCTTGTGTTTTTACCTACACTCTCGCACAATAATAAACTAGGTAAAGCTAGCATCCAAAAATCATCTAACCCAAAACCGAAACTGCAGGACTTGCGCTATTAGTTGGCCGGTTTATTATTCGGCTTTTTAATAGATGGAATAAATTTAGTTAGCTGGGCAAACATCCCTTTTATTCTGGTGTTTAACAGTACCATACTAGGGTGTTTGCTATTCAATTTGGCAGGCAGATGATAAAATAGGCAGGTTTGCGGTAGATACTGTTGTATGGAAAATGAGACGGATAAAGATTTAAAAACTAAAATAATACGATATGCTTAAAATTAATTACTCGAAATGTACGGGACTAGTTTTGTCCCTAGCTCTGCTCTTGTGCGGCGGAAAAATCAAAGCACAAACTGACCTTGCCGCTGGTGACCTACTCTTTACGGGCTATGATGCCCAGCCCGGAATAACTGCTAGCGGGCCGCGTTTTGACAGGATTTCGTTTGTTACACTGAAAAAGATGACATTGGGAACGGTACTCTATTTTACAGATAGGGGTTACAAGGGGGGCTGGTTTGCAGCCAACAACAATACCGAGGGTTCAATGTCTTTAACTACTACAGCGGTTGTTGAGGCAGGCAAAGAGGTGGTGCTAACACTTACGCCGGGTTTTTATGCCGCAACAGTTGACGGTTCCAGTATAGGTACGCCTGTGGCGGTTTCACCAAGGCTTTCTATGGGCAATACTGGAGACCAGTTCTTCATTTTCCAAAAGGGAGGAGGCGACCCTGGGGGCGTAGGTGCGGTAATGATTGCTGGCTTGCATTGGAACGTGGTGCAGTCGGGAAGTTTTGCGCTGATCACCAGTAGTGCAGATTGGGACAACCTGAATATGGCTGGCCATCCTTCTTCTACATTAAGTACTACCAATTCAAATATCCCGCCCGGCCTAGTAGCTGGACAGAGTGCTTTTTTTATTGGAGCGCACTATACTGGTAGTAGTTACATCAACTATGAAGCAGCTAATTTCAATGGGGCGGGCAAACCTTATGCCGATGCGGCGGCAATCCGTTCGGCAGTGCTGAACGTGGCCAACTGGAGTAGGGTACCATCTGGAAATGGCGCAGCGGTGACTGTGCCTACGGGACATTTTACCACGGCACTACCCGTAACATTGCATAGCGTTTCTGCAAAATTGAATGCCGGCAGCTTGCAGTTGGACTGGAGGACTTTGAGCGAAGCGAATTGTGACCGCTTTGTGGTGGAGGCTTCGAATGATGGCCGCTCATGGATAGCACTGGCAACGGTAAAATCAAAGGCTACCGATGGAAACTCCGCTGTGCCACTGGACTACAGCTTAGCTGTACCAATGGCAGGAACTGTATTGGCAGGTTTTGGCATATTTGGGCTGCTGTTATTGCCTACCGTTAGAAAACGTTGGATGAAAGTGGGGCTAATGATTTTCGCAGTATGCTTGGTTGCTGCTTGCGCAAAGCAGGAAATGAACGAAGAAGGCTTGGAAAAGTTGGACAGCGCTAACGGACAGCTATACGTGCGCTTGGCACAGATGGATAAGGATGGCAGGACAAACTACAGCGAAACGATATTGGCCAAAAAATAAGTTCTATTTAAGCACTTTTATATCAAAAGCCATTTAACCATTAGGTTAGATGGCTTTTGAGTTTTGATTCTTTTCCGAATATGCCTAACAGGCACAAGTCATCTAAGCCTAAAATCCAATTCACTAGACTTGTGCCAATAGCGGACGGTTGATTGTTCTCTTAGGGTTAATACCCATAGGTGACCTCTACGCTACACCGCCCTCCTTTACATCTTGACATCAAATATTTAATATTAAGTATTTTGACTATGGAGCATACTACGATCTTTGTTATAACCTTATAAACTGTGCGAGAAAAAATGTGTAAAAAGAAAATAAGGGAATATTAGGGAAATTGGTTGCCCCAGTTGGGCTAAGCATGTGCTTAGGTCTACTCTAACAGCTTTATTTCCGACAAGCCCTTTTCTACGCCCTACTCTGCTGCACTACTATAAACATCATTGTGCGTCAGAAAAATGAAATCCGAAACTAGAGGTTGTGATGGAGATACTCTAATTTTTACTTTTTCATGTATCATAAAAGTACCTAAATTAACCTGCAATAAGTTTACAGGTGCATTGATCAGTTGTGCCATACGATGAGCTAAAAAACATTGAGAATTAGCGACTTTCTGGTCTAAGTTTTGCGAAAGGCGAAGAAATTAAATTTTAGCTATTGCTGGCAAGACGGATAAAATTTGCGAGAAGTTAGGAGCTTAGCGGCTTATTCTGCATATTAGTGTAAGAATTAACCAAAGATTAAAGCTATGGGAAAGTCAATAGACAGTATAGAAGCAAAGAGACTTGAAGCTCTTAAAAACTATCAGATATTAGATTCCTTTGAAGAAGAGGAGTTTGACCGTATTACCGAGCAGGCCTCCTTGATATGTGATACGCCGATAGCATTGATTTCGTTGATTGACGAAGACCGCCAATGGTTTAAGTCGAAAGTGGGTTTAAGCCAGAAGGAGACCAGCCGTGAACTGGCTTTTTGCAGATATGCCATTAAGGGCGAAGATATACTGGAAGTTGTAGATGCCACGCAAGATGAGCGTTTCAAGAACAACGAACTGGTTATGGGAGATCCCAAAATAAGATTCTACGCCGGACAGCCACTTATAGACCCTAATGGTTTTGCTTTGGGAACACTTTGTGTGATTGCCCCGGAGCCTAAAAAATTAAACAAAAAGCAGGCTAGAATGCTGCAGCTTTTGGCACAACATACCATGGATTTGATTGTACAAAGGCGACAAAAGGCGGATTTGAAAAATTTTCAAAACCTATTTGAACTTTCTAACGATTTAATATGCATAGCCGGTACAGACGGTTTTTTTAAAAAAATAAATCCGGCATTTAAAAAAATTCTAGGATGGGACGAATCGGTTCTATTAACGACCTCTTTTTATGCGCTTGTACACCCAGACGACCTTTTGAAAACACAGGCTGAGATAAAAGGATTAGCAGAAGGCCACAACACCATCAACTTTATTCATAGGTTTAAGACAGAGCAAAATGAATATAAGACCTTGCAGTGGGTAGCAACACCCGAGCCCCTTACCGGAAATCTTTTTGCCATTGCCAGAGATATCACTGAAGAAAAAGCCAAGGAACATCAATTGGTACTAAGTGAAGAACGTGCTCGGGCATTTTTTGAGAACTCTCAGGGATTTATGTGCACCCATGACCTAGAAGGTAAATTACTATCGGTAAACGGAGCAGGTGCAGTAATCATAGGGTATAGTTTGGAGGAGATCTTGAAAATGACTTTGTTCGACATTGTTCCTAAATCAAACCACACGAATATACGCACGTATTTGCAAAGAGTAAGCCAAAAAGGGCGAGATAAGGGACAAATGATTACGCTAACAAAACATGGTGTTAAACGCATTTGGATGTATAACAACATTTTGGAGCACAGCGTTGATGGAACCAAGTACGTAATTGGCAACGCCGTTGACATTACCGAGAAACAACAGCTAGAAGATGACCTTAGAAAGACTAAGGAAATATTAGAGCAGACCAACCGGGTTGCTAAAGTGGGCGGATGGGAACTGGATGTTGAAACACAAAACATAAGCTGGACTTCTATTACAAAAGAAATACATGACACTCCTGAAGACTATGCTCCCTCGTTGCACGAAGCTATAAATTTCTATAAGGAAGGTACGAGCAGAGAAAACATTAGCGCAGCTGTGCACGAAGCGATAACCAAAGGCACACCCTGGAATATTGAACTTCAAATTATCACTTTTAATGGAAAGGAGCTTTGGGTAAGGGCTATTGGTGCTGCAGAATTTGAGGATGGCCAATGCAAGCGACTATTTGGCACATTCCAAGATATTGACGAAGAGAAACGTGCGGAAATTGAGGTAAGAAGCTCTAGAAAGATGTTAGATGATGTGCTACAGGCAGCTTCTGGAGTTAGCATTATTGCTACCGATTTAGAAGGAACCATTACCGTTTTCAATACTGGCGCCGAAAAACTGTTAGGCTATTCTGCAGAAGAGATGGTAGGCAAGCAAAAACCCGAAATAATACACTTAGCCGAAGAGGTGGCCGAACGTGGCAGGGAGCTCACAAAGCTATTTGGATTTAATGTTGAGGGTTTTCGGGTATTTGTACAACAAACGGAAGTGAGCGGCTCAGAACAAAGAGAATGGACCTACGTTAGAAAAGATGGTTCACTTAGAAAAGTATCACTGTTTGTGACTGCAATTAAAAATATTGACCAACAGATTACAGGCTATTTAGGCGTTGGAATTGACATTACGGAGCAGAGAACGGCAGAACGTGCGCTTATTATGGAAAAAGCTAGGTTGGCATCGTTTGTGCAATTTGCACCCGCAGCGGTAGCCATGCTGGACAATGAGATGAAGTTTATTGCTGTTAGTAACCGCTGGATAGAAGATTATCAATTAATAGACACGAATATTATAGGGCAATCTTATTATGATGTTTTTGAAAATATTGATGAAGAACAAAAGACACGCCATCGTAGAATTCTTTCTGGTGCTGTAGAAAGAAAGGAAGAAGATAACTACGGTTTAAAAGGAGACGATAAAGTACAATACATGACTTGGGAAATGAGGCCTTGGAATGATTTTGATGGTAAGATTGGCGGGATGATGATATTTACCCAAGATATAACCTCAATTATTAGGCAGCGTGAGGAGCTAAAGCTTGCCAAAAAGTTTGCAGAAGAGGCCAACGTAGCAAAATCGGAGTTTTTAGCCAACATGAGCCATGAAATAAGGACGCCTTTAAACGGAGTGATAGGTTTTACCGACTTAATGCTAAAAACACAGCTAAACGATACCCAGCACCAATATGTTAACATTATTAACCAATCTGGCAATGCGCTTTTGAGTATCATTAACGATATTCTAGACTTCTCTAAAATTGAAGCCGGCAAGTTAGAGCTTGATATCGAAAAATGTGATCTGTACGAACTGGCTTGCCAAGCGACGGATATCATTACCTACCAGGCGCAGACAAAAGGCTTGGAAATGTTATTGAATATACCACCAGACCTACCTCGTTTTATTTATGCCGATTCTGTTAGGATTAGACAGGTTTTAGTTAATCTTTTAGGAAATGCAGCCAAGTTTACCGAAAAAGGCGAAATAGAGTTAAAAATAGAAAAGGTAAGTGGTAAAGAGAAAGAAACCACCCTGTGCTTTTCGGTACGAGATACAGGCATTGGCATACGGGAAGATAAACAACAAAAGATTTTTGAGGCTTTCTCGCAAGAAGATAGCTCTACTACAAAAAAATATGGAGGCACTGGCCTTGGGCTAACCATATCCAACAAACTGCTAGGCTTAATGGGCAGCAAGTTAGAACTAAGCAGTACGCTGGGACAAGGCAGCACATTTGATTTTACGATCACCTTCAAATCTGAGAATGGCGAACCTTTGGTTTGGGAAGATATAAGTGAAGTTAAAAATGCATTGGTAGTAGATGACAACGAAAACAATCGCCATATCATTTCTGCGATGTTATCCTTAAGAAATATTCGTACTACAGAAGCGGCAAATGGATTTGAGGCGCTGCAACTGCTGGCTAAAAAGCTTGTCTATGATGTGATTATTATGGATTATCGTATGCCCTATATGGATGGACTTGAGACCATCGGTAAAATAAGGGAAACATTTTTTATGCCTGGTGCTAGACAACCTATTATTCTGCTGCATAGCTCTTCTGATGATGCCAGGATGATGAAAGAATACGAGGGGCTCGATATTGCCCATCGACTAATCAAGCCTGTAAAGATGCAGGATATATACCATGCGTTGTCTCGACTTCATCATAAGGCATTAAAACCAAAGCAGGCAAAAGGCCACACACAGCACAAAGTTGACTTAGTCGTAAAAGTAATGATTGTAGAGGACAATCCGGTGAACATGCTGTTAGCCCAAACTATAGTTGAAAATATGTTGCCAAGTGCAGACCTAATTATGGTTGGTGATGGCTTAGAGGCGATTGAAGTTTGCGAAAAACAGTTGCCCGATATTGTTTTTATGGATATACAAATGCCCCAAATGAATGGCTATGATGCCACCAAGGAATTGAGAAAGATTTTTGGGAAGCGGCAGATACCTATCGTTGCCCTTACGGCAGGTAATGTAAAAGGCGAGCGAGAAAAATGCTTAGAGGCAGGTATGGACGATTTTCTGGTAAAGCCGATTATTGAGAATGATATTGCGGGTATTTTTGATAAATGGCTAGATACAAAATCGGCTGATTCCGATAGCATACTGGACACTGACACGGATTCGAAGGCACATTTCGACATTAGTACACTATTAAGTTTTTTGGGCACTGACAAATCAATGCTGAAAGACGTAATTAAGCTTGTGATACAGGAACTACAATCGTCAAAACTATCCATTGAACATGCGGTAAAAATTAATGACTTGGTAGGTTTAAAGGGCGAAGGCCATAAACTTTACGGCACCGCAGCTTCGTGTTTACCTAATTTAGCTTTGCTTGCGAACCATTTAGAACACCAGAATGAAAACGAAACCGCTGGCATGACGGAAACAGTAAAGGCCATACTTGAGGAAATTGATGTTGCCTTATTGATTATCGAAAACTGGAAAGCTACAGGTATAGATTAAATTGCCACCGGAATGTTGAATTTGCGATATTAGATAGGAGAACCTTTAATTGAGTTGAGTTTTTGGTTGACACACTTTAGCCAGTAAATTTTCTATTTTATTCTATTTTCTCTAACCTTTAGCCTCATTAAGAGGGTATCCAACTGTTACCAGCCAAAAGACTTTCGTAAGAACTGCTTCCGTCGGAAAAAATTTCTTTGACACTTGGCGGACCATCAGGTTTCTTATAAAGAATAGATGTAACTGGATAATATGGACCTGTAGGATAATAGCCATTTAGCACAGGAATAATGTGATGGCTAGAATTATTTTGGAACTATAAAGGAACACTTCCAATCTTTTTTCGGCATCAAAAAAAAGTTACGGCAATCATTGAAGTACCAACTAATTTAATTATTATGTTTACTCTCTGCTGGTACAGTCGTGTGCATAAATATTATTTTCATAATTGCAACTAGCCCTTTTCCTCCCCTACAATCTACGGCATTGATTTAACGCCACGCGTGCGGTTTATTTACCAAACCTGCCAAAACCGGATTATCTATATAGTCGGCTTTCTGTCATCTCACTTCTAAACTACAATTCTAGGGACTTGTTATTATGCGTATAACAGTTCATTCGACGCCTAAATTAGCCCTACAATACTTTAGGTTCTCTGGCAGTATTCGTTGTGTATTAGCCCCGCAAAATATCCATCCAGTTACCTTCTCAAACCTTCAATCACGAACGCTTGTTCGTGATTGAATTTATTTTTTGAACTCATTTATTCGGTCCGGTTTTTTTATTCAATAGTTATCTAATCGACCATTCAGCCATTTGCTTTTCCACCGCTTATAAGTTTTGCGCCCAATGCTATTGAATTAAGGGGTTTTGTTATTCGGAACTAAACGAAGAATCTATTTGAAAGCGTACAAAATAAATCTCTCGGAACTAGACATGACGATGTGCTTTAGGACTATTCGCTTAACTTAATAATTGGTCTCACCCCAGATGGATTGCTCAATGATGATATGCAACCTATCTCCTGTTATTTTTTAGAGCGCAAGATATAACGCTAAAAGCTTTTTATGCGGTTTTATACGTGTTTTATTATTAAAAACCGCATTAACTTGCATTTACAGTTTATTATTCTTACACTTATACTATCAATCAGTTATTTACGACCAGCAAAATGCTCTTTTTTGCATTAATTTTTAATAAACCTAACACTAAAATATATTCAATATGATAAGAAAAATACCTTCTATTTTAAAAACTATTGTTTTAGTTTTTACAGTGTCATGTAGCGCCATGGCACAAGTCAAAAGAACCAACGAAGACTTGATTAAATTGGTAGATAAAAATTTAAGCTCGCCAATAAAAAAAAGTGTCTATGGAAACGGCGATGTGTTTTTGCAAAGAAACATGAACGACTTTCTTTCAAATACCGACCGCAACCGGAAAGCCGCAATAGAAAAACAAAATGAATCAGCCAAGCTTCAAGGCGTTGTTATTGAATATGATCATGGTGGCGAAGACCATGAGCACCTTGCAGATATTTTAAACCGTCCGCATCCATCTGTAGCAACCACGGAAAAATATATCGATGACGCAGCAGCTGAATTTAGAGTGCCTGCAATCCTCTTGAAAGCTGCTGCCCAAGTACAAAGCAATTGGGCACAAACAGGCCCCTCTTTTTACGGCTCTTATGGAATGATGGGTTTGATAGAAACGGACAATATCAAACAAATTACACTTGCCGAAAGTTTGACAAATTTACGTGCCGACGATATAAAAAATCAAGCTAAAGCAAATATTAGGGCCGCAGCCGCACTATTGGCCTATTATCAAAAAGGCAAACCTACATCAAATGATTTAGCGGATTGGTTTGAGGCAACAAGAGAACTGACAGGATTAAGCAACGAAGAAATGAAGACTTCGCTGGCAACAAGTTTTTACAAGGTAATCAAAAACGGAAGTAAAACGGTATCGCTCTGGAGAGAAATTATTCAAATTGACGCTAAATCAGTTGTTATTCCTGAATATAAGAACACAGCTGAAAAAAAAAATGAGCGGGTTGGAAATGTTATTCAATCAGGCACCGATTATCCATCTGCAATAAATAGAATGACTACTTGTAATTACGGTTCCGGAAGAAATGGCTATGGTATCGATTACTATTTTGTTCATTATATGGCAACCGGAACTTATGCTGGTGCCATATCTTGGTTTAGTGATTGCTCACGTTCTTCACCATCGAGTGCTAATTATTGTATTCGAAATTCTGATGGCGAAATATCGCAGGTGGTGAGAGAAAGCGACAGAGCTTATGCACAAGGCGTAACTGGTCAGCCACAATGGAATGGCGCAGGCATAAGTACAGAACACGAAGTTTTAGTTACTAACTTGGAAATGTGGGATAGCGAACCCATGCTGGTTGCTGCAGCAAACCTGGCGATAGATGTTTGTAATAGAAATAACATTCCAAGAGTTAGAAGAGGAGTTAATGGAGATCGTGGCATCTATGGTCATAGCGATGTTAAAGCTACCGATTGCCCTAACTTGACTACTGCACGTTGGACAAATTTATTGAACAGAATTGCTGGCGGCATTGTAATTCCATCAGTTTCATTACCAACGCTACATTACATTACCGGTACCGCTGGTTCTGATGTAGTAAATGTAGCATGGAAAGCCAACACCGAGCCTACATTAAAAGGATATCGTTTATATTATGCCTTAGATGACGAATTTAGTGGTTGGGCCTTAGCTGCTAATGAGTCTACCTTAACAGCCGCTACAACAAGTGTCAGTTTAAATCCAAGTCAATTTTTAGTGGTGCCTACAACAAGCGCAGTTCATTTTAAACTTACTGCGGTTGTTACCAATGGCGTTAATCCTGATGTTGAAAGTGTACCAAGTGATGTTTATAGCAGAACTGTAAATATTACAGCGGGGCCAAGGGTGCTTATTGTTGACGCATTTGATCGAGTTAACGATTATAAATCAAGATCGCACAATTTTGCTGCCGTTTATTTTAATACGTTAAAAGATAACGCTACCATGCGAATTAATTCTGCTGCCGACGAGATGATAGACGCAGGAACTATTTTATTAAGCGACTATGATATGGTGTTATGGTTTAGTGGTGACGATTCTAGCGCTGACAAAGTTTTTAACGGAACAAATAAAGCAAAAGTTAAAACTTTCTTGGATAATGGCGGAAAACTACTCATTACAGGATCAGAAATCGCTTATAATTTAGGGCGTTCTACATCAGCAGCTGAGTACGATATCAACTTTATGAATAACTATTTGAAGGCAACTTATGTTAGCGACGGCACAACCACAGACACGCCTGTGTCAGGCAGAACAGGAACGCTATTTGAGGGTTTAACACTCGATCTGGGGGAGAATTATCTAGCAAGATTTCCCGATAATATTAGCCCTATTGGCACCGCAACAGCAATTTTAAATTATAATACCGCAGGCCGTTTTGGGGGCATTGCCTATAAAGGCACATTTGGTTTAGGAACAACCCCGGGTGGAATTATTTATCTTGGCTTTCCACTAGAAACTGCGCCCCAAGAACAAATTACAGCTTTTATGGCAAAAGCATTGACCTATTTTGAGGTAACTTTGCCAGTGGCACTGCTTAGTTATAATGTAGCACTGCAAAACACAGGAGTTGTTAAATTACAGTGGCAAACCACTTCTGAAACTGACAACAAAGAATTTATCATCTCCAGATCAGTAGATGGGCAGCAGTTTAATGTTGTTGGTAAAGTTGCAAGTTTTGGAAATACAACAACTGGTAATAATTATGTCTTTAATGATAAAAAACCAGTTAATGGTATCAACTACTATCGACTAGAACAACAAGATTTTGACGGCAAAACAACAGATCTAGGGGTACGAGTGCTTAATGTGTCTTTAACAGATCACAAAGTAGAAATTTATCCAAACCCGACGCAAGATATTGTTAACGTTGCGTTCGTGGCTGGTATTTATCATCAGATACAGTTGATAGATATCAATGGTAAAATATTAAAACAAATCTCATTAGGCAGCTCTACAACACAAACAACCATCAGTTTAAACAACTTAACTTCTGGCACCTACTTACTAAAATTTAACGGCGATATACCTCTGGTAAAAAGGATTTTAAAAAACTAGCATTAATGATTTTTAAAAATACCGTAGGTGTTATCTTACGGTATTTTGTTTAATTATGGTATTAAACTTTTAGAGCGCTAACCAACAAATTTTAAACAAAAGACACCCTTATTGAAGGCGTGAAAATAGCAATACCCGAAGGACAAAACACCCCTTCTAATGCCAGCATTTGTTAGTGATGCTACATTATACTGAACATCCATTCTACTAATAAAGACTTGCAGCAGATGAAAAACGTGAACGAAGATTTATAAATTTTACAGCATATTTCTCGATACTTCGGGAGATATGAGCTATAAGGACAGCAAAAAAAAACCATCAAAAACCGCCTTACCAGTTTTGTACGAAATTGGCTGGCTTTACCTGCGTCTGTTAAAGTGCAAAACCGTACTACGTAAACACCAAGACAAATAGGTTATCTTTAATCGCGTTGGTGTCAGCATTTTCCGCATAATATCTCTCTTTATTATACGAGCCAGCCAAGTTAAAATTTAACCTTATTTTTTGAGGATAATCTTTTTACTATAACTAGTACCATCTGTAAAATTTGCCCTTAAAAGGTAAACCCCATCGGCGGTAAGCTTTAACAATGCTCTATTATTTTCAATCTCGGCAGCAGCAATTTTTTGTCCCATTAGGTTGTAGAGAGAAATACTACCTTTTTTACCGTTTATTCCTTCGAAATGCAACACGTCTTTAACCGGATTAGGATAAGTACTGATTACGTTTGCATTTGAAAATGAAAAATTCACTACGCTAATCTCACTGTGCTCAAAATCGCCATTAAAATCAAATTGCTTTAGGCGATAGTAATTTATACCATTATGAGGCCTTTGGTGTGTATAGGTGTAATTGGTTAAAACGTTAGAATTGCCTCTACCTTTTATTTCGCCAAGAGCAATAAATGTTTTGCCGTCTGTACTATGCTCTATTACAAATCTATCATTATTAATTTCTTTAGCAGTTTCCCATTGAATCGAGACAGCCGTAAACGAGGGTTTAGCTGTAAATTTGGTAATGTTAACCGGCAACACCGCAGTACCCGATAAAACAGAAACTCCTACGCCGCCAAACCATTTACTGCCTTGGCCGTCTATGGCAATGGCATAAACAGCAGGATTAGAAAGCCCATTACTTGCAGTATAGCTAGTCCAATGGCTACCATTAAACTTGCTGACACCGCCCCCGGTACCAAACCATTTATTGTCCTGCGCATCTATGCCGATGGCAAGCACATTATTTTGCACTAAACCCTCGTTAGTAGTATAATTTATCCAATTGGTTCCGTTAAACTTGCTTACGCCGCCAATGCAGCCAAACCATTTGTTGCTCTGTGCATCAATAGCAATGCTTCTAACGGAGTTGTTCACCAGCCCATCGTTAGTAGTATAATTGGTCCATTGTGTGCCATCAAATTTGCTTACACCGCCATAAGTGCCAAACCATTTGTCACCCTGCGCATCGATAGCAACACTGGTTATGGAGTTATTTATCAGTCCATCGTTAGTAGTGTAATTGGTCCAGTGTATGCCATCAAACTTGCTTACGCCAGTAGTGGTACCGAACCATTTGTTACCTTGCGCATCAATAGCAATGCAGGTAACCAAATTGTTAATTAGCCCATCGTTAGTTGTATAGGTAGTCCATTGCGTGCCATCAAATTTGCTTACACCGCCATAAGTGCCAAACCACTTGTTTCCTGCGGCGTCTATAGTTGTGGCAAGAACATTATTACTAGCTAGGCCATCTTCGGTGCTATAGTTGGTCCAATTTACGCCGTCAAACTTGCTCACACCCCCACCAAGGGTAGCAAACCATTGCTGACCCTGTGCATCTATAGCAACAGAACGTACATCATTAAATAACAACTGGTTATTGGCTGGGGCTTGATAATTGGTAAAAGAGGTTCCATCAAACCCTACCAGGCCTACGCTAAGATTTGCGTACCACTTTTGGCCCTGTGTATCTATGGTTATCGCATAAGCACCAACGGCTAAGCTGTTATTGGCAGCGTACCTTTCCCAGTTGCTATCATCAAATTTAACAATACCCTGAGTAGTAGCAAACCATTTGGTGCCCTGTGTGTCAAACAAAACCGACCGAATTTGATTACCTGCTAAAAGGTTACTAGGACCACCGCTATAATTGGTCCATTGGGTGCCGTTAAATTTACTTGCGCCACCAAAGGCACAAAACCATTTGTTGTCTTGGGCATCGATATTAATTTGATAAACATAATCGTTAACCAATCCATTTGCAGTAGTATAAACGTTCCAGCTAGAACCATCAAACTTACTCACCCCAAAACCGTTTGAACCAAACCATTTATTGCCTTGAGCGTCTACAGCAACTGAAGTGACATAATTAGCAGCCAGCCCATCGTTAGTGGTATAAGTGGTCCAGTGAGCGCCATCAAACTTGCTTACGCCATTGGTGGTACCCAACCATTTATTACCCTCTGCGTCTACAGCTATACTAGTAACGGTATTATTAACTAATCCGTCATCCGTGGTGTAGGTAGTCCAAGAGATATCATCAAATTTACTTAGTCCCTGGCTAGTGCCAAACCATTTGTTACCCTCTGCATCTATAAAAATGCAGTTTACACCATTACCCGCCAGTCCGTTGTTGGTGGTATAATGTGTCCAGCTGGTACCATCAAACTTATTTACACCACCGTTTAAAGTTCCACACCATTTGTTTCCATCCGCATCAATAGCAATGCTAGACATTTGATTACTTACGGCGAAGTAATGCTTCCAAATTTCTTGTGCAAAACTGGAATTCAAATTTAGAGCTATAAAAAAGCAAAATAAAAAGGCGTAGCGCATAATAGGCTGTGTTTTAATTAATCTCGCTAAGCTAAGCACTGCGCTTTGAAAAGGAAATACCAACGTTTAGGTATTTTTAAATTCAATAAAAATATTAGTTCTAGGATTACTTTAAAACTATATCACAATTAAACAGATTAGAAAAGCTAACCTCAAACGTAGGACAGACGGTAGGCCAGCATGCCCATAAAGACAAAACCGACATTTCTTTGCGGTTGGTGTATCTACTATACCAAGTTGCGATGTAGGAATAGCAGATACTAATGATCTAAAATCTGCTTCAAAACGATAAGGTTCAAAAAAAATCCCGTAAAGCTTAACCTTACGGGATAGTGATGCGATATTGAAACTGGCTTAATTAGCAGTCCATTTATTATTCTCTGTATTACTATCTGGCAATACTTGCTGCGGATCTAACACCACCTCTACCACTTCTTCAGTTGTAGGATAATTAACCAACCAGCTGGTATTTTTCATCCAAACATCTGCCGCCACTCTTACTATTTCTGTTTTACCACTTTTTGTTTTGATGCCTAAGATGATTGGCATCGGCATTTTATCTAAATTATCTACCTTGATGGTGTAAGCCGAAATAGCATCATTGTTTTTTACTGCTTTTACTTCGGCAATACCTTGGTCCATTTTCCAGTTGTTTAAGAACCAGCTTTTCCAAAACCAACTTAAATCTTCTCCAGCTGCATTTTCCATGGTACGGAAAAAATCCCAAGGTGTGGGGTGTTTATAGGCCCAGTTGTGGATGTATTGTCTAAACGCAAAATCAAAACGATCTTTACCTAAAATTTGGTCTCTTAAAATGTGTAGGCCCCAACTTGGTTTATAGTATAAATTAATCCCAATGTTTGCCTCGGCCATTCCATCAGGCATTAACATGATGTTTTCATATTTTGGATTTCCTATTAACGCCTTACCTATCGCATTCATGTTCATTGGGCGTGGCTTGTACTCGCCGTTGTTAAATTCGGTACTCGATAAATCGTTGATGAAGGTATTGAAGCCTTCGTCCATCCAACCGAACTTGCGTTCGTTAGAGCCCACAATCATTGGAAACCAAATATGACCAAACTCGTGGTCTATTACCCCCCAGGCATCGCCTTTTTTAGCTTTCCAACCGCAAAACACAATACCAGGATATTCCATACCACCAATATTGGTAGCCACATTTACCGCCATTGGGTAAGGATATTCGTACCACATTTTAGAGTAGTGCTCTATAGAAGCTTTCACATACTCTACTGCTCTGCCGTAACCATCTGTGCCATTGCTCTCTACCGGATGGGCCGAAACCGCTAAGGATTTTTTTCCGCTCGGCAAATTGATACGTGCAGCATCTAATACAAATGCTTTTGATGAAGACCAAGCCGCATCACGGGTATTTGTTATTTTGAATTTCCATGTTAATTTATCTTTTGCAGGACGAGATTTCGGATCAGTTACTTCAGCTTCTGATCTGATGTGTACCGTTTTGTCGCTGTTTTTTGCTTCGTTCCAGCGTTTCAGTTGTTCTGCGGTAAACACCTCTTGTGGGTTCAACAATTCTCCAGAACCCATCACGATATGATTTCCCGGCACGGTAACATCAAAAGTAATATCTCCATACTCACAGTAAAATTCTCCTGCACCCCAGTAAGGCAGGGTATTCCAACCCAAAACATCATCATAAACACTCATGCGTGGAAACCATTGCGCTACCGCGAAAATTTCGCCGTTTTTGGTTGTCAAGTGACCTGTTCTGTCTGATCCTAATACCGGAATTTCGTATACGTAATCCATTTTAATAACTACCACATCGCCATTGGCTGCCATAGGCTGGTCTAAACGGATTTGCATACGGGTATCTTCTACCAACGATGTAAATTTTACTGCCTTTGCTTTTTGCGAAACAGACAGGTTGGTAATGTTGTAACCGCCCATAAATTTTTCGCCCTGCGCACCGTATCTACTTTTAGCTGGTGTAATGGCCAAGCCACGAGAAGTAGACTTAAAAGAATTTTGATCTAACTGTAACCATAAGTATGGCAATTTCTCTGGACTGTTGTTTTTATAAGTGATGGTAATGGTAGCCTTAACTTTATTGGTAGCTTCGTCTAAGCTGGCGCTGATGTTATAATCTACCCTATTTTGCCAATATTTTGGTCCCGGAGCACCACTGGCCGAACGATATTCGTTACCGTTTTGCGTATAGAACAATGGGCTAAAAGCCTCTTCTGGCACATATTTACTGGCTGGCTTTTCTTGGGCCAAAGCAAATTGCCCGTATAAAACGGTTACCATAACCGCCAAGGTTTTGAAAAATGTTTTTTGCATGTTTGATGATTTTAATGCTAAGGTAATTTGAAAAGTAATAATTTTCAAAAATAGCACACTAATATTACCAAAATTAAGGATTGCCCTTTAGCTTAGGCAAAGCAGGCATTTTTCTTGATTCTGCCGGCAGTTTTTTCCATTCGTTAAAGGTAGTGGCAATATAATAGGTGTAGTTAAAAGGTGTTTCTGTTTTAACTTGCGCTACGGTTGGGCGGTACATCCCAATATAATCGTCTAAATCTTTTTCTTTATAGTTTACCAGTTTCTGAATAACTGCTTTATTGAAGTTTTTTGAAATCTCCTCATTAATATCAGCAGCCTCTTCCAACTCGGCTTCTTTAGCCTGTTGCCTACGCCATTTGCCGTAGCCTAAGTTCAAACGCAAGCCTCCTCTGTTTTTCGATGCATCTACCCTCCTTGCTGCCACGGCCTCCGGATCTTTTGTATCTAACAATGGGGAAACCTTTGCCGTAGTTACATTTACGGTATTTAAGGTATTTACGGCGGCTCGTAAATAAATGTTCTTAGCAAAAAGATTGGTTAAATAAACCGTATCAGTTTGATAACCAGAAAGCGCAAATGAAATGATATCGCCTTTTTTGGCACCTAATGCAAACCGACCATTTTTATCGGTAACCACCAATGTTTTAGTGCTTAAATTTCTAACGGCAACGTCCTGCAACGCTAAACCTCGTTGTTCGTTATCAAAAACATTTCCGGTAATGTAGGTATCCTGTGCCCATACAGCTAAAGGCAACAACAAAAAACACAATAAATATAGCTTCTTCAACATAATCAAATTTAAGGCACTTTAACCTCTATATCATCCTTTTAACAAAATTTAACAAGCCTATTATTTGGCTAATAAAGATTGGTACTCTTCTTCTTTAAAACCTAACAAAACAGGTTTATGGTTAACCTCAACAATAGGCCTTTTTATAGCGCTGGTATTATTCATTAAATAGCTAAGAGCGGCATCGGCAGTATTGATGGCTGTTTGTTCTTCTTTACTCAGTTTTTTGAAGGTTAAGCCAGCCTTATTTATTACCTTTTCCCAACCAAAAGCATTGAACCATTCAGTTAGCTTTTCGGCTGTAATTCCCTTTTTCTTAAAATCGTGAAATTCGAATTCATTTTGATTATTCTTTAACCAATCTTGCGCTTTTTTTACTGTATTACAATTAGGTATGCCGTATAGTTTCATTTTTTTTATTATTTGAGCGCTTAAAGTTAGCATAAAACAACCACTTTGCACGTCTCTAAAATGCATATACAATTATCATGTTAACATTTACTCCTTTATTGATTATCTTAGCTGCAATTTTAGATATTAATTTAGGGTTTATATGCTCAAACTTTCTTTTAAGCAACAATTACTTACAGGCTTTGCGGTTACTTTAATTTTTGTACTTATCTCTGCTGGTGCATCTTACCTAAGCATAAAGTCATTAAACGATAGCTATAATTGGGTTGACCATACTCAGAACGTAGCAAAAACAGCCGAAAGATTAGAAATAAGACTGCTACATAGCGAGGCCTCTTTAAGAGGTTTTATACTTACCGAAAAAGATAGCTACAGAACACCCTACGATGAAAACATCAACAAAATTTTACCGATGTTAGAAGACTTGGCTGACCTGGTAGATGACAATCCAGAACAGTTAAAGAAATTAGACAGCATCAAATTTTATGCAATTGAAAAAGTTTCTGACATGAAACAGATTGCAGCAAAAGGAAGTGTTGGAGATTTTTTTGCCGCTAAACAACAATTCTTAACAGACAAAGGCAGGGTAGACAAGATCAAATTTTTAGGCTTTACCGATCAATTTATTGACTTAGAATATCAGTTATTAAAACAGCGGCAAGAAACTAGCACCGCACGTGGAACACAAACTATCTCAATCATCATCATCACCTCGCTCATCATTTTCGGGTTGGTCTTATTTCTGCTGAAATATATTCGCCAAACTTTTGATCAGCAAAAAGAGAGCGAAAGACAAATACTGCTTGCCAACAAAGAATTGGAAGCTTTATCGGCCAAAAACGAGCAGCATAATTGGATTTTAAGCGGAGAGGCCAAAATAAACGAAACCATAAGGGGCGAGTTTGAAATGGATGACCTTGCAAGGAATGTAATTGCCGCCATTTGCGATTTGTTAAACTATCCGGTGGGTGCTTTTTATTTAGCAAACAGAGGCCAAAAAACCTTGAAACTAAGAGGAGGTTTTGCCCTTGAAGATGCGATGCAAGGCAAAGTATATCATTTTGGCGAAGGCTTAATTGGGCAGGTAGCATTAGAGAAAAAGACAAAGATACTCCACCCAGTTCCCGAAAATTATTTAAAAATTACTTCGGGCCTCGGAGAAAGCACCCCCACACATATCATTTGCTTACCTGTTTTATTTGAAGACGAAACCATTGCTGTTTTAGAAATGGGACTTCTTTCGGCTCCTACAGCTATGCATTTAGATTTCTTGGCTGTAGTAGCACACGACGTTGGGGTGGCGGCAAATAGCATGGTTGCCAAAGTTAAGCTACAAGCTTTGTTAGAAAAAACTCAGCAACAAGCAGAAGAATTGACCAGCCAACAAGAAGAGCTGAGGGTAACCAACGAAGACCTGATGCACAAAACCGAAGAGCTACAGGCATCTGAAGAAGAACTGCGTGTACAACAAGAAGAGTTACAGCAAGCCAATTCTGAGTTAGAAGAAAAAGCACAACTGCTAGAAGAAAAAAACATTTCTATTAACCAGGCCAAAGAAGCCATTGGCTTAAAGGCCGAAGAACTGGAACTAAGCAGTAAGTATAAATCTGAATTTTTGGCCAACATGAGCCACGAATTGCGTACGCCTTTAAATAGCATTTTGATATTGGCGAGAATTTTAAAAGAAAACAAACAAGCCAATTTATCAGAAGAGCAAATTAAATATGCTGGGGTAATTCACAATGCCGGTTCAGATTTGTTAGCTTTAATTAACGATATCTTAGACCTTTCTAAAATAGAATCTGGCAATATAGATTTGCTGATAGAACAAGTAAGGCCAAGCACCATACAAAGTCATACCAAAGCACTGTTTAGTGAAGTTGCCAATCAAAAAGAGATTAATTTTGAATTTAACTTGGCAAACAACCTACCAGAAACCATTGCCACAGACCAAACTCGTTTAGAGCAAATTATTAAAAACCTATTATCCAATGCTTTTAAATTTACTAAAGCAAAAGGAACAATTACCATCGAAGCAGGCTTGGCTAGAAAAGATCAAATTAAGCAGAACAAATCGTTAATTGATGACGAGCTAGATCCAATTTATTTTTCGGTTACCGATACTGGAATTGGCATACCGAAAGACAAGCTGCAGGTTATTTTCGAAGCTTTTCAGCAAGAAGATGGTTCTACCAGCCGCAAATATGGCGGTACCGGCTTAGGTTTATCTATTAGTAGAGAATTAGCTAATTTGCTTGGGGGCGAAATTCAGCTGACTAGCGAGGTTGGCGTAGGGAGTACTTTTACGCTGTTTATTCCGCAAAGTTTGGGTAGCAAAAAAGACAGCAAACCTACGGCAGAGATAGAAAAAGAAACCCCTGTTACCTATCAGGAAAGAAAAGCTACGGCCCCAGAAAACATGCCTATGCCAGTTAAAAGCAGCGAGGGCAACAAACTGCTTATTGTAGAAGATGACGAAAATTTTGCAGAAATATTAAAAGCCTACGCCATCGAAAAAGGCTTTGAGCCCATTTTAGCGCATAGTGGAGACGACGGTTTAGAACTTGCAATTACCGAACTACCCGACGCCATTGTATTGGATGTAATGTTGCCGGTAATGGATGGTTGGAGTATCCTGAAACAGCTCAAAGCCAACCCAGCAACAAAACATATCCCAATCCACATGATGTCTGCTGGCGATGAAAAAGCGAGTAAGGCAAAAAAAGAAGGCGCTATCGGCTTCCTTAAAAAACCTGTAGACAAAGAAAAATTAGATCTTGCTTTCGAGTTACTTTCTAATCAATATACGTACGATTTCCACAACGTATTAGTGATAGAAGACCAGATTTTACAAAGTAATGAACTTACCGAACAACTGATTAAAAAAGGAGCCAAAGTTTCGCAAGCCTATACTGGTGCCGAGGCTAGGCAAATGTTAACGGAAAGCATTTTCGACTGTATCATTCTGGATTTGAAACTTCCTGACATTTCTGGTCTCGACTTGCTCGATGAAATCAAATCCAACCCCGAAACCAAAGAAGTACCTGTAATTATCAATACTGCTATGGAGCTTGATAAGGACAAAATGGCCCACATTATGCGTTATTCGCAAGCCATGGTTTTAAAAAGCAACAAATCTAATGATAGGCTGTTAGACGAAGTAAGTTTATTCATGAACAAACTACAGGCCGATGCTCCTAAACAAGATCATGCGGTAAAAATTAACAAAGAACCAAAAAACTATGCGCCAACCATAGAAAAGGCGCTACAAAACAAAACAATCTTAATTACTGATGATGACATGCGTAATATTTTTGCGCTATCTTCTGCGCTGCAAGATTACGACATCAAAGTAATTATAGCCAACAATGGTGTAGAAGCGCTAGAAAAACTGGAAGCACACCAAGAGATTGATTTGGTGTTGATGGATATCATGATGCCTGAAATGGATGGCTACGAAGCCATGAGACAAATTAGAACAAAAAGACAATGGGCTAACCTGCCCGTAATTGCCCTTACCGCAAAAGCAATGAAAATGGATAGAGAGAAATGTATGGAGGCGGGCGCTAGCGATTATATTTCTAAACCTGTAGATATAGACAAACTTTTATCTATGTTAAGAGTGTGGCTTAGTTAAGCATTTTAGTAAATGACGAAAGATTTAATAACAGACGAACAGGTAGAAGAAATAGTAGTAATCACCAGAAACATCTACGGATTTGATTTTGAAGGCTACTCTAGGGCATCGTTAAAACGAAGATTAGACAGAGTAATGCTCTTAAAAAGGATGGATTTTTTTGACCTAAGAAGCACTTTAACCAACAACAGTGATTTTTTCCATGATTTTTTGAACGAAATTACCGTCAACGTCACAGAGATGTTCAGAGATCCAAAATTTTTTAAATCACTGAAAGAAAATGTGATACCTTACTTAAATTCTTACCCACACCTTAAAGTTTGGAACGCAGGTTGCTCTACCGGAGAAGAGCTCTACTCTTTTGCTATCTTATTTGAAGAATTAGGGCTATACAATCGTAGTTTCTTTTACGGAACGGATATTAACCATAAAGTTTTAGAAACAGCTAGAGAAGGCATTTACGACCTACAAAAAATGAAACAGTACTCCGAGAACTACCACGCCATAGATGGAGGCAAGTCTTTATCGAACTACTATACTGCAAAATACGATGCCGCTTCTATTGCCAGACATTTGAAAAAAAATGTATTGTTCTCTATGCATAACCTGGTATCAGATGGCCCTTTTAATGAGTTTCAGGTAATTTCTTGTCGAAATGTGCTGATTTACTTTAATCCAGAATTACAACGAAACGTAATTAACCTGTTTTACAATAGTCTTGCTAACTTTGGCTTTTTATGTTTGGGCGGAAAAGAAGCGATTAGAGATTATCAGATTGCCAAAAAATTTAAAGTAGTAGACAAGAAAAACAACATTTACCAAAAAGTAAGCTAATTCCCATACCTAATGAGCAAGATCAATCTTTTAATTGTTGATGATAAGCAGGAAAACATTATTGCCTTAGAAGCACTGCTAAACCGTAACGACATCAACATTATTACCACAACTTCGCCTAACGATGCACTGCGCATTTGTTGGGAGAAAGACATTGCTATTGCGCTGGTAGATGTTCAAATGCCCGAAATGAACGGTTTCGAATTGGTAGAGATACTGAAGAATAACGTTCGCACCCAAGATATACTGATCATTTTTGTAACCGCAATTTCTACAGAAGCTAAATATGCCATTAAAGGGCTAAGTGCTGGTGCAGTAGATTATTTGTACAAACCTTTAGATCCCTATATCACTTCTGCCAAAGTAGATTCTTTTATACAATTGGTTAAAACACAAATTGAAATTAAAACTAAAAACCAACAGCTAGAAAAAATACAGGCAGATTTAATTAAGGCCAAAGAAGAAGCAGAGCAGGGAAAAAGAGCGAAAGAAAGTTTTATGGCCAATATGAGCCACGAAATTCGCACACCAATTAATGGTATCATAGGCCTAGTTAGTTTATTGCAGAAAGAACCTTTTAATGAAAGCCAAAAGGAGATGCTTAACCTCCTTGAAATATCATCTAGTTCTTTGCTAGGGGTAATCAACGATATTTTAGACCTGTCTAAAATTGAAGCTGGCAAGTACAAGATTAGCTTTTCCGAAACGGATATCAAAGAACTGGTAACCCAAGCGGCCAACTTGCTCAACATTAAAGCAATTGAGAAGCACATCTTTTTAAAACTAGTTATTGACCAAAATGTACCTCGTTTTATCATGGCTGATTCGCTACGCTTAAATCAAATTTTCATGAATTTATTGAGCAATGCGGTAAAATTCACAAATGAAGGTGAGGTAATATTTAAAGTAGAAGCGCTCGAAGAAAAAGCCAATACTACCTTAATCAGATTTTCTGTAATTGATACCGGAATTGGCATTCCAGAAGAACATATCAACACTATTTTCCATTCTTTTGAGCAAGTAGAAAACGTACACACCAGAGTTTATGGCGGCACGGGCTTAGGCTTGTCTATTGTTAAAAAACTGGCAGAACTAAAAGGTGGCACATTAGATGTGCAAAGCCAGTTGGGTAAAGGAAGTACCTTCTCTTTCACTAAATGGTACAAAACTGTAGAAAAAGAGACGGAAATTAATATCTCTAAAGCACCAGAAACACTTCCTAACTTAGAAGGCTTACGTATTTTAATTGCCGAAGACAACTCTATCAACGTTTTCCTGATTGTAAAAATACTAAACGATTGGAAAGTACAATCTACTGTAGTGACCAATGGCGCAGCAGCTTTAGAAGCTTTGGCAAAAGAAAATTTCGATTTGATATTGATGGATACTTACATGCCCATTATGAACGGTTTAGAGGCAATTCAGAAGATAAGAGAAGGGCATCTCCCAGGCAAAGAAAACATTCCAATCATCTCTTTTTCAGCAGGTGTATTAGATTCGGATCAAGAAACTGCCAGACGTGTAGGTGCCGATGACATCATTGGAAAACCATTTAAAATAGGTACGCTACACGAAAAAATTACTAGGCTAGTTAAAAAATAGCCCGCTTACTTAATGCAGATGATAGCCTTTATGTTATGCCTAATTTTCAATCTCTTCTAATTTATGGTTGATATTGCTTCATTTCGAGCATAAAATAAATTAACGCTTAGAACAGCTCTAATTGCAAAATCTCGAAGAGCAGCGCAAGGACAAAAACGTCCGTAATTCGCCTTACTTATTAAACAATGTCATGGTTTGAGCAGCACCAATGGTGGCAAAGCTCTTAATCATAGTCACGGCCCTGTTTACCAACACGGGGAGTTCTTTTTTCTCGTTCTTATCGAACTGGCCAAGTACAAAATCTGCTTGCCTACCTTTCGGAAAATCATTACCTATACCAAAACGTAAACGAGCATAGTTTTGTCCGCCGCAAACCTCTTCTATACTTTTTAAACCATTGTGCCCGGCGCTACTGCCCTGCAATTTCATTCGCAACTTGCCCAAGGGTAACGCCAAATCATCCACCAAGACCAATACATTTTCTGGCACTATTTTCAGCTCTTTCATCCAATAGTTAACCGCCTTGCCGCTTAAATTCATGTAGGTAGTAGGTTTAATAACATGCAACTTTTTGCCCTTGTGAGACACCTCTGCATAATAAGCTAATCTTCCATGTTCAAAACTACCTTCTAGCCCGTTAACCAATTCATCAGCAATATCAAACCCTATGTTATGCCTAGTACCAACATATTCGGCACCAATATTTCCTAAACCTACAATCAGAAATTTCATGGCGCTAAGTTAAATGCTTAAAGCTAAAAGACCAAAGAATAGTTGGCGGTTGGCAGTTAACAGTTTGCAATTGGCAAGTGGCAACTGCACAACCTGTAGTTAGGGATTAAACCATATAAAATTTTAACATAAAAAAATGGCATCCTGTATTGGAATGCCATTTGATCTTGTGTAATCAAGAAAATCCTTAAATCTTGACTATTTTTTACCTTTAGCTTCGTTTTCAGCTTGTTTCAACGCTCTAGACATACCTACAGAAACGATAGTATCTTCTTGAGTGTTAGTCACAGCATATTCAGCTTTTTCTAAATCACGAACGCGGAATAAGTTACCTACCTCTAATTTAGCAATACTTACTTCAACTACTTGAGGCATGTGTTTAGGCAATGCTTTAACACGTAGTTTACGTAATTTCTGAACTAATTTACCACCCATTTTAACACCTGGAGAAGTACCGGTTAATTTAACAGGAATTTCCATTGTGATTTCTTTATCATCAAATAATTGAAGAAAATCAACGTGTAACAATAGATCAGTTAATGGATGATATTGAGCATCTTTTACGATAGCTTTAACAGGTTTACCATCAACAGTAATTTCGATAAAACTAGCTTCTGGAGAATAGATAGCATCATTTAAATCAGTTCTTGTGATGGCAAAGTGCACTTGCTCCTTACCTCCGTACAATACCGCAGGAACCTTACCTTCGTAACGAAGCTCTTTGGCATCGCGTTTCCCTACGTTCTCTCTAAGAGAACCGCTAATAGCGATTGTTTTCATTTTATATTTATTTATTGTTGTTTAACTGGTTAACTGTTTAAACCGATTAACTGAATAACCAATTCGACATATTAACCTTTTATTATCTTGTTGTTTAAATCGGTTAACCGAATAACCAATTCAACGAATAACCTAAACTCTAAAAAGTTCGCTAATTGAGCCATATTCGTTTACACTGGCAATGGCTTTAGCAAATAATTTTGCCGTACTTAACTGTTTAATTTTAGGACTTTGCTGTTTCAATGGAATAGTATCTGTTACAATTAACTCTTCCAATACCGAGTTTTCTACCGTTTCGTAAGCTTTACCAGATAAAACAGGGTGCGTACAAACCGCTCTTACACTTTTAGCACCATTATCCATAATTAACTGCGCAGCCTTAGCGAGGGTACCTGCAGTATCGCAAATATCGTCAATTAAAACGATATCTTGTCCAGTAACATCACCAATGATAGACATTGATTCTATTTCGTTGGCACGTTTACGGCGCTTATCGCAAATTACAACCTCTGCATTAAAAAACTTAGCAAAAGTTCTAGCCCTGTAAGAACCGCCCATATCAGGAGAGGCAATTGTTAAATTTTCTAAACCCAGGCTCTTGATGTAAGGAACAAAAATTACCGCCCCATCCAAGTGGTCTACTGGTATATCAAAAAAACCTTGAATTTGCGCCGCATGTAAATCCATAGTCATGATACGATGAATACCTGCTGCTTTTAACAAGTTGGCTACCAATTTAGCCCCAATTGCTACCCTAGGCTTATCTTTCCTGTCTTGACGAGCCAAACCATAATAAGGAACAACTGCTGTAATGTAATGTGCCGATGCTCTACGAGCGGCATCAACCATTAACAAAAGCTCCATTAAGTTATCACTTGGTTGGTAAGTAGATTGCACTAAAAAAACATCACATCCTCTTACCGATTCGTCGAATGAAGGCTGGAATTCACCGTCGCTAAATTTACTTAAGGTAACACTACCAACAGGTTTACCGTATTCCTCAGCTATTTTGCTAGCGAGGTCTTTGGTTCCACTTCCGGCAAAAATTTTAACGGGATTAAATTGCAATGGCATGATTTGCGGGTATCAATGCTTGTTAATAAAAAATCGGGTTGCGGTTTTATTCACAACCCGAAGTGATTTGTTGTCCGACCTGGATTCGAACCAAGACAAACAGTACCAAAAACTGTCGTACTACCCTTATACTATCGGACAATCTCCTCTTTCTAACGCTTTCTCAAGCGTGTTGCTGAAAGGGAATGCAAATGTACGCACATTTTTCAAACTTGCAAATATCTCGCACAAAAAATTTTAAAATATTTTCTACCCTTACTGAGTGTCAGGCAGATTTAGTTATTTTTTGTTAAATAAGGTTAATCGCTAACTCCTATATCAATCTATTTCTTTATTTTCGGCAGCATTTTAATGCACCAAACCATCAAGGATTAGAAATCATCATATCACAAATATGAACTATTCAAAAGTAAACAATATCATTGGTTGGGCTTGTTTTTTTATAGCCACCCTCACTTATGTTTTAACGCTAGAGCCAACGGCAAGTTTCTGGGATTGCGGAGAGTTTATTGCTTCGGCCTATAAAATGCAGGTAGTACACCAACCTGGAGCTCCCCTATTTTTAATGATAGAGCGTTTTTTCTCATTATTGGCCATGGGCGATAAAAGTAAAATTGCCTATTTCATGAACTTTGGTTCGGCAGTAGCAAGCGGTGCCACCATTCTCTTCCTTTTTTGGACCATTACAGCTTTAGCTAAAAAAGTATTAATTAGAAAAGCTGAAGAAGTAACTACAGCCAACCTAATTACTATTATGGGTGCAGGTGTAGTTGGCGCTTTAGCCTATACTTATTCAGATAGTTTCTGGTTTTCGGCTGTTGAGGCTGAGGTTTATGCACTTTCTTCTTTATTTACTGCCATTGTATTTTGGGGTATTTTAAAATGGGAAGCTGTTGCGGACGAGCCTAAAGCAGATAGATGGTTGCTATTTATTGCCTATATCATGGGTTTATCAATTGGTATCCACTTGTTAAACTTATTAACCATTCCCGCAATTGCATTTGTTTACTATTTCAAAAAAACAGAAAAACCAACTACGCCAGGTATATTTAAAACACTTGGTATCGGTATCTTAATCTTGGCAGTAGTACAATATGGCATCATCCAATATTTAGTATCGTTTGGCGCTTACTTTGATCTTTTCTTTGTAAACACTTTAGGGCTGGGCTTTGGAACTGGCGTGTTGTTTTTTGCCGTTCTTTTAATCGGCGGCCTTGTTTGGGGCATTAGGTATTCTATCAAACACCAAAAAAAGATCTTAAACTTAGCTTTACTGTCTACCGTACTCATCATATTCGGTTATGGTTCTTTTGCCATGATTATTATCAGAGCGCAAGCAAAACCTAATTTGAACAATAGTGACCCAGACAATGCTTTTTCGTTTTTAAGCTATTTGAACCGTGAACAATACGGAGATAGGCCGCTGCTTTTTGGCCCAAACTACAATTCTATTCCTAAATACAAGGATGATGGTTCTGCTCCTATTTATAAAGAAACTGGAAAAAGCTACCGTAAAGGAGATACCAAATATGAGGTTTCTGGCACAAAAACAAAACGTATCTATGGCGAGAATGAAACCTTTCCTGATAGTATCCGCAGGTTACAGCATGAAGTTTTATTTCCTCGAATGTACAGTGATGAACAAAGGCATGTAAGTTACTATAAAGACATGATGGGAATGAGCGATGAACACTTCCCGAATTTCTTTGACAACTTAGGCTTCTTTATGCGTCATCAGGTTGGTTTTATGTACATGCGCTATTTCTTATGGAACTTTGCTGGCCGCCAAAACGAAGAGCAAGGTCAGGGCAGCTTATACGAAGGCCAATGGATTAGTGGTTTAAAACCTATTGATGCGATGCTTTATGGAGACCAAAGCAACTTACCTCCTTCTATTAAAGAGAGCAACTCGTACAACCGTTTTTACTTCTTGCCATTAATTTTAGGCGTAATTGGAGCAGTTTGGCACTTTGGCCGCCACCCTAAAGATGCGGGCATTATTGGTTTACTGTTTTTCTTTACAGGTTTGGCCATTGTACTTTACCTCAATCAAAAACCTATGGAGCCACGAGAGAGAGATTATGCATACGTTGGTTCTTTCTATGCATTTGCCATTTGGATTGGTTTGGGTATTATCGCAATTAAAGAGTGGCTATTTAAGAAGATGGACCCAAAAACTGGCGCTATTGCCGCTACCGTAATTGGCTTGCTTGTGGCACCAGTATTGATGGCTAAAGAAGGCTGGAACGATCACGATAGGTCTGAGAAAACACTTGCCCGCGACATTGCCATAAGCTACATGGAATCTTGTGCACCAAATGCCATTTTGTTTACTTACGGAGATAATGATACTTACCCACTATGGTATGCACAAGAGGTAGAAGGTATCAGACCAGATATCAGATTAGTGAACTTAAGCTTATTTGATACAGATTGGTATATCAATGGCATGAAACGCAAGGTTCACGAATCGGAACCGCTGCCAATTTCGATGACAGAGAAGCAATACGTTTCTGGAGTAAGAGATGTAATGTACCATAAAGACATGGGCATTGCAGAACCTGTTGAACTTAAACAGATTGTAGATTTATTGTTATCAGACGATGCTGACGACAAACTACCACTGCAAGATGGTTCTACCACCAACTTTATTCCAACTAAGAAATTTAAGATAACTGTTAATCCGCAGGATGTAATTAACACCAAAACCTTACCTGCAAACCGTGCCGGAGAAATTGTACCAAGCTTAGAATGGACTTTTAACAAAGATTATGTAACCAAAGGAACTTTAGCAATGCTAGATATTTTGGCGCATAACAATTGGAAACGCCCGGTATATTTTGCTAGCACAGTACCTTCAGATCAGTTTAATGGTTTGGATAATTACCTGTACAGCGAAGGTTTGGCCCTAAGGTTATTACCTTTAGACCCTACTAAGAGAGGCGAAGAAGAACAGCCCATTAACTTAAACCCGATGTATGACAACATCATGAACAAGTTTAAGTGGGGTAATATTAAAAATGCCAAGTACTTGGATATCCAGTCGGCTGATGACATCTCTATCTTCAACAATATCTTTAACAGCTTAACTACCGGACTAATCAAAGCTGGCAGATTAGAAGATGCTAAAAAGGTGATGAAAAGATATGATGAGGTTATCCCAACGAAAATTTACGGCATGCGTGCCGCTATGGGAGCAGCAACAATGGCGCAAAACCTTTATACTTTGGGCGAAACCGAAAAAGCAAATCAGCTCATCAAAAAATATGCTGATTATATAGGCAAGGAAGTTACTTATCTAGGCGACGTTTCTAAAAGCAAAAACAGATTGGTTGGTCAGCAACCTATTCAAATTGGTTTATTTTATGGCTTAATGCCGATGGCGAAAGTAGCTAAACAGTATAACCAAACTAAACTTGCCCAAGAGTTAGAAAACCAGCTTAAATCTTTATTTGATAAGGGCGGCTTTGCACAATATTTCGGCGAATTACCTCCCGATTTTATGAACATGTAAAATCTTAAATCGTTTAAAAAACCGTCCTGATTAAAATCGGGACGGTTTTTTTTGTTCAATACCTCCTCTGTAACTTGGGTATCTATTGTTTTTCGTAGTTTGATTTGGTTTCAGTGAGCTACATCTGGCTACGGTTCTTCCTGAAAGGGAGAGAAGTGACTGTGTAGATACGGGCATTTTTTTAGCTATAGCCCAACATTAATTGTTTACACTACCGTTCCTTCTTTTTGACAAGGGAGGTTTGGGTCTGGCATAAAAGCCAACAAAAAAGCACGACCATGATTGATCGTGCTTTTTATATATTTTTCGTATCTATCCAGACTAACTTCTGATTACTGATACCTGCCTACTAATCTTATTCGTTTACTACGCCCATTGCACAGAATTTATCAATTCTTGCAGCAATCAGTTTTTCAGCGTTAGCTTTCTTCAGTGATTTTAAATCAACTAAAATTTGATCTTTTAGGGTTGCAGCCATCTCTTCTGGATTTTGGTGTGCACCGCCTAGGGGCTCTTTAACGATACCATCAATTAACTTGTTGGCATACATATTTTCGGAAGTCAACTTTAAGCATTCCGCAGCTTTCTCTTTAAAGTCCCAGCTTCTCCATAAAATGGAAGAACAAGACTCTGGCGAGATTACCGAATACCAAGTATGCTCTAACATGTAAACTTTGTCGCCGATACCAATACCCAATGCACCTCCAGATGCGCCTTCGCCTACAATGAAACAAAGAATTGGCACTTTAAGCACCGACATTTCTAACAAGTTACGAGCAATGGCTTCACCCTGTCCACGTTCTTCTGCCTCTAAACCTGGATAAGCTCCCATGGTATCGATAAAAGAAATTACAGGCTTATTGAATTTTTCTGCCAAACGCATTAAACGCAATGCTTTACGGTAACCTTCTGGGTTAGCCATACCAAAATTACGATACTGACGCTCTTTGGTGTTTTTACCCTTTTGGTGACCGATAACCATTACAGTTTCGCCGTTAATGGTAGCAAAACCGCCAACGATCGCTTTATCATCGCCAACCGTTCTATCTCCATGCATTTCGATAAAATCATCGCAGATGAGGTTGATGTAATCCAATGTTTGTGGACGCTCTGCATGACGAGACATTTGAACTTTTTGCCAACCTGTTAAATTAGCATACAGGCTTTTGCTGGTGTCATCAGCCTTTTCTTCTAGCTCTGCCAATGTAGCCGACATGTCTACTTTAGTCTTATCGGCAATTTGCTTAACCTTTTCGATTTGTTGATACAGATCGGTTAAAGGCTTTTCAAAATCAAAAGATGTTTTTAATTGTTCCATAGTGGGGCAGCAAAATTAAGCATTTATATGCAAACAATAGAGAATAAAATTAACGCGACCTCTTTTTAAGCGCCGACTTAACGGTGATATAGGCTAAACCTGCAGCTAACGATAAGCAGCCAAAACCAAATAAAACAAATGTATGATCTTCACGACGTATAAAATCTATCCCTCTAACGGCTGCATAAATTGCAAAAACTAAGCTCAGAAAAGTTAAAATAATTTTCATCTTTCAATTGATTTGCGCAATGTTAAGATAGCCATTTTTGTTAAGTTTTCAAGGCGCTGACGCTAATTCTTAATTTACCACTAGCACATTCTTGGAACAATAGCCCTGATTGAAACGAAAATACTTTTTGGTGTAGGTGCGGTAATTGAAACTTCGTAAGTTTTTGAAACTTACGAAGCTTGTTTGGATGCTTTAATAAAAAGATTGTAGTGAAAAGCAGGACAGATGTTGGATATTAGCACTACTTTTGCGCTTCAAAAAAAATTAAAACTTAGCTGATTGACTAGGTTTTGGAGTTGATTTCTTAATGAACTCACGAATATGATCGTTTCCTAAAGCTAAATCTACCTTGCGCAAGTACATCATGTGACCGCTTTCGTATCCCTCCCAGCTCATTCTGTCTTTTAACTTGCCGCTTGGATCCATTTGCCACATGTTATATTTAGCATTGAAATAATCACAAGCACCATCGTAATACCCAGACTGCACCAATACGTGTAAATAAGGATTTTGCGCCATAGCTGCTCTTAAATTTTCGCCGGTGTTGTCGCCAGTTCTATCCCATGGGTTTACGGGGCCAAACATATTGTATTTCAAATCGGTTTTGTAGTTTAACTCGTTGCGTAAGTACATATTGATAGCTGGAGTAAACGAATGAAGCCATGAAGTGAGCTCGGCATTATAATCTGGACGTTCGCCACCGTCAGATTTGTCGATGCCTCTGTATCGAGAATCCAAGCGACCAACCGTAAAGCCTTTGTCTCTTAAAAGTTCTTTCCAGAATAAATTAGTGCTAATGTCTAAGTTGTTTTGTAGGATTACTTTTTCGGGCAAGCCAGAAAAACGGGCCATTTTAGCAGCTATCTTCTTTTTCTCTTCGATAGGAAGAAAGCCTCCTTTTGCCATGGCAGGCACCAGCTCGTTAATGGTAAATGTTTCTACCTCTGGCAGCATATTTGTTAATTTTTTAGATTGCAAATCGCTAGCCAGAGCCTTGTGGTACCAAGCTGTTGCCGCAAAGTAAGGTAAACGCAAAGCCGCATCCATTGCTTTTCCTCTTTCTATGCCTAATTCTGTTGGCGATACTAAGATTACACCGTTCAAATACATCCAATGGTTGCTTTGCAGCTCTAAAGCCAAGCCCGAAACACGGGTGGTGCCATAGCTCTCCCCTATCAGATATTTTGGCGAAGCCCAACGGTTAGCACGGGTTACAAAGGTGTTGATCCACTCTGCCAAATATTTAATATCAGCTCTTACGCCGAAAAATTTATTGGTAGGCACATCTTTACTTACCGTTCTAGAATAACCTGTATTTACAGGATCTATGTAAACAATATCTGCCACATCTAGTATCGAAGTGCTATTGTCTTTGTAGCCATAAGGTTGAACGGGATAACCCTCATCATCTATTTTTAACACTACAGGCCCGGTATAGGCAATGTGCATCCATACCGATGCCGAACCTGGACCGCCATTAAAGGAAATGACCAAGGGGCGGGTTTCTTTGTTTCCGATATCAGTTCTTTCGTAATAAGTATAAAATAAACCAGCGAGGGTTTTACCTTCTTCGTCCCAAACGGGCAAGGTGCCAGCGGTTGCTTTGTACGGCACTGCTTTTCCTTTGATGGTTACGGTGTGGTTGGTTACAACCGCACTCTCTGGCACAATATTTCTAGAGGCGATGTTGGTGTTTTGTCTGGCAGGAGCTTCTTCTGTAGCAGCTGATGCAGTGGCCGGTGCAGCTGTATTTCTCCTTTGAGAATTGCCGCCTTGCGATGAGGATCGTTGTTGAGCGAAAACGAAATTTGCGGACAATAATGCTATACTTGCAATGGTAAAAGCTTTCTTCATTTTTATATGTTTAGGTTTGTTGAGATAAATATCTGCAATGTTGCTGTCAACACCTAATCAGCACTAAAATGTTACGCTGAAAGCTTAAAAACTGTAATGTTACTATTTCAATATCGGTGCCAACGCCCTTACATCACCATCTATTTTATGCTTGTAAGATAAACCCAAAATCTTTGCTAGCAAGGGATAGATGTGTACATTTTCAAAAGATTTGATGGTCATTCCCTCTTTAAAAGCTGGGCCCCAAGCGTAAAATACGGCCTGCATATCTGGCATATCGTTATCAAAACCATGCTTGCCTATATTGGTAGGCTTACCGGTAAGATTAAATATTTTTGGCAGTTTCGGTATAAGAATAATATCTCCTATTCTCCCATCTTTATTATCCTTTGCTCTGTAATGCCAACGTTTGGGCATTTTACTGGTTAGGTAAACATCGTAATCTTTCCCTTCGGCTTTAAGCTTTTTGTAAAGAGGCTTGATATCCTTCTTATCCTTCGCATAAATTTGGATCAGCGCATCGCCGTTAGGCACAATAAACTTGCTGGTATCTATCACCGATGGCAAATTTAAGGTGTTTTTATTGTCGGCTTCGGTCATACCATGGTCTGATACAAAAACAAAGTTAACGTCCAATCCAACTTCTTTGGTTAGCTGCACCATTTCGCCTACAGCATCATCAACCAATTTTACCGCAGCGGCAGTTTCTTTTGAATTACTACCAAAATGATGACCAGCGACATCAACCTCCGGAAAGTAAAAATTAATTAAATGTGGACGTTTCTCTTCGGGCAATTGCAGCCAATTTTTCACGGCATCAATCCGTGTATCCATCGGTATTTTAGTATTGAAATTATACCAATAGGTTGGCCTCACCCCTTGAACAGCCGTTTCTGAACCTAACCAATAAAAAGCCGCCGAAAGCATTTTTTGTTGCTCGGCCAGCACCCATATAGGTAAGCCACCGTACCAAGTGCTATCGCTTACGGCACTGCGGTCTGTTTTTACATACATTTCATGCCGTTTAGGATCGTAAAACGAATTGTTCACAATACCGTGATGCGAAGGATACATTCCAGTTGCCAACGTATAGTGATTAGAAAAAGTAACCGATGGATAAGAAGGTTTCATGGAAACTGCCTTCACTCCTTTCTCTATCAAAGCCAGTAGATTTTTAGCTTGATATCTCTCCGCATAATCGTATCTAAAACCATCCGCAGAAATATAAATTACATAAGGCTTTTTGCTTTGCAACGGATCATTAACTCTTCCGGCTACTACCTGTTGCGACAGGTCTTGGGCAAACAAAGGCTGTATGCCGACTAGCAAAAAAATAAACAACCAAAAACTTTTCATGGGTTTCATCCAACAAAAATAAGCTATTTCTGATACCTCGGTGCAAAATAACGGCAAGCAAATAGTGTGATGTCTTGTGAAAAGACTTACGAAGTCTCGAAAAACCTCGTAAGTCTTAAAGTTTACAGCCTAAACTTTATTCCTCCATTCGCCACAAAACCATCTAAAGGCGCATAAATATCTCTAAACTGCGGATTACTGATTGAACCCGTATAGATGTTATCAAAGCGTGTTTGACGGCTATCGGTAAAGTTTTCAAAGTTCACATAAATCGAAAAGCGTTCCCATAATTTTTCGACCATAAAACCCATGATGGTATATTTTTTACCATAACTACCATCATTTAATAACTGCTTGCTAAACGTATAAGCTTCTAAACCTACTTTCCATTCGTCGTGCACCTCATACATTAACACCGAATTAATTCTATGTTTTGCTGTTAAGGGATTATCAAACCTTAAAGTGCCCTCGTGTCGGTGAGCATCGGTATAAGTATAGCCTAAAAACAGTTTAAAGTCTTTATAACCTAATTTTACATTGGTTTCAGTTCCTTTGGTTTCTATGTTTCCGGCTACGTTTACAAATTGGTAAGCGCCCGAGGTTGCTGGTTGCAATTGCAATGGATCATTAATTCGAGTTAAGAAGAATAAGTGATTGATGGAGAAAGATACTTTTTCGTCAAAAAGACTGGTATGATAATTAAAATCAAGGTTTGCGCCATAGCTCTTCTCTAGTTTGCTAGCCTGCGAGTTCAAAGCCAAAACGTCTCGATATTGCAAACGTTCACTGTCTTCGGTAAATAAAGTGGGAGCTTTGTAACCTAACCCACCTCCTAAACGCGAAGTAAATTTGTCGCTAAACTTAAACAAAGTTGATAAACGTGGTAGAAAGGCCGTTCCGTAATCTACCACATGGTCGGCACGCAAACCCGTTTCTATATGCAACCAATTACTGGCTTTAAATGTATTTTGAAAAAAAGTACCAAATGTGGTTTGGTTATAATCTCGCAAAGCGGATGCAACTTGCTTTTCTCTAAAGCTGTCAGTCCAAAGGTTGGCGCCTACTACCCATTCAAATTGCTCGCCATGATTAGCATAGTTGGCTTCTGTAAAAGTAGAATATTGTGTGCCATTAAATACATAACCAGGCGTAAGCAACTTCCTATTGAAATAGCCAACACTGTTTTTGAAAGTGAGGTGGCTACATTTCCCGAAATCATGATCTAGTGCTATTTGCGAGCTCAAACGTTCGGTCTTATTCTGTTCGAAATAACTATGTGAAGGATCACTTCCATCTTTAATGTAATGCATATCGCCACCTACCCTATCCTCGAAAGTAGAGTTCAAACCTATCATCAACTTTGTTTTAGCTGTTGGATAATAGTAGAACTTGGGATTGAAACTGTAACGTTTAAACTTTGGAATAGCGGACAGATCAATATCTGCAGGATCATAAGCTGCGTTACTTTGATAAGCCGCAAAAATGGTCGTACCCACCTTCTCATTCCTCTTGCCATAAAAACCGTTTAAGCTCAAGCCTCTGGCGCTGGTTCCATCTAAGTGAAAATTGAGTTCACGCTCCATTTTTGGAGTTTTGGAGATGAAGTTCACCAAACCTGCGATTGCTCCACCGCCATACAAGGTAGAAGCCGAACCTTTAATCAACTCTACCTGCTTTAAATCTAGGGGTTGTATTTGCAACAAACCCAAACCACTTGCCGCACCCGCATATAGCGGAAAACCATCTTTTAAAATCTGAGTGTATCGACCGTCTAAACCTTGAATTCTGATAGCTGCATTGGCAGAAGTGGCCGACGTGGTCTGCGTTTGTATCCCGGTACTTTCGCTCAAAACCATCCTTACATCACCAGGTTTCATGTTCATCTTTTCTTCCAGTTCTTCTCCGGCAATAAACTCTACCCGGGTGGGAATATCTCTAATGGTTCTAGAGCTTCTGGTTGAGGTAATGACTACTTCATCCAAGTCGTCTTCATCATGTTCTAATTCTACTGTTGTAGGTTCAGTTTGAGTTAATGGAAAAACCAAACTTAAGGTCTTTTCCTGATGGCCCACGATTTTAAAACCGATAACATGTGCCCCATTAGGGATATTATTTAAGGTAACCAATCCCTTTTCATCTGTTTTTGCGATGAGGTTTGTGCCTTTCACGTAAACCGTAACTTCGGCTAAAACCTCTTTGTGGTCGGCATCTATCACTTTACCCTTCCAAGTGTTTTGGGCAAAAGCATAGCCGCTAAAAAATAACGCCAAAAATGGCAATATGAATTTCATCTATAAAGCTTTTTATCATTAATACTTTTATAATTAACGTTAGTCGGGTTAAGGGTCTCTTTCTAACTTTGCCTAATTTGCATTTGCTCTCGTTTTCTTAGCCACCTCTGCTGGCTCCTACTTTTTGACCGCAAAAAGTAGCAAAAACTCTCGGTTGCCTATTTTTCTTTCGAAGGAATTGCTTTGGCTTATCGGTGCGACCCGAAAAATAGGAGACCGAAAATTAGCGGAACGAAGATTTGAGAGGCTATCGCTAGCAAATAGCCTATTTCTATTATCCCGAACTCACGTTATTTAATAAGATTTTCTGTTGGCAAGCAACATCACCAACATCGGGGATACCGATATTAAATATTAAGCGAGCTTAGGCGGCTGCCAGATGTTTCTGCTCAATTGCTCTAAATGAAATTGATAGTTTCTAATGGTATGATTTGCGAATTGAGCAGGTGTTTGGATAGGGAATTTAACTTGATCGACGATTACGATACGCTGACCGCAACAAGCACACATGCAAATTGACGAACAGCTTTCTTTGCTATCCTCATCATGTGTGATTTGAGAAGACACATTCGCTGTTTCATCTACACAGGTTATTTCATCGTTGCAGGGCAACAACGAAAAAAGAACAATGCATAGCAAAAATAATGCGCCGATTTTTTTCACGTTTCAAAAATAGGGGTTTAAGTTTTATGTTGCTACACATACACACATATTTTTCCGAAACAATGATTTTATCTGTACAGCCGTGGCTTAGACATAAAAAAAACCAAGATAACTACTGCCATCTTGGTTCAATTCAAAAAAACATCGCTAAACTATCCCCGCATTACACCAATTTTCTTTCCATCAAAATCAGGGAATAATACTTTATCGTTTTCGATGCCCAAATGCACATCGGCAACTTCACTAAATACACTTCTAAAATCGGTAGTTACCGCTAAATCACGCCCATCTTCTAAGTTATCTTTGGATAATGGATTTACGACCCCATGCACCAAACCACCGTTTACGGCATTACCTAAAATAAAATTACATGAAGCACGCCCATGATCTGTACCGCCTGTACCATTTTGCGCAACGGTACGTCCAAACTCAGTCATGGTCATTACTGTAACGTCATCCTGGTAACGCGACAAATCGTTCCAAAATGCCATCATACAATTACTCAAATCGTTAACATTGCGGGCAAACACTCCAGTATCTTTACCTTGATTAAAGTGCGTATCCCAACCTCCAGATTCTGCAAATGCCACTTCTAAGCCTACATCCATTTTAATTAATTGGGCAATTTGCTTTAACGAATTACCTAAGGCAGTGGCTGGATAAACCACATTATTTTCTGGCTTATAATTTTTTACATCAGTTTTTTGCAGCATTTTTATGGCATCAAAACTTTCTTTGCCTGTATTTTTCAGCAAATCTGATGAAGTTTGGTCATATAAGTCTTCGAAACTTTTGGAGGCCATTTTTGCGCCAGCTACATTTCCCCGCAACTGAATGTTAAAGTCTGCTAAATTTTTAATTGCAACGGCAGGATTTTCGCCGTAAAAAGATCTTGGCAATGACGATGTTAAACTCACTCCCTGAAATGGGGAGGCTGCTTCGTGCCCCAACAAACCTACTGCCCTATTTAACCAACCGCTTGTTGTCCCTTTTTTAAATGGCGTACCCGACTCCATAAAATCTTGTGCATCGAAATGAGAACGTGTATTATTTGGCGACCCTATTCCGTGAACAATGCCCAATCGCTTTTCTCTAAACATAGGCTCAAAAGCTGCCATTGCTGGATGGAGGCCAAATCTGCCGTCTAAATCTATCAATGGTTTGTCATTTGCAGCGCCTTTGGCAGCCGTCATGAATAACGACGGACGGGCAGCTTTCAAAAACTTATCTGTAAATGGGGTAACGGCCATTAGTCCGTCCATTGCACCACGTTGGAAGATGCAAACCATTATTTTCTTTTTCTTAAACAGGGATGGTGTTACCGTACCGGCTACAGCATCGGCAAGAAAGCCGGGTATGCCGCCCAATCCTATTCCAAATAAGGCCAAGCCTCCTGATTTTAAAAAACCTCTTCTAGAAACCATAACTCTAATTATTTACGTTGAAACTCTGGAGAACCGATAATTACTCCCACTACCTGCGCTAGCATGGTATTGCTACCTGCCTGCATTTTTATTGTTGGATTTTCGTTGGCCTTTTTACCATTTCCAAATTTTAGCTTTTCTTCCTTCAGTGGCACTTCATTCATGCTCTGCATTTCCATACCCTTATTGTTGGCATCTTTTTTTGCACTGTTTTGATCGGCAGCTTTAGCTACCTTTTGCTGTAAATTAGGATCGTTAAGCATTGGCTTTAATCTAGCTACTGTTTTTCCTAAATCTCTCTCGGGCATAATTAACTTACTATAGGTTACCAATGCCGCTTCTACACTTTCGGGCTCTCGGTTACTATTTAACGCCGCTAAGTTTAGTTTAACCCCAGGTATACGTTGTGATGCTAATGCCAAACCAAAATTCATCCTATTCAATAAAGACCCAGTATTGATCCAGTACTGTCCATTGTCTGGAAAACCGGTTGGTGCCTGGTAATAATACATCTGCTGCCCCATTCTGTTTATCCAGCTGTATAATTGAAAAGGCTGATCAATTTCGGCTTTTAAGCTGCGTACCGCACTCATAGCCAATTCAAAAGGAGACTTTGTTTTCTCCCTTAAAGCTTGTTCAGACCAAAACTCTGGTGAGTTAACCATAGTAATAATCACACTACTGATATCGCCTTTGGACGAAGTGAAAGTTTTTGCCATCTTATCAATCAAAGAAGATGGAGGGGTATCGTTAACAAAACGTACCGCAATTTTTTTAGAGATAAATTTAGCGGTAGACTGATGTTGCGCTAACATCTTCAACAACGCTTCGCCTTCTTCATAGCCACCACCAGCAGGGAATTTTTTACCCAACACTACTTTCTCTCCGTTATCGTGCCTATTGGCATTGAAAAAGAAATCTCCATCTAATACAAAACCTTTATCTCTAAGTGCATTAGCCCCTAAGCGCTCTATGATATTTCTATTTGCAGCCCCGTACCCTTCTTTTCCCAGCGGAGCCACTGTCCAGCCGGTTAAAACCCTGGCCGCTTGCGTAACGTCGTTTTGGGTATAGCCTCCATCTACGCCCAAGGTGTGTAGTTCCATTACTTCGCGGGCATAATTCTCGTTTAGGCCGCCTTGTTTTTTCTTATTCTGGATTTGCTGTTTTATTTTCTTTACACGTTCGTTCTTTTTTGCTTTTTGCTGCGCAGACATCCCCATGTCGTTCATGCCCATCATCTCCTGGTCTTCCATGGGTACATTTACGCCAGAGCTAGAAGAATTATCTAAATACATGAGCATGGCAGGAGACTTTGCCGTGGCCAGCAGTAAATTTTCGAAACTTCCAAATACATTTGGTCTAATTACATCCCTCTCATAAGCCGGCACAAAACTAGCGCACTGGGTTTTATTTAATGCTACGTTAAAATGGTTGAACCAAAAATCGGTCATAATTTCTTTAAACTGATTTTCGCTGTAAGCTGCTCTTAATATTTTTTGGTTAAAAAACTGGCGGTACAACTCTTGAAGCGGACGATATCCTTTATCTTTCATGTAAGTTTGAAGAATTTCTCTTTGATATTTACTGTTGCCGTTACTTAGAGAATCTTTATGCAAATAGCCATCTCTCACAGCCCAGCGTCTAACCCTTGGTCCTTGAGGGAAATCATCTTCTACTTGGCTATTTGAAAAACCAATCGCATCGTATTTAGAAAGCATTTGGTTCAGTTGTTCGTCATCGGCTTTAGCCTCCAATTGCTTCTTCAGCCATTTTTCGAGGCCCATTTTGGTTACCTCCTCAACTTGGCCAGGCTGTGCGCCGTAAGTAAACCTACTTAACAAGTGTGCCGCTGCCTGCTCTGTAGTTAAGCCAGCCTTTTTGTAAGGCATGGCAAGCTTATCGGCTACGCCAGCCACTCTAACAAATGATGATAAGAGTATGGCAAAGCAAAATAAGATTGCAGTGACATAGAAATTACGAATATTACCTTTCATATCTTTTGGTTTAGTTCGATGGTAAGACAGCGAAAGTTTAGCAAAGGATTAATGATTAATTAAAAAAAACATCAAATATTAAAAATATACCCCAGCAGCCTTAAAACAAGCGCTTACAACTAATGGTTTTATCAAATCAAATTATACAATTAAAGAATCTAAAGCAATTTCAACTAAAAAATGGATAAGATGATACAGCCTTAAATGATAATATCGTATCATAGTTTTATTTTTTTCACATAGAGCTATGTACCGGCTATACTACATATTTTGCTGAAACGAATTGGCACTGCTATAAACACAAATAAATTTATTTGAGAGATTTGATGCTAATATTAATTTGAAGAACCATCAAAATCTTACACTTTGCCACTGTTTTTAGTATATTCGTTACATTATGCCGTTGCAACCATCATCAACCTCTGTTTTTAATGAAAAAGAACTACTTGAAAAGGTAGCTCGAGGTGACCAGCGTGCTTTCGAAACCATTTACCACACTTACGCTAAAAAAATCTATTTTTTCGCAAACAAAATACTTCAGCACGAAGAAGCAGCAGAAGAAGTGGTGCAAGAAGTAATGCTGAAATTATGGAACACCAGAAATGAGCTAACAAAAATAAATAGTTTAGAAGCTTACATCAGGGTGCTTTCGCGAAACATAGCATTAAATGCGCTTCGCAGGCTCGAGATAGAAAACAGGGCAAATCAGCAACTAAGAACCTACTGGACAGATCAAAGTAACCATACTGAAGAGCAAGTGGCTTTAAACGAAACCCGAGCAATATTAAGCAAAGGCATAGCAGAGCTTCCTTTACAACAACGAGAAGTTTACATATTATGCCACCAACAAGGATTAAAATACGATGAAGTTGCTCAAAAACTAAATTTATCTCCGGCTACGGTAGCTACACACATGAAATTGGCCTTACGTTTTTTACGTGCTTATCTTCAAAAACATAGCGGTTTGGCCATCATTTTTATCATTTTAAAGATTTTTTAATTTTTTTTTCTTTTCCATTACCCTTAACATAGGGAGAAGTGTGTCTTAGATATATAAAGCATTTTATAATTATCTAATTACGCTCCAGATTATGGAAAAAGAAAGAATTTTACATTTATACAAGGCTTATCAGTTACAAACTGCTACCAAAGAAGAAGAGTTGGAATTTGCCAAACTACTTCATGACGTGCAATACGAAGAAATCTGGAACGAAATCTTAGACAGAAATTGGACAGAAATAACTGAAAGGGAACTTGGGGCTGCCGAATTTGAGGGCCATGCCCCAGTGCTAGCAAGCTTGAAGCAGCATATAAATTATACCCCAAAGTCTAGAAAGATTTGGCTTAAAATAGCCGTGGTTGCTGCTGCCTCTATCATACTTACCGTGCTTAGTGTTAATTATTACTTTATCGCTAGCGATAAAAAATCTCAAGAAATACACTTTGCAAACGATATTGCTCCCGGTAAAAATGGCGCTACCTTAACTTTAGCCAACGGACGCAAAATTTTAATTAACGATGCCATTGCCGGAAATATAGCCAACGAAACTGGTGTAAAAATCTCTAAAAACAGGGATGGACAGATTGTTTACGAAGTGATTGGGGACCAAACTGGGGCTTTAGTATATAATACGCTAACTACCACCCGTGGCGAACAAACTCAAATACGTTTGCCAGATGGAACAATTGTTTTTCTTAATGCAGAATCGTCATTGAGATTTCCAACAAGCTTTGCTAATACGGCAAAGAGAAAAGTGTCTTTAACTGGAGAAGGATATTTTGAGGTTTCAAAAGACAAAAACCATCCCTTTGTTGTAGAAAGTGACCAACAAGAGGTTGAAGTGCTCGGCACATCATTTAACATCAACAACTATAGCGACGAATTGGCTATAAAAACCACGTTGCTGGAAGGAAGTGTGCGTATAACCAATTTGAACACCAAAGTACAAGCATTACTTACACCAGGCCAACAGGCTATGATTAACAACGATAAGTTAGACACTAAAAACGTAGAAACAGAAGATGTGGTGGCTTGGAAAAATGGGTACTTTATGTTCAACAACGAAACCTTGGCCAGTATCATGAAGAGAGTATCTAAATGGTACAACATGGAGGTTATATATAATGATGAAGCCTTGAAAAACAAAAGGTTTTTCGGTTCTATTAGCCGCTACGAAAATATTTCAGAATTATTAAAAGTGCTACAAAAAACCGATGTAGCCACCTTTGAAATCAAAGGCAGACAAGTAATTGTAAACAAAGAATAAAACTTTTTAATCAAAATCAACAAGTATTAACCTAACCTAACAAACAAAATGAAAAGCCCTAAAGATATTCCGTAACAACAGCCATCACTTGCTGCTATGGGCAAAAAAAAGGACCTCGACTGCCATCGAAGCCCTTATAGCCTGTAGAACAAATTTGATAAACAAACTTTTTAACGAAAGGATAGCAATACAATTAACAAACAATGCTATACCTATACAGACATTCCAAACTTAACAAATATTGCTTAGTTAAGCAATGGCGTATGCGTGTTTATCGCCGAGGGAGAGAGTGTCTGTAAAATGATGGATAAATATGCAAACAGACTATACTAAAATTTTTCCAACGCCAAAAGGCAAACTATCGAAACTACTATTGATGATGAAACTAACCACTTTCATATTAATGATTTCGCTAATTCAGGTTAATGCGGCAACTTTTGCCCAAAAATTAAACCTTGTTCAGTCTCCAGTAACCGTAGAAAAGGTTTTGCGAGAGATCAAAAAGCAAACGAGCTACAATGTGTTGGTAGAAAGCACCAATTTTAATACCAACGCTAAAATCAATGCCAACTTTGTAAATGCGCCCCTAGAAAAAGTGATGGAGACTTTACTCAACGGGAGCGAAATGACCTATGTTCTTGAAAATAAAAACATTATCATTAAGCACAAACCTAAATCTTTTTTAGAGCGGGTGGTAGAGAACTTTCTAGCTATAGATGTTACAGGCAAGGTGGTTGATTCGCTTACGAAGAGACCCTTGGCTGGAGCTTCTATCATTATAAAAAACAGCAACAAAGGGGTAACTAGCGGTGCTGATGGCTCGTTCAGTTTGGCAAATGTTGATGAAAACGCCACCATACTGATTAGGTACACAGGCTATAAAACTAGAGAGGTAAAAGCAGCCAAAAACCTAGGCACTATTTTGCTAAGCGTGGATGTTGGTGAATTGAAAGAAATTGGTGTTACGGTAAACACCGGCTACCAACGCATTAAACCCGAGCAAAGTACAGGTGCAGTAGCGCAAATTAGCACTAAAGAGTATGAATCTAGAGTAAGCTCGAACTTTTTAGATGGTTTGGTAAACAGACTACCAGGTTTAATGATTAACAATACCGTTAATTTTACCAGTACCTCTCCAGATGGCACCCAATCATCAAGACCTTTATTCAATATCCGCGGTATCTCTACCATGTCGGCAAACCAAAGTCCGTTAATTGTGGTAGATGGTTACCCAACCGAATTGACCTTAGAAATGATCGATCCGAATGAGATCAAGTCGGTAACGATTTTGAAAGATGCCGCCGCCGCTACGGTATATGGCGTAAGAGCTTCAAATGGAGTAATTATCATCGAAAGAAAACAAGCCGAACCGGGTGCAGCGCAGTTCAATTTCAGAACTACCTTAGGTTTAACGCCTGAAGAGAATTATAGTCGCTATAGATGGGATCCAGAGGCATCAAGTATCAACGCTAATTATTTACGCGAAAGGCAAGCGCTCATTGTGACACCCAATAGTTGGGGACAATTGTTTGCGCCTAGTTCATCAACTGGCGGAAACGTACGCCGTTCCATCCCTTTCTATATCTTAGCGCAGCAAGCTGCTGGAATTATCTCAAATGAGCAGGCAGAAAGCTCTTTTGCAGAACTAGAAAACTACGATAACATTAAAGACTATAATCGATTATTCTTAAGAACAGCCGCTACTCAAACGCACACATTAAACGTTTCTGGGGGTACACCTAACGCATTGTACTACATTACGGCCAACTACACAGGCAATAGAAATAACCAAATTATGAATGATAATAATAGGTTATTGCTAACTGGTAGAACTACACTTAAATTGGCCAAACGACTAAGTTTAGAACTTACTACCGAGTATCAAGAACAACGCAATAACGGAGTACCAATACCAGATGTTGCCTCTGCTTCTCCTTTTGAGCCCTATGAAGATGTAAATGGCAACCCTGCAGCCATTATCTCGCGAAGCTTTGCTCCGGTATATAATAACCTAATCCAAGCACAGGGATTGTTAGACCAGAACTACTACCCTTTAGTTGATGCCAACTTAATTAGCGACAAAACACGAACCCTAAACTATAAAACCATAGCCAATTTCAACTACAGTATTGGTAAGGGCTTTAATCTATTGTTTGGTGGTGTTTATGAAAATTCAAATTCAGAATTCAGGTACTTGGCCCGTCAAGGTTCATCGGTAGTCAATGCTTGGGTAAACAACTATACCGTTACCCCTACAGCTGCACAACCTACTTTGGCTTTTAAACGGAATATTCCCGACGGAGATTTTCTTCGCCAGCGCAATACTAATTCCAGAAGCTACACGGGACGTGCACAACTGAATTACGACAAAAAAATTGGCAACCATTCTCTAAATGGAATCATCGGTGCAGAGATTAGAAGCGTACTCAATCAGGGTAATCTAGCATCCTATTTTGGCTACAATGACCAAAGTTTATTGCAACAACCAGTAGACTATGCATCTATATTTAGCAATGCTTCTGCGGTTAGGGGTACGTTGGTTACTTCAAATACACTAGGCTCTTTAAATAGTTTCTTTAACCAAACTTTTAGTGATGACCGCTTTTTATCAGGATTTTCAAATATTGTTTACTCCTACAAAGATACTTATTCGTTGTCCGGAAGTATCCGTGTAGACCAATCGAACCTTTTCGGAACTGATCCAAAGTACAAGTATAAGCCACTCTGGTCATTAGGTGCTGCTTGGAACATCCATAAAGAAGATTTTATGAAGGGCTTTAATTGGCTAAACATGTTAAAGCTGCGTGGTGCTTTTGGATTTAATGGTAATGTGGCCAAGCTTTCACTGCCTCAGGTAATTGCGCAATCACAACTCAACCAATCTAACACACCAACGTTAAATTCGCTTATTTTATCTTCTAATGCCAATAGCAGTTTACGTTGGGAGCAAACAGAAAACTTTAACCTTGGCTTAGATTTTAATATCTTCAAAAATGTTTCTGGTAGTGTAGATTACTACACCAAAAAAACTTCCGACATCATGGGTAATTCTACCATTGATCCTACTTTGGGAGCAACTTCGGCGCTGATCAATTATGCCACCATCAGAAACAACGGTATAGAATTTAGTCTTAAAGCAGATTGGATAGCCAACAGAAACTTTAACTGGAATACCGGATTAGTAATTGCGAAGAATAGCAGCAAAGTACTGGATGTGTACAGAGTGGGCCAATACAATCCACAGGTGTTAGATGTTTTGGGCTATGTAAGTGGCTATCCTGTAGGCGCTATGTTTTCTTACAACACCATTGGTCTTAACAACGAAGGCCATCCAATTATTGTAGATCAAAACGGAAACCAGTTTGTGGTAAATACCAGTTCTTCAACCAATCCTTTGGTGCAGGCCATGTCTAGAGAAGACTCAGGTCTAGTTCAATATTCTGGAACTACAGTTCCAAGTATTAGCGGAGGCTTAAGTAATAGGATTGATGTTGGAAATTTCTACTTTTTTGCGATGGTTAATTATTATGGTGGTTTTAATGTAAGAGTGCCTAGACCTACGCCTGCAGAAAACAGGCCATTAGCAGGATCTAATATTTTTTGGAGAGTACCTGGCGATGAGTTGAATACCGATATTCCAAACTTAGTAGATCTAAATAGCTTTGCACCGGGTATTGCTTACAGATCTAACAACAATTATGTAGTTCATGGCGATTACCTAACCCTTGGCGATGTAACTGTTTCGTATAGATTCAACAACCTTAACTTCATTAAAAAGGCTGGTTTTAAAAACTTCGAGCTTAAAGCACAAGCCTCTAACCTTTACACGGTAGGCTTTAACCGTTATAATTTTAGTATGGGTACTCGTAGCTACGCTAAATCTTATGTTACCCCAACTTATACACTAGGTTTATTCACTAACTTTTAAAATTTAAACCGATGAAAAAATTTCAATACCTAGCCGCTCAACTTTTACTTTGCTGTTTAGTTTTTAGCGGTTGCGACAAATATTTGGATGTAGAACCTAAAGGTAAACAACTGTTAAAAACCACTGGCGACTATGATTTATGGTTAAACAGTTCGACTCTTGTTACCGAAACCAATGCAGACAATATTTTGAATCTAATGACGGACAATATCGATTTGGTTACCGTCAACAATCCGCCTACTTCCCTTGGCGACTTAATTTACACCTGGGCGCCACAGTTTACCAATGATGTAAACTCACTTGCCTATTTGTGGGGAGAGCATTACAACCGAATCAGCCTCTTTAACACAGTATTGTTAGGCATTAATGCTGCTGAGGGAGGCACAGATTCTCAGAAAAAAAGTCTGAGAGCAGAAGCTTTGCTTGGGCGTGCACATTCTTATTTTTATTTGGTTAACGAATATGGCAAGCCTTACGATGCAGCAACAGCAGCTTCCGATTTGGCTGTTCCTTTTGTTACATCTGATGATGTGAGTAAGAAATCTCCTCCAAGAAGTACAGTTGCCGAAATCTATAAACACATTATAGACGATATCAACGAAGCTATTCCAGATCTCCCCCAAGATAATAGCAATGCAAGATTTAGAGGCTCAAAAGGGGCTGCTTACAGCGTATTAGCTCGCGTTTATTTATATAGAAGGGAATATGCAGAAGCGCTAAGATACGCTGAATTAGCTTTGGCTAATACCCGTGCCGTAATGATAGACTATACCTACCCTGCAACTTTCCCAACTACCACCAATGTGGTTTCCCATCCTGATGTTATCTATGGGCGGGCATCTGCTGCTTACGGGCTATCTATCTCTGCAGAATTAAAAAATCTATTCGCTGGTAATGATTCCCGAAGAACGGTTTTGTATTATAATTGGGCAAGTACGGCCAGAGGTGGAACTTCGTTTTATGCGGCTGCAGTTACCCCTGCCTTTCAGTTAACCAACTCTGGCACATCTGTACAAGAAATGCATTTAATTGCAGCCGAAGGTGCAGCAAGAGCCAATAGCTTAACTAATGCACTTAGCCATTTAAACGAGGTTCGTAGAAACCGTCTTAAAGTTATACCTGACGCTCCTGTAAATTTTAGCTCTACCGACCAAAATGAGATATTAGACGAGGTACTAAAAGAACGAAGACGTGAATTGCCTTTCCACGGTTTACGCTGGTTTGATATGCGCAGGCTGGATACGGAAAACAGAATGCCAGTAATCATTAGAACCACAGCTCAGAATGTGGAAATAGCTAGGTTAGAACCTCATAGTAATAAATACACATTGCAGATACCGATACAGGTATTGGCATTCAATCCAGACATGGTCCAAAACCCATAACATTAATACACTAGAGATGAAGACATATCAATTAAATATACTGGCAGTGTGCGTGATGGCATTGTCGATCATATCGTGCAAAAAAAATAATGGTGGCCGAGAAGCGCTAGAAGAAGGGCGTGTAACTTTTGACCTACCGGCGACTACAGATGTGGTAACGACTTCCCTGAATATCAAAGAAGTGACATTGATAAGCACTGAAATGAAAGCGACACTACAAGGGAGCACTTCTTCTGACGTACACTATGTAACATTTGCGCCAGATACCACCAAAATTGTGGATTACAGGTTAAAATATGGCAATAGTGCCTTACTACTTCCCACTAAGAGTTATTTATTTTACAAGCCCATAGTGGCCATTCCGGCCGGCAGCAATGTTTCTGAAGCAGCGGTGCTTAACCTTAGTTTCCAAACTACTTTAAGACCACTTAGTACTTACGTGCTGCCTTTAACGATTACTTCTGTTGATGGAAAGCCGCAAGATCCTGTAAAAAGAAGAGTAGTGTATTACGTTTTCAATACTGGCGAAGCACTATATGTAGATCATACCGGCTACGCACCTACCGCTACGGCATCTTCAACTGCAGGTTCAAATGCAGCCAGCAGAGCCATAGACGCAAACACAGGCGGAACCTACTGGGCCAGCGCCACAACTGCAGCTTTGCCACAATGGCTCAACATTGATTATGGCCGCAACGTTACCTTTTCTGGTTTAGATTACTTCTTCCCAACTGCGGTAACCCCAGCTGTTGGAGGTTATACTACCTCTGCTAAAATAGAAACCAGTACAGATAACACCAATTGGACCGATAGAGGAACCTATGCGATAGACGTTAATAACGCAGCTAAAAAGCAAACATTAAATTTACCCGCACCAGCTACTGGTAGATATGTGCGCTTTACTATTTTGGCTGCCACACCATACTCTAATACGTTTAGCATTGGCTTTGTGGCTGGCATTCTACTTAGGAATTAATCATTCTTAACTAATTCACAAAAAACACACAAATGAAAAAATTATTCTTAATGTTGTCGCTGCTGCCATTCTTGGCGGCAGCTCAACAAGCTTACACCCTTACCGCTAAGTTGCCAAACCTTAAAACGCCATCAAAAGCTTACCTAGCGTTTGTTAAAAACGGCGCTTGGGTAGAAACTGATTCTACCGAAGTGAAGAACGGAAAATTTCAATTTACTGGACAATTAGACGAACCAAAAAATGTAATTGTTGCCGTTAGACCTGCAAACGCAACAAGCAATTCGCAGAGAGACTATATCGGTTTTATTTTAGAAAATGCTAAAGTTACTTTAGAGAGCCAAACCACCTTAGCCGATGCAACGGTAAGCGGCTCGCTTGCAGAAAAAGAAGATAAGGAACGCGAAGCGATGGTTAGACCCTTGACCGCAAAAATCATGTCGTTACAAAAAGAATATGGCAAAAAAAATGCGGCAGGCGAGTACGAAAAATCACTTGAGGACAGAAAAATGGCGGGAGATAGCATCTCTAAATTGGTAGCCGAAATTAAAAGCACCAACAGAAAATTTGCAGAAACCCACCTGAATTCTTACGCTGGGCTAGCTGCCTACAACCTTTATGTGCTCGATAGCAAATTTGTAGCTAAAGAAGAAGAGCCGCTCTTCCACAGGTTTTCTGCAGCTTTAAAATCATCGCCGCTAGGCAAACGTACCCTAGAAAAAATTGAAATTGGAAAGCGCAGGCAAGAAGGCTCAAAAGCTACCGATTTTACACAGAACGACCAAAACGGCAAACCTTTTACCCTGTCGTCATTAAGAGGGAAATATGTTTTGGTAGATTTTTGGGCAAGTTGGTGTATACCTTGCAGAGCTGAAAACCCTAATGTGGTTAAGGCCTATAATGCGCTTAAAGGAGATAAATTTGAGATTGTTAGCGTATCTCTTGATGCCGGAAAAGAACAATGGTTGGCAGCAATTGAAACTGACGGTATGCCCTGGATACACGTAAGTGATTTAAAATATTGGAAAAACGAAGTGGCTTTGATGTACGGCATTAACTCTGTGCCACAGAACATCCTTTTAGATCCGAACGGAGTGATTGTAGCCAAGAATTTAAGAGGCGAAAACCTTACCGAGTTATTAAAAAAATACATCAAGTAATACCCACCGAAATAGAACTGATATGAAAAAAATAATTTTAGCCGCATTAATATCATCTGCAATTACCGCAAAAGCGCAAGATAAATTTAACATTACTGGCACCCTTTCTGGCGTTGGAAATGACAAAATGATTTTGCTATCGTTTACCAATAGTGAAGGCAAAAGTGCCAAGGACAGCGCTAATGTTATCAATGGCAAATTTGCCATTTCGGGAACAACAGCCTACGGCAACAGGGCTTATTTAGAACTTAAACCTATTGTAAAAGATACAAGCAAGAGAAGAACGGTAGATTACAAAGAGTTCTATCTTGAAAAAGGAAACACTACTGTTGCCGGCACAGATAAAATTGCTACCGCAACCATTTCTGGTACTAAAGTACAAGCCGAAAATTTGGCTTACCATGCACAAATGGACCCCCTACAGGCCGAATACAAAAAAATAGTAGATCGTTTTTACAAAGCTAGGGCAGCGAAAGATTCTGTGGAGCTTAAAAAGATTTCAGAAGATGCAAAACCGCTGATGGCAAAAATGGAATCAACATTAGATGATTTCATTAAAAACAACCCAGACTCGTACATGACAGCCGATTTAGTTTTGGGCAATAGAATGGCTGTGGTTGATTTGGAAAAGTTTGAACCCATTTACAACACATTGAGCAAAAGAGTACTTGCCAGCTTTACGGGTAAAAAAATAACCGACAAGTACAACAAGGCAAAAAACATTGCAATTGGTAAAGAAGTAGATTTTACGTTGCCTGATGTTAAAGGGAACGAGTTCAAATTATCTTCGCTTAAAGGAAAATATGTGTTGGTAGATTTTTGGGCTAGTTGGTGCGTGCCTTGTAGAGCAGAAAATCCACACCTATTAAAAGCTTACGGAGAACTGAAAGACAAAAACTTTGAAATTGTTGGCGTTTCTTTAGACGATAAAAGAGAACCTTGGTTAAAGGCGGTAGCACAAGACAAACTTCCTTGGACACAAGTGAGCGATGTTAAAGGCTTCAAAACCGAGGTAGCCGTGAGGTTTGGAATTTCGGCCATTCCGCAAAACTTCTTGATAGACCCAAGCGGAAAAATCATTGCTAAAGATTTACGAGGCGAAGACGTAAACAAAAAAATAGCAAGCTACATTAAATAACTTGATTTATGGGTTTTAATCGTCATTGAGAGGCACCAAGCAATTCTATTTTAAGCGAATAACCTATATCAATCTTATTAGGAGCTATTTACACAGAAAATAAAAACAGGTTAGTAAAAACAAGGGGGCGAACTGGATGGTTCGCCTCTTTATTTTCTTAAGATTTTTTCCATGGCTTTACCTTTTGCCAACTCATCTACCAGCTTATCCAAATAGCGCACTTGGCGCATCACTTCATCTTCAATTTCTTCGATACGATAGCCGCAAATTACACCGGTAATTTTTGTGGCATTTTCATGGAGCTGAGCTTGTGCAAAAAAGTCTTCGAAATTAGTTTTGGCATCAATGTGTTGTTGCAAACCCTTCTCGTTGTAACCAGTTAGCCAATGGATTACTTCGTGCAATTCTGCCACGGTGCGGCCTTTCTTTTCTACCTTGGTAACATAGTGTGGATACACACTAGCAAAAGACATTTTGTACACTCTCTCGTTGTTACTTTTCATTTTTTAAAAATCTTTATATCAAAATTAATCAAAATTTTTAAGCAAGCTTTACAAGAACTGTTGCTATTCTTTTGCTCTCATATTTTCTCCATCCTTAAAATGTAACCTCCTAAAAACCAATCCAGAAAGGATAGTTAAACCACCAATAACCAAAAAAGTATACCGAAAAGCATTATGAATTTCATTATGGATCAATTTTACATCCCCTTGGAAAATTTTTAGTACAATTAGTCCAAAGGCAACACCAAAACCAATAGCTAATTGCTGGTTTACCGAAGCCAAAGAGTTACCACTGCTGGTATGATAATGTCTTAGATCGGCAATAGAGATAGAATTCATTGCCGTGAACTGTATAGAATTGAAAAAGCCTAGCAAAGCGATGATAGGCATATACCAATAAATTGAAGTATGTATAACCGGAATGGCCATGCAACAAATCAAAACCCCAATCATAAAAGTATTGACCATTAACGTGGTACGATAACCAAATTTATTTAATATTTTGATGACGTTAGACTTGGCCAACATAGCCGTAAGCGCCATTGGCGCAACAATCCAGCCAGAGGTTACAGCAGACTGACCAAAAGCGATTTGTATCATCATAGGCAACAACAACGGCACCGAACTAATGCCCAAGCGTGTAGCCAAACTACCTACAATGCCCACCCTAAACGTACGCACCTGAAATAAGTTTAAAGGAAAAATAGGGTTACGATCTTTACTGGCATGGCGATAATAAAAATACAGCATTAAAAAACCAAGAAAAAACACCGATAGCACGGGGGTAATGTGTGCCGTGTTACCAAACATTTCTAACGCTACCGACAAGAGTAAAGAAGCCGCAGCAAAAATCAAGAAACCTTTCAAATCAAAATCTATGATGCTAGATTTATAGTCGGGCATATATTTGATGCTCAACACAATACCTAGCAAACCAATGGGAATGTTAATTAGAAAAATCCAATGCCAGGACAGGTAATCTACCATATAGCCACCCACCAATGGTCCCAAAACCGGGCCAATTAAAGCGGGGATGATGGCAAAGTTCATGGCTTTTAGCAGCTCGTTTTTAGGAAAAGTTTTAATGAGTGCCAATTTGCCTACGGGGGTCATTAAGCTACCACCAATACCTTGTAAAACACGTGCAAACACCAATTGCATTAAATTTTGCGAAAGCGAACAAAACAGAGAGCCCGCGGCAAATAAGATGAGCGAGGCGATAAAAATCTTTCTCGTACCGAATTTATCGGCCAAAAAACCGCTTACCGGCATAAAAAGTGCCAGGGTAAGCACATAGCTGATAATGGCATTCTGCATATTAAGCGGCGATTCGTTTAAATCTTGGGCAATGGTTGGCAGCGAAGTATTCAAGATGGTAGAATCCAACATCTGCATAAAAATGGATGTTGCCAAGATAATGGGCAGCAGCTTTTTAGTGGTTTCGATATTGGTAGGAGATTGATTCATCCGTTGCTAGCTTTTAGAAATGCGTTTGCAAATTACGAAGTAAAAAACGCATTGTACGATTTTGTTTTAGTGAAGATTTTTATACTGCATTACTCTTTATTCAACCACAGGAACAATAACACCAAGCACAGGAAAAAATAATTAACCACAAAGACACAAAGAACACAAAGTTTTTAGACTGCGTATATACCTCTGAAAAGAAAACTATTGTGGCTAATCTGTAGCCTAAATCAATAGATATAAATTTCAACCTCTGGTTGGTGTTATCACCAATCCGGACGAATCAAGCATGTGATGTGGTTGGCGATAACACCAACTACAGGAACAACCACAAGAAGAAATGGATTTTTTCATTTACGCGTTAGCTTAGTATTCGAAATTATATCCCGAACGTTCTAAATACAATGCTACAAAAAACAAGCCCCAAACCATAGCTCCTAACACAATAAGGATGTACTGCCTGATATTAAAATTGGTCTGTTCAACTATAACGAGTTCAGCCGAATTACGTTTTGCGAAATTGAGTGCATTAAATGCCGGCATAAAAAAAGCAGCGCTTATAATTGAGGTTAACCACATTGGACCAGGCAAATAGGATAACAAGCTAAAAACAATAATCCCTAAAAATAAAAGTATTGGCGAATAATTGGATTGGTAGCCTTTAGTTTTTGCAAAAACAAGTGTTCTTTCAAATAAGGAAATTAGAAATAATACTGCGAACAATGCTCTTAATGCAGGAAAAATATCAAGCCGTTGCTTTTGCTGATAGAACCTCCAGGCCTTGTACGACCACCAAATGGGATACAAACCTGACGAAATGATGGATAAAAAGATAAACTTGTTTTCACTAATGAGATATTGCACCTCTACTTGCGTATCTTTCTGTGTATTGACATCTTCAGTATCAAAAAATTGATTTTCCATGCTAATTTAGACTTTAGTATTTCATTGGTATTACCGAGCTCTCAAATCCAACGCCAATTTATAAAAAGTCAATCTTTATTCAGCAATGAATTTTTCTTGGTGTCTTTCATGAAAATATAAACAATCAATGAGAAAGCGATACAACCGGTAATATACCAATAGTAATAATGTTCTACCTGATGCTGCTTAAACCACAGCGCCACGTATTCGGCCGAACCACCAAAAACCGCTACAGTAATTGCGTAGGGTAAGCCAACGCCCAGTGCTCTAATATTGGTTGGAAACAACTCTGCTTTAACCACTGCATTAATTGACGTGTATCCAGAAACGATAATCAATGCGGCAATGAGGTAGGCAAATGCCTCCCATAAGTTTGTGGTTTTACCCAAAGCTGTTAACAACGGCACAGTAAATAGCGTACCCAAAATGCCAAAACCCAGCAGCAAAGGCCTACGGCCAATTTTATCAGAGAGCAAGCCAAAAAATGGTTGTAAACAGGCAAAAATGAGCAAAGACAGAAAGGAGATTAACGTTGCCTCTTGCTTACTCAGCAGCACAGTATTTACCAAAAATTTTTGCATGTAAGTGGTATAAGTGTAGAATGCCAGCGTACCTCCGAGGGTCAATCCAACTACTGTAAGCAACGCTTTGGGGTGTTTCAACAGCTCTCCTACCGAACCTTTTTTACTTTTTTGTTCCCGCAACTTTTCGCTACTTTTTTCAAACGATTCTGTTTCGTGCAAACTTTTTCTGAGGTATAATGCAATTACCGAAAGTACGGCTCCAATTACAAAGGGAATGCGCCAGCCCCATTCATGCAGCTGCGCATCGGTTAACAGCCATTTTTGCAAAATAAGCTGAATGCCTAATGCGGTTAACTGCCCTCCTATCAACGTTACATACTGAAAACTCGAATAAAAGCCCCTTCTATCGGCAGTAGCCATCTCGCTTAAGTAAGTAGCCGAAACACCGTATTCGCCGCCAACGCTTAGCCCCTGCAACAACCGGGCAACGAGCAATAACAGGGGAGCAAAAACACCAATAGCTGCATAGTTAGGTGTTAAAGCAATCAGCAACGAACCAAAAGACATTAGTAAAACAGAGGTGGTCATTGCTTTTTTACGGCCCAGCTTATCGGCTATGGTGCCAAACAGCCAACCACCTATGGGGCGCATTAAAAAACCAACTGCAAAAATGCCTGCCGTATTTAGCAACTGGGCCGTTTGATCTCCGTTAGGAAAAAATGACGCTGAAAAATAGATGGCAAAGGCGGCATAGGCATACCAATCGTACCATTCTACCAAATTGCCAATAGAACCGCCAACAATGGCTTTGATACGATTGCTTGTTGAAATTATTGGTGTTGTGGTACTTTTTTGTAAATCCATGGATATGGAAAGATACGAGGTTGAAGCGTAAGTCGCAAAAAACAGGAGACATCAGCCGAAATAATACCCGCCTACCAACTCATTTCTTTTTTTAGGTAAGCCGACAGCTCCGCTGCAATTTGCTCGTGCTCTGCCAAAGACGGGTGGCTACCGCAACCGCTACGATATTGCTTGGCAAAAAAGAAACTACCGATATTATTTTCTCCTTCTTTACGGAGCGAGTCTGTTACTGCGTTAATGTATTTTACTAAAGCAGCCTCCAGTTTTTCACTTGCCATAGGACTGCTTAACAATACTATTTTGGCTTTAGGATAATGGCTACGTAACTTTTTCACAAAGTGTATATAGGCAGTAGTGAATTTTGTAGAATCTTGGATACCGTCATTCTGCCCCAAACAAATGGTGACCACATCGGGTTGATACCTACTAAAATCCCATGCAATGGTATCTCTTGCTAAGTTTATTTTATCAAAAACTTGTGGCATTATTATTTTTTTATCACAGCAACTATGCATTAGGCCAATACCAGAAACCGAAGAAAGATGCCATTGCGCATTTAAGCTCCTTGCAGTGGTAGGGCCATAGGCGAAGTAAGCATTGTGCTGATCGTGCCACGAAGTACCCGGCGTTTCACATTTCACTTCACTCTCGTCGCTTCCTGCACCACAGGTAATAGAGTCACCAATAAACTCCATTTTACGCACAGGTTTGGCATCGGGCTGTAATAGTTCTTCGCAAGTAAAGCCCACAATTTCGATATAACCATTTTCTGCCTCCGAGTTTTTACAAATGAGCACGGTATGGTTTCCCTGTGGAAGATTTTTTGCCAAAACAATGGTGTTTTCTTTACCGGTAAGCCGAATGCGATAAGCAGGCTGGTCATCTACTTTTATTTCCAAATAGTTGAGCACCTTACCCCACAACATTTCGTCATTAATTTTTACGGAACAAAAGCTACCGCTGAATTTAATCTGAACATAGGCGCCAGATGCCCAAGCTTTAGGCCGAGCCGGGTTGCTATAATCAAACCTGCCCGTATACTGCACAAAGCGATGGTTAGCTTCATAAAATTTGCCTTCCGTAGCAGAAACCTGCAAGCCTACTAAAATTAAGCAAAGCTGAAATAATTGTCTCATGTATGTATGTTGATTTGGTTGAACTTGGTTTCTTAGACTAATGTCAGTCTAAAAGAGCTTTTCGAAGACTAATGATAAGAAATGTTTCAATAAGCTCAACATGACACATCGTTCAATAAACTGCCAATTTTATTTAAACAAATATGCGATGGCCCGAAAGGTTGTCCCTGAACTCTTTGGGCGTACATCCCTTTTTCTTTTTGAAGATGCGATTGAAATTGGAAATATTATTGAAACCACAATTATAAGCCACTTCTGATACCGCTTCGGTGGTATCAATTAATTTCCTGGAAGCATGTCCCAAACGTATCTCTATCAAACTATCAATAAAACTCACACCCGTTCTGTTTTTAAAAAACCTGCTGAAAGACACTTCAGTCATGTTGGCAATACGAGCTACTTCTGCCAAAGATATTTGTTTATCAAAATTAAGGTTAATGTATTCCATCACTTTTTCTACCCTTCTACTACTATAAGAAAACTCAGCCTGACTAAAAGTTGAATCCGACAATGTTCTCATACTTCGTGAGCTAGACAGATCGTGCAAAATAGACATCAGCTCTAAAACAGAATCGAAACCGTGCTGCTTGTTGAGCTTAATTAGGCGTGGGCCAATATTCTTGGCCGTTTCTTCAGAAAAGAGTATGCCGCACTTCGCTTTCTCAAACATGTCTCTAATGATCCGTAACTGATTGCGGCGCAGAAATTTTTCATCGAACAAATCTTTATGAAACTGAATGGTAACCTCGTGAATTTCCTTTCCATTTAATTTATGAGTTTCCCAAACATGGGGCAAATTAGCGCCAACAAGCACCAATTCTATATCGCCAATCTCTTCTATATGATCTCCAACTACCCTGCGGGCGCCACTGGCATTAACAATGTAGTTCAGTTCCATTTCTTCGTGATGATGTAATGGGAAATCGAAATCCCGCTTCTTTCGTTCAAAAATGGTAAAGCAATCGCCTGGAGTAAGCGGCGTAATTTCCTTGATTATATTTAATTGCATAGCATAAATGAATATAATATCAACTTTAAAGATAAAATAATATCATAACCAAAGATAAGCTTTAAAAACCCTATTTATCAATAAAAAAGGCTATTACAAATACACAAACCCACACAGGATTACTAAAAACGATATTGAAGCGATAAAAACATTATAAATGGATAAAATAGTATTATTGATTACAACACAATGAAGACTAATTTTGATATCAACCAAATAATATATTTATGCTTAATAAACTAACCACTATTTTATTGGCAGTACTTGTATGTATGTTAATCACTACCTTGTGTTTTGCACAAGACAGAAAGTTAACAGGAAAGCTCGTGAACGAAAGCGGTACTCCACTTCCAGGTGCTTCTGTAAGTATCAAAAATTCCAAAATTTCTACAATTACAAATGAGAATGGAAATTTCAGCCTTATGGCGCCCGCCAATGCGCAAACCTTGGTATTTTCTTATTTAGGGATGGAACCACAACAAGTAGCTATTGGCAGTACTACAAATTTCAATATCAGGCTTAAAGAAAGTGCCACCACATTATCAAATATTGTTGTGGTGGGTTATGGTACCGTTAAAAAAAGCGACCTAACTGGTTCTGTAGCCAGACTGGAACGAGAAGAATTTATTAGAGATGCTCCAACCAACATTTTGCAAGCCATGCAGGGCAAGATTGCCGGCGTAAATGTAACGCAAAACGATGGTGCTCCAGGTGCAGGTTTAAGTATCAGGATTAGAGGATCTAACTCCTTTTTAGGAGGCACCGAGCCACTATATGTAATTGATGGTGTGCCGTTTAACAACTCTAGTTCTGGTTCTACTCCTATGTCTATTGGCGACGACGAGAAACAAACGCTTAACGCCATGTCTTTCATCAACCCAGATGATATTGAAAGTGTAGACATCTTAAAAGACGCTTCGGCAACTGCAATTTATGGCTCTCGTGGTGCAAATGGGGTAGTTTTAATTACTACCAGAAAAGGGAAAAGTGGCAAAGACAGAATTGAAGCGAATTTTACAGCGGGCATGGCACATGTTTCTAAAAGACTGGACGTTTTAAACGCCGCCGAATATGCAACCTATCAGAACTTGGCCTATACCAACTCTAACATTTACACAGGCACAGCTTACACCCTACCTTACAGGGGCGAAAATGTTCCAGACCCAAACAACCCCGGACAAACCTATTATGACAAAGGACCACAGGATTTTATTGGCGACAATAACAATTGGCAAGATAGAATTTTTCGCAGCGGCCTATACCAAAACTATTCGGTAAATATCAATGGTGGTACCGATGCTGGTACACACAGTATCACTTTTAATTACTTAGACCAAGAAGGCACTATCCAAAACTCAGATTATAACAGGTTTGGCCTAGGTTTAAACTTAGGAAGAAACATCAGCAAAACCTTTAAAATTGGAACCAGCACCTCACTAGCCAGCACGCTTACCAACGGCGTAAAAACGGGCACCGATAAATCTGATGCCGCTAGCGCAGGGGTTATTCGCTCGGCTTTAACGTTCCCGTCTACCATATCAGATCCAATTGCTTATGATGGTGTTGGCGATGCCTTTATTACCAATCCGTACATCTACGTAAACGATGTACTAAACAAGGTAAGAGGGTTAAATATTTTCTCTTCCAACTATCTGGAAGCAAGGTTTTTGAAAGATTTCAAATTTAGACAAAATGTGGGTTTTAATTATTCTAGCAGTGCCAGAGATCAATATTACCCTACTAGTGTTTACGAAGGTTTTGCCATGAGAGGATGGGGCTTAAAGGCTGATAACATTTGGAATAACATTACCTCTGAGAGCATTCTTACTTACGACAAAAAAATTGAAAAACACAGTTTGAACGTAATGGGTGCAGGAACTTTTGAACGCACCAACGGACAGAGCAAAAGAGCCGAAGCAAAAACCTTCCCTAACGATAACCTACAAAATGAAAACCTTGCTGCCGGCGAAGTAATTATGCCAGTTGTTACCAATCGTTATCAATCTACCTTGATGTCATTTTTAGGGCGAGCGAACTACAGTTTCGATGATCGTTACCTCTTAACATTATCGTATCGCCAAGATGGCTCTAGTAAATTTGGTAAGAATAACAAATGGGCAGGTTTTCCTTCGGCCGCAGCAGCCTGGAAAATCTCTAACGAAGATTTCATGAAAAACGTAAAAACCATCAGCGATTTAAAATTACGTTTCAGCTATGGCAAAACAGGCAACCAAGGCATAGGTTCTTATGCATCTTTAGCAAAACTGAGTGTTTACAACTATGTTTTTGGCGGTGCCGTGCAAACAGGGTTAGCAAACGATATATTTGCTGGTCCGGCAAACGAAAAGCTAAAATGGGAAACTACCAGCGCTTATAATCTTGGCCTAGATGTGGGGCTCTTTAAAAACAGGCTAAACCTAACTATAGAAGCTTACAAAAAAATAACCGACGACCTATTACAAAACTTAACCATTCCATCATCAACAGGTTTTAAAACTAAATTGGTAAACTCTGGCTCTATAGAAAACAAGGGCTTAGAAGTAAGCTTAAACGGAACAGTAATTAAAGCAAAAGATTTCGAGTGGAGTTCAAACTTCAACATCTCCTTTAACAGGAATAAAATATTAAGCTTAAGTGCTGATGTAACCGAGCAATACGCCCGCAATATTTCTACTGGCGATGCGCCATTTATACAAACGGTAGGCAAACCCATAGGTGCGCTCTACGGCTACGTAGAAGATGGCTATTATGACAACGAAGCCGAAGTAAGAAACGACCCACAATACACTAATCAGGGTGATGCCATTATTTTGCGTACCATTGGAGAAATCAAGTATAAAAACCTAGACGGCGACCCAACAAGCATGTCGCAAAGCGATAGAACCTTTATTGGCGATGTAAACCCCGATTACACTTTTGGTTTTACCAATAACTTTAAATACAAGAGGTTTGATTTAAGTGTATTTGTAAATGGTGTACAAGGCAATGATATTATTAACATGAACACCAGGTTTAACGCTAACCTGGGCACCAACAAAAATATCACCCAAGAAATGGCCGACGGCGCTTGGGCTGCAGGCCAAGACAACAGCAATGCTACTGGACCAAAAATTATGCGTCAATTCTTTAGAAACCTTTTGTTTAGCCGAAGATTTATTGAAGATGGTAGTTTTGTGAGGATTAAAAACGTGACCTTAGGTTACGATATCCCTATAAAATCTACCGTAATTTCGAGAATGCGGGTGGCTGTTGGGGTAAACAATCTGCTTACGTTTACCAATTATTCTGGCTTCGATCCAGAGATGAATAGTTACGGAGATAACCCTGCCCTATTTGGTGTAGATTTAGGTGGATACCCAAACAACAGAACCTATAATTTTTCTTTACGTTGTAATTTTTAACCTTAACAAAACAATTATATGAAAGCGATTTCAACCTATCTTAAGGCATCAGTTTTCGGCTTAGCTTTGTTAAGCACTGTTTCATGCAAAAAGGCTTTAGAAGAAAAACCTTACTCTTTTTATTCGCCAGAAAACTCCTATAACAATCAAAACGACGCTAGAGCCGCCATCAACGGCGTTTATAACGAATTATACTCTTGGGAGTTATTCCAACAACCGTTTTGGAACATGACCGTATTAGACGATGACCACGTATCTGGAGCCGATTGGTATTTAGGTACTACAGGTGCTGGCAACCCGCAATCTTACTGGGGCGTTGATGGCCCTTGGGTGGGCTGCTATGCCATGATTGCCAGGGCAAATACGGTGATAGAAAACGTGCCCAACATTACCGATATCGATCCAGATGTCCAGAAGCGTATTATGGGTGAAGCTTATTTCCTACGTGGTTGGGCTTACTTCCAACTCGTTCAGTTGTACGGCGGCGTACCTATCAAGCTAAAAGCGCTATCGGCCAACAATCCAGAAACCAATGTACCAAGAGCTACCGTAAAAGAAACCTACGATGTAGTGATTTCGGATTTCAAATCAGCAGAAACCAATCTTTTCCCGTTAGGGCATGCCAAAGCTGGCGAACCGGGCAGAGTAAACCAAGGAGTAGCCAAAGCTTTTTTAGCCAAAACCTACCTAACTATGGCTTCGGGAGCATCTACAGGCAATGTTACCGTACGTGGGGGAACAGACAACGGCTACTACACTTACACAAAAAATGTAGTAGCAGGCTTAGAAGGTTTAGATGCTAGAGCATATTACACCTTAGCAAGAGACAAAGCACAAGAAGTAATTGACAGTGAAAAATACTCCCTCACAGAAAGCTGGAAAGAACTATGGAGCATAGCTGGCAGGAATAACAAGGAGCAAATGTGGGAGCTACAATCTTTAGCTGGCACCGTATTCATCAATAATCTTCATAACTATTTCTCGGCTCGCTCTACCTTTGGTGTAGGTGCGGTATGGACTACCAATAACCATTACAACGACTACGATGTTTTAGACGAACGAGTGCTAGATGGTATTACCCATAATTATCAGACACTGCAAGGTACTTATATTTTCTACCCATCGTGGCAAGCGGCACAATACAAAGTGGTTGGCGGTATTACCTACAACAATACAGGAAGCACAACCGCAGAACGAGCTTACACCATTAAATATTCGAGTGTAGCGGATCCGAGTGTGGCTAATAGCGATGCTTTTTACCCACTATTGCGCTATGCTGAAGTTTATTTAATGATAGCCGAAGCTGAAAACGAAATTAATGGCGCTAATGCCAATGCCTATGAAGCACTAAATAAAGTGAGGCTACGTTCTTTTCCGTTGTACACTCCAGCTCCGCCACTACCGCAAACCCCAATACCAGTACCAGAAGCCTACGCTCCTGCAAACATGACACCCGAGCAATTTCGCAGTTTTGTACTGGCAGAAAGAGCTAGAGAATTTAACATGGAAGGCATAAGACGTTTTGACTTAATGCGCTGGGGAATTTACCTGCAGGTGATGAATAAAATTGGAACCGGACAGAACAACATCTCAAAAGTGCGTCAAGCGAAAAATTTGTTGCTTCCTATACCGCTCAACGAAATCAACTCAAACACCGCCCTAAAAGGCAAAAACAACCCTAATTGGTAATTTACGAAATTTTTTCAAGATGAAAATGATCAAAAAACATATAAATGCAAGCATAATTTTGCTCACATTTATGGCTATTAGTGCTTGTAAAAAAGATAGCAGCGAAAACACTGCTCCACCCACTTTAAGTTCTGTAACTACTCTTAACGATAGAAGTACCTCATTGCAATCTATCGGTTATGGCGAGTGGATCATCATCAAGGGCACCAATTTGAGCACTACTTCCGAAGTAGATTTCAATGGTACTTTGGCTGCCGACTCGCTAACCTACGCTGACGATAACACCATTACGGTAAAAATCCCAGCCAATCTTACAGATCCAATTAACAATCCGATTAAAGTAACCACCAAATATGGTACAGCAACCCTCAACTTCCAAATTAAGCAACCAGGCCCACAAATCGATGATTTTAGTCCTGGCGCAGGCAACGTAGATGACGAAATTACCATTGACGGCAATTATTACAAAGGAATAACCGGCGTAACCATTAATGGAGTAGCGGCAACCATCGTATCTAGCACCCAAACTCAAGTAAAAATTAAAGTACCAACAGGTGGAACTTTTGGGCAGGTGGTAATCACCACACCTGTTGGCTCGGTAACAGCCACTAAAACCTTTGGCTTAAAACATGTAATTTACGACGACGGCTTTAAGAATTCTTGGACCAATACTTCGTACTCTACCACTTCGCTTAATTTAGCCAGTACTACCAACACAAGACGAGGAACCTCTGCCATTGACGTGACGCATAAATCGTTCTCTGCTGTACGTTTCAGGTTAGTTTCCAAATTCTCGACAGTAGGCTACAGCATGGTTAAAATATCAATGTTTGGAGGCCCTGGAACACAAGGCAAAAAAGTAAGAATAACAGTTTCTCCAGCCGCAGGAAACTATGAACTCTTACTTAACGAAGGCAAATGGACCGACTACCAAGTACCATTCATCAACATTGGCAATCCTGCAACTATTGAGTACATCACTTTTCAAGAGTTTAGTGGCTTTGCCTCGCAAATATTTATTGATGATGTAGGCTTTTATTAAGGAAAACACCATGCAGCCAAAAGTATTCTTGTCTATCTGCTGTTTACTATTTACATTATTGGGGTTTGCTCAAAAAACCAAAAATGTTGTAGTTATCACATTTGATGGCTACCGCTGGAAAGAACTTTTTGATGGCGCAGACTCAAGCAATCTTTTTGGCAAGAAATTTACTTCACAAGACTCCGCATGGCGTGTAAGTAAATATTGGGGTAAAACTACCGAAGAAAGAAGGGCAAAACTGATGCCCTTCTTTTGGAATACCATTGCTAAAAATGGACAAATTTACGGCAATCGCAACTTTAGCAACAAGGTAGATGTAACCAACAAATACTGGTTTTCTTACCCTGGCTACAATGAGATTTTCACAGGATATCCCGACACTTTAGTAAATTCTAATTCGCATCCCGCAAATCATAACGTAAACGTTTTGGAGTTTTTAAATAAGATACCCGCTTACAAAGACAAGATTGCCACTTACACATCATGGGATACATTCAGTAAAATCCTTAACCAAGAAAGGGCTGGTTTTCCTATCAATGCAGGCTACAACAATGTAAAGGGCGAAAACCTAAGCGATGTACAAAAAATGCTGAACGATTTACAATGGTGGCTGCCCAAAGATTATGGGCAAGGACAAAGACACGACGCCATTACTTACACTTTAGCCAAAGAACACGTTAAACTACATCATCCTCGAGTATTGCAAATTAGTTTTATAGAAACCGATGCTTTGGCACACAGTGGAAAATATGACTACTACCTAGATGCCGCCAATTACAATGATAAAATGATTGCCGATTTATGGAATTTCATGCAGAACGACCCATTTTACAAAGACCAAACTACTTTTATCATTACTGGAGACCATGGCAGAGGCTACGGAGATAATTGGCAGCACCACTATTACAGCGTACCCCACTCTAACGAGATTTTCTTGGCAGCTATGGGTCCAGATACGCAACCTTTGGGAGAAATCAAACAAAAAGGACAACTATACCAAAACCAAATTGCACAAACTATTGCCGCATTTTTAGGGATTAAATTTGAAAACGGACATCCCATAGGCAAACCCATTACTAGCGTTTTACCAAAACTTTAAAGCCGATACTACATGAAGAATACCCTTTTGCTATTTTTACTATTTGCTTGCATCAGCCCTGCTTTTGCACAAAAACTGAGTAATGATAAAGCTACGTCCATCACTAAAACACTTTATCAAAACCTATATCAGCTAAGTAAAAACCATATCCTTTTTGGTCACCAAGACGATTTAGCCTATGGCGTTGGTTGGAAATACCAAGCTGGCAGAAGCGATATTAAGGATGTTGTCAGCGATTACCCAGCGATATACGGATGGGACATCAGCAAGATAGAACATCAATCTGACAAGAACATTGATGGCGTACCTTTTAACAAAATGCGGGAATTCATCAAAGCTGCCTATCAAAAAGGTGCAGTTATTACCATCAGTTGGCATTTCGACAATCCACTTACTGGCGGTTCTTCGTGGGATACTACTCGCAACACCGTAAAATCTATTCTGCCCAACGGCAAGAAACATCAGCTTTATAAAACTTGGCTAGATAGAGCAGCAACGTTTTTACACAGCTTAAAAGGAAGCAAAGGAGAAGCAATTCCTGTTTTGTTCAGGCCATTTCACGAACTTACCGGCAACTGGTTTTGGTGGGGCAGCCACGGTACTACGCCCCAAGAAATGAAAGCAATTTGGCAATTCACTACCAATTATCTAAGGCACACGAAGAAATTGGACCAGCTCATCATGGTTTACAATACCAACGATTTTAAGACAGAAGCTGATTTTTTAAGGAGCTACCCCGGCGATGATTATGTAGATGTGCTGAGTTTCGACACCTATCAATTCGACCTCAATAAAAAACAAGATTTTATAGATGCAATTAAAAAACAATCAGAAATAGTAACCAAGCTAGCCAAGGAGAAGAAAAAATTAGCAGCTTTTGCCGAAACAGGTTTCGAAAACATTCCAGACCCAAGTTGGTGGACAGAGACATTATGGCCTGCCATTAAAGACTATCCACTTTCTTATGTGTTGGTGTGGCGCAATGCAGGCTACATGCCAGCAACCAAAAAAATGCATTACTATGCGCCCTATAAAGGGCAGCTGTCGGCTAAAGATTTTAAGAAATTCTACCAAAACAAAGAAGTGCTATTTGAAAAGACATTAAGAACCAAAAAAATATACCAAACCAAAAAATGAACCTACAATTAATAGACATTGCCATTCTCGTCGTTTACCTTATAACCATGGTAATGATTGGCTTTTATATGAAAAACAAGGCCAAGCAAGACAAAGAAAGTTACCTCATGGGTGGCAAAAAACTGCCTTGGTATATGCTCGGACTAAGTGATGCTAGCGATATGTTCGACATAAGCGGCACCATGTGGATGGTTTCTCTTTGCTTCGTATACGGCTTTAAAAGCATTTGGATACCTTGGTTATGGCCGGTATTTAACCAAGTTTTTATGATGATGTTTCTATCCAAATGGCTAAGAAGATCTAATGCCACTACTGGTGCCGAATGGTTAAAAACAAGATTTGGAATAACTGGAAAAGGCGTAACAGGCTCTCATGCTATCGTAATTGCATTTGCATTGATTAGCTGCCTAGGCTTCTTAGCTTATGGTTTTGTTGGCTTGGGTAAATTCATTGAAATTTTTATTCCTTGGGAATACGTACAGCACTATATACCTTTTACTGTACCTGCTAAATATGTACCGCATTTTTACGGCATTGTATTTACGCTTTTTGCCATGTTTTATTCTATACTAGGCGGCATGCACAGTATAGTTTTGGGCGATGCCATTAAATATGCTATCATGACTTTAGCTTGCATAGCTATCGGTGTAATTGCGATAATACATTTACAAACCCAAACGCTTAATGTACCTACCGGATGGAATACCCCTTTCTTTAGCTGGAAATTAGACATGGACTGGAGCGCCATTGCCGCAGATGCCAATAAAAAAATAGAAGAAGATGGTTTCAGCTTGTTTGGTGCTTTCTTTATGATGATGTTATTAAAAGGCGTTTTTGCTTCTCTAGCAGGCCCAGCACCAAATTACGACATGCAGAAAATTTTAAGTACTCGTAGCCCAAAAGAAGCCAGCAAAATGACAGGTTTTGTGAGTATTGTGTTACTGCCAATCCGCTATTCTATGGTAACGGGCTTAACGGTTTTGGCACTACTTTACTATAATCAATTGTACTTAAAAGGGCCAGATGGGGTTACCGATTTTGAAAGAATTTTACCCGCAACCATTAACAACTTTTTACCAGTGGGAGTTTTAGGCCTGGTACTAACCGGATTACTTGGCGCCTTTATGGGTACGTTTAGTGGCACCTTAAACGCAGCACAAGCCTACATTGTAAACGATATTTACCTCAAGTACATTAATCCAGCGGCAGCAACAAAAAAAATCATTTACATGAATTACATTGTGGGGGTTGTAGTAGTGGCCGCAGGAATAGGTTTTGGTTTTTTAACCAAAGATGTAAACAACATTTTGCAATGGATTGTAGGAGGCCTGTATGGCGGTTATGTTGCCGCTAACTGCTTAAAATGGTATTGGTGGCGTTTTAATGCAAATGGCTTCTTTTGGGGCATGTTTGTTGGCGTTGGCGCAGCATTATTGATGCCTTACGTAACTACCGGACTACCTCTATTTTGGTGGCCGGCGCTCTTCCTCTTATCTCTAGCCGGCTGTTTAATTGGCACTTACACCGCCCCTGCTACCGACATTAATGTGCTAAAATCTTTTTATGGCACCGTAAAACCATGGGGCTTTTGGCAGCCCATACATCAATTAGTAGTGGCAGAAAATCCCTCTTTTCAGCAAAACAAAAATTTTAAACTCGATATGTTTAACGTAGCCATTGGCATTGTTGCTCAATTGTGCCTAACCATATTTCCAATGTATTTAATTACAGGCATGTATGTGCCATTACTAGTAACCATAGCCATTTTAGTAGTTATCGTTACCATTTTAAAAAGAACCTGGTGGAATAGATTAGAAGATTAAGATTATGAACACGAATTTCAAAGAGCGCATCTTGCAAATGGCTTCAGCGCAAACTCAATTGTTAGAAAAACAAAATACACCAATTAATTTTAGTAATGGCGTTTATCAACGCTATCAAAACCCCGTGCTTACGGCTAAACATATTCCGTTTAATTGGAAATACGATCTTAACGAGCTTACCAATCCATTTTTGATAGAACGCTTTGGCATCAATGCGGTGTTAAACCCAGGTGCAATAAAGTGGAATGGAAAATATATTTTGATGGCAAGAGTAGAAGGTATAGACCGAAAGTCTTTTTTTGCCATTGCCGAAAGCCCCAATGGGATAGACAATTTCAAGTTTTGGGACTACCCCATTGAAATGCCCGAAACAGAAAATCCAGACACCAACGTTTACGATATCAGATTGGTAGCACATGAGGATGGTTGGATTTATGGCTTATTCTGCACCGAAAGAAGAGATCCGAAAGCCAGTGAAGGCGACCAATCTGCAGCTATTGCACAATGCGGCATTGCCCGTACCAAAGATTTAAAGAACTGGGAACGCTTGGCCGACCTTAAAACAAATTCGCCACAGCAACGTAATGTGGTTTTACATCCAGAATTTGTGGCTGGTTGCTACGCCTTTTATACGCGACCGCAAGATAGTTTTATAGAAGCAGGTAAAGGCGGAGGCATTGGTTTTGGCTTATCTAAATCTATCGAAAACGCAACGGTCGACGAAGAAATTGTTATCGATAAAAAAGTTTACCATACGGTTTACGAAGCCAAAAACGGACAAGGACCTGCCCCAATCAAAACCGAAAAAGGATGGCTGCACTTGGCTCATGGGGTAAGAAATACCGCAGCCGGATTACGCTATGTACTCTATATGTTTATGACAGACCTGAAGGATGTTACCAAGGTAATTCATAAACCTGCCGGATATTTTATTGCCCCAGAGGAAGATGAGCGAATTGGCGACGTTTCTAACGTAGTGTTTTGCAACGGATGGATTACAGATGAAGATGGAAAAGTTTATATTTACTATGCTTCATCAGACACCCGCATACATGTAGCCACAAGCACGATTGAACAACTGTTAGATTACGTAACCAATAACCCCGAAGATGGATTAAGATCGGCCTGTACCGTACAAACCATTATCGAGATTATTGAGGCCAATAAAAGCGTGCCTGCAAAACCTGATAACACCTTACATTTGAATGGACAAACAGCACACCCTTAAATGCAAGCACTTACAAATTTTAAACAAGCGTTAGAAACAGAATTACAAAATTTGCTCAGTTGGTGGTCTACACATACTTTAGACCAGCAGCTTGGCGGTTTTTATGGCCAAATTAACAACGCAAATCAGGCTACAAATTCTCCAAAAGGCTTGGTGCTAAATGCCAGAATACTATATACTTTTTCGTCGGCATACCTACTAAGAAACAATAATGAAGAACTAGAAATTGCCCACAGGGCTTACCATTACTTACTTGATTTTTTTGCAGACCAAAAAGAGGGTGGTTTTTTTTGGTCACTCACACCCCAAGGACAAACATTAGATCAAAAAAAGCAAGTTTATGGGCAAGCCTTCGCTATTTATGCTTTAGCAGAGTATTATAAAGCAACCTCAAATCAATTGGCTCTCGCAGCGGCAAAAAAAACTTACGATCTATTAGAGAAACATAGCTACGACAAAGCTCACTCGGGTTACATAGAGGCTCACACAAGAGATTGGCAACCTATCGCCGATTTACGTTTAAGTGAAAAAGATCAAAATGATCAAAAATCGATGAATACGCACCTGCACATCACCGAAGCTTACGCTAATCTATATAGCGTATGGAATGACGAAGGTTTAAAAACGGCTATACAAAAGCTCTTAACTAACTTTAAGACCAACATCATCCATCCAAAAACTGGACATTTACAATTGTTTTTTGACATAGATTGGGAAGTAAAATCTACCCTGGTTTCTTTTGGACACGATATAGAGGCTGCTTGGCTTTTGCTAGAAGCGGCAGAAATCATTAATAACAAAGAAGAAATCCAAGACTTTAAAATATTAGCTTTAAAAATGGCCGATGCAGCTTCGCGAGGTTTGCACAAAAGTGGTGGCTTAACATACGAATTTAACCCAACTAACCAACAATACATTAACGAATTTCATTGGTGGCCGCAAGCAGAGGCTATGGTGGGCTTCTTTAACGCTTGGCAAATATCGGGCAACGAAAATTATTTAAACGCCACATTTAAAGCTTGGAACTTCATTAAAACCTATTTAAAAGACAATGAAAATGGCGAATGGTTTTGGGGAGTATACGAAGATCATTCTATAATGAAAAACGAAGACAAAGCTGGATTTTGGAAATGCCCTTATCACAACGGCAGAGCTTGTATCGAAATTATTAAACGCATAGATCAAATCTAACTTACCAAAAACTTGGGGTTATATATTGTAAACGTCCATCACAATGCTCGGCTTCTTCTGCTGTAGCCTTTAACTTGTCGTACAGTCTGTTTTCCAACAACTAAACCGTTACACAAAAAGGCCGTTTCTAATCCGTATTTTTTACTTACTTTTATTTACGGATGGCTCAAAGGCCAATCCTCAACAAACAAAACAATTCATTAATTAATCCGTTGCCTTAAACGATAACCGTCATTTATGAAGCAGGAATACAATTTTTCGCGTAGGTTTTTCCTTAAAACCTCGTCGGCACTTGGTGCCTTGGCTTTTATCCCCAAAGGAGTGAAAGCCTTTTACGAAGAGGTTAAAAACTTTATTGTTCCAGCCAAGGAGCAAATTCCTTTAAAGGTTTCTATCAACAAAAAAAGTTACGCCATCAAGGCGGATACACGAACTACCCTTTTAGATTTATTACGTGAAGACTTGAACCTAACCGGCGCCAAAAAAGGTTGCGACCACGGCCAATGTGGTGCTTGCACCGTTCATGTAGATGGCCAGCGAGTATTAAGCTGCCTTACCTTGGCGGCTACTTTACCGGGCAAGGAAGTGACTACGATAGAAGGTTTGGCTAATGGAGATCAGCTGCATCCCATGCAAGAAGCGTTTATTGCCTGTGATGGATTTCAATGTGGCTACTGTACACCGGGGCAAATCATGTCGGCTGTGGCTTGCGTAAAAGAAGGCCATACCAAATCGATAGCAGAAATTAAAGAGTTTATGAGTGGCAACCTTTGCAGGTGTGGTGCTTATAACGGAATTGTAGAATCTATCCAAAAAGTAGCTGCACAATGAGACCATTTCTATTTTCAAAATCTTCGGCGGCTAACCAGGCATTAGCAAAGAAAAACCACAGCACGCAGTTTATTGCTGGCGGCACCAACTTGGTCGATCTGATGAAAAAGCATATTGCCAATCCAGAAAGCTTGGTAGATATTTCATCGGCTTTGCCCAATAAAGTTGAAAATACGACAAAAGGCATTAGCATCGGCGCCATGATGCGCAATAGCGCTACAGCGAATGATGCTATTATTTTAGCTAAATTCCCTTTGGTAGCTAAGGCTATTTTAGCTGGTGCCTCGCCACAAATACGCAACATGGCCAGTGCTGCTGGTAATTTATTGCAGCGTACTCGTTGCCCCTATTTCTATGATGTAACCACACCTTGCAACAAGCGTCAACCCGGCTCTGGCTGTAGTGCTATAAATGGCGAAAACAGAATGAGTGCCGTTGCTGGTTACAGCGAACAATGTGTGGCGGTACATCCATCAGATTTATGTGTGGCCTTAGCAGCACTAGACGCAAGCGTAGTCGTTAACGATAAAGACGGAAAAACGCAAACAATAGCATTTCAAGATTTCCATCGCTTACCGGGAAATACCCCACAAAAAGATAACAACTTGCCGGCGAATGCACTGATCAGAGCCATTGAAATTGCAGCTAATCCATTCGCTAAAAACAACGCTTATGTAAAGCTACGCGATCGCGATAGCTACGCTTTTGCATTGGTCTCTGTAGCTGCGGCCTTGCATTTAAATGGCGATAAAATTGTGGAAGCAAGATTGGCTTCGGGTGGGGTGGCGCATAAACCTTGGCGTTGGCTAGCGGCCGAAAAATACCTGAAAGGCAAAACGGCCAACATCGCAAATTTTGAAGCAGCAGCCAATATCGCTATTAAAGACCTAAAGCCGCTCTCACATAATGGTTTCAAAATCCCGATGCTAAAAGGGGCTATTGAAACCGCATTAAAACAATGCTTGGATCTTTAATCGTTGTTCGATACTCGAGAAGCGAAAAAAATATAAACAAAAAATATGGGATTTTTTGACGAAACTTTTGATTTAATGGCACCTAACGACAGACGTGTAGAAGGCGTAGCCAAAGTAACTGGCGCTGGCAAATACGCTGCAGAATATAAAGTTGATGGACTTTGCCATGCAGTTTTAGTAGGCAGTACCATAGCGGCTGGCACAATTAAAAATATTAATGTCGACAACGCTAAGCAAGTAAGTGGCATTTTGGATATCGTAACACATTTGAACAAACCTTTAGTGCCTGGTTTGGCAGATGAAGCCAAGATTAAAGAAGCCAGACTGGGGCTAGCTATTTTTCATACCGATAAAATCTTTTTCAAAGGGCAGCCTATAGCCATGGTCATTGCAGAAACTTTAGAAGATGCTACTTATGCCGCTTCTCTAATTACTGCAGAATACGAAAAAACCGATGCCCACGTAGATTTTGATGCGGCGCTTAAAAAAGTACCTCTTACACCCGCAGGCAAAGAACGCGGTAATATTGAAACTTTAAACAAAGCCACGCAAACGGTAGAGGCCGAATACAACATTAAAGCCGAGGTGCACAACCCCATGGAAATGCATGCCACCATTGCCGAGTGGAAAGCTGATGACAAACTGAAACTTTTCGACAAGAACCAAGGCGTAAATAGCGTACAGCGCACTTTTGCCAAGTTATTCAACATCCCTACAGACAACATTGAAGTAATTAGTGAGTTTGTAGGTGGTGGTTTTGGTTCTGGTTTAAGGGTTTGGCCCCATGCCTTGGCTTGCATTATGGCGGCAAAACAGGTTAAACGCCCAGTAAAACTGATGTTAACTAGACCACAGATGTTTTATTCGGTGGGCTATCGCCCTGCGGCCTGGCAAAAAATTAAATTGGGCGCCAACAGCGATGGTAAGTTTGTAGGCATCCACCATCAAGCTAAAAATGGCACTTCGGTTTACGAAAATTTTAACGAGGGCATTACTCGTGTAACCAGATTAATTTATCATTTCGATAATTTAAAGACGGAAGCGGCTACCGTTCCCTTAAATTTATCTACCCCTACTTGGATGCGTGGCCCTGGTGACTGTACCGGAGATTTTGCCATAGAAAGTGCCATTGACGAATTGAGCTACAAGCTTAACATGGATCCTGTAGCGCTGCGAATGAAGAACTTGGCCTTAGACAAACATCCAGATAACGGAATGCCGTGGTCTACCAATTACATTAACGAGTGCATTGAAAAAGGTGCCCAAATGATAGGATGGAAAGATAGGAAACCAGCGCACTCGCAAACTATTGATGGCGATTGGAGCATTGGTTATGGCATGGCCGTAGGTGCTTGGAATGCCGGCAGAGGCAATGCCAGCGCAGGTATACAAATGCAGAAAGACGGCGCTATTATCGTACAAACGGCAATGACCGATATTGGAACCGGAACCGGAGTTTCGATGCAGAACATCGCCCACGAACAGACGGGAATTTCTAAAAGCAAAATTAATATTGAATTGGGCAACTCTAACCTGCCGCCTGCGCCTAGTCAGGGTGGCAGTAATGGTTTGTCTTCTATTGGTGGAGCCGTAGTGGCCGCCGTGAGTGCGCTAAAATTGAAGTTGGCAGGTTATGCTGCGGGGCAAAATGAGGCGTATCAAAACGCTGCACCTGCTGATATTTTGCTATCGGATAGCGGCATTTCATTGAAAACACCAAATGAGCAGTTCATCAGCTATGCTGCCCTTTGGGAAAAAAACAATTTAGATGTATTGGAAGTGGAAGCCAGCTCTGGCCCGGGAGCAGAACGGCAAAAATATGCCTTTTGCTCTTCGGCGGCGCATTTCTGCAAGCTTAGGGTAAACCGAAAAACCGGCAAGGTAAAACTAGAAAGAATGGTAACAGTGGCTGATGGCGGCAAAATCATCAGCGAAAAAGCGGCAGCAAACCAAATGTCGGGTGCAGCGGTGGGCGGCATTGGTATGGCTTTAATGGAAGAACAACAAACGGATGAACGTTTAGGCACCTTGGTGGGTAACGATTTTGCGGGGTATCATTTCCCGGTGAATTCAGATGCGCCCATTATTGAAGTGGCTTTTGTGAACAAACCAGATCCTAATATCAATCCGCAGGGCTCTAAGGGCTTAGGCGAAGTGGGCATTATTGGTACGGCGGCAGCTATTGCCAATGCCATTTACAATGCTACTGGTAAAAGGTTGAGAGATTTACCCATTACGCCAGACAAGGTGTTGTTGGGGTAATTTTTCTAGAAAGACTTACGAAGTTTAACTTAATAATTCATTTTCAATTGTTGAAATCAACAGCTTAGCCGTTTGGTAACTTCGTAAGTCTTATATGCTACCAACTTTCTTCGGCAGCATCTCTACGTTCGGCATCACTAAGGCCACCTTTGGTATTGGTATTAATTTTACCATCAGCTTCAGCAGATTCATTTCGCTCCTGCTCTGTTAAACCACTATTTAAAACTCCACTTGCAGAAGCGTCTGGATTGGTAGTCGTTAAATTTTGGAGGTCATTTTCTGCAGCTTGAGCACGCTCTTTATCGCTTAAACCGTTAAGTATATTTTCTTGAGATTTGATATCCACCTTGGGATTAACTTCTTGTTTTTTATCAGCTTTAGCCGTTTCGTTTTCTATTTGTTCATCTGCCCTATCGTTAAGAAACGATAATTTACCTTGATTATCCATATTTATAGTTTTTAAGTTACTTAGGCGATTAACGCCTCTCAACAACTAATAACTTTTTGCTAGAAAATGTTTTGCCAAAATTTGAGTATTGGCAGAGTTGGGTTAGATGGCCTTGCCGCATTTAGCACAAAAGTTATCTTTATCGCTATGGATTGGCGCATAACAGTAGTTGCACTTTCGTTTGGCCTCTTCTGTAGCTCTAGCCATTTCTACAGAAACAATTCCGGTAGGCACTGCAATAATACCGTAACCAATAATCATTAAAATGCTTGCCAAAAATTGCCCCAACGGACTTTGAGGAGAAATATCTCCGTAGCCAACCGTGGTTATGGTTACAATAGCCCAATAAATAGAAACCGGTATACTGGTAAAACCGCTGGCATCGCCTTCGATGATGTACATCAGTGTGCCGATTATGGTGACCAAGGTAACCACGCTAGATAGAAAAACCACAATTTTGTACAAACTTGCCTTTAATGCGCTTTTCAACACCCTGCCTTCGTACATAAAACGGGTTAATTTAAGTATCCTAAAAACCCTTAACAGCCTAAATGCCCTTACTACAACCAAATATTGTGCTCCACTAAAAAACAAACTGAGATAGCTCGGTAAAAAGGCAATAAGATCAATTAATCCGTAAAACGAAAAAATATATCGCCAAGGTTTATGTGTACTATAAACTCTTAAAATATACTCAAGGGTAAATAAGCTGGTAAAAATCCACTCTGCTGTTTGTATAAGCTCAGCGTGCCGGTTTCTAAATTCGGCTACGCTTTCTAGAAATACCGAAAGAATGCTCAGCAGAATGGTGATAAGCAGCGCTAAATCAAACAGTTTACCCGCTGAGGTGTCTGCTCTGAAAATAACAATGTAGATTTTCTTTCTTAAAATATCGTTGCTACGTGTTTTCATGCTAAATACGTGATAAAGCACAAAATACATAATCTTAAAATAAAATCATTGGCATTGGCTATTTTGGCTTGCAAAACAAACCTGGCCTTTAATCTATCCCCTAAGTTTTTTTCAGTGTACTACCCAAAAAAAGACGAAGTATATCGAGCTTATTCCTTAAATAAATAGCCGCTATGAGCTAAGCCAACGGCAACACTTTTAAAGTTATCTCCCGAGTTTAACTTAAGATGTGGGAATTTGCTTTTAAATAAATTTTGAATACTGACCACCATAGAAGTACCACCAGTTAAAAACAAACTATCTATCTTATGTACATCAATTTGGTTCTGTTGCATAAATTCTTCCAAATAAGTCGCAATCCTAGCTACATCTTTTTGTATAATTTGTTCGTACTCCCCTAAAGAAACCTGTTCTTCAATCTCTATTTCCATTTTATGATAGGCAAACCGTGCTTGTTGCTCGCTAGATAACGTAATTTTTGCATGCTCAATAGCTTGAAATACCGAATAACCCAAGTTGTTCTCAATTAGTGTTATCAAGTTTTTAAACTTCTTGTCTTTGCCAGAAAAATAATAGTAATCATCAATGTCTTTTCTAATACGTTGACCGTTAAAAAAGTTCATTTGTTCCCACGAGCAAATATTTGCGAACAATGATTTTGGCACCGTAAGTACTTTGCCTGGTGTAGCTTCGTAAGTGGTGTTTTTACCAAAATAAGGTGTTCCTCTTTCCCACATAAAGGCCGAATCGAAACTATCACCCCCTACGTAAATACCGCCAGTAGCCATCATGTCATTTTTACGGTCTTTACTTCCAACTTTTGCAGGATCTAAAACCAAATAAGTAAAATCTGTGGTACCGCCGCCTAAATCTCCAACTAAAACGTGCTCCTTTTTTGCAAGGGTTTTCTCATAGGCAAAAGCTGCCCCGATAGGTTCAAACTGAAAACGGACATCGGTAAACCCTGCAAGCGCAGCAGCTTTGTTTAGTCTATTTTGTGCCAAGGTGTCTTTTTGTACATTGTCGTCATCAAAAAACACAGGCCTTCCAATAATGGCTTTTTGTATATTCTGACCAACAATTGCATCGGCTCTGCTTTTTAATTCCTTTAAAATAATAGCTACCAAATCTGAAGCATTATACTTCCTGTTGTGAATACGAGTTTCCGTAAAGCTGCTTCGAGAAAGAACTTGTTTAACTGACTTAATGAAACGACCTCTCATGCCATCGTTAAGGTAAGCGTTGATAGCTTCTTCGCCAACTACGTAATTTTTTTCTTCGCCAGTATTTAGCTGGTGATAGAAATAAATTAACGAGGGAATGATGATGGTGCTATGAATTTCTTTCGAATTTTCGTCGTAAATAGCCAAAGCAGAATTGGTAGTACCAAAGTCGATACCATATAAAAATCGGTTCATAAGAAGCAGCTAAAACAATAAAAATTTGCGGGCAACGAAGGTAAAAAAAATATCGCTTCTTCTTTAGGTCAAGTCAAATTTATCCAAAAAAATTGCTATCCAGCCCTTTAACTTTACCATTCAACCTTTACATTTCAAGTAAACATAATTCCCTAACTTTACGCTATGCAAAATCTCGACCAGGTAGAAGAACTCAAATCATCGCCAGAATTAATCAAAAAACTGTACGAAAACAGTATCATGAAGCATTATGCAGCCGGCAGTGTGATTTTGAACGAAAATGCACACATCAGGGCCATCCCTATTGTAACCAAGGGCAGCATGAAGGTGATCCGTACCGAAGAAGACGGACGTGAGATTTTATTGTACTACATTAAAGCTGGCGAGAGTTGTATCATGTCTTTTTTGGGTGGCATGCACAATGAAACCAGCAAGGTAAAAGCCGAAGTAGAAGAAGATGCCGAAATCTTGTTTTTGCCCACAGATAAAGTTTCGCTGTTTATTAAAGAATATCCGCAGTGGTTGGATTATATTTTTCGCTTGTACCACAAACGTTTTGAAGAATTGTTAGCAATTGTAAATGCCATTGCTTTTAAAAAGGTTGACGAGCGTTTGCTTAACCTACTGCATAAAAAAGCAGAACTTACCGACAACAGGATCATTGCCATTACACACGAACAACTGGCCAACGAATTAGGTACCGCTCGTGTAGTGGTGTCTCGCCTGCTCAAACAACTAGAAGACCAGGGCACGGTAAAGTTGGGCAGAAATAAAATCACCCTTGTGTAACTAAAGTAGCGGTATTGTTTTTCCATTTGTAATAGCTTTGAACCATCAACGTAAAACATGGAAACAACAGGATACTTCGCTTCAATTTTGATAGGCATATCACTTGGTTTAATTGGCGGCGGCGGCAGCATTTTAACCGTGCCCGTTTTGGTTTACCTCTTTGCTCTTGATACCGTTTTAGCCACCACCTATTCGTTATTTGTTGTAGGTTCTACTAGCCTTGTTGGCTCATTCTCCTATTTCAAAAAAGGATTAATAGATTTAAAAACCGCCATTTATTTCGGGCTTCCATCTATAGCTACCGTATTTTTAACAAGACAGTTCTTGCTGCCAGCCATACCCGAAAAGGTAATTTACTTGGATAACTTTTTATTAACCAGATCCATTTTGTTGATGGTTATTTTTGCAGTGCTGATGGTTTTTGCGGCCTACAGCATGATTAAAAGCGACAAAGAAAATGAGGAAACACAGGCAAAAAACACAACTTTATGGGTAATGTTACAGGGTGCTGCGGTGGGCGTGGTAACGGGTTTAATTGGCGCTGGCGGTGGATTTTTAATTATCCCTGCTTTGGTTAATCTATTGAAACTGCCCATTAAAACCGCCATTGGCACCTCACTAATGATCATTGCTGTAAATTCGCTTGCGGGTTTTGGTTTTTCATTGGGCCAGCAACAAATTCAGTGGCTTTTTTTGTTCAGCGTTACTACGCTTGCAATTGTGGGTATCTTTATCGGCAGCTATCTATCAACCAAAATAGAAGGCAAAAAATTAAAACCCGCTTTTGGTTGGTTTGTACTGGTTATGGGTGTTTATATTTTGATGAAAGAAATAGTGTTAAAATAGCGCATTTATCGAACTTGGTTAATACACCAACTCCAGCCTTAGCAAAACATCTCCGTTTACCTAAAATCGGCCTTGGCCTGTTCGGGTAGCAATAATCAGCCTACATTCCGACTTTAATAGAACAGGGCGCAGCCGTGGCTTTTTTGTCTACTTTTTCAGCTACTGGAAAAAGTAGAACCCGCGGTAGCGACAGAACCAACAATAGTTGCAAAGGCTAATGTCTTAACCCTTAAATTTATTTTTTTATCCAACTCACGCTAAAATATGGTATCTATATTTTGATTAAGGAAACTATTTTGAAGTAACGTGATTTTTGCCAACTTGCGTAACAGGCCAACTCTAGCCTTAGCAAAACATCTTCGTTTACCTAAAATCGGCCTTGGCCTGTTCGGGTAGCAATAATAAGCCTACATTCTGACTTTAATAGAACAGGACGCAGCCGTGGCTTTTTTGTCTACTTTTTCAGCTACTGGAAAAAGTAGAACCCGCGGTGGCGACAGAACCAGCAGTTGCAAAGACTAATGTTTTAATCCTAAAATTGGATTATGATCCTTACACGTATTTTATCTATCGAACTCACGCTAAAATACTTTAACTTATGTAACCAAAGTAACTGTACTACAAAATTATTAGCCGCAAATTTGTATCAACATTTAAATCATAAAACTTATGTTTTTTCAACACGTATACGATAAAAGCTTAGCCCAGGCGAGCTACATCATTGGTTGCCAAGCCAAAGGCGAAGCTATGGTAATTGACGCCCAACGGGATGTGGATATTTACCTCAATATAGCTGCCCAAAACAATCTAAAAATCACGCACATCGCCGAAACGCACATCCATGCCGATTTTTTGGCAGGCTCTAGAGAACTAGCTGCCCTTACCGGCGCTCAACTCTACTTATCTGATGAGGGTGGAACAGATTGGCAATACGAATTTGAGCATGTTGGCCTAAAACATGGCGATGTGATTAATGTAGGAAACTTAACTTTAGAGGTTTTACATACCCCGGGACATACACCAGAAAGCATCAGCTTTTTACTTACCGACCATCCGGCTACTAGCGAACCTGTAATGATTTTTACTGGCGATTTTGTTTTTGTAGGTGATATAGGCCGACCAGATTTGCTGGAAAAAGCAGCGGGATTGGCAGGCACGCAAGAAAAAGGGGCCAAACAGATGTACCAATCCATACAACATTTTGCCACATTGGCTCCTTTCATTCAAGTTTGGCCGGGCCACGGTGCGGGCTCTGCTTGCGGTAAGGCTTTGGGAGCGGTGCCAAGCTCCACCGTAGGTTACGAAAAAATTAGGAACTGGGCTTTCCAATACCAAAATGATGAGCCTGGTTTTATGGATTATCTATTGGAAGGCCAACCCGAGCCACCCAAATACTTTGCCATGATGAAACACCTTAACAAGGTAGAAAGGCCATTGCTAGTTGAAGTGCCAAAACACAGCCAATTATCAACCGATGCTTTTAAAAAAGCTTACACAGATGGCCTAAAAGTAATTGATACCCGCAACAAAGTTGATTTTGCCAAAGGTTTTATTCCAGGTAGCATCAACATACAACACAACAATAGTTTAGCTACTTGGGCAGGATGGATTTTAAACTACCAAGAGCAGTTTATTTTGGTGGCCGATGCCAGCGAAATGGAAGAAATTACCAGAAAATTAATGCGTATTGGCTTAGATAATATTTATGGTTTTATCAACAATGTTGATGGTTTAGACATTGAGCTACAAACTGCAGATGTAATTGACCTAGCAACTTTTAAAACATTTTTGGGCAAGGATGATGTGCAAATTGTGGATGTACGTGGAAAAACAGAATATGAAGCAGGCCACATTGAAGGTGCCGAGCACGTTTTTTTAGGTACTTTACAAGATAACCTGGACAAAATCAGCAAGGATAAACAAGTGGTTATTCATTGCCAAAGTGGCGATCGTGCAGCTATAGCTTATTCTATTTTAAGGAGAAACGGTTTTGATGAGGTAAAAAACTTCTCGGGCGGCATGAAAGAATGGTTGGCAAATGGCGGTGAAACGGTAAATTGATGAGTTTGAGCAGGGCTGAAAATCACGACAATATCAAACCCAAAAAACTCGTAAAACGAATGGCATTATAGGTTGAAGAATTAGTATAACAGCGCCTCGAAAGTATCAAAACTGTAGACTGTTTATCACATAGTGAGCGGGGTTTCAAATAAGGTTCCGCTTTTTGGCCAACGCTACCGCTTCAATTTTAGAGTGCACCTGTAATTTTTGGTAAATATTCTCAATGTGCCTTCTCACAGTTGAGGGCGAAATAAATAAATTCTCCGCAATGGCGGTGTAAGGAAGCCCTTTGGAAAGCTGTTCCAATACTTCAATTTCCCGGGCAGTCAGGGTAATGGCGTCTGAATTTTCGGGTGGCGTAATCAGTGGATGGCGCAGTAATTTTAAGGTTTTCATCGCAATGGACGGCGTCATCACCGCACCACCTTCCAAAGTTTGCACAATGGCATCGTGCAGCTCTTTTGGCGGTGTTTCTTTCAGCAAATAACCATCGGCTCCGGCTTGTATTGCATTAAAGATATTTTCGTCATCATCAAAAACGGTGAGCATAATGATTTTGATCTGCGGATATTTTTGTTTGACCAATTTTGTCGTTTCAATGCCGTTTTGATGGGGCATTTCAATGTCCATCAGAATGAGGTCGGTGCGTTTATCGGTCTGCAATTTTTCCATACATTGAACGCCGTCATTTGCCGTGAAGGAAAGTTGTATATCTTCAAAAAGCGACAATTTATCTTTCACGCTTTTGATGAGAAAATTATTGTCTTCGATGATGGCTATTTTTGTTTTCATTCCTCGATGTTTTAAACTTGCTATCGGTTTGTGTTGAGCGATATCCTTTCACTTAATTTTTCAATAACGGCCTCTTTTTCAATTAATTCAGAAATTTTCATTTCAAATGTTTTGATGTTCGAAAGTCTTGGAAAGGATAGTTTTCCTTTTGCAAAAGACTGACTAACTAATAAATTGACATAATTAAAAATCAAAATGAATTTTTGAAGGTTATCCGTTTCAATTACTTTAAGACCAATGAGTTTCGCTGTGCGTTCGTTGATAATATAGCTCGTTCCGCGAATAATTAATTCATCTTCATTGGTATTTCTTTTCTCCTCAATTAATTTTAAAAGTCCCTGCAAAAACTTAGAAAGAATAAAATTTGTCCTTTGCTTGCCATTCATTTTTCTATCAATGACAAAAAAATAATCGAAAAGCGTACCTCCGTGTATTTTCATTATTCCTTTTTTGGGTATTTCTGCCAATAAAAGAGAGGAAAGATAAACAACCCTCCCGCTTTCTTTGAGCGAAGGTGCATCAAAAAAGGGTGCAACCAACGAAATGATGACAGGCAGCGCAATAAAAATCAGCAAATACATTTTAGTCCACCAAGACAAAATAATAATTAATAATAGTATTGTCAAAGTAATTAAGCCGACTAAAACCTGAATACGTGTTTGTTCTTTTTTAGTTTTCTGGTAAAAACGATGCTCCAATATTTTCTATTTTTCTCAAATTTGTTTCTCAGTTTCTTTCAACCTCAGGGTGACTGCTTTTCTTTTTCGGTTCTAAAATAATGGTAATTTTAGATACAAATTGTTTAGCAATTGACAATGAAATTTACTTCTGTTCCCTTACCCATTTCCGATTGCAGTTTCAATTCGCTGTTTAATTCCAAAGCTCTTTTTCGCATATTCAATAATCCATTTCCGGGTTCGATTTCGCTTTCCTGAAAACCTTTTCCGTCATCTTTTACCTGAAATTTAAGGGCTGAATTTTCTTTGGAAATAAGAATTTCGATCTGGTTTGCTTCTGCATATTTAAAAGCATTGTTTGTAGCTTCCTGAATTATTCTGAAAATATTCAATCCCTGAATGCCTGTAAAAACTTCGGTTTCCGACACATCATCGGCAATTTGTAATTCAATCTGGGTATCGCTTTGCGACTGTTTCGCTTTTTCGATGAAATTAGCAATCCGACTTTCTAAATCTTTAATGGTAATGCCTTGTTTGTTCATTGCCCAAATGGTATCCCGAAGTTCCTGAATGGTTTCTTTGGCAAAGGAACCGATGTTGCTCAATCTGCCGATCAGGTTTTCGTCTTTGTCCTTCACATAATATTTAATGGTGTCGATGGCGGAAATGATAAAGCTCAATTGTGCTCCGATATTGTCGTGCAAGTCCCGAGAGATCGACAAACGCTGTTCCTGTAATTTGTTTTGATTTTCAATTTTTTGAAGTGCCAGTTTCATTTCGTTTTCCTGTTTTTCACGAAGGTTTTTCAGCACCTGTTGTTTGTAAAACAGAAAACCCATCAAACCGATGATCACAACCAATGCAACCAAACCAAAAATCCAGAAATTACGGTTGGTCAATTTTGCCTGTTGTTGCAGGATTTGATTTTCTTTTTCTGCCGTTTCGTATTTGGTGGAAATATCTTCTACATCTTTCAGTTTTTGAGCCGTGTACAAACTATCGTTCAGTACATTAAACGATTTCAAACTCTCAAAAGCTTTTTGATAATTGCCCAGCGCTTCGTAATTGCCGGTAATCTGTTCGTAATTGTATTTTTGAATGTCGGTAAATTTAATTTTTCGGGCTAAAACATTGCTTTGTTCAAAATATTCATTAGAAAGTTGGTGCTGATTAGTTTCTTTATAAAATTCGCCCAAAGCCGTATAATTGAGCATCAAAGCAAAGTCATCGTCCAGTTTTTTACGAATTTCCAATGCTTGTTTCAGATAGCTTTCCGATTTTTTATAATCTTTGATCAACAATTGATTGTAACCCAAAAACTCCAATGCGTAACCAATCCCTACACTATCATTTCGCTGTTGCTGAATGCGCAATGATTTTTCGAAACGAATGTTCGCTTCCTTATAATCCTGAAAATCATCCCTGAAAACCACCCCGCTTTCATTGTTGATGCGGGCAATTCCTTCGAGATTGTTTTCATTTTCATACAACTTTAAAGCCTTGTCGTAAAATTCCAACGCTCTTTTCGGTTGTTTTAATTTGCGGTACATCCTCGCCATATCATCATACAACAAACCCAACTTCTCGCTATTGCCTGACTTTTCCAACAAAGAAAGTGCTTGGTAATAAAAGACCGATGCGCTGTCGATTTTTCCTTTCTTTCCATAAGAAAGCCCGATATAGCGTAAAAATTCACCCTGATTAACTTTGTCGTTTTCGACTTTTGCCAATTCCAAACCCCATTTTGAAAGTTGAATGGTTGCATCAAAATCTTTTTGGTAAATCTTTTTCAGATGATCCTGCAACACCGAAATTTTCTTCGGATAGGCTTTTTGCTGCTGTATGATTTGCTGGATGCTGTCAACCGTTTTTTGGGTTTGGGCAAATGCAGTTAACGAAATTAAACTGATAAATGCAAGGTAAATGATGTACTTAATTTTCATCCGTTTCTATTATTTCAATAAATTTTATTGGCTACATTTCGCAAAATGGTTATTTGTTGAATGGCTATTTGGTTCAATTTTATCAATCTTTCCTTTTGAAGAATTTTTTCATTAATCAAAACAGCATTTAGACTTTCCATATTCGACAAACAAATTAATTCATTAATTGAGGCATAGTCTCGGATGTTTCCCTTCAAACCTTTATTATCTTCTCGCCATTGTTTGGCTGTTTTTCCAAACAACGCCATATTCAATACATCAGCTTCATTTGCTTAAATGATGGAAATATCTTTGGCAGTCAACTCTTTTGGAATAAGGTTTTGCTTGATAGCATCGGTATGAATATGATAATTGAGTTTTGATAATTCCCTTTTAGCTGTCCATCCAAGGTATTTTTGCTCTTCCTCTTTCAAGCGTTGAAACTCGGTGATTAAATACAATTTAAAAGGAACGCTTATCGCTGAGCCGAATTCAAAAGCAATATCTTTATGAGCATACGTTCCTCCGTATTTTCCTCTTTTAACAACCAATCCTATTGCATCTGTTTTTTCAATCCACTCAGATGCACTTAAAACAAAATTTGGTAACCCTGCCTGCATTTTAAAGTGGTCAGAACCCACCACTTTAAAATTTGGATTATTGATTTGCTCCCAAGTGCTCAAATACTCTAACGCATAGCGTGTTCTTAGCCAATTTTTAATAATATCAGCTGCACGACTTTCTCCTTCTTTAGCATTTGCCATATCAGTAAGTGAGATATAGTCTTGTTCCTGAACCTTTATAATTGTAATTTCCGCCTCATTTACACTGATTTTTGCCATAGATAGATGCTTTTCCGAGAAAGAAGAATTTAATTATTTACTCATCAAATTCACTCCTTTCATTATATGCTGTTAAATTAATAAAAAAATCAACCAGAACTTTCTTCGGATTTGAAAATTTTCAGGATGGATTGCAGATAAACCTGCAACGATTGTAATATTTCTACTGAATTCGGCGAAATGGAAGACGGGTTTTCTGAGTGGGTAAAGAGTTCATCCAACTCTTGCCAACGTTGTTCTACCGATTGGTTCATCGATTGTTGAAGCGGGTTTGGTTTTTCTTCAATGAATTTTCCTGAACGGTTTTCCAGCGTGAGTGCATAATCATTTAAAACCTTTTTCAACAAAGGAATGAGCAGCAATATCAACCCAATAATCACGATAAAAAGTAAAGCCAACGCCACCATTTTATTGTCCTTTTCGTTTTTTGATTTTACGCCATTTTACAAACCCCCAAATCAAAATGGCAAGCAAAGCAACAATAATCAGAAACGGAGCGATGATGACAAATATCGTGAGCAAACCCGGCAAAGCCCCGCCAATGGTGCTTTTTACTTCGTATGGATTGCCTAATTCTACTTCTATATACGTAAGTTCATCGAACGAAATTCGGCTGAGTTCATCAATGGCGTCGAATAGTTTCTCTGACTGAGCATTATGCTTCGCAAAGTCGAAATTTTCTATTTTTTCGTAGTAAGCAGCTACGAGATTATCAGCGGGAGTTGGCGAAAAATTGGTTTTGCTTCCGGCAAACAGTTGGTATTTTTCATTGAATTTAAAGTTAAATCCACCCGACAAGCCTTGTAAATTTTCCGTTGTTAATCCGTCTTTCAGTTGCACATAAAAATTTCCTTTTTCGATGGGTTGCTTCCAAACACTGCCGCTTTCCAAAAGATAGATAAATGCATTTCGGTTTTCTAAATTGTAACCTTTGCGTACTTGGGCATCGTTGGTATTCACGATGAAATATACTTCTACTGTCTGAATTTCATTCGGTGCAAAAGCCATTTGCCAAACCATCCAATTGTAGCTGAACGGATTTACATTTCCGTCGTTATGATTGAGTTCTGGATGATGTTCTTTGATTAAATCTAACCAACGTTCTTTGGCATTGATTTTAAATTGACTTAAACTGTCGAGGGTAATTTGGTTCAGATCCGTTTCGCCACCCGAATAGATGCCGTTTACCGGATAACCCATCTTAAATTGCAGGTTTTCGTTGCTCGTATTTTTAAAAACATAGCTTCCTTTTACCACGGCAAAACCTTTATAAAGCTGAATGTAAATGCGTTCCTGCTGCATCTGCACTTTCTTGAAACTCAGGCTGTCCTCGGGATACAACATCGTAAAAACCTTTCCTCCGGCGTTCCAAATGCCCGGTTGCGCAGCATTGGCAAAGGTTTTCTGCGCAGAAAAAATGCTGATAAAAATAAGGAATAAGTTCAGGTATTTTTGTATAGTATTTTTCATATCAATCGGAATTAGGGAAGTTGAGATTTTTCTAACAAGGCTTCGAAAATGTGTAGCTTTTTATGCTGAAAATCCGTATTTCCCGTGACAGTTCCGTCGGCATAAGTGATTTGAAAAAAGCCAATTCCTGCAATCTTTTTAGTTTTTATATCCACTTCTGCTTCGGCAATGATATTTTTATGTTCGTCATGGAGAAATACCAACATTCGATAAGGTTTCAACTCTTCCGGATTTTTGGCATACGCCTGCAAAGTCTGTTCGGAATATTCCTGCAAATCAAAAGGCAAATTGTCTTTCGGCGCTTCGGCATCAAAACGCTGAATGCCTTTCAATAACTTGCCTTGAGCGGTGCTGTCTTCGATGAGTTTAAATTTGATTTCGATTGCAATATCATCCATCGCATCTTTCAGATAAGCCGTTGCGTAGAAATAACTTTGCGGTTCTACAAAAGACAAAATTTCACGGTCTTCGAGATAAAAATAGTTGGTAATAATATCGTTTTCGCCCGGAACTTTTTGGCGATGGATTTCTTTGTATAAATTTCCATTCCGGCTGTAATACCTTTCTGTGCTGGATTTTACGCCATCAATTTCTGCATTGATTAAGTTTAATTGTTTGTTTTGGTATTGAAAGTCGATATAACTTTTCGCTCCGTCTTTAAATCGAATTTTTTCTTTGGTTACGCGGTTTTCTTTGTCGTATTCGTAGGTATAAGTCCGGTTCAGGTACGGATTGCTGTGTTCCCAGACTTCCTGATGCAAACGACCTTTTTTGTAAATCGTTTTTGATTTCGCCCAGCTGTCATCCAGAAAACTTTGGTTTTCGTAGCTTTCCAGATTTCCATCGGCATTGAAAACACGGATTAGTTTTTCGACCTTTTCTACGTTTTCGCCGTCAAAGCTGTAATAAATTTGTTCTACTTTTTTCACCTGCTTTTTGTAGCCATAATCCCGGTAGCTGATATCGGGCAGGGATTGAGCATTAACCTTGGTTGCTACAACACAAATAAATAATAAAAGTATTTGATATTTCATTTTCTACCTAATTTTTGGTTAGCCATTTTAGCAATATATGCCCTGGCTTCAGGGTATTTTTTGGTTACAATAGCCAAACTTTCTTTGAAAGAATTTTTATGAATGTTAGCGATAAAATAGTAGGATGCATTTTTATCCTTTTGGTAAATGAGGTAAAATAGATCGGCAAATGCCGTATAAATCTCTACCGTATTTTGGGCTGTTTGTATCCACTGGTACTGTAGGCGATGGTTATATTTATTAATTTGATCATAAGTTCTGGTTTCTGCATTAGCAAACAACTTTAAAAAACTTTCTGCTTCAAACTGAAGGTGCGATGGGGTGGCAAAAGCCGTAGGTTGGTTTTCGGGTTCATCAAAAACACTTTTTAGCGCATTGCTAACCCTATTGTAAAGATCATTTGCGCTAAGGTCTAAACGATACATTACCTTTTCTCTTGTGCTGCTATTATAATAACCTTGGCCATTGCAAATGGTACAGGTTACGGTTTCATATCCGTCTAAAACCTGCTTATTTGATGTATATATTTTAATTGGTTTTAAATAACCAGATCGATCTTGATCAGTAATGATGGTTCTGCCTTTAGTGTCTTTCCAATAAACATCTTCGGTAACGTTTTTATATTTTTTTACCACTTTTGTTTTAGAACAGCCTACTCTTATCGGTTTACTAAATTCACTTTGATAGTAAACATTGCCTATATTTTTATCCAACACTACATTACGCTCATCACCTTTAACAACTAATTTTTTGTCCTTATCGACACCTAATACACTTACCCATCGGTTTAGTTTTTCTATAAAAACTTTTGGATTACTTTTGAAGTTAATTTCGCTTTGCGGGATTTTTTCGTAAAACTGTAAGGTATCAATAGGGCTTACATTGGTCTGCAAGTATGTAAACCCTGCTATGGGCGATTTGGCCCATATATTTCTGTAAGGATCTACATCTTTTTTACCATAAAACATCCCGGGACTAAACTCCCTTCCATCAACCAGTTTACCATTTGCAAAAATCCCAGCTTGGGCATAAAGGTTAAAAACTAGCGGGCTTGCGGTAGTAGTGCCCCAAAAGTTAGTATTACCTTTTAGTCGATACCCTAACCCTTCCAACTGTCCGTTTTTAAATAAGCCCACCTCAAAAAGCAGTTCTTTTGCTGGTGTGGGACTAGCTGAGGTGGTATATTTTACGCCGTATCCGTTAACAGGGTTGGTGCTGTAATTCCCTAACAACTCTGGATAAGGAAAGTTGGCCGACTGTGTACCGTTCTTAAACATCAAATCACCTGTATATGCAGCTACAGCTAACTGTTGTTGTAGCCATGATAGATTAGGCATTTCTGCGGCTTTTGCAGGTATAATCTTTTCGATATTACCCCCGATAACGAGTACCCATTCATATTTTCCGCTCAATGAACGAAACAATACCGAACCTTGTGGCATGGAAGCAACAGGCCCGAAAAAGCCGATATATTGCTCTTGATTTTGAGTAGTAAAAATACCCAAATGTGGAGTGCCTTTATATAAGCCTTTTGTGGTGCGATTAATGATTTCGCCATTGGCTCGTGAAGAAACTGTAGCATCAAAAACCCAAGGACTTAAAACTTTTGTGATTTCATTTTTTCTAAATCTGCTGTTTGTTTTGTCTAGAAACCCATGAAAAATTGGCTTTTCTTTACCCTCATAGCCATCTACTATCACATAATTACCATGATTTTCTTGCTTGCGGGCATACATTATACTGCCGTCTTTATGATAAATGGTGGCATCAAATTTTACCTTGTAGGGCTCATTGCCATCCATATCAGTTAAGTTGCAAAACAATTGATTATTTTCTAGGTAACGGACATCGCTTTGCGGCATAACTTCAATGTTTGAAACTTTGTAGCCACTCCCATAGCCAACAACTTTATTTTTTTCGTAATTGATTTTGGCAGCAGCGTAAAGCTTTTCGCCATTAATAATGAAAACCACTTTATCGTGCTTTTTGCCACTTCTGTAGCTGGTAAAATACTTACCGCCATCTACACTTACAATTATTTTGCTCTCATTGCTTTTAAATGTTCTAGCCGCATCGATTGTTTTCAGATATTCTGGATCGATGTAATCTAAATCTCCAAATACATTTTGCCAAGCTTTATTTTGCGCCTGCACAAGGCTCGCACCTAATAAAAACACGATTAAAAAAATATAAGCTTTCATCATTGTTTATGTTTAAAGAACTGTATTAGCCCTATTATAAAAACGCCGTTTAATTTTCGGCCCTGGTTTAATTGAGTTGGTATATTTTATCGCTATTAAAAAAATAGAAACTGCCATTTTCGCCCACTACTGGCGTACGTGGTGTAGAAGTGGTAAAGCTCCGGCCAGTTGGTGCGTTGTAGGTAATCCTCGCTTTTAATTCGCCTGTTATGCCATTGCGTTCATACACATCGTAATACAATTGACTACCGCCATTGTGGTTAAAATTAACCAACTTACCATCGTTTAATTCGGCACTAAAGACAATTACCGGATCGGAGGTGCTTTGCCAGGTTTTACCAAAATCGGTCGAATAATTTTTGAAGATGAGACCGCCAGTAGTGCTAGAAATATAGCTGAGGAAACCATCTTTGGTAAAGGTAGATGGGCCAGACCCAGCTTTACTATCGTAAGCTGCATTGGGTAGCAATGTCCAAGTTTTCAGATCAATACTGCTTAGCATTTTAAACGAATTTGAATAACTGGTACCATAAGTGCTGGTGTAAGTATCCACAGTTTTGCACATGCCGTAATAGGTGTTGCCAATTTTTTTCACTTCAACCAAATTATTGGTTATCGGCGAAACTATTTTTTCCCATGTATCGCCGTGATTTGCAGTGTACATGAGCACATTATTTCCTGACACAAAAGCCTTATTGCCATCTTGATACACAAAGTTGAAATGCCCACTAACAGATAAAAACTTGTTTGTATTTGTATTGCGATCGTAACATAGTACGGTATCTGCACCCGGAGATGCTTCGCCGTTGTAATAACTGTAAGCCGGTTCTATGGGATAAATTGCATATACTTTAGTTGCAGTAATGTAGGCATTTTTAAAGTCGCGGGCTTCTTTGAGTAAACCATTGATGTTTTCTGTTTTTGCTGCACTGATTTTTTTTGCCGTCAGCGGATGCATTTCGTAAGTATAAGCCCCTTTACAAACCGTATAAGTAGACCTTGGATAGGCTGCCATATTTCCGTCAGTAATTTTAAACATTACCGGTTTACCCCCATACCTTAAAATAGTGGCAAATACATCGCCATTTTGGTTGATTTCTATCTTTTTAGGATTTTCGTAATTCTGTGTATAGGGATTTGGCCAATTGAAAGTTCGAAGCGCATTTTTTTGCCCAATTTGATAAACATGATATCCAATTTGATCGGCAATAACCAATTGATTATAGCCGTTGAAATGAAATTTAGAAGGTTGAGAGACATTATTACTGGTAAAGTACAAGCGAACAATGTTAAAAGGATGAAAAACCCATTCGTTACTGCGGGGCTGATGAATACTTAAACCTTTGTGATTGATAAATGCAATGCCACCGTTCTGGTCTTGTCCGCAATATTTGCCCAAGGTATCTGCTTGGTTGTTAACCACAGTAGTTTGTCCGTTTAGGGTATTGATCAGCGTGACTTTATTGGTGTTGATAAATGGATTAAAATCGTAGATATAATCGTCTTTTCCTAAAATAAACTCGCCTCCGGTTATGTTATACGAAAAACCCGCATCAGCAGCGCCCAATTTGCTAAACTGTCTGGCACCGGTTTGGGGGTCATACACATAAAACCCTTTATCGTTTACGGCAAAAACTTCTTTAACCGATTTAAGTTCTTGCCAGGTGGCGCCAGCATCTTTGGTATATTGAAATTGCTTGTTTTCTGAATTGGTTCTAATCAGGGCATAATTACCATCAAAAGAGGGGATAAAATTAGCTGCATCATTAAACAACTGCCCACCGAAAACCTCTTGCACCGCCCCATTACGATCTTGCAGTTCATCTGTTTTTTGTGGATCGATTGTAGATTTTTTGCAGGCTGACAAGAGTAAGATCAGCCCCGTAAATAATAAGCTCAGATTTTTCATATATGTATAATCTTGTTTTCAGTTGTGATATGGAATAGCCAGATTATATTCATTTGTGTTTGTGTTTAGGCAATCATGGCTATTTCACAATTACCATTGTTTACTTGATATTTTTCACTTTGTGTTCAAAAATCATATCGTAATCGGTACTGCCACTTTGGGTTCCATCAGCGTAGTTCAGCTGCCTAAAAACAAGTCTTCGCTGGGGGCCAAAACGCTTGTCTATTTGTAGGCGTTTGGTCCAATCGCCTTGCATATTTTGCGACTGAGCGGGAATATCGAAAGTGACAATAGCTATTTTTTTATCCCTCAACGCCCCTATTTCATTACGAAAAGCCGACGGATTTTCTTGTTTAACTTTACGAAGCGTGATGAGGTAAGTTAAAGGTTCTTCATTAATTTCGGTTTCAAAATGAATGCGGCGATAGCTATCGTGTAGATTTACTACAGCTTTGCCCTTAACAAAAGAAGCTAACAACTCATCGCCATCATACACAAAAACGGTTTCGGTAAGGGTTCCTTTAGCACTCGTTTCTATTTCGGTAACAGTATTTTTTCGGTGGTCGAAAAGGGCTTGTTTCTTGCTCCCATTTTGATAAGTGCGTTGAATAGCTGTAACCATGCCGCTGTTGTCGTATTGATAAGTGTCGGTAAAGTTGGTGTAAACGCCAGTGGCGGTAACTTTTTGCAAAACTCCATTGGCATTATAATGTAGTTTTTGTGTAGCATTAAAGTTTTTGGCTGTGGCTAGTGTATTGATGCTGTCTAACTTGCCATCTTTATAGACATAATTGTGCGCAGTTTCACTGGCATATTTACCAAAAATACGCGTGTACTTTTGGATAAGGTGCCCTTCTGTATTAAAAGAAATTACTTCTGCCATGGTAGGCTCATAACCCAAACTATCGCTTCTGTAGTAGGCAACTTTGGCAAAATTAGGTTGTTGCTGAAAGCTAAATGACTGCCAGTATGTTTTTGGTGGCGAGAGGTGTTCTGCCTCTTGCGCCTTCAGTCCAAAACCAAGCAAAAGAAGTGCTAAAGTTGTTGTTAATTTCATCATCTGTGTGTTTAGTTTCGGTACTCCATTACTCTTCGGGTAAGTTTGGTGTATTGCCATTTACCGCTTTTCATTTGGTAGGTTTTGCGTTCGGTCCAGTTTCCTTTTGCATCATATTGGTATTCATAACGTTCTATATCTTTTCCATTTCTCTGTATGCGTTCCAACTCCTGATAGTCAAATTCGTCTCCTGCAAGGTCTACTTTACGGGTTTTGTAATTGTATTTGGTTTCATCGCTTATTCCCAGATTGATTACATAGTTGGCTAATTTTTTACCGTTCTTATCTAATAGTAAACTGTCTGTCTGGTCTAATATGTCATCTACATACAATTTGGATAGCTGAAGCGTAGTGCCATCCTTATTGGCTTTGTACCAAAATGCTGTGCGTTTTACCACCGAGTTTTGAGGATTGTAAACGGTTTCTTGCGTATAATCGTCATCATTTCCTTCGTATTTTACTTCAAAAACATCTGGCTCGGGCACATTTAGCAAATAGCGCTTTACCTTTATTTTTTCTACATCAAAACCGCCATAAGTATACTGCCAGTCTTCAACGGTTTTTAATGTATTTGGATTGATAATTTGTACCGATTTTAATTTCTTGGAATGCGCATCGGCGTAATTAAATCTGATATCAAAATCGGCATAACTGTTATTGTAATTTACGAATTGATAATCGGTCAGTTGAAAGTTATTGTTCCATATTACATGGGTTTCCAAAAGGGGATGTTCTTCGCTTTCCTCAACAGTTAGTTCTTTTATGGTAAGACTTTTTACTTGCGAAAAATCAATCAGATCTACTTGGTTTCTAAAATCCCATTGGGTAGGATAATAAGAAATATAGTTTTGAGAAAAAGCAGTATTTGTCATCAAACAAGCGGCAACTAAAAGGATAATTTTTATTGTTTTCATCTTTTTTATTTTATAGTCGGGGCAAATCGAAATCTTTAAGCTTAGTGCTTTCCTGTACAGTAGCATAAAAATCTAAGGCAAGGAAGAGCACGAGCAAAATATATTTTAGGCCAAGTTTAATTTTATAACCCCATTAATTTGTTTTATTGCTATAAGCGCCACTGTATTTTTGAAGCCGTTCTTTCGATTTTTTACGAACGAAATCTCTTTGCTCATCGGTTAGGTTAGGTAGTAACTTTATTAAAGCCACACGCTGTGGCATCTTCATTAATAACTCAAAAGCGGCATCTGGACTTTTTGTGTAAACCTCTTTAAATATCGCAGCGCTAGACTCAATTATTTTCTCGGCAGCGTAACCTTTTTGTTCCCAACTTTTCAGCTGGTTTTCCATATAACTTTTCAATCCGTTCAAGTTCGTTCTGTACGCTGCCATATAGGCTGCAGCTTCGGCAGACAAACCGCTGTAAGGATCAACATTGTTAGCCGTTGAATTGGCAACTCTAGCGCTGTTTTGTACGGTATGATTGCCATTTACAGTAGACGTATGGGTTGTGGTAGACACATTATCTTTAATACCCAAATAACTGAAAAGTCCATCTACAAACATCCCAACTTGGTTGTTGTAGAGTTTTCTAATTGTTTCATTTGGAGACTGTGGGTAAAGCATAATTGCTTTGCCATTCTTAGTTAGTATAGCGCTAATTAACTCAATAGTTAAATGGTTATCGCTAATGGTGTATCTAATATTGGCAGTGCCTTTATCTTGCTCCGAAATTTTTTGCGTCCATATTCCATCAATTTGATAGGTTTTGGTTGCTCCGCCTACAAAGCTGTAAGTCCCCATTTTTTTCAGGTTGTCGATATATTTATTGAGGGCAACTAAAGCCGTTTCTTTAGTGTATTTTCCGTTAAATAACCGAGATTGCGAGCCTTCCTTAACAATTGTTGAGGCAGTATTAGCAGCAACCGTATTTTTCTGTGCTTGATTTGGCTGTATTATACTCAGTATATTCTTATAATAGGTAACATTTACTGAATATCTACTTTTTTTCAGTTTAATTAAAAATTGGCTTCTCAGGTTTTGATATTGATCAAGCATTACGTTTACAAACTCCTTATTAAATGCCTCCAAACCGGCTTCATCAAAAGAAAACTTCTTCGGGTTAATAGATATCTGTTCTCTTTTTTGTCTGACAAAAGAGGAGGTAATTAAAGGAATGCTCCCTCTTGATGCTAATTTTCCGTTCTTGTAAATGTGCATTACGATATCCCACCCACCTTCACTTCGCTTGGTATAGGTAAACTTAAATTCCTCGACCTCCATAACGCCTGTTGCAACGTGCGGTTCCGTAATTTTTTCGGAAATTACCTGCCCCAAAGTATTGTAGGTAAATTCTTGGCTGTAATTCTCCTTTCCGTTTTGGTCTTTAGCAGTACATAAAGTGAGCCGTTTGTTTTTGTCATAAGTATAAGTATATCTACCTTGGCTGATAACCAACCCTTCGCTATTCACTTTAATCGTCGCTGGATATTCGCTTGTTTTATTTCCTTTGCTATCAAGAAACGCATAGGTTTCCTTAATTAAGTTTCCTTTCGTGTCGTACTGGTAAGTATATAATATCTTGCTATGGCCTCCCGGCTGGGAAGTGATTTTTTCTACCAATTTTCCCTGCTCATTAAAGTAGAGATAAAAGATTTCCCTGCTCATACTTTCTGCTTTAAACTCTTTTATTGGCCCTTTAACATTATAGTGATTGGCAGTATAAAAAACAGGGACAGGATTTAAAGGTGCATTCGCCCAATCTATATATTGTGCATAACCACTAATAGCGGTAAAAATCGTGAGCAGAAATGTGATTATTGCTTTCATTTTATGGCGTATTTGAGATTAACTGTTGTTTGGTTTTGGCATGACGTTGTCTGAAGCGGTTAGCTTTTGCATCAACATTTTTAAGAATAGAAACGGAAGCACAATCAGCAAGGAGCCCCAGCGGTTTTCGGGCGTAAAGGTTTCGGGATAATTTTTCACTACAAAAAACATGACCACGCCACCAACAATGATAGAAATATGCAGCACAATAGCATTGGGACTAAAAGCACCCAAATAAATGCGTACGGGCTGTTGTGTTTTATGCAGAAAAACTCTTTCTATTAAAATAAAAATAAGGTTGCCATTAAAAAACCAGTTCTGGAAAAACAAAACCTGCATATTGGCATAGATAATATCTTGATGATTTGAACCGGCAATGAAGCCAAAAAACACCACGATAAACACCCAATAAATGCCCATTAAGAACAAGCTGCCAAATTCGAACTGTCCATCTTTTTCGCGGATGGCATTTTTGTTCCAATTTCTGTAACTAAAATCTACCACTAGCTGTATCAAAGCGCTCCACCAAAAGAAATAAATCAGGTAAAAAACGGTGGTTTGCCCGTTAAGCACCGATAACAAGGTGAGGCTTAAAAAGATGATAAAATCCCACTTCCTGTAGTTTTTTACTTGGCGGTTAATGGTGGCTTGCAGCGACATAGTTTAATGTTTTTAACTTAAATTTAAGAAAATCAAAAACACTATCTATAATATTTGGATTGGAATTCGTTGAGGTGGTGTTTCAAAAATACGTCAATAGCCTGCTCCACTCCTTTTTTGTATTTATCTGCATCTGCAGGAACAATTGCTGCTTTGGCTGTGGCTTTGTTTTTTGCTGTATATAATGTTCCAAAAGCGGTTTTTGTTCCCCAGTTATCGTAATCGGAAGCTACATAATTGGTGATTTTTTCTTCCTTAATTACACCATCTACGTCTAAATCTTTTTTCAGTACACCCTGATATTCTGCCAAAGGAGAGCCTCCGATTTTATTTCGTCCTACAATAAAATGGGCAATGGTATTGTCTTCTGACAAAACCAAATTAGTTTTGGCAACTACATTTGCGCCAATCCCACTTTTACTTGAGCCGCTGGCTTTAACAAATTCTACATACAATTCTACCCTAACCACGGCAGCATCTTGGAGTTCTTTAGAAAGCTTGGTGGTATTTTCTGTTGCACCTTTTTCTTTGTAGAAGAAGCCGACGTTTTGCGGATGAACGGTTAAAGTACCTTCTTCCTTATGATAAGGGCTCATTTTTAAGTTGGTACTGTATTGATAGTCTTTGTAAAATTCGGTGTTTTTTGCTTCATCTGCTTTCATTACATTAAAACCCTTGGCTTTTAAGTCGGCTATAAATTGAGCATAGGCATCATTAGTAATGTGCTGAAGTGTTGCTTCAGGAATATCCAAACCTACCGCAAGTGAAGCTTTTGCGGCACCCATTACCGCTCCAAATATTCCAGAACCACCTTTTTTGGTGGCAGATTTTTCGCTATACACCTGATAATGCACAGCAAAATCGGCGATATATACATTTTTGTTATCAAATTTTGCTTTTCCCAAACTTACAGGACCGGTTTTTCCAGGCTTAAAATCGCCTAAAGTTTGTGCATTAACAAAATAAATAGACATACAACATACCGTAGTAGCAATTATTTTCAGTTTCATAACTTTTAGTTTAAATGTTTATATGCAATATTAGCTACAACGCTTGGGTTTATGAATAGGGCAAATGCCCCATTTTGTGGTAGAAAAATTATTAAAACAAAAGCTAAGGGGACTGTAGCTAGCAGATTGCGTAACAACTTTTAATTTCTGATAAACATGATCAAATACGCACAATAATTATGGATTACCGCTTAGTTTAGTGCAACTTTGTGCTATATAAATCGAAGATCAGAATAACATCATGCAGCAACAAAATCAACTCGATCAATCTTTTTGGAACAGCCGTTGGCAAAACCAACAAACAGGTTGGGATATTGGCATGGCCTCGCCAGCAATTATCGCTTACATGGCACAATACCTAAATAAAAATGCTGCCATTTTAATACCCGGCTGTGGTAATGCACATGAGGCGAATTGGCTACTAGAAAACGGTTTTACCAATATTACTTTGATTGATATTGCACCAAAAGCAGTGGCAATGCTGAAGGCAAAATATGATAAAACCCCAGTCATAAACGTAATTTTGGGCGATTTTTTTGAGCATACAGGTCAGTACGATTTAATCATAGAACAAACCTTTTTCTGTGCCATTGATCCTAAATTGCGGGAAAAATACGTAGCACAATCATCAGCTTTGCTTAAACCTAAGGGCAAAATTATAGGTTTGCTTTTTAGTATTGATTTTGAAAGAAATGGCCCGCCTTTTGGCGGAAATACAAGCGAGTACCAAGCGCTTTTTGAAAAACATTTTTCTATTAAAGCCATAGAAAATTGTTACAACAGCATTAAACCTAGAGCAAATACCGAAGTTTTTATCAACTTTGTGAAGAAGTAATTGGCTTATCAAATCAATTAAATATCACGTATGACTTTTCAAGAAATCATTAATCAAGATAAACCCGTTTTGATAGACTTTTTTGCCGAATGGTGTGGGCCATGTAAAATGATGGCGCCTATGCTAGATGACCTGAAAAAAAGGGTTGGCGATAAAGCGAGCATCATTAAAATAGATGTAGATAAAAATAAGCAGGCCGCTGCAGCCTACCGGGTAAGTGGTGTACCTACACTCATACTGTTTAAAAAAGGTGAAATCCGCTGGCGGCAGTCGGGTGTAATTCCAGTTGCTGATTTAGAAAGATTAATTAACGAAAACTTATAAATCGATGTATAAAAGTATTTTAATTTTTATTGCAGCTATTGTGCTTAGCAGCTGCAGCAATGCTCAAACTAATGCAAGCCCTACCCGTCTTTCGGCTACAGCATTTGCCGAGCAACTTAAAAAGGATGCTGATGCGCAATTACTTGATGTACGTACGCCAAGTGAGTTTAAAAATGGGCATATCCAAAATGCCATCAACGCAAATATTAACGATAAACATTTTGAAGAGCAAGTTGCCGCACTAGATAAAACAAAACCAGTTTACGTGTATTGTTTAAGCGGCGGCAGAAGCAAAAATGCCGTAAAACAATTGAGCGCTGCAGGTTTTAACAATGTTGTAGAATTACCTGGCGGGATGATGGAATGGCGGGCCAACAACCTCCCAGAAAGCAAAGATGCGAATGTACCAGCAGTTAAGGGAATGAATTTGGCGCAATATGAAAATCTCTTAAAATCAGACAAATTGGTGCTGGTTGATTTTTATGCTGATTGGTGTGCACCATGTAAAGAAATGAAACCCTATTTAGATCGGATTGCTAAAGATATGGCTGATAAAGTTGTGATTTTGCGCATTGATGCCGATGCCAATACCGAACTTTGCAAAAGCCTAAAAATTGAAGCACTACCTGTGCTTAAGCTCTATAAAAAAGAAAAATTGGTTTGGGATAATTTAGGTTTTGTTGATGAGGCTACGGTACGTAAGCAGTTGAAGTAAGGTACGTTTCGGATGATTTAACACTCATTTTTAACCACAGAACACAAAAACTTTCGTCATTGCGAGGCACGAAGCAATCTTAAAGCGATAGTTGTAAGATTGCTTCGTGCCTCGCAATGACGGGTTAAGGCGCAAACATACACCAAAGATAATTTTCCTTCTGTAACCAAAGTAACCGAACTTCCCATTTTGATATTGCACCTTTGTAACATAAGAAAAACCGTACCTCAATATGTTAGATTTTTTAAAGCAACCTTGGCCTTGGTACATCGCTGGCCCACTAATTGGATTAACCGTGCCAGCCTTATTGATATTGGGCAACAAGTCGTTTGGCATTAGCTCATCGCTAAGGCATATTTGTGCGGCTTGCCTACCAGCCAACATTCCATTTTTTAAATACGATTGGAAAAAAGAAGCCTGGAACCTGTTTTTTGTATTTGGCATATTGTTAGGTGGGGCTATTGCGATCCATTTTTTATCAAACCCCAACCCTATCGAGGTAAATCCAAAATTAGCTACAGAATTAGCAGCTTATGGCATTACAGATTACAATAACTTAATACCGCAAGACATTATGAACTGGCCTGCATTATTAACGCTAAAAGGCTTTTTATTAATGGTTGTTGGTGGTTTTTTGGTAGGTTTTGGCACACGTTATGCCGGCGGTTGCACCAGTGGCCACGCCATTATGGGTTTATCGAACTTACAATGGCCTTCGTTAGTAGCCACCATTTGTTTTATGATTGGTGGTTTTATCATGGCCAATTTAATTTTACCTCACATTTTAGCCCTTTAATGTTTTGAAAAATCAAGAAAATACAGATTTTGAAGTAAGATCTTTAGATGCCATTTGCATCAACGAAAGTCATTTAACCCACAAATGGTATCACAACCTTAAATACTTAGTTGTGGGCGTGTTGTTCGGTATTGTTTTCGTAAAATCTGAAGTAGTCAGCTGGTTCCGCATTCAAGAAATGTTTCGCTTGCAATCCTTTCACATGTATGGCATTATTGGTAGCGCAATTGTAGTGGGCATGGCATCAATTTGGCTCATCAAAAAATTCAATATCAAAACCATTTACGGCGAAAGCATCGAGTTTCATGATAAAACTTTTAACAAAGGCCAAATTTACGGCGGTTTGTTGTTTGGCTTAGGCTGGGCGGTTACAGGCGCTTGTCCAGGACCGCTATTTGCACAAATTGGCACAGGTGCAACGGTAATTGTGGTTACGCTTTTGAGTGCCATTGCAGGTACTTGGGTATATGGTTTATTGAGAGATAAGCTGCCGCATTAAAACATTTTGAACCTAATCATATTTCTTAGCCAGTAAGGCTATTTAAAAAACAAGTAAGATTTCCTGACTACGTTACTTAACGTGTCAGAAAAACTACTTTTAAGAATACTGTAGATATAGGGCCAAATGTCTTCTAAAGAAATCGGCAATGCTTGATGTAAACTTTGTTATCAAAAACTCACCTCTAAAATGTATCGAGAGCGCAATTGAGTACAATTGGTTGACTCACCATATCAAACCTTAGATAGCATTCCGTCAATCTTTTAAGACCAACATGCTTTTAAAATTCCATGTGGTAATCAAAATTAACATGTTTCTATCAAGTAAATTACAGGTCACTCTATTATAACAAGTTAATGCGATATAAGGCTAAAAAAACAACAATAAATTGTTATCAACTTCGCAAAAAAAGCAATCAATTGTAAAAAAAACTTAATTAAGAACATTTCTGTTTTTCTCATTACTAAAAAACAAATCAAATGCTAATGTATTTCCCGTATGCGCCAAAAAAATATAGCAAAATAATGTCATTATATAATATATCAATAGCATTATTTTGCTATAACTAAGCTCGAAAACCACAAGCAAGAAAACTACTCCGCACTTTTATGATATATTTGGTTCGTTTATGAGAAAAAACGACGCTATTGCTATCATTTTTGACGACCATCTTTTATTTGCAGATTCATTTTCTGCGCTAATCGAACGGTTGGAACTTTTCAGCTCGGTACATGCCTTTAGCGAAGAGAAGGAGCTTACCCATTTCCTTATCAAGCACCACCATTCTCCCATTTATTTATTTTTAGATTATTACCTCAAACAAAAAAATGGGCTACCGTTAATTAACGAGGCTAGGAGATTAAATAAACACATTACCATTATCATTATGAGCTCGGTAGTTAGTCCAACGGCAATTACCAATATCTTAAGCTACAGTCCTAATGGTTTTGTAAGTAAGTCTTCGGGGTTCAGTACCATTTTAGAATGCCTCAATACAATCTCAAAAGGCGAGCAATACATCTCTCCTACCATTAGCGATATTGTGTTAAATTCTAATTTAACAAAAAAGCTACTATTTACGGCTAGAGAACTTGAGCTTTTGCAATATTTTGCACGTGGATTTTCCATTGCTCAAACCGCAGAGCAAACCCATTTAAGTAGACACACCATTGTGGCACATCGTCGTAAGATGATGGCTAAGGTAAACGTAAATTCCATTACAGAACTGCTTTCTTATGCCCGTGACCAGGAGTTGATTTGATACAATCCGAAATTAACTAATCATTAACCTAAAAATTTTACTCTTGCCGAGTGGCTCTAGCTTTTTTCACTTGTTGTACTAAAATAAAACTATATGCTATGCTTTTTATTAAACTTCGTTTACCATTGATAAAAAAGTCCAAAACTTTAATAAACAAAAAAAGGCAGCTACTATTAAAGTACACTGCCTATTCATAGGTAATTGATAATTTCTTAAGGATATTTTGTTAAAGAATAACAATATTCCGTGAGTATAGGTAATTATAAAAAGCTCTGATAGTTACCTTAATATGATGTTGCAACAAAAGTCGGTGTAGTGAGGAGATATATTCGGATAATAACCGTTTATAAACGTTTACAAACTTATAAATGTCTTTTTCCTGCCTTTTTTCACATAATTTGTTCGTATTTTTAGTTATTACAAACCGATAAAACCTATGAGTCGATTTTGTTTAGATTGCCATACCGAGATCAAAGGGCGGGCAGATAAGAAGTTTTGCGATGACCAGTGTAGAAACAATTACAACAATAAACGTAAGAGTGAAGACGGAGAATCAATCAGAAGAATAAATCAAATCTTAAACAAAAACAGGAAATTGTTAAAAGAGGAGAGCAATAATGGTAATAACAAAGTAAAAAAAGAGAGCTTGGCCAAGAAAGGTTTTGATTTTGATTACCATACACACTACTATCTTGCCGAAACAGGAAACGTGTATGTTTTTTGCTATGAATATGGATACATGTTTTCTCAAAACGACGAAGTTATCTTATTGAAAAAGGAATAGCAGTTCTACTATAGGCGTGTGTTTTAATTTCTGTTAACAATATATTTATGATCAATGGATACCGAGATAATGCAAGAAATATTAATCATTACTGGCGGAAGCAAAGGAATTGGAAGAGGTATTATAGCTTCGTATTTGTCTAATGGCACAAGCGTATTTGCTATCTCTAGAACAGTTAATACAGAATTAACCAAAAAAGGTGTAACCCAAATAGCGCTAGACCTTACGCAAACAAACCAGCTAGAAGCGACATTGATTAACATCTTTAACTTACTTGATAAAGCGAAATTGCGTAAAATTACCTTGATTAATAATGCGGGCACATTGGGCAGCGTTGCAACTTTAGACCGGCTAAATCCAGATATAATTGAAAAAACGATAAGATTAAACACCACCGTTCCATTTATATTAAGCTCACTTTTCATTAATTATTTTAAAGATTGGGAAGTTGAGAAATCAATTATCAATATCACCTCTGGCGCTGCATTAAAACCTTATTTTGGGTGGTCAGTATATTGCAGCAGCAAAGCTGCCATAAATATGCTAACCCAAACCGCTGCCGCAGAGCAAACTGACGCTAAGTATCCCGTTAAAGTACTCGCAATTGCCCCAGGTGTGGTAGACACAGATATGCAAACCGAAATCCGCCGGAGCGATAAAAGTAATTTTAAAGATATAGAACGATTTATAGCCCTTAAAGAAGATAATGCTCTAAACGATGCTTTAACCGTTGGAAAAAAGATTTTTGAAATAGATAACGACCATTCTCTGCCAAGCGGCGCAATTTTAAGGATAGAAGGCAGTTAGCTCTTTGTCACAAACATTTTTCGAATTTCAATGTTCTTCTAGTCAACTAAAATGAGATGACGAAATGAGAATTATTGGTGCATTGATAATCTCGGCAGGTTTATTTGCTTGCCAAGAAAGAACTAAAGTAACCGGCCAAAAAGAACAAGCAGATACCGTGGCAGGCAATATTCCAGTAGCACAACAAGTTTGCTATTCTTATATTAAAGATAAAGACACTGCCCAGCTAACTTTAATTACAACAGGCATGGTATCTACAGGCGAGTTGAACTATAACTGGTTTGAAAAAGATCAAAACACGGGAAGCATAGCGGGCGAAATGCGAGGCGATACGTTGGTAGCAAACTACACTTTCAATGCCGAAGGTAAACAATCGGTACGTGAAGTAGTATTTCTTAAAAAAGGAGACCAATTGCTAGAAGGTTTTGGTGATGTTGAAGAGAAGGAAGGCAGAGTTAGATTTAAGGATTTAGCCAAAGTGCAATTCAATAACAAAATTGTTTTCGAAAAGGTAGCCTGCAAATAGTAGAGAATACCGGTAGAGCTAACGGCAATGTAATTTAGCTGTGTGTTAAATTACTTCTTATATAGTTTGTGTAGCTTTGTAAGCTCTTACAAAACTATATGGCTAAAACTGTATTGCATGTTTGCACTTTCCTGTTATTTCTTATCTGCAACTTCTTTTGCTCGGTTTCACATGCCCAAAAAGTAGTAGAGATAACTGATGATCTGGATCAACACATCTTCAATTTTTCGGAAATAGAGGTTTTAGAAGATCCCAAAGCACAATTCACTTTTGAACAGGTCAGCAGTGCTCCGTTCGCTAGTAAATTTAAACCAAGCATAAAAAGCACACCTCAAACTGCAAATTTCAACACCACTTATTGGTATAAAATCAATATCAAGCATAATAGCAATGCAGAAAATAGATTCTTGCTTGAACTTTTCGACCAAACGATAGATCATCTTACTATTTACGTTCCTAACAACAATGGAGACTACGAAGTAAAAGAATTAGGTGATCGATTACAGTTCAAACATCGAGACCTATCTCACAAGAATTTCGAAATTTATATCGATAACGACCATAACGAGATCCAAACCTATTACTTTAAAATACAGTCTTCGCAAATAGCTGATGTAATTATTGTGCTCAGGTCTGTAAACTGGTTCATTTCTTATGCACTAGACGAATATTTCTATTTTGGAATATTTTACGGCATGATCTTGGTTTTCAGTTTTTATAACCTAATCATGTACATCGCCATACGGCAGAAACAATATTTGTTTTATGTGCTATATAACTTAAGCGTAGGTTTATTTGAGATGAGCTCAGACGGTATTGCCTATCAGTATCTGTGGCCAAATTCGCCCAATTGGAACCAAATTGCTTATGCCTTTTTTCTATATGCCACCAGTATTTTTGCACTTTTATTTACCAGAGAACTACTCTTTGTAAAAGCTAAAGCCCCTAAGCTTAACCAAGTAATTATTGCTGTTATTGCTGCTAGATCTTTATTTTTCTTGTATTGTTTATTTTTAGACCAAGAATTATTTAGCTACAAGTTTTTGGAGTTTGTGCCTTTAACGGTTGCTTTTTTTACTGGAATTTATATTTTTAAGCGGGGTTACCAGCCTGCTCGTTTCTTTGTTTTAGGCTACAGCTTTTTATTTTTTGGCTTTACACTCAAATTTTTGATCATGTTAGGTATAGCATGGTTAAACTTTGGTGTAATTACTTATTACAGCTTAAGCTTTTGTTTTGTATTAGAAATGGTTTTCTTGTCTTTTGCCATTGGCGATAAAGTACGTATCCTTAAACAGAAAAAGGAAAAAGCACAGCGGCAAATAATCCAACAAATGAGTGTAAATGCTAAACTTAAAGATAAGCTAAATCAGGAGTTGGAGGTACAGGTACAGGAACGTACAAAAGAAGTTTTTAATAAATCGATAATTATCGAGACCCAAAATGAGGAATTGCTGCGAGCTAACGAACAACTGAAACAGCAAGCTGAAGAAATCTCAAGAATGAATGTGCTCTTGGAGCAAGACAATCAAGAGCTACAGACCAACGTAGAAAAAATCACCAGAGATCGGGTAATGTCTGCAGACGTGGATTTCGAAGAGTTTAGTAAAATCTATCCTGATAAGGAAAGCTGTGATAGTTTTTTGGCCGATCTAAAATGGAGAAATGGCTATACTTGTAAGAAATGTAAGAATGATCATTTCTACGCTGGGCATACACCTTATAGTAGGCGTTGTAGTAAATGCGACTATGATGAATCGGTAACGAGTTACACCATTTTTCATAACACACGCATTCCCATCAATAAAGCATTTTACATGATTTTCCTTATTTACTCTACCAAAGGTAAAATCTCTTCTCATAAGCTTGCCGAGCTGTTAAACATTAGGCAAAGTACCTGTTGGACTTACGGAACGCGGGTAAAAACGGTGATGGAAGAACGAAAATCTATCCTTAAAAAATCAAACAAAAACGGTTGGAGCTTATTAGTTTTAGATTAAAATCCTCTAAATTTTAACCTAAATACATTTTTTCAAAAAAAAGATGCTAAGGTGCTCAAGCGTATCAACCTAGCTAACTAATCTCCTTTTTAAACAACCTTTATGTGCTGAAAATCAGCATTAAGCAAGACTAGCTAGCAAGGTGCTATAGCGTATCAAAAAAGTTATAAATGCTTGTTTTACAGTATTTTATGAAAAATTTCACTTGCATTTAACATACAAATGAACTTAACTTTACCATCGCTAAATATTAACTGTAAAAAAGATGAACAAAAAAATTACACTACTAGCGGCGTGTATTTTTAGTTTCATGAGTTATGTCATGGGACAAGAGATTACAATCGCAGGTCAAGTAAAAGATCAACAAGGTCTGCCTCTACCAGGGGTTTCAGTGAGAGTTAAGGGCACTAGTCTTGGGGCATCAACAGAAGCAAATGGAGCTTATAAGTTGAAAGCAAAAGCCGATGCCATACTTACTTTTTCATTTATAGGTTTCAAAACTATTGAGCAGCCTATCAACAACAGAACTACCATTAACGTAACACTTGCCGAAGACGACAACAAACTTAACGAGGTTGTGGTAGTTGGGTACGGTACAACCACCAAGAAGGATTTAACTACTGCCGTTGTTTCTGTATCAGCAAAGGATTTAGAAAATCAACCCATTACCAATCCGTTACAAGCCATACAAGGTAGAGCTGCGGGGGTACAAGTAACATCTCAATCTGGTAAACCAGGATCTGGGATAGCCATCAGCATTCGTGGTAATACCTCCATTACGGCTTCTAACAGTCCCTTATATGTAATTGATGGGGTTACTTCTCGAGATGCTAGTTTCTTAAATGCCAACGACATCGAAACGATGACCATTTTAAAAGATGCATCTGCTGCAGCTATTTATGGTTCTAGCGGTGCTAATGGGGTGGTTTTAATTACAACCAAGAAAGGTTCTGCTAATAAGGTACAAGTGGGATTCAATGCTTTTACCGGTTTTTCTAACTTTTGGCAAACTCAAGATGTGCTGAATAGAGACCAATACATTGCTTTGATGACCGAATTGGGTTATAGTAGTTTTGGTGGCAGCGAAAATACAGACTGGCAAGAAGAAACATTTGGTACAGGAACTCAAAACCAGTATCAAGTATCACTATCTGGCGGTGTAAAAGGTGGTCAATACTATTTCTCTACTGGTTATCAACAAGATAAAGGGGTAGTAGCTCCAGCAAAGTTAGATCGCATTACCGCTAACTTTAATGGTTCTCAAAACCTAACCCCTTGGCTAAAATTAACGGGTAACGCCATTCTTACTTCAAGCAAATCTATTGATGTTGGCGATAACAGTAGCGTATCTCGTGGGGGTGTTATTTTAGGGGCATTAACCACGCCTCCAACAATTGGTATTTTTGAACCTAATGGCCAGTACACCACTATTCCAAACGCTGGCGGGTGGGACAATCCATTGGCCTTAGCTTTTGGTTCTAATAACTTAAACCGAAATTTTAGATTTATTGGTGCATTTGGTGCGCAGGTGAATTTCACTAAAGATTTGTACTTTAAATCTACCATTAGTACTAATTCCAATAAGAATTTCTATCGCTACTTTACCGATAACTTTTTAACCACTTACGGACGTCAAGAGCGTGGTGTTTATCGTGATAACACTACTAATGATCATGTTTGGCTAAACGAAAACATCTTAAACTACACCAAAAACGTGGGTAAAAATGCGTTTACGGCAACGGGAGGTTACACCATACAAGCGTCAGATTGGAAGTACAACAACAATGAACTTACCCGATTTTTCGATACCTCTGGCAATCCAATAGAGCCTTCGGTAGCATTAACCCTTCCTCAGCGTGCGCAATGGAGCAAACGCTCTTACTTGGCTCGTATTACTTATGCTTACGATAATAAATACCTTTTCAGTTCTAACTTTAGGGCCGATGGTTCTTCTAGGTTTGCGAAGGAAAATCGTTTCGGTTACTTCCCTTCTGTATCTGCTGGATGGAGAATTTCTGCTGAGAACTTTATGAAAGATAGCAAAAGCATTAATGATTTGAAACTTCGTGGAAGCTGGGGTAAAGTAGGTAACGATGAAGGAATTGGAGACTACGCTTACATGAAATTATACAGCATAAATGCCCAAGGTGATTATAACTTGCAAAACCCAGCCAATGATGATTTATCGTGGGAAAAAACCACGCAGACCAACATTGGTTTAGACTTAACCATGTTTAACAACCGCTTAACTTTTACTGCCGATGCTTATTTAAAGAAAACTAACGACCTATTAATTAACGTACAATTAGCTCCGTCTTCTACTTTCAGTAGCCAGGCCTATAATGTAGGTGCAATGGAAAATAGAGGTTTAGAATTTATGCTATCAACTAAGAATGTTGATCGTGAAAAATTCAAATGGACTACCGATCTTAATTTCTCACTTAACCGAAATAAAGTGACAAGTTTGGGTACCACCACTCAATCTTTAGATTTTGCAGGTATTTACGAACGTGATGCAGCAGTTAGAATTGTCACTGGCCGCCCGTTGGGCAGTTTTTATGGGTATGTATTTACAGGTGTAAACCCGGCCACGGGAGCCGCTCAATATGCAGACACCAACAACAATGGCATTACAGGTTCGGCAGACCCTGCTGATAGAACTTTTATTGGTTCGGCACAGCCTAATTTTACTTATGGTTTAACCAATAATTTAACTTTTGGCAACTGGAATTTCAACTTCTTTTTCCAAGGGGTGCAGGGTAACCAGTTATTTAATGCTTCTAGAATTGACTTAGAAGGAATGTTCGATTCTAAAAATCAATCGGCTGCGGTGTTAGATAGATGGACTGCGCCAGGTCAAATTACAAATGTTCCTAAAGCTTTATTTCAAAGCTCAGAAAACTCTTTAACTTCTAGCCGCTTTGTAGAGGATGCTTCTTATTTGCGTTTAAAAACTGCAACCTTATCGTACAGCTTTGGTTCTGCCGCTTTAACTAAATTGAAGATGAGCAAGTTAACCTTGTTTGCTACGGGTTACAACATATTCACTTTTACCAAATACTCTGGTTTAGATCCAGAGGTAAATGTAAACTCGGCGAATGGCCCAGCTATGGGAGTTGATTACGGTACTTACCCACAATCAAGAAGTTTCTTGTTCGGTATTAATGTTGGATTTTAAGATTTAAAGAGATGAAACTAAATAAATATACTTTAGTAGCAATTGCAGCAGCGGCCTTTGGCTTGCAAAGCTGTAAAAAAGATTTCCTAGATAAACAGCCCTTTAACCAGGCAACTGCCGATGTGGCGTTTACTACCGCAGCTGGAGCCGAGAAACTGATGTCTGGGGTTTACGGTGGAATGTATAACGACTACCACATTTGGGATTACATGATTAACGGCGATGTTACGGCAGATAATGCCTATGCTGGTGGCGATAATCCAGCAAATATTCAGATTGATTTATTTACCACTAACGCTACCAATGGAAACGTAGGACGCGATTGGGGCGGCTTGTACTCGAACATTAAAAATGCCAATGAAGTACTAGAAAATGTACCTAACATTCAGGATGCAGCTTTAGATGCAGGTGGCAGAAGAGCACAAATGATTGGAGAAGCAAAAGCGTTGAGAGCTTATTTCTATTTCCATTTGGTTCGTTTATGGGGGGCTGTGCCGCTGGTTCTAAAATCGCCTACTAGTTTAGAGGAAATGCAAAAACCACGTTCTACGGTAGATCAGGTTTATGCACAAATTATTAAAGATTTGGAAGAGGCCTTACCAGATGTACGTACAACCGCTCCTAACAAGGGCTTCATTACCAAGGGTGTGGTAAATGCTTTATTGGCGAAGGTTTACGCCTCTAAGCCAACTCCAGATTGGACAAAAGTAAACCAATATGCCGATGCAGTAATTGCTGGAGGCTATGCTCCCCTATCAAATTTTGACCATCTGTTTGATGGCGCACACAAGAATAACTCCGAATCTATTTGGGAAATGCAGTACGACGGGTGGGGTGGGCCCACTGGTCGTGGTAACTGGATGACAAGTGTAATTGTTGGTTCTGGCTGGAAACGTTTCTGTACGCCAACCAATGATTTGGTAGCAGCTTTTGATGCAGAAGGTGATGTGATCCGCAAGGCTTCTAGTATTTCATTTAAGAACGTTTCCACAGAAGGATGGTCTGATGATTATTGGAGCAAGTCTAATTATCCATTCATCAATAAATACCGTAATGATGATTTGGCTAATTCTTACATTATTCGCTTAGCAGACATCAAATTGTTAAAAGCAGAAGCGTTGAATGAATTAACAGCAACCGGTTGGTCGGCAGCTAAAACCATTGTAGATGAAATTAGACTGCGTGTAAACTTGGGCGGCACACCAGCAAACAGTCAGGCGGCAATGCGTTTGGCCATAGAAAAAGAGCGCAGATTAGAACTCGCTTTCGAAGGCCACCGTTGGTTCGATTTGTTACGTACCAATCGTGCTGTTGCAGTAATGAATGCACAAAGAGATGGTAATGGGGCATTGTTGTACAATATTTCTAATGCAAACTTGTTATTTCCAATTCCGCAAGCAGAGCGTGACCGCAACCCTAACTTATAGGTGAAGATTATAGTATGGGTACTTTGTTGCCCATACTACAATACTACTACAAGGCAATGTTTTTTAAGCGTATTAGGAAATGTTTATTAAACGTTGAAAAGCTATTCTATAGCTTAATTTGGTCGGTTTTCGAAAGTGTTTTAAGCGTATCATACTTATATCGCCTTCCGCTCTAGATGAGGTTTAACGCTCACTGCACTTTTATTAAAGGAGGTTAACTGCTTATTTTTAAGGCATCAAATCACCTAAAATACACATATATATGAACATTAAAAATTTTAGTTTAGCGCTTGTTCTTGTTTTAGCCGGTACTTCCGTTTTTGCACAACAGAAAATGAGCAAAGAAGCTATCAATAAAAAAGTTGATGCGTTGCTAGCCAAAATGACCATTGAAGAAAAAGTAGGTCAAATGGCTCAAATTACTTTAGACGTAATTGGAAAAGGTAAAGATAGATACACTAGCGATGAGCCTTTTTCTTTAGATAAAAAAGAAACCGAAAAAGCTTTGCTACAATATCATATTGGTTCGGTGCTTAACACATCAAATAATAGGGCCAGAACTCCTCAGGTTTGGTACAACATCATCAACGAAATTCAAAATGTAGCCCTTAAACAAGGGAAAAATAAAATCCCCGTAATTTATGGAGTTGACGAAGTTCACGGTGCTACCTACACTGCCGGTGCAACCATGTTCCCGCAACAGATTGGTCAGGCGGCAACTTTTAACCGAGCTTTGGTTAAAGAAGGAGCTAGCATCACTGCTTACGAAACCCGTGCAAGTGCCATTCCTTGGAACTTCTCTCCTATTTTAGATTTAGGTGCCGATCCTCGTTTCCCTCGTCAATGGGAAAGTTTCGGAGAAGATCCATATTTAGTTTCGCAATTAGGTGTACAAATGATTAAAGGTTTAGAAGGCGACGATAACGACGTTTCTAATCCTTTTAAAGTAGCTTCTTCTATCAAGCACTTTTTGGGCTATCAGGTTCCTGTTTCTGGTAAAGATAGAACGCCAGCCATCATTTCTGATCAAGCTTTGAGAGAATACCATTTGCCGGCTTTTAAAGCAGCGATAGATGCTGGTGCAAAAACCATCATGATCAACTCTGGCCTAATCAATGGCGTGCCAGTGCATGCCAACTACAAAATACTGACCAGGTTATTGAGAGAAGAGTTAGGCTTTAAAGGCTTGGTAGTAACCGATTGGGGCGATATTGAAAATTTGCACAAACGAGATCGCGTAGCTAAAAACAATAAAGAAGCTGTAATGATGGCCATCAACGCAGGTATCGACATGTCGATGATTGCTTACAACTACGAGCCTTTCTGCGATGATTTAGTTGCTTTGGTGAAAGAAGGCAAGGTAAAGCAATCTCGCATTGATGATGCAGTAAGAAATATCTTAAAGGTTAAATATGAATTGGGTTTATTCGAAAAACCTGTGACACACATTAAAGATTATCCCAAGTTTGGAAGTAAAGAATTTGAAAATGCGGCTTATCAAACAGCGGCAGAATCGATCACTTTATTGAAGAATACGAACCATACTTTGCCTTTGAGTAAAACCGCAAAAGTTTTGGTTACTGGTCCAAACGCAAATTCGATGAGGACTTTAAATGGAGCTTGGACCTACTCATGGCAAGGCGAAAAAGTAGAAGAATTTGCCGCAAAATACAATACCATTGTCAAAGCAATCCAAAACAAAGTCGGTGCAGCTAACGTAACTTATTTGCCCGGTGTAAGCTATAAAATGGATGGCAAATATTTCGAAGATTTCGCTGACAAAATGGACGAAACCATCGCAGCAGCTAAAAATGCAGACGTAATTGTGCTTTGTTTAGGCGAAAACACTTACACAGAAACGCCGGGTAATTTAAGCGATTTGTACATCTCTGATTTGCAAACCGAATTGGCCAAAAAATTAGCTGCCACAGGTAAAACCATTGTGTTAGTTTTAAACGAAGGTCGTCCTAGGGTAATTAGCAAGTTTGAGAAAAATATGAGCGCTATTTTGCAAAGTTATTTACCGGGTAATTTTGGTGGCGACGCTATTGCAGATGTATTGTATGGTGATGTTAATCCTTCTGGAAAACTACCTTACACTTATCCTCAATTTCCAAACGCTCTATTCACTTATTACCACAAACCATCGGAGTCTAGAGAAACTACAGAAGGGGTTTACAATTACGATGCAGATTACAATCCGCAATATGTTTTTGGACACGGTTTAAGCTATACCACTTTTTCTTATAGCGATATCAAATTAAGTAGCAATACCTTAAAAAAAGGTGAAACCTTAGACATTAATGTAAAGGTAAGTAACACAGGCAAAGTAGCCGGAAAAGAAAGTGTGTTGCTTTACATTTCTGACTTGGTAGCGAGCGAGATCAGTCCTGATGTAAAACGTTTAAGAGGCTTCGAAAAAATTGATTTGAAAGCCGGCGAAACCAAGACCGTCACTTTCAAAATTAAACCAGAAGATATTGCTTATATAAATGCTGATTTGGTAAAAACTACCGGAGAAGGCGAGTTCACTATCCAGTTGGGAAACAAAAAGGTGAACTTTAATTACACACCCTAAAATAGGATCGAAATGAAGAGAGTTATAGTGAGTTACGTAGCGTGTGCTGTTTTGTTGGCTTCTTGTGCCAGTAAGAAAGGTCAAACGATAAACAATGCCCAAACCAATAGCGATGTTGCTTTTTGGATGACCAAAGGCGATAGATCAGTATTGTTGCAAAAACAAGATGTAGCTTTAAATTTTGGTACCGCGGCAAATACACACAAAACAATAACCGTTGATGAAAACCAAACCTACCAAAGTATTGATGGATTTGGCTACACCTTAACTGGCGGTAGTGCTACCTTGATTAACCAATTGCCAGAAAAGGAAAAAGATGCTTTGTTGAAAGAACTTTTCTCTACAGAAGGAAATGCCATTGGTGTAAGCTATTTGCGGGTAAGTATTGGTGCGTCTGATTTAAGTGCGAAGGTTTTTACTTATAACGAACTACCCGCTGGTGAAACAGACGTAAATATGGAGCGTTTCTCAATTGCAGAAGAAATGACTGATTTGGTTCCGGTGCTGAAGAAAATTTTAACCATTAATCCGAGCATTAAAATTTTAGGTTCACCATGGACACCACCAACTTGGATGAAGACCAATAAAGCCTACAAAGGCGGAAGTTTATTGCCCGAGTTTTATCAAGCTTATGCCAAATATTTTGTAAAATATATTGAAGCCATGAAAGCACAAGGCATAACAATTGATGCAATTACAATACAAAATGAGCCTTTGCACCCGGGCAATACGCCTAGCTTGTTAATGCTGGCCGATGAACAGGCAAAGTTCATTAAAACTGCTTTGGGGCCTGCTTTCCAAAAGGCTGGTGTCAAGACCAAAATCATTCTTTACGACCATAATGCCGATCGTCCAGATTACCCAATGAGTATTTTGGCCGATGCTGAAGCCAGTAAATATGTAGATGGCTCTGCATTTCACTTATATGGTGGTAAAATTGATGCTTTGAGCGAAGTTCATAATGCTTACCCAGATAAACACCTCTATTTTACAGAGCAGTGGGTTGGTGGTCCGGGTAACTTTCCGGAAGATTTGAAATGGCATGTAAGTACATTGATTGTGGGTGCCACTAGGAACTGGAGTAGAAACGTGTTAGAGTGGAACTTAGCAGCAGATGCAAACTATAATCCGCACACGCCAGATGGTGGTTGTACCAATTGCTTAGGTGCATTAACTATCGCTCCAGCGGTAACTCGTAATGTAGCCTACTACATTATCGGTCATGCTTCTAAATTTGTGAGACCAGGCTCGGTTAGAATTGGTTCTTCTTCAGATAATACCTTAAGCAATGTGGCTTTTAAAACGCCAGATGGTAAAAAAGCGTTGATTGTGATGAACAACAGCAATACAGATCAGACTTTTAACATTAGCGATAAAGGTAAAATAGCAACACCGACTTTGCCAGCAGGCGCTGCGGCTACCTTTGTCTGGTAAAAAATATCTTCCTAGTTTATATTTGATTGAATAAGTTAACCCTGCGAAAGCGGGGTTTTCTTTTTTGTAGGCAGCGCAGTTTATTTTATTCCCGTTTATTAGCCATAAGTGATATAAAAGTAGGTTATTTAATTCGACAGCCTTGCTTAGCATTCTCGTCATTCCCGCGTAGGCGGGAATCTTAAAGCGATTAATTGGTGTTGATCTCGTTGGCAGATGCTGAAGTGAATTTACAGGTATTATTGCTCTTCGGAGTTTGTAACTCCGAAGCCTTATCATAGGATCTGTGATCCGAATAATAAAAGATTGCAAACCCTTGGTTAAAAAGTTCGACATTACAAATGTCGAACAGCGTGGGATATAAAAGTCGGTGATTTAATTCGGCAGCCTTGCTTAGCATTCGCGTCATTCCCGCATAGGCGGGAATCTTAAAGCGATTAATTGGTGTTGATCTCGTTGGCAGATGCTGAAGTGAATTTACAGGTATTATTGCTCTTCGGAGTTTGTAACTCCGAAGCCTTATCATAGGATCTGTGATCCGAATAATAAAAGATTGCAAACCCTTCGTTAAAAAGAGGCTGTCTCAAAATTCAGTCGTCATCTCGAACCCTAGAGAGAGATCCTATCCAGAAGTACTTCTGAAAAAGATTTCTCCTCCTTCGATCGTCGAAAGGACGGCACTATTTTACTTTTGAGACAGCCTCAGCGTGGAATATAAAAGTCGGTGAGTTAATTCGGCAGCCTTGCTTAGCATTCTCATCATTACCGCGTAGGCGGGAATTTGAAAGCGATTAATTGGTGTTGATCTCGTTGGCAGATGCTGAAGTGAATTTACAGGTATTATTGCTCTTCGGAGTTTGTAACTCCGAAGCCCTATCATAGGATCTGTGATCCGAATAATAAAAGATTGCAAACCCTTCGTCAAAAAGTTCGACATTGCAAATGTCGAACAGCAAATAGGAACTTCCGTGTAGTCAGAAAAGGCTTAAAACTTCTCAAACTTTTCCCAGAAGCCATCTTTTGGAAGCTTAGCGAAGATTTTAATAGGTTCCTTCTTTACGGGGTGTACAAACTCTAACTGACGTGCATGTAAACAAATGCTGCCTTTTCTGCTACCACGCGGATAGCCATATTTATTGTCGCCAACAATGGGGCAGCCCATGGTAGAAAGCTGTACCCTAATTTGGTGCGAGCGACCCGTCAACGGATTTACCCTAAGCAAATAGTAGCCATCAAGTTCGGTTACCAACTGGTAATCTAATTCACAGTATTGGGTACCTTTAGCTTCGTAATCAAAAGCCTTTACTACGTTTTTTTTGGGGTCTTTAATTAACCAGTTAATGAGTTTACCTTGTGGCTTAGCAGGTTTTTTTCTAACAACTGCAAAATAAGTTTTTTTGATTTCGCGGTTTTTGAAAATGGCGTTCATTCTATCCAAGGCCTTGCTGGTTTTGGCAAATAAAATTAAACCACTTACCGGACGATCTAATCGATGTGCTACGCCCAAAAATGCGCCTCCAGGTTTATTGTACTTGGCAGCCAAAAACTCTTTTACCATCTCGTCAAGTGGTTGGTCTCCAGTTTCGTCAATCTGTACTACATCGCCCGCTCGTTTGTTAATGGCAATGAGATGGTTATCTTCGTAAAGCACGTCTGATTCGGTAATGGCCATTGATTGGTTAATTGTTGTATTGGTATAATTTATTTAATTGTGGCTTATTGCTAAAACTAAGTTTTCTGCAGTACTTTTTGTTAACTAAACCCGTACCGATAGCTATCGGGAGAAGTGTAAACACTTTTTGTTTTAACTTGCCGATCATTTTGTGTCACGCTGAGTTTATCGAAGCGTTTTTGCTATGAAAATCCTTCGAAAGCTTAAGGATGACAGAAGTGGTAACAAAAAGGTTGGAACAAAAAGCGGGATTGATTTAGCCGATTAGCACTAAAACTGCTTTTCAAAAATCCTTATTCTTTGTTCATTTATGTTTAATTAAGCCTAATATTGTTCTTTCTCGTTCGGGAAATCGTTCGCTTTTACATCGGCAATGTAAGACTGTGCAGCACCTTTAATGCCTTCGTATAAATTTAAATACTGACGTAAAAACCGAGGTTTAAATCCTTTGGTTAAGCCAATCATATCGTTAACTACCAATACTTGCCCATCGCAATGCGGCCCAGCACCGATACCAATAGTAGGAATATGTAAGCTTTCGGTTACTTCTTTGGCTAATTTGGCAGGTATTTTTTCTAAAACTACCGCAAAACAACCCGCATCTTGTAAGGCTAAAACATCTGTTTTTAACTTGTTTGCTTCTTCTTCGTCTTTAGCTCTAACGGTGTAGGTGCCAAATTTATAGATAGATTGTGGCGTTAAGCCCAGGTGTCCCATTACAGGAATTCCTGCGGTAATAATACGTTGAACAGATTCCACAATCTCTACGCCACCTTCAAGCTTAACCCCATGCGCACCGCTCTCTTTCATGATACGGATGGCAGAATTTAAAGCTTCCTTAGAGTTGCCTTGATAAGAACCAAACGGTAAATCTACGACTACAAAAGCCCTATTTGCGCCACGTACTACAGATTGAGCATGGTAAATCATTTGATCTAGCGTAATTGGCAGTGTGGTTTCGTGGCCGGCCATTACGTTAGATGCAGAGTCGCCAACCAATAAAACATCTAAACCAGCATCATCTAAAATGGTGGCCATAGAGTAATCGTAAGCGGTAAGCATCGCAATTTTTTCTTTGCGCTGCTTCATTTCTTGTAAAATATGCGTGGTTACACGTTTTATTTCTTTATTTACCGACATGCTTTTTGTTTTGATGTGCACAAAATTAACTTTTATTATTTGGAATAAAGAACAAGCATGAACGAACAAACAAGAAAGAATAGCGGTATAGATGAGCAAAGGAAAAATCAAATCGCAAAACCAGCTTCTTTTTTTTAAAAAAATATTGAAAAGAACCATGGAAAAAACATACCTTTGTACTCCGAAATGAGAGAGTTCAATCATACGGTTTTATCATCCTTAACAAACGGTTTCTCCGTTAAAAGCTCCCATTCTTTTTTATCATTTTTCATCCCCAATTTTTATTGTAATTTAAATGACTAACTACACTAAGTTACCAGCGATTTTGTTATTGGCCGATGGCACCGTTTTTTATGGCAAAGCTGCTGGAAAAATAGGAACAACCACGGGCGAAATCTGCTTTAACACAGGCATGACGGGCTATCAAGAAGTCTTCACAGATCCTTCTTATTTCGGGCAAATTATGGTAACTACCAATGCACATATTGGTAATTATGGCATGCACCGCGACGAGGTAGAATCTGGCGGAATTAAAATTGCTGGCTTGGTTTGTAAAAATTACAACATCAATTATTCGAGAAAAGAAGCTACAGAATCCATCCAAGATAATTTCCAAAACGAAAATATTGTTGGCATTTGCGATATTGACACTCGTGCCTTGGTACGTCATATCCGCAATAAGGGCGCAATGAATGCGATCATTTCTTCTGAAATTACCGACTTAAAAACGTTAAGAAAGCAATTGGAAGAAGTGCCTTCAATGGACGGTTTAGAACTTTCTTCAGTAGTTTCTACCAAAGAGCCTTATTACTATGGCAACCCTGATGCTGCCATTAAAGTGGCTGCTTTAGATTTAGGCATCAAAAAGAATATCCTTCGCAATTTCGATGATAGAGAACTTTACATCAAAGTTTTCCCAGCTAAAACTACTTTCGAGGAAATGAACGCTTGGGGAGCCAATGGTTACTTTATCTCTAATGGCCCTGGCGACCCTAAAGCAATGCCTTATGCCATAGAAACAGTAAAAGCTGTTTTGGAGGCTGACAAGCCGCTGTTCGGTATCTGCTTAGGACACCAATTATTAGCTGAGGCGAACGGTATCGGTACCATGAAAATGTTCAATGGTCACCGCGGCTTAAACCACCCAGTTAAAAACATCATCAAGAACCATTGCGAAGTTACTTCTCAAAACCATGGTTTCGGTGTAATCCCAGAAGAAGTTAAAGCTTCGGATAAAGTAGAAATTACGCACATTAACTTAAACGACGATTCTATCGAAGGCATTCGTGTGAAAGGCAAAAAAGCATTCTCGGTACAGTACCATCCAGAAAGCTCTCCAGGCCCACATGATTCACGCTACTTATTCGATGATTTCGTGAGTTTGATTAAAGGCGATTTAGTTTGGTAAACTGAATTACGATTTTAGATTTACTATTTACGTAAGGCTATATAAGAGCAAAGGCATAATGTCTTTGCTCTTTTTTATGAGAAGTGATAGGCGATTTGCATGTCAATCGTAATTCGTAAATCTAAAATCGTCAATCGAAATCATCATTTCATCCTCATAATAATTCCAATTAGCAGAAAAAGAATTTGAGATTAATTTAAGCTTCTTACTTTTATATCCAATGACAAACAAACAAGCAATTATCAGCGTAACCAATTTGGTTAAAAACTACGGCGAGTTCAAAGCTGTTCAAGGTTTATCATTCGAGGTTTACGAAAATGAAATATTTGGACTGCTAGGGCCAAACGGCGCAGGAAAAACCACTACCCTAGAAATTATAGAAACTTTGCGAAACAAAACCAGTGGCGAAGTTTTAGTAAATGGTTTAAATGTAGATACCGATGCCAATGCCATCAAGCAAATTATTGGTGTACAACTACAAGCTGCAGGTTATTATCCGAACTTAAATTTAGTAGAACTTTTAGAGCTTTTTGCCGGACTTTATGACGTAAACGTAACTCCCATGGAAATGTTGGCTAAAGTTAACCTGCAAGAAAAAGCCAAAGCCAAGTACAAAGAACTTTCTGGCGGGCAAAAACAGCGTTTCTCAATCGCAACAACTTTAATCAATTCGCCAAAAATAGTTTTTTTAGATGAACCCACTACCGGCTTAGACCCACAGGCACGCAGAAACCTTTGGGATTTGATTAGCGAGATTAGAAACAACGGCACCACGGTGGTCATTACCACCCACTACATGGACGAAGCGGAGCAACTATGTGATAGGGTAGCTTTTGTAGAGGCTGGAAAAATCATTGCCTTAGACACGCCAGACCAACTGATAGATAATTTAATTGCTAGTGGTTTCGAACGTAAAAAAGAAGTAAAAGCTGCCAACTTGGAAGATGTGTTCATCAATCTAACTGGTAAAGAGTGGAGAGAGTAGTGCAAAGTTAAAATTAGAAAGTTAAACGTTAAAAAATAACACATGTCAAAACATTACAATCATACCAAAGCCACACTGTCGCTAGCCAAGGCTAGTTTTAGGTCAATTACCAGAAGCCCTTCGGCGGTTATTTTCACCTTAGCGTTTCCACTAATATTCATTATTGTCTTCGGTTTCATTGGCGGCGGCGGCATGAAAATCGATGTAGCTATAGCGCCAGGTTCTGACTTACAAAATCCAGTAATTGCAGCTCTAGAAAAAACTGGCGTAATCCGCTTAACGAAGAACGACACAAAAGAAAACATCGAAAAAAATTTAGAGAAAGGGGCTTACGATGCGGTAATTAGTGTAGAAAAAAACACAGCAGGTTTGCCAGCATATTTTACCAACGTAAAGTATACATCGGCTTCCTTAACCAATGGCAACGTATTAAAATCAGTACTTAATGATTTGGCTCATCAACTGAATACCGTAAACCAGAAACCTACCGTTACCGAAATAAGAGCAACCACCATAACAGGCAGGCTACACCGTACCATTGATTTTATTTTGCCAGGGCAACTAGGTTTTTCACTGCTAAGCACAGGAGTTTTCGGCACTGCCTTTATATTCTTCGCGTTGCGACAAAACTTAGTCATTAAACGCTTCTTCGCAACCCCAGTTCGTCGCTCAAGCATCGTTTTGGGCGAAGCAATTGCCCGTATCGGCTTTGCCTTACTAGGGGCGTTATTTATTATTGTCATTGGTCATTTTGCATTTAATTTTACCCTAATTAACGGCGTGGTTACCGTAATTAATATGCTGGTTTTGGCTACCATTGGTGTCATTGTATTCATGGGTTTTGGTTTTGTAGTTTCTGGCCTGGCAAAAAGCGAAAGCACTATTCCTCCAATTTCCAACATCATTACGCTGCCACAGTTTTTACTTTCGGGAACTTTTTTTTCCATCAATGCTTTTCCGGCATGGCTACAACCCATCAGCAGAGCCTTACCTTTAACTTATTTAAACGATGCCATGCGTAAAGTAGCTTTCGAGGGCGCCAATCTTTGGGATGTAAAACAGCAAATTTTAATCATGTTGTTATGGGGCATTGGTGTTTATGCCGTAGCTGTAAAAACCTTTAAATGGGAATAAAATTTGAAGCGCAATCCCTGTGCTTCAAACTCAGGCTAGTCCCGCTTTCACTGTAATCTTTTTGTCGACTTCTGTCATGCTGAGGCACGAAGCGTCTGCGAACCATGAAACAGATGCTTCGTTCATCAGCATAACAACCTTTATTAAACAACCCTCCGTATCAACAAAAGCTTTGCAATGCCAAATCCGCGTCAATCTGCGAAAAATCTAAAACAACAACCACAAAATATTCGTTAATTTAGTGCAAAATAAAAATAGTCATGCCAAAAATAGCCATTATATCCGCCAGTATAAGAAAAGGGCGCAAGAGCCACAACGTTGCTTTATACTTTGAAAACTACTTAGCGCAAAAACAATTGGCGGATGCCGAAATTATTGACCTAGACAAATATAACTTCCCACTTTTCGAAGAACGCTTACGCTTAATCGAAAACCCAACAGAAGAAATGTTAGCTTTTGCTAAAAAAATTACTGCGGCCGATGGTATAATCATCGTAACTCCAGAATATAACGGTGGTTACCCTGCAAGCTTAAAAAATATCATCGATTTACTTTATGCAGAATGGAAACGTAAACCCATCGGCATTGCTACAGTTTCGGCAGGACCGTTTGGAGGTTCCCAAGTCCTCACTTCTTTACAATTTACCTTATGGAAGATAGGCGCATTAGTTGTTCCAGCCATGTTTCCTGTGCCAACAGTAGAAAAAGCTTTCGACGATGACGGCACTCCTACCGACCGAGAAGCGACAGATAAAAGAGCAGGAAATTTCGTAAATGAACTGCTATTTTGGATAAAAGCTAAATCATCCGCAGAAACAAACAGCTAGAATTATTTTTTGGCTTCAAACAATTTGTAAAAATATTTGCATCGTATATTAAAATCGCTATCTTTGCAACCTCGTTAGGAAATCCTCGGGCGGAGAAACGAGAAAACAACACTAAAGTTCGGGATGTAGCGTAGCCCGGTATCGCGCCACATTTGGGATGTGGAGGTCGTAGGTTCGAATCCTGCCATCCCGACTTCGAAAGCCTTTTCAGTAAAATGGAAAGGCTTTTTTTATTCTACCCTTTTCGGTTTTCTGCGCCTAGTCCAAAATCGCTAACAAAAAAACATTCAATTGATTCCCTAAGTTTAAAAAAGTATTATAACTTTGAAAAACCCTATACTAATTGTATTTTATACACTAAGGGTATTTTTAATTCAAAACAAATATAAAATGAGTTTAATAATCGATGTCCATGCAAGACAGATCCTCGATTCGCGAGGAAATCCTACTATTGAAGTAGAAGTAATGACAGAAAATGGTTTTATGGGCCGTGCTGCAGTTCCATCTGGAGCAAGTACTGGTCAGTATGAGGCTGTTGAGTTACGTGATGGCGATAAGAAGACCTATTTAGGTAAAGGTGTTTTAAAAGCAGTAGAAAACGTAAATACTAAAATTGCTAAGGCTTTGCAAGGTGTTGATGTTTTTGAGCAAGTTTTAATCGATAAATTAATGATAGACCTAGATGGTACCGAAAACAAAGGTAGCCTAGGTGCTAACGCCATATTAGGTGTTTCGTTAGCGGTTGCAAAAGCTGCTGCACAAGAAAGCCGCCAACCTCTATACCGTTACATTGGCGGTGTAAATGCCAATACTTTGCCCATCCCAATGATGAATATCATCAACGGTGGTTCGCACTCTGATGCGCCTATCGCATTCCAAGAGTTCATGATCATGCCAGTTGGTGCGCCTTCTTTCTCTGAAGCTCTACGTTGGGGAACAGAAGTTTTCCATAACTTGAAAGCTATTTTACACGATAGAGGTTTATCTACTGCCGTAGGCGACGAAGGTGGTTTTGCACCAACTTTTGAGGGTACTGAAGATGCTATTGAAACGGTATTGAAAGCTATTGAAAAAGCTGGCTACAAACCTGGTTCTGAAATTTGCTTGGCATTAGACTGTGCTTCTTCTGAGTTTTACAAAGATGGAAAGTACGACTATACTAAATTTGAAGGTGCTACAGGCGTAATTCGCTCTAGCGAAGAGCAGGCGCAATATTTGGCAGACCTAACAGTGAAATATCCAATTATATCTATTGAAGATGGCATGGATGAAAATGACTGGGATGGCTGGAAAAGCTTAACCGAAAAAGTTGGAGATCGCGTTCAATTAGTTGGGGATGATTTATTTGTAACTAACGTTAAACGTTTACAACAAGGTATCGATACCAATACTGCAAACTCGATTTTAGTAAAAGTAAACCAAATTGGTTCTTTAACTGAAACTATTAATGCGGTAAGTTTGGCACAAAACAGCGGTTATACTTCGGTAATGAGCCACCGTTCTGGCGAAACTGAAGATGTGACCATTGCCGATTTAGCGGTAGCATTAAACTGCGGTCAAATTAAAACAGGTTCGGCTTCTCGTTCAGATAGGATCGCAAAATACAATCAGCTGTTACGTATCGAAGAAGAACTAGGTGAGGCTGCTCGTTTCATCGGTAAGAACTTCAAATTTGCTAAAAAGTAACCACCTTATCTTTCGTCATATCCGAAGAGGAACGATTGAGCTATCCGTAACAGATTTCTCGACTACGTAAACTTCGCTCGAAATGACGACAATGATTAAGTGTTAACAAGTTAATAAATACATTTGCAGAACATCCGGAGATTTAAAACCTTCGGATGTTTTTTATATATTTACACGTCATTGCGAGGCACGAAGCAATCTCTATCAAATTTAAGATTGCTTCGTGCCTCGCAATGACGAATTTCAGAATTCAATGAAGCGACTGATAGATCTTTTCCGCAACAAATATTTTATTGCCATTGCAGCTTTTGGCGTATGGATGTTGTTTTTTGACAAGAATGACATTATTGCCCAATACGAATACAGTGCCCAAGTAAGCAAAATGCAACAAGAAAAAGATTTCTACACCAAAGAAATTGAACTGGTAAAAAAAGACTTGAAAGAGCTTGATAGTAATTTAATTAGTGCAGAAAAATTTGCTAGAGAAAAATATTTCATGAAAAAGGCCAATGAAGATGTTTTTGTAATTGTAAAAGAGCAAGAGAAAAAATAGCCTCTTTTTATATTATTTTAGATCAAAACAAATTGCTACAATGAGGAACACTGTCTTTGCATTCTTCCTTCTAATTTTAATCAATGCCGGTTTATCCTACGGGCAGGAACTCCCCAACCTCAAAAGTGTTAAACTTAACAAGAAAACTAGCTACAAGCATGCCCAGCCTATTGTGGGCAAAGTTGTAGATTATCTTTTTGCAACTCCTGCAGATAGAAAAAACAAAGCCAGAAACGAAGCTGGAAGATTTTTGGTAGATTGGATGAATGGAACTCCTGACTACGTTTTTTATCTCGAAGAAAAAGAAACCCATTTTTTCAACACAGACGCTGATTTGCTATTGATGTACATGGCGGCATTGACCAAATTCTCCTTAGCACATTCAGAAGTAAAAGAAAAGCAAGAGCAAGCTTTAGGGGCTATGCACTTAGTACTACCTTACCTGTATCAACACAGTGATAAAAAAACTTGGACGAAAGAGCTTTGGCAGCTTTATGACGCTTCTAAGAATGGGAAGCTAGAGTCGTTTCTTTATCGTTAAAACTTTCGGTTTTGCTTCTTTCTCGTCCTTTTCGACCGCAGCTTAGCGACCGGAGAAATCTTCGATTTGTGTATAGAGTCAAGTCAAAAGATTTTACCCCGTAGCGCTTCGGTTCTCTACTACTGCCGAATGAGGTACGATTAATGTTACAGCAATCAATACCCAAACCTTGGCAATGCCAATTTGTAACGTACTACAAGTATGCGCAGCGTTACAATAAAAACAATTACGATGATTTTAGCTAAATCTGCGGCTAGGTTAAAATACAACATTCCAAAATAAAGCATGCCACCCGCAATGCAAGCTGTAGCATAAATCTCTTTCCTAAATATCAGTGGGATAGTATTGAGTAAAGTATCTCGAATTACCCCACCGAAGCAACCGGTAATAGTGCCCAAGGCTATGCAAATACCAGGTTCTAACCCAAAAATTATTCCTTTTTGAACCCCTACTAAGGTAAACAAGCCTAAACCAAGCGAATCGAAAAGAAACAGGGTAACCTTAAATTTCTTGATTTGATGTTTGAAGAAAAGTGTGAGAATAGAGGTCACTAAAATTAAAAGACAGTAGTTTACATCACGCATCCAAGCTACCGGGGTATCGCCAAGCAGCAAATCACGCACAGTACCGCCACCAATGGAAGTTACAAAAGCGATAATTAACACCCCGAAAGGATCCAATCGCTTTTGCACTGCTGCAAATGTACCCGAAATGGCAAAGGAAATGGTTCCTAGTACCTCAATAATCTCGGTGGTGCTAAAATCGTCCATTATATTTCGCCGTTACGTTTTCTAAAGAACCATTCTGCTGTTAGCAACACTAAAATAAACGTAAAAATCCATTTCAGATTTATCATTTCTTCGTACCGCCTGTCTTCGTAGGTAATGGTTTTTACGTTACCGCTTTTCTCTAAATCATCCACTATGTTTAGCAAGTTAGCAGGCAGGTACATTTTACCTTGCGTTTGCTGTGCAATTGTATTTAACAACTGATGGTTGGCGGTAGTTTGCTGGTACTCTGTAATTACTGCACTAACATGAAATGCACCGCTAGCGGTATATTTTTTATCGCCTAAACTGGTAGAAGCAATATAGGTATAACTGCCTTGTGGTAAAGCGCCTGCATCTAATTGATAAGCATTTGCCACTTTTGAAAAGGTGTAATTGTATGCTTTACCATCAGCATTTTTGATTTGTATTTTTACTTCGGAAGCATTTACGGGTTCAAAGGCATCGTTATACAAAGTAGCGTTGAGCACTACATTTTCATTCTCTTCGAAGGTGCTCTTATTGGTATAAACTTTAAACTTGCGCTTATCATCCTTTACCGAAAGATATTGTACCGTTTTCGAAATCAGCTCTGCTACCAAAGGATAGGCATTTTCATTTTTAGCTTCTTCTAATTTCCATTTCCAAAGCCCCTCTCCTACTAAAAAACCATTTTTTTTGCCATTATCTTCTGTAAAAAACAACAACGGACTTTGGGTATTTACCTTTCCAATTCGTTGGTTGAGTACAGCGGTGTAGTTGCCTTTAATCATTAGGTTAGCAAAAGGAATTTGCAGTGGGTCATAACTTTCCAGTTGTTTCAACGCATCGGCATTTAAGTTGTAAGCAGTAAAATTGCGCTCATAATATGGAAATACTTCCTGCAACGAGCCATTTGGTCGGGTAAAATTTAATTGCGTTTGAGCTTGATTAAAACCCTGCAAATTGGTTTGCGCTCCCAAAACATACCAAGCAGCTACTTTTTGCAGCTTTAACTTATTAATAAAGGATGCAGCCGAGTAATTTACAGCTGGCAGCTGATATAAAATCACTAGGCTGTATTTAGATGGATCTACACCTTCCAATTCATCTGCGATAGCAGTACTTACTTCATAATGTTTATTTAGCTCAATGGCTTGCTTAAATGTTGCCAAATCTGGATGAGGACCTGCAGCAGCTAACAAAACCTTTTGCCTACCATCAATTACTTCCACAAAAATCGTTTGGCTGTTGTTTTTGATAGTGATTTCATTTTTCACTTCTGATACATTAACCGAATACCGATGAACGCCAACTTTGGCAGCTTTTAACTTGATTTGTACGTCTTTCACAAAGCTAGCGCCGTCAATAGCCACAGACTGCCCGGTTACTTGTTTACCATTCTCAAGTACTGATAATTTTACCGTTTCGCCTTTACTCTCAAAAGCTTGTATCTGCACATCCAAAGTAAATTCGTTATCCAGATAAACAATATTGTTGTAATTTACATTAGCCACCAGTACATCTCGTTTTGGAATGGTATCGCCCATGGCAATAGTGTAAACCGGCGCTTTAATTTTGTTGAGTTCGTACAGCGGATTTCCACCACGATTGAAAATACCATCGCTCGCCATAATGATGGCACCAACATTCCTGTTCAGCAATTCATCATTTAACTGGCTGATTAAAGCTGTCCCGTTACTTAGTTGGTCTGTGCCACTAAAGGTCAAGCCTTGCTTCACGCTATCGCCAAAACTGTAGGTCTTTACTTCGTATTTTGCACTTAGCTTGTCTGCGAGTTGCTTTAAATCTTTCTGGTATTTTGTGGCATCAAATCCAGTTGGATGTATGGCCTTAACCGAGATTGAGTTATCGTTGGCAATAATAATTACGGGCTTTTCTGGCGTATGTGTAATACGACGGACCAAAGGGGCAAACAGCAAAAAAGCCAAAATAGCAACAGTCAAAGTTCTCACTGCTGCCAAAGTATTTCTCAGCTTTTTACTTAGGTTTTTGTTTGAGCCATACAATAGCCAAGCATAAGCCGCACCTAAAGCAAGGCAAGCAAGCAAAATCATTAGAGTTGTAAACGAAAGGAAACTGATCATACGCTAATTGTAAAGATGCTAGTTTAAGTTGAAAGTTGAAAGGGAAAAATTGAAAGTTGAGCGCAGCGAAATCCCGATATTCGGGAAGCAAAATTTTGGAACAAGGATTAAGGAATAGGGAATACAGAGCGAAGAGATTTTTTAAAAGTAAATTAACTAATGCGCAAGTGACTGAGGAACCAAACAACTAAAATTGTAAATTGCATAAAAGAAATCATCAAAATGAAATATTTAATCTACCTTTTAGTATTTGTAACAATGACCCAAACAGCCAATGCACAGAAGGGCTTTAAACAACAGCAATTGAAATTTGAACGTGTAAGAAAGGCTTATGATCTGAAATGGCCATCTTTAGAAAAAGAGCTACAAAAAGGTGGTTTTGATAAGGGATTTGAAATGCTTTTAAACTACTACAAGATGGAAGAAAAGTTAGAAGTTTGGCTAAAGACTTCGAAACAAAATAGTTTCACGCTTTTCAAAAGTTACAATGCTTGTGCTAAATCTGGCACATTAGGCCCAAAAGTAGTTGAAGGCGATTTGCAAACACCCGAAGGTTTTTACAAAATCAACGTGTTTAACCCGATGAGTAACTTCCATTTATCGTTAGGGGTTGATTACCCCAATGCGGTTGACAGAGCCAGAACTGGACAAAACAGGAGAACTGGCGGCGATATTTACATTCATGGCAATTGTGTTACCGTGGGTTGCGTACCACTAACCGATGATAAAATTAGAGAAGTTTATGTTTTGGCTGTAGAAGCTAGAAATAATGGACAAAAAGAAATTCCAGTTAACATCTTCCCATTTAGGATGACTAAAGCTAATTTCGATAATTATGCTAAGCAATTTCCACAGCATATTGCATTATGGAAAACGTTGCAACCTGGATTTGATTATTTCGAGAAGAATAAGAAGATGGCGAAGGTTACGCAGGTTGGCGGGAAGTATGTTGTAAGATAGCTTTTGTCAATTTGAATTGATTGGTTTTATTTAAACTCGCCGCCGATGGGCTCTTACTTTTTTGAAAATTGTTTATTTATTTTTTAAGGTTTTCAAGCTTTCGCTAACGCTTAGGTTGACCGCAAAAAGTAACAAAACCGGAGTTTACGGAGCTCATCAGCTTTGCTGATAAACTTTCGGTTGCTTATTTATTCACCGCTCTTCGAGATTTGCAATCCCGAAGCACTATCGTCGGATTTATAATCCGAATGATAAACTTAACAGGATTACAAATCCTGAGATATGGAGTTCGACATTACAAATATCGAACAGCATGTAGGTCAGCATCGGCATTATCAGTTTGCGTTTGGCGCTTGCTTTTGTGTACAAGCTGCTGTTAAATAAGCCCGATTGAAATGGATGCCGATTTTATCAGCAGAAGTGAAAAGCGGGGCAACAGCAGCTAAGCACTACTGGCTTTCACTTTCAAATTTTAAAACTCATAAAAAATGCATAGCTAACTATAACTATGCATTTTTTATTGATGAAAGATTGCTTTCCCGAAAAGTCGGGACAGGCTGTCGTTCCTCCTCGCAATGACGTGCAGAGCAACCTACACCTTTTACCTAATTCCTTACCCCTATTTTAAAGCATACCGCCACAAACAGAAAGCGTTTGTCCGGTTATGTAAGCGCTCATGTCTGAAGCTAAGAACACGCAAACATTAGCGATATCTTCAGTTTCGCCAGCACGTTTTAGTGGAATATCTTTTTCCCAACCAGCCACTACCGCCGGGTCTAAAACTTCGGTCATTTCTGTTTTGATGAACCCTGGCGCCACTACGTTAGCACGGATGTTGCGAGAACCTAACTCTTTAGCTACCGATTTGGTAAAGCCAATGATACCCGCCTTTGAGGCAGCATAATTCGCCTGACCGGCGTTACCTTGCACCCCAACTACAGAACTCATGTTAATGAATACGCCTTTACGAGCTTTCATCATCACTTTTGAAGCTGCCTTAGTTACATTAAAGACAGATTTTAAATTCACGTTAATCACATCGTCCCAGTTTTCTTCGCTCATGCGCATCAACAAACCGTCTTTAGTGATCCCTGCGTTATTCACTACGATATCCAAAGCACCGAAATCGGCAATAATATCGTTAATTAGCTTTTCTGCTTCATCAAATTTTGAAGCATCAGAACGGTAACCTTTTACCTGCGTACCAAAAGCTTGTAGTTCTTGCTCTAAAGCTTGTCCTTTTTCTACCGATGATAGATAAGTAAAAGCCACTTTAGCACCTTGTTTAGCGAACTCTTCAGCGATTTTTCTTCCTATTCCTTTTGATGCACCTGTGATGAGTGCTGTTTTTCCTTCTAGTAATTTCATTGAGAAATGTTGTAAAGTTGAAATGTTTTAATGTTGTAAAGTTAACAAATTGTTCAATTGTTGTATTGCAAACTGAAAACTGCTAATTGAGAACTGCCAACTAAACCGCTGGCTCCTGCTGACTTAAACAATGGAAACTGCCCAAGCCCCAAATGATATCTACCGAGTTGATACCCACTACTGGTCTATCAGGGAAGCAACCTTGAATGATATCCAAAGCTTTTTGATCATTCACATCGTTAAAAACCGGCACAATTACCGCCGCATTGGCAATGTAAAAATTAGCGTAAGATGCTGGCAAGCGGGTATCTTCGTAAATTACTGGCGAAGGCATGGGCAACTCCACAATGTTTAGTTTTCTACCATCCAACAAAGTCATTTCTTTTAAACGCTCTAAATTTTCTTTTAGTAGCAAGTAGTTTTCATCAAACGGATTACTTTCTATTACCGTCAATACCGTATCTTCATTTACAAAACGAGTGATATCATCAATGTGTCCATCGGTATCATCACCAACAATACCGTCTCCTACCCATAAAATCTGCTCTGCACCATAGAACTCTTTCAAATAGGTTTCTATCTGCTCTCTGTTTAAATGTGGATTTCTATTCTCGTTCAGCAAACAAGCCTCGCTAGTTAAAATGGTTCCGGCACCGTTAAACTCTACTGAACCGCCTTCCATTACAATGTCTGGAGTGAACAATGGCAAGTTAAAATGCTGCGCAATTTTGGTTGGCACTACATCGTCCAAATCGTAGGGAGGGTATTTATCTCCCCAAGCGTTGTACCCCCAATCTACTACTGCTTTTTCGTTGCCCTTAACTACAAAGGCAGGTCCGTGATCGCGGCACCAAGCATCATTAGTTTCGTTGAAGTAAAACTCAATTTGTGATAAATCGGCGCCTACTTTTTCTAACTCGGCAGTGGCAAAAGCTTTCATCGCTTCATCTTTTACGTTGATGCGTACCTTTTCGCCAGTGGCTACAATTTTAATAAACTCGCAATAAGGTTGGTAAATGGTTTCTATTTTGCCCGGCCAACTTGCCTCTTTGTGCGGCCAACTTAACCAGGTTGCTTCGTGCTTTGCCCATTCTGCAGGGAAAGAATAGCCTTGTTTTTTAGGGGAGTCGGATGTCAGATGTCCGATGTCAGATGTTAAATCGTTCATATTTTAATAGTCCGAAGTCGGATGCCCGAGGTCGGAAGTTAAAGTGTTTAATATTTTCAACCTAATGATTTTATTAATGCCGAAAGCATGGCTAAGATTTCTTCGCAACAAGCATAATATCTATCAAAAATCTCTTTCGAGATATAGCCTCGTCTTTTTGCTAGATGAAGACAATTCACAACCTCAATGTTGCTCCGTAGCGCATAGTGTAAAAATCGCTTAAATTCTGGATTACTTTGCCCAGTACTTCCTTCTGCAATATTAAGTGAAACGGAATCAGCTGCTCTTTTCATTTGAGAAGTCAACACATAAACTTCTTCTTTAGGAAAAGTCTTTGTCAACTTATCTACATCATCAGCTAAGTCTAATGCCTTTTGCCAAACCCGTAAATTCTCAAATTTAAACGCCATCTTTTAGCTACTAATATCTTCGGACATCCGCCATCGGTCTTCCGACCAAAAAACTAATCCTCGTCTATATACCTCTTTGTAATCGGCTGGTAAGAATCAATTCTTCTATCACGTAAGAAAGGCCAGTGCTTGCGGATGTAATCGCTTTGCTTTAAATCAACATCAACTACTTTAGTTTCTTCTTGATCATGCGATGCCAGGTACAACAATTTACCCTGAGCGTTGGTAGCAAAACTGCCGCCCCAGAACTTCATGCGTCCTTCTTGCTCAAAACCCACACGGTTAACGCTAATTACCGGTAAGCCATTCGCTACCGAATGCGAACGTTGGATCGTTTGCCAAGCATTGTACTGGTCTTGGTTGGTTTCTTCGTCTTGCGTAGTATCCCAACCAATAGCCGTTGGATAAAATAAAATCTCAGCACCCATTAAGGCCGTAATACGTGAAGCCTCTGGGTACCATTGATCCCAACAAATTAAAATCCCGATTTTGGCAAACTTAGTTTGAAAAACCTTATAGCCTAAATCGCCCGGTGTAAAGTAAAATTTCTCGTAGTAAGCAGGGTCATCTGGGATATGCATTTTACGATATTTACCTAAATAACTACCATCAGCATCTAAAACTGCAGTGGTATTGTGGTACAAACCTTCTGCACGTTTCTCAAACAATGAAGCGATAATAACTACGCCTAATTCTTTAGCAACCACCTGCAAAGCATCTGTAGATGGCCCCGGAATAGCTTCTGCCAAATCAAAATTATCGTAATCTTCTACATCACAAAAGTATAATGATGTAAAAAGCTCTTGCAAACACACAATTTGAGCGCCTTTTGCCGCCGCTTCTTTCACTTGCACAATCGCTTTATCTAAATTTTCTTGCTTATTGGCGGTACAGGTCATTTGCACCATGCCTACTTTTACTTTGCTCATATTTTTAGATTTGAGTATTGAGGTGTGAGATATGAGACACAATGCGCAACCTTACACCTTAAACCTTTTACCTTAAACCATTTTTGAGCCGCAAAGTTAGGCAAAAACGCCGATATTTTTTAGAAAAGCAAACGTTGCGCATCACAGTTCCGAAAGCCGGGCTTTACGCTGTAATCTTTTTGTTTAGCTAGCCCGCCCTTCCGAGAAACGAAGAATCTGTTTCTAAGCTGCATTAACTAACAGATCCTTCACTAGCGTTCAAGATGACAAGAAGAACGAAAAGTTTCCGCTGCAATCCAGTCTATTGCCAAAAGTTCATTACAAATCGTCCATTAGCAACAAATAAAAAAGCTACACCTCAGCCCCTGATTTTGCAAACTTATTCCTGTACTCAATCGGTGTAAGCCCAGTTACCTTTTTAAAAACATCTCTAAATGCTTTGGTATCTGTATAGCCAACATCGAACATAATTTCAGACACATTTTTTCTCGATGCTTCGAACAAGAGCTTCGCTGCTTCAATTCTCACTCTCTGTATGTACTCAATTGGCGTATTGTTAGTAGCTAATTTAAATCGTCTTTCAAAAGTTCTTCTTCCTGTATTAATTAAACTTGCCAACGTTTCTATCGTAATTTTGTCTTCGTAATGTTGTTCAATATAATCTTGCACCTGCTGTATTTCGGGATCGCCATGGTTTCTTTGCCCCCTAAAAATAGCAAATTGCGATTGGCTGTCTCTGCCAATATCCAAAGCAAAATATTTGGCCAACATCACAGCAATCTCCCTATCGGCAAATTTTTCTACCAAGTACAAAATCAAGTTCCATAAGCTACTCGCTCCACCACTACTGTAAATATTTTCGTGCTCGGTAATGATGGCGCCGTCTTCTACTTCCACTTCTGGATACCTTTCGCGAAACTCGCTCACATGAGCCCAGTGCGTAGAACATTTTCTGCCATCCAACAAACCGGTTTCTGCCAGCAAAAATGCCCCGATACACAAACTGGCTAAACTTGTCCCGTTTTCGTGCAGCTTTTTAAAATACGGAATTGCTTCGGCATTAGCTACAATTCCGCCAGTAGTGCTACCAAATGTTGGCGGTATAAAAAGCAGATCTGTGTGGTCTACATCCTTTAACAAACGATGGGTTTTTACTGTATATTCGCCATTATTAGCGGGCACATCGTAATTTAACCCCACATATTCAACTTCAAACCTTGGCGCTTTGCCAAAGGCTGTCAAAAATTCGTTGGCCGTAGTAAAGCTTCTAAACGGTGGAGTAATCGCTTCAATTACCCCATACTCTGGCACAAATACAGAAATTTTCATCTCAAATAATTTAACCTAAAGCTAGGAAATTGTTTTGTCATTATTCACCCTCAAGGTTGTGGCTTTTGCTATTGCCGTCATATTACTTTGTGTTGTAATTTTGGATTATTGAAACAATGATTAACTCAAACCAGTCACAATGTCACAACACAAAAAAATTACGATCGAAGCTGAAGCATCAGCTCCAATTGAAAAAGTTTGGAAAGCATGGAACACTCCCGCAGATATCATTCAATGGAATACACCCGACCCTAGCTGGCACACGCCAAGCAGCGAAAACGATCTGAGGGTAGGTGGAAAATTCAAACACCGTATGGAAGCCAAAGACGGCAGCTTTGGTTTTGATTTTGAAGGCATTTACGACAGGGTTGAATTGCACAAAACAATTAGCTACAACATGGCTGATGGAAGAAACGCCACCACGCTATTTACCGCAGAAGATGGAAAAACAACTATCCAAACTACTTTTGACCCAGAAAATGAGAACCCTATAGAGATGCAACAACAAGGTTGGCAAGCAATATTAGACAACTTTGTGAAGTATGTAGAACGGCACTAATTCCCAAAAGGCATGATCCAATGAACATCAACATAAATATTAATCACTATGGCAAATCAGGCAGTTTCGTTACATCGAATAATTAAAGCAAGTCCAGAAAAAGTATTCAGAGCTTTTACAGACCCCGTTGCACACGCTACTTGGATACCTCCGTACGGTTTTATATGTACCGTACAAGAGTTTGACTTTAAGGTGGGCGGTAGATTTAAAATGACCTTTACCAATTTCAGTACTGGTAATGCACATTCTTTTGGCGGAGCATTTTTAGAAATCAAACCCAACCAATTTATTAAATACAGTGACAAATTTGACGACCCTAATCTACCTGGAGAAATCACTACCACCATTTCACTTCAAAAAGTGATGTGTGGAACCGAACTTAGCGTCACGCAGGCAGGTATCCCGGAAGCTATACCTATTGAAATGTGCTACTTAGGATGGCAAGAGTCTCTAGAAAAATTAATAAAACTGGTTGAACCTGAAATTCCAGATGCTTAGTTTTTTATGACGAGCCCATCTGCCTTGAAGTATATGAGCGCTGTTTTTATCACGTTTTCTGGCAATTGCCAACAAGCCCTAAAGTTTTACCAAAGCTGCTTTGGGGGCCTGTTGCAATTAGATGTTTTTGAGCAAGCCTTGCCGGGCTATGCCCAAATGCCGCTGGTGAGCGGTTGTTTAAGATCAGCAAAGGTGGTTATTCGTGCTTCTGATTTGGTGCACCATGAAGGTCGAATAATTGGAAATTATATGGCCATTTACATCCATTGTGATGATGAAGCCGATAGATTTGCACTGATTAAAAAGCTGGAGCTAGGCAAAAAAAACCGCTCTGGCAAACCCAATGCTACAGCAAAACTGGTAGAAATTATAGATGTTTTTGGCGTAAGGTGGGTGTTGGGCTTAGGCTGAGTATGTATGCTTTTTTAAATTAAAAACTTTTGGAAGTAGCGCACAATCAATTGACATTATAAATAATTTGCTACTTTTAAATTTATAGACGAGAAGTTTTTGCAACAATTTTGGCTTCTAAACGTCCGTAAAGAAAAGAGTAGATATGAAAAAAACAATCGCGTTAGCATCATTACTTTTAATTAGCACCCTAACTTTTGCTCAAAACTTTAAGATTGATGGCACAGTAGAAGGCTTAAAAAATGGTACGTGGCTATATTTGAGACTTAGTTCGCCACAGCTTTTACTAGATTCTACGCAGGTAACCAACGGAAAATTTGTATTGAAAGGAAAGCTACCACAACCCGCAACCCAAGTGGTATTGCACACCAAGCAATATGCGAACTATGTCTTCTTTTGGCTCGAGAATAAAAACATCAGCATGTTTCTTAAAGATAAAGAATTTAAGCGTGGAGTGATCAAAGGTTCAGCTACTCAAACCGAAAATGAAGAAATCCAAAAAATCATCAAACCTATCCAACTTAAAGAAGATAGCCTAATAGCTGCATTTAGTAAAACTACAGATACTGGTATTAAAGCCGATATTCGAAAACAACTTAAAAGCATTAAACCTGAAGAGTATAACACCTACTTAAATTACGCGAGAAACAAACCCAACTCCTTAATTATCGCCGGTATTGTTGATGTGTATGCCACTACTTGGGGTAAAGAGAAGACCGAAGAAATCTATCAACTATTTACACCAGCCTTAAAAAAAACAACTTATGGCGAAAGCATCAACAAATTTTTAAAGCTAAGCCAAGAAATCAAAATAGGCAGCAAATATGTAGACTTTGAACAAACTAACGCCGCAGGTAAAAAAATTAAACTTTCAGATATCAAAGGAAAATACATTTTACTTGAGTTTTGGGGCTCCTGGTGTGGACCTTGCCGAGATGAAAATCCGAATTTGGTAAAAACCTACAATGCCTACAAAGCCAAAGGTTTCGAAATTTTAGGCGTAGCCGCCGATGACAATAAAGACCAGTGGCTAAAAGCGATTAAAGATGATGGCTTACCTTGGGAAAACGTAACAGATTTAAAAGGCAGTAAAAATGAAGCCGGCTTAATTTACAACATTAATGCCTACCCTACTAATTACTTAATCGACGAGAACGGTATTATTATAGCCAAAAATTTAAGAGGGAAAGCTCTTGAAAACAAGTTGGCTGAGTTATTACCATAACTAAACGGGTTCATTTATTTTTTATAACCTTAATCCGTCATTTCGACCGAAGTGCAACGAAATGAAGAAATCTTTGAATTTATACGTTTTTACCAGCACTTAAAGATTTCTCGACTACGCTCGAAATGACGAAGCTAGTGCATATTTACGATGTGCTTCATGATCTGCTCTGCATGTACACGAGAGTTTTCGATGAACCATTTATGCGTGTCCATACCGCCGCAAACCACACCAGCCAAGTACATGCCAGCCACATTGCTTTCCATAGTTTCTGAATTGTAATGAGGAACTTTATTTTCGTTCAAAGTAACGCATAGCTTTTCTAAAAATTGGAAATTAGGCTGATAGCCTGTCATCGCAGCAACGAAATCGTTTTCTATTTCTACTTCGCCTTCTGGCGTAGAAATCACAGCAGAATGTTCTTTGATCTCTTTTAGGTTGCTTTCGAAATAAGCTTTAATTGCTCCTTCTTTAATGCGGTTTTCGATATCAGGACGTACCCAATATTTTACATTTGGTCCCATCTCGCTACCACGGATAACCATGGTAACCTCTGCCCCTTTACGATAAGTTTCTAATGCCACATCTACGGATGAATTGTTAGCACCAACCACTAAAACTTTACTGAAAGCATAATAATGCGGATCCTTGTAATAATGGATCACTTTTGGCAAATCTTCGCCAGGAATGTTCATTAAGTTGGGGATGTCATAAAAACCTGTAGCGATAATTACATTTTTAGCTTCGTAATTTGTTTTGGAAGTAGTCACTTGGAATAGCCCATCTTGCTTTTGGCAGCTTTGCACTTCTTCAAACAAGCGCACATTAAGCTGAAATTTCTCCGTAACACGACGATAGTACTCCAATGCCTCGTTGCGGTTGGGCTTTGGATTAATGCTTACGAACGGCACTCCGCCTATTTCTAAACGCTCGGAAGTGGAGAAGAACGTCATGAAAACAGGGTAATTATAAAGGCTGTTTACCAAGGTGCCTTTATCGATAATTACATAGCTTTTGCCTGCTTTTTGTGCTTCGATACCGCAGGCTAATCCTATGGGGCCAGCTCCGATAATCAAGACGTCGAAATGTTGTTTTTCTGTTGCCACGTTTTGCTTGCTTTAAAAATTAAACCCGATTGAAACGACAGCCCCGAGAGAGCGTTTGCGAACGAGGGCTATAGTGGAAAGCGGGGCTGTAATTGCCGATGAGCACTGAAATTGATTTTCTAATAGCCAATTAGTTTCACTCCTCGCAATGACGATTATGGCTAAGCCTTTGCTAACTTACTGGGACAAATGAAATCGGTACGCTTTAAACCCGTGTTTTTAATCGCACCGTAACCGCCAGCTACATCAATTACGTTTTCAATTCCTCTTGCTTTTAAAATAGACGCTGCTATCATGGAACGGTAACCACCTGCACAATGCACATAGTAAGTTTTATTGCTATCCATTTCATGTGTCCAATCGTTGATATAATCTAACGGGCGAGGATGTGTAAATTCTAAGTGCTCGGCTTGGTATTCGCCCGGTTTACGAACATCCAAAGCTAAAATATCAGCGTTTTGTTGGTATGCTTTTTCAAACTCATCGGCAGAAATGGAAGCAACTTGATCTACTTCTTTCCCTGCCTTTTGCCAAGCTGCGATACCACCATCCAAATAGCCGATGGTATGATCGTAACCTACACGAGCTAAACGGGTTATGGTTTCTTCGGCTTTACCCTCGTCAGTAACCAATAATATATTTTGCTTTAAATCGGTAATTAAAGCGCCCACCCAAGGCGCAAACTGGCCATTTAAACCTATATTAATTGAGTTGGGAATAAAGGCTTTTGCAAAAACCTGCGGATCGCGAGTATCTAAAACTAAAGCGCCAGTTTGATTGGCTAAATCTTCGAAAGCTTGAGGTTGTAAAGGATTTAAGCCTTTTTCGAAAACCTCGTCAATACTTTCGTAGCCACCTTTGTTCATGGCTGCATTTTTAGCAAAATACTGAGGAGGAGGCAAAATACCATCCGTTACTTCTTTAATGAATTGCTCCTTAGTTTCGGCTTTTAAAGCATAATTCACTTGTTTTTGATGACCAAGCGTATCGAAAGTTTCTTTGCTCATACTTTTACCACAAGCCGAACCAGCGCCATGACCGGGGTAAACAATTACCTCATCTGCCAGGGGCTTTATTTTTTCGTTTAGCGAGTCGTACAACATTCCAGCCAAATCGTTCATAGTTAAGGCGCCTTTTTGTGCTAAATCCGGTCGGCCAACATCGCCAATAAACAAGGTATCTCCAGTAAAAATGCAATGGTTTTTACCTTCGGCGTCTGTAAGTAAATAAGTGGTTGATTCTAGTGTATGGCCTGGTGTATGTAAGGTAGTAATGGTTAAATCACCGATTTTAAATTGCTCGCCATCGGTTGCGATATGTGCTTCGAAGGCAGTTGTAGCGGTTGGGCCGTAAACAATCGTAGCGCCAGATTTCTCTGCCAGATCAATATGCCCCGATACAAAATCTGCATGAAAATGAGTTTCGAAGATGTATTTGATTTTAGCTCCGTTTTGCGCTGCTTTTGCGATGTATGGTCCAACTTCTCGAAGCGGATCGATGATAGCAGCCTCGCCATTACTTTCTATGTAATACGCAGCTTCGGCCAAACATCCAGTATAAATTTGTTCTATCTTCATATTCTTCAGATTTGTGTATTGAGATGCGAGTATTGAGATTTTCCTCTCGTCAAAGTTAAGATTATAGGCTTGTTTATGGAATGATGATGGTCATAATTGCAGAAGTTTTACTTAAGAAAGTCGGAAAGTTGGTAGACGGGAAGTCCTAAGGAGTTAAATTAGCTTCATTTCCAATAGTGGAATTAAGATCACCACTAAAAAGCCAACTAGAAAAAGTCGAATTCCCATCCTTTTAAGTTTTTTATTATCTCTATCGGAAAATAAATATACAAGCAATAAACCAACACCTCCCATCCCAACTAAGCAAAACAGATATTTAACAACTGAAAGGATTATTAAAATCGACATGAGATTTCCAAAAAACGAAAAAACCAATCACCAAAAAAACCAAACTAATTCGTTAACTCCCCTGCAATTGGCGTTTCCATTTGCTGTTTAATTTCTTCTGTATTTAGATCTGCCGCCAGCAGATACATTAATTTAGTTACCGCCGTTTCAAAGGTCATATCGTAACCGCTAATTACGCCCATTTTGTTCAGCTCGCTACTGGTTTCGTACATCCCCAATTGTACCGAACCCCGTTGACATTGAGAAATATCCACAATGTGTTTTCCATTTTGTATTGCCTCGGCTAAAGCATCTGTAAACCATTTTGCAGTAGTGGCATTACCAGATCCAAAAGTTTCTAAAACGATAGCCTTTACTTTAGATCTAGTTACGGCATAAACTACTTCTTCGGTCATACCCGGATAAATTTTCAAGACACCGATGTTGGCATCAAATTTAGTATGGATATAGAAACGCTTGGTTGGAACGGGCAAAATATCTTTATGAAAGAAGGTGAGTTGCACACCTGCTTCGGCCAAAATTGGGTAATTGGGTGAACGGAAAGCTTCAAATTTTTCTGTGTTGTATTTAATGGATCTGTTTCCTCTAAATAGTTGATTATCAAAATAAATGCAGACTTCTGGCACTACTGCTTTACCATTTTGCTTGGTTGCCGCAATTTCTAAAGCTGTAATTAAATTTTCTTTCGCATCTGTGCGGATTTCGCCGATTGGCAATTGCGAACCTGTTAAAACCACGGGCTTGGCCAAGTTCTTTAACATAAAACTTAACGCAGAGGCGGTAAAGGACATCGTGTCCGATCCGTGTAAGATCACAAAACCATCAAACTGCTCGTAGTTTTTTTCGATAATTTCCGCAAGCACTTTCCATTGATCGGGGTGCATGTTAGATGAATCGATAATTGGCTCGAAAGAATGTACCGCAATCTCATAATTTAACCGGGCTAACTCGGGCACATTCTCTTTAATTTGTTCGAAATTAAAAGGAATTAAGGCTCCGGTCTTGGCATCGTTAACCATGCCAATGGTACCTCCAGTGTAGATGATGAAAACTTTGGTCATTAAAAAAGTACAGTTATAGATTACGACTGCAAATTAAGCAACATTAGCTCAGCTTTTTATAACTCAAAAAAGTTTTATGAAATATTTAACTATTTGGATGTTGATTTAAGAAAAGTATAAATGAAAGGCTGTTTATGTTTGATTACCGCAAAGAAAAATAAAAGATCCGCAAAGAACGCAAAGATTAAAGCCTGTTTACCACTCTTCTCAGACCATCTTTTAATAAAAAGGAGTTAAAATTCATTAAAAGACCAAGTTTAAAGTCCCCAAGCTTTAAATAAGTGAGCGTTTGAGCTAAATGTAGATCGGTCAATTTCTCCACGGTTTTCAGTTCCAAAACTAATCTATTTTCCACTAGGATATCGATTCTATATCCGCAATCGAGTTGCACACCTTCGAAGACTAAAGGCATTGCTTTTTCTTTCTCAACATAGAAACCTTCTTTTTGAATTTTATAGAATAGGCATTCTTTGTAGGCGCTTTCTAGCAAACCAGGCCCGAGAGCAGAATGGACATCAATAGCCATTCCAATTACAACATTTGATAATTCGTTTACTTCCATAGCATTTCATAGTTAGATAAGTAAACTTATAAATTTCACCGCAAAGAAAAAAAAGACACGCAATGAACGCAAAGCCTAAGTCAGCTCCTATAAGGTGATTAATACATTAGAAATCTTTGCGACACTTTGCGAAAACTTCAAACCTTTGCGGTTAAATATTAACTGCTATGAAAAAATAAGATACGTAAAGAAAAAAAACAATTGATACGCTTTAATCATTTATTCGAAAAACTGTGCGTTAGATTAATTTACCGCAAAGAAAAACAAAGACACGCAAAGAACGCAAAGCCTAAGTCAGCTCCTATAAGCTGATTAATACATTAGAAATCTTTGCGACACTTTGCGAAAACTTCAAACCTTTGCGGTTAAATATTAACTGCTATGAAAAAATAAGATACGTAAAGAATAAAAAACAATTGATACGCTTTAATCTTTTATTCGAAAAACTGTGCGTTAGATTAATTCACCGCAAAGAAAAGATAAAGAAACGCAAAGGGCGCAAAGCCTAAGTCAGCTCCTACAAGGTGATTAATACATTAGAAATCTTTGCGACACTTTGCGAAAACTTCAAACCTTTGCGGTTAAATATTAACTGCTATGAAAAAATAAGATACGTAAAGAAAAAAAACAATTGATACGCTTTAATCATTTATTCGAAAAACTGTGCGTTAGATTAATTCACCGCAAAGAAAAGATAAAGAAACGCAAAGGGCGCAAAGATTAAACCCCAAAAATTTTCTTCGAATTTTCTGTAGTAATTTCAGCAACCTCCTCCACATCCTTCATATAAATATCTGCCACTTTCTGTGCTATATGCAACAAATAACTACTCTCGTTTGGCTTTCCTCTAAACGGCACCGGGGCCAAGAAAGGCGAATCTGTTTCTAGTACAATATGTTCTAGCGGAATATCTGCTAACACCAAATCTAAACCTGCTTTCTTATATGTAACTACACCTCCAATTCCTAAATAAAAACCCAAATCTATTGCTCTCCTTCCTTGCTCCACGCTTCCTGTAAAGCAGTGAAAAATTCCCCGCATTTTTTCGTGCTGTGTTTCTTCTAGCACTTCAAAAACTTCATCAAAAGCTTCGCGACAATGAATTACAAAAGGTAAATCGAGCTGCTTTGCCCATTCAATTTGCTGCTTAAAGGCATCTTGTTGAATTGCCAAAGTGGTCTTATCCCAATACAAATCAATACCTATTTCGCCAATGGCATAAATTTTTCTTTCAGCTATGCTAACATAAATTTCTGCTAACACCGATTGATAATCTTCCTTTACGTCGCAAGGATGCAAGCCAGCCATGGCAAAACAATGCTCTGGATAAGTTTTCACCATTTCATCAATCATGGCGATGGATGCAACATCAACGTTAGGCAAGAACAGGCGTTTTACACCATTGTCAAAACAACGTTGCATCTGTTCTTCTCTTTTCACTAAATCTTTCTCGTAATACTGATGGGTATGGGTATCGGTAAGTAACATATCAGCAAAGTTAATTGTTAATTTGGTTAATCGTGGAAGTGGTTAATCTGCTAACTGATAATTGTAAACTGCCATTTTTTGTCTAAAAAATAAAAAAGCCGCCCCTAAGGACAGCTTTCTTATATATTTTATCGCTACTAGTGGTTGTGACCATCATTTGCTGAATGTCCTGCCGCTGGAGCAACTGGTGCTGCCGGAGCCGAACCTGCTTTTGGCTTAATGATATCAACAATTTCAATATCAAATACCAATGGGCTATAAGGTGCAATTGGACCACCGCCTTGCTCGCCATAACCTAATTTAGAAGGGATAATTGCAGTAATTTTACCGCCTTTACCAACTAATTTTAAAGCTTCTGTAAAACCTGGAACAGTACCACCAACAACCATTTTAGTTGGACCATAAGGTCTTCCTGGCTGATGTACTTTTGCTTCTTTGGCTACTTTTTCATCGCTAGTATCAAAAACTTTGTATTTTTTGTCATCACCTTTTTTAGTGAATTTACCAGTATAGTTAACAGAAACAGTATCACCATCAACAGCTTTAATGCCGCTACCTGCAGCATTAATTACATATTGTAAGCCACTAGCCGATGTTTGTACTTTTAAGTTGTTATCGTCGATATAAGATTTGATTTTTCCAGCTTCAGCATTTTTCTTTTTATCCATGTCAGCTTTAAAATCTGCTTGGAAAAAATCGCTAGCTCTTTTTTGAAAAGTAGAATCTGCCTCTTTAGGACCTTTTTTGAAAACCTTTTCAACTTTCACCGTAAATACAATGTATTTATCGTTTTTAAACTGCTCTGGTTTAGGCTGTTTAGTTTGAGCAGCCATGGTATCCAAATTGATTTTGAAAGTTGCGCTATCACCTTCTCCAAAAAGTGTCAATACATCTTGCATATCACCAGCGTATTGTTTTTTACCTACCGGAAAAACTTGTGCTTGTTCGTTATCGTAAGTGCTACCTAAAATAGAATCTTTCTCATTTTTTTGAATAAAGTTCAATTTTACGATATCGCCTTCTGCAATTTTCTCTTTACCACCAGACTTGTGGATTTTATACAACAAGCCCCCTGGACCTTTTTTCTCTGTGTTACAAGCAGCTATACCTAAAGTAGCGGCAAACAGAATTACTAAACTTTTTTTCATCTATTTTTTAATTGTCTTATTTGTCTTTGTTTTTAAAAGCCCGCTAAGTTAACGACCTTATTGTTATTTTTTTAATTTAATTTGTTAATTTTCTAGACTATTGTAATAATTGAGTTTTATACTCTGGCAAAATGGCCTTAAATTCAGCAATGGTTTCTTGCAAACCTTTATCAGAAGCTCCTCCGGCAGCATTTCTGTGCCCGCCGCCCTGAAAGTATTTTTTACAGATTTCGTTAGCTGGAAAATCTCCGGTAGAGCGTAAAGACAATTTCACTCTGTCAGTTCTTTCGATAATAAAAGCCGCCAGCTTAATCCCGTTGATAGAAAGCGCATAGTTTACAATACCTTCTGTGTCTCCAGTTACGATAGCATATTGTTGCAGTTCTTCTTTGGTTGCACTAATTATTGCAGT
>NZ_SSHJ01000011.1 GCF_005925345.1 Pedobacter ureilyticus
TATAGTGCAGCCCCGACCCTTACTTAACGTCCTTAATACGCATCTTAGTTTTCAACACTGCCAGAACCCAATTTCAAACAATCATAAAAAGGATAATGATACAATATTTAACCAAAGGTGAGTTATGAGTCTTAATCTTGGCTAACCGACCCTGAAATAAATTTGCTTAGCAGCTACTGCCTGGTCAGGGTGACGGTATGGGCGATTCGTCTCCCGAAATTAATTCGGGGCTAGCTTTTAGGTCTATTTTTTAAAATCACATTTTCGAAACAAACATTTAACCTACTGATAAACAGATAAAAAAATCCATAATTCACGTTAAGCTATGGTCAGGGCGAAAAATATTTTCCCGTAAAAATCTAAAATTTTAGTTTTTCAAGTTTTTCTTTTTCCACTAAAAACTCCTCCCAAATTTCACTTAAAATTGTTGCAGCGGGTTTAATTTCACTAAGCATTGCCGATACTTGCCCAATTTCCAACTCCCCTTCATCCATATTACCTTCGAACATGCCGAGTTTTGCTCTTGCCCTACCTAACAAAGTGGCTAGCTCTTCTGTGCTTGCACCATTAGCTTCGGCTTGTGCAACGGCATCGGCAAATTCGTTTTTTAATAAGCGAACAGGCACTAGTTTTTTCATCCTTAATTTGGTATCGCCTTCGGCGGATGAAATTACTTTCTCTTTAAAATTTGGATGTGCAGAAGACTCTTGGGCCACAGCAAACGCAGAACCGATTTGCACAGCATCGGCTCCTAAGGCAAAAGCCGCCAACATCGATTGTCCGCTTGCTATGCCTCCCGCCGCAATTACAGGAATTTCAACGGCAGCCTTAATCATCGGAATTAGACACAAAGTTGTCGTTTCTTCCCTGCCGTTGTGTCCACCAGCTTCGAAACCTTCGGCAACAATAGCATCTACTCCACTTTGCTGTGCTTTTAACGCAAATTTAGTATTGGCAATGACGTGAACAACCGTGATTCCATTTGCTTTCAAAAAGCTGGTCCAAGTGGCGGGGTTACCAGCCGAGGTAAATACAATCTTCACATCTTCCTCCACCAAAATATCCATAATTTCTTGCACGTTTGGGTAAAGCAAAGGCACATTTACCGCAAAAGGCTGACTGGTTGCTTGCTTGCACTTATGAATATGCTCTCGCAACACCGAAGGATACATGGAACCAGCACCAATAATGCCCAAACCACCAGCGTTAGAAACCGCGGAGGCCAAACGCCAGCCGCTACACCAAACCATACCGGCTTGAATAATTGGATATTTGATATTGAATAAAGAAGTAATTGAGTTTTTCATTCCACAATGGTCCATTTTAAAAGATATGTACAGCAATCACATTCAACTCAAGATTTGAATATTAATCTTTTAAGTTTAAGGAATCGTATTGGTTTTTATGATTAAGAGCCTGAAATAGGATGTGTAATTATTTATCGCTATAGTGTCCTATTGCCGAAACTATAGTTACAGTCACAATATTTTCTTCAACAGCGTAAACCATCCTGTCTTTTTTATTTATTCTTCTAGACCAATATCCCGAAAGCTCATATTTTAATTCCTCTGGTTGTCCAGTTCCATGATAAGGTGTATTTTCGAGCTCTAGAAGTATTTTTTCGATCTTCTTAATGCTTGCTTTATCTCCAGATTTAAAATGTTTCTCTAAATCTTTTCTTGCCTCGGGCTTTATTTCAATCCCAAACTTCCCCATACATCTTTTGGGTTTACCTTAATGCTCTTTTGCTTCTCTGCTTTTCTTATTTTAGCTACAAAATCTGGATTATATGGACTGCTCTCTGACACAATTTCAATTCCCTTTTCTTTCTCTGAAAACGCTTCAATAAAAGCCATAAAAGACTTTCCAACTTTTGTACGTTCGTTTATTTTTAAAGTAATTCTGGTCATCGCAATTATAGTTTACCCATACAAAGATACGAAAAGATCGAAAAACATAACGTTGTTTAAAAAGCACTAAATATCAGCTTTCCTCAATCAACAATACAATCATCAGATCAATCGTTTTACGTTTTTCGATTTAATGATTTTCGCGTCGCCCAATTCAATCAAATTGATGCCAGGAGTTTTGCCTACTTCAAAGCTTCCAAATTGGTTGGCAATTCCCAAAAATGCTGCACCATTAATAGTAGCCCATTTCAACAATTTATCAAAAGGCACTCTTTTTTTCTGCTGTAAGGTTTGCATCTCTGCCAAAATAGACAATTGGTGATTACTTGCCAAACTATCAGTACCCAGCGTAACCCTTACTCTTGGATCAAAAAACAGATTGACATCGGGCAAATTGTTTTCGATATAAACATTTGCATTTGGACACAGGCACCAATACAAATCTTTATGCTGCGCTACGGCAAAATCAATATCGGCTTTGCCCGTAAAAGTATTATGCACTAATAAAGTTCTGTTTCGTGGCAATTGAGGCAAATGGTAACGAATGGCATTTTCTCCTGTACCGTGTGCTTCGCTTTTTGGCACTCCCATCCTATTGTACATCGCTTCAAAATCTCCGGTGCCTTTCTCAAAAAACTCGTTCTCGGCTAAGGTTTCCTGATTGTGAATACTTATTACATCTTGCGGACGCGTGCTTTTTTCGATGTATTGAAATAGTTCGATAGCCACCGAGTAGGGTGCATGCGGTACAATAGATGCTTTTAATGGCCAATAGCTGTCCCTTATTTTTACAGCCTCTTCAATAATTGGTTGCGAAGGATGGTTAAAGCCGAAAACCTCTACAAAGGTATGATAATGCAGTGGGCTATGCTGCTTTACATCTTTAGAGATTAACTGATTGGAAATATCGCCCACGGCAACAATTCCATTTTCGAACATCTGCTTATCTGCAGCATCCATAGCGGCAACTACTACCTCATCTGCTGCGGCTCGCTGTTCAACAATTGCTTTTACAAAGGCTGGTAATCCGGTTTGCTCTGGTATTTTATTAAACAGGTGCGACAGTTCTAAATGGCAGTGTGTATTTACGAAGCCTGGTACCAAAACCCCTTCGTACTGCTCTATATTTTCAATATTTTGAGCTGCTGCTTCTTCCGCTGTTAATATAGAAATGATTTCTCCAGTTTCCGAAATCTGCAACACACCGTTATCAATTGGCTCGCTGGTTACCGGATAAATTCTGTTTGCCGACAAGTATCTTTGCATGTTACAAATTAAACTGAATACAAGCGAATATCGAAATTTAAAACTTTTTTGGTGCTTATAGCAACAAGTTGTAGAGAAACTCCACAACCCATCTTTTTACGCCAAATACAAAAAACAGTTGACTTACAGCTATTTAGTAGTTTGGCATAGCACAAAACCGCTTCTGGCATCATTATGATGCTTTAGGTAAGTATAATTCACTAAATGTATTAAACTTAAAAAATAGATATTATGAAAAAGTTATTTGTAGCAGCTATCGTAGCATTCGCAGGTTTTACAGCAACTCAAGCTCAAGCTTCAGTTAATAAGTTAGAAATAGTTTCGGTTCAAGATAGTGTGGTAAAAACTCCGATTGAAGTATCGGCCTTGCCAGATGCAATTAAAACAGTATTACAAACAGACCCTTACAAAGATTGGACACCAACCGCAGCATTCAGCGTAAAAGATGGCGATAAAGCTTATTTCCAGGTTGATGTGAAGAAAGCAGAAGAAATGGCTTCGTTGAAATTTGATGCTGAAGGTAAACCAGTAGATTTTACTGGAACTTCAGTTGTACAATCTGAAGCGTTAACTAATAATGAAGGAATGGTTTCGATGCAAGACAGCGTAGTTAAAACTCCAATTGAAGTATCGGCCTTGCCAGATGCAATTAAAACAGTATTGGCAACAGAACCTTACAAAGCTTGGACACCAACAGCTGCATTTACCGTAAAAGATGGCGATAAATCATATTTCCAAGTTGACGTAAAAAAAGAAGAAGAAATGGCTTCGTTGAAATTTGATGCTGAAGGTAAACCAGTAGAATAATTAATGTTATCTACATTTCTTAAAACTAAATAAGGGAAAAGCCAGTTATATCATACTGGCTTTTCCTATTTTTGTATATATGGCATCTGTTTTAATTATTGAAGACGACGGCACTTTCGCTCAAATTATTGAAGGTTTTTTAACGAAGAACAATTTTGAAGTTACCACTGTAAATAACGTTGCTAAAGCGCTTAAATTAATTGCCCAAGAGGAATTTCAATTGTTATTGATTGATTACCGTTTGCCTGATGGCACCGGAATAGATGTATTAAATTACCGACGCGAAACTGGATTAACAGTTCCAACAATCATCATGACGTCGTTTAATGATGTGCGAACGGCTGTAAAATCTATTCAGCTAGGCGCAAGCGATTACATTACCAAGCCTATTAACCCCGATGAGTTATTAATGGTAATTGATAATGCGCTTCAGAAAAAAACTCCCTCAAAAACCACTGGCAATAATAACTTTATTAGAGGCAAAAGCAATGTTGCCAATAAGTTATACCAACATATTGATTTAGTGGCCGAAACGGACATGTCGGTAATTATACAAGGCGAAAGTGGTACCGGAAAAGAATTTGCTGCCAGAACCCTGCATAACCAAAGTAAACGCAAAGGGAAACCTTTTATCGCCATAGATTGCGGTGCACTTTCGAAAGATTTAGCCGCCAGCGAGTTGTTTGGCCACATTAAAGGAGCTTTTACAGGAGCAGTTAACGATAAAAAAGGCTCTTTCGAAGCGGCCAATGGGGGTACCATTTTCCTTGATGAGATTGGAAACTTAAGCTACGAAGTTCAAGTAAAGTTGCTAAGGGCTTTGCAAGAAAGAGTTGTTCAGCCACTGGGCAGTAACAAACAAATTGCTGTAGATGTGCGTGTAATTACCGCCACCAATGATGATTTGGCGAACAGCATGAAAAACGGCGAGTTCCGCGAAGACCTTTACCACAGGCTAAACGAATTTAAAATTCAGCTACCACCCTTGAGAGAAAGAGGGGTAGACTTAGAACTGTTTATTGATTTGTTTGTAAAGATCTCTAACGAAGAACTGAACAGAAACGTTAAAGAAATTGATAAAGAAACTCGATCATTATTGTTAAAATACGAATGGCCCGGTAATTTACGCGAACTCAAAAACGTAATTAAACGTATGGTATTGCTAACTGCTGGCACCATAGCAACCGCAGACAGCTTGCCAGACGAGATGAAAATTGCCGTAACTAATGTAGTGCCTTTGGATAACCCTTCGGATTTAAAAGCCGTAAACGAAAACAACGAAAAAACCTTAATTACCGAAGCGCTGATTAAAGTAAAGCACAACAAATCTAAAGCAGCAAAACTGCTAAATATTGATAGAAAAACGCTGTATGCTAAAATGGAGCGCTACGGAATAGACTAATATTTACGGGCGAGATGTTGCGCCCCAACAAAATATTTTCGCCCCAACATATTAAAGCACCCTAAAATGTTTTAAGGCATTCCAAATCCCATCACTATCCACATCATCAGTAACATAATTGGCTATAGCTTTAACTTCTGGATTAGCATTGCCCATGGCTACACCAACATTTACATGCTTTAGCATTTCAATATCATTACCACCATCGCCAAATGCCATTGTTTCTGCTAAATCAATACCAAAGTGTTTACAGAAAACGTCAATACCAACTTTCTTGCTCTGATTTTTTGCGTTCACATCGGCAAATAAGGGTGTCCATCTCGAAGCGGTAGAATTTGGCATTACCGCAGCCATAAAAGCATCCTCCTCTTCAGGACCTAAAAAAATATTGGTTTGCAAAATGGAAGAAACATCTACCTTTTCTGTATCTATTGGAGGCGGCACAGGTAGATTTACATGAGCGTACATTCCTGCAATTTCGGGAGTAACATCATGTATACCAATTTCTTTTTCAGACATAAAAGAAAAACTCAACGTATTTTCCTTGGCATAGGCTAAAATCCCTCGGATATCATCGGGATCTATACACTGCTTAAAAAGCAGCTCGTTATCTTTTGTTATACAATAACCACCGTTGAAAGTAATAAATCCATCGAAATCCAAATATTTCACATGGTCTATACTATTGATAGAACGACCGGTAGATAAAATAGTTTTGATGCCTTTAGCTTGTAAATCAGCAATTGCTTTTTCGGTAGATGCAGCAACTTTGTGCGTTTTGAAACTTAGTAATGTACCGTCAATATCGAAAAAAACAGCTTTTACGGATGGATTTTGCATGAAACAAAGTTAAAAAACATTTCCCGCTGATCTTCGCAGATCGTAAACCGCAGATGTAACTTTTCGGTCATTTGTATCTGCGAACAAATCCGCGTTATCTGCGGGAGAAAATCATTAAATAGAAAATTTATTTTTACGTAACTCCACAGCTTTCAATAGTGATTTCAATTTACCTAATAACGCATTTATTTGATTACGAATAGCTTCATCCAATAGCTCTACCGCAGCAACTTCTTGCTCTAACTGTCTAAATTCGGCACCTAGTTCTTTAGCACCAATTTGCGCAATCCTACCTGCTAATCGATGTATCACTAATCTCACTTCCGGTTGATTTTGATTGGTGATGCTGTTCCGTATCAAGGCCTCATCTTCCTCACAATCGCGGATAAAGCTTGCCAAAATTTTCGCCATCATTTTTTGGTCGCCCATGGTCATTTTTTCCAAAGAAGCATCATCAAAACCTACCTCTTGCACTACCGCCGAAACCTCAAATAGCGCCAACAAATCTTCGGCTTTAAACGGCTTAATAATTACCCCCTCAAAACCCTGATCTAAAACTGCCTGCTGCTCATCAGGCAGTACTTGGGCAGTAATGGCATAGTATTTTACATGCTTAGGCAAGCGTTGCTTAAGCTGTTTGTGCACTTCAATCCCGGTCATTCCGCCTTCTAAACGCATATCTATAAAAACATACTCCAATTCATCATCTATCGGCTCGCCCAATATGGCATCAGCTGTGCTAAAGGTTTTATACGGAATTTGATGTGCAGAAAAAATCAACTCGCACAAATTGAGAATTAAACTATCATCATCAACTACCCAAACGCCTCTAGCTTTGGTAACCGTTTTTATATTTTCCAACCGCTTAGGTTCAGCAGGCGCATTACCTTCCTGATACTGTAAATACACTACAAACGAAGTCCCCTTTCCCAGCTTACTTTTGGCATTAATTCTTCCGCCCTGCGCATCTACCAAAGTCTTTACAATGGCCAACCCCAAGCCAGTACCGTTTTGGTTCATTGATTGATGATCTGAGTTAGCCCCTTGCTCAAATTCTTTGAAAATTTTCTCCTGGTCTTCTTTTGAAAAACCAATTCCGGTATCCTCCACCGTAAAATAACAATAAATGTTTTCATCTTGTTGCTTACAATCTACAGTTAGCTTCACATGCCCTTTTACCGTAAACTTAATGGCGTTTCCCAAAAGATTATAAAGCACTTGTTTTAACCTAAAAGCATCCCCTTTTATCCAATGTTGCTCGGGCAAATCAAAGTTAGCCAACAGGCTGATGTCTTTCTTCTCTGCCAAAGGCCTTACCGCATCCATTACTTCATCGAGTAATTTTTGAAGGTCAAAATTCTCTTCCTTAAAGCTAAATTCACCAGAAGTAATTCTGTTGTAATCTAAAACCTCGTTCACAATTTGCAATAGATGTACTGAAGACCTATGAATTGCCTCTACATGCTTCCTATTAGGATTTTCTTGCTTAGCAATAAACTCCGAATAACCTAAAATTGCTTGTAGCGGTGTTCTAATTTCGTGGCTCATGTTAGATAAAAAGCGTTGCTTTGCCCTACCATGATATTCAGCTTCTTCCTTTGCTTTCTCTAAAGCCAAACGGTATTTGTTGTTTTTGGTAATATCTATCAAAATAAGCGAGCCCAATATCATTGTGATTACGAAAAATGCGATAATGATGATTTTGATTTGGTAAACGCCTTCACTCACCATATTTTTAGCTTGTTCACCGTTCAAGTCAATCTGCATTAAAGCCTCTGCCTCTACCTCACGTAGTACGTTTAACATTTGTTTGGTTAACGCACTACTAGAACTTGCCAACTCTGCTTCCTTTTTTAAAAAGCGGTTACTTTTTTGGCGTTGTTCGGTTTCAATGGTTTTCAAAGAAGCCTCTACATTACGCATAACGCTATCTTCTACCTGTGGATTTAGCGTATCTTTCTTAACCTTATATTCTTCGTTAATAATCTTATAAACCTCTGCCTTTTTCTTGCCAAATAGCCTACTTAAAAACCCACGAGATTTCTGGTCTTCTTCTGGAGCTACCGTAGTGGTAGAGGTAGATGTCTGTGTAGTAAAAACCGCACTATCTGCCTCTCGTGTACGTTGAGAAAGTAGTTCGTTTAGTTTCTGCACTTCATCAGAAAAAGACTGTGTATTTACCAGGTTTTCTTTCACTTGTAGATACAACAAAAACTGCCTATCCCTATCTTTAAGTAAATCCTTTAACTTTTTAATGCGCTTGGTTTGCTCTTCATCTGTGGTATAAAGCGTATTTAAAGTATCTAAGGTTCTCCGCAACTTTTGCGTAGCAGCAAAAAAAACAACATTATTTTTCGGTTCCCTTTGTAGTTGATCTAGCGAGGCTATTTGATGCGAGAGCTTATTTACTAGCCTCAATTTATCGTTAGGGGTAGAAATTTTTTCCACCGTCCCCAATATTTCTTCGAATACAAACTTACTTACGCCCCAAGCCAGAAATAACGCCAAGCCTGCAAATAAAAAGCCAAGCACCACTTTACCTTTAGTAGCTCTAAAAAAATGCTTTTGGGACTTAGTTGTAGATTGGTGAGTCATATTTAAAACATAACCACAAAACATGAACCGAAATAGTTTTAATTAGTTGAAAAATTTGTAACAAAGACATTCATCTTAACACTAACAATAAAATAGTTGCAGCAGCAACCGCTTAGCTTATATTTGTGTAATGAATAGGATAGACAGGCTATTTGGCATTTTAATTTTACTCCAATCAAAAAAGCACGTAAGTGCCGAAACCATTGCCAGTCGTTTCGAAATTAGTGTTCGTACCGTTTATCGAGATGTAAAGGCACTTTCAGAACAAGGCATACCTTTGTGTTTCGAGCCCAACAAGGGTTATTTCATTGTTCAAGGTTATTTTCTTCCGCCAGTTTCTTTTAATACAGACGAGGCGAGTGCACTGCTCATGATGGAACGTTTTATAGAAGGTTTTGCTGATAAATCTATCAAGCAGCATTACCAAAGTGCTCTAGAAAAGGTAAAAAACGTACTAAAAAGCAACCAAAAAGAAGTGCTCGAAAACCTTAATGCGAATATCCGCCTACAATTGCCAAAACGTTTGCGTAGCGATGTCGAATACCTATCATTGCTTCAAAATGCCATTGCCGATAAAAACATCATTTATATTAAGTATAAAAACTACAAGGAGGAAATTAGCGAACGCCGCCTAGAACCTATCGGATTAATTTTTTACGCATTTTCTTGGCACTTAATTGGTTATTGCCACTTACGCAGTTCCTACCGTGATTTTAAGGTCAACAACATTTTACAGCTAAATTGTTCTTCGCTGCCATTTACGCTTACCGAGCACATTAGCATTAACGATTACATGAAGCAATTGCCTGTAGATTATTAATTGCAGCCCCGCTATAATCTTTTTGCTGGCACAGCTATTTCATCATTGTCATGCTGAGTTTATCGAAGCATCTATTCGCAAGTATATACAAAATGTCCAAGCACAACGTGTCCCCCTTTGGAGAGCCTGCTCCGATGCTTCGGGGGGATTAAAGGCGGAGGAACGAGATCTGTCCACACGACAGGAAATTTCGGGAAGCTCAGGATGACGCCAACAAAAAATATTTCCGTTTCTACCAACAACTATCGTTACCTGCTTATTTAACAAGGCATCCTCCCAACTTTGCGGTACGCTTAGTTTCTTTTGCGTAAAACAAAATCAGGATATTGCTAATCGACGCTCCGTCATGCTGAATTTAGTTCAGCATCAGTTTTAAAAGCTAATTACCGATCATTTATTCATCAACCCTATATTATTAGTTTTTTTACTTTAAGGATATTTGAACATCAAACCGCAAAGCTTTAACTAAGCTACCGCAAAGAACGCAAAGACAAAAACTCATATTTTTTTCATTAAAATTTCCCGCTGCCATAGGGTTGTCACTCTCACACCTCAACTTTGCTTCAACAAAAAAATAAAAGCTATGGATATCATCAAATTATTACAAAACGAACTAACGCAAGAGGCAGTAACTACCCGTAAATTTTTAGCATTGGTACCTTTCGATAAGCCCGATTATGCACCACACGAAAAAAGTATGAAAATGATAGCTTTGGCCACACACATCGCCGATTTAAGTAGCTGGCCAAAACTAGGTGTAGAAACAGATGAGCTCGACTTTGCAACGGCGCCATACAATCCTCCAAAAGTTGATAACAACGAACAACTAATTGCAGTGTTTGACAAGGGCATTGCCGAAAGCTTAGCAAGTTTAGCGGAAGTAGAAGAAGCATTTTTAGAGAAACCATGGGTGTTACGTACCGGCGACCAAATTCACGCAGAGATGACCAAATACGAATTAATCAGGGTTTCCCTAAACCAGATCACACACCACCGTGCACAACTGGGTGTTTACCTTCGTTTACTAAACATCCCAATACCCGGTTCGTATGGCCCAAGTGCAGATGATATGAATTTCTAATACACATTAGACTTACGAAGTTTATCTTAAACGTATATCAAACTTCGTAAGTCTTACCCATATTTTTAACAGATATTCGGATTAGAATTGGTTACTTTGTAAATTATTAACCAATTCTAATCATGGATCATACCACACGTTTAAATAAATACATTAGCGAAAGCGGACTTTGCTCAAGAAGAGCTGCAGATAGATACATTGAGCTTGGCCAAGTATTTATCAACGGCAAGCGAGCTAAAGTTGGCGACAAAGTGATATTTGGCGATGTGGTAAGTGTAAATGGCCAAAACATAGAGCCTCGACAAGCAGAAAATTCTATCATCATAGCCTACAACAAACCTGTGGGCATTACCAGCACTACCGAGGCCGGCGTTAAAGATAATATTGTTGACCATGTAAACCACAGCGAACGTGTTTTCCCAATTGGCCGCTTAGATAAAGACTCGCAAGGCTTAATTTTTTTAACCAATAATGGAGATTTGGTAAACAAAATTCTGCGTGCCGGAAATAACCACGAGAAAGAATATGTAGTTACGGTAAACAAGCCAATTAACGAACAATTTGTAGAGAACATGAGCAAAGGTGTTCCTGTGTTAGGCGTAATGACCAAAAAATGTAAAGTAAAGCAAGAAGGCAGCAACGTATTTCGCATTACTTTAATTCAAGGTTTAAACAGACAAATTCGCCGCATGTGCGAACATTTTGGCTACGAGGTAACCAAACTAGAACGTGTGCGTATCATGAACATTACGCTAAAAGGTTTGCCCATTGGCGATTGGCGTGAATTAGATGAGCAAGAGCAAACAGAAATCGCTAAGTTATTGGCTAAATCTAGCTCAGAAAAACCCTTAGCACCTAAGCAAGTGAACAAAAAGGCCGGTACTAACAAGCCTGAAAAACCTGCTCAACGTTTTGCAAAAGCCAAAGGAAAAGCTGATCCCGCTAAAGCAAATCCAGACAAAAGAGCTAACGGCGGAGCATCAAAAAATAGTAGCGCAGCTGCTAATGATTGGTTTAAAGCTAACGGCCCAAACAAAAGAACGGCTCGCCCATCAAACGGCAAACCTGGAGTGGCTAAAGTAAAAACCCGTAGCCCCAAAAGGAAATAGCAAGTATAAGTCACAACTTTTTCGACTGCTTTCGATATAGATTTATTGTTAAAATCTCCTAATTTCATTATATTAGCGAGACTGAACAAACAACAATCTATGGACGCACTAAACAATCTCGAACCTTTATTAAGGGTATTTTGGTATTTGGCTATACCCATCAGCTTTATCTTTATCGTTCAAACGGTAATGACTTTTATAGGCGCCGATTCTGGCGATGGTCTTGATGCAGATTTTGACGGCGATTTGGATGGAGGCCATGCCCCTTTTCAGCTTTTCTCTTTCCGAAATCTGATCAACTTTCTGCTAGGTTTTAGCTGGACAGGCATTTCTTTCTATGGTTTAATTACTAATAGGGCCATACTTATTCTCTTCTCAGTAGTAATAGGTATTCTTTTTATCCTGATATTTTTTGCCATCATTAAACAAATCCAAAAATTAGCAGAAGACAATTCTTTTAAAATTACTACGCTGTTACATCGAAGTGGCTCGGTTTACCTACGTATTCCCGAAAAAAGAACTGGCATGGGCAAAATTCAAGTAAGTATAAATGGTTCTTATAAAGAAGTAGACGCCATTACCAACAATGAACAAATTGCCAGTGGTGCTGCCGTAAAAATTATAAAAATAGAAAGCAACAACCTCGTATTAGTAGAAAAAATATAACATGGAAAACCTCTTACAATCGCCTATCACAATCATTTTAATTGCCGTTGTCGTTATTTTCGTAACGCTCTCAGCTTTATTAGCACGTTACAAACGTTGCCCTTCCGATAAAATTTTAGTTATTTATTGAAAAACAGGAGGCACCTCTGCCAAGTGTATCCACGGTGGCGGTGCTTTCATTTGGCCCGTAATCCAAGATTTTGCTTACCTAGATCTCAAGCCCATTTCTATCGAAGCCAATTTGGTTAATGCTTTGAGTAGACAAAACATCCGGGTAGATGTCCCTTGCCGTTTTACCATCGCTATTTCTACCGAGGCAGACAGCATGAACAATGCAGCTGAGCGTTTGCTAGGCCTAGCTCCTGCCGATATTCAAGAACTTTCGAAAGATATTTTATTTGGACAATTACGTTTGGTGATTGCCACCATGACTATCGAAGAAATTAACTCCGACCGTGATAAATTCTTGGATAACATCTCTAAAAACGTAGATACCGAGTTAAAGAAAATCGGTTTAAAACTCATCAACGTAAACGTAACAGATATCAAAGATGAGTCTGGTTACATCGAAGCTTTGGGTAAAGAAGCTGCGGCAAAAGCCATTAACGAGGCCATCATCAGCGTTGCCGAGCAAACCAAAATTGGGGAAACCGGTAAAGCCATTGCAGATCGTGAAAAAGATGTGCAAATTGCAGAAACACAGCGTGAGCGTGATGTGAAAATTGCCATCACTCAAAAAGACAGGGAAATTAGTATTGCCTCTGCGTTTAAAGACGAAGCTATTGGTAAAGCCGAAGCAGAAAGGGATACCCGTATCAAAACTTCGGAAGCAAATGCCATTGCCGTAAAAGGAGAAAACGAGGCGAAGATTGATATAGCCGCTTCAGATGCTTTGCGTCGTGAAAAGGAAGCAGAAGCGTTGAAAATTGCGGTAGCAGCAGAGAAAGTACAGCAAGCGAAAGCCTTGGAAGCTTCTTATTTGGCAGAACAGAAAGCGGAGGAAGCCCGTTCTGAAAGGGAACGAGCAACACAAATTGCCAACATTGTGGTACCTGCCGAAATTGCCAAGCAAAAAGCAATCATCCAAGCACAGGCCGATGCCGAGACCATCAGAGAAAATGCAAAAGGAGAAGCCGATGCGATATTCGCCAAAATGGAGGCCGAAGCGAAAGGTTTGTTCGAAATCTTGACCAAACAGGCCGAAGGCTACCGCGATGTAGTTGCAGCTGCCGGAGGCGACCCAACCAAGGCCTTCCAGTTATTATTAATTGAGAAATTACCTGAATTGGTTAAAACACAGGTAGAAGCCGTTAAAAACATCAAAATTGATAAAATTACCGTTTGGGATTCGGGCAACGGTGCAGGAGAAAATGGTGCCGGTTCTACCGCCAACTTTGTATCGGGCATGATGAAAACGGTACCGCCGTTAAACGATTTGTTTAACATGGCCGGATTAAACTTACCTACTTATTTAAAAGGAGAAGATACGGAAGCAACGCCTAGCATTGAGGCTAACGACACCAATCCTAAAGCATAAAGATAAAGCAATTGACTTTTTCATCGTTAAATATCAGGCGATGGGAAACTAATGCGTTTGCTAGCGATAGCGCCTCAAACTGTCGTTCAGCAAATTTTCGGTCTCTTATTTTTCGGGTTGCAGCGATAAGCCAAACCACTTTCTTTGAACGAAAAATAAGCAACCGAGAGTTTTTGTTACTTTTTGCGGTCAAAAAGTAAGAGCCTAGTGACAGAGAACCGAAAAATCAAATTTAATATGGAAGGATAAAGCTGAAAACAATGCTTAACGTAAATTTAATTTTTCATAAAAAAGGCTTCGGAATTAGATTTTCGAAGCCTCAATGTTTTTAAGTAACTTTGTACATTCAATTTTGTTATCAAATACCAACTTGAAGATGGAAACTCTAGTAATGCACCCTGCCAACAAAGAGCAATTAGCAGCCTTAAAAGCAATTGCTAAAGCTTTGAAAATCCCTTTTGAGAAAAAAGAAGAGGAGCAATACGACCCTACTTTTGTTAAAATGGTTAAAGATGCCGAAGAAAGAGGGCAGTTTAATGAGGTAGACCCTAATGATATATGGGAAAGTTTAGGGTTAAAATAGAGAAGTTAGCGGATGAACATTTCCGAAAACACTTCAAGTCAGGGGACAAGGCTTCAATCAAAAAAATCAAGCAAATAGTTGCTGAACTTTCAGAACATCCTTACATCGGCACCGGCAAACCGGAAGCTTTACGCAACGAACTTTCTGGATTTTGGTCAAGACGAATAAATAAGAAGGACAGGCTAATTTACAGAGTTGATGAGAATATTGTTTTTGTCTTCATCATCTCAGCCATGGGCCATTACAACGATAAATAATAATAATGCAAAGCACAAAAAAGATAGATATCAGGTCATTAAACCCAGAACAGTTAGCCCAACATTTTAAGGATATGGGCGAACCTGCTTTTAGGGCAAAGCAAGTCTATCAGTGGCTTTGGGAAAAATCTGCTCGCAACTTTGAGGAAATGAGCAATCTTTCTAAAGATTTACGCAAGAAACTGAGCGAAGGCTATGCCATCAACACGGTTGAGATTAGCAATGCCCAATTCAGTAACGACCATACCATTAAAAATGCTTTCCGTTTGCACGATGGTAATATTGTAGAAGGCGTCTTGATCCCTACAGAAGAGCGCATGACTGCCTGCGTAAGTTCGCAAGTAGGCTGTAGTTTAACCTGCAAATTCTGTGCAACTGGCTACATGGATCGGGTGCGCAACTTAAATGCAGATGAAATTTACGATCAAGTGGTTTTAATTGACCAACAGGCGAAGAAAAACTACAACATCCCATTAACAAACATTGTGTACATGGGTATGGGCGAACCTTTGCTCAACTATGCCAATGTATTGAAATCTATCGAACGTATTACCGCACCAGATGGTTTAAACATGTCGTACAAACGCATTACCGTTTCTACCGCTGGTATTGCCAAAATGATTAAAAAGCTGGGCGATGATGGAGCAAAATTTAACCTAGCACTTTCGCTTCATGCTGCTAATGATCAAAAACGCCACGAGATTATGCCAATTACCGAGCATAATTCGTTAAAAGCATTGGCCGAAGCATTGAAATATTATTTCCAAAAAACCAAAAATCCAGTTACTTACGAGTACATCGTTTTCAACAATTTTAATGATGAAATACAGGATGCCATGGAATTGGCCAAGTTCTGTAAGCACGTGCCTTGTAAGGTTAACTTAATCGAATACAACCCAATCCAGTTTGCAGATTTTGTTAACGCCGAAGGCGATAAAATTGATGCTTTTGCTAATTATTTGAAAAAGCAAGGTATTACTACCAATATTAGACGTAGCCGCGGTAAAGATATTGATGCCGCTTGCGGGCAATTGGCGGTTAAGGAGAAGGCTTAGATATTTACATTTTTAATTGCTTGCCCATATTCGAGATTTCTCTACCTTTTTCGAATTTTGCATTGTAAACCTATATCAGGACTAATCAATTAACCTGTAAACTAATTTAGGACGATATATAATTCAAAACTTAGAAAAGAGGCTGTCTCAAAAGTAAAATAATGCCGCCATTTCGACGATCAAAGAAGGAGAAATCTCTTTCATAGGCATTTCTGAAGCAGATCTCCCTCTAACGTTCGAGATGACGAGCGACTTTTGAGACAGCCTCTACAAAAAGCGCTTAAGCAAGATGGAGAAAATTTATTTGAAGAATTTGCGATATATATATATTTGACAAACTAATAAATTAAAAATATGAAAACGCTTTATTACAAATTACCTTCGCTTAAGGCTTATGCTTTTACCCTCATTTTGTTCATCACTTTAACATTGTCTACAAGCTCTGTATTCGGCCAAAGTTTTTCAAACGATACAATGGGATTTGAGAGCTCTTCTTTTTTGGGAAATGTTACAAATGATTTTATGTTTAGTATTCCTGACGATTGGCACGAAGAGTTTTCTTACTGGGGGGCAGGTGTTACGGAATATAGATGGAGAATCTCTCCTAGAGATCTCTTTTCTGATTGGGGTATTTGGGCGCACGATATGTGGTATCCTATGGGAACCTACGGTATTATGGAACAAACTGAAGTAAAAGCAGTCGGCGCTCCATGGGTATATACCACCTTAGTTGTAAAGGAAAAGAATGGGTATGGGACTCTTGATCCAGGGAGACGTATGGTCTCTATTAAAGTCGAAGAAACTCAAATCGATCCGCTTGGCCCGTATTATAATACATTTGAGCATACCAAGGGACACATCTACATTGTTAATTAGTGAAATTTATACTATTTTGAGAACTCTTTTAACTTTTTCGTTATTATGTTATTGTCTTACTGGTAATGCGCAAGTAGCTACAAAGCAGGCTAAGGTAAAAATAGAAACAGAAATGCATGCTAAGAGTGGTTTTTCGAGAAAAAAAACAGATACTTTCCTTGTTAGAGGAAAGTATCTGTTGGAACCCATATATGAATTTTATTCCAATGAGGAGACTGTACTAAGTACTTCAGGTAATAAACTCTCTCATAAAAACACTTCAGCTGGCTCAAAATTAAAGTGGTATTGTTTTACAAATTTTCTAGAAGCAATTGGTATGGCTTTTGAAGTGGAAGAAGTGCCGTCCTCTAAAAAGATTGAACCTTACAAATACAATCAAGAGACCTCTAAGAAAGGTATTAATTTTGTTAGTGAACCCTATCTTACCCACGGTCTGGTCCCTGCTGATTATGTGAAAGAAAAAGACACCTTAATTAATGGGGAAAATTGTTTATTGTTAAAGCGCACTAAAGTCATAGAAAATGTATTTAGGGGAACTAAACTGGGGAAAATTGTACAATTTAGATTAGCCATAAACCCTAAGCTCACCTTTTACGCATTCCCTTTTGTAAGCGAAAAAATTGTACAACATTTTGGCGGCGGAGCTATCGTATACATAGATGGAATAACAGAAAATGGTATTAAATCTAAAACACATTATACTTATACCGAATTCACACCCAAAGACATGAAATTATTTGATCATTATCAAGAGCTTTACAACTCCAACATACAGCTAGTTGATAAATTCAAAAAGAATTAGTGATTCTGAGTAGGCAAAACCCCCTGTCTGGCTTAAGCGTTTTTGTCTGGCGCAAGCATTAGCGCAGCGGTGCTTGTGCCTACTCCAAAAACTTTATTTCCAACAGGCCTTTTTCTCCGGCATAGTCTCTTTTGCTTTCTCAGTGGTCTTCTCAAAACCTAATTCTCCATTCCGGGCTATACAAATCGCTTAAGCCAGAATGGGTAGCTTACTACACGCCGAAGGTTAAGCCCTAGCGGTTATTTACTGTAGGCGTGGTTTGGGCATGGCTTACCTGCGAAACAAGCCCTACCAAAAGGCAAAGCAGGAGAACGATAATTTTTTTCATGAATGAGAGATAGTTTAAATGGTTGATCTAATTTAGAAAATTTAATCTAAAACAACAACTTAAAAGAATAACTGAATAAACGCCGCATCTATCAAAACATTAATATTGCTATCGGTCACAGCAACTCCAAGATTTTTCTGATCACAAAAGCCAGATTCATCGCTAAAGTATTATCTTGGTAACAAAAACATCATCATGCTCAAAAAAATAATTCTCTCAGCTGTGGCCATTGCCGCAGTTTCCTTTACCCAAGCACAACAGGTAAGTTTATCATGGAGTACCGACAGCGGAATGGGTTCTGCCTCCAACTCGCTTGCCCGCGGCAGCGAAGGTAAAATCTTTAAGTTAAGCCTTGTACCCACATTTAGCGGGGGCATATCCCTAATACCAAAAATTACGGTGCACAATAAAGAATTGAAAGAGACTAACCAGCAGTCCATCTCTATAGCCGATAAAGAAACAAAATCTAGCGGTATACTTACCACTAAGGACCACCTCTACTTTTTTACCAATATGTATGACAAAAAACTTAAAAGTACAGGCTTCTATTGCCAGGCCTTAGACATCAATTCTTTTGAAAACAAGGGAGAAAACACCAACCTCATTAGCCTAGCTGCCGATAAGGAGGCTCAACAGCCCATTTTTAAATATCAACTTTCTGCTGACTCTACCAAGTTGCTGTTAACAGGAGCTCCAAATGATCGCTCGGGAACTGGCAAATATTACCTAGGCGTTTATGACGAAGCAATGAAAAAACTTTGGGATAAAACTATAGACTTACCCAATAAAGGCAAAGATATGGTAGTGCTTAGCGAAAGCATAACCAACGATGGCAGGGTAGTACTTTTAGTGAAGCATTTTGATAAGGGAACACAAGATGAGCATATTACACAAGGCGGAAAGAAATTACCTGCTTATAGCACCAAGCTGTTATGGTTTGATAAAGGGGAAACGACCCAAAAAGAACTACCGCTAAATACTGGCGATAGATTTATCCACTCTATAGCCCTAGCTAAAGAGGAAAAAAACGAATTGACCTTATTTGGATTATACCAACAAAAACCCGAAGGGAATATCAATGGCTACGTTATTTTTAAGGTAAGTGCTACTAACGCCGAAATCACAAGTACTGGCGAGTTTGCGGCTACACTGCTCCAAAGCATGGAAAAAGATGAACAGGGTAGCAACAACAAAAAAGATGGCGGATTAAGCCCCTACTTTAAGTTTGTGAAGATGGAAACCCGAGAAAATGGCGACCGCGATTTCTTGCTGGAGTTTACCAAAGGCAGACTTACCCCTACCGGTTTTACAGTTGGGCCAGACCCAAGGGCAAACTCCAGACCGAGCGCATTGATATTTGTACACGGCAACATCATCGACATCAATATTAAAGCTAACGGAGAAAAGTTGATCACAAGGATCCCAAAATTCCAGGATGTGGCAGATCTCGATCATGTATCTAGCTTTAACACTTTGGTGTACAAAGACAAGCTATTGTTTTTTTATAACGATGCCAGTGATAACCTTAAACAAGACATCGCAGCTAAACCCAAAAAGACAAATTTTGGAATAGGTGGCAGAAAACTTTTAGGATCAGTTGATGCAAACTTGGCTATGGCTATTATAGATGCCCAAGGCAACGTATCTAGGAAAATCATCATCGACAGAAAACAGACACCGCTTATTCCGGCCGTAAACGCTTCAATAAAAATGTCTACTCACCAATTGGCATTTTATGCCATAAACGGACGCAAAGAATTAATCGGATTGCTTGAAGTGAAATAGATTTGATCGTAAGCATAGGGAGATATAGGTTTCCGGAGCAATCTCCAAAACCTGTATCTTGTAAGCAACTCCACTTAAGCCAGACGGACTTCCCGTGTTCCGGATAAAAGCCTGGATAAGGGTCATGCCACCTCTAAACGATTGCCTTGTAGCCAGTAGGCAAGTAGCCGCTACAATCCTCATCAGCCCTTAAGAAAACCGACTTTTGGCAATGGGTATCTCTATCTCATTACTTCATCGATGGTTCATTTGCATTCATCTCCCTTATCCGCACCTGACCAGTCCTGCTTGCCTTTTCCCCTTTCCGTTCAATACCATCGAATTACTCCTTTAGCACCGAAAGGCGGTTTACATCCTCCGCTTGCACAACGACTGTGATGAACCTACCATCATCTTTAATCCAACATTGATTAATAAATACAACCTTATTATTCATTCACGGCACGCCTTAAACCAGACGGGGTTTCAACTAGTTAGACAATCAAATAGAGGACAATATTTTATCTAATTTATCATAATACCCTTTTTTAAAAACAATCACGGAGTCTGAAGAAGCCATTTGATCTTCAGTCGCAGCATAAACAGCTTCAACTCCTATTCCATATTTTCTTGATGAAAACCCTGTTTCTTCTATTTTTAAATCTGTATCAAGGCCAGCAAATAACTTAACAAGATTTCCGTAAGGCTCGACCAAAAGATCAATCCCATTAAAGCTGATTGGCCCTTTATAGAATTCAAATGCTGAAATATGGTCTTTTTCATCATAATACACAAGGACTTCGGAAGTTAGAAAATGGTCGTAATAATCCTTAATCCCCTGAAATTCATTTAGACCCTCAGTATAGCTTTCATTTAATTTACTTCTTATTTGCGTTCTGCTATCTGCAAAATATAAATCTCCAACCTTTAAAAATGGCTCAATATTCATAATTTAATTTCCTTTTTGTTGTTCTTTTAGTTTTGGAACAATATTTTTTTCATAATAGTCTCTAGCTTCTTTTAACGCTCCATCATATTTGTTCCCATATTGACCTCTAATACTAACTGCATTCATATCGAAAGCCTCCATAAATTTACCTTGCTTCAACAGACTGGCTTCTGTTGCCCTAAAAGCTTTTGCAGCAGCCCCACGTCCTGTAGAGATAAACTGTCTATGCTCCAACAATATCATCTGGAGAGCGCTCCCTTCTTTATAAGCGACACTCAGGCCAGCTTGAGCAGCATCTTCTGATGGACGATAGGTGCCCTTGGACCTATTTCAGACTATATACAAAAGCACAAGCACCGCTACGCTAATGCTTGCGCTAGACAAATCGCTTAAACCAGACGGGGCTAGACAAAACGCTTAAGCTAGATAGGGAATTCATCAAATGACTGTAATAACAACTCATCATCCATTTTAGGATTATATATAATTATTTGATTGATTATTTGATTGGGCAAGTCACTAATCAAAAAATTCGCATCCAATAGCTCGAAACAAATGCCAGGACTACCTTTTATATAAATAAGACCTTCAAAATCATCTATCAAAAGTCTATAACCTTTTAATAACAGGGTATCTAATTTACTTCCAACACCAATGGTATCATCGAAAAAACCTTTATAGAATTTCTTTGCAATTAGCTGAGCGACATTACCGTTGTTCAAATCAAAAACAATGGATAATGTGTCATGAAAATTATAAGATACCAAAGAAGGAGTTCGGACATCCGCTGTTATTTTTTTTGATGCCAACGACAAATCAAGCTCCCTTTGAAAAACTGCAATATGAGTATGTAAGTTTATACCTCCAAGTTCAACTCCAGGTATAATACTGGCTTCTAAATTAAACATTTCCATTATTTATCTACAACTATATTAATTGAACCTTTACTTTGTTCGAACCCCCTCTGGCGCAAGCATTTGCTTGGGCCTATTTCAGACTATACAAAAGCACAAGCACCGCTACGCTAATGCTTGCGCTAGACAAATCGCTTAAGCTAGACAAGGGCTAGACTAAGCTAGAATAAACGCTTAAGCCAGACTAGGGTTTATCGGTAAGAAACAAGCATTCTTTATATTCTTTATTTAGAGATGGAGATTTTAGCAAACTAGGATATCTTTTGATGTACGTCATTACACTACTAACAAAAAGAGTTTCATCATAATACATTTCTTTTCCATATAAAAGCAGAGCATATTCATTTACAACATTCGCTGCAAATGTCGACATACTTTGAAAAGGATATAAAAGCACTTTGTCCTTTTGTCCACGTTGGAGCTGATATTTATGTAGCTTTAATATAATCAATATAATAGATGTCTTGAAGACAACATCGTCTCTGATATTTTTGAAATTACATTCATTGATTGGAAATTTATCATCACTAAAATATTTGTTAATATTCTTAGATGTATCCAAGAGTAAAGCATCGGCAAACTTCAAAATTTTTTTTGTGCAAATCTTAGTCGACAGCGCTTTATTAGCACCCGCACTTGTATACCCATATCCCCTATTATCTGTGTTACAGTCTAAAAAAAACATTAACATAGACACGCACAAAACTGGGAATAGAAATTTATTTTTGTACATAATCACTTGGATTTATCGTTTTACCTAAAAATGTTTCTTTAACGGTGATTTTTGTTTCCTTTATCTCCTTTTCAGTAAATGGAATTGATATCCCCATAATAGTTTTATTAACTTTTTTCACCGTAGTGGTAGTTATAGGCTCAAATAAAACAAAACCCATATTTTCGTAACTAACACCATTATATGGACCAGCTTCCTGTACTCCAGTTTCATTACCATTTCTATCGTGTAAAGGCGATACAAAACCTCTTGCCCCGATTGTTTTAATTCCTAGTGAACCTGCCACATTTCTTGCTAAATTATAGTCGCCAACTGGTTGTTGCGTTTGTTTAATTATTTCACTGGAATTACCCGCATTACAGCTAGCAAATATCCATATCGCTCCCGTTGCAAATTTTATTTCACCTTTATTTATTGCTCTAGCAATTTGGCTGACATTTCCCTGTGCAGCCCCTCCTGCAAGTCTATTAGACATATACAATCCATCATCGTTGTTTAAGAAGATTGCCGTAGCTCCGCCATGAGCAAAACTTACAATTGCAGATATGCTACCTTCTGTTTTTGTAGCTTTTTTTAATTCATTTATAATGGTTTGTCCACTATGTACAGCTACTGGATTAAATCCAAACGACTTTAATGCCATCGCTCGATTAGAAAATGATGCTGCATGGTCAGATTCGTATGCAGTATTATCACCCCCTACACCAGAGATTGCAAGTTTGGCCTCTAATCCGTCAAGATCAATGTTCGCAATCGGACTATTAGAAGAGAACTGATAAGGTGTTAGCGCAGGGTATTGAGACATTATCGGATCCATACTTAAGAACCTTCCAATCCTCGGGTCATAAATCCTCATGCCGTAGTCCTGCTGGTTGCCCTCGCCCTTAACCTCGTTGTCGTTCTCCTTGCCGTTAAAGCCGTATCGGTAACTACCCCCTAAGTTAAAACTTCTTCCCGGCATTTGGCTACCAAATGCGTAATAATCGTTTGCACTAATTACATTGGCCTGATAGGTACCATTGCCAGCTGGAGTAACGTTATCGTTAACCACGGCCAGTACATTGCCCCACTCTGGCGCAAGCATTTGCTTGGGCCTATTTCAGACTGTAAACAAAAGCACAAGCACCGCTACGCTTATGCTTGCGCTAGACAAAGCTTAAACCAGACGGAATTACATATCCATTTTTAATTCAATTCCATTAATTTTGAAACCTTTTTTAAAACAATGTATAACTGCTCGCCACATACAATCGGCTATATAATCTTCCCTTTTAAGAAATTTTGAAAAATCAACCGATAATTGATCAAAATTTTTCAACTTATCATCTAGATGCTTGGGATTATCATAAATATGATCTTCCTTTGCCACTCCCCAATCCACTTTATTTCTAATAGGCATCGGAATGTGAATCGTTATCTCTTTTTCTTTTGTTTGTGGAACTGACCTTCCTTTTAGATAAATCAAAATATCTTCGACGTTATTATATCTAAAATAAATATATAACTTCCACCCTGTCAGTTCTTGTAAAACAACCTTGCCAACACTTTCAAAAATTTTAATTCTAATTTGATTTCTAAGAAAATTTGTATCCGAGTTAAATCCAACAATATAAGCAGAATCTAAAATTTTTATTTCCATCATTACTGTGTTTTATATCTTTTGTCTCTTTCTTTATTTAACGGTAATTCATTCCCACTCTGGCGCAAGCATTTGCTTGGGCCTATTTCAGACTGTAAACAAAAGCACAAGCACCGCTACGCTTATGCTTGCGCTAGACAAATCGCTTAAGCCAGACTGGGGCAACAGCCACAAATGCTTGCGCTAGACTAAGGTCAGATATTAACAAAAGTCTCTATCCCACATATTTCTGATACATATTTTGCTAACCAAGGTGACAAATCACAAAGCAAGTCATTAAAAGATTCCTCTAAACTCAAGTTAGTTTCAATCTCTAAAATATAATTAAAGTCATTTTCATCTGTTAACTTGTTTAACCAAATAGAAAAACCTAGAGCTTCGCAATTGCTAGTAACATTATGTGGATACTCTTCATCCGTTTCAAAATAAAATTCTGGGAGTATCATACCTTTACTAATCACTTTTGAGATATCCTCTATACTTCCTTTATATTTTAAATAAATTTTAGCTTTTGCTCCATTATATATCATATAGTTTTAAGTATTAATTGTTAGGCTTAAACTTTATTGAAAAACCTTCTTTATTAGGCTTCAAACCTTCGAAACCTGGAGTTTCCGCCAAGACTTTTCTAAATTGGGGGTCTGCACGTAAATTTGGTCCAAATTTCTTATAAAGAACGTCACTTTCAATCCAAAAATCAATATCAAATTTTTCGAGATTAATTGGATTACCAAATGTTGGCTTGCTTGTATTTCCAACTACTCCTGTTTTAAAGGATCCAGTATATCCATATTTTAATTTTGGATCTAAAGCTTTATATTTTGAAATTAAATCACTTTCAACTAAATTATCAAAAGTATTTTGTAACCTGCTAAGTTCCGTCTTAACAACTTTTACAGTACTTACTCGCAAAAGATTGTCTCTGGTACCTATATTATTGGGTATCTTTGAGCCAATATACATGGTAACTGCCTGTTCTAACGTTTGGGGTTGAACTAGCTGATTACCTCTATCCTTTAATTGTTGGACAATAGGAGTTTTAGTAGTATAATTCCAATCGGCTATCGCAGCATTTTTTATATTAACCCCAGTTTGCTTAAGATCCCCTCCCAAATCACTCAAATAAGTGCCTCTTTTCAATGATTGGTATGTTGCAACCCACTCTGGCGCAAGCATTTGCTTGGGCCTATTTCAGACTATACAAAAGCACAAGCACCGCTACGCTAATGCTTGCGCTAGACAAATCGCTTAAGCCAGACGGGGTGCGGGTTGGTTTAGTAGCGTTTTCCATATCCCAAATATATAGAAAATAAAGAAAGGTAAAAAACAACCGTTAGATGGTATTTTACACCATTGGCTGCGAGTTCGGTCCAGTTTGGGCCTTAGCTAATTTGCGGGTTGTTCATTATTCAACCAAACAAACTAAAAAAAACCATCCTGTTTTGCAGCATCTCTAGACCAACTAGCACCTAAAACACATCGTCCAATATGATTTTTACCTGCTTCGCAACTCCTTCGGTAAATGTTGCAAAATCGACGAATAGCCTTAAACGAGTTAATAAGCAAATACCTAGCTTCTACAAAACCAAGCCCTACCAAAAGGCCGGCAACAACGGGTCAACACTGGGCCACCATCGAAGCAATGCACTAAATGAAGGGATATTGAAGGGACTTAAAGGGAGTTGAATGGACTTCAAAGGACTTTTCCGTATATTTAGGGTAGAACCTAGGCTTAAATATAATGAAAAGAAATCAAAAGGCAAAAGACAAAGCTTATTCACTTGCTGCCAATTCTAAACTGACCGGTGTAGATTTTGCTAAAGCTTCCAAATGGGCGTCTCAAATTTATGCACCATTAAAATTACATGAAAAACACTTGTGTAAAAGAAGCGTGTTCCAAAACCTTAGCAAGCTATTGGTAGAGGTATATCATAGCGATAAGAAAAATGCTTTAGGAGCCAAAAAATTAAGTGCTGGCAATGTAGACAAGCTTACAAAATGGCGCTTAAGTCCTTACAGCGCATGGCAAGATCGGTTAGGGATAAAGATTGGCCTAACTACAGCGCCTACAACGGGCAAAGCAAGTGTTAGCGTAGCTAAATTTGAACTGCCTGCCCATAGGTTTGTAGAAAGAGCAAGGCAAATGGCAATGCGCTTCTATATTTACCAATTAAATGAAGATAACGAGCAGTTGACGCTAGAAGCTACCGATAATTTACTCGCAGATTTCGATGTAACCCATCAGGAAGTGACAGCCGATTTCGAATTTCCGCCGCTCAGCAATGGTGTGCTTTTGTTGGTAGGTGTTGCACAACTTTATTTGGCCACGCCTAACCAACAAGAAATTTTTGCCTCTTTCGACAGGCTTTATTACCAAGCCAACCTCATGCAAGCCCTAGCCATAAGAAATGGAAAGCCAGTGTTATATCATAAAATAGAAACTACTGCACCAAAAGAAGTTAGCATAGCTAAAGTGGCTTGGCAACGAAAAAGTCTATAGCTACCAGCGATATCGGTATAAATCCCCCTGCGGAAAACTTAAACCAGTTTTTTGGATAAAAGTAACATCGCTGCTTTAAAAGAAATTATCGCTTTACAGGCCAAAGAAATAAAAGAACTTAAACTTCTGCTAAGTCAAAAAAATTAGTCTTCGACAGGCTCAGACTGACACACCAACAAACGTAGTTTCCCCAATCCGTTAAAAATCATTAACTTGTATCATGTTTGCCTTAAAACGTTATACAGAAGATTTAATCAATTTACTTTTCCCCGACTTATGCAATGGGTGTGGAAATCTGTTGTATCGTGGCGAAAAAAATATCTGTACCAAATGCCTTTACGATTTGCCATACACCGATTTCCATTTGTACGAAGATAATTTGGTAGCCAAACAACTGTGGGGCCGCATGCCAGTAAACGCTGCCATGGCCATGCTGTACTTTAAAAAGGGCACCAAGGTACAAAACCTTATCCACAGCTTAAAGTATAAAGGCAAAACAGAGGTAGGCCTAACACTAGGAAAACTGCTTGCCAACAGGCTACTTAAAAGCGAAATGTATGCTGATATAGACCTAGTCATTCCAGTACCGCTACATGAAAAAAAATTAAGACAAAGAGGTTACAACCAAAGTGAGTATATTGCAACTGGTTTGGCAGAAGGACTTGGAGTTGCCGTGGGTACTAAGAATTTAACGCGTAATAAATCTACCGAAAGCCAAACCAAAAAAGCAAGATATACCCGCTATGAAAATATGCAGGATGTTTTTAGCGTTAAAAACAAAACTGATTTGTTAAACAAGCACATTCTTTTAGTAGACGACGTAATTACCACCGGCGCTACTTTAGAAGCTTGTGGCAATGTTTTAATAAACAACGGAATTAAAAAATTAAGTATAGCTGCCGTAGCATTTGCAGAATAATGAAATATACAATCCTAGTTTTACTTGCCTTACTTACCTTATCTTTTGCTGCTTGCAATAAAGATGAGGACATTACTTTTGACCCCAATGTAAAACTCAGTTTTTCTACAGATAGTGTTTTGTTCGATACCGTTTTCACGTCGGTGGGCTCTACCGTACGCAGGTTTAAGGTATTTAATTATAACGAAAAAGCCATCAATCTAGATGAGATCAAGCTAGGCGGCGGTGCTAACTCTCCTTTCCTCATCAACGTAAATGGCCAGCAAATGGCAAACGGTAAAAACGTAAAAATTAATGGGAAAGATTCGATTAACGTTTTGGTGCGGGTAAACATTAACCCCACGCTAGTTAACCAGCCTTTTATTGTAGAAGACTCGATCCTTTTGTTTTTTAACGGAAAGAAAGAGAAAATCCCATTGGTGGCTTACGGACAAAATGCAATTTTTGTTAACAACTCCACCATCAATAGTAATACTACTTGGGATAGCCAATTGCCTTACATTGTATACAATTCGGTTACTGTAGCAGAAAACACCGAGCTTACCATTGCTGCTGGTACAAGAGTGCTGTTTCATAACGGCTCTACCATGAATGTAAAAGGAACCTTGACGGCAATAGGTACCAAAAAAGACAGCATTTTGTTTGCCAGCGATAGAACCGAACGCATTTACGAAGAGGAGCCTGGCCAGTGGAATGGCATCCATTTTTATGGCAGCAGCAAAAACTCCATCATTAACCACGCCACCATCAAAAACGGCATTGCTGGCATTACCGTCGACTCACTTTCTTCTAACACCAACCCTAAACTGATATTGGCTAACACGGTGGTAAAAAATATGCAGGTGGTTGGGCTTTTAGGTTACCATACCGATTTGACAGCTTACAATAACCTTTTTCATAATTGTGGGCAGTATTTAATTTATGGCATTGGCGGTGGCAATTACGATCTGGCACAAAATACCTTTGGCGCCTATAATTACAGCTTTGCCCGTAGAACCTCGGCAGTTCATTTATCAGACTTCATTAGCAGCACAGAATTTGCAGCGCTAAAAGCAACGTTAACCAATAATATCATTTGGGGCAGCTTAGAAGACGAACTAACCATAGAAAAGAAATCTACGGCAGTATCTACCATTGAGCTTAAAAACAACCTCATTAAAACCACTAAAGCAGAGTTTAGCGGAAATGGAAATTTAATCAATGCAGACCCGCTGTTCATTAACCCTCGACAAGGAAACTTTATGACCAGCGAAAATAGTCCTGCCAAAAACAAAGGCATCAACTTAAGTTCGCATCCTTATTTCTCTACCTACCTAAGCAAAGACCTCTTAGAAAAAGAAAGATTATTCCCTTCTGAATTAGGCTGTTACGAGGACAACTAAAAAATATCAACTTTTTAAAAACTTTTTACCCACGCTACTCGTTTATTATATCGAGAGCGTTAATTTAGATGGTAAGGGTCGATAGTTCCACTCGGAATATCGGCCCTTTACTTTAAATCAAAAATCGAGATAAAACCTTTTTAATCTCTGTAGGGCTAAAAGGCTTCAGTACGTGTCCATTCATTCCGCTTTCTTTAAACTTGCTTTCTTCATTGTGCAGGGTTGATGCAGTAAGTGCTACAATGGGCAGGTTTCTGTAATATTCCTCTTCCATACCCCGTATAATGGTAGTGGTTTCGAAGCCCGTTAGACCAGGCATCTTGATATCCATAAAAACAAGATCATATTTATGGTTGGTAATACACTCTATGGCTTTATAGCCGTTGGAAGCGAAATCGATATTCAATCCCCATTTTATTAAAATACGCTTGGCTATCAAGATATTGATTTCATTATCATCCACAATCAAAATGCGTTTGCCTTCAAAAGCTATAGCTTTTACAGTATCCTTTTTCTCTACCGGCGAAACCTTATCGAAGGTAATCACAAAAGAAAACGAGGTTCCTTTTCCTTCTAAACTGTCTACTTTAATTTCTGATTGATATAGTTTTAATAGTTTCTTGGTAATGGCCAAACCCAAACCCGTACCACCATATTTTGCGGAGATGTCTGCTCTGGCCTGTGTAAAAGTCTCAAATATATATTCTTTCTTATCAGAAGGAATGCCTATACCGTTATCCTTCACTTCAAAATAGATAGCTACGCTACTTTCGTTCTCATGTTGAGCTTTTACCGACAGTTCTACCTTGCCCTTAGTGGTAAATTTGATGGCATTACCTAATAAGTTCATGAGCACCTGATAAAGCCTTGTTTGATCTGCCAACACCGAACTTGGAATTTGCTTGTCGAAATTTAGGGCCAGGGCATTTTGCTGTTTGTTGGCATTAATTTGTAACGAGCTAATGATATCGGTACACAGAAGCTGAAGATTGACAGGCAAAAATTCTAAACGAAGGTTGCCTGTTTCTATTTTGGTAAAATCAAGTACATCATTAATGATATTCAGCAAATTCTCTCCAGAAAATTTTAAGATATTAAGATCCTCTATTTGAGATGTCTTTGGCTCATTTTCGATGAGCAGATGCGTCATACCAATAATGGCATTTAGCGGCGTGCGTATTTCGTGGCTCATTACCGACAAAAACATTTCTTTAGCTTCGCTAAGTTGCAGGGCCTGTTCTTTGGCCTGTATAATATCTCGTTCTACTTGTTTCCGCTCAGTAATATCGGTAATTAATTCGATGTACCGCTCTACCTTGCCCAAACTGCTGATGATTGGTGTATTTGCTACGGCCAACCAAATAGAAGTTCCGTCTTTTTTTTGCGCCAACACTTCTATAGAAAATGATTTCTGGTTCTCAGATGCTGCCCTTGCATTTAAAATTACTTGCCTATCGGTTTCATCTGTAGAAAGTACATCACCCAGCATTTTACCAGCAAGCTCTGCAGAAGAATAGCCAATTAACTGCGCTAAAGCAGTATTTACCCAGGCAATTGCTCCATCTTGGTTGCATATTGCAACACCTGTATTTGTTTTGCTGGCCACCGTAGAAAGTACTTCTAACTCTTGCGCTGCTTTTTTCTTCTCGGTAATATCGATGATAATCTCAATCTCCGTTTCTAGTTCTCCATCGGCGCTGAGAATAATGGTACTATAGATAGAGAGCCATATCTTGGTTTTGTCCTTTCGGTAGGCCAAGATATCTACCGTAAAAGATTTTTTCTCTGTAGTAAGCTTTCGGGCTTCCTCCACTACAGACCAATCTGTCTCTGGCCCCCTAATTAAATCGCCGAGTGGCTTGCCCTGAATATCTTGTAAAGTAAAACCAGTAATCTCAGTAAAAGCATCGTTTGCCCAGCTTACTCGATTATAACTATCGCTAATTACTACACCATTGTTTACCTTGCTCGCTACAAAAGATAAATGTGTTAACTCGGCAATTAAACGCTTACGTTCGGTAATATCTCTGCCATAGCTATACCAGCGGTCTTCTTTAGCCACCATGCTCCAACTTAACCATTTTACTTGGCCAGTTTTATCTACCACTCTAAAATCTAGTAAAAATTCCTTTTGCCCCAGCTTTAGCCCCTCTTCTATGTGGCTCGTGATCTTTAAAATATCTTCGGCATAGCAAAAGCTCCACATACTTCTGCCAAGTACTTCTTCTCTTTGATAGCCCAACAATCTGTACGCCGCCTCGTTGGTAAACAAAATATCACCATTTCTATTTAAAATACAGTGAATTTCTGGAGAGGCTTCAAATACATTCACAAATTCTTCGGAGCGCTTCGTTTGCTTAGCCAGTTGCAAATTTTTTCTCCTTAAAGATAAATGGGTAATAATCTGTTGCGAAAGTGTTTCTAAAGCTTCGATTTGCGAAGAGGTTAAGCTTCTAACCACATTGTCTACCACACAAAGACAGCCCAAAGGGAAACCCTCGGCATCTACCAAAGGAACACTGGCATAAAAGACGATTTGATCTGGAGAGTATAATAATGGGCTGCCTTCAAAATCTGTACTAGCGTGAATATTTGGAGTAATGTATACCTTGTTGGCATACATTGCAAACTGACAGATGCTACCTTTTCTGTTGAAGATACGTTCTTTGGTAACCAGCCCATACGACGCCTTAAATACAATGTTTTCTTGATCAACAAAAGTAATATAGGCTTTTGGAGTAGCCGCAATTTGCGCCGCTAATTTTACCAGGTTATCTAGCTCGTTGTTAAGCCCTTCTCCAAGCACATCGTAAGCATACAGTGCTGCTAAGCGCTGTTCTTCAACCTGCAAATTTGGAGAAGGGACATTAAGCATAATAGTTAGCAATAACTATCTAATATAGCTATTTATATAATGGAAAACGACTTACTAAGGCCTGAACTTTAGTTTTAACACTGCTCAGCACTTGCTCGTTTTCTGCGTTCATCAATACTTCATCAATTAAATCTACAATTTCTGCCATCTCGGTTTCTTTAAAACCTCTTGAAGTAATTGCAGCAGTGCCTACTCTAAATCCTGAAGTTACAAATGGAGATTTATCGTCAAAAGGCACCATATTTTTATTCACAGTAATATCTGCCTTTTCTAAAGCGTTTTCGGCCAATTTACCAGTGATATTTTTATTTCTCAAGTCAATTAGCATCAAATGATTATCTGTACCTCCAGAAATAATCCCGTAACCTTTAGCTACAAATGCTTTGGCCATTGCTTGTGCATTGGCACCTACTTGTTTAATGTAATTGCCATACTCGTCTGTTAAAGCTTCGCCAAAAGCAATGGCTTTAGCAGCAATAATATGCTCTAAAGGACCACCCTGTGTACCAGGGAAAACAGCCATATCCAATAAGTTAGACATCATTCGGGTTTCGCCCTTTGGTGTTTTTAAACCCCATGGGTTTTCGAAATCTTTTCCCATCATGATCATTCCACCACGTGGACCACGCAACGTTTTATGTGTAGTGGTGGTTACAATATGGCAATGTGGAAGCGGGTTGGTTAATAAACCTTTAGCAATAAAACCTGCCGGATGAGAAATATCTGCCAATACTAAAGCTCCAATTTGATCGGCAACCTTACGGATAAAAGCATAATCCCACTCTCTCGAATAAGCAGAAGCACCACAGATAATCAACTTTGGTTTTTCGGCCAAGGCTACCTCTTCCAATTTTGCATAGTCAATTAAGCCATCTTCTTTTTTCACACCGTAGAACAAAGGTTGATATAGTTTTCCAGAGAAATTAACAGGAGAACCGTGGGTTAAGTGACCACCGTGAGACAAATCGAAACCTAAAATTTTATCTCCAGGCTGGATTACCGCTAACATTACCGCAGCATTAGCTTGCGCACCAGAGTGAGGCTGTACGTTTACCCAAGCCGCACCGAAAAGCTTTTTAGCTCTTTCAATAGCAATGTTTTCTATCTCGTCTACCACTTGGCAACCACCATAGTAGCGTTTTCCTGGTAAACCTTCGGCATATTTGTTGGTCAATACCGATCCTGCAGCTTCCATTACCTGTTTGCTAACGAAGTTTTCTGAAGCGATAAGCTCTAATCCGTGTTCTTGTCTGTCTAGTTCTTTGTCAATTAAATCGAAAACTAATGTGTCTCTGTTCATTCTTGAAATTGGAAATGTGTATTTGTTTCGGTAAAAATAACCAAAATTTTAGGTTATACAATGATGTAATGCGCATAACTAAGTCATTCTCATTCACCTCGGGCTAAGCCATCTGCCAATTTGGAACTTTTATTGATAAATTTATTAAACAAAATACCGTAATTTGTGCTTTTATTAACATTGCATGGAAGTTAAGACAGGAACTTTATTATCAACGATAAATTATCCAGCGGATTTAAAGAAGTATAGTGAGGAGGAACTGGAGCAGATTTGTCAGGAACTACGCCAATATATTATTGATGTAGTGAGCGTTAATGGAGGCCATTTCGGCGCAAGCTTAGGTGTAGTAGAATTAACTGTTGCCTTACATTACGCCCTAAATACGCCTTACGATAAGTTAGTTTGGGATGTAGGCCATCAGGCTTACGGCCACAAAATCTTAACTGGACGAAAAGACCAGTTTCATACCAACAGGATCATTAACGGCATCAGTGGTTTCCCAAAAATCAGCGAGAGCGAATATGATACTTTTGGCGTAGGCCACTCCTCTACTTCTATTTCAGCTGCTTTAGGCATGGCCGTGGCTTCACACTACAAAGGCGAAAAAGACAGGCAACATGTTGCTGTAATTGGCGACGGCGCAATGACTGCCGGTCTGGCTTTTGAAGGTTTAAACCATGCAGGTATAGAAAAATCTAACGTTTTGGTAATTCTAAACGACAATTGCATGTCGATTGATCCTAACGTTGGTGCGTTAAAAGAATACTTAACGAGCATCACTACCTCTAAATCTTATAACCGCTTTAGGGATGATGTGTTCAATGTGTTAACCAAACTTTCGGAGCTTGGCCCTAATGCACAAAAGTATGTAAAGAAAATCCAAAAAAGTATCAAAGGCACTTTGCTGAAACAGAGCAACCTTTTCGAAGCATTAAATTTTAGATATTTTGGCCCAGTTGATGGGCACGACGTGAAGCGTTTAGCTGCCATCATTAAAGATTTAAAGGATATTCCCGGCCCTAAATTATTGCATTGCGTTACTGTTAAAGGCAAAGGCTTTGCCTTGGCAGAAAAAGACCAAACCAAATGGCATGCCCCAGGTTTGTTCGATAAAATTACTGGAGAGATTAAAAAATCTATTCCAGACAAACCACAACCTCCAAAATACCAGGATGTTTTTGGGCATACCATGGTAGAATTGGCAGAAGCGAACAAGAAAATTGTTGGGATTACACCGGCTATGCCTTCTGGATCTTCATTGAACATCATGATGAAAGCTATGCCAGACCGTGCTTTTGACGTAGGTATTGCCGAACAACATGCCGTAACTTTTTCTGCTGGTTTAGCTACGCAAGGGTTGGTTCCTTTCTGTAACATTTACTCTAGCTTCATGCAACGGGCTTACGATCAAGTGATCCACGATGTGGCCATACAAAACTTGAACGTAGTATTTTGCTTAGACAGAGCTGGTTTAGCTGGCGCTGATGGGGCAACACATCATGGTGCTTACGATTTGGCCTTTATGCGCTGCATTCCTAACATGACCGTGGCTGCACCAATGAACGAAGAAGAATTGCGCAATATGATGTATACTGCCCAGTTAGAAAACAAAGGCCCGTTTACCATTCGCTACCCAAGAGGTAACGGTATGTTGCCAGACTGGAAACGCCCATTAAACGAATTACAAGTTGGCAAAGGCCGAAAAATATGCGACGGAGAGGATGTAGCGATTTTAACCATTGGCCACGTAGGTAATTTTGCCGTAGAAGCCTGCAAAGAATTAAACAGCGATGGTATTAACCCAGCGCACTATGATTTACGTTTTGTTAAGCCTTTAGACCAAGAACTACTTCACGAGGTATTTACCCGTTTTAAAAATGTGGTTACAGTAGAAGATGGATGTTTACAAGGTGGAATGGGTAGCGCTGTATTGGAGTTTATGGCTGATAACGGTTATAAATCTAATGTAACTAGGCTCGGTATTCCGGATGAGATTGTAGAACACGGAGAACAACCAGAACTATGGGCGCTTTGTGGTTACGACACTCAGGCAATTATACAAGCGGTTAAGAAAATAGCAGTAAGCAGACCAACTAAAATAATGGCTTCTTAGGAGGCCCATACTAAAGAGTCGTCATTTCGACCGCAGCGTAGCGAGCGGAGAAATCTTTGATTTTAAATAATGAAACGAGGAGGTTGCATCTATATTATGGCTAACCACCAGCGAAGTACCTTATATATAGGGGTTAGTTCTGATTTGAGAAGTAGAATATACCAGCACAAAAATAAAGTTTATCCTAATTCTTTCACTTCACGTTATAATTTAACCTTTTTATTTATTATGAGGTATTTCCAACTATCGAGGAAGCTATAAATAGAGAAAAGCAGTTAAAAAAATGGAATAGAAGTAAGAAAGAGAACTTAATTAACAAGTTTAATAAAGAGTGGAAAGATTTGGAACACGAAATATCGGAATGGTAAAGTTTAAAGTTCTCTCCATTCCGCTGCGATCCAGTCGAGATGACGCTACTTACTAAAACAGACACATTGGAAAAGAATTCTAAAATTTTTGTAGCAGGCCACCGTGGAATGGTAGGCTCTGCTATTTATCGTAAGCTTCAAAAAGAAGGTTACCAAAATATTGTTACTAAAACTTCTTCAGAACTTGATCTAAGAGACCAACAAGCTGTCGCTGATTTTTTTGCTACAGAAAAGCCTGATTATGTTTTCTTAGCAGCTGCAAAAGTAGGCGGCATTGTAGCCAACAACACTTACCGGGCCGATTTTTTGTATGAGAATTTAGCGATACAGAACAACGTGATCCACCAATCTTATCTAAACGGTGTAACTAAACTGATGTTTCTAGGCTCCAGCTGTATTTATCCAAAAATGGCTCCACAGCCGCTAAAAGAAGATTATCTGTTAACTGGCACCTTAGAACCCACAAACGAGCCTTATGCCATCGCTAAAATAGCGGGTATTAAAATGTGCGATGCCTATAGAGACCAATACGGATGTAACTTTGTTTCGGTAATGCCAACCAATTTGTATGGCCTTAACGATAACTACCACCCAGAAAATTCGCACGTATTACCTGCCTTAATTAGAAAGTTCGACGAAGCTAAAAACAACGGAAGTAAAGAAGTGATTATTTGGGGAACGGGTTCGCCAATGCGTGAGTTTTTATACGCCGACGACCTAGCAGATGCCTGTTATTTCTTGATGGAAAATTACAATGAGCCCAACTTAATTAATATTGGTACCGGAGAAGATTTAACCATTAAAGATTTGGCTTTGGCTGTAAAGAAAACGGTAGGATTTGAGGGAGAGTTAGTGTTTGATATCACTAAACCAGACGGAACACCAAGAAAATTGATGGATGTGACCAAGCTCCACAACCTAGGCTGGAAACATCAAATAGAATTGGAAGAGGGCTTAAATTTAGCCTATCAAGATTATTTGAGCAAGAAATAAAAAAGTCCCGATTTTTAAATAATCGGGACTTTTTTATTTTATGTTGCAGAAGGCTTATTAAATTTGCAAGCAGATGCTGAAATAAATTCAGCATGACGACGCGTCGATTTAGCGTCACCCTGACCATGCAATAGCTGCGAAGCAAATTTATTTCAGGGTCAGTTTTACAAGCTAATAGGCTATAACACAAAAAAATCGACGCAAAGTGATTGTTTTTTTATTTGTTTCTGTTCCGGGCCAAAGTGAAAGCTTCGCCGTTATGAAATTTCCTAAATCGTAAATATTAAAAATCGTAATACAAGTTTCTAAAGCTGGTTTTCAACCCGAAAGTAACCATAGCTGTTTTATTGTTGTACAAACTGTTTTTCTCTTTTCTAAGTAAACCGCCAAGTTCCAGTCTTACATTATATTTAGGATTTAACAAATAAGCTGCTTTCCCCTGTATTAAAAATAAATCAGTCGCTATACCCTGTCCAATATGGCTACCATAGTTAACAGAGCGAGTATCGTAGCTCTTGAATATATTTTTACCATAGTTAGTTCCATCAGCATCTAGCCCATAGTTTGCATACAATGCCTGTCCCTGAAAATCAAATCGTTTTACGCTATAATTTAAAATACCTAAAAACTCTTTAAAGTTGGCACCAAAAGGATGCGCCAAAGGCTGATTAAAATTAGAGTAATTAGACAACCTATCGAAATGGGCATAGGTATAAGGACGTGCGGTGTTAAACTCTGCCAAGTAATTCAAGCGCTTCACTTTAAAAAGATCAGAACCTCTAAATCCTAATTGAATGGCCCACTTATTTGCCCAATAGCCATTACCAGCAAAAAACTCCTTGGCGGTAAACTCATCAAACATAAACTGTCCGTACAACGCAGTTTTCTCTAGCAACTCGTACTTCACATTAAGTCCTAAGCGCATTTTATCTGGCGAAAAAAAGTGCGAACTCTCTACCGGCCTTAAAAATATAAATGGATGAATGTAGTTAAAATCGAAGCCTCGTTTACCTTCCACCTCTGCATCAGCCCAAGTTACGGTCTGAAAAAATCCTATCGATAATTTATTGGTAGCATTCCAGTCCAAATAATGGGCAGCCATCCATTTCGCTCTATCTCCCAGCCTTCTGTCGGCAGTAAGTTTTGGTGCTCCTGGATCCAGCATATAGGCATAAATGGTTTGATACTGGAAGCTGCCCAAAGTGGCTCTTAGCCTAAAAAAAGAATAATTGGAAGATACATCAGAGAGCAACATAGAACGGTAGCCATCGCCTATGAAATTCTTATCGTAACCCAAAGCAAAATTTAGGTATTTGTTGGGCGTGTATGAGAGTAAGGCAGAGGCGTAGCTCCAATCTTTGGTATCTTTCTCTAACTTACCAAAGCCTTGCCCCGGTACTACCTGATTGGCCACAATAAAATCATCTACATAGCCCGGAAACTTACCTTGGTTTTCGAATCCATTGAGATAAAAAGAGAACTTCTCGCCAATGTTTCCACCAATTTGAAAACCTCTAGTGTTTAACCAAGTGGTTCGTTCACCTTCAAACTCCCTCCCAATCTGGAAATCGGCCAGAAAGTCTGCATAGATATGATATTCATTAGTTTTAAATTCTAACAAATGCTCTTGAAAAAGTTTGCGATGCACCCAGCTACGTCTATTTAGGGTGTCTACCCCATAATTCATTAACGAATCGTAAGCTGTTTTTAACTTCGCATCATCTGAATAAAACCCTCGGATAGAAGAGTGAAATTTGCTTTGCGTATCGTACACCGAGCGATTAAGCTTTTGATACAGCTGGTAATCATGTAAAATATTTTGATTAGCTGTGCTGGTTTCTTGGGCTATTGCGCAAAATATAAAAAGGGCCATAAATATGGCCGTTAGTAGACATTTTTTCATAAATATAAATTTGTTTTCAATGGTTATGAAGCTATCATGATTTTCTCACAAGTTGCTGTCATGCTTTGGTGTTCAAGAACTCGCAAGCTCTATTTATTCATTATTGATTTATGATTGGCAAAATGATGATGGTTTTATTGGAATATAAAATCCTTTCAGAAGTTTATGCCTTATCCAGAAAGTTTATCTAGCTTTTAGCTCTGCTCGATAAGGGTTTGTTAAATTACTCGTTTATTAGGCCATCCAGCTCTTCAAATACCGAATTTTTACTTTTAAATTCTGTAACCATTTTTTTCATGCCAATTACCACTTGCCTATCGTCATTTACTTTGGCATATTTCAAGAGCGAATAAATCTGCTCTTCTACTTCAGTAAATAAGTATTCTCTAACTTTTCCTATCATGATTTTTTCATGATGCGTAGGCATGGTATTTTCATTATCGTTTAGCAGCTCTTCAAAAAGTTTTTCTCCAGGCCTTAAACCAGAGTATTGTATTTTAATATCCTGATTAGGGACTAAGCCCGCCAAACGGATCATTTTTCTTGCAAGCTCTACAATTTTTACCGACTTGCCCATATCAAACACAAAAATCTCTCCACCATTACCCATGCAGCCGGCCTCTAAAACCAACCTACAAGCTTCGGGAATGGTCATAAAATAACGGGTAATTTCTGGATGTGTTACCGTAACAGGACCACCTTTTTCTATCTGCTGCTTAAAGCGGGGAATAACCGAACCATTAGAGCCCAATACATTTCCAAATCTGGTGGTGATGAACTTGGTTATCGGTTTTACTTCTAAGCTGTTAATATAGCTTAAGCCGTTACTGTAAATAAAATCTTTTTGGCTAAGCGAATTATTAAGCGACTGCACATAAATTTCAGCAATCCGTTTTGAAGCCCCCATAATGTTGGTAGGGTTTACTGCTTTATCGGTAGACACCATCACAAACTTTTGAACACCGTATCTCACAGATAAATCTGCAATCATTTTAGTGCCCATTACATTGTTTTTAATCGCTTCAGAAGGATTATCTTCCATCATAGGCACGTGCTTGTAAGCAGCAGCATGGTACACATAATGAGGCTTGTACATCTCAAAAAGATGGATCATCCTTCTTTCATCCTTTACATCGCCAATAAAAGCATGAAAGTTATTGTTTTTATGGTTCTCTTCTAGCTCTAGGTAAATATCGTGCAGGGCAGTTTCCGATTGGTCGCTAAGGATAATCAAACCTACCTCAAATTTAATTAGTTGCCTAACAATTTCACTACCTATAGACCCTGCAGCACCCGTAATTAAAATGCGTTTGTCCTTTAACTGATTTTGAAGCTCCTTTACATCAATCTCAATTGGCTTACGATTAAGCAAGTCTTCGATATTGATATTCTGTATCTGCGACTTGTTAAGTTTGCCCCCTTGCCAAGCATCTGGTGGTGGAATGTTTAACACAGTTACCTCATGCTCCAAACAAACATCCACAATCTTATTTTTTCTTTCTATTGGAATGGTGTAGGATGCAAAAATAACTTCATCCACTTCGTGCTCTTTAATGAGCTCTTCTAAACGTTGTGCACTTAAGATCTTAATTCCATCAATGGCTTTACCCACCTTACGCTCGTCGTCATCAACAAAGGCCATAATGGTTTTATTTACCTTGCCATCATGATCAAACGTTCTTTTAGTAGCCAATCCCGCTTCGCCTGCACCATAAACTATTACTTTACGTTTATCAAGGTTTAAATTTTTGATATACATAAAGAAATACTTGATCAGTACCCTATAGGTAATCAATAACAGAAAAGAAGTAAGTAAATTGACGATTAAAACCGTATTCGAAATATAAGGATGGTAGCCGAATGCGGTAATTAAAAAGTTAAGTACCGAAAAAATACCATTGCTAATGATTACTGCAAATAGAATTCTGAAAGTATCCTGTGCGCTGGTATAACGAATAATGCCCGAATAGGTTTTTACGTTAAAGAAAACTACTACACTAATAGCAGTAATGATAAGAATATTTCTACTGAATTCAACGGGATCTATTTCTGTAAGTGCGAGATTTAGTTTAACAGCGTACGCTATAGTTAGAGATATTGCGCAAATACCTAAATCGAGCAAGAAGATAATCCACCGAGGGACAATATTTATTTTACCAAACAAAGCAACTAATTTGAGCTAAGGTACAACAATAATTATATTCCATCAAAAATTTTACACTACTAATGATGATAAGACACCAACAACTTTTGCTTCCCTTCTAAGACAAAACGCAGTACAAGGTAGAGGAGCACAAATACTAAAAACACCCCTACAACATACAGCATATTAGTGTCAATCAATACAATTAAAGCAATATTTATCAATAACTGCGCCATGATGTAAATGAAAGACACAAAAATATGTGTATACTTCAATTGGTTGGAGAGGTATTGGTAAAAATGGCTCCGGTGCGCTTCGAAAATATTTTCTTTCCTTATTTTTCTGAATAAAACGGTAAAAGCGGTGTCTGTACCATACACCAGAAGCAACAGAATATAGGACAGATTTTGTGTGGTTAATATCAACTGACCGATAAAGAAAACAACAATAAATGCCATACTTACACTGCCGACATCGCCTGCAAAGCATTTGGCTTTTTTTCTAAAGTTGAAGAAATTAAAAACGATTAACGATAGTGCTACAACAATTAAAAGTTCGTTAGAGGTAAACGCTATAACCTGTGTATTAATATAGTATAGCGTAGCGATGGTAAGCAAGCTGTAGCCGCCCGTAATACCGTTAATGCCATCCATGAAATTATAAGCGTTGATGGTGGCAATAACGAAAATGAGTGCTATCAGCAGCCAATACCAGCTGAGACTAAACATATCCCATTGAAAAAAAAGCAACAATACCGAAGTAAGGTGCACACTTAAACGAACTTTGTTGTTGAGGGTTAGGATATCATCTAAAAAACTAATGGTGGATATCGCCAATAGGCCAATTACAAAATAAAGATTTTGAAATCCGTTGGCTAACGAATATGCCAGAACAGCCAAAGGAAAAATGATGCCGCCACCACGAATGGTAATGCTGCTATGCGAACTGCGGTGGTTGGGTTTATCGATGATGTTGTAACGATCTGCAATTTTGAAATAAATCAGTTCTATTAAAAGTAGGAAGGATAAGATAAGAAGCGAACTTAGTAACGACATGATGTAGAGGTAGATAATTATTCTCCTTGAAACATTATTGATGGATCTAAACTAATTTAATCAGATATCGTCTTATTAGAATACTTATCTATAGAGTGCATTATATCTATTAACTAAAAAACAGGTAATTATCTTTAATTAATAGCTGAAAATCATAATTATACATGCATTTTTAAGTTAAAAACAACGACTCTAATTGATTAAATAGCTTTTCTTTTGCGAAATGTTCATTGTAATAATTTATACTGTTTTCCTCCATGATTCTAATTTTTGACGGTTCAAGATTAACTAACTTAGTGGAGGCTTCAGCCAATGCTCTATAATCTCCCGAGTTAACAGCTATTCCTGTTTTACTCTCATTTATCAATATATTCCCTTCTCCATTTAACATTCCTAGAATTACTTTTCCCGAAGCTAAATAGGCTTGAACTTTTGCAGGCACTGTTAAAGCAAAAATTGGAATATCCTTTAAAGACACCAACATTGCGTCTGCCTTAGAAAAGAAAATTGGCATCGTTTCTAATGGAAATGCACCTAAAACATAAATACGATCTAATTTTTTAGTTTCTATTTCTGATCTAATCCAACTTAATGCTCTTCCATCCCCTATAATCAACCAATTTATGGGCAGGTTTCTTGTTAACTCGGCAGCTTTTAACACTGATTCAAAATCTTGAGAGTCACCAACATTCCCCGCAAACACAATATTAAATCCCTTGGGCATTTGAGGGATCTGTGCTGTGGCTTTTTTAGGGTTGGTAAATACATCTTCGGCCCAATTTGGAAAATAAACTATTTTTTTATTTTTGTCGTCACATCGATCTAAAATAGCTTTTCTAAAATATTTTGAGCTAATAAGAATAATGTCAGAGGCATTATAGATTTTTTTAACCAGTTTTTCTATAATACCAATAATCACTCCACTCTTAAAATTAGAATTTGCGACTAAACTCTCTGGCCATAAATCCAAAACCCAAAGATATAGCGGTATTTTTTGTCGCCTTTTTATCCATAGACCAGGCAGTGCCATTGTAACCGGAGATAATTGTTGAACAAATATAAGGTCATATTTTTCTCTAATCCTAAATAAACATGTAAAATAAGAGAAAAATACGAATGAAAGGTAATTCAATATTATTGACAAACCTCGCCCATTTCCTCTAGGAAAAATTGGTGTACGAATTATTTTTGCGCCATATATAATTTCCTCTTTCTTGTTAAAAAAACTATATCCTTCAAAAAATTTTCCTTTAGGATAGTTAGGCTTACCAGTAAGTACTGTTACTTGATGACCTTTCTTAACAAAATCAAAAACTATATCATTTCCTTTAAAAACTTCAGGATAAAAATATTGAGAAACAAAAAGAATATGCATTTTATCTTTCACTCCAAACCACTCTTTTGATATAATCTACATAACTGATAATAATACGCACTACTTTTTCAGAGACGTTTGGCATAGAATAGTCAGCAACTCTTCTAAAATTTCTTTCTTCGCCTCTTTTTTGGTATTGTAACTGGACAAGTGCCTGCATAATTCTTTCTTTCTTCATACCAACCATCATGACTGATGTTTCCTCCATGGCTTCTGGACGCTCATGTGCATCTCTTAAATTTAAAGCTGGGAAGTTTAGAGTTGATGATTCTTCAGATATGGTTCCACTATCAGACAATACTGCAAAGGAATGCATTTGCAACGCATTGTAATCATTAAATCCCATTGGCTTTAAGAATTGCACCTCAGGCCTCACCGCAATCTTCTTCGCATCAATCATGTTTTTAGTACGTGGGTGCGTACTAACAATAATTGGATAACCATATTTTTCTGCAATTAAATTAAGGCTTTCCATTAAGCCATTAAAGTTTTTCTCGCTGCCAATATTTTCTTCACGATGAGAAGAAACTACAAAATATTTATGCTTTTCTAAATTCAACTTTGTCAACACATCGGAACCTTCGATAGACGCCATGTAGTGACGAAGTACCTCGAACATAGGAGAACCTGTTTTAATAATCCTATCGGCAGGCAATCCTTCTCTCAATAGATATTCTCTAGCAATATCGCTGTAGGTAAGGTTGATATCAGATACATGATCTACTATTTTCCTATTGGTTTCTTCAGGTACACGTTGATCGAAACAACGATTACCAGCTTCCATATGGAAAATTGGTATATGACGTTTTTTTGCAGGAATAGCACACAAACAGCTATTAGTATCTCCCAGAACTAAAAATGCGTCAGGTTTTTCACTTTCTAACAAAGGATCTATCTTTATTAAGATTTGACCAACAGTCTCCATCGCTGTTTTTCCTGCGGCATTTAAAAAGAAATCTGGCTTACGAATAGCTAAATCGTCAAAAAATATCTCATTTAATTCGTAATCATAATTTTGCCCAGTATGAACAATGACATGTTCGATCGCTTCTGATTTATCTAGTGCCGCCATTACCCTAGCCAACCTTATAATTTCTGGGCGGGTACCTACAACGGTCATTACTTTTAGTCTCTCTTTCATCAATAGTAATCTTTTAAATTTTAAACATCTTCAAAGTAGGTATCTGCGTCTGAAGGATCATAAAACTCGTTGATCCAAAAATTGGTATATAGCTCTTCCTCACCAATATTTTTGATATTATGTGTATACCAGATCGGCATATCTACATAGGCAGGGTCATTTCCGTCTAGATAAAAATCTAATACTTCTTCTGTACCAATTCTTCTCAACTGTATTAGCGCCTTTCCTTTAATTACAGCGAAACGCTCTATTTTTCTTGTATGATAATGATTTCCACGAGTAATCCCAGGCGCGGTAGTAGAAAATGAAACCTGTCCGCCTACGTTTAATCTAATTACTTCAACAAACGCACCTCTCGCATCATTATGCTTTATAAATTTAACTGGGTTATGATTTTTTATATCTATATAACACCTAAAAGTATTGAACAAATTTAACTCAAATTGAGAGTTAAATTTTGGGATAACTCCCGAAAGGAAATATTCTTCCTTGTAATTTTCTAATAAGGTCAGTATTTCAGAAACTTTGTATGTAGAAGTGGGAAGAATTTCAAATAGCGCATTAGTTTTCTTATTTCTAATTTCATTGATAATTACCTCAACCAACTCTCCCACGTAAATTAGATTTACTTCGCCATCAACTTCAATTTTTGGTTGTTCGTTATGAGTTAACTGATGAGAAAATGTAGCAATAAATGAATTATAGTATGGATAGCCAAATGGCCCGAAAACATTAGGAATAACTAAACCAGTAAAAGTTCCATTGGCTTTTGCAGCCCAATCAATTAACAATTCGCGACCTTCTTTTTTGCTTCTACCATAAAAATTATCTCTTTCTTCTTGTGAAGATGATGAGAACAAAACATGGGCACTACTATTTGTTTTTTCGAGTGCAGCAATCAATTGCTTAACTAAATTAATATTAGTTTGGTACAGTACTTCTGGATCATTATGCCTATTAATTGCCGCTAAGTGTACAATTACATCACATTTACTTACAAAACTTTCTAAATTCCCTTGGTTTTTAAAAAAATCGATTTGATAAGAAACACACTCAAACTCATCTGGAAATAAGCCAAGCGTATTGTATAAATGTTGGCCTACAAAACCTTCCTGACCTGTGATACCTATTTTAATTTTCATGTTTAGTTTTAAAATAATCTACTGGAAACAAATAATCATCGTCTTTAGCATGCTCAATTGGATAATTAGCAAACACCATAAATTCAGAATTTTCTTCTAATGCTTGAACAGCTGTTGCGTAACCTGATGGGATACGCAATACAGCATGATCTGCCTCCTTTAATACTATCTTTTTGATTGGCAACCATGGATGTGGAGTGATCCAATCATCAATTTTTATCAATTTCACTAGAAAAGCTCCAAAACTTACATGAAACCATCGCTGTTCAATTTTGTGCCCACTCCCTCCTCTAATTGTATCTATATCGGGGTGCTTTATGCGATAAAATCTCTTTACAGCTTGCATATCAAAATCATTAATAAAGACAATGTTCCCCCCATTATCAGTATGGCTGCCACCAATAATTAATTTTAATTCGGTGTCCATTATCCAGCGTATTGAATCGCTGTTAAATCACCAAAAACCTCTCGTTTTATTAATGGTAATTCAGAAAGCAGCTTCTTCATTCCTTCTACTCCTTGCTGCTCAGTATTATGAGAATGATAGTCTTCAACAACTGAGATCTCTTCTTCGCCTTCTGAAAAATATTGCGCATAATTCAGATCTCTATTATCTGCGGGTATACGATAGAACTCACCCATATCCTCTGCTTTAGTCATTTCCTCGCGAGTACACAGGGTTTCGTAGAGCTTTTCTCCATGCCGGGTACCAATAATTTTGATTTCGTTATCTGCATTACACAGTTCCTTTAATGCTTGAGCTAAATCTCTGATGGTACCAGCTGGGGCTTTATTTACAAATAAGTCACCTGGATTAGCATGCTCAAAAGCAAATAGGACCAAATCCACCGCATCCTCCAATGACATTAAAAAGCGTGTCATATTAGGATCTGTTATCGTTAACGGCTGCCCATTTTGAATCTGCTTTAAAAACAACGGAATCACAGAACCTCTGGAGGCCATTACATTCCCATATCTGGTCAAACAAACAGTAGTTTCGGTGGAGTCTCTAGATGCTGCAATCGCAATTTTTTCCATTAACGCTTTAGAAATACCCATCGCATTGATAGGATAAGCGGCTTTGTCTGTGCTTAAACAAATTACTTTTTTAACCTTATTAGTTATCGCGGCAGAGATTACATTTTGTGTGCCAAAAACGTTAGTTTTTGTGGCTTCTATTGGAAAAAACTCGCAAGACGGTACTTGTTTTAATGCAGCAGCATGAAAAACGTAATCCACGCCACGCATCGCACGCTCTACGCTACCCAAATCTCTAACATCGCCAATGTAAAACTTCAACTTATCGTTTTTCATCGAATTTCGCATGTCATCCTGCTTCTTCTCATCACGAGAAAAAATACGAATCTCACTGAAATGATCTGTTTGCAGAAAGCGGTGTAACACAGCTGATCCAAAAGAACCAGTTCCGCCCGTTATTAGTAGGGTTTTATTATTTAACATCTAGATTAACCTATAATATTCGAATGATACTTGTAGTTTTGTTTAATTAATTCATCCTTCTCTCTTCGGGTAGGATAGTTAATTAGAACCGCCTTATAAACACCTTTAAAAACAAACAAGCTTCCAGCGGCTACACCTATTACTCCGTGTTTGTTAATTACTCCACCAATATCATCTAAATTACCCGCCCCACCTAGAACAGTTAATGGAATTGATATTTGTTCTCTAATCTTATCAATCAATGGCATATCAAATCCTTTCATTGCACCGTCTTGGTCTATAGAGTTGATTATAATCTCGCCAACTCCCATTTGCTGCAATTTAACAACAAACGTAAAAGGATTTATTCCTGTAGATTTTTTTCCATTATGAATATATACTTCATATCCTCCCAAAAATTTCCTTTTAACATCTAAAACAGCTATCACGCTTTGCGTGCCAACACGTTCAGCGATTTCAGGAATCAATCCTGGGTGTTGTACGATGGAAGAACTAAGCGCAATCTTTTCAATGCCCAATCCAAAAATACGTTGTGCTTGTTCAACAGTTTTCACCCCTCCCCCATAACATAATGGCATCCGGCTTTGATTCGCCAATCTTTCTATAAGATGGTAATCAGGCTCTACATTATTTACGGACGCATCAATATCGAAAAGGGCTAACTCATCTACTTCCTTTTCATTAAATATTTTAACTGCATTGATCGGATCACCTACGTATTTCGGGTTTTTAAAGTGAACGGTTTTAACTAAACCTTTATCGTGAATCAGCAAACTAGGAATTATTCTGGGTCTTAGCATAATTTAGAGCTTGGCAAAATTGTGTAATAATTGTTCTCCATAATGATGGCTTTTCTCTGGATGAAATTGAACCCCATAAATATTGGCGTGTTTTACGGCGCAAGTAAATTCAATTCCATAGCTGGCGGTTGCAATAATATCTTCTTCATTGTTACATTGGAAATAATAAGAATGTAGGAAATAAAACAAAGAGTGATCTAGCCCATTAAACAAACTACTTCTTTCGGCGATTGGATGTACATCATTCCAACCCATGTGTGGCAATTTCGTTTTTTGCGTTATAATTTTTTCGTCGAATTTCTTTACCGTCGCATCAATCCAAGATAAACCCGGAAGATTCCCTTCGTCGCTGGAGTTAGCTAGCATTTGCATGCCAACACATATTCCAATTATTGGCATCTTTTTCTCCAAAACGAATTCGTCCAAAGTTTCTTTCATTCCAGACGCATGCAGTTTTTCCATTGCATGGTCAAACGCACCAACACCTGGCAATATAATTTTAGATGCACCTTGGAGTTCGCTAACATTCTTTGCAGTTTTTACAGCAACGTCAACACGCTTAAAAACATTTGCAAATGCATTAATATTACCTAATCCATAATCAACTAGTACTATCATCTAAATAATCTTTTCTCTAAACCCAATAAACGCATTACCTTAGTTCCTAAGGAAATTATATTTTTTTTATTTTTATAATCACGATAGGTTTTGTTTTCGCCATCAAAAATTTCCTGAAGTTGCTCTACAGTTAAATCTAACTTATGTGCAACATATTCAAATTCACGCTTTAAAAACTCTTCGCTTAGCTCAGGTTTCGAAACCCTTTCTAAAGCTTCATCTCTTGTCATCTGACCAGTGAGAACTAAGCTAGAAAAATGCGCCCTACGTTTTTCAAAGCCAAATTTTCTAGGTAACCAATAATCTTCATAAAACCTTGTGAATCGTGATTCATGATGTTTGTGTTGAAACTTCTGCCATCCAAATTTGTCTTCTAAAAGCTGCTCAACATCTCTTTTATTATAAGGAACCAGATCAAGTGGTTTATATACCACCATCCCCAGCACATATTTATAATATATTTTATATTTAAGGATATCCACAATAGGAAAGGTTTTTAATGGCCTTGTTCCAAATTTACCATGTATATCTTTAACAAGTGTTGAGTCAATACCAGCATAGCCACCCCATTCTTCGGGCTCTCTACAGCATTCTGTAGAAATATTAGAACCGGTTAAAACGTGCTTAATCTTGTGTTTCCTAGCAAATTTATAAAGCGCAGAGAAAAATGCATAATCTTGAACCAAATCCTGATCAGGAATTTGAGATTTCAAAAAGGAAACTTGTAAATCCTTTACCTCTTCCCAATTGATTACTTCAGTATAAAGATCTAACTTAAGGCCATCAATAAGTTTTTCAATATTACCCACAGCTTGTTGTGTATTCCAACCCGCATCAACATGAAAAATCAATGGCCTTAATCCCATTTTCTCTTTAGCAATATAGGTAAGGTAAGAACTATCTAAACCTCCACTCATACCTATTATGCAATCAAAATCTTTTCCTCTTCCTTGCTTTTTAATTTTTTCAGCAAGTTTCATCAATTCAGCTTCGCCTCGCTCATCAGGATGCCAATTTGGAAGCATTGTATTATGAAAGTTATGATAATAGTCACTGATGCCATTTTCGTCAAAAATAATATTTGGATCAGATGTATCCATTATCGTTTTTGTACAAATTTGATATTTTCTGCTGCTCATTGTTATTACGTTATAGTAAAAATCTACCCTATAAATCAGTTAGATCTATTGTTTTTTATTCTATTAATAAGATCAAAATAACTTTTTGCAAAAATTAATCTCGATTTTATCTTCTCCTTTAATGACCTAGACACAATACTGGCATTATTACCATGAATTCTCCTTAACAAGGTCTTATCGTCAATATGAATATTTGATTTTAAAAGATTTCCTGCCATAGCGATCCAAAGATCGTGAGATTCTACGTAATTAGGTATTGGCAAGATAATTTCTTTTAGTTCCTTCCTAAAAGCCATCGCACAGCCATAATAATTTGTCTTTCCAACAAAAATAGCCAAAATATTTTTATTATAACTGACTGAATGTTTAGCAAAAACACCCTCTATGCAAAAATCAATTGACCTACCTAAACCATCAATAAACGATGAATTTGAGGTTAAAAGTAAACTTTCAGATTTGATAATGTTATTTTTCATAAGCTCAAGTCTTCCCTCAACCCACACATCATCTTGATCTGCCATAAATATGATTTCATTATTGGCCAAACACAAAGCTCTGCCAAAAGAAAAAACTTCCCGTTGATTAACTTCGTTTCTAAAAATTTTAATGCGAGAATCATTATATGCTTCTAATATTTCAATTGTTCTATCTTTTGAACAATCGTCAACTATGATTAACTCATCATCTAAAGAAATTTGATTTAAAATTGAGCCAATTTGTTCTTTTAAATATTTTTCACCGTTGTAGGTCGCAATGCAAACACTTACTTTCAATACTGTATAGTTTAATTTTTTCCCCTAATTCCTTTAATCCCATCAAAAATAGCCAAAAGATAAATTTTGAAATATGTCCGTTTTTTTTTTACATAGAACATGAACACAAATTGATGAACCATCGCGGCAATGACTTCCTTAACCCCTAAAATAATTGGCACATGCGATTTACGAAGGAGTAAGAAAGGATTTCTTAATTTGTAGTAGCTCCGGTAAGAACTATGGATAAAACCTCTCATAATTCCAATATCAATTGATTTTTCACCTATAGAATGAATCATTTTTGCTTGAGGCACAACATATATTGGAATTTCATTTTTACGGCATCTTATAGACCATTCGATATCTACAAAATCAATAAAAAAATCTTCATCCATAAGCCCTGCTTTCTCAAAAACTGCTATTGTAGCCGCAGAGCCAGACGAAATAACTACATCAACTTCATAAGGTTTTACGCTATTATTGCTATAAACTTTATTTAATAGATTAAACTTATTAAACCTGAAAGATGGATATTCAAAACCCTGCTGCTCATCGTAAAACACCGGAGCCAATACAATAGGATTATTATTTTTTATCGGCGACAAAAGATTTGAAACAAAACCCTTTTCGATGCCTGAATCTTGATCAAAAAACACAATCACATCAGCGCTCTTTTCTAGCGCATAGCGAATTCCAGAATTCTGTGCGTTAGCAATCCCGAAATTACCATTTAGATTTATTATTTCGATATTGAGATTAGAATGAAAACATGATAGTGCAGTTTGCTCAGAATTATCTACCAATATCACATAAACGCCTTCCCTATTTAAATCGTCACAGAGGTGCGTTAAATTTTCAATTATTGGATTGTAGGTAACGATTACAGCAAAAATTTTCATCTATCGTCCTTCTCCCTAATTCCTACTAATTTTTCATTTTCAACAGAGTCAAACGTTAAAATTTTAGACCAATACCACAGTACTATTAATAGACCGTAAGAATTAAACATGATTGGATTAGTAAATGAATTAATCAAATAAAGGGCAAAGATGGCTACGAAAAAACGCTTTTCACCTAGGTAAGAGCTTATATTTTTGGCGGGAAATATAATCGACAAATATAATATCCCTGTTAAGATCAATCCAAAATATCTAAACATATCTAAAGGGGTGACCTCAGTATGTGATTTCATGGCACCTGATCCTTTACTGTAATAATAAGCTCCCAAACCATCGCCAAGAATTAAATTAACAGGATTTATATTGTCAATAAACGAAGTTACATGCCCTATTTTTACGTCGTTTGACTCTTCTTCTGAACTAAAAATATTTGTGTTAACTAACACGTAACTCACAAGAGACAGAAAAGTAGGTATGGCGATGCAGACAAGCAATATTTTTGCTCCTAATCTTAAATTTAAAAAAAAAATTAAAAACATACCTATTATACAAATAATCCACAATCCTCTGGATGTACTTACTATTAGGGCTGGTAACGAAATAAGAATTGCAACTAAATTTAATCTTTTCCTATTCTTTAAATAGGAGTAAAAGAATAAGCAAGTAGATAAATATAAAAACGGTACAGTTCCAAAATGAAAAGTTAAGGAGGCTTCTTCAGAAAAAGACCTCAAGCCGCTTGAGCCGTTTCCATATTTCTCGAAAATATCATAAGCTAAAGAGGAAACAGGATTCCCTAGAAAAGTAACTATCAATAAAAAAAAAATGCCCGTAAATATAATTAAGACAATCCCCGATATTTTCACAACCTTGTCTATATCTATTTTATATTTTATAATTGGGTATATCAAAAATAAAACTAGTACGGAAAGCATTAGCTGATTACTCATAGCTCTATCTATCGCTACTGAACTAAATAAAGACATTAGGTAACCTAAAGCAAAAACTATGAAAACTACGATAGGCGCAATAGTAATCATTTTATTGTTCGCTTTCAAATCATATAACATCACTGCGAAAATAGCTACGAAAAACACTTTATTTAAAACAAAAACTGGAAATAATAATGTTGTAATAAAAAACATTAACAACAATACATATATTAACTTCCTCTTTTTCAAAATCATCAAAACAACTCGAAAATAATACTTCTATAATTATCCGAGAATGATTTGGTATTGATATCAAGCAATCTTAGCAATTCTTCTTTTGTTTCTTCGGGTTCATTCTGTTCAGCATTCCAAAGGTTTTCTAATATAAAAGCCAATTCTATTTCGTTAGTTGGATCAAAATAAAACCCAAATTTTGGACATTGCTCTTTATGTACTTCGATATTAGACAAGATAATTTTTTTACCAATACTCTTCGACTCTTCCACCGTTGAGCTCCAACCCTCGAAAAAAGAAGGATTAATTACCGCTAAGGAGCTTTTGATTAGCTGTAAAACATCCAAGTACGGAATAAGTCCTAAAAATCTAATATTTTGATCTAGTTGATTATCGTTTACATAAGCTCTAAGCTTATTTACGTGATTATCATTATTTCGAAAGTCGTTCATTAGACCACTTGTTAAAACTACAATGTTAATTCCACGGTCTTTTAATATTTTCACTGCCTTAAAGACAACCAAATGGTTTTTATGTTCCCAAAATTGATTTGGTAAATAATAATATTTCCCGTTCGTATACTTAGAAATGTCTCGTTCTTCTTGATACTTTAAAATATCAGGTTGGGAAACAAAATGTAAAACTTTAGTGTTCTTTTGGTATTCCGGATACAATGAAGCTAAATCTTTCAATGCATCATAGCTACTTACAACAATTCTGTCACTTTTCTCCACCCATCCTTGATGAAGTTTCTGTTCTGATTTTAATTGTTTCTTATTCCAAAGATGAGGATAATGTAAACGCTGAAAATCTGGGATCCAGTTTATAGTCTTAATTTTATTGCCCGGATAGACATAATTAGAATGTGAAATTACATTGATTCTATGTCTGTGAAGTAAGCTATTAGTTAGTAAATCATAATTGAGTGCCTTTTGCCCAACCTTACTAACAAACCAAGCTAAAGACTTTCGTTGTATTATCTTTGTTTTTATAATTTCGGCATAGTCGCAAAACATTAAAATATACTCTTGTTCTAGATCATCTGGTACAAAAAGAACAATTTTTATTTCTTCAGAATGAAATTTGTGAACCGCGTAAAATAAATTCTTTAAATAATTGATTCCACCTTTATATTCTACTGGGAAATTCAATAAAAATCCAACCCTAATCATTTATACAACGTCTTAAAGAATTTGACATAATTTTCTAAACCTCTCTCTAGCTCAACCATAGGTTTCCAGCCATAAGCCATAGCCTTATTAACGTCTGCCCAGAAATAAATAGGATCACCTTCTTTAACGACGCCATTAAAATCCACCTTAATATCCCTTTCGAAATACTTAGAAATTAAAGCGATAACTTTTTCGATCTCTGTACTTACTCCAGAGCCGCAGTTAACAATTTCGAAACCTTTTATATTTTCCGAAAATATTCTAAGTAAACTAGCTGCATCGCTCACATGTATCCAATCTCGAGTCTCTTTGCCTGTCCCAAAGAAAGTTACATTATCGGCCTCTTTAATTTTTCTACAGGCATCCCACAGTAGCTGCTTTTTTAACCCTTCACCATAAATAGAAAAATACCTTACAATACCAACATCAATATTAAAACTATTATGATAAGAATGGCATAATTCTTCTGCAATCTTCTTGTGAAATCCATAAGGAGAGACCGGTATTGCACCCATATCTTCCAGAATTGGGGCATCTCCTAAATTTCCTTGTACGGCAGGACTAGAGGGATAAATAAATTTACAATTAGCGTTTTGTAACCTAATATATTCCAACAATGACAAGGTGCTTTGAACACTCTTTTGGAAATCTTCGTAGGGATTTTCATATGAAAAACCGACAGAACCACTCCCTCCACAATGAACAATAACGTCAAATTTTTTATTGATATTCAAAAGTGCTTCGAATGTTATCGTAGTTTCATTCCATTCGTCTATTCCCCACTTAGCATACTCATCTTTATACCACTTACCATGCCCTATACCAACAACATAGCTTCCTGCTGTCTTAAATTCTTTGGCTACATTTCTACCCAAAAAACCATATGCACCGGTTACCAATACTTTTTTCATTCTATACTTTTTTATGAGGAACTTCCTTAATAAATATTGCGGGATTACCGCCAACAATCGTCCAAGGGGCAACATCTTTGGTTACTACGCTGCCAGCTGCAACAACTGCTCCTTCACCTATAGTCACTCCTTTGAGAATAATACTATTCATTCCTATCCAAGCATTAGAACGAACTCTAATTGGTTTTGAACTTACTACATCCCAATTTTTATTCTTTATAAAAAGATGACCGCTTCTGAAGTCTTTAAGCTGTTGTGTTATATCATTTTCCCTTTCTCTGTAATCAATTGAATGGGAATTGTGATCATAAAAACAACATCCCCATGCTACAAAAATATTATCTTCAAATACTACCTCTGATCTACAGATAATAGTACTGTCTCCAATATAGCTTCTATTTCCTATAGTAACTGTTCCTTCATTCGACTCAAAAATTACTTTACAATCAAGGATAGTATCATCACCTACGTACAAGTACTTTTTATTAGGAATTGGATGATATAATATCAACCTGAAGCCGTCAAATAAATGTGAGCTTCCGATCTCATAGTGTTGCTTTTGTTTATATAATCTATATTTGGCTATCAATGTTTTTAGTATTCCAATCATATATTTTTATGCAAGTAACTTATCCTATTTTTGAGCATCTTTTTATGATTGATATAGCTTACTGGTAAGTTATATTCTACAGAATCTAACAAGATCTCTACCGAATTATCCTCTAATAATTCTTTTAAATCTTTTTTTGTCCATCTATCGAAATCATTAGCTGTAGGTGTAAAAATTGAATATAACCAATTACACTTCTGCCCTAAATAATAGCAAAGCATTGCATGCTTTTCTTGCTCAGAATTTAAGCCCTCGTAAGTATCAAACTCACTAATGATTCGTGCAAGTTCAATCTTGTTTTTAGGTTTAGTGACAAAATCTAATTCAGAGTAATACACATCAGAACAAACTATTACCTTTTTATTTCTTAAAGAAGCTTCAATACCAAAAGTAGACGAAAAACAAATAACAAATTTAGCTTTGTCTAAAAGCGCATAGGTATTAACTTTATCCGTACAAGCAATGTATTGTATCCTAGAATTATCTCCATAAATTTCTTTTAAAATAACTCCAAAATCTAAGTTACTTTTGCCATACCAATGCCTTTCATCAGGATGTTGTCTGATGGTAACGTTAAAATAAGAATTTTTCAAAACTAAATCTACCGTTTGTAAAAGCCAATCTCTGTAACTTTCAAAAAGATAATCTATTCTTAACGTAGCTGAATCCCAAGGCGAATTTAGAGGAATAAGAACGCCAACTTGGTTAAAGTTTAAGCTTTCAGCATAGCTTTGTATTTGTGTTTTTGAAATATCGTTACCATTCAATCTTTTATCCAGTTCAATCTTGGCTTGTTCAATAGCAAAATTTATTCCTGTTGGATCATTTTGCTTTAAAATCAAATCTAAGGATATAGGAATGTCTTTGCAGTGTGCAGCTACTCCATTAACAGAAGTAAGTAGAACTCCAAAACCAGAATCATATGTATAATACTTTGTATTAATTTTTTTAGCGTAATCCAATAATAATCCAGTAATGCCAAATATGCCGCCGGGAATAATATAACAAGCATCTTTATTTAAGTCCATAAATGAAATTATAGAGGAAAAATTTTCTATATATATCTTATAATTTCTTTCTACATTTTTCTTAAATTCTAACGAATCATTCTCTCCTCTCATTAAGTGAACAGCATTTGCAAATGCTAACTGTTTAAATGATTGATGATCAGTAGATTTAATTTGTCTTTCAGAGTTTGCATGAAAATCTTTCAAGGTATAAGTCGGTATGTAGTTTTTTAAAAAATTCAATAAAAACTTTATCCCAAATAGTTGTATAAAATGATCTGTGTCAAATTTAGCCTCACTGATTAAAAACGAAACTTTCAAACCTCTAATTTTAAGCAACATAGCTAATGTAATAGCATACATTGGTAACGGATTAATTTTCCAAGGTTCTATAAAAATAATAAATGTATCTAGTTTTTTGCTTTCACCTGCACTTTTTAGGTGGTCGATATTCCTCTTCAAAAATGTAATTTGCTTTTTCACATTTCTGAACCAAAAGATGGAGTCTTTAATTTTCCTCAGCATAAAAGTAATTTTTTGATTTTTTTAAAGACATAAATAGAATTAAAGTAAGTACGCCAAAACTTAAAATTTTAAATAATTGTCTAAATTGATTTAAACTAGATATTTTTATTCCATTAAATAAAAATAAAAATACACCCAACACAAGCACAAAAAATGCAATTTCTTTTATTTTATAGTCTATTAAAATATGTTTTCTACTAAAAAAAATTTGTAACGCAAGGGTAATTGTAAAAGCAATAAACATAGCTAAAATTGCACCATCAATTTTATATTTGCTTACAAGAAGTTGGCACAATATAACATTTACGACAGACCCAGTTATTGTAATGAATAAAATTAGACCACTTTTTAGCCTATATAATAAAATTGAACTTTCAACAAAATATAGATTAAATATTAAATTTACTGCAAGCAAAGATTGTACTAATGGTATAGATGCTATATAGTTTTGAGGTAAAATAGCCATAAAAATATCTTCGATAAAAAATATTAGGCCAGTTATAGACCAAAATAAAAAAATCTTATAAATACCATCTGCTTGAGATGAACGATTAGCAAACTCATCGTCATTGGCTGAAGAAAATAGATAGGGTTGTACTGCCTTTCCAATTACAGCAGCCAACAATGTTGGCACCATTGCTATTTGTTGTGCGAAAGTATATGTACCTAATTCTTTTAAAGTTATATGTTTCTGTAAAATAATAATGCTATACCTAGAAATGAAGAAATATGCTATATAACCTAGAAATATTGGAAAAGACAATTTTAAAGTTGATTTAATATAGGAGTAGTTGATCCTGAATTTTATTTTTGAATAAAAAAAAAACGAAATAAGTAACAACATAATTAAATTTGTTACTAACAGTGATATAAATAAATTTTGTAAACTAAGCCTAGAAAAAAATATAAAGTAAAAAACTAAGCCCAGCAATAGGCCTACAGTTAATATTTGAAATAAAAAAAAAGATCTTGCTTTTTGGTTTGCTCTTAATAAGGCGTAATACAAATTAGGTATGAAGGTAGAAAACCCAATTAAAACGGGAATGTAAACATATTTGCTTTTTTGAATTGATGGAGATAGCACTCCAAAGATAAGATCTGAAAAAAGATATGTAATTGTAAAAATAACTACAGAACTAATGACATGAAATAAAATCACACTACTGATATAACTTTCATTATCATCTTTATAGGAAAATAATAATCTTGAAAATGCAGAAATAATACCAAATTGAAATATATAAGTGAATATAATTGTATTATTATTTACAATATTAAAAATACCATATTCATCAGTTGTGAGGTTACTTATATATACAGGTAATAAGAGAAAAGCTGTTATTGCCGTAACTAAAAAGTCTCCCAGCCCATAGAAAATAATATTGTTAATTAATTTATTTTTCATGGGCACGAATTATTTCTTTTAAGATGGTTTCTGCTAATAGCCAATCCAATGGCGTATCTATATCAATAGAATAAATATCATCCATAACATATTTGATTGGGTTTTCAAATTGTAAATTACCTTGCCTAATTAAGTTTTCGCTTTTTATTAAATAAATCGACCCATTATAGGCATATACGATAGGACAATCTTGTCTACGATCAGACAGATTCAATTTAGATTTTTTCAGAATTCCTTCATCTGTCTCTTCAAACAAATTAAAATACGGGTTGTCTTTTGATACTTTTACAGATACAACCATATCTGCCAACTGATTTTTTTTATATATCTCTATAACTTCTCTAAGGTGTTTTTCTTCTCTAAAAGGTGAAGTTGGCTGTAATAGCATTACCATATCGTACTCAATGCCTATTGATTTATAGTAGTTTAGTGCATGCACTATCACATCATAAGTATTTGCTTTATCTGTGCTCAAATATGAAGGCCGCAAAAATGGCACACCTAGACCCGTTGCTTTTGCTATATTAATGATTTCCATGTCGTCGGTTGACACGCATATATCTTCATCATTTGCAACCGCCCTAGCAACTTCAATAGTGTAATTAATCAATGGCTTTAACCCTAACAACTTTATATTTTTTCTAGGTAAGCCCTTACTTCCGCCTCTAGCAGGAATTAAGTATAAAATCTTCATTAAAATTTAATATGCTTTATATCTTCTTGAGCTTTTTTAAAGTCTTCATGCTTTCCAATATCTAGCCAATAGCCATTAATTGGATAGGCAACTAGCTTAAGATTTAACTGAATAATTCTCTCCATTAAATCGGTAACATCATAAAAAGTATCATTTGGTATCATGTTAAGCAAATTCCTTTTTAAAATGTAGATCCCGGCATTAGAATAGTAAGTATAACGTGGTTTCTCTTTTAGTGATTTTACGTCCATATCAACTCCTGTTTCCAAAACACCATATGGCACATCTACATGGTAACTCGTAGTTGCAACAATCATATCTGCCTTAGATTGCTGGTAAGTTTTAAAAAAGTCTAGAAAATCAATATTGGTTAACAGATCACTATTCATGATAATTATGTCATCATGACTAAAATCATCTACTAGTAATATAGAGCCAATCGTGCCGAGGGGCTTATGCTCTCTAACATATTGAATATTGATGCCTTTATCAGCACCATCACCAAAATATTGTTCAAGCTGATCTCCAAGATAATTAATACTTAAAGAAATCTTTTTTACGCCACAATTAATTAACCTATCAATATTATGTTCTATTATAGGTTTGTCACCAACTTTCAAAAGAGGCTTAGGGATAGTCTCAGTTAACGGTCTCAGCCTTTTTCCTTCCCCGCCTGCCATAATTAGTGCATCTACTGGGATTAAACCTACGGTAGTTCTAAAGTTTAATATATCAATAATTTTATGCTCAATATTAACTATTGGAATTATTTTGAAATTTCTTTTCTTATAATTTTCAATTTCATCCAAAGTATATTCATTTTGCCTTATAAATATTGGTTTAGGTTGGATAAACTTTAACAACGATTGCTCCAAATTTAGTCCTTTAATAAATCCCCTTCTTAAGTCTCCATCAGTTAATGATCCAAGTAATTTTTCATTTTCATCTATCACAAATAAAATTGCATCTGAAGCTAGCAAGTCAAGCTTAATTAATGCTGCTCTAACAGGTTCATTTTTAAAAATGATATGCTTATAAATTTTTTCTATCATTTATCTATAAATTTCAACAACTGATACGCTTCTGCATACTCGACACCTACACTCGCACCTCTAAAAGTAGCCACGGCTTCTAAATTCCTGACACTTCTGGGAAAAGGATGTTCTGCTAATTCAGATTCATAAACTTTCATTATCTCAATTTTCTTTGTAAAATATGCTGATATGTCTACAAAATAATTTGGTAAAAATGCTTTTTCGGCTAATACAGGAGCAAATTCTGTTTCAGAAATACATTCATACATTAATACTTGTTTTATGTATGGATATCTAAAAGACTTGGTACATGCCATTACGGCGTCAAATGTTATACGATGGTCAGAATGAGCATCGGATCTGTTTAAACAATAAATGATTTCAGGCTTAGTCTTGGAGAAAATAGCTGAAATTTCAGGTACCATTTTTAGCAAAGTACTACTTGACAAGGTCATAGTCGGATAATCAAGTTTGAAAGTTTCCTTCACCCCTAGTTCACTGGCTACTTTTTTTATTTCAAGCTGCCTACTTTCTACACGCTCTTTTGAAAAACCCTGATGTTCAAATACGTTGGTAGTAATTAGCCAATAGATGTTATCTCCATTTGCAGCATGCTTGAGCAATGTACCTCCAGCTCCAATAATTTCGTCGTCTGGATGCGCCGAAATAACAATTACATTTTTCATATATAGTTTCCAATTCGTGGAATATTCTCTAATTCATGTTCTAAAATAGTTATTGCTCCATCCCCAGTCTTAACTGTAAAAGAATGATCATTTCTGTCTAAAACCTTTCCAGGCTCATCGTTTGCCTGCCCTAGATTTGACATCTCCGTCTTCCAAACCTTAACCTCTTGGTTATTATACACCAAATGAGCTCCAATGTAAGGCTTAGCTAAAGCTCTAACCAAATTGAAAATGTTTTTTGACGGCATTCTAAAATCAATTTCTCCATCACGCCTGCCTCTTTTCCTCCAAGTATTGCCAGTACCTAATTGTCTAATTCTGTTGTTTGTTCCTTTAGCTAAGGATATCGTAAAATCAAGAATTTGTTCAATAGCAATGTTAGTTAGTTTGTCGTATAATGATGCTGCATCATCATCCTCAGTAATAGGTACAATTTCTTGAGAGAGGATATCACCAGTATCAGCACCTTCGTCCATAAAGAAAAAGGAAGAAGCGGTAGTTTTTAAACCTAAACATAATGCCCATATTATAGGATGACGCCCTTTATTGTGAGGAATATGGGCAGGATGAAATCCAACAACCCCTTTTGGTGCCAAAGTCAGCAATTCTGTTTTTAATAAATTAGACCAACCAAAACAATAAATGACATCAGGATTAGTTTGTTTTATAAATGATATGTTATTAGGATGGTTAATATCATTAACGATCTTGTAAGGTAAGTTAAATTGATCACATAGTGGACGTAAATCTTTATAATCAGAATTCATTGCTGTATCTTCTCTTGTAGCTACGCCTACTACTTCTGATCCAGAACGGATTAAGGCGTTTAGTGCATCAAAAGAGAACTTAACAGTTCCTATAAAAAATATCTTCATTATTTAAATGATATTATAAAACTTCTTCTTCAAGATTTTAGTTAGATCAGTGGATTTCAAAACTTCAATAATCTTTTCAGAAGCATTTTCTTTTCCGTAGGGATTAACTATTTTTTGAAGTTGCTCTTTAAATTCTTTACTGTTTGCTTTATTAATTGCATTACAGATTGATTCTTTTGTGGCCTCACAATCAATTACACTTTTGGCTTTAACCCTTCCCAATTGTCGATCTCCAATATTTATAGTTGGCTTTTTAAAAGATGGCACTTCCAATAATCCACTTGAGGAATTTCCAATGACCAAATCTACGTGTGTTAGGGCTGATAGATATCTAAGTTGTCCTAATGAAGTGAAAGCAATCGACTGCGAAGAATTTTCACTCACATATTCGTCAATAAGCTGATTAATTATCCTCCCGTCGGTATCGGCATTTGCTTTTGTAAAAATAATTTTTGCTTCAGGATAAGTTGATAAAGCATCCAGCAACTCTTCAATCTGTCTTTTTGCGGATGATGTTTCTAAGGTAACCGGATGAAAAGTCACTAAAAAAGTAAATTTATCTTTGATTTGAAAATTTATGCTCTTTTCGAAATCATCAAGGTCTAAAAGAGATAGTCTATTTACATTTTCTATACCTAATGCTCCTGTATTATAAACCGATTTTGGCTGTTCTCCTAACTGAATTACCCTATTCTTATATTCTTCCGTAGATGTAAAATGAAGATGAGACATTTTGGTTATGGAATGTCTTATTGGCTCATCTATCAGTCCTTCTGTTGCCTCACCGCCGTGACAATGTGCCACGGGAATGCGTGAAACCATTGCGGCACTTACTGCACTAAAAATTTCAAACCTATCTCCAAGGACCAATATAATATCTGGTTCTAATTCGGCATAAGCTTCGGCGAAAGAAATTGATCCCAGCCCCATACTTTTAGCTATACCTACTGGAGTATCAGAAGATAGTAAGACTTCTATTTTTTTATTTACATGAAATCCGTCATTCTCGATTTGCTTGTAAGTTAATCCGAATTCTGGAGATAGGTGCATTCCTGTTACGATAAGCTGAAGATCAAGCTCTAGGTCTTCATTTACTCCTTTAATAACCCAATATAATAATCCATATTCTGCCCTAGTACCAGTTACAATACAAACTTTTCGCTTGTTCTCCATTATCTTAAAGATTAATTAGGTCATCTTCCTCGAAATCGTATTGTGCTATTGTACCAATCACCTCATCCCATCTCATTGGACTAATACCGCTACCAGGTCTTTTTACTCCAATATTGTCATCAGAAAACTGTTCGCCTTTATTAATTTTCTTTATAGCAATGATACTTTTTCTAACAATAGCCATATTTTTTGTTTCGGAGGCTGAAGGTTCTTTAATACCACTTCCAGACATGGCCATATCAATATTTCTAATTGCTAGAGCCATTGCTTTCAGCTCTTCTGGATTCAAAGAAGCAGGATGGTCTGGACCGGGCATTGTTTTATCTAAGGTAAAATGCTTTTCTATAATATTAGCTCCTAATGCTACTGCTGCTATAGGAACTTCTATCCCCAACGTATGATCAGAATAACCAATTTCAACTCCCAATTTCTTTTTAATTTCTAGCATTGCCTTCAGATTAACATCAATCATTGGTGTAGGATATTCTGTATTACAATGCAGTATGGTAATATTATCTTTCGCTATGCCAGCATCCAGAAACACATTTAAAGCTGAACTGATATCTTCTAGCGTTGCCATGCCTGTAGATAAAATAACTTTTGGGAACAACTCGGCTGCTAAACGTAAGTAAGGTAGATTGGTAATCTCACCAGATGGTATTTTCACTATATCTAATCCAATAGTTGATAAGTATTGCAACGAAGTTAAATCAAAAGCAGTAGAAAAAAAATTTATACCCTTCTCCCTACAATAATGAATTAGTTTTTCATGATCATCTTCAGAAAGCTCCAATTTTTTTAGCATTTCCAGTTGAGATTCATTAGCGTCTTTTGTATTATCAATTTGATAATCTGCCTTTTTTGCTTTAACTGAAACTAACTTATCGGCTTTAAAAGTTTGAAACTTAACATAATCAACACCCGCGTCTACTGCTACGTCTATGAGTTTAAATGCATTCTCAAGACTTCCATTATGATTTACTCCAGCTTCTGCAATTATAATTGTCTTTTTCACTTGTTTATGCTTTTTGCAGGGTTGCCTGCTTGTATGTCTTTGGCAGTGACGTTTTTAATTACTACCGATCCTGCTCCTATTACAGCTTTATCTCCTATAACAATTTGATTAGCAACAGTAGCATTACTTCCAACAAATACTCCATTCCCAATTCTACAATTCCCGTTTAAGATCGCCCCAGTAGAAATATGTGTATGATCACCAACAATTGTATCATGTTCAATGTCACAACAGTTATTTAAAATGCAATTTTTACCAATTATGGCTCCAGCATTTACAGTTACGTGATGCATTACAATAGTGCCAGCTCCTACATTACTATGTACTGAAACATGAGCCGAAGGAGCTACTACCGTAGCTATAACTGCTTTATTTTCATTCAATATATGAAATAACTTTTCTTTCAAAGCCACTGATTTTATCTGTCCTACGGTAATCAAGAAGCTATACCCTTGTTCAACATATTTTGCAATGTCTTGGTCTGTCCCTATAATTTGATAGTTAAGAACACTTGTTCCTACCAGCTCTGCTAAATCTAATATGCCAATTATGTCAAATTGCCCAGTTTGTTCAATCACGTCGATGCAGACTTTGCAATGTCCACCGCCACCAATTAAAATGAGCCTAGCTTTCATCAATTATTTTACCCTATAACCGCTCGGAATATTGACTAACCGATCCGCAATGCAAGTACTATTAGTTAGGTCGTCCGTTTGACAGTTTTTAAACATTGGTAAACGGTTCATTAACTCCCACACTGGTCTTGTCATTACGCCTCTATCATTGGTAAATTGCAGAAACTCATTTCTTTGCTTTACATCATCTAAAAGAATAGCATTTAACCAATAGTTAGCCTTACAATCAATTGGCTCCTCAATAAAATTTATGGGAACTTCCTTAAAAAAATCTTTGTATTTGGCAGCTAATTCTCTTTTATTCTCCACAAACATTGGCAATTGCTCTAATTGAGCACAGGCCAATGCAGCGTTCAAATTTGGCATACGGTAGTTATAACCAATTTGATCATGCACAAACTCCCATTTATGTGGCACTTTAGCTTGGGTAGTTAAGTGTTTAGCTTTTTTTGCTAGAACTTCGTCATCAGTAACTAATGCACCGCCACCGCCGCAGGTTACAGTTTTATTTCCATTGAAACTAAAAATGCCTACCTTTCCAAAAACACCGGTATGTTTGCCTTTATAATAGCTACCTAACGACTCAGCAGCATCTTCAACTAATGCAATATCCCATTTACGACAAATAGCAGCAATTTCATCTATTCTACAAGGTAGCCCAAAAGTATGCATAGGCACACAAGCAGCTATCCGCTTGCCAGTACCTTTATTATAACATCCATCTGTTCGCAATTCTGCATTGGCTTCTAAAAATTTTGTTAACGCTATTGGCGACATACCCAATGTTTCTTTATCAACATCAATAAATACGGGCTTTGCACCAATGTATGAAATAGCGTTCGCTGTTGCGATGAATGTTAAGGCTTGTGACAGCACTTCATCATCTCTTTCTACATCAGCTAACAACAAGCCTAAATGCAACGCATTAGTTCCATTTACGATGGCTATGGTATATTTTGAGCCAGTAATCTCAGCCATCATTTCCTCGAAACGATTTACATATGCTCCAACCGAGGAAACGAAAGTAGAATCGATAGCATCTAAAACATATTTGCGCTCATTGCCTATAAATATAGGCTCATGTAAAGAAATAAAGCCCTTATTAGGATATTGCTCTTTTACAAAATCAACTACTTTTTGAAATTCTTCCATTTTTTACATTTTTGCATCTAAGTATTTCCCAGTTTCTTTGTGACCAAAATCTGGTATCATTTGATGGAATAAATCAACTAGTTGTTCTTTGGACCACTTCTTTTCAGTCTTATATTTCGATATAATAGCTGTAAAATTATTAAGCTTATCATTTTCAAAATAAAGTTCATTTTTAATGATGCCTAAGTTCTCGAATTTCTCCATATCTAGAATTTCGCTTGAAGTAAAAAACTCTTCAAAATCCTTTTCGCCGGTAGTATCACTATTTGTGAAATAACAAGGCCATTTTTTTTCTTGAGGTAAAGCTTTAATAAGTTCTCTTGCCTCTTCTTCACTCTCGCAAAAATACGGCTCATAACCCAATTCATTCAAATATTTAACAGCAATATCTGCAAAAGTGATTAAATGTAGGTCTTCATTTAACTTAGGAAAGAAGATGTCTCTATTATCTCCAAAGATGCAAGACATTAAACACAACTCTCCTGATTCTTTTGGGATCACAAAATATCTCTTAATATCATTTGGTGCAACTATAGGTTGTTTCTTCTGAATTCTTTGGTTAAAACCATGTAACAGAGATCCGTCAGAGAAAGCTACATTTGCAAAACGAGCAGTTGAAATACTTATTTCCTTGCTCTTGCGCATCAAAAACATTTCCATGATACGCTTGGATGCCCCCATCATATTTACTGGGTTTGCTGCCTTATCGGTTGAAACACAGAAATATTTTTTTACTCCTTTTGCTATAGATTGGTTGATGGTTTTCTCTGTATTAAAAATATTGACATCAATCATGCGCATCAACGTAAAGGGGTCTTTCTCACTACGCACATGTTTTAATGCAGATAAGTTAAGCACAAAGTCAAAATTACCATCTGCTTCAATAAACGCATCATATTCCACTGATCCAATATCTAATGCAAAAGTTTGAAAATCTCCATCTATATAACCAAATGAGCTTCTGATATCCCGTACCAGCTCAACCAAATTATTTTCACTAATATCAACTACATGCAATTTTTGCGGGTTTCTTTTAAAGATCTCTTTCACAGTCGCCTGCCCTATAGATCCAGCACCACCTAAAACCAAAAACCTCGATTCATTAACGATAGAAGAAAGGAATACTTCGCTCTTTAATATATCTTCCGTAAACAACTCCGACGATCGACCTATAAGACTCAACATATATTAGCTATTAATAATAAGATTGTATAACCGTTTGACTATAAGCATAAAAACTCCCAAAAACCCAAAAATCAACCCACCCAGCACAATACCTTTAGCTTTCCCAAATCTTTCTTTTTGCAAAGGATAAATTGGCCCGTCTACTATTTGCAATAAAGGAGCCTCTTTCATCAAAGCCATTTTAGACATTTCTAAGTTCTGTATCAAAGAGCTTAAAATTGCTTTATTTGTTTCGGCCGAGGCTTGTGCTCTTTGAATTGGGGCTACGCGTTGCACCTGTCTAGTTGGATTCATGTTTGGTGTGGCATCAGAAACTGCCGCTGCACTAAAAATTGCGCCATTCATTACCGCTCGAACAGAATCTGTCTTACGCTGTAAAATCGCGACATTACCTAGAGATTTCTTGGTTTTCGTTTGTACGTAAAAGTCATTCACATTTTGAACGATTTCCTCATTAAAACGCTTAGCAAACAACTCATTGTTAGACTTTACATCTACTCGGATTTTGCTTAACTTCTTGTCTGGTTTAGCCACCGAAAGATAAGATTTGCTGATACTCTCCACGATACTACCAACCACACTGTCACGCAAGCGATCTCGTTTGGCCAGTTCAAAATCGCCGACTTTGAATTGTAGCTCTTTTAATTCTTCTTTTTCAGCCCAGGCTTTTCTTAACTCATTAATTTCAATATATTTTTCAATAAGCGGCTGGTTTGTCACGGTATCTACTGGGCTAAACAATGCTTTTTCGATCATCTTTCTAGATTTATAGAAATCCAAAATGTTATCTCCTTGAAACATGTCGCCACCTCCACCTCCTAAATCAATTCCCATCATGGAGGCCACACCTGCATAAGCACCTAAGCCCCCACCTTTTTCTCCACTCTCCAGCACAAAAGTGGTGGTAGCGGTATAAATTGGTTTCTTAATGAAAGAATAACCTAAACCCAATAAAGCGCCTGCCACACTAGCAGCAATAATAATCCACTTCTTGCTCCATAGGTATTGCCACCATTCTCTTATTTTTAAGATGAGTTCCTTTAAAGAAATCTCATCCTCTTGTACTTGTACATTTTTATTTTTTTCTAAATCGTTTGTCATTATTCGATCAATGCTAAACTAAATATTTTTTCTCTTGTGGTGTTGTTTTTCCTATTTTACGCTGCTGATAAATGTTTGAAATGATTTCGACTACTTCTATACCTTCCTGTAAAGATACATCAGGTTTTTCTAAACCATTTAAGGTATTTACTACATTTTCTATGACCTGTTGATGGTTAGATGCCGAGCCTTTGTAAGCGCCATAATGATTTACCAATTGGTGCTCATCCAAAACTGGCTTATCAGTACCATCAATTTGGCAATATTCTAACACATTCATGTACTGCCCACCGATTTTTACTGTACCTTTTTCTGCAATTACGGTAATGCTACTTTCAAAATTACTTTGAAATACTGAAGTAGAATAAGAGATCATTCCAGCTGCACCATTTGCCAATTCAAATTTGATTAAACCACTATCTTCAAACGCTGTAGTTTCTTGGTGGTTGAAATTATAAAAGTCGGCGTTGATATTTGTGATTTTGCCAAAGGTCCAGTTCAACACATCAATAAAATGCGAAAACTGCGTAAACAAAGGACCGCCATCAAGCGCTAATGTGCCATGCCAACTGCCTTTGGTGTAATAATGCTCGTCTCTATTCCAAAAGCAGTTCATTTGCACCATATAGATTTTGCCTAAGGCACCGCTATCTGTCATTTGTTTTAGCCACTTTACCGTAGCAGAATATCTATTCTGCACTACTGGGAAAGCGTACCTGCTATTTTTATCCGCTGCCACTAAAATGTCGTAGGCTTCCTCAACTTGTAAGGCTATCGGTTTTTCGATAACTACGTGATGTCCTTCGTCAATACATTTAACTGCTTGCTCGGCGTGCAATCCGTTTGGCGTACAGATATTAATCACATCAGCATTCATATCAGACGCTAAAAAAGCATCTATATTGAAAAAATGTGGCACATGGTAATCCGAAAGCTGTAGTTCTTCCGGCTCTCGCAAATCTATAGTTGCTACCAACTCCGCATTTGGATGTTGTGCAATTAACTCGGCATGTCTTTTACCGATATGCCCGCAACCTAAAATAGCAAACTTAATTTTCTTCAAAGTCAACTTAAACAAATTAACGTGAGTATGGAACCTTACAACCTAGTGCAAATTCCTTCTCATCAACCCATCTCAAAGTCTTTCCTGCCCTCATGCCGGGCATTGGCACTCCATTTTTTCGTTTTTATATATTTTTTTCGGCGGTACTCAAGAGAGCTTCGCTGTTTGAACGACCAAAATGGAGAAAAAGTCGTCGGCTGCTTATTTTTCTTTAAAGGCAATGCTTTGGCTAATCGCTGTTAGCCGAAAAATAAGAGGCCGATTTTGAGTATATTTAAAGGCTCTGCTAAGGCATGACATATCTCCAAATACTTAAAAACTACTTTATTTTAGTGATTTGGTTATCTATCAATTGATATTTCTCTCCGCTTTCTGGACATTGAGTAATGTTACTCACGTTAAAGTTTAAGGTATGTCCGTACTCGCTTACCCAGCCCACATGCACCCCCGGATTGCCCATTACTAAAGAGTAAGGTTTAACATCTTTAGTGACCACGGTGCCTGCGGCAATAAATGCGTAGCTGCCAACGGTATGGCCACAAATAATAGTTGCATTGGCGCCAATGGTAGCTCCTTTTCTAATCAGTGTTTTTTTAAACTCTTGTTTACGATTGATAAAACTTCTAGGATTTTTCACGTTAGTGAATACCACCGAAGGACCAACAAAAACATTGTCTTCTAGTACTACACCCGTATAAACGGATACATTATTTTGGATCTTAACGCCATTACCAATCTCAACCTCATCAGCTATCATCACATTTTGCCCCAAACTACAATCATTGCCTATTTTTGCATGAGGCATGATATGGCAAAAATGCCAAATTTTAGTCCCAGCACCTATCTTTGCCCCTTCATCTACCACTGCTGTTTCATGTACAAAATAATTAGGCATTTGCGCAAAAAGCATTGATGTGAGTAATGATATCATCTTGTTGTGCTATCGATAGATGAGCGATAGGCAAGGCTAATACCTTACCGCAAAGATCTTCGGCAACAGGAAAATCGCCGACTTTATAGCCTAATGAAGAAAAAGCTTGCTGCAAATGATTAGGTTGCGAATAATAAATCATTGTGGCAATATCATGATCTGCCAAATATGCTTTGAGTTGGTCTCGCTGCTCGGAATTTTTTAAAAGGATACAATATTGGTTGAAACTATGTTTTGTATATTCCCTCTTTACGGGAATGTCAATATTAAGCGATTTTAACCCTTCGTTATAATGCTGCGCCAAAGCTATTTTCCTATCGATATTTACTTCAAGCTGTGTAAGCTGATGACATAAAATCGCCGCTTGCAAAGTGTCTAACCGTGAATTAACACCAACATACTGGTGGTCGTATTTTTTTTGTTGGCCGTGGTTGGCCAACATTTTTATCTTGTTTGCCAAAGATTGATCTCTTGTAAAAACGGCACCGCCATCGCCAAAACAAGCTAGGTTTTTAGTTGGGAAGAAAGAGGTACAGCCTATGGTTCCAAAAGTGCCAAGCTTCTCTCCGTTATACTCACTGCCTAAAGCCTGTGCCACATCTTCGATTACAAATATTTGATGTTTATTGGCCAACGCCATAATCGGATCCATATCTGCTGCAGCACCAAACAGATGAACCACAATCACCGCTTTGGTTCGAGTTGTTATCTTTTCTTCAATGTTTTTTGCCGTAATATTAAAATCTTCTGGAGATACATCTGCAAACACAGGGGTCAATCCTAAAAAAGATACGGCTTCCGCTGCCGCGATGAAATTAAAAGTAGGCACAATCACTTCATCACCATGATTTAAGCCTAGCGCCATCAATGCTAAACAAAGCGCATCTGTGCCATTTCCACAGGGGATGACCTGGTTAATATTGAGATAATCCGCCAGTTGATTAGCAAATTGTCCAACTTCTGGTCCGTTAATATAAGCGCCATCACTTAACACTTTTTGGATAACCCCATCAAGCTCTGCTTTATTAGCACTATATAGTTGCGTCGCATCAAAAAATGGAACTTTCACCTTAAAGTCGAGCATCAATAATTGTACGATCTAAAAAAGCTTTGGTGTCAAAAATCACAGCCTGCTCGCCATTTTTCAAAGCTGCAAAATCTAGAGAAAGAAACTCTTGATGGCTTACCGCCAAAATAATGCTGTCGTATTTGTCTTCCAAATTTGATAAAAGTGTAATACCGTATTCTTCGTGCACTTGCCCCTTATCTGCATAAGGATCGTAAACAGCTATATTTACACCAAACTGTTGTAGTTCATGATAAATATCAATTACCCTAGAGTTTCTAATATCTGGACAGTTTTCTTTGAAAGTAATTCCTAAAATTAAGGCTTTAGAGCCTTTAATGGCATTACCTTTCTTTATCAGCAGTTTTACTACTTTATTGGCGACAAACATGCCCATGTCATCGTTTACACGACGGCCAGAGAGAATTACCTGCGGATGATATCCCAACAGTTGTGCCTTGTGAGCCAAGTAATAGGGATCTACGCCGATACAATGACCACCAACCAAACCTGGCTTAAATTTTAAAAAGTTCCACTTGGTACCCGCAGCTTCAATCACATCGTTGGTGTCTATACCTACACGATCAAAGATTAAAGCCAACTCGTTTACAAAAGAGATATTGATATCACGTTGGGCATTTTCAATGGCTTTAGAAGCTTCTGCTACTTTGATACTTGGGGCTTTGTGTGTACCTGCAGTAATGATACTAGCATATAAATTATCTACAATGTCTGCAATGGCAGGAGTAGAGCCCGAGGTAACTTTCTTTATTTTAGTAAGGGTATTTACCTTGTCTCCCGGATTGATCCGCTCTGGCGAATAGCCACAGAAAAAATCGGTGTTAAATTTTAAGCCAGCATATTTTTCTAATACAGGCACACAATCTTCTTCTGTACAGCCTGGGTAAACAGTAGATTCGTAAATCACGATATCACCTTTTTTAAGCACTTTCCCCAACATTTGGGATGCTTTCAACAAAAGCACTAAATCTGGTGATTTGAACTGATCTATTGGTGTGGGTACCGTTACAATGAAAACATTGCATTTCGAAATATCGTTTACCGCAGAAGAAAACACTAAATTTCCGGTAGACAATACTTCTTGAAGCAAGTTCATGTCTGCTTCCTTAGTTCTATCTTGTCCTTGCTGAAGTTCGGCAGCCCGCTCTACATCAATATCAAAACCGACTACTTTATATTTTTTGGCAAATTCTATAGCTAGCGGTAAGCCAACATATCCTAAACCAATAACACCAATATGGTAATGCTGCACTTTATTTTATAAAAAGTTGGGAATGATCAATGATTACCTCAATAAACTCACAATGATAGCCGCTACAGACGCTATTCCAGTACCGATCCCAATCCAACCTTGAGCTGTTATTTTCTCTCGTTCAGCTTTAACCGGCACCATAATTTCGGCACCTGGCTTAACTTTCGGATAGTTGTTGAAGAACAAAAACTTTTTTGCTGCCTCGGCAGAGCCATTGGCATATTTGATATAAGCTCTGTTTTTTAATGCAGCATTAGTGAAGCCGCCAGCGCCATTTACGTATTGTTTGAAACTCTTACCTGGCACATAAACAATACTATTAGGATTTAAAACTTCGCCGGTAACCTTTACGGTTTGCAGCTGTTTAGGTACCCTGATGATATCTCCCTCTTCTAAAATCAAATCTTGCCTAGATAAAGGCTTCTGCAAAATTCTCTCTAAGTTTATTCCAACCAAATCAGATTGTGCCAGCTTTTCGTCTATCTTCTTCGCCGTGTCAGGCGAATTTAGGTTCTTTTCTTTTACTCTTTCCAAGTTAAGAAATTTCTTTTCCTCTTCCTCTTGGTTATTAATGGCGTTCTTATCTGCTGGATTTACTTTTTCGGCTCCTGGTCTTTTCAAGGAAGCACCTTCAGCATACGCAAATGTAGTTAAGCCGCCAGCTCGCTTAATCAAATCAGAAATGCGGTAATCTTTTGAAGTGATCGTATACATTCCTGGATACAGTACCTCTCCCTCAATCTTTACTTGCTTTTGAATAACGTAACCTTCCGAGCTTCGCACAGAAATGATATCAAACGGTTGGATTTTGAATTTTTCGCCCAACACCTTTAAGTCTTCATCTATATTAACTACAAAAAGATCTGCTGTTTTTGAGGAAACAGAGTTTGGATCGTTATTTTTTATCCGTCTAGAAACTTCAATTCTATTTGGACTAGCACCTTCTTTTAAGCCGCCCGCCATTTGAATAATGTCTTCCAATTTGATGTTTTCTGCATATTCAAAAGTGCCCGGTGCTCTAACTTCGCCTTGTATGGTTACCGTATATTCTTCTCTTAAATCAAAAATGGAGTTAATAGTTACCTTATCTTCTCTGGTCAATAAAATATCTTTTTCTTCTCCTGATAAAATCTTCGCCACATCAAATGAAACAAAAAACTGTGTCTTATCTGGATTTAAACGATTGATATATCCCCTGTTTAAGAAAGCATCTTCGGTAATACCATCAGCCTTTTTGATTAAGCCAGAAAGTGTTAAACCTTTGTCGAGCGCATAGATACCTGGTCTAAACACGGCTCCTATAATCTCTACCCTATTTTCAAACCTTTCTAATATCGCCTCTACCACAAATTTATCGCCATTTTTAGGCTGATAAACGGCGTATTGCGAAGCTGAGATATCTCTAATTCTTCTTTCCTTATTGGTGTTTTGAAAGGTTTTTATTTTTGCGGTGTAAGCATCGGCGGTAAACCCTTGTGCAAACGCTATCACATCCTGTAACGTTTCGTTTGGCTTAACTTCAAATATTGCAGCGTCTTTAACCTCGCCGGAAATTTCTACCCTTTTATCGTACGTAGGGATATTAATTACGTCTTGATCTTGCAGACGCACGTTACCAGTCTGTATTCCTTTGAGCAAGAAATCGTAAACATCAATGGTAGCGATAACTTTATTGTTTCTAATGACTTGGATATTTCTGAACGAACCATTTTGAGATGGGCCTCCCGAAACATACAAAGCTCTATAAACATTTGCCAGCGATGGCAATGTATAGCTACCTGTTTTTACCGCCTGACCAGTTACTGTTACCTGTATGCTTCTAATGTTTCCCAGATTAATCGCTACCGAAGTCCTACCCGTTTTTAATGATGGATAGGTTTTTGACATTGCTGCTTTAATCTTCGAAGTGGCTTGCTCTATGGTTAAACCTCCCACCATAATTCTGCCAACATACTCTAAATTAATAGCGCCCTCGGTACTTACCTGGAGGTTATAGCTACGTTCATTATCACCAGTAAGGTCTATAATTAATTTATCATCTGGTCCCACAATATAACTTTTGGGTGTGGCAATCCTCAAATTAGGTTCAAAAGTAATATTTCCGTTTTTAAATAACTCAGCACCAAACACCTTACTCTTTATCTCATCATCATCTTCTTTCTTTTCATTCGTTACAGACCCACCGTTGGTAGTTTCGCTATATTCTCTACCTGCCGCAATGGTATTCTTATCGGTAGTTTGGCCCGAACCTTGTTTCTTCAGTTTTTCTACTCTAGCTCTAAATTTAACTATTTCATCTTGTTTAATACCCCTAGAAATAGCCATTTGCTCTAGCTGTGCTTCGGAAGTATAGCCCATAGACTCGGCCTGTTTTACCATTTGCAAAATTTGTGCGTCAGACAGTTCGTCTACTTTAATGTTTGAACCGACTTGGCCAAAACTTGCCATTGCAACAACAACAAGCAGTAAGGAAAGAAATATTTTTTTCATGAGCCGAGGCTAATCAACTTTGTTTTTGCTCGAATGTTTGTTATTCGAAATAGTTTAACGTTTTATAATTTCCTTGTTTCAGATATTCGTCTTTCTTCATCAAGTTTAAATCAGATTGCATCATATCTTCTACTAGGCCTTGTAAATCGTACTTTGGTTTCCAACCTAATTTAGTCTTAGATTTGGTTGGATCTCCCAACAATAAATCAACCTCTGTTGGTCTAAAATATTTTGGATCTACCTTTACAACCGTTTCGCCCAATTTTAGCGTTTCTAAATTTAAACCCAATTGAGCAGCTTTTTCTGTGTCTATATCAATGATCACGCCTTTTTCTTGTTCATCCTTACCAGAGAATTCTACAGTAATGCCCAATTCGGCAAAAGCCATTCGCACAAAATCACGAACTGTAGTGGTAACACCAGTAGCTATAACGTAATCTTCCGCCTTTTCTTGCTGAAGAATTAACCACATGGCTTCGATGTAATCTTTAGCATGCCCCCAATCACGTTGTGCAGAAAGGTTACCTAAGTACAAGCAGCTTTGCAAACCAAGACCTATTTTTGATGCTGCTCTGGTAATTTTACGGGTTACAAATGTTTCTCCCCTCAATGGGCTCTCGTGGTTAAACAAAATACCGTTGCAGGCAAACATATTGTAAGCTTCACGATAGTTTTTAGTAATCCAGAAACCGTAGATTTTTGCAACGCCATAAGGCGAACGAGGATAAAACGGGGAATTTTCGTCGTAAAAGCCTGCTGCATTTTTATTTTCGGGCAAACCACCATATAACTCTGAGGTAGAAGCCTGATATATTCTTGTTTTCTTTTCTAATCCCAAAATGCGTACTGCTTCAAGAATTCTTAATGTTCCTACGCCATCCACATTAGCTACATATTCTGGTGAATCAAATGAAACTTTAACATGCGACATTGCACCTAGGTTATAAATCTCATCGGGCTGTGTCTCCTGAACAATCCTAATTAGATTGGTAGAATCGGTTAAATCTCCATAATGCATTTTAAATCTTACATCATTCTCATGCTGATCTTGATATAAATGATCTATACGATCTGTATTGAAAAGAGAAGATCTTCTTTTTACGCCATGAACAAAATACCCTTTTTTTAACAAGAACTCTGTCAAATAGGCGCCATCCTGGCCGGTCACCCCCGTAATTAGTGCAACTTTCATTTATTAAATCTCTTAAAATTATTGGCTAAAAATACCTAACCAAGGCTTTGTGTAACAAAAATGTCGTAGATATTTAGCGCCCCAAAATTAGCATTTTTATTGAATTAATGTCATGCAATTTATGCGACTCTGTGTTATTAACAAAACAATTTAGGAATACCAAACAATTAGCTAAAGGTTTTGTTTAATAAGGTTTGGGCTTACGATTAAAACTCTAAATTTCTTTCTTTACCGCTTTAGCAAACCAAGATTACACAGCTATATTACAGCAACTTGCCCAAAACCTGTTGCCAGTTATCTACACGCTCGTATTCGGTAACGAGCAAGTTATGCGGAGAAGTAAACAGCAAAGGTCTGCCTTCGAAACCAACAAAGTTTTTGATCCGATCGTCGATCATGATATCTACATCGACAATTTTCTCGCCACAAAAAACAACATTCTTCCAACTAATGAACGGAAAATGTTCGCCTAACCAATCCAATTTATCTTCCAAAGAATTTCTGAACTCCATTGCCGCAGACACAATATACACTTCATATTTCGATTGCAATTGCTGCACAGCCTCTACCGCACCATCAATAACGGGCAAATCTCTAAAAAAACCTTTTTCGTTGATATAGTCAAACCACTTATCATTCACTTCTTCCGGCACATTTTGAAAAATCTCTGTCCCTGGCTTAATCACTAAATCCATGGGAACTTGATGATCTCGGTTGTAAAGCTGTATAAATTTATAGATAGGATCAGCCAAAACCTCGTCCATATCTATGGCTATTCTCATTTTTCTCATTATTTAAACATCCCCTTTAATTTGGCCAACTTAGCCTGCAAATCGCCATCAACTTCTTTTTCTTTTTTAGGCTGATTTTGATCGAACTGCTTACGATTCTGCCCAGTACGTTGTTGCGCTTCGCTTTTATTTCTATCTCCCTGTTCCTTATTCCTCATATCTTTCGGACTTCCCGACTTCCTAACTTCCTGACTTTCTTCCTTCATTGATAAAGAAATTCTTTTACGGTCAACATCTACATCGGTTACTGTAACTTGTACCACTTGGCTTACTTTTACCACCTCGTTGGGGTTGGCTACAAAGCGGTTGGCCAACTGACTGGTATGCACCAAACCATCCTGATGTACGCCAATATCTACAAAAGCGCCAAAGTTGGTGATATTGGTCACAATACCTTTTAACTTCATACCTTTCTTCAAATCGGCCATACTATTTACACCTTCGGCAAAGCTAAAAGCTTCAAATTGCTCACGAGGGTCGCGACCAGGTTTGGCCAATTCTTTCATGATATCTTGTAAAGTAGGCAAACCCACTGCTGCGCTTACATATTTTTGCAGGTTTAGCTGTTTTTGCAGCTCTGAATTTTTCATCAGCTCTGCTACAGAAACACCTAAATCTTTAGCCATTTGCTTTACCAAATCGTAGCGCTCTGGGTGTACGCCACTACTATCTAAAGGTTGCTCGGCATTGCGGATACGCAAGAAACCAGCCGCTTGTTCAAAGGCTTTATCGCCCAAGCGTGGCACTTTCTTTAAACTCGCCCTATTTTTAAAAGCGCCATTAGCAGTTCGGTAATTGATGATATTTTGCGCCAAGCTTTCGCCCAAACCAGAAACGTAAGCTAAAATTTGTTTCGATGCCGTGTTCAGTTCTACACCAACGGCATTTACGCAACTCATTACCGTATCATCCAAACTTTGCTGCAATTTACTTTGGTCTACATCGTGCTGGTACTGCCCTACACCAATAGATTTAGGATCTATTTTTACCAATTCTGCCAATGGATCCATCAACCTCCGGCCAATAGACACTGCACCACGCACCGTTACATCATGCTCAGGAAATTCTTCCCTAGCCAAAGGCGATGCTGAATAGATAGATGCGCCACTTTCGTTCACCATCACAATAGTTACCTTCGCTAAATTCAATCCTCGCACAAAGGTTTCGGTTTCTCTACCTGCTGTTCCGTTACCAATGGCAATGGCTTCAATATTATATTTCTCGCAAAGCTGATTGATTTTCCACTCGGCATCCTTAATATTGCCTTGCCCGGTATGTGGATAAATGGTAGTGTTTTCTAGCAAATTCCCCTGTCTATCTAAACAAACCACTTTGCAGCCCGTTCTAAAACCTGGGTCAATAGCCATTACGTTCTTTTGCCCTAGTGGCGCCGCCATTAACAACTGACGGGCATTTGAAGTAAAAACCCTAATGGCTTCTTTGTCTGCTTTTTGTTTAATCGCTGCTCTTAATTCGGTTTCCATGGCAGGGCGCAACAAACGTTTATAGCCATCGTAAATGGCCAATTCTACATGTTGGCTTGCGCTATTATTGCCGACGATAAACTGCTTTTCTAATAATGCAATAGCATCTTCATCTGGCGGCAGCACGTCTAATTTCAATAATCCTTCTTCTTCGCCACGCAACATGGCCAAAACTCGGTGCGAGGGTGCATTTTTAGCACTTTCTTCCCAATCAAAGTAGTCCTTATATTTAATAGCTTCTGCTTCTTTGCCTTTGGCTACAACAGCTTTGTAAGTCGCTTTTTGCTCAAAGTATTTGCGCATTTTAGTTCTGACTTCCGCATCCTCGTTAATTATTTCGGCAATAATATCTCTTGCGCCGGCCAAAGCTTCGTCTGTACTAGCCACACCTCTTTCATTATCGATATAAGCTGCGGCTTCATTTTCTACATCAATTCTGCTTTGTGCCAAAATGCGTAAAGCCAATGGTTCTAAGCCTTTTTCTCTCGCTACCGATGCCCGTGTTTTTCTTTTTTGCTTGTATGGAAGATAAATGTCTTCCAACACCGTTAAGCTCTCCGCCGTATTGATTTTTTTCTCTAATTCTGGCGTTAATTTTCCTTGTTCGGTAACTGATTTTAAAATAGCTTCCCTTCGTTTGTCAAGTTCCTTTAATTGTTGCGCTAAATCTCTAATGGCTGCAATTTGCACCTCATCTAAACTGCCCGTAACTTCTTTTCTATATCTCGAAATAAAAGGAACCGTAGCGCCTTCTTCCAAAAGCGTTAAAGTGGCGTTAACCTGTTTGCTGTTAATATTGAGCGTAGTAGCAATATGTTGTAGGTGATCGTTCATAATCAATTTTAAAAGAGGTTAAAATTAACCTAATTAAATTGATTTGGAAAATAACGGATGTAGCTCTTGGCAATTTCGGCCCTTCTTTCCTCTGCAATCTTTTTGTTGACATTGCCAATCCTAGTTGTCATGTTGAGCTTGTCGAAACATGTGCTCTTTAACTCAAAATCCTTCGACAAGCTCAGGATGACACCCAACAAAAAGGATTTACGCTGCAATAAGGTTTATATCCGAAAGCCTAGTATCTCTTGGCAAGGCTGCATTTTTTCCTAGTCAACGGTTTAAAGAAAGCTATGCCCACAAAATTAATCAGCCACAGATGCACAGATTTTAAAATATCAAATAATACAAAATTTTATTTGTGCATCTGTGGCAACAGACAACTAAAACATACCCTACAATAGGGTGTTATATCATACAACAATCAAATCGTACGGTTAAAAATCGTAATTCGTAAATCGGTTTGTATCTTTGTATTAATTAATGGGAAAACAGAAATTTTATGACACAGCGCCCAAGCAAGAGCGGGCGATTTTAGTAGGGGTAGCTTTGCCGGGCGAAAAAGCCGAGCAAACCAAAGAATATTTAGATGAGTTGGCCTTTTTGGTAAATACAGCAGGTGGTGTGGTAGAAAAAACTTTCACCCAACGTATGCAAAAGCCAGACCGTGCTACTTTTGTGGGCACCGGTAAGTTGGAAGAAATACAGACCTATGTAAAAGCAGAAGAAATTGATATCGTGGTGTTCGATGATGAACTTTCGCCATCACAACTGCGTAATATAGAACGAGAACTGAAAGTTAAAATCTTAGACAGAAGTAATTTAATTCTCGATATTTTTGCGGGCAGAGCACAAACTGCACAAGCAAAAACACAGGTAGAACTAGCACAATTGCAATACTTGCTGCCACGTTTAACGCGTATGTGGACCCACTTAGAGCGTCAAAAAGGAGGTATCGGGATGCGTGGCCCGGGTGAAAGCCAAATCGAGAGTGACAGAAGGATGATTTTAGAAAAAATCACTTTGTTAAAAGACCGCTTAAAACTGATTGACAGGCAAAACGAAACGCAGCGCAAAAACCGCGGACAGTTAATTCGTGTGGCTTTGGTGGGTTATACCAACGTTGGTAAATCAACCATCATGAATATGTTGTCTAAATCTGAAGTGTTTGCCGAGAATAAACTTTTTGCAACCTTAGATACTACAGTTAGAAAGGTAGTTATTGAAAACTTGCCATTCTTGCTATCAGATACCGTTGGTTTTATCCGTAAGCTACCTCACCATTTGGTAGAGTGCTTTAAATCTACCTTAGATGAAGTGCGTGAAGCCGATATTTTGGTACATGTGGTAGATGTTTCACATCCAAATTTTGAAGACCAAATACACACCGTAAACGAAACTTTGAAAGACTTAGGCGCAAGGGATAAGGAAACGATTATGGTATTCAACAAAATCGATGCTTATGTTGCTCCAGAGTTTAATAATTTGGTAGATGTTGATGAGCAACGTGAACCCGTAACCTTGGCAGATTTCAAGAAAACTTGGATGGCGCACAACAATGCTCCGGCCATTTTTATATCAGCTACGCAAAAAGAAAATTTAGAAGAATTTAGAACATTATTGTACGATAAAGTGAAAGATATTCATACCACGAGATATCCGTATGATAGGTTGCTTTATTAGTGAATAACCAATTATCAAGCACCAATAATCAAATTAGCGAAAGCGTAAATAGTTGTAGAATTAACTGGATTTCTTGATGATTGCGTTAAAAATGAGTGTAAGTTGTTGGGCTTCATCAACTAGTTTGTTTTTGGTTTCATCTAAAAAAGGCTTGTCGTGAATATCAATAAGATTTAGCCAAAGCTTGGTTTCTTTCGCTTCTTTTCGGCAAATTTTTATTCTGAAAAGAAAATCAGCTTTGCTTAAACTTTCATTTGCTTCTATATAGTTCGCAGCAACAGAACCAGAAGACCTAGTGACTTGTTTAATGTCTTGTATGTTAGCAATATTAGCCGTTACTTCTTTGCAATAACTTCTTACAGCTTTTGCAAAAAGGAAAGTTCTGTTCTCTAGGTCGAAGTTTGTAAAGTTGCTCATTAATTAAATATAAGTATTTTTACATCGGATTTTGATTTGAACTGTCTTTAAGAGCTTTTAGAAGTAATTTTGATAAGGGATTTGTGATTTGATTATTGGTGCTTGAGCATTGGAGTTTGATAATTGAATATTGGAATTTGGTAATTTATTTAAGATATGGAAAGTAACAGACAAAAGAAGTTTGCAGGATTATTACAGGAAGAATTGGCGTCAATTTTTCAGCGTGAAGGCGCTGCTTACTTGCCAAATACATTGGTAACCATTACTAAGGTTCGAGTATCGCCAGATTTAGCGGTGGCTAAAGTTTACCTTAGCTTTTTAAATACAAACAACACGAGCTTATCTGTAGCTACGGTTAATTCTCATGCTGGCGAAATTAGATATAAACTCGGTTCACGCATTCGCCATCAGGCTCGTGTAGTGCCTACTTTAACTTTCTTTGTAGATGATACCAATGAGTATGTAGAAAGAATGGACCAAATTTTCGACAAAATAGCAAAAGAGCGCAAAGACACCGACGGCAGCGAGAACACAGAGAGCGAATAAATGAATAAATACATCCGGGAACCTGGAAACTTTATTACTCATTTTCTGCCTGCAATTTTAGCGTTGCCAGGATTACACCTATTGCTAGAAAAATCTTCTACTGTTTTTGAAAATGTAGCGGCATGGGTTTATGGTGGTGGTATCTTATTACTTTTTAGCGTAAGTGCTATTTATCATAGTGTACCTAAAACAGCATATGGCATTAGATTTTGGCAGAAATTTGACCACTGTTGCATCTATTTAATGATTGCTGGCTCATTTACGCCAACCACTTTAATTTTGTTTGAAGGCTGGGTAAGGTGGCTTGCTTTTAGTTTGGTATGGCTGGTAGCAATTATTGGCTGCTTGCTCAAAATTTTCAATAAGCTAAAAAAAGGAAATCTTTCTACTGCCCTCTATATTGCTATGGGCTGCTTAATTATTCCTTTTATGGCTAAAATGATTGAAAGCGTGCCTCCAATGGGTTTGGTTTGGTTGTTTTTGGGTGGAGTTTTCTATATCGGTGGCACTTATTATTATGCAAAAGACAAACCTTTGTACAAGTATTTACATAGCCACGAACTTTGGCACCTATTTGTAAACTTTGGTGCGTTGTCACATTTTTTCTACAACTACTTTTACGTGTTTAAAGGTTAGGTTCTACCCGCAGATGTTCGCTGATTTCTCCGCAGATATAAGGGGATGTAATTTTACGGCACAAGTTTAGGTTAAAGTAAGCCTATGCAAATCAGCGATAAATATTAGGCTTTTGAGGGGCTTTCTTAAATAATTGCAAAGCCTTTAGTTAAATAAACCCGGTTGTAGCGAACACGTAGGGGCAAACTTATGTTTGGCCCGAAGTAAAGCGTAAAACGGGGCTTTCGAAACAACAGAGCTACCATCTTTGCTTTTCAAAAATCAAAGTTTAAAAGTAACAAAGGCAATGCAAAGCTAAGCTTTTACAAATAAATCGTAAATTTAAGTATGAGCAAATTGATTTTGATTTTCTTATTAGGCTTATCGTTACAAATAAATGCACAGCAGCACCCAACCATTAAAAACGGATTGGAGTCTTTTGTGAGAGCCAATACCATTTACCCTATGTATGCGAAAGAAAACTGCATACAAGGAAGTATTGAAATTGCATTTAAAATAAATAAAGAGGGAAAAGTAACCTATACAAGCATTACCAAAGGTATTGGTGCAGATTTAGATGCCGAGGCGCTGCGGCTAATTAAGCTTACCAGCGGAAAATGGACCGTACCTACAGGCTACGACACTACATTTCTTATTCGTTCGCCGATGAAATTTTCGCTACAAGACTATGGCTGTGAGCAGCTTAACCCAGGTAGTATGGGGCTAGCTATTAAACAGTATAATGATGATATGACTTCGCTTAGTAAAATAGCTAATTTCTATAGAAATAGAGAAAATGGAACAGAGAACTTTATTGAAGAAGAGACAATCATTGCCTTAAAAAATGAAATGGGAGTTGATGATGAGTATTTGAACAAGAAAATAGCTATTGCAGAGAAAAAAATTAGTCAGGGAGATTTGCAAAGCGCCTGCGAAGATTTTAAGTTTGTGAAATATATGGGCTCTACAAAAGCGGACAAACTGCTTGCCAAATATTGTAAATAAACATGCGTACATTTCTCCGTGCTTTTGCTTTTCTAGATTTAATATCACTTGTTTTTATGTCGATGCAATTATGGGCGATATTAAAAAACTATAGCAACTTCTCTTTGCTTTCAGAAAAAGTACAGGGCGTACTTATGTTTCCAATGTTTATTTTAGTCTTAACTGGTGCTTATGGCTTATTTTTCATCAAAAAATTTGGATTTGTTAGCTATTACATTCAATTTCCTTTTAGGCTTTACCTCTGGGTTTTTACGTTAGGTTTTATCACTTTATTTCCAGAGGCATTGGGCAATTACGATGATAAATGGTTTTCGATACTATTTAAAGCGTGTTTTGTTGGCGAATTCATAAGATTATTTTTAACCGTCAAGTTTCATTATCAACTAAAGGCACAATCACATTAATGGCATTGGGTAGTATCTTTGCCTCTACTTTATTTGTTTTTCCCAAATACTCGCCGTCTACCTGAAAATGAGCTTTGTATTTGGTGGTTATCTGCACTTCTGATGCGTGAAAACTTTCTATTTTTTTGGGGTTCCATGGGAGTTTACTGATCCATATTTTCAAAATCTCCATTACATCGTATTCTTTAATTAAAATAATTTCAAAAACATCGTCATCTAATTTACCATCTGGGTTGATATTAAAACCTGTGCCGTATTTGGTGGCATTGGCAATAACCACCATCGCTGCTTTAGTCTTAATTTGACGGTCGGCAACTTTAAATTGCACTTGCATTTTTCTGTGGTTCCAAAAGGCATGCCATGCCGATTTTGCATAAGTTAACATGCCTCTGGTTGGTAGTTCATCAAATTTTTTAACTAGATAGGCATTAAAACCAATGTCTGATAAATGAATGCAGAGTTCATCGTTAACCATAGTAGCATGGATTTTTTTCGGCGTTCCATTTGCGGCAACGGCTAAAGCTTCTTCAAAATTTAACGGAATACCAAGCTCCTTAGCCATTCCATTAGCCGAGCCTGCTGGTATAACCCCAATAGGTATTTCTGTATTTAATAAGCATTCGGCAACCAGTTTTAAGGTGCCATCGCCACCTACGGCAATTACCCTATCTGCCTTTATTTTTTGTATTGCTTTGGTAACCTGCTCAACGTTACATTTGCGTGGCAGCTCAAAAATCTCGATAGCAATGTCGCTATCGCTAAAAAAATTGATAATCTGCTCGCTTAAACTGGTGTCTTTATCTCCAGAACCTCGATTTACTACAAAAAGTAACCGTAATTTGGTTTGTTTATTGGTCATATAAATAATATGATATAAAACAACAATTGCGCTAGTCTGTTTTAAATAAATATGTCAAAAAAAAATGCAGAAGTAAAGGTATATCACGGCTACGGCCATACGCATAATTTGGTAGTTTATGGCCATGTTTTTAAGCATAGGGCCGTTGCAAAGCAACGTTTCAAAAATGGCTTTTTTGTAAATCTAAGACATTTAGTTAAGCTATTTGTGCTGAAACCCTATCCTTTTGCTAAAGTTCAACTAAATTTTAACGGCCAAACTATAGTTACCAATGCTGCATACGATGGCTTTTTTAAATTTGAATGGGAAGCCAATGAAAATGTAGTAGCTGGATGGCACGAGGTTGATGTTACCGCCTTTACCGAAGAAGGGAAACAATTAGCAAAGTCGACAGGTTCTTTATACGTTCCGCATATTACGCAGTACGCTTTTATTTCTGATATTGATGATACCATTATGGTTTCTCACTCTAAAACTATTGGTAAAAGATTAAGAGAGCTATTGTTGAAAAATCCAAGAACTCGCAAAACATTTCAATCAACTAAATACCACTACGAACTGTTGGCAAAAGCACATACCGAACCGCAGCAGCCCAACCCTTTCTTCTATGTATCTAGCAGCGAGTGGAACTTGTACGATTACCTTTTAGAGACATTTCGTTTTAATGGATTTCCAGAAGGAGCATTTTTGCTCAATCAATTGAAGCGCTGGAAAGATTTACTGAAAACAGGTAAAACTGGACACGAAGGAAAGTTATTGCGGATCATGAGAATTATAGATGCTTTTCCTAACCAAAAATTTATTTTCTTTGGCGATAATTCACAGAAAGATCCAGAAATTTATTATAAAATTGCAGAAAAATATGGCAAAAATATAATTGCTGTTTATATTAGAAACGTGAGAAAATCTAAATTATTCGAAACACAAGAAATATTGAATAAATTAGAGGACAAAAATATTAGTACCTGCCTTTTTGTGCATAGCGAAGACGCCATTGCTCACTCCAAAAAAATAGGCTTAATTAGTTAACAAGTATGAAAAGAATAATTTTTGCATTGCTAGTAACGCTTACACTACAAGCCTGCACCAAAGACCTTAGCTTGATTAAACAAAATGATACCAAATGGGTTTTAACCCGTTGGCCAGGAAAAATTTTACCTACCACTGCAGAAGCTACACTAAATATTACTGAAGGAAGTAAAATTGGTGGTAAATCTTTTTGTAACACTTATGGAGGCAATGCGGTAATCAACGGAAATGCTATTCAGTTCAGCAAAATTTTTGGCACTAAAATGTACTGTGAGGCCGTAGGCGATGCCGAAAATAAGTACTATGCAGATTTAGAAAAAGTAACTGCCGGCAAAGTTTCGGGCAACAGACTTTATCTGTACCAAAATGAAACTCTACTGATGGCTTTCTTAAAAACTGAATAAGATTTTCACCCTCAATTTCTTTACACTCTCTTTGATTGTTTTGGCATTATTAGTGTGTATGTTTTTCTACACACAAAAAACCTTAAACAATGAAAAGAACTATCTTATCTGCAGTTATGCTTGCGAGTTTTGTAGGCATGGCATCTGCTCAAACTGTTAATGGCATTAAGCTATCTGATTTAAAAGAGGAGTATTTAGAAGTGTCCGTTTTCGAAAAAACTTTTAGCAAAAAACAATTTGTTTTTTTGGAATATGGGCAGAATGTTAGGGAAGATTTTGATGCTGGGGTTATAAAGGATGAGAAAGGAAAGCCTTTGCCATTTAATTCACTAATTGAATTTGTTAATCATATGAAAAAATACGACTATGAGGTGTCTGAAGTTTATACGGTAAGAGATGGAGATAGTCGAGTAAAAAAGTTTTTCGTCTTGAAGCTTAAGTTGTGATTTTATGGCAATCTATCGAGTAGTTCAGTATTTTTGAGGATGGTTTTTAGCTTACCTGAAGATGAAATTGTATTTCCCAATCCCAAACTGGCCGATGAAGACGGGCTATTAGCCATTGGTGGAGATTTGAGTACCGAGCGATTAATTCTTGCATATCAGCACGGTATTTTTCCATGGTTTAGCGATGATGACCCGATCTGCTGGTACTCACCTCATGAGCGCTGTGTTATTTATCCCGATAGGATTAAAATTAGCAAAAGCATGAAGCAGACCTTAAAAAACGATAGCTATAAGGTAACTGCCAACCAAGCTTTCAAAAAGGTAATTGCAAACTGTGCAAAAGTAGTTCGCAAAGATCAACCCGGCACTTGGATTACTCAAGAAATGCAACAAGCTTACATCAATTTACACCAATTAGGTTGGGCACACAGTGTAGAAGTTTGGAAAGAAGACAAGTTAGTAGGCGGACTTTACGGTGTTGCCATTGGTAAAGTTTTTTGCGGAGAAAGTATGTTTAGTTTGGTAAGCAATGCTTCAAAAATCGCATTGATTTATCTTTGTCAGCAAACTGATTTCGAATTGATAGATTGCCAATTGCCTAACGAACATTTGCTTAGTTTGGGTGCCGAAATGATAGACAAAGAAACTTATATGAGTTTGCTAAATAACCAATGATCAAATTCCAATTTTCAAACCCTACTACATCCAGTTCAAAATGAACTAATGGCTATTGAACTATTGAACACTTTTTCTCAGTTTCTCTATAAACGCTACAAACTTTTTGCTGTGATAGTTTGCAGCGCCTTCGTGCTTAAAAGATAACCTGCCTTTCGTATCGAAAACTACTGTAGTTGGCAATGAGCCTGCAAATATTTGTTCTGGCACATTGCTAGCCATTTGGTAAACTGGCATATCGTATTTTTTAGCTTTCATGTAACCATTCGCTTTTTCAAAATTACTATCGGCATCTAAAAGGATGAAAACAACATCCCCATTGTTTTTATACTGCTGGTACAATTTATTGATAGATGGCATTTCGGCTAAACAGGGTGGGCACCACGTAGCCCAAAAATTAAGGAATACCACTTTTCCTTTCAGCTCATTTAACGCTATTGTTTTCCCATTTTGATCCTTAAATTTTAAGTCTAAAGCTGGGGTAGCTAACGTTTTTTCAGATTGAACGTCAGGATTGAATAAACCTATTTGCATTAAACCTTGAATTACTAAAGCCTTAGCAGAAGGCACAAATAGAATTAATGCTAAAATTAGGATGAAAATCCCGTTGGAGATATATTTTTTAATGTTCTTTTTGTCCATTATTTTTTGGTCAACTTCAGCAAAGCTATGTAAATACCATCAATTACTTTAGCCATTCGGCGGATATCTAAGGTTTCCATAGTATCCGTTTTTTTATGATAGTTCTTGTTCCTATAAAACGAAGTATCGGTAATCATCATTGCGCTATAACCAAAATCCCAATAGTTCAAATGATCGGAAAAATCAATACCGGGCAATGATCTTGGCGCATTAAACTCTTCTGTTTTTACAGCTTTCGCCTGTTTAAAATGCTGGCTAAATTCTTCAACAAATTTTCCTTTTTCGTTGGTACTGACCAATGTAATATAATCTCCTTTGTTGCCGTACATTTTACTCATCGCCGCCACCGGGTAGTTTTGACTATTTTCTTTATCACTGAAATAACCAATCATCTCCACAGAAATCATCCCCAAAACATCAACTTTATTATTTTTTAAAGATTTAGCATGCACGTAACTTCCCATGTGCTCGGTTCTGAAATAGGGCGGTTCTTCTAATGTAAATGCTACCAGATCAATTCGTTTATTAAGCTTCTGACCTTTCAAAAGACGAGCCAGTTCTAGCAGGCCAACTACCCCACTAGCATTATCATCAGCGCCTTCTTGGTCACCGCAAACATCGTAATGTGCTCCTACTATAATACGTTGTTGGTTTTCTGTCCCAAAGGAGCAAACTACATTTTTATAGGTTTTTCCTTCTACTTTATATTCCTGAAAAGACACCTTGCCGCTGTACTTTAGAAAATCCTTTTTAATATAATCGGCAATTGCATTTAGCTGGTTTAAATTTTCGGGATTTCGGTACGAGGCTGTCTTGGTAATGCTTTTAAGATGCTTTTTAATAGCAGTGGTATCTGTATTTGCAGCACAGTAAAAGCTAAAAAGGCTTAGCCATAAAAAGGTTAAAATTTTCATCATATTAATCTGGATCTACACGGAAAGCGGTACCCCTAGCACCAAATTTAGAAAGATTATAGGTTAAACCAAAAGAGAAAACCCTCGTAATCACATTGTTTCTAGAGTCGATCACTGAATTACCAGACACCTGACGAGACACCATGTTGCCTTGGTTGAGTAAATCGCTTGCACTTGCGGTTAAACTGAGTGATTTGTTCTTAAGAAAAAACTTGCTCAAGTTAGCTCCAATAAGTAAAGGATTTTGATTAGCTACTGCATATCCGTTGTTGATACGTTTAGACACAGACACGCCAATGCGGTAAGTTTTTTTTATTGTGCCATTTCCGTTTAGAGAAAGTGACAATGTTTGCAAATCTCTATTTGCGTTCTGCAGTGCGCCGTTAGAGTTTGAACTTTGCGAATAGTTAGCAGAACCGTTTAAATTAAAATCTTTTAACCTTAACCGACCATTAACATTTGAGCTAAATGTTCGGGTAATAAAAAATTGAGTGGTAGTTAACTGACCCGGATTAAAAGTTGGCGGCATCATTCCTGGTATAGACATTCCTCCGGTGTTAATAACTACGTCTGATGATAAACCTCCGTAACCAAAACTATTTTGAAAACTTTGTACGTTATTATTATTAACTTGATTATACCCAGCGCCAACAGTAACACTACCTTTCTTAAAATTTAGATTTCCCGAAATTTGCTGAGAAAAATTTAAACCACTATTAAAATAGCGAGTATTGTTAATAAATAGCGCTCTATTAGATAGGCCTATAGTTCCGTTGTAGCCCGCCGTAAAAACTTTCTTTTTAATTGGAATGCTGATACTATAATTGCCACTCAAGTGATATGTACCATTAGTATTTTCATATCGAGTTTCCTGCTTATAGCTACCCAAGGTGTCAGGTATTACGATTACGTTGTTTATAATTTCATTCTGTGTAGTAGAGAAATTAGCAGACGCGAACAACGAAGCTCCAGATTTCTCTTCTATGTAATTATAATTGGCATTTAATCGATGGTTAAATGATGGCTTTAAATTGGGATTGCCAATAACAATATTCTGTAAGTTTTGGGTGTTGCGTATGGGCTGCAATTGACTGGCCGAAGGGCTATTGTTGTTACCAGAATAGCCTACACTCAACGTTTTTCCTTTCTTAATTGTTCTACTGTAGTTTAATGTTGGTGAGTAATTAAAATTATTATTGTTGATTTTTTGATCAAGGTTGATGTAATTGTTTCGCAACATAGTTGGCCTAGCATTAAAGCCTATAGCAAAACGAGCTTTCTTATTACTTTGATTGTAGTTTAGCCCAATGGTTTGCGTAATAAATAAAGATTTTAACTCAGAACTAAGCGAATCTACAAATCTATAATCGTTCGTTAAATTACTCAGCACTTCAGTAGCAGATCGGTTAAAAGAATTAGTTAAGGATAGTGCATAATTTATGCTAAGATGTTTAATATTGAAACTATCTGTAGGTTTACTAATGGCCAGAGCGTAACTGGTACTGAATGCAAAACCTTGCGAGTTGTTTCTATTATCAATATTTCTATTGAGTACCGAATCTTTTAACAGAGATTGATCTTGCTGGTTATAATATAAGGTATTTGTACTTATCAAATTATTAGACTTTTGACTAGAAGCATTGAAAGAGAAATTACCAGATAAGTGATTTCTTTTATCCTTAAGCCGCTTTGAAAAACTCATATTGCCAATAACGCTTGGAGAGCTTCCCTCGGTTTGGTTGATATTTTTAAAATCTTGTCGGTTAACACCACTTTGATTATTGAGCGATGCACTATTATTGCTGTTATTGTTGAGGCTAGCATTGACATAACCGTTCAGATACAGCGTTTTGTTTATGAGGTTAATATCAGAACTTAAGTTATGCCCAGCGTTCTTCGATTTGCCGTTACTTTGCGACAAATTGTAATATGCTCCTAAATCACTTAACGTTTCTACTGCCTGTTCATTGGTAAATGCATTTTTACCTTGGTTTAATCCATAGTTAACGCTATAACTACCTGTCTTTCCAATCTTATCTCTGTGATTAATAGAAAACGAACCATTTTGGCTATCGCCGGCACCGTTGTTTTGTGTTGTATAATTTAATCCCAGCCCAGTTTGTTTATCGCCATTCCAAATATTCATTCTATTTTTAGAGCCAACTTGATCATTAGAGCCAGCGTTAATAGCTAAGTTGCCAAACTTTCCACGGTTCATGCCCGGCTTAGTTACAATGTTGATGAGCTTTTGCGGTTCCCCAATTTTTAAGCCCGTAAAATTAGCTTGGTCACCATAATCATCAATAATTTGGATTTTAGATACGATACCAGCAGGCAAAGTGGCTATAAATTCCTTTACGTCGTTAGTAAAAAAATCTTTTCCATTTACACGCAGCTTAACTACATTTTGCCCCATGGATTTAACATTATAATCATCGTCTACCTCTATTCCAGAGAATTGCTTAATCAAATCTGCTACATTATCGCCATCAAAAACCTGGTAGGCTGCTGCATTATACTCTACGGTATCTTGCATTACTCTAATGGGATTAGGCTTCGCCTTAATTACCACTTCCTTTAGCATATTGCTTGCCATTTTTAATTTGATATTCTCAATTTTTAGCTCTCGCTTCTTCCCAAAAGTATAATCTTGCTTGAAATCGTAATAGCCCATTATAGCTATATGGAGCACAAAACTTTCGTCTTTTATCTTCGAAAAACTGAAATGGCCATCATCGTCTGTTTTGGTTTTCAGGGTATCTTTTTGGTTAATGAGAAGAACTGTAGCATCAGATATCGCTACACCGCTCGTGTCGGCAACTTTGCCCGCTACCTTTCTATTAGCTTGTGAAAATCCATCCAAACTGGCTAATACCATAGACAGCGAGAGCAGTAAAATAGGTGAAATCTTCAATGGTTTTTGGTTTGCTACAACAAACTTAATATTTAGTTGTCAAGCTTTTTCTTTTTAACAAAACTTTAACAGCCAAACTTTAAGTCTAGGATGCCTACTTCTAGAAATTCCATAAACTTAAGCAAAAAAAAATCGCCATTGCAATTGAAGAAAACTGTTGCTTAGACAGGTTATTTTCTCCAAACCGCAATGGCGATGAGGTTTATTGGTGTGTTTGAGTATTAATTTGCGTTGCTGTGTACAAACATTTTAGCCGCAAAGCCAGTATCGCCCGTATTGGCTTTCAAGCCTTTGGCATAAACAGTATAAATTTTTCCATCTTCTAGCTTAACGCCTGTAAGTGTAGCTTCTACTGCGCCACTGGTAGCATTTTTAATATTAAGTGTTGCGCTTTCTGCCGCGTCTACTGCCTCAAAAGTGCTAAATTCCTTAAAAGCTTTGTTAGTAGCTAAATCTGTAGCCGCACCATTTACGTTTAAACCCAAAGCCCCACCGTCTGGACTTAAATTCACAAAACGAATTTTAGCTTTTCCAGCAGCCGGTTTCTCTAAGTTGTCTTCGAGCATTAACAACTCGATATTTTCTAAGGTGTTAGCTACAAAAAGCGAATAACCCAATTGAGGCTTAAGCGTATATTGTAAACTCTTTAACGATGTTAGGTTATTTTTCTTGGTTACATTAAATACCCTATTGCCAGAGAAAGCGCTGAGATAGCCAATTTTATTTCCAAATTCAAAATCTACATTTTGATTAGCTTTGTTGTTGTCTACATATACGTCTAACAGCTCAGTTGTAGGAGAAGCTTGAATTACATTTAAGCCAGATACCTGAATTGGCTCGTAATTATTGTCTAGTTTAGAACAAGAAGCCAAACCTAAAGACAACAACGAGAACGTTAACGCAGCAGCGATAGTTTTGTGTTTTAAAAAAAAATTCATGATGATATAAAAAAATTAAATAATGCGGCTCATGCCATTAACTTACACTACCTTATACGTAGGCCAAGTTTAGAACGCTACATGAAGATGAATGTTTTTTATTTAAAACTGATTTTAATGGCTTTGGCTATTATAAATATTCCCAAAAATTTTCTGAGTTCACTACAAATTTATTTTCTGGGTGGTATTTTTCAGTAAACGACTTGGTAAAATTTACTTTTACCTTAGGGCTATACTTGATCTCGGAAACTAATATTTTATGATTTGAAGGAATCGGTTTAATCGGTCATCGCTCAATTACTTCTTCTTAAGCTCTATCACGGTAATTTCGGGCCAAATACCTACCCTTCCAGAAAAACCAATGAAACCAAATCCTCGGTTTACATTCAAAAACCGATGATTTTCTTTTTTAATGCCCGCCCAATGTTTGTATCGAAACTGAACTGGACTCCACTTTAAACCGAAAGCCTCGATACCAAATTGCATGCCATGGGTGTGGCCGGCTAGTGTCAAGTGTATTTTAGAGGGATGGTTTTTTACTTGAGCTTCCCAATGACTGGGATCATGAGATAGCAAGATTTTGAACTCGTTTTTTGCAGACCCTTGTAGTGCTTTTTCTAAATCACCACGCTCGCCAAAGCCCAAGCCCCAGTTTTCTATACCGGCTAAAGTAATTTTTTGCCCTTTTTTTTCAAGTTCAACATGTTCATCTAACAACAACCTAAAACCAATTTCGGCATGGTATTTTTTTAGTTGATCAAGATTTTCGCTTTTAACAGCTTCACTGTCCCATTTTACATAATCGCCATAATCGTGGTTACCCAACACCGAAAACTGACCAAATGGCGCCTTTATTTGTGAGAAATGAGCAATGTAAGGTTTAATTTCTTCTGCCTTGTTGTTTACTAAATCGCCAGTAAACACAAATAAATCTGCTTGTTGGCGATTAATCAAATCAATTCCGCGTTGTACAGCTTTAGGATTTTTTAAACTACCGGCATGCACGTCAGAAATCTGCACCAATTTAAACCCCTCAAAAGCATCAGGAAGATCATCAAAATATAAGGTGTGCCTAATTACTCGGTAAGCATACTTACCTTTAACAATGCCATAGACAAAAGCTATAATAATTACAGCAGACAATAGAACCCCTAAATAAACAGCTGCTAATGGCCTTTCTGGATAAATGAAATTGCCATTTCCAAAATAAGTGGCCGTTCCTAATATTAACCTGTAACCATCGGTAAGCAGTTCTGCAATTACAAAAACGAGCAGCGAAACAAAGTAAACCAAAAGCACATGAGCACTAATTTTAAACACAATAGTTTGTCCGTTGGTACTAAGCTTTAAAATACTGTGCGTAAATAACGCCAACAATACAGCAGGAAAAACCCACAACCACGATAACAAATAGGTTGGAATAACCGGCGTTAATGCGCTCACAGCATATCCATTAATACAAAAGAATACCAGTGCAAATATTAAAATCGGTATAAATGGAAATTTTCTTCTCATATTTTTTAAATAAAAATCGTCATTGTGAGGCACGAAGCAATCTTACAATTTTGGCTATTTTAACCGCTTTAGGATTGCTTCGTGTCTTGCAATGACGACTATGTTTATAAAGTTCCCTTTAGGGGATTACGCACATTTTTTATTAATTAAGGTGTGCTTAATGGCTTCGCCGTTTAGGGGTTAGATTAACTCAACGCTGCGGCTTACAAACGCAGTTAATTCCGCACCGGTCAACATTCCTTGAGATAACAAGGCTAAATCAACCGCTTGCTTTGCAAATTTGCTTTGCTCTGCTTCATCAGCCGATGCTAGAATTTTGCTTACCAGTTTATGGTTTCCATTGATCGCTACTTTGTAACTATCAGGCATGCTACCGTAGAAACTCATTCCACCGCCCATTTTAGCCATGTCTTTCATTCTACGCATAAACTCATCCATCGTAATGGTAACAGGCGCATCATCTGGATTTAAGCCCACAACTTCTACAGTATAACCTGGTTTAGTAATCGCTTTTTCGAAAATACCTCTAACCGTAGTAGATTGCTCTTCACTCAATACCGATTCCAATTTTTCGTCTTTCTCGATCAATTGGTTAGCAACCGAAGCATCCACACGTTTCAATAAAGTTTTCTCCAGCTTCTGCTCTAAACTGCTCACAAAGTGGCTGTCAATTGCCGAGTTCATCACCAAAACATCGTAGCCTTTTTTCTCTGCAGCCTGGATAAAACCGTCTTGTTTGTCTAAATCGGTCGCATATAAATAAACTACATTGCCATTTTTATTGGTTTGTGCATCGCTCACTTTTGCTTTGTATTCTTCAAAAGTGAAAGCTTCTTTTTTAGTATTGGTTAACAAGGCAAAATCCTTCGCTTTATCGTAGAATTTCTCCTCGCTAATCATTCCATATTTCACGAACAAACCAATATCGCCCCATTTCTCTTCAAAACCTTTGCGGTCTGCTTTAAACAGTTCGCTTAATTTATCGGCTACTTTTTTAGTAATGTAGTTGTTAATTTTCTTCACGTTGCCATCAGCTTGCAAGAAACTTCTAGAAACGTTCAAAGGAATATCTGGACTATCAATTACACCATGTAGCAACATCAAGAACTCAGGAACAATGTCTTTTACTTCATCTGTGATAAACACCTGACGAGAGAATAACTTGATCTTGTTGCGCTGCATATCGAAATCTTCTTTCACTTTTGGGAAATACAATACGCCCGTTAAGTTAAAAGGATAATCCACATTAAGGTGGATCCAGAACAAAGGATCATCAGAGAACGGATACAATTGTTTGTAAAAATCCAAGTAATCTGCGTCTGACAAATCTGCAGGTGCTTTGGTCCAAATTGGGTTGGTGGTATTTACAATGTTATCTACTTCAACCGATGTATATTTCGGTTTACCTTCTTCATCAACACCATCTTCTACGCTATCTGTTTTAGTACCAAATTTAATAGGCACAGGTAAGAATTTAGCATATTTATCTAAAATCTCTTGTAGTTTATGTTGGCTTAAAAACTCTTCGCTTTCTGCGTTAATGTGCAAAACAATGTCGGTACCACGAGTAGTTCTCGAACCTTCCGAAATTTCGAAAGAAGTACTACCATCGCAAGTCCATTTTGCTGGCTCAGCACCATCTTGGTAAGATAAAGTATTGATTTCAACCAAATCGGCCACCATAAAAGCCGAGTAAAAACCTAAACCAAACTTACCAATAATCTCGTTGGCATCTTTGGCATCCTTAAACTTCTCTACAAACTCGCTAGCGCCAGAGAAAGCCACTTGGTTAATGTATTTTTTGATCTCCTCGGCAGTCATACCCAAACCATTGTCGCTAATGGTAATGGTTTTTGCTTTTTCGTCTAGCTTTACTTCTACCAAAGGCTGGCCAACTTCCCCGTTAAATTGGCCCAGAGCGCCTAAGCGTTTAATCTTTTGCACCGCATCAACCGCATTAGAAACTAATTCCCTTAAAAAGATCTCATTGTCCGAATACAGGAATTTCTTGATGATTGGGAAAATGTTTTCTGTGTGTATGGAAATACTTCCTTTTTCTGTTGTCATATCTTAAAAAAATTTATTGCTTATGCTCTTGTTTATCAAGCCTTGTTCCAAAACAAAATACAAGTCAAAGTGGCAGAAGGTTTGGTTGTCGTTCTAAACTGTCGAAGAATATTTGAAAATCAATTGCAGCAGCTCTTTGGTTCAAATAGTCCCGCTTTCCGTTACAATATTTTTGTTAGTACACCTTTCATTCCTCGTTCCTCGGAATCTATTTCTTTAGTGCATTAACAAACAGATTCTTCGCTGCGCTCAGAATGAAAGCAATAACCAAAAGTATTTCCACTTCAATCGGGTTTGGAAAGCAAAACCTGTGCTAATGACTTTACGTACTTAGCAAGTCTCCTCTTTTTCTTTGCGACAGAATTTTAACACAAAGTTTTTTGAAGCATTCGCAAAATACAAAGGCTTTAACTAAGTCCTAATTACCCAGCCCAACTCTCTCTATCCAAACTTCTATAGTGAATAGCCTCTGCCAAATGTTCAATTGTTATGTTATCGCTACCCGCTAAATCGGCAATGGTACGGGCTACTTTCAAAATACGATCGTAAGCACGAGCAGATAAGCCTAGTTTTTCCATGGCCTGCTTAATCAGTCCTCTACCTACTTCATCAATTTCGCAGATTTTTCTTACCATATTAACACTCATTTGCGCATTTGAATGTACACCCTCCATTTCCGCAAAACGGACATCCTGTACCTCTCTTGCTTTAATTACTCGTTCTCTAATCAAAGTGCTTTTTTCCGCAGGGCGAGAGGAAGACAATTCTGAAAAGTTAACCGGCGTTACTTCTACGTGCAAATCAATACGATCTAACAAAGGCCCGGAAATTTTGCTCAAATACTTTTGCACCACTCCTGGCCCACATACACATTCTTTTTCGGGATGGTTATAAAAACCACAAGGACAAGGATTCATAGAAGCCACCAACATAAAGCTAGCCGGATACTCTACCGAAAAACGAGCTCTGGAGATGGTCACTTTCCGATCTTCTAACGGCTGGCGCATTACCTCCAAAACCGTTCGTTTAAACTCGGGCAGCTCATCTAAAAACAAAACACCATTATGCGCCAAAGAAATTTCGCCAGGTTGTGGGTTCATGCCCCCGCCAACTAAGGCTACATCAGAAATAGTATGGTGCGGCGAGCGGTATGGCCTTTCGGTCATTAATGCATTGGCGGCGGGCAAACGGCCAGCTACCGAATATATTTTGGTGCTTTCTAAAGCTTCGGGCAAGTTTAAAGGAGGCAAAATAGTAGGCAACCTTTTTGCTAGCATGGTCTTACCAGCTCCTGGCGGGCCAATTAAAATCACATTGTGACCTCCAGCTGCCGCAATTTCCAACGCTCTTTTGATATTTTCCTGCCCTTTTACATCAGAGAAGTCTTGTTCGTAACTATTGATCTGTTTGTAAAATTCTTTACGCGTATCTATTTGGACAGGTTGTGGCTGTTCCTTACCCGTAAAAAAATTAATTACATCCAGCAAACTGTCCATGCCATAAACTTCTAAATCATTCACTATGGCAGCTTCATTTGCATTTACGTTTGGGAGGATTAAACCTTTAAATCCTTCTTTTCTAGCTTGTATGGCAATGGGCAATGCGCCTCTAATACTTTGCAAGCCACCATCTAAAGATAGCTCGCCCATAATGACATAACCACTCAACTTTTCTGCATCAATCTGTCCCGAAGCGGCTAAAATGCCAATGGCAATCGTCAAATCATAGGCAGATCCTTCCTTCCTGATATCAGCAGGTGCTAAATTAACCAGTATTTTTTGTCGAGGCATGTGATAGCCCGCAATACGAACAGCGCTTTCTACACGGTATTGGCTTTCTTTAACGGCATTATCTGGCAATCCCACCATATAATAACTGCTACCGGCACCAATATTCACTTCGATGGTAATGGTAATTGCGTCTACACCATAAACGGCACTTCCATAGGTTTTTACAAGCATAGATAAAGATGTTTTTCAACATCAAGATAGACAAATTTAATGAAACAAAAAAGGGACGGTGGTTAAACCTATCCCTTTAAATATTTACAAACTAAACTTTATCGCTAGTAACCACCAGCCTTTTTGGCTAAAGCAGCTATTAGAAAAGTAGCCTTGGCTTTACAATAATTACAATGACAAAATCTCTGCTAATTGTAACCATGCTGGCGTAACTTGAGCGGCATCGATATGCTTAATAGCTTTAGAAAACGGTGTAAACACAATTTCCTTATTAATTTGGCCAGCCATTACTTTAGATTTACCCGCCAACAAACCTTCTACCGCAGCTACGCCTAAACGACTTGCCAATACCCTATCTGCACAAGAAGGACTGCCGCCACGTTGAATATGACCCAATACCGAAACACGGATATCATGATGAGGAAATTTTTCTTTTAAAACCTCGCCAACATTGTAGGCACCTCCTGCTTCGTCGCCCTCGGCTACTACAATAATTTTTGATGCTTTGTCTTTACGTCCATGTTCTACCCTTTCAATCAAATCTTCGGTAGTCATTTTAGCCTCCGGAATTAAAATAGCCTCGGCTCCAACACCAATACCACTTCTCAAAGCGATCAAGCCCGAATCACGGCCCATTACCTCTACAATGAAAAGCCGATCATGAGATTCTGCAGTGTCCCTAATTTTATCTACCGCATTTACAACAGTATTAATGGCCGTATCGTAACCTATGGTTAAATCCGTACCTTCTAAATCATTATCAATGGTGCCTGGCAAGCCAATAATTGGAAAATCGTATTCTTGGGAGAAGATATCCGCTCCCGTAAAAGTTCCGTCGCCACCAATCACCACTAAGGCATCAATGTTACTTTCAATTAGGTTTTTATAAGCTTTAGCTCTTCCTTCTGGCGTCCTAAATTCATCACAACGGGCAGTCTTTAAAATGGTTCCTCCACGTTGAATGATATTGGCCACAGATTTGCCATCCATCGGAAAAAAATCAGCGTTAATTAAACCGTCATACCCCCTTAAAATGCCTGTAACTTTTAACTTGTAGTATAAACTACCTCTAACAACGGCCCTAATGGCTGCATTCATTCCTGGAGAATCTCCTCCAGAAGTTAGCACCCCTATATTTTGTATCTTACTCATTTATTTTTTGTTCGCAAATTCAGTTAAACCTTTATCGAGGTAACCCAAATAGGCATCTATATTAAATTCTACTCCAATTGGCGGAGAAACCAGTTCTTTTTCTTCGGTATCTAACAACACATAATAAGGTTGGGCAATAGTACCAAATCTTTCCGCCTGCAAATGTTGGAATTTTTTTCCAACCGTGTTTACTTGAGTTTTCAAGATTTGCGAATAAAATTGTTCGCTTTCTGGCAAAGCAGTTTTATCATCAGTATATAAAGAAACTACAATATAGTCTTCCTTTAACTTTTTTAACACTCTTTTGTCAGACCATACGCGGGCTTCCATTTCTCTGCAGTTTACGCAACCGTGACCCGTAAAATCTAAAAACAAGGGCTTATTTACTTCTTTAGCATAAGCCAAAGCTTCTTCGTAATCAAAGTAGCCATCAATTCCATGTGGGATATGAAGAAAATCTGCATATTTTTTCTTTTTGCCAGATTCATCGCCATGCGAAGCGGTGCCACTACCCTCTCCAATAACAAAATCTTGTGTAGCCAACGGCGGCACCAATGCACTCACAGCTTTTAAAGGAGCGCCAAACAAACCAGGAATTAAATACACTGCAAAAACAAAACTTGCTACAGCGATAAAAAACCTCGGTACCGAGATATAAGGCAAATCACTATCGTGAGAAAATTTGATTTTCCCCAACAAATAAACACCTAAAAGGATGGCCAAAACTATCCAAATGGCTAAGAAAACTTCTCTATCTAAAATACCCCAATGATAAGCTAGGTCTGCCGTAGAAAGAAATTTTAGTGACAAACCCAATTCTAAGAAACCCAATACTACTTTAACCGAATTTAACCAACCCCCAGATTTAGGCAAGCCAGTCATTAAGCTTGGGAATACCGCAAATGTTGTAAAAATTAAAGCTAACGAAAGCGAAAAACCAAACATCACCACAACTGGCGTAAGCAAATCTGTATTGATAGCTACCAAAGAGGTTCCAATTAGTGGCCCAGTGCAAGAGAAAGATACCACAGCTAAAGTCGCCGCCATAAAAAATATCCCACCTAAGCCTTTAGAATCTGATTTCGCATCGAGCTTGTTTACTATAGAGCTTGGCAACATAATTTCAAACGCTCCCAAAAAGGAGATACCAAATATCAACAGGATAATGAATATAAATACATTAAAGAAACCATCGGTTGATATTTGATTAAGCGCACTTGCTCCCCAAATTAAAGTGATGATAATACCTAAACCCACATAAATAACAATGATAGACAGGCCATAGATAATGGCACTTCTGATGCCTTTGGCTTTACTTTCGGCCCGTTTGGTGAAAAATCCAACCGTAAGGGGCACCATTGGAAAAATACAAGGCAAAAAGAATGCAGCTAAGCCCGCCAATAGGCCCAACCCGAAGGTAACCCAAAGTGATGTTGGTTCGGTTGCAGGCGCAGCTGTTGCACTTCCACTTTTAACCGTATCTGTTACGACTTCTTTTGATGCAGGAATTTTACTGTTGGCAATGCTATCTTCTGCAGAACCAATGGTGGTAAATTCTATGTCACCTATATCGGCAGTAGTTGCAGCAGTGTCTTCTTTAGAATCTTGTGCGTAACTACTATCGGCATAAAACACCGAAAATAATGCTATTAAAAGCACCAATAATAAATTTTGTTTATTCATTTGTGTGTTGTGTTGAAGGTGTGAAATTAATGATAATTTTCTATTTATCAGGTCAATCGCACATCATAAAAGTCTATCAGTTTAGATACAACAAAAGCGAAGTTTATTTTACTAGAATTGAGGATTTAACCCAAGAGTGTAGTCAGTTAATACTAAAGCGGTTAAACCAGTAGGTTTTACTAAAAGCCGTAAATAAAGAAAGGAACACCATGGCGTTCCTTTCTTGCTTACAATATAAATCGAATTATTTTACTGGGATACTAAAACTAACTTCACTTGGTGGCAAACATTGCTTATCATCGCAAACCATAAACTCTACCTTACCTTTTACAGCAGTAGTAGCTTTATTCAATTTTACCTTTTGCGTAAAAAGCACTTCGTTCTCAAAGTAACTTACATCCATTTTAAATACTTTTTCATACTTAGTAATAGGCTTAGGCTCCATTGTTTTACCTACCAAAGTATAATCTTTTGAAGACGTAAAAGTAAACTCAGTTCTATTTGGGCCACCTGGCTTCATGTTTTGCGAATAAAGATGCCAATTAGGATCTATGCTAGCTTTAATGTAAAGAGTTGCTTCGTTTTTACCGGTTTTTTTTGCCGCATATTGCCATGTAACTGGATTTTCCAATTGGGCAAACGCACTGATGGTGGTCATTACTACCATCGTTAGGATTAAAGTGATTTTTTTCATGTGTTTATAAAAGTTAGTCAAATACAATTTTAATGTTCTAGGTGGTTAAATAAAAGCAACTTCCTTAAACCCAAATTCGACAGTCGCCGAGTCAATTGGTTTAATTCTTAATAAGCCTGTTTCACTAATACCTTCTATTTTACCTTCAAAAACTTGGCCATTGTGGTTATACCTTGCAATTTTATTTAACCTATACAGCCTACTAACGTACAAATCTCTCAAGTTTGTACCTCTACCGGCTCTTAATTTTAAATATAACTGTTCAATTTGCGTGCAAATCTCAGCCAAAAGAGCCATTAAATTTACATCTTGTTGTAAAATTTGTGCTATCGAAACTGTTCTATCTTTAAGCTCGCCTTCAAACACCAACTGGTTAATGTTTAATCCTATGCCAATAATGCTTTGTTTAATCAATCTGCCAACAATCAAATTTTCTATCAAAACGCCGCCAATTTTCTTATCATTCAAATAAATATCATTTGGCCACTTTACAGTTAGTCCATCTGGCAAATACTTTAGCAAAACATCATTTAACGCAACAGAAACAAGCATATTTAAAACAAACTGCTGCTCTATAGCAATAAAACTTGGCCTTAACAACAAACTGAACGTTAAATTTTTACCGGGTTCTGCATGCCACACGTTACCTAATTGCCCTCTCCCAGCAAACTGATGCTCTGCCATAATTACAGTACCTTCTGGCAATGGCTCGGAATTTGAAGTTAAGTTTTTCAGATAATTATTAGTAGAATCAACCGCTGATAATTTGATGAGATTTTGACCAACAAATAATGTTGAAAAAGTGTTATTTTGCAAGTGTTGATTTTTATAATTTATTGAAGACCAAAATTAATTTTTTTAATGGTAAAAAAGAAAAATGCCAACCTTTCTACATACCTATCTGAAATAGCCGTACAAGGCATTCAAGAAAAAAAAGGGAACGATATTGTGCGATTAGATTTAAGGGAACTGAACAGCTCAGTTTCTGATTATTTTGTAATTTGTAATGCAGATTCTTCTACGCAAGTAAAAGCAATTGCCGATAGTGTAGAGGATGAGATCTATAAATTAACCCAAACCCACCCCTGGAGAAAAGAAGGACAAGACAACGCAGAGTGGATTATTTTAGACTATTTAGACGTTGTAATTCATATATTTAGGACCGAGAAACGTGATTTCTTTGGTATAGAAGAATTATGGGGCGATGCAGAAGCCACCACATATAAGAGTGCATAACTCGTTAACAAGATTTTACATGGAACAGAAAAACAATTCAACCAACCCAACAGATAAGCCCAATAAACCAGCTAAGCGAATGCCTAACATTCCTAAACGCCCTCAAAAAACACCAAAATTTAACATTTTTTGGGTGTATGCAGCCATCATTATTGGGCTTATAGCAGTCAACTTCCTATTTAATTCTGATAATGCCCAACAGGTAAGTTATAGTACTTTCGAAAAAGAAATGCTTATCCCAGGTGATGTGCAAAAAATTATCTCCTATAAAGCAGACGACATTGTGAAGGCTGAGGTATATATTAAAGACGCCAAAAAGGAAGATCCGAAGTATAAGAAATATCAAAACAAAACTGGTTTCGGAAACAGCAAAGGACCGATGGTAGTTTTCAATGCTGCATCGCCAGATCAGTTAGATAGGCTATTGAAAGAATCTCAGGTTAACGTACCAGCAGAAAACCAGATCAAAGCAGAGCCAGTTTCAAAATCTAATGCGTGGGCAGGTGTGTTTATCAATATCATTTTACCACTACTACTATTTGCAGGCCTGTGGATTTTTATGATGCGCCGTATGAGTGGCGGCGGAGGCGGTGGAGGCGGCCAGATCTTCAATATTGGCAAATCTAAAGCAACATTATTTGATAAAGAGAGCCAAGTGAACATTACATTTAATGATGTTGCTGGTTTAACCGAGGCCAAGCAAGAAGTAATGGAAATTGTAGATTTCTTGAAAAACCCTAAAAGATATACCAATTTGGGAGGTAAAATTCCAAAAGGTGCTTTATTAGTTGGTTCGCCGGGTACTGGTAAAACTTTATTGGCCAAGGCTGTAGCTGGCGAAGCTCAAGTTCCTTTTTTCTCTTTATCAGGATCTGATTTTGTGGAGATGTTTGTAGGTGTAGGTGCGTCTCGCGTTCGCGATTTATTTAAGCAAGCTAAAGACAAGGCTCCTTGTATCATCTTTATTGATGAGATTGATGCCATTGGCAGAGCCAGAGGAAAAGGCAACATGATGGGCGGAAATGATGAGCGTGAAAATACCTTGAACCAATTGCTAGTTGAAATGGACGGTTTTGGTACCGATAGCGGCATCATTATTATGGCAGCAACCAATAGAGCCGATGTATTAGACAACGCCCTGCTAAGACCAGGCCGTTTTGATAGACAGATTTACGTTGACATGCCAGACATTAACGAACGTAAAGAAATCTTCAATGTGCATTTGAAACCAATTAAATTAGAAGATAACATTGATATCAACTTTTTGGCAAAACAAACACCCGGTTTTTCTGGTGCCGACATCGCCAACTTGTGTAACGAAGCAGCACTAATTGCAGCAAGGAAAGGACACGAATCGGTAACAAAACAAGACTTTTTAGACGCCGTAGATAGAATTATTGGCGGTTTAGAAAAGAAAAACAAAATCATTACCAAAGAAGAAAAACGAGCAATTGCTTTTCACGAAGCAGGACACGCAACCGTTTCTTGGTTATTGCCACATGCGCATCCACTAATTAAAGTAACTATTGTACCGCGTGGACAATCTTTAGGTGCTGCTTGGTATTTACCAGAAGAAAGAAGTATTACTACCACAGAACAAATTTTAGACGAAATGTGTGCTACCATGGGCGGTAGAGCTGCAGAGAAAATTACTTTTGGCAAAATTAGTACTGGAGCTTTAAGCGATCTAGAAAAAGTAACTAAGCAGGCTTATGCCATGGTCTCTATGTATGGCTTAAACGATAAGCTAGGTAATATTTCTTACTACGATTCTAGGGGTCAAGAAAGCTTCACCAAGCCTTACTCTGAAGCAACTGCCAGAATTATTGACGAAGAGGCCAGCAAAATTATTGAAGAACAATATGCCCGTGCCTTGCAAATATTAGCAGACAACCAAGAAAACTTGGGTAAACTGGCAGAAAAGCTCCTAACTTCTGAAGTGATCTTTAAAGAAGATTTGGAGGAAATTTTTGGAAAGCGCCCGTCTGATAACGAAGGCACCGAACTATTGGCAGAAAACGTTCCTTTTGAAAATGTTACGCCGAGCGAAGTTCCAACGTTAGAAAACAAAGACCTTCCTAATAACAACAATACAGGAGTTAGTCATTAAATTTTATCCCGAGGTAAACTCGGGATTTTTTTTTTGTACTGCTATTTTACGGCCACAGATGCACAAATTTTTGACGCGAGAATAAATTATATTTTTTAAACGATTAAAATTTATAGAGAAATACCATCTGTGGCTAAAAATTCTCAGCAACATCAATAATTTTTACTTTCCTTGATAACGCAACATTACAATACTTACATTTGCAAGCAATGAAAGAAAACATTACCTCAAAAGAATTAATGCTTAAAAAGATAAGGAAAGCGCTATTGGAAAAACGTGACAATCCTTATCCTAATTTAGAAGAAAATCCGCTTTACCAACAAAATGAAGAGGAGCTTGAAATTCTATTTGCCGAGCAGCTGAGCGCCGTGTCAGGAAATTTTATTTTCTGCGAAAACGGAGTTGATTTTATTGAGAACATTCTGGAATTGGCCGATAGATATAAATGGCGCAAAATTTATTGTTGGGAGCCCGAACTGCAACAACTGTTAAGCACCTATGAATTTCCGTTCTACCAAACCGATAAAGATTTTGAACAAGCTGAAGTAGGAATTACCATGTGCGAAGCTTTGGTGGCTCGCAACGGTTCGGTAATGGTAAGTAATCACAATGCCGCAGGCAGAAGGTTAAGTATTTTTCCACACCACCATATTGTAATAGCCAGAACAGGCCAATTGGTGTTAGATCTGAAAGATGCTTTTCAGCTACTAAAAAATAAATATGGCAATCAACTACCAACCATGATTAGCAATATTACCGGACCCAGCCGCACTGCCGACATTGAAAAAACTTTAGTGTTGGGCGCACACGGCCCTAAAGAACTTTTTGTATTCCTAATTGATGAATTTTCTTAAAGAATTTTGTTCTATCCTTAAACAGTATTACATTTATACCAAATACCAAATTGGTTTAAAGTAATTTTCTTTTTATATGAACAAAATTCAATCGGTAATTACCGGTACAGGGAGCTATATTCCCGAAAATATAATTGCTGGAAAACACTTTCTTGAGCATACTTTTTTTGATGGCGGTGTAAAAATAGACAAGGATAATGAAGAGATTGTTCAAAAATTTGCGGACATTACCGAAATTAACGAAAGGCGCTACATTGACGACCATCAACTAAACCACGACATAGGTACTATTGCCGCTCAACGAGCAATAGAAGATGCCGGTATCGATAAAGAAACCTTAGATTATATTTTATTTTGCCATAACTTTGGGGATGTAAAACTGGGCAGCAACAGGGTAGATATGCTGCCTGCTTTAGCAGCAAAAGTTAAAGTGCAGTTGGGCATTACCAATCCAGATTGCGTGGCCTTCGATATCATTTTTGGTTGCCCAGGATGGGTACAGGGGATGATACAGGCAGACTACCTCATTAAGTCTGGCGATGCCAAAAAAGTATTGGTTATCGGTGCAGAAACACTTTCGAGAATTGTAGACCACCATGATCGCGACAGCATGATTTTTGCCGATGGCGCTGGTGCAACTATTCTAGAAGCGGTAGAAGGAGAAGAAAAAACCGGAATTTTAGCACATAAAGCCCAAACTCATGCCAGCCATGCGGATATGCTAATTATGGGTGCAAGCAACAATCCGGCAGAAGACAATGGCAATGCCTATATTAAAATGAAAGGCCGAAAACTATATGAATTTGCTGTAGTTACGGTTCCACAATTGGTAAAACAGGCCATAGACAAATCTGGCCTAGATGTAAAACAAATCAAAATGGTTTTTATCCATCAAGCTAATGGCAAAATGGACCATGCCATTATGAAGCGCTTGTTTAAACTTTACGGAGAAGATAGCGTTCCCGAAAAATTAGTGCCAATGACCATTTCTTGGCTCGGCAACAGTTCTGTAGCAACGGTACCAACGCTTATAGATTTGGTACTAAAAAACAAAGTTGATGGTTACCAGATCCAAAAAGGAGACCATGCCGTGTTTGCTTCGGTAGGTGCTGGTATGCATATCAATGCAATAGTTTACAAATTCTAGATAAAAGAACAAGGAGTAAAGACCAAGGATTTTTTGTAATTAGGTCTTTGTTCTTTACTCCTTAATCCTTATTCTATCCTCCTATCCTTTTTAATCCTTGCTTGGCCTCGTTTTCAATACTGTTCTCATATTCGTGGTCTTTTAAACTAATGGCGTAGTTAAAATAGGCCTTTGCCTTTGCAAGGTTTCTCTTCTTTTCGTAAATATTCCCCATCAATACTGCAGATTTTGCTGCATAATAGTATTTCTGGGTTTTCCCAATGTTAAAAGCCATTAGATAATGAGTTAATGCCGCATCTTCTTTGCCCAAATCATCGTTTACACGTGCCAACCTGTAGGCGTACTCTATCTTATCCTTCACCGTTTTAAAGTCTTCCGCTTTGCTATCCGTTAGCGCTTCTAAGGCACGAGTTAGGTAACCCCCATCATATAGCAGCCTAGCTTTTAAAAGTACTAAATGAGGCATTGGTGCATTGGCTTCATTAAGTGCTTGCTTATCTTTTTCGGCATAGCTTGCCCCACTGTTTCTTACCTTGTTCAAATAAGCGGTATAATTTGCCGTATCTTCTTTTAGTAACGAAATCCATGCGAGGTGTAGGTAAGTATCTTTAACGTAATTAACACCCCGGTTGAGCTGCAGAAACTGATCAAAATTTACGGCGGCTCTCAAATCGAGCTTATTTAACCTCACTACGCCAAGCAAATAATCTAAATAAGCAAATGATTGGTAGGCATTCCCCTTGGGTCTATTTTCAAGTATCTCAATTGCTTGTTCATTTTTACCATTTCGGGCGCAGGTATAGGCCTGCATATAAGTTTTCAAGAGACTGCTATCGGAAATGCGAGCCGTGTATTTCATTATTTTAGGGTAAGCCTGTTTACTTTTAGCCACATCAGACAAGATATAGGCATAGTAAAAAATTACTTCTTCGTAAAATGGTTCATAAGTAGATTTTGGCAAACTTTCAGCCAGCTGGTCTAATTGGTTAAGGCCTAATTGCACATCGCCTTTTACGCCAAAAGTAGACAAAGCAGATTTCATAAAACCATCGGGAAGGGAGCCGATAACCACATTGATTAATCCCAATCCTTTAGTATTTAATGGAAAGTTTGGGAATTTTTTCTGGTTATCTTTCAACAAACCGTTGGCCTTATTAATCTCTCTGGATGCAGCGAAATAAGCGCCATATCTTCCTCGGATTAACGCCCACTGCAAATTAATTTCTGCCTGTGCATATAAATAATAGGGCGAGTTTTTATCGTCTTTACTAATTTGGTCTAGCCTTGCAGATTTCTTGGCTTCTAACTTTTCAAATTCTGTCTTACTTTCTACCGTTAACAAATAAAAATAGTCTACATAGTTTTCTAGCAAGTGGATGATTGAGTTTTGAGGCCGAGCCTTTTTCTCGGCGGCTATTAATACCTTGGCCGTATTTAGTTTTAGCTCGAAGATGTTTTGATAAGCCTTAACGCAGTTGGCATTAAAATCAAAATTGGCAGATGCGCCAAAAGGTAATAACAAAATGAGCAGTAATAGCGGTAGGCGAAGTATTTTTAAAGGCATTAGTATAAGTTAGCAAAAGCAAAGCTATATAACGTAAATATTTGCCGCTTGTTTTTTGAAAAATAAAGTTTCTTTACACCTACTCTAAGAAAAATAATACCAAAAAAAATCCCGATGGTCAATCGGGACTTCAATTTTATATTTGGTTGGTTGTGTACTTTATTAAGCTTCCGCCAATTCTTGCGTCAAGGCCTCATCAACCAAGATACGTCCGCAGTGCTCGCAAACAATAACTTTTTTACGTTGACGGATATCTAATTGACGTTGAGGTGGAATTTTATTGAAACAACCTGAACAAGAATCTCTATCGATAGTTACTACTGCTAAACCGTTGATTGCATTTTTTCTTAACCTGTTGTAAGCAAACAACAAACGGTCTTCGATATTTTCTTGAGCTTTCTCAGCTTTCTTCAATAAGGCTTGCTCTTCTTTTTCAGTTTCGCCGGTAATGGTACTCAGTTCTGTTTTTTTAGCCTCTAAGTCCCCTTTTCTCAAATCAAGATTAGCCTGCGCTTTTTCAAAGATTTCAGTTTTGTTGTTAATTTCGAAACCAAATTCTTTAATTTTTTTCTCGCTCACTTGGATATCTAAATTTTGGATTTCGATTTCCTTAGTTAAAGCATCGTATTCACGATTATTTTTTACGTCTTTAAGTTGAGTATCATATTTTTTGATCAAAGTTTGAGCCTCTTTAATCATGTTTTTACGATTTACAATGGCATCTTCCGTATCATCCAACTCTGCTTTTATCTTTTGTATACGGGTTTCCAAGCCAGCTACCTCATCTTCCAAATCGGCAACTTCAATTGGCAACTCACCTCTAATTTGGCGTATTTTATCAATTTTGGTATGTAAGTTTTGTAATTCGTATAAAGCCTTTAGCTTCTGCTCTACTGTTTGTTCCATTAAATGAAATAATTTATGGGGTTTGTGTTATGCTCCGTTAAACGGATTGCAAAGTTAGGAAATTTTTCTTGAATATTATCTATCAACAAATTAGATGTAAATTGTTCGCTTTCAAAATGTCCAATATCTACTATCATGATTTTATCTTCTGCATCGAAAAATTCGTGGTATTTAAAGTCCGCTGTTACAAAAGCATCAGCGCCAGCTGCAATGGCATTTTTCAATAAAAAACTACCCGAGCCACCACAAACGGCTATTTTTTTTATTTTTCTAGGGAGGATAAGTGTATGTCGCAATACCTTGGCCTTCATATTATCTTTCACCAAACGCAAAAAATCTTGACCTACAAATGCTTCCGATAGTTCTCCTACCATACCTGAACCCACACTTTGCAGTTTATTTTCTAAGGCATAAATATCATAGGCCACCTCTTCATAAGGATGGTTATTAAACAGTGCCGTTAAAATGTTACGTTCATCTTGCTGCTTAAAAATTACTTCTATACGGGTTTCGTTGGCATATTCTCGCACACCCGCTGTTCCTAAAACTGGGTTAGACTGCTCGTTGCCTTTAAAGGTTCCCACACCATCTGTATTAAAACTGCAGTCGCTGTAATTGCTGATGTTGCCCGCTCCAGCATTAAACAAAGCATTGCGGAGGTTTTCGGCATCCTTATGCTCGCAAAACGTAACCAATTTTTTTAAGACACCCGACTTTGGCACAAGGATTTTTGCATCTTTAATGCCTAAACGCTCGCAAATTTTTGCATTTACGCCATGCTGTACACTATCTAAATTGGTATGTATAGCGTATAAGGCGATATTATTTTTGATAGCTTTTAAAACGGTACGCTCTACATAATTTTTGCCATTTAACTTTTTCAAGCCTTTAAATACGATGGGATGATGGGAGATAATTAAGTTGCAGTTTTTTGCGATAGCTTCATCGACAATTTCTTCTGTACAATCTAAAGATACCAATGCCGCACTAATATCATCATTGGGATTACCTACAATTAAACCTGCGTTATCGTAATCTTCCTGATAGTTAAGTGGTGCTAAGGCTTCGAGGAATTGGGTAATTTCGGATAGCTTCATGAAGTAAAAATACGGTTAATTGGTTAACTGTTGAAATTGGCTATTTGGTTAGTTGTTATTTGCCCTCGCTTTCTTCAAAAGAGAGAGAATGCCACGATGAAAGTAATTGCAAAATTTGATTTAATGTTTGAAAGTCTCCCCTCAGGGGAGATTTAGAGGGGCTAAAAAAACCCTACGGTTTCTAGCCATAGGGATCTAATATTTGTGTGTATTTGAATATTAAAAATTGTTCATTCTTACCATTTGCATGCTTTCGAAAACCATCTTTTGGTTATACTCAAAAGCCAAAGTTTTGTGGTTCACAATGTCAATAATAGAACCTATGAAACATAAACCAAGAGTAAGCAAGTACAAAATTCCCATTCCTATTTGCCCCACAATAAATCTTTGCAGACCTGGTACAAAAAGTGCACCTATAATAGAAAACATTAGCATATCACTTGGGTTTTTACGCTTTCCTGAGTAAATCATTAAGAAAGTACGCAACTGTTGCTCACTTAAACCTTGGGTTGCAGATTGCAAGTATGAATATTCTTGAGGGCTAATTCCTGGCAATGACATAAAATTTTGATCGAACATGACTAAATCTCCTTATATTTTAAATAATTTCTTTGTTTGTTAATTAATTGTTTACTTAACTGATATATGCGGTAAAGGATAATGAGCAGGGCCGGAACGCCAAACCAATGATGCCTAAAACTTGCATAAAAATCAGCATTAAAGATGGCCGTTATTGATCTACCTAAACCACATCCCGGACACCACTCGAAACCTAAATTTGCAATTGGGCATAAGGTGAAATGGTGTTCATGGGGATTAGCCGTGGCCAGTAACGTTAACGCTAAAACCCAAAAAACGATTTCTACATATTTTCCTAATTTGCCTACCACTGTTTCTTTGTTGTTTATTAATTAGTAACAATATTAGGGTTATTGTTACTTGTTTTAAAGCGTATTCGACCAACGGGAAATAAAAACCGACCAATAGACAGTTTACATTTATCAGTTTTTAATTATTAGGATAAAACTGATGTGATAATTAGCAAATGTGATGATGCGATAATACTCAGTGAATATCTAATTGGCTTTTCGCACCTTCAAACTAAAAAACTTCCGTGTAATACCGTATCTTTGAATAGTGAACGTTAGAGATTTAATCAATAGATTTAAAACCGACCCAAGAGTTCTCGCAATTGCGCAGTCTTTGAACAATAGTAAGAGTAAAACTCAAATCAAGGGATTGGTGGGTTCTTCCGATGCCGTTGTTGCACTTACCACGTATTTTTTACAGCACAAACCACAGCTTTTTGTATTGCCAAACCGTGAAGAGGCAGCCTATTTTTCGTCAGACCTAGAAAGCATTTTAGGCAAGGAAATATTGCTGTTCCCATCTTCGTTTCGTAAGCCTTTTGAGTTTACACAGGTAGATACGGCAAACGTATTAGCCCGTGCCGAAGTGCTGAATGAATTGAACCACCAAAGCGAGTATGGGCAAATTGTAGTGACTTACCCCGAGGCTTTGGCCGAAAAGGTAATTGACCGTAGCGTTTTAGAAAAGAACACGCTAGAAATTAACGTTGGTGCTAGTTTAGGTATCGATTTTATCAACGAGTTTTTATTCGAATACGATTTTGAACGCTCGGAGTTTGTTTACGAACCTGGGCAGTTCTCTATTCGTGGAGGTATTGTTGATATTTTCTCTTTCTCGCACGACTTGCCTTACCGTATTGAGTTTTTTGGTGATGAGGTAGAAAGCATCCGCACTTTCGAGATCGAAAGCCAACTTTCGGTTGATGAGGTGAAAACATTGACCATTGTACCTAATGTACAGGCTAAATTCCTTACCGAAAATAACATCAGCCTGTTAGATTATATTGAAAACGACACCCAGCTGTGGTTTAAAGATGTTGCTTTTACCTTAGATATCATTAGAGGTGGCTACAAAAAAGCCAACGAACTTTGGAAAGCCCTATCTGCGGCTGAAAAACAGGCTAACCCGAATTGGTTAGATCCAAAATTTGCTTTCTCTGATGAAAAAATGGTGGCAGATCTTTTCCAAGATTTCACTTTAATAGAATTTGGAAAGCAATTCTTCTATCAAACAGATAACGTATTTAATTTCGATACCAAACCGCAGCCATCCTTTAATAAGGATTTCAATTTACTCATTCATAATTTTAAAGAGAATGAAAAACTGGGCGTTAACAATTTCATCTTTACCAATTCGAGCAAACAGGTAGAACGTTTGTACGCTATACTAGATGATATTGATAAAACTGTTAAGTTTATCCCAATCCACACACCTTTGCGTGAGGGATTTTTAGACGTGGCACAAAAGGTTGCTTTTTATACCGATCATCAGATCTTTGACCGTTTTTATAAATACCAACTTAAAAAAGGCTATCAGCGCAGTCAGGCCATTACCTTAAAAGAATTGAGGGACTTAAAACCAGGCGATTTTGTAACCCACATAGACCATGGTATTGGCAAATACGCAGGATTAGAAAAAGTGGAAACTAACGGCAAAATGCAGGAAATGATCCGTTTGGTTTATGCAGATAATGACTTGCTTTATGTGAACATCAACTCACTAAATCGCATTGCGAAATACAGCGGCAAGGATGGCACACCGCCCAAAATGAACAAACTGGGCACCGAAGCCTGGGACAAGCTAAAAAAAAGCACTAAAAAAAAAGTTAAAGATATAGCCCGCGACTTGATTAAGCTTTACGCTTTGCGTAAAGCACAAGTGGGTACAGCTTTTGCCCCAGATAGTTATTTGGACACCGAGTTAGAAGCTTCTTTCATTTACGAAGACACACCAGACCAGATGAAAGCCACTAACGACGTGAAAAAGGATATGGAAGCACCGCACCCCATGGACCGGTTGGTTTGTGGCGATGTAGGCTTTGGCAAAACCGAAGTCGCACTTCGAGCTGCTTTTAAGGCGGTTGCCAATGGCAAACAAGTGGCGGTTTTAGTACCTACTACTATTTTAGCGTTACAACATTTTAAAACCTTTTCTTCACGTTTAAAGGAATTTCCCTGTACGGTAGATTACATTAATCGCTTTAAAACTAGCAAACAGATTAAAGAAAGTTTAGAGAAACTGGCCGAAGGAAAAGTAGATATCATTATTGGCACACACCGCTTATTGAGTAAAGATGTAAAGTTTAAAGACCTGGGCTTAATGGTAATTGACGAAGAGCAAAAATTTGGTGTTGCTGCCAAAGAAAAATTGCGTGCGCTACGGGTAAGTGTAGATACTTTAACGCTTACGGCAACACCAATTCCGCGTACTTTGCATTTCTCGTTAATGGGTGCCCGAGATTTATCGATCATTAACACACCACCTCCAAATAGGCAAGCGGTAACTACAGAATTACACGTTTTTAACGACAAACTACTGCAAGAAGCCATACAATTTGAGTTAGACCGTGGCGGACAGGTTTTCTTTGTGCACAATAGAGTGCAAGATTTAACGCAGCTAGCTGGTTTGATACAAACTTTGGTACCAACCGCTCGCATTGGCATTGCCCATGGCCAGCTAGACGGCGATAAGCTAGAGGATGTGATGCTAGATTTTATTAATGGTGAAAAGGATGTTTTGGTGGCCACTACCATTATAGAAACGGGTTTGGATGTTCCGAACGCCAATACCATTATTATTAACCACGCACACATGTTTGGCTTAAGCGATTTGCACCAAATGCGTGGCCGTGTAGGGCGATCAAATAAAAAAGCATTCTGTTACTTATTGAGCTTGCCTTTATCTACCCTAACGGATGAAGCCCGCAAACGTTTAAGTGCCATAGAAGAATTTTCTGATTTAGGTAGTGGGTTCAATATCGCTATGCGTGATTTGGATATTCGTGGTAGTGGGAACCTTTTGGGTGGCGAACAAAGTGGCTTTATAGCGGAAATTGGTTTTGAGATGTACAACAAAATCTTAGATGAAGCTATACAGGAGCTAAAAGACGACGAGTTTAAGGACTTGTTTAAAGACCAGCCCGAACGCCCTTATGTGAGTTTTACACAGGTAGATACCGATTTGGAAATGCACATCCCCGATAGCTACGTAACCAATATTACCGAGCGCTATAATTTATACACTGAGATTTCTAAGCTAGAAACCGAACAGCAAATTACTGTTTTTGAAAAGCGCATGAGAGACCGCTTTGGACCGGTGCCACTGCAAGTTTTAGCCATGCTTAAAGTGGTTCGCCTACAGTGGATTGCCAAGAAATTAGGATTTGAAAAAGTAAGCTACAAAAAAAATGTGCTTAGAGGCTATTTTGTAAGCGATAAACAGTCAAAATTTTTCGATTCGGAAACGTTTAACCGCATACTGGCTTTTGCGCAATTACATCCACGGCTGTGTAATTTGAAAGAGGTAAAAGATAGTTTACGTATTTCTTTTGATAATATTGGGAATATAGACGAGGCGGTAGAAATGTTGGAAATGATATAGATTTTTTAAATAGGCTGTTGGGGCAAATAATTATTTGCCCTTATTTATCTATTGGGCGAATGATTATTCGCCCGTACAGAAATCCGCCCCAGCGGTTAGATTTGCTGCCTCGCCTTAATGGCCAAATATCTATTTACTACATTTACGGTAAGGTTTTGCGGTGCTGTAAGCAAGCTCAAAATTCCATGCTTTGTTAATTCTTTAACCATCAAACGTTTTTCGTAAGCAAATTTCTCTGCAATGGTTTTAACGTATATTCCTTCTATATCTTTAGCACTTTCATCACTTAAGGTTTTAAGCGTTGTATTTTCAAAAAACACTACCAATAACAAATGGTATTTAGCTATGCGTTTAAGGTAGGGCAATTGTCGTTCTAATGCCGACATGCTTTCGAAATTGGTAAAGAAAACCACCAAGCTGCGTTGTTTTAGTGCCGAACGTAAGCTTACAAAAAGTGCTTCCATATCAGTTTCCAGGTAGCGGGTTTTTTCTTTGTACAGCACCTCCATTATTTTATTGAGCTGCATGGGCCTACGGTCTGCCAATACCACATTCTTAGTTTTCTCAGCAACGGTAATTAGCCCTGCTTTATCTTGCTTAATTAAAGCCACGCTTGATAAAATAAGACTGGCATTGATGGCATAATCTAACAAACTCATGCTCTTAAAAGGCATTTTCATTGCCCTCGATTTATCGATCACGCAATAAATATGCTGCGAACGCTCTTCGATGTAGGTGTTTACCATCAAGTCAGACCTACGGGCAGTAGCTTTCCAGTTAATGGTTCTAAAATCATCGCCAGCTACATAGTTTTTCACTTGGTCGAACTCCATGCTATGGCCAACCCTTCTAATTTTTTTAATGCCAACATCAGTTAAGTGGTTAGAGATGGCCATTAGCTCGTATTCTCTTAATTTTAAAAAGGAAGGGTAAACGGGCACCATTCCAGCACCAGCGATGTTAAATCGTCTGCTAACTAAACCCAAAGGAGACTTGACAAACAATCTGGTAAAACCAAAATCGTACTCGCCACGCTTGGTAGGCCTTAAAAAATAGTTGATGATTTTTTGCTCCCGCGATCTCAGTGTAGTGTTAAACCACAAATCACGCTTTTGAAACTGAAACGGAATTTCATCGATGATCCCCACCGAAACATGGAAAGGATAAAAGTTCTCCAAATAGATTTTCAGTTCGTTATCGTCTCCATTGCTTAAACGTTCGGGCACATCTCTTCGTAGAAACACGGCTTTTTTTGACGAATGAAGAAGGTAAATATCTGTTAAGACCAATAAAAAAAATACTCCAAATGCCATATAAGGCAAATCGCCCAAGATGGGTAAAAAGAAAGCGAAAAGAAACAAGGCCGAGCAAATGCCCAGAACTATGAAAAGTCTGTTTTCGAGAAACAGGTTGATATAGAATTTTCTAAATAGTTTTTTCATTTATCTACTTTTTCGTAATTTCGATGAGGAGGTACGACGAAGAGAAATCTCACCACTTGTTAGATTTCTCCATTCGCTACGCTCCAGTCGAAATGACGACAATATGTACGTTATGTGCTCAAACTATCTCGGCACCTCTATTTTCTTAATAATTTGTGAAATGATATCCGAAGTTGTTAACCCTTCCATTTCTTTTTCTGGACTTAGCATTACTCGATGCGCCAACACCGGCGTAGCTACTTTAATGATATCGTCTGGCGTAACAAAATCTCTACCAGCCATTGCCGCAATGGCTTTAGCACTGTTAATTAACGCTAAAGAAGCCCTTGGCGAAGCTCCTAAGTACAAGGCTTTATTTTGGCGGGTTTCGTGAACTATCTGTGCGGCATAGGCCAACAATTTCGGCTCAACAAATAGTGATTTAATTACCGCCCTTAGTGCAATAATTTGTGTAATAGCCAACACTGGCTTAATGTCTTCCAGCTGATGCTGGGTATTTTGTTGGTGTTGCTGCGTTAAAATCTCTATCTCTTCTTCTAAAGATGGATATTTGATTTCGACCTTGAACAGAAAACGATCCAATTGCGCCTCTGGCAAACGGTAAGTCCCTTCTTGCTCTATTGGATTTTGTGTGGCCAGTACCATGAAAGGCTCTTCCAGTTTGTAAGTAGTTCCATCTACAGTAACTTGACGTTCTTCCATCGCTTCGAACAAGGCCGATTGTGTTTTTGCAGGTGCTCGGTTAATTTCATCTACCAAGATGATATTACCAAATATTGGTCCTTGCCTAAACTGAAACTCTGCCGTTTTTGGACTAAAAACTGCGGTACCTAACACATCAGAAGGCATTAAATCTGGCGTAAATTGTATCCGCGAAAACGTGGCTGCAATACTTTTGGCAACTAACTTTGCACTTAACGTTTTGGCTACACCAGGCACTCCTTCTAACAATAGGTGCCCATTGGCCAGCAGGCCAGCAATTAGCAAATCAATAGTTTCTGTTTGGCCTACAATTATTTTACCTAATTGCTGCCTAATTTGCTCTACCGCTTGGCTCAGCTCGCTTAAATCGGTACGCTGGTTAAACATTTCTTGTTCCATGTTTATAATTTGTTTTTGTTTAGGCTATTTCCGTCATCTCGACAATAGGAGAGATCTTTTCTTGAGCTAGATTTCTCCCTTAATTGTATTTCGGTTAGAAATGACGATTAAACCATTACCTATCTAGTTTATAAAACTGCTCTATTAGTTTATTGAAATCAATTAAATATTGGTCATCGATCTTTGCTTTTTCATCCAATTTGTTAAATGAGTTGATATACCCTACCAACTGCTCAATTAGTGCGGCATCAATTCCTGTAATTTTTACTAAGGTTTCTTTAAATTCCTGATCTAATTCTGTTGTTTTTAAGCGATACTTATTTCTTACATACTCCAAAAAATAATTGATTTTCTTTTCAATGATATCATGATGGTTACGCTGCTGATAATATACCCTCCCAATAGTTTGGGCAAATTCTACTGAACTGTTAGTTAATGGATCTAGGAGAGGAATAATGCGTTGCCTGCGTTTCATTTCGTAAAGCACAAAAATTAGCAAGCCAACTAAGGCCAAATAATAAGCCCACCGCAATTCATCGTATCCAAATAAAACCCTAAATACCGATTGTTCGTTTGCCGCCGGTCGCACATAATACTCATCCCAAATAATGGTTTTAGCCGATGGTAGATATGAAAACACCTTTGCAACATAATCTGAACCATTTTCGTTTAACAAATTATAGTTGGTAAATAACTGAGGATTTGGACAAAGCAACAAGCTGCCCTTGCCAAAGCGATATTGTATAAGGTTAGGCTTTATCTCATATTTCCTCCCCAAAACTAATGCCTTGGTCGTATCCAAACCACTAAAGTATTGAGCAGCAATTCCTTTTTCGAAATAGTAATCCATTTCCCGTTTTAGATGCGGAGATGTGAAGTTGATAGGATATTTTGTTTTATTCTGAAAATCGAAATCTGATCCTAAGTTTATTTTTAGCGAATCGGCCAGTGCTCCATCCATTTGAAAAGCAGCAATAAAAATGCGGTTACCTGCTTCCATATATTTACGCATGGCCACAAAATCAAGATTTTCTACTTTTAGGGTTGATGCAATGATGAAATAATTTGAACTTCCCTTTGGAACAGTTTTAAGCGTATTATAAATATCGGTCTTGTAAACTTTTTGTTCCGCTTTAGGAAAAACATCCTGAATGTGTTGGCGTAAAATATACGTACCAAAGGGATTTTTATCCTCAGGCAGATAAGTAGGATTCCAATTTATTTCTGCGGGCTTGGTGTACTGTGCCACAATGTAAAGCACCAATAGCAATCCACCAAAAATGAAATATATTCTTAATCCTTTCATCTCAATGTAGTATTAAATTGTTGAAAGGATTGTTGAATTTGAGCGAAAGATACTTTATCGACAGGGAAGTCGCCATACCAAATGTACTCAAATTGATAAGTTAAGTTAGCGAAAGCTTCATGTCCATTTTCGCCCACCATCTCTTGCACATAAGCCGAGTTGGTCTTGTTGGGCAGCCAATCTATAATTTCTCTATCACTTAGTTGTTTTAAGGTTTGCAAGTACAGTAAGCGAACAGTCAATCGATAATTCCCATTCTGCAGGCTGTTGGCAATCTCTTCGTCAAAACTGATCTCGTGGATGTTCTCTAAATGCTCATCGTAAGGTACATCTACCGCTTTAGATTTACCCGTAAACCAATTAAAATCTACGCCAATGAGCTTAAAAACAGCAAATATAATAACACCTATACCAATAGCTAGGGTAGCATATTTTAATACTTTAGGCCAAATAGATGGGCCAGAGCTTGTTTGTCTTTCACCAAACAACCTGTTGATCCAATTCCAAAAACTACGCCAAAACCTATCCCACCAGCTTAGGCTTTCGGGTTCTTCATCGCCATATTGAAACTCCTTTTGCGATTTATATCTTTGGATAGTTTCGTTATCAAATTGCTTAACCTGAGTTTTACTGCTATCTAGTTTTAGCAACATCGAATCTTTGGGCTTGCTTAATACTGGCTTGACCGCTTGCCGAGCCTGCAAATCCTCCGCAAAAAACAATAAAACAACTAAGAGCAGTATCCGCATATTAATAATCTTCGTCTGGATGTACAACTGAAGCCTGTGTATTTCCAAACTCTTCAATTCTTTCCATTAAACCTTGGCTTTCTTTTCTTTCGGCCAAGCTAAAATAAATAAATGCAATGGCTACCAACGGAATAATAGCAAATACTTGAGCGATGTAGATAGAGATTGAAGTAAACACATGATAGCCCTTTAGCAGCTGCAAATCGGAACCAGAAAAAGTGCTGACCATCATGAGTATATACGAAGGTGCATACACCACCGACATACAAACTGCGGTAATGATGCCTATTACCAACAAAGTTGCAAAAGTTAACCACCAGTTCTGTTTTACTAACGCAAATGACCTACTAAAAGCATTGCCAAAATCAGCATTCTCTAAAACCATTACGGCAAAAAAGATAGAAAATGCTGGTGTAACATAAATTCCGGGGATTAAACACAACACCGTACAGATGATCCAAAGGATATAGATTAAAAAACCGCTCCAAAATACCCTAAAGAAATAATATTTAAAGTAGCTCCATACTTCTTCTACTGTTGGCGCTACATTACCTTTGGCAATGTATAAACTTATAAAACTAAGGATAGACACACACATGGCCGTGTAGTTGAGGATAGAGAACAACGTGGCAAACCAATAACGCCATCCAAAAATATTACTTAGTGTGCTACCACCATAAGCATAACCACTACTCGAATCTAAAATATGCCACTGCATAAAAACACTAGAAAGTACGCCTCCTAAAATAAACACGCCACAAAGTGAGAAAAACGTTTTAAGCAGTGCTTTAATATTCTGTTTAATGAAGAGTAGCGTTCCAGAAATTACGCCTTCAAAATCTCTAATTTGTTTAAATTCTATGTTTTCTTTCATTATAAATTTTCTTGAGCGGAGGTTTTTCTAAACAACTGATAAGGGTAGATCACCACATACCAAACCATAAACGTTAACGACGATGCTAATATAAAAATGCTTAACCAAATGGGCATGCCAGTATGTCTAGTCACAAAGCCTTCTACAAATGCAGCCAGCAAGATAATAGGAATAATGCCTATGGCTATTTTAGTGGCGTCTTTCCCGCTACGTTTAAAAGCCTGTAAACGGGTATAGGTTTTAGGAAAAAGCAGGCCGTGCCCCAATACCAAGCCAGCACCACCCACTACCACAATAGAAAGAATTTCTAACGTTCCGTGAATCCAAATGACTAGGATAGACTGGGCACCCAAGCCTTTGCTAAAAAAGTAATACTCGAAAGCTCCCAGCATAATGCCATTACGCACCAAGTAAAAAACTGGACCAATAGACAATAAAACCCCACTTACAAACATGACAAAAGAGACCCACGTGTTATTGGCAGCAATCTTAAAAAACATGGCAAATTCACTCTCGTTTTTGTAAACGCCAAACGGGTCGCCTTTGGCAATATTTTCATTGGTCATATTTACATAGCGGTCGCCCAAAATTAGGCGTACAAAACGATCGTCGTACTTGGCAGACAACACGCCAATACTTACCGCTAACGCAAAGAAAATGAATGAGTAAAGAATTTGTTTGCGATAGGTATAAAATAGCAGCGGCAACTCATACTTCCAATAGCTAAAAAACCGGCCTTTTTCTTCCTTTTTATTTTTATAAATGGCCTGATGAAATACAGCAGCCAAACCATTAAGATATGCTGTGGTTTTAGACTTTGGGTAGAAAGTTTTTGCATAAGCCAAATCGTTGGTAATTTCTACAAAACGTTGGGCAAGCTCATCGGGGCTATCGGTCTTTAGCGTCTCGTAGCGCTTCCATTTTTCAGCATTTTGTTTTACAAAGAGCGCTTCTTTCATTTATTTGACGTATTGCGAGAGATATTTTTTGTTAAAATAAAACAAAAAATGTTAGCTACCATAAAAAACAACGTCAAGTTTTAAAAAATTTAGCCACAGATGCACAGATTTTAATCAATACCATAAGTTGTGCTAAATTTTAATCATTAGGCAAATAAAACTTTCATTGATATCCATGAGTGCAGTAAGCGGAAATATTTTATCTATGATTGGTACATCTGTGGCTAAAAAAATTATATTTGGTTAATGGAAACCATCAAAATTAACACTAGTCAACACGTAGAAATAGATTATCCCGTAGCTGGTTTGGGCGAGCGTGTAGCCGCCTATCTTATCGACTTTGCTATGTTCTTGATCATTTATTTCTTTGCGCTTATTGCCTTTGCAATTACAGGCTTAGAAAATCGATTCAACAATAGTGCTACTGTAATTTTGATCATTGTATTTGGAATTTGCTATGTATTTTACGATTTGCTTTGCGAAGTAGCATTTAACGGACAAAGCCTAGGCAAAAAGCTATTGAAAATAAAAGTAGTAAGCCTAGACGGTGGAAGAGCCAGTATTGGGCAATATTTTATACGCTGGGTTTTTAGAATAGCAGATTTTACGCTTACAGCCAATCTATTAGGTTTCATTAGTGTTGCCGTTTCTGAAAAAAAGCAACGCATTGGCGATATCGTTGCCGGCACTACCTTAATTAGAACTGTTCCGGCTACTAAAATTGAGCATATTGCTTTTCATCCGGTAGATAACGAAGAATACACCCCTATTTTCGACAATGCGATGATGCTGAGCGACCATGACATAGAACTTATTCACGAGGTGGTGCGCACCTATTACACCACCTATAACACACAGCTCATCTATCAAATGGCGGCAAAAGTTTCAGGGCATTTGGGTGTAAATATTCCAGAGGGAATGAATGAAATGCAGTTCTTAAAAACCGTTTCTTCAGATTATATTTATTTGACTTCGAGGGCGGTTTAACGTTTTTCTATGATTTTTTCTGCGATTAATTTAGTCCATTCTGTGTACATCTTACCAGAAGGATGCAAACCATCGGCTGCAATGAGGTTTGGTTTTTTAACCGCTTGGCGGGAGATTGGCGTGATATCTACATAAGTAACATCGCTAGATTCAGTTTCCTGTCTGTTTATTTCATTAAAAGCATCAATCTCTTTGCTTATCGTTTTTAAGTCTCTGCCGCTATTTTTGGCAAATTCTGTAACGCCCCAATCGGGAATTGAAACTACGTAAACTTTGTTTTTATCTCCGCCAGCAAAGCTGATGGCTGTTTCTAACAATTCAGTAAATTCTTTACAGTAGGTTTCTTGCGAATAGCCGCGGTACTGGTTGTTTACACCAACTAGCAAAGTTACTAAGTCAAAGGTTTCGTTAATTTGCTCTTGTTGTATCGCATGACGAAGTTCATCGGTTGTCCAACCAGTTTTGGCAATTACCTTGGGGTTTTTGAAATGAATAGCTTTAGCTTTTAGGAACTCAACCAGTTGGTACGGAAAAGATTCTAATTGTTCAACAGCCTCGCCAATGGTGTACGAATCGCCTAATGCTAAATAAGAAAGTGGTTTTACCATACTAAAAACTTTAATGAATGTGCTGAAACAGCATTTTGTAAAGATAGCTTGCCACCATTACAAAACCGGTAAAAAAATACATTACCTTAAGCCATTTCGCATTTTGATCAAATTTAAATAGCCAAGAGCCAACTCCGGCAGTAAAACTCAACAGAAACGGAACCGTTGGAGGGTACAACTGAAAGCTCTGTACAAAATCTCCATTGAGCAAAGCCAATACCGAACGTTGAAAGCCACAGCCAGGGCAATCAAAGCCAAATAAATATTTGAATGGACAGGGCAACAAAAAAATATCCGCTCTACTTAAAATTAGCAAAGCGGATATTTTTTGAATATGTAAAACCAGCACCTATTAAAACTGATTTTGATTTTGCTGGTTAAATGGGTCGTTTGGATTACCGAAGCCGTTGCCGAAACCAGCCTGGTTTGCCTCCGCAGCAGATGGCCCTAAATATTTTGCACTGCCAAAGCCTAAAATTGGCCAGAAGATAAAGCCAAGCAAAATTAAACCTACAGTAAAGCCTTCTTCTTTACCATAACTCTTGCTGATAAGGTTATAAAGCCAAACCATAAATACAATATTTACACAAGGAATAAGTAACCATAGCAACCAAATGGTTGGTTTACCTACAATTTCTATCATGATATAAATATTATAGATAGGAATAATTGCCGCCCAGCCTGGTTTGCCAGCTTTTTCGAATGTCTTCCACATTCCGGCAATAGCAACAATAATAATTGCTAAATAAATGATAAAAAAAGTAGCACCAATACCCGCTAAGATACCAGAACCTCCAGAAGAGTAATCAGATGAATAGTCCATAATTAGTTTTAGTTTAAATTTTTAATTCTTTAAGTAAAGATAAAATTAAAGCCTGCAAATCAAAACCTTAAGCTACAAATTTTTCTTAGCACTAATTTATCTAACACTACAATTAACAACTTAAAAACTATCAGATCTAAATTAACTCCATACCAAAAAGTTTTGCGATATGGCCTTTCAGCTTTGTTTTCACTTCCTCCATATCTAATTCTCTGCCCAGTTCTCGTTGCATAGAAGTTACATCTTTATCATCTATACCGCAAGGCACAATATTTCTGAAATAAGCCAAATCTGCATTTACATTAAATGCAAAGCCATGCATGGTTACCCATCTACTGCAACGCACACCCATGGCACAAATTTTTCTAGCTTTTTCGTTATCAGCATCTATCCATACGCCGGTAAAGCCTTCATATCTTCCGGCAGCAATTCCATAGTCTGCCAAAGTAAGAATTACAGCTTCTTCTAGCGTGCGCAAATAAAGGTGAATATCGGTAAAGAAATTATCTAAATCTAGTATTGGGTAGCCCACAATTTGCCCAGGTCCATGATAAGTGATGTCGCCTCCGCGATTAATTTTATAGTAAGTGGCTTGCTTTTCTATCAAACCCTGTTCATCAAGCAATAAGTTTTCTGGCTTACCGCTTTTACCCAAGGTATACACATGCGGGTGTTCGTTAAAAATCAAATAGTTGGGCGTTTCCAGTTCAGTATTTTCAGTTCTGTTCTTGGTTTTTAAAGCTACTGTTTCGTTAAAAATCGCTTCCTGTTCGTCCCAAGCGTCCTGATAGTCGGTTAAACCCCAATCTATATATTTTACTTTTTTGTTCATTTTTTTAAGTCAGAAAAGTCTGCTGTCCGAAAGTTCGATGTTAATATGCCTTACTTACTCATTCTATCATTCACTAATTCAAAACTGTTTAAAGTCTGCAAGACCGATGATATTATGCTTTATTTACTCATCCAAAATTCATTCACTGCCTAACCAATCACGTAGCCCAACATGTAACCGTCATCAGTTTTGAAATAATTTACTTCTAGTTCTCTGGTTCCCTCAGGCAATGCTACCACAGCCATTAGGTCGCCTTCATCTCTCAGTTTAAATGATTTAATGTGGATATCTCTCTTAAATTCCAGCTCTTTTTTACCATGCCACTTGTAGATCGCCTCTTTGGCACACCAACAAACGTACAAACCATTAATGTTGTCGCCAATTTGCTTTTGTGCCAGCTCTACATCCGACAGGAATTTGTGCCTCACCAATTTAATTTTATGCTTGATCATCTCCATATCTAAACCCACTTTTTTCTGTGCGTCGCGGCTAATCATTACCGCAGCATAATCGTAAGAGTGGCTTAGCGAGATATGGTAATCGTAATTAACCAAATAGGGTTTACCATGATCATCCATTTTACAATCAATATATTCTTTGGTATTGAGCATGGTCCTGAGCAACAAGCGTGTACTTAACCATTGCAAAGCCCGTTTTTCGCTTTTGAAAGAGGCGATAACATCTAACTCATGTTGCCTAAGCTGTAAGCCAGACATTAAGCTATCGTGGCTTTCCTCTATCTTCCATACCGCAAGTTCGGTATGTTCATCAATTTTTAAATCAAAAACTACGGGCATCCTCTATTTAGAAAATCAATACAAAAGTAAGGAAATTTTAGCATAGCACAGGTAGCAATAGACAAAACCTACACAAATAATTGCGTACTTAAATCAAACAATCAAATTGCTATCACCTAGCCCTTTGCCCTTTGCTAATTTTCTCCTAATTTAGTCCAAAAAACTTTAAAAATGATATTATCCGATAAACGCATACTTGAAGAAATTGATAAAGGCACCATCATTATAGAACCTTTTAAGCCAGAGTGTTTAGGCACTAACTCTTACGATGTGCATTTGGGCAAGTATTTGGCTACTTATAAAGACAGAGTGTTAGATGCCAAGAGCCACAACAAGATAGAGCATTTTGAAATTCCGAAAGAAGGGTTTGTATTGCAACCAGGCACGTTATATCTAGGCGTAACCGTAGAGTATACCGAAACCCATGGTCACGTACCGTTTCTAGAAGGTAAAAGTAGTACAGGCCGTTTAGGTATTGATATTCATGCTACTGCAGGTAAAGGCGATGTTGGTTTTTGCAATACTTGGACACTAGAAATTTCGTGCGTGCAGCCCGTAAAAATTTATGCTGGTATGCCTATTGGGCAATTAATTTATTTCGTTGTAGAAGGTAATATCGAAAATATGTACAATACCAAAGACAACGCCAAATACAACAATAAGACCACTAAACCAGTAGAAAGCATGATGTGGAAAAACAATTTTTAAATGTTTTGAACCTTGTAACTAAAATGATAGTCTATAGTCTGGTTGTAAAGCCTAGCTTTTTTGTAACTTAACATTATCAAAGCCAATAAAATAAGAAGATATTAAAAAGGGTAAATCAAATTTTTATACATGAAAAATAAACTCATAGCGTACCCAACGCTCTCAAGGCTCTCAAGGCAAACAACGCTCTCTACGCTCTCTACGCTTGGAACCCTACTCTTAATTACACTAAACTCTTTTCTGCTGCAAGCACAAGATGCCAATTTAAGCAACTTTACCAAAAAGCTAGAAGAAACCACCAGCAAAAATGCTCAAGAAAAAGTATATCTGCACCTAGACAAACCTTATTACGCCATAGGCGATGACATTTGGTTTAAAGCCTATACTGTTAATGCTAAAACCGGATTACCCTCTACCATTAGCGGTTTACTGTATGTAGAGTTAATTACCGAAAAAGATTCGGTAGCCAAACAATTGAAACTCCCTATGAAAAGTGGAATTACCTGGGGCGATTTTAAGTTAACCGATTCGTTGAGCGAGGGCAATTACCGCATTAGAGCTTATACACAATGGATGCGTAACGCCGGCCCCGAGTTTTATTTCGACAAAACCATTAAAATTGGAAATGCATGGGCAAACAAGGTATTTACCAAATCTAACCATGTATTAAGTACCGAAAACAACCAACAAAAAATTAGCACCACCATACAGTTTACCGATAAACAGGATATTGCCTACGGCAATGCCCCAGTAAATTTTGAAGTTAAATTAGGAAATAAGACAGTAGAACGTGGAAAAGCAGTAACCAATGCCCAGGGCGAAATTACCGTTACTGCAACCAATAAACAACCAGATGCTTTAAAAAGCGGATACATTATGGCTAACATTACCCTGCCTAACAAACAGGTTATTAGCAAAAATATCCCCTTGAAAACTACTTCTAAAGAGGTGGATGCGCAAGTATTCCCCGAGGGAGGAAAATTGGTAGAAAATTTGCCTAATAAAGTTGCTATTAAATCTGTAAATAGCAGTGGACTTGGAGAACCTACTTCAGGTACGATTGTAAGCAGCGATGGAACCGAAATCTCTAAATTTGAAACCAACAAATTGGGGATGGGTTCGTTTTTCCTTAATCCGGCAAGCGGGCAAACCTACAAAGCCAACCTAGCTTTTGCAGACGGCACTAAAAAAACAATTGATTTACCTGTTGCCGATAAAAGTGGCAGGATACTTTCGGTAAGCAACTTAGACAGCACCAAAATGTCTATCAAAGTTTACCTGTCACAAGACTTACTAAATAAAGAGGATTACAACTTAATTGCACAGCACAATGGAATTGTCTTTTTTTCAACCAAGGTTACTTCAGCCAAACAAGTGGTATCGCTAACGGTTCCTAAAGACAGTTTGCCATCTGGCATTATTCAGATCTCGCTTCTATCATCAACATTTGTTCCGTTAAACGAGCGTATTGTTTTTGTAAATAACCTGCACGATAAAATTGAAGTGCAACCCGAAAACTTAAAACCATCTTATGGAAAGCGGGCAAAAGTAGATCTTTCGCTAGCTACAACTAACCAAGGTAAACCTATACAGGGAAGCTTTTCGGTAGCAGTAACCAATACAGCGGCCGTAAAACCAGATCCAGAAAACGAGACAAACATCCTCACTAAATTATTATTGACCTCTGATTTGGTTGGCTACGTAGAAAAACCGAACTATTATTTCCTTAAGAACGATAGAGACACAAGGTTCGATTTAGACAATTTGTTACTGACCCAAGGTTGGAGAAAAATTGACTGGAAACAAGTGGCCGATGGCACTGAAGCTATGGCAAAGTTTCCTGCTGAGAAAAGATTACAAATTAGCGGAACAGTAACCAAAGGGGGCAAGCCTGTAGTAAAAGGTAAGGTTTCGCTGGTATCTTTCTCTGGTGGATTTTTTATGACAGATACCCTGACTGATGACAAAGGCCGCTTCAACTTCGATAAAATTGAATTTTTAGACAGCACCAAATTTGTGGTACAAGCCCGTACCGATAAGGATAGAAAATTTGTAGACATAGTAATGGATGTAGTACCTGGGCAGGTAACCAATAAAAACCCAAACACTGGAGACATTGAAGTAAATGTTAACCAAGCCTTAGCGGGTTATTTACAAGAAAGCAGCAAATATTTCGACGACCAGACTAAACGCGGTTTACTGAACAGAACTATTTTACTGGATGAAGTAAGTATTGTAGAGAAGCGTAAACCTACGTATAACTCGGCCAATTTAGGGGGGGCGGGAAATGCCGACGCGGTAATTACGGCGAAAGATCTAGAAACGGCCTTCTCTTTATCGCAGTATTTACAAGGCCGCATTGCAGGTGTACAGATTAGAAATGGGCAAGCTTTTGCCCGTAACAGCCAAACGCCAATGGCCATTAACGTAGACGGCATGATGATGGACGGAGACAGCTTTAATTTGGATGATATTGTGGTACAAGATATTGAAACGGTAGAAGTTTTGAAAAACATTGCCAATACCGCCATTTATGGCATACGTGGAGGTTCTGGTGTACTTATTATCAATACCAAACGTGGCGATGGTCCAAGAACCGTAAACAACTATACCCCGGGTCTAATTAATTACATACCAAAAGGCTATGCCGTTGTAAGAGAATTTTACTCTCCTAAATATGATGTGAAGCCAGATAGCAGACCAGATTTGAGAACTACCGTTTTTTGGGAACCGCAAATGGTAAGCGATGCTGCTGGCAAAGCAAAAATTAGCTATTTCAATACCGATGTACCAGGTGTTTACAGAATAGTAGTGGAAGGTATTGATGTGAATGGAAGCTTGGCAAGGAAAGTAATGACTTACGAAGTGAAGTAAGAAATGAAAAAACAACTTTTATTAATCTGTTTATTTACGATTTACGGCCTAGTTGCTCTTGCACAACCCCGCAGTGCCGATGAATTATTAAAAGACCTAAATCAAACTACTAGTGCCAATGCAAGTGAAAAAGTACACTTACATTTAGATAAGCCTTACTATGCTGTTGGCGAAGACATTTGGTTTAAGGCTTACGTGGTTAATGCCAAAACTGGTGCGCCTAGTACAATCAGTAATGTCTTATATGTAGAGTTAATTAATGAAAAAGAAGATTTACTGCGCCAGCTTAAACTCCCAATGATTAGTGGTATTGCTTGGGCAGATTTCAAGCTATCCGATACACTTACAGAAGGGAACTACCGCATTAGAGCGTATACACAATGGATGCGAAACGGCAAGGAGGAATTCTTTTTTGATAAAACCATTAAAATAGGCAATGCCTGGATAAATCATATTTTTGTAAATGCTTACCACCAAGTTACGATAGACGGCGGTCAAAGAAAAACCTCAACCACTATTCAGTTTACCGATAGAGAAGGCAAACCTTTTAATGGAAATGAGATAAATTACCAGATTATGTTGAATAAGAAAATGGGACTAACTGGCAAGAAAACAACCAATAACGATGGCAAGATTACACTCGACGTAAATTACAAACAACAAGCCATTGACAACAACAGCTACATTTTAGCCAAGCTTACCATGGCCAATAAGGAGCTTATAGAAAAAAGAATTCCGCTAATAGGGATTACCGGCGATTTAGATGTGCAGTTTTTACCCGAAGGTGGAACACTGGTAGAAAACCTACCCACCAAAATAGGCCTAAAGTCAGTAAGCAATAGCGGCTTAGGCGAGCCAGTATCTGGAAAAATTTTTGATAAGAACGGCACGGAGTTAGCCATGTTTGAAACTAACAAACTTGGCTTTGGCTCATTTATCCTTAATCCCCTGGCTGGCCAAACTTACACTGCAAAAATTACTACCAAAAACAAAGTCACGTTTGAATTTAAACTACCTGAAGCAGAAAAAACAGGCGCAGTATTAGCCGTAAACAATTTAGAAAGCACAGTAATGGGTGTAAAAGTCTACCTGTCTAACTCCATGTTAAACACTGGTAATTACCATTTGGTTGCACAGAAAAATGGTCTTGTCTATTTTATCAAAAAAATTGCTTCAGATAGGCAAACAATATCTTTAACGGTGCCTAAAAATAATTTTCCATCTGGCGTGCTTACCTTGACGTTGTTTTCGCCAGAATTGATACCCATAAATGAAAGAGCTGTATTTGTGAATGGCCTACATGATAAAATTGAAATTGACGCAGAAAACTTAAAATCGTCTTACGAAGCTAGGCAAAAAGTAGACCTTACGTTTTGGGCTACTAGCAAACAAGAGGCGGTGCAAGGCAGTTTTTCCGTTGCTGTTACAAATACCACTTCCGTAAAGCCAGACCTTGAAAATGAGAGTAATATTTTTACCCAATTACTACTTCGTTCTGATATTAAAGGTTACGTTGAAAAGCCCAATTATTACTTTCTTAATAACGATAAGCAAACCTTAGCAGACTTAGACTTACTCTTGCTTACTCAAGCTTGGCGTAGAATAGATTGGAAAAAATTAATGGCAGAAAAACAAGTCGAAAATCGGTTTGCACCAGAAAAATCGCTAATTATTAGTGGTACGGTCGCTAAAGGTGGAAAGCCGGTAGTAAATGGTAAAATTACGCTAGCGTCTTTAAAAGGCATGGTGTTTGCGGCAGAGACGGTAACTGACAAAAATGGACGTTTTGTGTTCGACAACATTAAACTCAATGACACTTTACGCTACGTGGTGCAAGCCAGAACCGAAAAAGATAGAAAATTTGTAAAAATTGTTTTGGATGAAGTGCCTACGCTTAGTATTACACCTAACCCCAACACCGGCGATATAGAAGTAAATGTAAACCAAGCACTTTCAAATTATTTAAAAGACAGTAACGAATATCTCGATAACCAAGTAAAAAAAGGCTTACTTAATAAGACCATACAACTTAACGAGGTGAATGTTGTAAAAAAACGCCCAACAAGTAAACAATGGGAAGAACTTAGCTTGCCTGGCATCATAGATAAAGTCATTAATGCCAAGGAGCTTGAGAAAGTAAGCACCGGCTTGTCTAAATACTTGAGCAACGCAGTAGGCCGTATTTATAAAGACAAAGATGGCGGAGTGTACACCCTAGTACATTCTAAACCAATAGGTATGGTTGTTTTTATAGATGGGTTTAACTATACAGGCGCTTTAGACGACCTTGATATAGATGTAATACAAAGCATCGAAATATTAACGCAGTCTCAGGGGTATGCTGCTGGCGTTAGTCCAGGGCAGGGGGTAATCGTAATTAGCACCAAGTACGGTATGGGCTTGTCGGCTGGCCGTAGCTCATATATACCGGGGCTAATTAAAGGGCAACTAATAGGCTATGATACCGCAAGAACATTCTATTCCCCTAAGTACGATGTAAACCCTAGTACCGATCCCGATTTAAGGACTACAGTATTATGGGAACCACAAGTGATTAGTGGGCCAGATGGAAAACTTACACTGAGCTACTTCAATACAGATGTGCCAGGAACTTACCGTATGGTAATAGAAGGCATAGATGGTAGCGGAAATTTAGGACGTAAAGTAGTGACTTATGAGGTGCCGTGATTGATATCACTTTTTTTACATTTTACTTTTCTATAAAACACTATCTTACAGTAAATTTAAGTCAATTCTCTTATGAAAATTGTTCGGTCATTTTGCTTTTTGCTGCTTATCGCTTCAGGCAGATTTGCGTCTGCTCAGTCGTTACCTAATAAGCAGTACAATGCTTATGCCGATGAAAAAATACACTTACATTTAGATAAACCCTACTATGCCGCTGGAGACATCATTTGGTTAAAGGCTTATGTGTCAGATTACTTGACTAACAGGCCTTCTTCTACTAGTAGTGTGCTGTATTTAGATTTAATTAACGAAAGAAACCAAATTACTCAACAGCTAAAATTACAGATCAAAGGAGGAACTGCTTGGGGCCATATCGAGTTGGCCGATAGTGTCACTGAAGGCAATTACCGCATAACTGCATATACACAATGGATGCGCAATTTTGGCAAAGAATATTTTTTTAATCACCATTTTAAAATAGGCAACTCACTTGCAAATAACGTTTACACCAAAACCACGTTTTCTACCCAGCAAGATAAAAACAACACACAAATTAACAGCAACATTCAGCTTACTAAACGCGATGGGAAGCCATATAGTAACGTAAAAATAAACTATCAAGTGGTAATAGATGGAAAGACAAAAAGCACGAGCAGTGCTGTTACCGATGCTAATGGTTTTCTTAAACTCTCATTTTCACAACCACAAAAAGTTAACAAAAATCTACCCCAATACATTTCTCTGTCTGTACCGCAGCTTGGCGGTGTGTATATGACCAAAACAGTACCAATAAAGATGAAACTGGCTAAGCCAGATGTACAGTTTTTGCCAGAGGGTGGGCAATTAGTAGATGGGTTGCCCTGTAAAATTGGCATCAAATCTATTGGTAAAAATGGTTTAGGGTTTAATATCGCTGGAACTATTGTAGATCAAACTGGGAATGTAGTAACCAACTTTGAAACCACCTACTTAGGCATGGGGCATTGTGTACTAACACCAGAAATAGGTAAAACTTACACAGCAAAGGTCGCCTTGCCAGATGACCAACTGCTATCTTATCCTTTGCCTAACGTAGCTCTCTCTGGCTATCAGTTAGCCATAAATACCCTAGACAGTAATAAAATAGACATCAAAGTGTTGATCAGCAAAAGGCTAATTAACTCCTCACCTGTTAAACTGTTGGCTCGCCGTGGCGCAAAAGTATTGTTTGAAACGGCGATCGCTACCGAACAACAAATTGCTACGCTCAGTATCCCTACCAATGTTTTTCCACTTGGTGTAGTACAGTTTACCTTATTTAATGCGAATGAACAAGCAGTTGCCGAGCGTATGATTTTCGTAAATAATTTATCGCTTGGCAGCATTAATTTACAGATAAACAAGCTCAAAGCAACTTACACAAAAAAAGAATTAGTTACTTTTGATGTTAATGCCAGTGCCGATGGCATTGCTGCTGTTGGTAGTTTTTCTATAGCCGCTATTAATACCAATGTAGGCGATGAGGATACAGATAACGAAACACATTTGCTCAGCAGCTTACTACTTAAAGCTGATGTGGTGGGGCACATCGAAAAACCAAATGCATACTTCATAAACAACAATGCAGATATGCGGAATAGGCTAGACAACCTGATGCTTACGCAGGCATGGAGAAAATATCATTGGAAACCACAAGATTCGAACTATTTGGTTAAATATCCACCAGAAAAAAGCTTAAAAATAGAAGGAACTGTAACCACATTGGCTAAAAAGCCTTTGGCAGGAGCTGATGTCATTTTAATGTTTCCAAGTAACAAAATGTTGGTGGCCAATACGGAAACTGCGGAAAATGGCGGCTTTAGTTTTCAGGATATTTACCTAGAAGACGAGCAAAAGTTTATTGTACAGGCCAGCACAAAAGAAGGCAGTAAGCATGTAAGTGTAAACCTTAACAAAGTTGATAAACAAGCGGCGCAGAACAGCAGTGACCTAATGGTTGAACCAGATGTGAATTTAAGCATAAACAATTACCTTCAGGCTAGCCAAGGTTATTTCGATGATTTGTACAAAAAAGGGTGGTTAAACAAAACCCATATGCTTAAAACGGTAACCATTACCGAAAAATTAAGCCCAAACGAAGAGAAGGCTGCACCCTACTCCACCAATCGTAATGGTAGAGGCAGGGCCGATCAGGTAATTTCGGCGAAAGAATTGGAAAATGTTCATTCTTTAGAGCTGTTTATAGCTAGGGGTAGTGTTAGGGGCTTAACGCTAGAGCGCCCAACAGATGGAGGCCCACCTTTTGCGGCACTAACACGTACGCCATACGGGCCGATTTCTTACGAATTAGATGGGATGATTATAAATAATCTTGAGTTGAACGAGATTTCAATTGATGATATTGAAAGTATAGAGGTACTCATTAACCCTGCGCTTTTAAATATGTATGGTACAACCGTTAATGGAGGCCTTTTGGTAATTAGCACGAAAAGAGGAAAAGGAAGGCAACTTTCTGATATTCATGCGCCAGGTCTGGTGGCTTCAAGTTTTAAAGGATACAGTCCGGTAAAAATGTTTTATTCGCCTCAATACAATGTAGAGCAAACTATCCAACCCGATTTAAGAACTACCGTGTATTGGAACCCAAATCTAATTACTAATGAAAATGGTAAGTTTAATGTATCTTTTTATAACGGAGATAAAGTGGGCAGGCACAGAATTTTAGTAGAAGGTATTGACGCCAATGGAAACTTAGCCAGAAAGGTGCTAAATTATGAAGTGAAGTAAAAACGATGAAAAAACTATTTTATACCCTGTCTGCTGTTGCATTACTAATTTTTAACTGCGCTACTTTGTTAAGCGCCCAAAAGCTAGCTACAAGCGAAACACTTAAAACTGCCGCAAATAGCGTTAAAGAAAAAGTGCATCTGCATTTAGATAAACCCTATTACGCTGCAGGAGATCATATTTGGCTTAAAGCTTATGTGGTGGAGTATGCGTTTCACAAGCCATCTTCTAATAGCGGGGTGTTATATGTAGACTTAATTAATGAGCGTCAACAGCTTGTTCGGCAGTTAAAGTTACCTGTAAAAGGGGGTACCACTTGGGGGAATTTCAATTTGCCGGATACCCTAAGTACGGGCAACTATAGATTAAGAGCTTACACACAACTTATGCGTAACTCGGGTTCAAGTTATTTTTATCAGCAACAGCTAAAAATTGGTAATATCTTAACCAACAAGCTGTTTACACAAACCAGTTTTATAAAGGAAGGTACTGCTGCTAAGAATGTGTTGGCTAACATTAAAGTGCTCGATAAAGATGGGAAGCCGCAACAAGGCACTAAGTTTACTTACAAGATTTACTTAGATGAAAAGAAAGTAAGCGAGGGCTCTGCTGTTGCCAATAATAGTGGCGAAATAGGCCTCAGTTTCGAAGAGCCTAAGCCAACTTCCAGTAATTTTGCGCCATATATTTCTATCTCTACCGTAAGCAATGGCTTCACAGCCACCAAAACTATTCCAATCATTTCAGTTTCTACAGCGCTAGACGCACAATTTTTACCCGAAGGTGGAAACTTGGTAAACGGATTACCTTGTAAAATTGGCGTAAAAGTGTTAAACACTCGTGGGTTGGGCGAAAACGTTATGGGCAACATTGTAGATAACGAGGGGAACGAAATCACTACTTTTGAAACCACTTATTTAGGGATGGGAAACTGCGTGTTAACGCCAGACGCATCAAAAACTTACATCGCAAAAATTAAAGACAGCAATGGTAATTTGAACAGCTTCACACTACCAAAGGTATTACAATCGGGCTATCAGCTTACCGCTAATGCCCTAGATAGCGCTAAGATAGACCTTAAGGTTTTAATTAGCGAGGCAATACTGAATAGCGGCGAGTTGCGCTTAATCGCTCAACGCTTAGGCAATGTACTTTTCGAGATACCAGTGTCTACGCAACGTCAAATTTCCACAGTGAGTATCCCTCGCACAAGACTCCCATCTGGCACTATACAACTTACCCTATTTAACGATAAAGGTATAGCGGTTAGCGAAAGAATAGTTTTTAATTACAATCCAATAACAACTATCAATTTAGTGGCATCAGGACTAAAATCCAGTTATGGCAGCAAAGAGCTAGTTGAAGTTAATATTTTAGCAAGCAACGAAAACCAGCCCACCTTGGGAAGTTTTTCTGTGACTGTTACTAATGCCACTACAGTAGCAAGCAACGAAGATACAGAAAGTAATATTTGGGCAAGTTTTCTGCTTAAAGCTGAAACTAGTGGTTTTATAGAAAAGCCAAACGCTTATTTCTCTGTCAATAATTTAGTTAGCAGAGAGCGTTTGGACAACTTAATGCTTACCCAAGCTTGGCGAAAATTAGATTGGGTATCGCCGGCTACTACAGCCGAATATGTTGCCGAAACAGGTATTACCATACGAGGAACAGTTACGACAATGAGTAAAAAACCAGTAGCTAAGGCTAATGTAACGTTGCTTTTTCCCAATAATAAAATGGTGATAGCGAGTACCGAAGCAGATGAAAATGGTTTTTTTAAGTTCGAAAATATTTACCTAGAAGATGAAAATAAGTTCATTATACAAGCGGCTACGCCAGAGGGCAAAAAGAATTTAGATGTAATTTTAGAAAAAGTGAAGCCTGAAGCTATTGATCGATTGTTGCAGCCTAATATAGAAAAAGATGTAAATTTAAGTTTGCTAGGTTACCTAAACGCTAATAACCATTATCTCGAACAACAAATGAGGGCCGGATTTTTAGAACGAACCAACTTATTAAAAACGGTAGAAGTATTAGGCAAAAAAATCACCAACGAAGACAAAGCAGCGCCACATTCATCTAACTATAATGGAAGGGGTCGTGCTGATCAAGTTGTTACTGGCGAAGATTTAGGCTTCATTCCTTCATTGTCTGATTATATTAAACAAGGACGGATTAGAGGCGTGCTAGACAGCGCAGGTTATGCCATAAATTCAAGAAGTAGGATGAGCGAAGACGGGTCAATGTACCATCCTGTACTTTCGGTTGCTATTGATGGCATCATTATTCAAAATTTCCTATTAGAAAACATTCCTGTTTCAGATATAGAAAGTATTGAAGTGTTGGTAAACCCGGCTTTGCTTACAGCTTATGGCACCACGGTTAACGATGGTCTGCTAGTAGTAAGTACAAAAAGAGGTAAAGGTCTTTCTTATGCAGATATACGTACGCCCGGATTGGTAGCGTCTAAATTAATTGGTTATACACCAGCCAAACAATTTTACTCTCCAAAATACGATGTAAAAAAAGATGAGCCAGACCAAAGAACCACTACCTATTGGAACCCACAAATAGTAACTGATAGTAAAGGAAACACGTCTTTTTCTTTTTATAATGCTGACAACAAAGGTTTACATCGAATAGTAATAGAAGGGATAGACGCCGAAGGAAACTTGGCCAGAAGAGTTCTCACCTACGAAGTAAAATAATTTTATGCTTGCATAATAAATTCAAACCGCTTAGCTTTATAAACTGTTCCTTTTTAGGGAGCTAAAAGAGATTTGAAAACCTTTTTGATCAAATCTTATGATTTAAAAGCGAAGCCGTATGAACACAATTTCCACATCTGTAAAAGACAGACTTGCCATCATCACTTTAAACAGGGGTAAATCCAATTCGATAAACCGAGAAATGGTTACCGAATTAAGCGATATGCTTCACAACATCGAAAACGATGACAACATTGGCGGCGTAATCATTACCGGAAGAGAAAATTTCTTTTCGGCAGGTTTAGATTTAATTGAACTTTATCATTACAACGAGGAAGAAGCAAAAAGCTTTTGGCATTTGTTCCTCAACTTCACTGCAAAAATTACTGCATTTAAAAAACCTTTGGTAGCGGCTATTAATGGACATAGTCCTGCCGGTGGTTGTGTTATTGCTTTAGCCTGCGATGCTAGGGTAATGGTTGAGGGAAAATACATCATTGGCTTAAATGAAGTGCCTGTCGGGATTATCGTTCCAAATAGCATTTTTAGTTTATATTCTTTTTGGCTGGGAAAAGCCAACGCCTACCGCAATTTATTAGCAGGCAAACTATTTTCTCCAGAAGAAGCTTTAAATGTTGGTTTGGTAGATGAACTAGTAAAACCAGAAAGTATACTAACTGCTGCCGAAAGAAGAGTTAGGAAGTATATGGCTTTTGAAGCTAACACTTGGCAACAAAGTAAACTGAACCTCCGCAAAGAGCTTATTGCGACAACCAGCGCAGATCAAAGCGCCGACCTAGAAATTATGCTGACGCAGTGGTGGTCGCCAAGTACAAGAGCTATATTAAAATCGTTGATAGATAACTTGCAAAAGCCAAAATCTTAAGTATTTATTGTTTCATTGCTGAATTGTTAGCGCAAATATCTTCGGTCATCTGACTTTCGAACCAAATCTCATACCTCAATACTCAAATCTTATGTACAACCAATCCATGTTAAAAGACGATGCCTTAAAAGGCAAAACCATTGTAGTTACCGGCGGCGGCACAGGTTTAGGCAAAGCCATGGGCACTTACTTCTTACAACTAGGCGCCAATTTGGTAATTACCAGCAGGAAGTTAGATGTGCTGCAAAAAACAGCCGAGGAAATGGAAACCGCTACCGGGGGTAAAGTTTTGGCCGTACAGTGTGATGTAAGAGATGCCGCTCAAGTGGAAAATGTGCTAGCAGAAACCTTGGCAAAATTTGGCAGTGTAGAGGTGCTGGTAAACAATGCGGCAGGTAACTTCATTTCGCCTACCGAGCGTTTGTCGGCAAATGCTTTTTCTAGCATCATTGATATTGTTTTAAAAGGAACTGTAAACTGCACTTTGGCTTTCGGCAAACATTGGATAAAGGAAAATCAGCCTGCAAGTGTACTGAATATCGTTACTACTTACGCTTTTACAGGTTCTGCTTATGTAGTGCCATCGGCTTGTGCAAAAGGCGGCGTATTAGCTTTAACACGTTCTTTAGCGGTAGAATGGGGCAAATACGGAATTAGAACCAACGCCATTGCCCCAGGCCCGTTCCCTACCAAAGGCGCTTGGGATAGGTTATTGCCTGGAGATTTAGCAGAGAAATTTGATTTCAAAAACCGTGTACCATTGAAACGTGTGGGCGACCATCAAGAATTAGCTAACCTGTCTGCCTTTTTGGTGAGCGATTTTTCTAATTACATCAACGGCGAGGTAATTACCATTGATGGCGGCGAGTGGTTGCAAGGTGCTGGTCAAATGAATGGTTTAGAAGCCATACCTAATGAAATGTGGGATATGTTAGAGCAAATGACTAGAGGCGCTAAGGGGAGTTAGGATCTTATAGTTATAGCAATTAATAGACAACATTCAAATAACATAATTATTTATAAGAGAGCAATGCAGCAACACCTCTTTTTTTTTGGGGGTAATTACACGCTGATTATCTAATTAAAACTTTAAACAAATAACTTGAAATCATCAACAAAATCACACTTATTAAAGCATAGATCATCACAAAAAGCGCAAATTTCATTCTATCTTTCTTCGGCTTTAAAAACATACTTAATGTAGCCAACATCAAAATATTAAGCACAGTTACCAAATCAAAATAAGCCAAGCGTTGAAAAGGTACATACAAATAAATTGTTGACACAAAATATTTGAAAAAGTTGGTTCCTGTAAAAGAATTGATAAAAAATGTCACAAGACCCATTAAATCTATGCAGCCGAAGCAGACAAGCAAAAGCAGCATACGCTCGCCCCAAATAGTTGTTCGAAGCCTTTTTAAATAATAAAAAGAGCCTAATAGCAAAAACCATCTAAAGATAAGCAAAACTATGCTGCTGCTCAAGCGGGCATCGTTGTAACCATTTGGCAATCCCGTCTTACAATAAGTAGCTACAACTAAAAATCTAAAATGCCGACCAAATATTAAGTCGGTAAGATAACCGACAAGGCCAAACAGTAAAATATAGATTGGATAAGAAAGACTGCCAATAACAGCCTTTCCTAAACAATTTTTTAAAAGCAACTTCTTCATAGTGTTAGGTATAAAGTGGGGTTTTCGTTATAGCTCTGTGGGTATTGTTAAAATCTAAACATTCGGTTGATTATCTTTTCTATAAAAGTGGTTACGACATAATTGACTATCTGCTATTATTATCTTTTTTAACATAAACCATTGCTGTGAGCACAGAAACGGCAGTAATTTTTAAAAAATCGATTAAGATTTTTTTGAAATAGCCTGATAAACTATAATTTTTGTTAATTAACGCAGTAATCATTTCATCTTTTGATGAAATTTTATAATCTCCATTAATCGATTTTAATTCGTCCTCAGCACTATCAATAGTTTCGGCATACATTTCATCATAATACTCGGATTTAAGATTGGTGTCAAACATAAAATTCATAAAGATATCTATGGCATAGAATGTCGCTAAATAGATAATGAAAATGAGCATAACTTCGATCATCAATTTCTTAAAACTTTCTTTTGGGCTCGGTTTAAAATAAATAAGTATTAAAAAAAAGAAAATGAGAAACCTTACGCTCCCAAACTTATCCACCACAAACCAGAAAGGATTTATTAAATAAATGCCCAATAGCCACAGTAGCGGAAATAGAAATGCTAGTGTTAAAAATTCCTTATTAAAGTTTATCGACATAAGACTCCAAGTTTTCTTTTTTAAGAACTTCCTGACTTAATTTAACTTTTTGTCTCTGCTTAAGAACTACGGCCTGTGGGAAAGACATTGTTCCAAATATATCTTTAAACTCTTTTTTGGAGACAATATTAAATTTGATACGAGGATCTACCTTTTTTGACTTTGTATACGCTTCAATTTCCTTTTCTCCATCTACACTTACAAATGCTATTTTTTCAAAATTTAGTCTAGTACTTTTAGACAGCGCCATTACCTCATCGTCACAAACATTACATTCTAAAGAAAAAGCGATGTAAACAATGTTTATTTTGGGGGTAAATTGGTTTTCTATATTGTTTTTAGGGTTTTGTGCACAACCTATAAGAAAAAACAGCCCAGCAAATACAATTTTAAAAAAATTATTGGACTGCAATATCGCTTTAGCAAAAGGTAATAATATCAATAGTAGGCAAAGCAAAATATAAAAAAAAGTGTGCCCCAAATTTGCCAAAGACTGAGGCACCATAGCTGCTCCCCACTGTACAGGAAATACTTTTGCTGCAGCAGAAATTAAGCATAACAATAGGCAAAAAGCAGTAGCCATCATTTGATTGCTGAACATCCTAATCAAAGTAAAAAAAATAGATATTACACATGCGCTTGTAAGCAAGCTAAACCCCAAAAATGTCAAACCTATTGGGGCTACCTCTAATAAAGTTTCTTTAAAAGCAAACTGTAGGTAAATCATAACCAACGAAAGTGTAGTAGCTATAACAATTAAACCACAGCCAACAATTTGAACAGCTAATAGTTCATAGCTTTGGAACTCGCTTGATTTAATTGGCAAGGTCTTTTTCCGTTCCAAAATTTTTGCGCTGTTTAATTTTTGTTGTATAAGCAATGCTATTACCAAAAGTATATTTGCCAGAAATAGGATCTTTTTTAAAAAGGCATGCTGATATATCACATAAGGTGCTTGGTTGTCAAATACTGCATATACTTTGGGGTTTACGAAAGAAAATCTTAAAAGATAAAATAAAATAGCACTTACAACTAGCCATAACATCCCAGTTGCAGCTATTTCTCTATTTTTAATTAATTTCAAAATTTCTGCATATATCATAACGATCGACGAATTACTTTTAGTTTCTTTTGAAAAGCCTCGCTAAAAAAAATAAGATATAACACTATTACTATTGAAAGACCTACAAAATTATGCAAGACCACTAGCTTATATAATCCGAAATTTTCATAAGTACGGTAGTATATACCATAGGGCAAGTAGTTAAAAGGGAAAAGGAAAACAGCCAATAAGCCAATAACTAGTGGTAGATAATATTGCTTTTTGGACAACACCATTAAAATTTGGTGAAATGCAGCTATTTTAATTACGCATAAACAAAGCAGACTTAAAAATGATAATAGTTTAGGTTTGCTTACAAAGTGATAACCACTGAACGTTGTTTCAAACTCATTTAATAAAGGCCTAAATACTAAAAATAGGATGAGTAGCGACACCGTAAGAGATAAAACCCCCAGTAAAGATATTAACACTGTTTTAACAAATACCAACTTTTTTAACCCTATCGTACTAATCTCTATTTTAGCTATAGCCCTGTTGTGATACTCTATGCTCATAATCGCATAACCCCATAAAACCAAGCAAAATAACGTCGTAATTGCAGCATACCACGAGGCTTTATTTAAAAGAAAATTATACGGATTTGGGTCATGTGATAATCTTGCCCAATTTGAAAATTGAGAAATGAAAAGCGATTTTGTATGCCAACCCATTAAAAGCGGAAGCCCGATACCCAAAAGAAATACCACTAAACAAAACCACTTTCTTTTTAAAATCTTGTAGATTTCTATAGAAAAAGAATTTCTCATTTTTGGTATATTTTAGCTGCGATATAATCTAAACCTTGTTTGTTGTTATCGGTTGTTTTAACAAACTTATCCTCGATGATACCGATCTTATTTATCCAAGCTGGCGTACTCGTAACATCATGATTTACGATAATTGCAGAAGCTTTATGCTTAAGCAAATAGTTGTTTAAAGCACTATAAAACTTATCAATAAAATAAATATCCAAGTTATTTAAAGGCTCATCAAAGAGGATTAATTTGGGTTGATGCATAAAGGCTAATGCTAGCTCAACTCGCTGTTTTTGCCCTGCTGATAATGTTTTTAATTTTGCATTAAGCAGGTCGTTTAACTCAAATGCATTTACAAAATCGTTCATACACTTGCCCACATCGCTACGCTTTATGCCGTAATAAGAGAGAAAAACAATATAGTTTTCTTTAACCGTTAAAAAATCATAAAGGCTATCAGGAAAAAAAAAGCCAAGGTTCCCAAAATACTCAGCTCGCTGTTCTTGATTAAACCCATCCAAATTTATTTTGCCTTTAAAAGTATAAATACCCGAAATACATTTTAACAATGTACTTTTTCCACTCCCATTTTTCCCAAACAAGCAAATACACTCTCCTTTATTTAATTCTAGGTTAACTTCTGATAAAATGAAGCTATTATTTATAGCGAAGCTGAGATCTTGTATGGTTAACATGGTAGTAGATGAGTTTTAATCAATAAGTGTTACTGGCAATAAATAACTAAACCGAATCTAAGTAATTCACACGGCAGAAATGAATAGATTTTAAAAAATGTTATACCAAAATACAGCAAATATAGCAAGGAGAAAATATGCCTCTCCCTTGCTATATTTGTAATTAAATAGAGAACATTACATCCCACATGCCTTCTTCGTTCATTACACTGAAGTTTGTCATGGTTTGACCATTTGAACAAGACCAACTAGAAATGCGAATTCCACCAAATTCAGTTCTTCCATCTAAAACACAGGTAACGCCGGCATCTCCACCCTCAACAACCTCCATTTCTTTTAAATTTAAAGTTTTCATAGTTTAAAGAATATAAAAATTTCCACCTACTCTATTAAAGATTTTCGGCTTACTCTTGCTGCTGGCCAAACATTAAACCAAATATAAGTTCGGCTTATAGCGAACTGCAAAAACTTTTACCCTCAAAATATGAGGGTAAAAAAATATCATATCATTTTTACTAATGTAATATTTTTGTAGCTTTAACTAGCAAAACTTAAACGCACCACAGGGAAATCGCTTTTAACATTTGAAAGACAAGAATAATTGTTATATTTATGATATAAATGACTAAGGTCAAAAAAATGGCCTTTTCAAATCCCGACTATTCATCTCACCAAGTTTTTTCTCGTTAC
>NZ_SSHJ01000012.1 GCF_005925345.1 Pedobacter ureilyticus
GTAACGAGAAAAAACTTGGTGAGATGAATAGTCGGGATTTGAAAAGGCCATTTTTTTGACCTTAGTCATTTATATCATAAATATAACAATTATTCTTGTCTTTCAAATGTTAAAAGCGATTTCCCTGAGTCTTGTACCTTCCATCTTTAAACCCTCCGCCTTTTTCCCTATCTTTACCGGCAGTGAACACCGCCATTTACATAGCCCGAAGGTATCTTTTCGCAAAGAAATCAACCAATGCCATCAACATCATCTCTGCCATTTCAATGCTGGGGGTAATGGTGGGTAGTGCGGCTTTAATCATTATCCTATCTGTGTTTAATGGTTTTGAGGAAATGGTGCTGAAAATTTTCAACAGCATTACACCACAGATTGTGGTTGCTCCAGCGCAGGGTAAAACCTTCGATCCTAATACCGTTTATTTTAATCAGTTAAAGAAAAACGAAAAAGTATATGCTTTTACCGAAGTTTTGGCAGAGAATGCGCTCGTAAGGTACGGCACCAAGCAAACGCCTGCGGTGGTAAAGGGAGTGAGTGCCGATTTCTTAAAAAACAAAAGCTTAGATACCATTATGATAGATGGTACTTTTGTTTTAGAGAATAGAATAGGGCAGCCAAAAGCCGTAATTGGCTCCGCATTACAGGCATTTTTAGATACCAATCCGGCAGATCCATTTGAACAGCTCCAAATCTTTTCGCCAAAGAAAGGAGCCACAGGTAGCGCTGTTAATCCAATGGATGATTTTACCATGTTAAGTATCTCGCCGGCGGGAATTTTCGAGATACAACAAGATTTCGACAACCTGCTGATTGTGCCTCTAAGTTTTGCAAGAGAACTGCTTGGCGAGTCTAAAAATGTATCTTCCATAGAAATAAACGTACAACCCGGTGTAGATGCAGAAGAATTAAAACAGCGAATGTCCAAAGATTTGGGCAGTAGTTATGTAGTGAAAAATAGAATCGAGCAAAATCAAGCGCTGTACAATGTACTCGGTTCCGAAAAATGGATGGTTTATATCATCCTAACTTTTATCTTAATCATCGCAATTTTTAATATCATTGGCTCGTTAACCATGTTAGTGATCGATAAGCAGAAAGATATTTCTGTACTGAGTAGCTTGGGAGCAGGAAAGCAATTAATTCGAAGAATTTTTTTAGCCGAGGGGATGATGATCACCTTAACAGGTTGTATATTTGGTATAGCAATAGGATTAGTTTTTTGCTTGCTTCAACAACGTTTTGGGTGGATAAAAATGGGCGATGCAAATTTTATGTTCTCCAACGCATATCCGATTGCACTAAAGTGGAAAGATTTTGTGCTGGTATTTGTCACTGTTAGCTTTTTTTCTTTTATAGCTGCAGGTTTGGCATCAAATTTAAGTGTTAAAAAGATAGATCGTATTAATCAAGATCTTTAGCCTATGTATACGCAAAATAAAATAGTTTTTGGATTGTTGTTAGTGGTAAGTTTTTTATTGGCTTGTAGCAATAATAAAGATACAGCACAGGAAAAAGAGAAAGCTGTTACCCTAAAAGGATTGTATAGCTTTGGGCCAGAAGTTAAATCTTTTACCGACTGTGATGAAGGCCGTGAATATTGGGTGGCCGATAGTGCTAAAAATTTGGAACTACAATACAATAATCTAGGCTTCGAAAAACCTTATATACCAGTTTACATCGAGGTAGAAGCACATTTGGTAAAATCTAATACCTCTACCGTTACCGGCGGCTACGATTCTACAATGGTGGTAACCAAAGTACTCAAAATAAGTAAAGAAATTCCCGATGGGCCTTGTAATCAATAGGCAGTTTTTGGCAACAGTTTTTAGTTTTCAATGCTGATAGTTTGAAAAGCAAATTGCTGCTGCTATGCAAGTTCAGTCCCGTTTTACACTTCAATTCCCGATAAAAATCGGGATATTTACGCTGCAACCGGGTTTAATTTACGCAGGTTCTGTTAAGAAATTAAGAGTAAAACTGCAAAAACGAACGACAAAATAAAAATTACGGGTTTACATACAAGCTTTTCCCTATCATCGGTATCACTTCATTTTTGGTAGCAATATCAAACAAAGTATCAATGGCTTTCCTTCCTTCAGTACCTAAATCTAAAGAGTATTTGTTCACGTACAGCTCTATATGCTTGTACATTACTTCCTCTTCCATAGCCTGAGCATGTTCTCGTATAAATTCAATCCCCGATTTTGGATTTGCAAATGCAAATTCTACAGATTTTTTGACCAAACGATTAACTTTCTGCTGAACATCAAGTGGTAACTTTCTGTTTACTACAATGCCTCCCAAAGGGATTGCACAGCCCGAAAACTCTTCCCAATAAGCACCCAAATCTACCACTTTATGTAAGCCTTTAGCTTGATAAGTAAACCTATTTTCGTGTATGATTAAGCCCAAATCTATTTCGTTGGTCAACAAGGCGTCTTCAATTTCTGAGAAAACCATTTCTCGTTTATTGATTAATTGTGGATATGCTGCCCCCAATAAAAAATTAGCTGTAGTGTATTTACCTGGGATACCAGTTTTCAGATCGCAGTTTCCATTTTGCAGTTTACTTTCGATTTGCTTAGCATTTTGCTTTTTGCAAATCAACAGAGGACCTACGCCAAAACCTAGTGCACTGCCTGCGTCTAATAAAGCATACTGCTCTGCAACATAAGCAAAGGCGTGAAAACTGAGCTTGGTAATGTCTAATTCGCCACGTAAAGCCTTTTGGTTAAGCGTTTCTACGTCATCAAAAAGCACCTTAAAAGTTAAGCCTTCTGTGTCTATCTTCCCGTGAATAAGTGCATCGAAAATAAAAGTATCATTGGGGCAGGGCGAAAAACCAAGTGTAAGTTCCATTTGGTAAATTTAGGACGAGCGATTTAAACTATGGTCATTTAGAGTTCATAGTTTTCAGGAAACCAATTAGCCAGTTGTTTAAGTTCTTTACGGCCAAAGCTATTTGCCAATTTTCTCTGTTACGAGTTTCTACATAGTTGGAAATACTGCGTACTTGCAAAGCGGGGATACCTAGTTCTGCACAAGCATAAAAAACTGCTGCGCCTTCCATGCTCTCCGTTTGCGGATGATAAAGCGCAATAGTTTTTTCGATGCTATGTGCGTTCCCGTGCACCTTGTTTACGGTAATTCCTGTTACTTGCCTAAGCGTTAGCTTTGTATTGGCCAAAGAGGAAAACTCATTCTTACCAAAACCCAATTGAGGCAAGCTGATGAATTTTTCGTCATCTTCGGCACCCAATTCGGCAAAAGTGTCTTGGGTAATATTTACCAGCTCTCCCAACGAAATTTCTTTGTAGAAACTCCCTGCAATGCCTACATTAAGTACCAAACTATAATTGTGGTGTAGCTTTTGCCCCAATGCAAATGCCGTTGCTACCATACCTACTCCTGTAATAAGCACATCAAATTTGTCCGTTTCTATAAAACGGCTAGCTTTAAGGTTAAAATATGCTAAAGTTGCTGCTATTTCAGCTTCGGTGGCTGCTACCAGGAGTAGTTTCATAATGCTAATTAACGATTATTTTCTGGCTTGGTCGTTGCAAGTTTAAGAAGCAATTTCCAGAAAATTAAACTTCTACATTCTTTGCTGTGACTATCTTGCAATTTAAGTAGCGCCGTAGCATTTAAGGGAGGTAGTTTTGTAAAGGCCTAACTACATAAGCAAAAGCCCGACTAACACTTAATCGGGCTTTTGCAATTGCTTTTCTAAAATAGCTATTTATTATTTTTATCCGAAGCACTTTCTTCTATACTGCGTTGCGTTGGGTAAGCAAAATCAGAACCATTAGCTTGTACAATCTCAATCAGTTTAAAATTTACCTCCTCCTTAATCTTTGCCAAATCAAACTCTTTTTTCATTGGCACCAAATAAATAATTTGGATATTAAGTGCAGAATCTCCGAAAGAATCAAAGGCCACCGACGAATCTGTAGTTTTTGGATTTTCGGTAAGAAAGCCGTTGATTTCGGCAATGATTTTTTTTAACGCCTCATTACTGGTTTCGTAAACCAAGCCTATATCAAACTTTACTCTGCGGGCATTTCTCATGGTCAAATTCTCCAACACACCATCAATCATAGATCGGTTTGGAATAACATAAGTTGTTTTATCTGCACTGCGCAAAACCGTACTTCTAAAACCTACACGTTCAATCGTTCCTTCAATACCATCTACTTTTACTACATCGCCTACGGTAAAAGGCTTGTCCATAAAGATTAAGAAAGAGCCCAAAAGGTTTTCCAAGCTATCTTTGGCCGCCATAGCTATGGCTATACCACCAATACCTAAACCAGTAATTAAACTTAACGCATTTACCTCAAAAACATAGCCCAACAACACAAAAAAGCCAATAAAGCTAACCATAAATTTAAGCAGCTCTTTCAAAAAAGGAACCAGTTGGTCGTCAGATTTATTATGGCTTTTGGCCGCACGTACTAAGAGCACATGAGCTATAAAATCAACAATCCGTAACGCAATCCAGAAAACAGAAAGGATGATTAAGAACAGAAAGATTTTATCTACAAACTCGCCAATGGTAAATACTTCGTTAACCTTATCTCTTTTGTAGCTAAAAAAAGGAACCTCTAGTGGATGTTTTAATTGATTAATAGAGATATACAACGTAGCCAAAGAGAGAAAAAACTCTATAGGCTTTAAAAGCAGGCCAACAAAGGTTTCGGAATTAACTTCGTCGGCAAATTTTTTAAAGAGCTTAAAAATGAGCCTACTAAGAATACGCGACACCACTCTTTTAAACAGTAAGCCAACAATGATGATACCTACAAAAAGGATATATTGCTTTAACGTATTGCCCCAAAAAATCTGTTCTAAAAAGTTCGTATCCATAAGTTTACACCAATTGCTTTAATGCAATTTCAAAAGCTGTACTTGATAGGTTTGTTCTCTTGTTTGATGTTTGATGAACTGCTTTAAGTGCGTCACCGATAATATTTGAGGCATCGGTAAAAATGGCATCATCACTCATTTCTACGTTGCGGTTCATTAAATAAGCAAAAACCCTTGCCATACCACAGTTGGCAATAAAATCAGGGATTACTGCTAAATGGTTATCAGCATGCTCCATGATGCTACCAAAGAAAATCTCCTTATCTGCGAAAGGCACGTTAGCACCACAGGCAATCACTTCCATTCCATTGGCAATCATCTGATCTACTTCTTCCTGTTTCACTAACCTAGATGCCGCTGCTGGCACAAAAATCTCGGCACCCATACTCCAAATTTTGCCATAAGCTTCGTCAAAAGATAGCAAGTTTTCTGCAACTAGCGTATTATTTACGCGATTGTTAAACAAAGCGGCAACTTCTTCTTCAGTAAAACCTTCTGGATTAATTAACCCGCCAACTCGATCAATAATACCAACTACTTTAACACCTTGCTGTGCCAAATAATAGCCTGCGGCCGCAGCAACATTACCCCAACCCTGAATAATTGCTCGCTTTCCTTTAATATTGCCACCCCAAATTTGGTAAAAATGCTTAATCGATTCGGATACGCCATAACCCGTAATCATATCGGCTACTTTGTATTTTCTTTTGATATCTGGCGTGTAGGTCAAGTCTTCTAAAACCTTAGAAACACCGTAGCGCAACTGACCGATTTGGTGGATACGTTCATTTTCTCTTGCTTGGTAATGCCCATTAATTACACCTTCTTGCGGGTGCCATAAGCCATAACCCTCGGTAATTGGAATAACTTCATGAATTTCGTCGATGTTAAGATCGCCACCAGTGCCATAGTAACTTTTTAATAAAGGCATCACAGCCTTGTACCAACGTTCTAATACTTCCTTTTTGCGAGGATCTGTAGGATCAAAGTTAATTCCCGACTTTGCTCCGCCTATTGGAGGGCCTGAAACGGTAAATTTCACTTCCATTGTTTTGGCAAGAGATTCTACTTCACGTTTATCTAATCCTTTACGCATTCTGGTACCACCTCCGGCAGCGCCACCCCTTAAAGAATTGATTACAACCCATCCTTCGGCCTCAGATTCTTTGTCTTTCCATTCAAAAACAATCTCGGGCTGCTTTTCTTCATACTTTTTTAATAGTTCTTTCATTTGGTGTTCATTTTTATAAATAACAAGTTGAAATTGCCAACGTAGCAGATACAATCCTCTGTTTCATTATCAAATGAAATTTGGTTGCGCAAAGATATAAACAAAAAAACCCCGACATAAAGTCGAGGTTATATTTTTTTGTATAGAAAGAAAAATTACTTTCTTAATGATTTGATACGAGCTGCTTTACCAGTTAAGCTACGCAGATAGAACAATTTAGCTCTACGTACTTTACCATAGCTGTTTACTTCAACTTTCTCGATATTTGGAGAACCGATAGGGAAGATACGTTCTACACCCACACCATTACTAATTTTACGAACAGTGAACGTTTCGTTAGCACCAGCGCTGTTGCGTTGAATAACTACACCTTGGTAAATCTGAATACGTTCTTTATTACCCTCGCGAATTTTATAATGAACACTTACAGTATCTCCAGATTTAAAAGAAGGAAATTCTTTTTGAGTGCTTACCTGTTCTTCTACAAATTTTACTAAATCCATGATTTTAAGCTATTAAGCCGATTTTTGTATTGTTTAAAATCGGACTGCAATATTAGGAAATTATTTTTAAAAATAAAAGTGAAATTTCAATAAAACTTGATAATTCGATAATTAGTAAATTAGCTAATGATTAAATCGTCTAATTATCGCATTATTTCAACAAATCTGGGCGGCGTTGCTGTGTACGCTTTAACGCTTCTTCATGGCGCCATTCGTTAATTTTTGCTTCGTGCCCGCTCAACAGAATATCGGGAATTTTATGTCCACGCCAGTCTGCAGGCCTGGTGTAAACTGGCGCATCTAACAATTCTCCCTGAAAACTATCAGACAATGCCGAGGTTTCGTCATTTAAAACTCCTGGTATTAACCTTATAATGGCATCTACCAAAACGGCAGCAGGCAATTCTCCGCCCGAAAGCACATAATCGCCAATAGAAATTTCTCTGGTTACATAAATATCTCTGATCCGTTGGTCTATTCCTTTATAATGCCCGCATAAAATGATGATATTGCCTTTAATGGAAAGCTCGTTAGCAATGGTTTGATTTAGCGTTTCTCCATCTGGACTCATGAAAATGATTTCATCGTAATTGCGCTCTTGCTGTAGTTTTTCTATACAAGCAGCAAACGGCGGAATGCTCATTACCATACCACTACCACCGCCGTAAGGGTAATCGTCTACACTTTTTTGCTTATTGGTGGCATAATCTCTAAGGTTGTGCACCACAATTTCTGCAATTCCTTTTTTTTGCGCTCGCTGCAAAATAGAATGGGCAAACGGACTGGTAAGCAAATCGGGCAATACAGAAATAATATCAAAACGCATGGCACAAATATACTGCTTTAATGGCATTTTAATAGCTACTAACCCAACAAGCAGTAGTTAACCATTTTTAACTGAAGAATAATTTGTTTTTGAAATAATCTCTACTATATTTGGTTAACCAAAAATTGGTAAACCAAATATAAACTTCATGAAATTCATCAGTTACTTTATAACAGGGCTGCTGTTAATGCAATTTTCTGCTTTGGCACAAACTGCAATTAAAACATCATTCGAAAACCCCGCCTATACTACTGGAAGCATTAACGCTCAAAACCAGTGGACCGTAGTTAACGGAAGTGCAACCATCAGCAATGCTAAAGCACAAACCGGCACCAATGGTTTGAGCTTTAGCAATAACAACACTACACTGGCAGTTAATTTTATTCCGTACAGCGGTACCGTAACCGGAATTAGAGATGTTTTTTATACTGATATGTGGATTAACCCTGTTTCTTTTACCACGAAAAGCACATTTTTAACAGCTTGGGATCAATACGGAGGGAGCTTAAAGCGCATTTACGTGCTTGAGTTAACTGTTGACAATAAAATAAAAATCTCTAACGGAGGCACCCAGGTTGAAATTGGTACTTGGCAGGCAAATACTTGGTTAAGGATTTCCATTAAAACAGATTTACTTACAGAAAAATTCAAAGTAGCAATTAACGGCAACCTTAATGCTGCCGAATTTGCTATGAGGGAAGCCTATACCCCAACGGCAAGTGGTACTAGGGCGGCTACTGTTAAAGAGTTTCACTCCTTACGTATTAACCATACAACTGACACGCAGGTTGCCAGTTCTGATTTTACTATAGACGATCTTTACATTGGCAAAAATCCAATTCCAGATATTTCATTTCTACCATCGGCTACGGCCAGAATTATCAATATAGAACAGCCCAATTATGGCACCATTTCACTAAACCCGTCGCAAGCCAGTTATCAGGTAAACGACCAAATCACAGCAACGTTAAGCTTACCGCAGGGCTATAAAAACAGTGGCTGGACCGGCGATTTGTCTGGAACAGAACTTACCAAAACTTTCAACATTACCAACAATATGGTTATTGGAGCCAACGTAACTGTTGATAATACCGCTCCGCCTGCAGAATATACTGTAACCGTAAACCAGCCTACCAATGGTAATATTACCTTATCTCCCGCCCCTACCAATGGCAAATACCTGAGCGAAACACAAGTAACGGCTACCATTACCACCGATTTTTGCTCGCAGTTTAACGGATGGACAGGAGATTTGAGTGGTACCCAAATTACAAAAACATTTACTGTTACTGCCGATATGTCTATCGGTGCTGATGTAACAACAAACACCACCCCTGGAATTACCCGAACTGTAACTACTGTGGCAGAATTTAAAGCTGCTTTGGGCGCCATGAACCCGGGAGACCTTATTTTGGTAGAAGATGGCAACTATGATTTGAGCAGCTTAACCATTAATCGCTCTGCATGCCCTACCCGACCTATAATTATCAAAGCCAAAAACCAAGGCCAAGTTATTTTAAATGGAGCTACGGCATTGGTTTTAGATGGCTTGCAGTATGTAACGCTTCAGGGATTTTCGTTTAGAAGCGCCAATGTAGGAACAGGTATAAAAATGCTGAATTGCAATAGGGTTAGGATTACCAGAAACAGCTTTAAGCTAGACGAAACCAATATCAATTCTTGTAATTGGTTATACATTGGCGATACCTTTGGCAGTACTGCCCCGCTAAGATCTGGCAACAATAGAATTGATTACAACTCTTTTGAGGGAAAAACCAAATCGGGCAAGTTTATTCTGTTAGATGGCAATATTAATCAGCAAACACAGCGAGACACTATAGCTTATAATATCTTTAAAAACAACGGTCCCAGAGAAGAAAACGAGAAAGAAACCATACGCATTGGAGTAAGCACCCTTTCACAAAGCAATGGCTATACGGTAGTAGAGTATAATCTTTTCGAAGACTGCGATGGAGATCCGGAGATAGTTTCGGTAAAATCTTTTGCCAATACGGTAAGATACAACACCTTTAGAAGGTGCTTAGGAACGGTTTGCCTGCGTCAAGGAAACAACAGTGTTGTAGAAGGAAATTACTTTTTTGGAGAAGGAAAAACAGCGATTTACACAAATGAAAACGGAAATTCTAGTGTAATAGGTGCGGGCGGGGTGAGGGTGTATGGTAAGAACCATAAAATATTTAACAATTATTTCTCTGGCCTAACAGGAAGTATTTTTGATGCCGCCATTACCATTACCAACGGCGATGCTTACAATGTGGCTAACCCAACAGATTTGGCCAAACACTATGTGCCAGAAAATGTAGAGGTGGTATTCAATACTTTTGTAAACAATAAATCGAATATTGAAATAGGTTACAAATACGACAAAGCACCCATCAACTGCCTAATTGCCAATAATATTGTAAAAGAAAATACCACTCAAATTATTACCGCTTACAGCCCGCAATCTTTGGCAGGTGTTAGTTTTAGCAATAACATTATGCATGCTACCAATACGGCCACAATTGGTATTTCGGCCTCAAATGCGCAAATTATAAACATAGATCCCTTACTAGAACAACCTGCTTGTAATGGCACAGATTGCCAGCAACAAAAAGCATACGAAGTACTACGATTAAGCGCTACTAGCCCAGCTATAAATGCCGCCACAGGAACTTTTAACTATGCCAATGTAGATTACGAAAACCAAAATAGAATTGGCGTAGCTGATATTGGCGCCGATGAATATGACAGGAACAGTACGGTAGCAATTAGCGCTCTCGACGAGAGTAACGTTGGACCCGATGCTGTTCCTTTTGCCTATAGTTACTTTAACGTATTACCTATTACGCTGGTTTCTTTCGATGCCGCATATGTAAACCAACAAGTAGAGCTGAAATGGACTGTAGCTAAACAGGAAAATGTAAAACGATACGAAATAGAGTGGCGTATAGATTTTTCGGACTTTAAAACCGTTGCAGATTTAGTTCCCATAAACGGTCAGCTACATTACAAAGCCAAACATTTATCGCCCAAGGCAGGAAACAACTATTACCGCTTAAAAACTGTAGATGAAAATGGAGATATCGATTTATTTAATGAAAAAGTGGTAAATGTACTGAGCACTCAATTAGCCAAAGTTTATCCCAACCCAACCACAAAAGAGTTTACCTTAGATTTTGGATACACCCCAACAAACACCCTTAACATTAGAATGATTAATTTGCTTGGGAAAACTGTGTTAGAAAAGCTTAGCTCAAATGCTCCCTCTTGTCAAATACCTATTGGCTCGCTTGCACCAGGAATGTATTTTGTGCAATTTGTAAATGCAGAAAAGAAAAAAATTTCAATACCCGTTGTAATTTCTCCTTAAGCTAAGTCGTCCATTGATCGTGGATAATGGCCACCAAATAATAATTACTTTGATACTGTTTAAACACCAATCGGAGGCTGGTCCAATCCATGCCTCCATATTTTTCATCGAAGCCAGTAAAATGATATTCCATAAAAGGATGATGAGGATAAATTTCTGCTAAATTATTTAACGAGTTTCCTTTGCCTATAACTTGGTTAAAAGCTTTTTTTTCTGCGTTGAGATAGTCGGCGTTGTACACAAACTTTTCCAAGTACTGTTGTGTGGTTAGCCTAATTGGTTCTCCACTACCGTCGTAGCTACCCCAATTAACTAAATTGCGTTCTTCTACCAACTTTAAGAATGCCGCTTTAGTAAGCTTTCTACAGGTTTTAACATCTATAAAGCCGTAAGGTGAAAATAGCACGCTATCTGTTGGGTGAAAATAAGCAGCGAATGCCTTATAGTCTTTTGCTTTAACTGCAATTAGAACTTCTGTAGCGATGGTAGTTAAAATTTCGTCGTTGGCGAGGGTATCTATAGATGGTTTGTTGGCTATATTGTCTTTTGAAAAAGTTGAATCAGCAGGTTTTTCACTACTGTTACAACCCATTGCAAGTATTATCGCAAAAAAAATAAATAAAGACTTAGCAAACCATCTCATGCTTATAAAAACTAAAAAGGGTCTATTTTGTTTGCAGCAAACTATGGGTTAAGGTAAATATCCAATAAACCTTCGGGTAAATCTAAGGTTAAGATATTTTCTTCGTCGTCTATCTCTACAATAAAATCTTCATTTAACGGGAAAAGAACATCGGTATTTTTATAATGTACGGTAGCTACAAATTGTTGTGGGTATTCATTTACTTCTATGATTTCTCCCAGTTCGCCTAAAGTTTCATCTATAGCAATAAAACCTTTTAAATCTGTATAGAAAAATTCATCTTCGTCTCGTTCTGGTTTTTTACTGAGAGGCAAATAGGCTTTTTTCTTTACCAAAGGCTGCGCTTTATCTATATGATCAACATCTTCGAAATAGAAAAGACCAGTTTTGTTATCATACAGTTTATGGCTCGAAATAAAGAAGGGCACCATTTTTCCATTCACTTCTAAAAACAATACATCAAGCTCTAAATCTTGGTAATCTTCAAACTCAAAAAATAGCTGAACCTCGCCCTTTAAGCCTTTTGTTTTAGTAATATAACCGATGTAAAATGATTCGTCTTTAGTCATGCTAGAAAATGTGATGATTGATTGATGTGATGATTAGCTAATTACCGCATTCGGTTAATTAGCTAATAAAAATAGCGTCCCGATCTTGATCGGGACGCTATTTAATTTTGAAGTAAAGCTAATTACTCAGCTTTATCTTCTGCTTGAGTTTCTTCAGCAGGAGCTTCTGTTGCTGCCTCAGCTTCTACCGCTGGAGCTTCTTCAGTAGCTACTTCTTCTTCAACAACTTCTTCCGCAACTGGTGCGTTTTTAGCTGCGATAGCTGCTGCTCTGTCTTCATTTTTCTTAGCTTCTGCTGCTAAAGCTGCTTTACGAGCTTCTGCTTTAGTGTTTGCTAATCCTTCTGTTTTACCAGAAATTTTGCCAGCTTTAGTTTCTAACCAAGTAGCAAATTTAGCATCTGCTTGTTCTTGAGTTAAAGCACCTTTTCTGATACCACCTTCTAAGTGTTTTTTGTACAAAACACCTTTGTAAGAAAGGATAGCACGAGCTGTGTCAGTAGGTTCAGCACCGTTAAGTACCCAAGTTACCGCTTTATCGAAATTAAGTTCGATGGTTGCTGGGTTAGTGTTTGGGTTGTAAGAACCTAAACGCTCGATGAATTTTCCATCTCTTGGAGCACGAGCATCTGCTACTACCACGTGGTAAAAAGGTTTTCCTTTTTTACCGAATCTTTGCAATCTGATTTTAGTTGCCATTCTTTTTTATAGTTTATGTATTCAACATAGTTCCCGGAACTTCGTGTTGCGGGGCTGCAAAAGTAAACAATATGTTGGTAATTAGCAAACTAGGTTTAAATTTTATAATCAAACACATCAACCTGAAAATAAAATGATTGCAATAGGTTGTAGAGACCAAAGCCACTATCCTCCTCTACCCCTAAATTTCCTATATTTTCTCGACCAATTTTCAGCGACTCTTTTCCCTAAAATCCAATTGGCAACTTTACCTAAAAAAGTATAGTTATGATCTATCCAAGACCCAGCAAAATGATGAATACAATAGGTGTTTGGAGTGATATTCATCTTTAATGTTTTCCAGCTTTTGGGATAGAAATATTCGCTTGGGTAAATGGTGCAATAACCCGCTACTTTTTGATAAGTATTATTGGCTAAAACTCCTTTTTCTTTGCCTAGGTGATCGGTCATCATTTCGGTAATGGGGTTCACATCTAAGCTGCCGTCGGTCTTGTAAAAACTCTTTGTATGGTAAAGCGACAATAAATTGCTAACCCACTCGCCATTTTTTACACTGCCAATCACCCCTGCAGAAACCAGCTGATCTTCGAAACCTGTAAAGGCAATATCGGCCAAAAACTGATCAGGAAAAGGCTTAATAAACTCCACATCGGTATCCAAATACAAGCCTCCAAACTCTTTTAACACGTACAAACGACAAACATCAGATACGAAAGCAAATTTTCTTTCTTTGTAGGCATCAGCAGCGTATTTATAGCTGCCAAAATCAAAGTTATCTTCATTCCAAAGCTTAATTTCATACTCTGGCAAGAATTTTTTCCAAGATGCCAAGCAATCGAGCGCCAATTTCGGCATCTCTCCTCTCCCAAACCAACAATAATGTATAATCTTAGGTATCATGAGCTTAATTTCTGTTTTTTTTAGGTGATGTATTTAAAACATTTTCTTGCTGCGATATTTCTCAGACCAAGCATTTGCAATTCTTTTGCCCAACAAAAAATTAGCCACCTTTCCTATCAAACTTTGCTTTTTATGCAGCCAAGACCCAGCAAAATGATGAATGCAGTAGGTATTAACGGTTCGCTTTATCTTTAAGGTTTTCCAACTTTTTGGACAAAAATAATCACTTGGATAAATCACACAGTAGTTATCCAGTAGTTGAAAGGTATTGTTAATTTGGACATTTTTCTTCGTCTTCATAAACTCCGTAATGATCTCCGTATTGGGATTAACATCATGGCTACCATCCTTTAAATAAAAACTTCGGTTATCGTAATAAGGCAAAAGATCATTGATCCACTTTCCATCTTTTTCACTACCCATAATCGCAGATGATAGTAAGAGGTTATCTTCAAAACCAGTAAACCCTTTATTACTTAATATTTCATCATCTAATGGGCGTAAAAACTCCACATCTGTATCCAAATAAATGCCTCCCATATTTTTGAGCGCATACAAACGGCACACATCCGCCACAAAAGCATACTTTCTTTCCTTATAGGCCTCCGATGCAAAGCGATACATATTTACATCGAAGTTTCTTTCGTTCCATTCTATAATTTCATAAGCAGGCAAATGCTTTTTCCAAGACTCTAAACACTTGAGCGCCAATTCTGGCATCTCTCCGTTTCCAAACCAACAATAATGTAAAATCTTCGGAATCATATCTTCACTTTTTGTCTTACTTTTCTAAAAATATCCCCTCTGGTAGTACTATCAAAATTCATAAACAGGGTAACTACCAACAACACCAACCCAATAGCCATGCAGTTAACAACAAACATTAACCAGGTATCTACAGCAAATAAGTTAAGCTGTTTCCAGCCATAGCTCAAAACAATTAACAACGAGAAACCTGCCAATCCTCTCACAATCTTTTTAAAGAAATACCACCTGCTTTCTTGCAAACAGTAAGCAGCATATAAAGGCGTAAAAGTGAGATGGCTTAGCACACCGCTCACCAAGGCACCAATAGGTATGGCATACACGCCTAGCGAACTGTATTTACATAAAACAATTACCAAAACAAAGTTGAAGATAGAGATGAAAATACCCCAAAAAGAAGCAATTTTGAGTTTGTTGGTAATCACAAAAACGTGATAAACGGTTTCTACTGTACCATGTACAATAAAAGGAACCAAGGTAATTACAGATAAAATATGTAGTGCATGGGCATCTTGCGTTGGCAACCACAGTCTAAAAAACACTTCTCCATAAACAAAAAACACCGAGAGAGGCACCAATACCACCAAGAAAATAGCTTTAAACGAAAGGTCTAAAGTCTTCTTAAGCTTACTCATGTCGTTATTTGCATACGCTTTAAGCATTTCTGGCAAAAATATGGGCACAATAATTCCTAAAAGGATGTAGATGGCGTTGGGTATAAATTTGGTTAGGGACAAAAAACCCATGCCCGAAGCACCAAAAAAATGGTTGGCAATTAGCAAGTCTAACTGCGTATTTACAACGTTTGCCATGGCCATTACCGAATTCCACACACCAGAACCCACAATTACATAAAGCGCACTTTTAGAGAAAAATGACCAATCTATTTGCACTTCGGGAAGCAGCTTTTTAGTAAGCCTGTAATTGGCAACCAACATGTAAAGTGCGGTGGCTGCCGTGGTAACACCCAAAAAGTAAATTTTAGGCGTAAAAAAATAGAACAACAAGATAATGGCACTCAGTTTCAACACATTTGAGATGATATTGATCAATGCCAACTTATCAAATCTATTTAGTGCAAAAGCCGTTACCTGAAACACTGCCGAAGAAACATTGATAACCAGACTGAAAAAGATGAAGATGAAAAGCAGCCTTACATCATAAACCAAATTAGCCGGTATATCTAAAACCTGATCTATAAAAAAACAAAATATGGCACTTACTACTGCAAAACCTAGAGAAATAATGATGTTTCCAAAAAGAACAGAATTGAAATAAGTGTTTACTTCTTTAATGTCTTTTTTCTCTAAGCTAATGGTAATATACCTGCTAGACATAGAGTTTAATGCCGTTGTAATGATACCAGCATACATTACAAAATTGTTAGATAACGGAAAAAATCCATAGGCTTCTTTACCTAAATGCGCTACAATATAGGGCGTTAAAAAAAAAGATATCCCAACGCCAGATAGCGCACTAAAAAAGTTAGAAACGAGGTTGACAACAAAACGCCTTTTATCCATATAATTTGACACTAAAGTACGTTTTATGCTTAAATTTAGAGCTATTTGTGATAAAATATGTTATTTTGATGCAAATTCAAAACTCAACAGTAAAATTGGAACCATTAGTAAGCATTATTACTCCTTGCTACAACTCAGCAGATTTTGTAAAATTGACCATTAATTCTGTGTTAGCACAGTCCTATACCAACTGGGAATTAATTGTTATCGACGACAAATCGACAGACGATACCTGCGAAATTGTTGAAACTTACACCGAAAAATACCCTAACATAAAGCTAATTAAACTGGAAAAAAATGGTGGTGTTGCTAACGCTAGAAATGTGGGTTTAGCAGAAGCAAAAGGAAAATACATTGCCTTTTTAGATAGTGATGATATTTGGTTGCAAGAAAAACTAACCAAGCAGGTAACTTACATGGAAGAGCAATCGCTACCGATGACGTTTTGCGCTTATAACCGAATTGACGAAGCTGGAGCGATTATTTCTAGAAAAATCGAAGTTCCCAATAGTGTGAATTATCGTCAACTCTTATCTCACAATGTGATTATTTTTTCAACCTCATTAACTTTGAAAAGCGTAATTGCTGATACGAAATTTAAAAAGGTTGGCCATGAAGATTGGATTTTTTGGCTCGATATTTTTAAAAAACCATTTAGTGGATTTGGCATCAACGAGCCCTTGGTACAGTACAGAATAAGACAAGGTTCGGTATCTTCCAACAAATTAAAAGTAATTGGTTTTACTTGGAAAATTTACCGGGAAAGCGAAAAGTTAGGCTTTTTTGAAGCAGCTTACCATTTCGTTAAATACGCTTTTGCCACCGTTTGGAAAAGGCTCAAGTAGTTTACTTGATCTTGTAGCCCAGATCTCTACTATTTTTACCGTGGGTAAAGTTCCACCACAAACCTTTTAAAGTGTATTTGGCTAACTCGGGTTGCCTTTGTAACAAAAACTTTAACACCGCTTTTGGGCAAGCAATTAAAGTAAAGTAAACCGAAAACAAAATGGTATTTAACCAGCCCGTATTTTTTCTGATGAATAACATCCTGTTACGGGTATTGAAATAGATTTTCAAAGGACTGGCCTTACCCACGCTAATCGACTCTTTGTGATAAACATAAGTTTTACCAGTAAACCAAACCTGTTTGCCTATTCGCTTAAATTTTTCGCACCAATCTAGCTCTTCGTAGTACAGGAAATAGTTTTCATCCATTAAGCCCGCTTTTTGTAGATCTGTTTTACGACACATTACCGCAGCACCGTGACAAAAACCTGTTTGATAAGTTTGGTCATCAAACTGACCCGTGTTTTTTTCGAACTGGCCTATGTAGGCATTACGTGCAACCAAATAATTCATTGGGGTAAACCCAGCGTATTGTACCACATCTTTTTCATCAAAATACAATAATAGTGGCGATAAAAGACCTATTTGATGATTTGCCTCCATTTCCGCAATCATCGTTTCTATACAACCTGCTGGAATTTCTGTATCGTTATTAAGAAGAAAGATGTAATCGCCCTTGGCTTGTTTAATGCCCAAATTATTGCCGCCAGCAAAGCCTAAATTTTCTTTAGACTGAATGTATTTGATATTGCTAAAATACGGCTGAAAAATTAGTTTCCTATTTTTCTCGGCACCGTTATCAACAATAATGATTTCAACTTCTGTTGACGAATAGGACTTGGCTACAGATTTTAAAAAATCTATAGTAACCTCTGCCTGATGAAAATTGACGGTAATAATTGAAGTTATTGACATTTATTTTTTAAAATTTTACCTTCCAACCTGTCAGGCTGAGCTTGTCGAAGCCTTCTGTTATTTAACTTGTGCAGACACTTCGACAAGCTCAGTGTGACAAGCTAAATAGACAACACCTGTGCATCTGTGGCTATTTGAATCATTTCACAGTTTCAATCGCTTTATAGATCTCCTCCACATTCTTTTCCCAAGTATGTGTATGGGCAAAAGCAGTACGTTTATTTGCTAAATCTGCATTATTTTCAGTTAAAGCTTTTTCTGCCAATGTTACGTAATCTTCTTTAGTTTCTGCAATGTACACATAGCCTTCAAAAACGCTCATGGCTTCGGTTTTAGTAGCCAAGGTCGGTTTTCCCATGGCCAGATATTCGTCTATTTTTCGTGGGTAATTACCAATAGTTAGCGGATTTAATGCTTGTGGATTGATACAAACATCGAAACCTTTAATATAAGCAGGCAAGGTTTCGGGCTTTTGAGGCCCCAAGAAATAAACATTCTTTAACTGATGAAGTTTGCTTGCTTTGAAGTCATCATCTTGCGGGCCTACTAGAACAATACTCCATTCTGGCCTTTGCGCTGCCAAATGGATCAAAATGTTCTCATCTAAACGGATAGCAAGCAAAGCGCCAACATAACCTAATATTGGCTTGGAAATCGCTGTTAAACTATCGGGAACTATAATGCTATCATCGTTTTTAAAAATAGTTAGATCACAACCTTGCCCCACATAAAAAGAATTGGGATTGTATTTTCTACAATAATTGGCCAAATACACCGAATTAGCCACACACAAATCGCTTTTTTTTATCAGCTCAGGCTCTAGGCTTTTACCGTGCTTACCCCAATAAGGCGTAGCCAAAAGATTGTCTCTAGAATAATAAATGCTGGTAGTTGGGTTTAGAAGCTCTTTTAAGTGATAGCTTCTGAACATATCGCTATCATTAAATAGAATGAAATTTTTAAAATCTAAGCGCTGTATGGCTTTCTTAACAGATTTCGCAAATCGTTTATTGTTGATTTTATTGAGAACGCGAAAAACCGCCGTAGGTTTTACCCAATTGATCGACTCGTTGATCACATCAGGATAGAACACCCAAAAATTAGGTTTTACTTCTTCTAATCCATCTTCCTCTCCCTTAATTACACGCATCCGTTTTTTTACGCCTTCGGTAGCCGCTTGTTGAAATTTAGTTCTACGATCTAACGGAGCATTGATATACAACACCCGATTGTGCTTACTAAATTCTAGGGCTATATCTTTACAGTTACTCCCAATTGGGGTATCCCAGGGCTGTTGGCCAACCACAATGATATCTCTATTTTCGATAATAGCCATGTGTTACGTTTTATCTTGAACTCGTTTATACGCACTTACACCCCTTACAAAACCAAGGATACCAAATATGATTGCAGGAATGATAAGCAATTCTAAGGGCATAACTAAATATTTTCTTCTTCTAAAGGTTTACTACTATGAGGCGTGGCCATGAAAGATTTTTTCGCTTTGCCAATATTCGCTAACGCGATTACCATACCTAACATAGCTCTTGGTATTTGAAACAGGGCCACATACAATCTTTTATCTGCGTAAAATCTCCTCGGTATGGCAATAACTAAGGTTAAGCAAAGGCTAATGAATAAACCAAGCCAAAAAGCTTTTGTTGGCCCAAAAGGATTAAAAAATGATTGAACAGCTAATAAAAACAGTAAAGCAAGCAATAGCATTCTTGGCACTAAGAAAGTCTGCAAAGTTTTATTGAAAAACTCCACGTTGCCTTTAAATAACTGCACAAACCCTTCGAATGCGTATTTCTTTAAAAATTCTACCTGTGAAGCAATCCATCTTGTTCTTTGCTTGGTAAAAACTTTGGCATCTTCAATTTTTTCATCATATACATAAACATCATTTAGGTATGCAATGCTGACTTTATCTTTCGCAATCATGAAATCGAGCTGCTTGTCTTCGCCTACGGTTTCGCCTATGTTGTTAAGCAAATTAAGGAAGTAGGCAAATTCAAAAGCCATGCCCGAGCCAATTAAAGCTGGCGACAAACCCAATACCGCATGACTTTTACGGAACAAATGATTGTTCACTTCTTCGTTACAGGCATCCAAGAAAGCAAACGAACTATCCATGTTTTTGGCTACACGATGCGCTTGTACGACCCTCTTACCTTGATCAAAAGAAGTATTAAGATAAGTTAAACAATCATTGCTCATGATATTATCTACATCTAGCACTACGGCAATTTCAAAGCCTTCTCCATCCAGTTGATTCATTGCAAATTGCATCGCCTTCCCTTTGGTACTTTTTTCAAAGAAAACTTCAATTACCCTTGCTCCAAGTTCTCTCAACGTCACCAAAGTTTCTGCTTGCAGGCCATCAGCAATTACAACGACTTCGAAAGTGCCGTTATATTGCTGCTTCAATGCTGCTTTTACACTATCTACAATTACCACATTTTCTTGATAGGTTGGAAACAATACCGCTATTTTGCTGTAACGGTTTGCGCCCTTTTTTGATTTACGCAATGGCAGTAAACCCACTAAACCGAAAAAAGCTAAGTAAGCAACATTAAGCATCAGATAAACACCCAAAACCCAAAATAACACATCGATAATACTATAAATCAATTCCATGGGCTTCTAATTTTCTAGGCGTATCTAACCAAGGTGCAATAAAAACAAACGACCAAGACATAAACATGATAACGGAGGATGGGATTGCATTCATTACCTCATTACCATAACTACAGATAAAGCAACCTACGGTTCCGGAGGTTAGCGCAATCATTTTTGCCTTAAGTTTGGGGTCTTTAAGTTGCCAAACAATACCGCTACACTTGCCAATAATGTAACAGTTAATGGCAAACCAAACGAGCAAGCCCACGATGCCATACATTACCCATACTTTTACCCAATAACTATCGGGCTGAATATTGGCGATCGGCTTATCGGCATTATAAGTCGTTCCGTTCATGCCGCTCATTCCTAAGCCCGCCCCAAAAGGCTGGTCTTTAAGCAAATAAGCTAATTTTTCTTGATTTACAATTCTTACGTTAAAAGAAGCATCTTTAGGATCTAAAGCACTACGCAAACGTCTGATCTGGAAAATTTCATCTCCTATTTTAGTGTACTTCAAAACACCCAAACCGCCCAAAGCAAATGCACTACCAATAATTAAAATTTTAAAATTTTTGCTCAAGAATAGCGCATAACCTAAGCCTGCAACTAAGGCGAATAATGCTCCCCTAGTCCCAGAAATTCCCATGCCGTACAAGGTAATTAATGCAATTACTCCAAAAACAATCCGCTTTGCGAAAGAGAATGGCCCCATGGCTAAAACCATAGCCATAACGGCCATAATTGCTTGCGAAGCACCAAATTGGCCCGCATCCGAATAGATAGAGAACACCCTCAATTTTCCATCTAAGATATGGGTAACTTTGGCTCCAGTATCTAGCCAGGCCTGCTCGCCACCAGACAACCCTACGTATAATTGCTTTACGCCATACAGCACCGCAATACACGAGAAAAACAAGATAAAGCCAATAAACCGATTTAGATCTTCCATTCTATTAAAAAGCAGGAACACAATTGGTGCAATAAGCAGCCAACTTAACGCCGTAAAACGAAGCTCGTTGAACCAACCTGTAAAGCTGCCTCCGTAGGGGTTTAGCACCTGCAACACGCTAATGCCAAACCAAATTAATGACAGCATTACGTGCTCGTTCTTTAGGGCTTTCCAGTTAAACTTGTTCATGTTTACCAAAATACTGGCCCAAGTGAGCAGTAATATGGCATCCATAGCTAATCCAACCGGGATATTTAAGAAAGTTTTTACTACAAAACCAAGCACAAAGCAGTAAGCAAAGTACACGATAAACGCAATACGCGGATTGGTAAATGCAGCAATTACAAATGCACCACCACCCGCCGCTACCAAAACCAGCATTGGCCCCAAAAAACCATACTTAATTGTAGAACCGGCTACTAAAACCGAAAGGCTTAAGGCTATTAAAAAAAACAGCAATGCTTTCTTATGATCGGCAATATTTAGCTGCAGATTCTTAAACATAAGTTGTCTATTTACGTTTAACGCCGTTGATAAGCCAGCCCATAAATTTATGATCGCCGTTTAACGCTTTGATTGCTTCTTTATCCTTATCGCCAATAGCGTTGCCTGCCATAAAAGTAGCCAGATATTTCTCGGTAAACAAAATCCATTCTTTTACGTCAGATACACCATTTACTGCATCTAAATAAATAATAATTAAGTCGAATTCGTTCTTAAGACTATTGAAAATTTGGGTAATCCCTGCATTATCCTTGTTTTCTAACAAAGAAACTCCCTCCAAATCTTTATTCAAAAAGGTAATGAGGTTGTTTTTCTGTAGCGTTAAAGTGTCGAGCACAGCTTTCAAAGATTGGTTAGTGGGTATGTTCCACTTTTTGATTTCGTCTGCAATTTCTGAATTTCCTATCAGCAAAATTTGCTTATCTAACCTTGCAAAACTATACGCCAAACTTACGGCAGAAAATATAGTGAACTTTTCTGGATGCAGCCTGGTTAGCCCCAATACCTTTTGATTGCCTACAGACAATGATTTACTAATTTCGAAACGCACTTCGCGAAGTAAGTTCTTATAGGTAAGCATCTCTTGGCTATGTTCGGCATTTTTCCAAATCTCATCAATATCTCTATGTTCAGGTTTGATATAGTTAAGCTCTCCAATTACTTTCCCTTTGGTAGCTGCAGCCAACTGCTTCTTGTTATTGATAGAGTGATCTAATACATGAATAATAAAAAGTACACAAAAACAAATGGCGAAACTAGCAATGGCACTTAAGACCATAAACACAAGCTTTTTAGATGGTTCGGCCACCGTAGGCACACCTTCTTGCTCTAAATGCAAGCGTAATCCAATGTTCTTGTCAAGGTTGGTTTGGTTGTAACGATTTAATAAATCCAAGTACTCTTTGGTGGCCACATCAGCGTCGCGTTCAAATTTTTGCACGCCAGCGTCAAAAGGTACCATGCCCGAAAATTTTGCGTTCAATTTCGCCAACTCTCTGTCTATATCTTGTATGCCTCCCCTGGTTTTCTCTAGCTCTATACCTATCGATATTCGGTTTTGGACTAGCGTTTGCTTGGCCACAATGGGGTCTGCAACGTACTGGTCGTTGGCACGTACCAATTGCGAAGTAAGCAACTGCTGCAGCGAGTCTACTTTTTTCTTGGCTGCAGGCTTAAAACCTCCATCTATGTAATCGTCGTTAGCGGCCTGTACTTTACTTCTAAGCGCTATTACCGCTTGGTTGTCTACGGCGGTCTCGGCTCCTAAATATTTCTCTAAAGCTGGGTTATTTAATTTATTATTTACATTATTTAAGGCCGATTGTAAAGATTGCAGATCTATTAATGCTTGAGATTTTTTGTTTTCGTAATCAATAATTTGCTGGTAAACAATTTGAGATTGCTTATCTAAATTAAGTACTTCATTTTTTATTTTATACTCTTTAAGTTGCTGGTTTTTATCGTTCATTACAGCCTCTTTCTTCTGTAAGATCGAATCTAACACCAAGATAGACTGGTTTTTGTTACTAATGAGATCGAAACTGTAGTTATTGATAAAATCTTTGGAAAGGGTATTTACCACAAACACAGACATAAAAGTATTTTCGGAGGTAAATTCTACTGTGATAAAATCGCTATTATCTTCATGGCTAATGGCTATTTTTTTGCTGATAGTAGCGGCATCATACCCCATTGACTTCACTAGGTTATAGTACTTTACATCATCATAATTATCAAACGGGGTTAGCACTTGTTTCTTCGCAATACGTTCTTCAAAACCTTTAATAGCGGCTTTTCGTTGCTCGGCAGTCAGGGCTATCAAGTCATCACTTTGTTTTTGGAAAGATTTTGCAGGCTCTTTTAAGTCATGAAGTATTAACCGATAAGAAAGAATGCTCATGTTCCTAGGCATGGTCATGATATCCATGATATTGGTAAACTGCTGATTGAGTTTAATCAAAATATCTGGCCCGGAGTAAGAAGGTATGTCTGGGGCTACTTGTCTAGAAGGATCTAACAAACCTGTAGACAGTTTTGCCTGCGATTTATACTGCTTAGGGAGATTTTTAACGAACAAAAAAGTAACAAAAAGCGTTATTGCTGGAATTACAATAATCAGCCATTTGTATTTAATGATAAGCCTTAAAAACTCCTTTATATTCATACCTTTTATTTCACCTCTTCCAACGTTTTTCCAATGAGCGCCTCTAGTGAGCTTTTAGCCTTAAGCATATTGAGTTCGGCTAATAATTTTTCTGAGTTTGCAGTAGAAGTAAGCGCCTTAGCTTTCGTATATACATCTAATGATACTTCGGCTTTCTCATATTTGTACCGAAGTCCGTCGCTAGCAGTTTTATTATCTATATAAGCCTGATTTTTAACTTTCAGATCAATAAACCATTGCAAATATTCAAAATACTTTTGTTTTACTTCAGTTTCGAGTAAAATATCGTATTCTTTAGTCAAAAAAGATGCAGAATTATATTCCTCTCTTGCCTGTTTAACTAACGAAGGTGTGCGAAAAAACAAGCCGAGGTTTAAATAAACACCAAATTGAAAACCATTAATAGAATACGGGTTGGAAGCATCTACAATAGCTGCATTATCTGGCCTATAGAAATAAGAAACATTAAGCGATTCGAGATATCCAGCCTTAGCTACACCCATTTTTGCTTTAGCACTTAGCTCGCTAGCCTTGTACATTTTTCTTTTTGGATAATATTCTTTGGCCAAATCAATATATTTTTGCAGCAAAGGCGGGTTGATTTGGCTTGCAATGTCATTTTGCGCATATCCCTGTACTCCAACCATTAATAGAAGTAATAAGACTAAAAGCCCTCTTTTTTTCATCTGGATATCTTTTGCTTTCAATCGCAACGAAGCCATCAAATTTTCTTGCCAAGGCTGTGGTGATGATAGTTTCATAGATTTATGTTATTACACCTTCTCTTTTTGTAGAAGCACAGGTATGGTCATTAAAATAATTTTCAAATCTAACCAAACTGAGAATTTTTTATTGTAAAAGTTATCCAGTTTTTTACGCTCACGGTCAGACATATCACTTTTTCCTCTTTTAATAATTTGCCAAAGCCCTGTAATGCCGGCTGGCCCCAAAAACCTCATTGACCATTCGTTAGTGGTAAGCTGCTCGGCTTCATAGAGGGGCAAAGGCCTGTTTCCAACAATAGACATATCTCCTTTAATGACATTAAATAACTGAGGAAGTTCGTCTATACTCGAATTTCTCAAAAAATTCCCCAATTTGGTAACCCTCGGGTCATTCTTCATCTTGAAGAACGCCGATTGGCCATATTGGTTGGCCGTAGTGGCTTTCAAGTTTTCTACCTCTTTATCAGCATTAACCCGCATCGATCTAAATTTATAAAAATCGAAGATCTTATAACCCGTGCCAACCCTTTTGCTGGTGTAAAAAACCGGCCCTTTAGAATCTAATTTAATAAGTATAGCGATAACAAGCAGCACGGGACTTAAAAAAAAGAGTGCTGTTAATGAAATGGCCAAATCTAACAAGCGCTTTAAAAATGGTATCTTATATAGCTGCAACGGTGCCTCGGGCAAATCTTTTAATTGCTCATTAAGAATTTTATAGGCTGATAAAAACTGAAGTCGCAACGTTACATCCGCAAATGAAATATCGGGAGAATAGCAATCTGCCACTCTAGCAGCAAAGGCCATTGCAGTAACCGATGGGTCTTTCTCGGTAAGCAAAAAAACGACAACTAAGTTTCTACTCAACCAGTTTTTCTTCAAAGCTTCTACCAAACCAAGTGCTTCGCTCACTGCGCTAGGCTGCACCTCTACCAAAATGCTCACGTCTAATTCGTAAACCGAAAGTTTGTTTACTATTTCGAATAGGTTGGCAAAGCTGCCTGCTTTTTTTAGATTTCCTCTGTCGCTAAATTCGGCAATTATAGCAGCATCGTATTGATTAGCATAATAAATAACATTAACCCTAGATTGTGGCATTCCAAATGCGGTATTTTCTTGCACGTTCATTCTTAGCTTAACAGTTTCTTGATCGTTTCTTTTAACTTACTGGGATTAAAAGGCTTTGGCACCAACAAATCGAAGTTATAAGGCAGTTTCTGCACCAAATCATCTAGCGAATAGGCTGCAGACAACAAAATGATCGGAATATCACGATAGTAACCACTGGTTTTTAGGCTTCTCACAAAATCGAGCCCATCAACGTAGGGCATTTCCAAATCAGAAATAATCAAATCAGGCAGGTGCCCCTCATCCATCCAGCTGATGGCCTCTAGACCATTATTATGAATGACTAAGTCATAATCTTTCTTTAGGATAAACTCTAAAAGCTTGAGCACTGTAATCTCGTCATCAACCAGTAAAATCAGCTTCTTATTTTTACCTGTTCTAAAAATTGGAGACGGCATATTTTGGGTAAAACTTCATCTAAAACTAATAACCAACTAAGCTATTAATAAAATTTGGATTTTCACTCCTTTTTGTGCTGTAAATGATTTACATCAGCTCTATTTGCCTTTTAATACTTTCTTCTAAAGAGATTAAAGTCTCTGTGCGTTGAATTCCTTTTACCGCTTGTATTTCTTCATTTAAAACATGGCGCAAGTGGTCGGTATCTCTACAAGTAATTTTAGCAAACATACTATAGGCACCAGTAGTATAATGTAGCTCTACCACTTCTTTAATTTTACTCAGTTGATCTACGGCATCTTTATATAAAGAACCTTTTTCCAAATAAATCCCTAAAAATGCAGTAATATCATACCCAGCTTTTCTGGGATCGATAATTAAATGCGAACCCCTAATGATACCCATATCCGCCAGTTTTTTCATGCGTACGTGTACTGTACCCCCAGAAACTATCAATTCTTTTGCAATTTCTGTGTACGGCTTAGTCGCATCATGCATCAATTGGGTTAATATTTGAATATCAAGGTTATCAATTTCTAAATTTTGAGTTTCTTTTTTCAACATAAATTACATTTTTGTTAACAATATATAAAATTAAATGAAAATATAATAAAAATAAAATTAAATCATTAAAAAATTTGCAACGTATTTAATAAACATCCTATATTTGTTTCAAGCAAAACGCCAGTAGGCAGCTTGCAGTTCTCAGTAAGAAGTTCGCATTTGCAAACTGCATATTGAAAACTGGAAATTGAAAAACTAAAAAAATGTAGGGTGGTGAAATTGGCAGACACACCTCCTTGTCTCGGTGGTAGAGAAATTGGGAAATCCGGAAACGGTACAACCACTCTATGAAGGTTCGACTCCTTCCCCTACAGCACTATAGTTATAAGTAGTAAGTTTTAAGTGGTACGTTTTCTTTGCAAACGCTACTTAAAACGCATCACTTAAAACTTAAGTAAACAATGTTGGGTGGTGAAATTGGCAGACACACCTCCTTGTCTCGGTGGTGGGGATTATGGGATAAACGCAGTTTATGGGTTGACCACAAATTAATTTTTGAACTGTAGCTAACTACCCCTTGAAGGTTCGACTCCTTCCCCAACAGCCATTTTTATAAATAATAAGTTAGTTAAGGAAGCGGTTCAGGATTGAATCGCTTTTTTTTATTTCTATTAATTTTTCAAAGATCAAACTTTGCTTTTATGATTGCCCCCAATGCCTAGCAATGAAGTGGAGCAGATAAAATGCAGCTTCAAATATATAAAATATCATTTATATATTTTTTTATCGAAAAATCTGATAATTTTTCAAAACATCCTCAACAGAAAAATGAATTTAATAAAAAAAGCGAATGATAAACACCCGCCTTTAACTCATTTTTTTCAATGTTGCCGAAGACGCCAACATAGACAATAGAAACACACGTTGGCGTTATCGCCAACGTGTAACCATTACTTATTGTATACTTATCGCTAAACTTCTTATCCAATTGTTTGTGTAAGTTATCTAGGTTAATATCTCTGCCCTGAATAAAAGCCTTTTCGATTTTATTGGTCTTCATATCCAAAGCATCGCCTGTAGAAATAAAGAAAGTAGCATCTTTACCTACTTCTAAACTTCCGGCGGTTTTATCAATACCCAAAATTTTAGCGGTATTAAGCGTAATAGTTTGTAGCGCTTTTTCTTTATCCAAGCCCCAAGTTGCTACCGTACCTGCCATGAAAGGCAGGTTACGTTGCTGCCAAAAATCGTTGATACTTACCGCCACAGTAACACCAGCATTAAATAAAATTGCAGTATTTTTGTAAGGCATATTTACATCATCATCGATATTACCCGGCAACGAGTGCGGCTGATTTACAATTACTGGCACATTGTTTTGCTTCAAGAAATCAGTAAGCAAATAAGCATCGCTACCACCAATAATTATGGGTGTGATATTGAATTTTTTGGCAAAATTTACGGCAGCCACAATATCTTTCTGCGTGTTAGCACTGATGTATAATTTTTGTTCGCCTTTAAACAGCTTGGCCATTGCTGCCATACGTGTATTGGTTTCAGCGGGTTTCGGCCCTTCGTTATAAGCTTTTGCTTCTGCAAAGAAACTGTTCAACTCTGCAATAGCTGCTTCAGTACGTTCTTTCATAGCCTCTGCAGAGAAACCAGGTCTTCCACCAAAGCCTCTAAAGCGAGGAGCCGTAGGCCAATTCACATGCATCCCATCGTCGATTTTAATTGCTGCATCTTCCCAATTCCAAGCATCTAGTTGCACAATAGAGGAACTACCCGAAATAGCGCCGCCGCTTGGCCTAATTTGCGCCATTAAAACGCCATTACTACGTAAGGTAGCCGGCACTTTAGAATCGGTATTGTAAGCAACTAAAGAACGTATATGAGGATTTAAATTTCCGATCTCCTGGAAATCTAAGGTGGCCTTAACCGACTCGTACTCTACCAAACCTAAAGTATTAACCGGTGCAATAAAGCCTGGATAGACGTGTTTACCATTTGCTTCAATCAAGTCGGCATCTGTAAGTGCTAACTTCACTACTGTTGCATCGCCAACACCGGTAATTTTTCCCTTTTCGAAGGTCATGTAACCATTTGGAATGACTTGACCATTCCCAACATGGATCACAGCACCCATCAAAATTGCTTTTTTCGCCTGTGCTTTAGCAGGAGAAATATTAGCTTGCCCAAACGCTGATGCACTAGCTGCAAAAGCTAAAAATAGGCTTAAAACTTTCTTATTCATGGTGGTGTCCTCCTTCTTCTGTATAAATTGCCTCGAAACCGTTTGAGTAATCGCTGGCCGTTTCGCAATTGTATAAGGTAGAAGTGTTGCCCATTGGGCGCTGTGTTCTTCCACCTTTATTTTTACTATCTAACATTTTTTGAACTAACCTAGCTCTCTCCACTTGTTGTTGTTTCAATTTTTGCGCATCTTTTTCGATATCCCAATACATCACGCCATCTACAAAAGTTTTTTCTGCTTTAGCGTAGATTGAAAGCGGATTGTCTGACCAAACTACTACATCTGCATCTTTGCCCGCTTTTAAACTGCCCACTTTGTTATCGATATGCAACATTTTAGCAGGATTTAAGGTTACAAACTTGAACGCATCTTCTTCAGAAACACCACCATACAATACAGCTTTTCCAGCTTCCTGATTTAAACGACGAGCCATTTCAGCATCGTCAGAGTTAAATGCTGTAGTGATCCCTACGTTGTGCATAATTTTTCCATTGTATGGAATAGCTTCCGCCACTTCGAATTTATACGCCCACCAATCTGAGAATGTAGAGGCTGCAATACCATGCGCTTTCATTTTATCGGCTACTTTATAACCCTCTAAAATATGGGTAAAAGTATTGATTTTGAAACCCAAACTATCCGCAACGTGGATCAACATGTTAATTTCCGATTGCACGTAAGAGTGGCAAGTGATGAAACGTTTGTTGTTCAGAATTTCTACCAAAGCATCTAATTCTAAATCTCTACGAACGTTGTTGCCTTTTACTTTTAACGCTGCTTCGTAATCTTTAGCACGCGTAAAAGCATCTACAAAAGTTTGCTCTACACCCATACGCGTTACTGGGAAACGCTGACCAGAACCGAAGTTACTTTGTTTTACGTTTTCGCCTAAAGCAAATTTGATGAAACCATCGGCGCCAGCAAATTTCAACTCCTCCGGCAATTTACCCCAACGTAATTTGATCAGTTGAGATTGGCCGCCAATGGGATTTGCCGAACCGTGTAGAATTTGCGAGGTAGTAACTCCACCAGCTAACTGGCGATAAATATTGACATCTTCAGAGTTGATGATATCGCCAATGCGCACTTCAGAAGAAACGGATTGTGCACCTTCGTTAATACCTCCTGAACCTGCAATGTGTGAGTGCTCGTCTATAATACCTGGCGTTACATGTTTGCCCGTAGCATCAATTACTTTTGCCGAGCCCGCCGCCAAGTTTTTACCTACGGCTTTAATTTTACCACCTTCTAACAAAACGTCTGTATTTTGCAAAATCCCATCTTTCTCGTTAGTCCAAACCGTTGCATTTTTAAGCAACACACTTTCTGCTGTAGGTTGTACTTCGTTACCAAAAGATTGAAATGGATAAATTAAAGGCGCATTTGTTGCTAAAGCTGGTTTAGCTTCGGGCTTTTTCGGCGACTCTTTTAAAGCTTCTTTGAACGTTGCGGTCCATCTGCCTTCTGAGCCATCGCTTAATGCAGACTCGCCTTTCATCGCAATTGGTGCTTCCGAAGATAGATAGCCTGTTAAACGCACATCGCCTTTTGGATTTTTCTTTAAGTTAAAACTCAACGTTACCCAATCGCCATTGCGGCCTAAAGTGGCCGTGGTTTTAACGCTATCAGTGCCAGTTCTTTCGATTGACGCTGCTGTAGGTCCAGTGATTTTTAAAACCAAAGAACCCATACCATCAACATTCAAGTTGTAAATGCCCTTTAAATCGCTTACATCCATTTTGTTTACGATGTAGCGTTTACCTTGCACCCAGTTTTCGTGGATAATATTGCTGCTTTTGAACAAACTATCAGAAGTAATTAGGAAGTTGGCTAGTTTACCTTTCTCTAAAGAACCCACTTTATCGCTAACGCCCAATAGCTTGGCTGGAGTTTCGGTTACTGCAAGTAAAGCTTGCTTTTCAGTTAAACCGTTTGCAATTGCCGTACGGATGTTTGCCCAAAACTCGCGAGTGTTATCTAAACCAAAAGTGGTAAGGGCAAAGTTAATGCCCGCTTTTTCTAAAACCCCAGGATTGGTTGGCGCCAATTCCCAAGCTTTCATTTGTGCTAAAGTTACATTTCTAGCGTCTACTGGATCTTCTACATCATAAGCTTTTGGATAAGCAATAGGCACAATTAAACTAGCGCCAGTGGCCTTAACCGCATCGATACGTTGGTATTCATCGCCACCGGCCTTAATGATATACTGCTTGCCAAATTCTTTACCAATTTTATCGGCACGCAAGATATTTGCCCAGCCATCAGCTTCAAAAATTTGAGGTAAATTTTGTTGCTTATTAAATTCATCCAACGAGATGTTGTATTCTTCTTTTTGGTTTTTATACCAAGCTGCATCCAAATAAGTTTGGCGCAACAAAGCAATAGAGCCCATTAAAGAAGTTGGATAATCGTTAGTTGAACTGCCTTTGCTGAATGAATAGTTAGCTGCAGTTTGGTCTTTTAAGATTACCTTATGCTCAAACTCATCGTTTAGCGTTACCGCCGCAGAAGTACCACGGGCAATACCATCACGACTGATAGCATTTACACTACCAAAACCTGCTTTACGCAAATCGTCGGCTTTTTTGGAATCGATAGCGAAAATGGTTCGCACTTCTGTTTCTGGGCGAATGGCTGCGTTCCAATTGTAAGCTCCCTTTTTTTGTGAGGTAAAGATCGATTGGCGCTGGCCACCGAAACCACGCCCCGAAGTGGCACCGGCATCAAGAGGAACACCGTAACTGGTAAAGGCGTCGATTAACGAAGGGTAGATGTATTTTCCCTTCAGGTCTATCACTACATATCCTTTCGGGATTGCAGTACCCGCACCCACAGATTGGATGACTTGGTTTTTGATGAGCAACACGCCGTTGCTAATCGTTTGGTTGGCGTTTACCACAATAGTTGCATTGGTAAAGGCGTATTGCCCACTCCGCACGTCAAAAGAACCATTTACCGGATAAGTTTGTTGCGCAAATGCAAATACAGTAGAAAATACCAACGCTAACGCTAGTAAAATTTTCTTCATGTTAGTTAATGTTTAGAATTATGGCTTAAAGCTATTTATAATTCTAGTGGTTTTAATTAACTAACATATTTTTTACTTAGAAAAGCTCTGCGTTCTTTGGGAGACTTCAAAACCTTTGCGTTTAATTTTTAACGTAAAGTAAAAAAGTGCTACGCAAAGTTGTAAATTAAAACGATTATAAATTAAACGCTAAACCTGCACCTGTTACAATCGCTCAATTAAATTCCTAAATTTGAAAATTAAATAAACAAAAACATGAATTTATACGATATCTTAAAAAGTGCGCACTCAGGCTGGCGCTATTTGGTGTTAATTTTATTAATAGTTGCCGTAATCCAAGCTTTAGCTGGTTGGTTTGGTAAAAAAGCTTATACCGAAGGCAACAGAAAGCTAAACGTATTTACTTTAATTAGTGCGCATATCCAATTCTTACTAGGCATAGGGTTGTATGTCTTAAGTCCGTTAACTAAAGGACCAACAGGCGAAGCCTTATATCGTTATTGGAAAATGGAGCACATTGCCATTATGATTGTAGCTATAGTATTAGTTACCATTGGCAACGCAAGGTCTAAAAAAATGGCAGATGCAGCTGCAAAACACAAAACCATTGCTATTTTCTTTGGCATTGCTTTGATTTTAATTATTGCTTCTATTGCTATGATGGTAAAAAATGATCCATCAAGAACTTTTTTTGGAATTTCGTAAAAAGCCCTTTGCGTTCATAGTGCGTCATACCCGTGAAAACGGGTATCGTAATGCGACAGTACATAATCATTCCGCTTTAAAATTCCCGCCTTTGCGGAAATGACGCAATTAGGTAAGTAATGACTCAAACAAATGGAAGGACAATAAAATTTTATAAAATATTTTGATTATTTAACATTTTGTATAAATTTGCTTTACAATGATTAACAAAATAAACACTTGGCACTGGCGTAGTAACTCGAAAGAAAGTTTCGTCAATGACTTGTGCAAAATATAGTTTATCAACTTAAACCTAAACTTAAACCACATTTTAAACCCGACGGAACCACGCGTCGGGTTTTTTGTTTTAGATCGCTTCGTGATTGCGAGGAGCGAAGCATTTTAAAAAGTAATTAGAGATTGTTTCGGCATATCTCCCCGCAATGACGACAATAACGAAAAATGAGATACAACATAAATACCTACAGCAAAAAAAGACTTGCGGATACAACAACGCCAGTAAGCATTTACCTGCGTTTACGTGATGTTTTTACCAATACCATTTTATTAGAAAGCTCGGACTATCACAGCAGAGAAAATGCCACCAGTTACGTGTGTGCCGAGCCTGTAGCAGGAATTATTTTAAAAAATGGCGAATTAGTCATTAATTATCCAGATGGGAAAAATGAAGTAAAAACAGCTTTTAACCTAGCTGAGGAAATTACTGCGTTTAAAGAAAAGTTCAAACAAGTTCTCCCCTCAGATTCAAAGCATATTTCTAGCGGTTTATTTGGCTATTTCACTTGGAACACCGTCCAATATTTTGAGGACATTAAGTTTTCATCGGCTACGCCAGAGGAAGATCAAATTCCGGAAATGCAGTACCATATTTATAGGTACATCATCGCTATCGATCACTTCAAAAATGAAATCACTTTATTTAAGAACACTTTTAACGATGATGATAGCGACGATTTGAGCAAAATGGAGTATATCATCCAGAATAAAAATTTCCCGGAATATGGCTTTAGCACCAACGGCGAAGAACGTTCAAACCTAACCGACCAAGGTTTCATTGATGTAGTAGAAAAGTTGAAAAAGCACATTTACCGTGGCGATGTTTTCCAAATTGTACCATCAAGAGCATTTTCTCAGGGATTTTTGGGTGATGAATTTAATGTTTACCGTTGTTTACGTTCCATCAATCCATCTCCATACTTGTTCTACTTCGATTATGGAAGCTTTAAGCTTTTTGGTTCATCGCCCGAAGCACAGATTACCATTAAAAACGAAACGGCAAACATCTTTCCCATAGCTGGCACTTTTAAACGTAGTGGAAACGACGAAGAAGATGCAAAAATTGCCAAAGCGTTAGAAAATGACCCCAAAGAAAGTGCCGAACATGTGATGCTGGTAGATTTAGCACGGAACGATTTAAGTCGCCACTGTAAGCAAGTAGAGGTAAAATCATTTAAAGAAGTGCAATATTATTCGCATTTAATCCACTTGGTTTCTAAAGTGAGCGGACAGTTACAAGATCGAGGTAGCTCATTCAAAGTGGTTGCGGATACTTATCCCGCCGGAACTTTAAGCGGTGCGCCAAAATACAGAGCTATGCAGCTAATTGATGAAAATGAAAACCTTGGTCGCAATTTCTACGCTGGCGCCATTGGTTACATGGGCTTTAATGATGATTTTAACCACGCCATCATGATCAGGACTTTCATGAGCAAAAACAATAAATTACACTACCGAGCGGGCGCAGGTATAGTTGCGGATTCGGTAGCCGAAACAGAATTGAACGAAGTAAATAACAAAATTGCTGCGTTGCGTAAAGCAATTGAAATGGCAACCGACATATAGACTAACCACAAAGGCACAAAGTACACAAAGAAAACTTGGAGCTCTTAGTGTCTTGGTGGTCAATTATAATAATATGAATAACAATAATATTCCCCCTTTAAGGGCCAAGGCGGTTGTTTTAGTAATAGACAACTACGATAGTTTTACCTACAACTTGGTACATTTAATTAACGAATTGGGTTACGATACCGAAGTTTGGAGAAATGATAAATTTGATTTGGCAGATGTAGCGAAATACGATAAGATTTTGCTTTCTCCCGGACCAGGCATACCAGAAGAAGCAGGCTTGTTGTTAGAAGTGATAAAAACTTACGCATCTACCAAAAGTATCATGGGTGTTTGTTTGGGGCAACAAGCCATTGCCGAAGCTTTTGGCGGTAGCTTGCTGAATTTAGGCCGACCAATGCATGGTATTGCCACGCCGGTAACTAAAACTGTGGATGATGAATTACTTTTCAGAGATGTAGCAGCACCATTTGAAGTTGGCAGGTACCACAGCTGGGTGGTAGATCCTGCGAATTTGCCAGAAAGCTTAACTGTTACTTCGGTAGATGCAGACGGACAGATTATGTCGGTGCGCCACAAAGAATTTGACGTTTGTGGTGTACAGTTCCACCCAGAAAGCGTGCTAACGCCCGAAGGAAAACAGATGATGAAAAATTGGCTTTTGAGTTAAAAGTGTAAAGTCCAAAATTAAAAGTACGAAAAGCATAAACCGTAATCATACCGTCATTGCGAAGCACAAAGCAATGACGATCGAAAAAAAACATGAGCCAAAATATTTTAGACAAAATCGTTCTACGTAAGAAAGAAGAAGTTGCGCTAGCAAAACAGCAAGTAAGTGTAAAGCAACTAGAAAATAATCCAACTTTTGGCAGAACACCCTATCGTTTTAAGGATTTTCTTTTAGCCGAAGATAGAACCGGAATTATTGCAGAGTTTAAAAAGCAATCGCCATCTAAAGGTGTAATAAATGGCAATGCCGATGTAAAAGCAATTACGCAGGCCTACAATGCAGCTGGAGCTTCGGCGCTTTCGGTACTTACCGATACCGATTTTTTTGGTGGTAAAAAAGAAGATTTGCTACAAGCCCGCAGCGTAAATGAAATTCCAATTTTAAGGAAAGATTTTATGATTGACGAGTATCAAATCTTGGAAGCGAAGGCTTGGGGAGCAGATATAATTTTACTAATTGCGGCCATTTTAACTCCAGCTCAAATTGCAGCTTACGGTAAACTGGCGCAAAGTTTAGGGTTAAATGTATTGCTAGAAGTTCATGATTTAACCGAGCTAGAAAGAAGCATCTGCCCACATTTAGATGCCATAGGCGTAAATAATCGAAATCTGGGAGATTTTACAGTGAACATTCAAACCTCTTTCGATTTGGTGGATAAAATACCTAATGAGTTTTTAAAAATTTCCGAAAGTGCCATTAGCCACCCGCAAACTATCAAAGATTTAAAGCAAGCAGGTTTTCAAGGGTTTTTAATTGGAGAAAACTTCATGAAAACTGACAACCCAGGACTAGCGATGAAGGAGTTTGTTGGGGAGTTGTAGTTTGAAGACTTACGAAGTTTTTCAAACTTCGTAAGTCTTGGTAGAAAAATCTACCGCTCTCCTACTTGTTGCCTCCACATGGCATAGTACAAGCCTTTTTCTTCCACCAAATCTTCGTGTTTGCCTTGCTCTATAATATGCCCTTTCTCTAACACATAGATTTTATCGGCATGGCGTATGGTTGACAAACGATGGGCAATCAAAATGGTAATCTGCTCGCTCAGTTTAGATACATCTTTGATGGTAGCCGTAATTTCTTCTTCGGTAATCGAATCTAGCGATGAGGTAGCTTCATCAAACACCAAAATATCTGGATTACGCAACAATGCCCTGGCAATAGAGAGCCGTTGTTTTTCCCCTCCCGACACTTTTACACCGCCTTCTCCAATTACGCTATCCAATCCTTGATCTGCTCTTGCCAACAAGGTATGGCACGCCGCCTGCCTAAGCACTTTCAAACATTCTTCGTCGCTAGCATTTGGCTTAACAAACTGCAGATTTTCTCTAATGGTTCCAGAAAACAGTTGTGTGTCTTGCGTTACAAAACCAATTTTTTCTCGCAATTGATCTAAATTGATATCCCTACCCGAAATGTGGTTATACAAAACGCTACCCGTTACAGGCTGGTAAAGCCCTACCAACAGCTTAACCAAAGTAGTTTTACCAGAACCAGAAGGCCCCACAAAGGCAATGGTTTCGCCTTTATTCACACTAAAGTTGATATGGTTTAAGGCATTGCTTTTACCGGTAAGATGTTTAAAGCTAATATCGCTAAATGTAAGCTGTTCTATTTTACCTAAAGGTTTTGGATGATCTGGCTTTTTGTCGATAGGCGTGCTTAAAATAGCCTTAAATCTACTCAGTGAAACTTCTGCCTCTCTCCAGGTTAAAATTACATTACCAAGTTCTTGCAGTGGACCAAATAGAAAAAACGAATAGAATAAGAAAGAAAAATACTGTCCTGGAGAAATGGTGTTTTCAAAAATGAGCATTAGTAAAACCACTACCATGGTGCTTCTTACCAAGTTTACGGTAGTGCCTTGCACAAAGCTCATGCTACGTACATATTTTACTTTTCGAAGTTCTAAGCCTAATATTTTATAGGTGGTTTTGTTAAGCCTTTCTATCTCTTGGTTAGCCAGCCCTAAACTTTTCACCAACTCAATATTTCTTAACGATTCGGTGGTAGAACCCGCCAAAGCAGTGGTTTCTGCCACAATAGATTTCTGTATGGTCTTTATCTTACGACTTAAAAACCAACTTACAAAAGCAATTACCGGAATAGAAGCAATATAGATTAGCGTAACCTTATAACTTACCGACAAAGAGTAAACAATCACGAAAACCATCCCAATTAAGCTCACAAACAAAATACTGATGAAGGAGGTGATGAACTTCTCGCAATCTACCCTTACTTTTTGCAATACACCTAAAGTTTCGCCACTGCGCTGGTCTTCAAAAACTTGATAAGGCAGCTCCAAAGAATGTTTAAGGCCATCGGCATACATTTTGGCACCCACTTTCTGTACAATAATATTGGTAAAATAATCTTGAAAATTCTTGGCAATCCGCGAAACCATAGCGGCACCAATGGCTAAACCTACCAAGCCCAGTACGCCCCATATATATTCCGAGCGGTTAAGGATGTCCTTTTTTTCTATAAAACGATCTACAATTTGGCCTGTAAAATATGGATCCATCAAAGAGAAACCAATATTAATAGCCGCCAAAAAAAGTGCAAGCACCACTACCCACTTGTGGGCTTTTAGATACTCAATTAATAAATTCATTTTTGCTTTGTGATTTGGATTGCAAAAATAGAAAAAGGGAATGTAGTAAAACCACATTCCCTTTTATATTACAATTTAACGATATTGTTGAACGCTCTCTTATACCGTCATGATATCTTTTTCTTTCAATTCGGCGTGTTTATCCACCTTCAAAATATAAGCATCAGTTACTTTTTGTACTTCGGCCTCTCCTACTTTAATCTCATCGTCTGATACGCTTTCAGCCTTTAATTTTTTGATTTTCTCGTTAGCATCTTTACGTATATTTCTAATGGCGATCTTACCTTTCTCGGCTTCTTCTTTTACTTTTTTCACTAGCTCTTTCCTGCGCTCTTCTGTTAAAGGCGGAACTACCAAACGGATAATTGAACCATCATTTTGTGGGTTGATACCTATGTTAGCTTCCATAATAGCTCTTTCTATTGGCACCAACATATTTTTTTCCCAAGGTTGGATAATCAACGTACGAGCATCAGGCGTATTAATTGCCCCAACTTGTGCTAATGGAGTTGGGTTGCCATAATAATCTACCATAATGCCATCTAACATTCCCGCAGAAGCTTTTCCTGCTCTAATCTTAGTTAACTCAGATTCGCAGTGAACAATAGCCTTATCCATTGTAGCTTGCGCATCTGTCAACTGTTTCCTTATGAGGTCATTCATTGTGCTGTATGATTTTGTGCAAAAATATAAAATAATGCTTAAAAACTATCCCTGTACCAAAGTTCCAATCTCTTCGCCTTTAGCAATCTTCATGAAGTTACCATTTTTATTCATATCAAATACGATAATAGGAAGTTGGTTTTCTTCGCAAAGTGTAAAGGCAGTCATGTCCATTACGTTTAAACCTTTATCGTAAACTTCTTTGAAAGAGATCTGGTTATATTTTGTTGCTAAAGGATCTTTCTCTGGATCTGCGGTATAAATACCGTCTACACGAGTTCCTTTTAAAACCACATCCGCGTTAATCTCTATTGCCCTTAATGCAGCAGCAGAGTCGGTAGTAAAATATGGATTTCCAGTTCCTGCACCAAAAATCACCACACGCCCTTTTTCTAGGTGTCGTACGGCTCTTCTTCGTACAAAAGGTTCACAGATTTGTTCCATCTTAATAGCAGAAAGCAAGCGGGTCTTTAAACCAACTTTTTCTAAGGCATCTTGTAACGCCATGCTATTAATCACGGTAGCCAACATGCCCATATAATCGGCTTGCGCCCTATCCATACCAGATTTTTCGGCACTTAAACCTCTAAAAATGTTTCCTCCGCCTATTACAATTGCAATTTCTAGACCTTGGTCATGAACAGCTTTAATATCTTCGGCATACTGTTTAACTCTTTCATTATCAATGCCATATTGTTTTTCGCCCATTAGCGATTCGCCGCTCAATTTGAGGAGGATACGTTTGTACTTCATAAAAGACAAAATTATCAAGTTTTTTCTAATTTGATGCGGGTTTTTAGCGTTTAATTTCTTCGCCTTTGTAAAATACCTGTTCTATATCCATCTGCTGGTTTAAAACCACAAAGTTTGCTTGGGCGCCAGCGCTTAACTGACCTGTTTCTTTTTCTTTTTTAATCAGCTTTGCTGGATAGTAGGTAGCCATATCAATGGCATCTGAAAGGGAAATACCGCAATGTGAAACACAATTTTTAACAGATTGCAGCATGGTCATAGCCGAGCCGGATAAAGTTCCATCTGGCATGACGAACTTGCCATTAACGGCTACGTGTTGGTATGGTCCCGAACTACATTCGGTTACCGCATCGGTAATCAAGAAAAGTCGTTCCTTCATTACTTTTGCAGCTACATTTACCACTTCAAAGTCTACATGCAGGCCATCTGCGATGATGCTTGCCATAGCTGTTGGATGGTTAAAAACCGCCGTTGGAATGCCAGGAGCACGGTGTTGTAAGGGCGACATGGCATTAAATAAGTGGGTAGTAGTTTGCACACCTTGATTGTAAGCCTTTGTAGCTTCTTCAAAGGTTGCACTACTGTGCCCTAAAGAAACTACCACCTCATTGTCTAACAGATATTGAATTACCTCGTCATCCTGTAACTCTGGCGCCAAGGTCATCATCTTGATGGTACCATCTCCAAAATCTAACAGCGCTTTAATTTCTTCTAAACTCGCCTTCCGGATATATTCCTTAACGTGTGCCCCTCTTTTCTCAGGGTTGATAAAAGGCCCTTCCAAATGCAGACCTAAGCAATTTCTAGCTTGTTTTCTATATTCCTTAATTACCGCAATGCATTGATTAAAAACCTGAGGTGTGTTGGTGGCTAAACAAATTAAAAAACCGGTAGTACCTTGTCGTAATAACTGATCTTCAATTATCCGAATGCTATCTAAACTTGGCTCAGCAGAAAATAGCTTCCCTGCCGCACCGTAAATCTGTAGGTCAATAAATCCAGGAAAAATATAACCGCTTTGTGGATTTACATTTGCTGAATTTGATTTAATTTCTTTAATCAACCCGTTTTCGAACAAAATATCTTGTTGAGATTTTAATCCCGTTGGGAGATATAGGTTTTGATTTTGTAACGATTGCATTTACAAGTTTAGCAAAAAAAGCACTAGCCAATAACACAACTATTTTTTACTTTAGAGCAAGCGTGATATCTTTTACCAACCTCCCAATGGGATAACGCATAAAAGTTGGTTCAAAATATTCAGAATTTTTGTAAACAAACTCCAATTGGGCAAAGGCATTTTCGGCTAAGGCCGGATTTTTTGCCTTTTCTTCTTCTAGCTTTTGCTTTAAACCTAGATTTTCCTTTAGTAAATCTGCGGCGGTATCTTCAAAAATGTACGAAGAAAAATGTTCCTTTTGGCTTAGAATAGAATCGAAGAAATTCCAATTGAAGAAAGAATCTGGTGCTTGAGGCTCTAAAGTTTCTATGATGTATCTATTGGTTTTTTGATTAACGTACACCACATAATCTCCAGCGTAGCAATGTATAGCTTGCAGCCTCGTTTCTAATTTAACTCCCGAATGCAGATAATGACCTTCAAAAGGCTTTTGAGCAGTTTTCATATCCGTGATGTAGTACATTTCAAGCGGCAGTTTGGCATCTTCTTTTAGCTCGTTCACTTGTACATTATTGAGTTTTAAGAGTTGGACAATCTTTGTCCAGGCTTTAGGAATAACGTAGGCTACTGGCTTGTCAATTTTTAGTACGGGCTCAAAATTATTCCATTGTTTAATTGCTTTGGTATAAGGCTCGTTACGGTCGTAATACAACCTTTGTAACCCACTTACTTCGCTGGACTTGTATTTTGCTGCGTAACCTTTAAATTCAATTTCGTCAAATTTATCTCTGTTCAGTTTCCAATCTAATACAAAGGTTTTCTGTGCCGAAGTTTCCTCGTCTGCCTTTCTTTTGTTTGCCCCAATTAACTCGGCATCCCGTTCTACAATATTTATATAGGTTTGCAGCAATTTATAGGTAGATTCTACTCGTTTATCGTAGGGTTTTAGCATGTGGGTTTCGGGCATAAAGCCGATGGTGTTGTGCAGCGCCGTATAACCAGTGCTATACCTTGGACTTTCCATAAAACCGCTAATACCGTTATCAGGAGTTTCCTTTATCGAGTTTACGTAAGGAATTAATTCAAACCCCTTGTCTTTCATTGAGGCGTAAAGATCCGGCAGCATGTTATGGGTAAGATAAGTGGAGAGTACCGGATTTAATTTATCCTTTTGCGTAGGGATTAAAGTCATGGTGTACTGATAATCTGCGCCGTTACTGGTATGGGTATCTACAAAAATTTCGGGTTGCCAAGCGTTAAAAATCTGCTGAAAGCTTTCCGAGTTTTTAGAATCCGTCTTGATAAAATCCCTATTAAGGTCATAGTTTTTGCTATTACCTCTAAAACCATAGGCCGAAGGTCCATTCTGGTTAGCTCTAGAGGTAGCCGTACGGTTAAAGGCTCCGTCAATATTGTAGATGGGGATAATGCAAACGACCACATTATTCGAGAGCTGTTTATTTTTAAGCAGGTCCCTTGCCAACATCATCGAAGCGTCAATGCCCTCAGGCTCTCCCGGATGAATGCCATTGTTAATTAAAAGCACCCTTTTATTTGCTTGTTTAACTTTGATGGGATCAAAAATACCCTCTTTGCTAAGCACCAGTAAATGCAGCGGTTTACCAAAGTCGGTTTGCCCGTAAACCACTAATTTTGCTTGCTGGGGAAAAGCTTTAGCTAACGATTGATAATAATTAATCGCCTCCTCATAAGTAGTGGTGGCAATATTTTCACTTTTTTCGTAAGGCGTTAGCTGTGCAAAAGTGGTAGTGCTCATAAAAACAAAAAGTAAAGAAAAGTATATCCTCATTTTTAAAATGATTGAGATATAAAAGTAACCTTTGTTTTCTAGACGAGACAATCTTTATCCAAAATTGTGGAAAGGCGAAAGCTACCTTATTGTCTTATTTGTTAAACCTTTAGGCCCAAAGTTATATTTAAAGCCAACAGACAAGAAATTATAAATGTCTGCAGCATTGTTTTTAAACTTTGTTTTTGGATCGTTGTAGCCATCTAAACCTTCTCCGGTAACTATATTGGTTTGATAGTTGAAATTCAACGTATACCTGATATCGCCCCATCCATCTGGAAAGTAGAAATCTATCCCTATGTTAATTGGGATAACGATCCCAGAACTCTTATCATCCCCAGGAAAGGTATATAAATTACCCGATTCATCCAGTTTTTCTCGAACAATAGAGTTCATGTTGTTCTTAATGTAGCCCAATCCGGTACCGAGGTAAAAGCCCTTGGTATAATTTAAGAAATCGCTGTAATAAAAATCAGTAAATTCTCCTGCTCTAAATTTAGTATTTAGCATTACAGCCTGATAGGCATTTGTAAATTCTCTTTTGTGGGGATCAGTAACTCTATTTCCACCTTTAACTAAGCCCATTTGAATTTCTAAACCGCCAGTAATAAAGGGAGTAAAATTGTAATCTAAATTTGCATAACTAGCGAAACCAAAGCTTCCTTTCTGAACATCAGTAAAGCTATAAGTACCACCTGTGCCTGCACCTACGCTTAATTTATAAAAGTTTGATTGACCAAATGCTGTAACCGTAAATAATACCAGTAGTAAAGCTAAGTAACGTTTTTTCAAGTTGTTATAAATTAAGTGCTGCTATACAAAAGTATAATCTTTATTGAAAAAAATAAATAATATCTTTGAATTTATGCAAGAAATTAAAATAAATGCTGTTTCTGTAGCCGAAAGGTTTATGAAATATGTGAAAATAGATACCCAATCCGATGCGTCGTCATCAACTACTCCTTCTACATCTAAACAAAAAAATTTAGGAAAAATTTTAGCAGATGAACTTTTAGCGATTGGGTTAAGCGACGCTCATTTAGACGAAAATGGGTATGTGTACGCCACCATTCCTGCCACTACTGATAAAATAGTGCCTGTGATTTGCTTTTGTTCGCACATGGATACCTCGCCAGACAGTAGCGGAGAGAATGTAAAACCTATTGTGCATAAAAACTATCAAGGCCAAGATTTAGTTTTGCCAGATGATCACAATATTGTGTTAAAACTTTCTGAACATAAAGACCTTAAAAATCAAATTGGAAACGATATCATTACTGCTAGTGGTACAACTTTATTGGGTGCCGACAATAAAGCAGGTGTAGCAGAAATTATGGAAGCGGCTACTTATCTGGTACAAAATCCGCAAATTAAACATGGTGTTATAAAAATACTATTTACACCCGACGAAGAGATTGGCCGTGGTGTAGACAAGGTAGACTTAAAAAAACTCGGTGCTGATTTCGCCTATACCATTGACGGGGAAACCTTAGGTTCTATTGAGGACGAAACTTTCTCGGCAGATGGTGCTAAACTGGTAATTAATGGTGTAAGTGCACACCCTGGTTTCGCAAAAGGAAAGATGGAAAGTGCCATCAAGATTTTGGCAGATGTGATTAGTGCTTTACCGAAAGACAGGTTAAGTGCAGAAAGTACTTCGCAAAAAGAGGGGTTCATTCACCCAGTTGGAATGAGCGGCACCGCCGAACAAGCCGAAGCCAACTTTATTATACGTGATTTTGATAACGATTTGCTAAAAGCGCATGGCGAGACCTTAGATAAAATTGTGAAAGAAGTGATGAAAGCTTACCCAAAATCAACTTATACTTTAACAATTAAAGAGCAATATCGTAATATGAAGGAGGTGCTGGATAAGCATCCGCAAATTATGGCAAATGGCATTGAAGCTTTAAAAAGAGCAGGCCTTAACCCAATTACTCGTAGCATTAGAGGCGGTACCGATGGCTCTCGCTTATCTTTTATGGGTTTACCTTGCCCTAATATTTTTACCGGCGGACATGCATTTCACGGAAAACAAGAATGGGTAGCTATTCAGGATATGACAAAAGCGGTAGAAACTATCGTGCATTTAGTGCAGGTGTGGGAAGAAAGAAGTTAATTTACGAATGACAATTTTAGATTTACGATTTGCTCGTATTAATTTCGCGTTAGTGCTTTTAAATCATAAGTCGTCACTTATAAAGTTAACTGCGCCAAATACTGGTCTTGCTCATCCACATACAAAATCTTACAATTCCAGCCATATTGTTTACTTAATCGTTGCAATGTGGTTGGATCAATATAAAGCCAATTAAACCAATTTCCTTTCTGATTTTTGTATTCGTAACAGAAGCTGATTTCGCCAAAATATTGATGAGTGGGCATGGGCATATCATCGTATAGATAAGATATATCCGAACTATCAAAAAGCAATTGCCCTTTCGGATTTAATATTTTTTTGGCACTTTTTAGGAAGTCTTCAAAGCCTTGTAAAGTTCTAGTGAGGCCAATTCCATTCATCATAAACAGTAAAGTATCGTATTTTTCTTTTACTTGAAAGAAATCTTGTAATTGAGGGTTTCTTACGCCTCGCTCTTGCATAATCTGCACGGCAATGGGAGAAATATCAATAGCACTTACATCGATCTTTTTTTTGTCTAACAGCAGCGCATGACTGCCTACTCCGGCACCAACATCTAAGACTTTTCCCTTACAGAGAGATAACGCTTTCAATTCTATTTCAGGCATATCCTCTTCATTTCTAAAGAAAATATCTATCGGCATTTCCTCTGGCTCACCGTAAGAGTTATGTAGCCATAGGGTATCAGCTTTGCCAGACTGGTGAAAATCTGAAAGGGCGTTTCCGTAAATATCCATGCGTCAAAGATACGGAAATGCCCTTATAAGTATTGCGGTCGTTGCGAGGTATGAAGCAATCTTATCTAAATTGACAAGATATCGCTTTAAGATTGCTTTACCGAAAAATGGGCATAAACTGTGCCTTGCAATGACGATAAAGTTTTTAATTTTACGCTTTTATTCTATCTGCTTGAGCTTTTACAGCATCGGCCACGCCGGCTATTTTATCTTTAGACTTATCTAAAAGGTCGCAAAACCAATCACCAACTTTATCTTTTAAAGCGCTGTCTTTATCTGATGAAATTACCATCGCTACTATGGCGCCTAAAGCTATTCCTGCTAAAACCCCACCTAATATCTTTGTTTGCTTTGTCATAATTAATGTCTTTTATTAATTTAAAAACGATGGTATGGAAAGATTGTTTTAAGGTTTTTGTTAAAAGTTGTTATTGTTTGTATTTCTATTGCTATGTCTTCATTGCCAGCTCTACTGGTAATCGTAATGCAATAAGATTTTGAAAAAACTTTATCTCGCTTTAAGATTCCCGCCTACGCGGGAATGACGGATTGCATAGGCAAACTGCAAAAATCAAAAACCCCCAAGCCTGAGCGTTCGTCATTTCGAACGAGGAACGAGGAGAAATCTAGCAATTATATTTATACAGCTAGTTAGATTTAACTTCGGTTGATTTTTAATTCTCTTCGTCGTGCCTCCTCATCGAAATGACGTAAGCGATAGAATGGTGCCAAAACCCAAAAATCCCCAAGCCTAATTAAAGATTTGGGGATTTGTTGTATAATCATTTTGGAACTTATACTTCCTCTTCGCTGATGAATTTAGCAGATAGATAATCTCTGTTCATACGAGCTATGTTCTCTAGTGAAATGCCTTTTGGACATTCTGCCTCGCAAGCACCAGTATTGGTACAGTTACCGAAACCTTCTTCATCCATTTGGGCTACCATGCTTTGTACACGACGATAACGCTCTGGCTGCCCTTGTGGCAATAAAGCCAACTGCGATACTTTTGCTGAAACGAAAAGCATTGCCGAAGCATTTTTACAAGTAGCCACACAAGCACCGCAACCAATACAAGCAGCCGCTTCGAAAGCCGCATCTGCTTTTGCTTTTGGAATTGGCAATGCGTTAGCGTCTTGTGCATTACCGGTATTTACCGATACGAAACCACCCGAAGCAATGATACGGTCGAAAGCAGAGCGATCTACTGCTAAATCTTTAATTACCGGAAATGCTTTTGCTCTCCAAGGCTCAACCACAATGGTATCGCCATCTTTAAAAGAACGCATGTGTAATTGACAAGTAGTTACCAAGTCTTTTGGCCCATGTGGCTGCCCATTGATGAACATTGAACACATACCGCAGATTCCTTCTCTACAATCATGGTCAAAAACCACTGGCTCCTCGCCTTTAGTAATTAATTGTTCGTTTAAAACATCAAACATCTCTAAGAAAGACATGTCTGGAGAAATATCAGAAAGCTTGTAATCAACTAGTTTACCTGCTGAGTTTTTATTTTTTTGACGCCAAACTTGTAGCGTTAAATTCATGTTTCCTGTACTCATCTTGTTGAGATTTAAGTATTGAGTAACAAGTATCGAGTATCAAGATTTTCATTCAAGTCTTGATACTTGATACTCATCTCTTACTACTATTTATAATTCCTTTGTGCTACTTTAATATTCTCGTAGTTCAATTCTTCTTTGTGTAATTCAAATTCACTTACGCCTTTGTATTCCCAAGCCGCTACATAAGCAAAGTTTTCGTCATCACGTTTTGCCTCGCCTTCTTCAGTTTGGTGCTCTTCCCTAAAGTGACCGCCACAGCTTTCCTCTCTGTTAAGGGCATCAATACACATCAGCTCTCCTAATTCAATAAAGTCGGCAACGCGGTGTGCTTTTTCCAACTCAGGGTTAAACTCATCAGCAGAACCTGGCACTTTAACATCAGCCCAAAACTCTCTACGTAAGTCCTGAATTTCTTTAATGGCTTGTGTTAATCCTTCTCTGTTACGAGCCATACCGCATTTTTCCCACATAATGTGACCTAATCTTTTGTGGAAATGATCTACAGATTTAGTTCCATTAATGCTTAAGAACTTATCAATGGTAGCTTTTACATTATTTTCTGCTTCTACAAACGCAGGGTGGTCTGTTGGGATAGGTTTAGTGGCAATCTCCTTTGATAAGTAAGAACCGATCGTGTAAGGCAATACGAAATAACCATCAGCCAAACCTTGCATTAATGCCGAAGCTCCTAAACGGTTAGCACCGTGGTCTGAGAAGTTAGCTTCACCAGTACAGTACAAACCCGGAATGGTTGTCATCAAATCATAATCTACCCAAACACCGCCCATGGTGTAGTGTACCGCCGGGTAAATACGCATTGGGGTTTCGTAAGGATTTTCACCAGTAATTTGCGCATACATATCGAACAAGTTACCGTACTTTTCTTTAATTACGGCAGTACCTAAACGCATGCAAGTTTCCTTATCAGGATTATGGTTACCCGCTTTAGAAGCTTCGATACGACCATAACGCTCTGTGTTTGCTTTAAAATCTAAGTATACCGCTAATTTAGAGGCACCTACACCGTAACCCGCATCGCAACGCTCTTTAGCGGCACGAGAAGCTACGTCACGTGGTACCAAGTTACCAAAAGCAGGATAACGACGCTCTAAATAGTAATCTCTTTCATCTTCTGGAATATCCGAAGGTTTACGAGGATCATCTTTCTTTTTAGGCACCCAGATACGACCATCGTTACGTAACGACTCCGACATCAATGTCAATTTAGATTGGTGATCTCCAGAAACTGGGATACAAGTAGGGTGGATTTGTGTATAGCAAGGGTTAGCAAAGAAAGCTCCTTTCTTATGCACTTTCCAGGCTGCAGTAACGTTACTACCCATGGCGTTGGTAGACAAGTAGAATACGTTTCCGTAACCACCTGTACCTAAAACCACGGCATGACCGAAGTGACGCTCTAACTCGCCAGTAATTAAGTTACGGGCAATGATACCACGAGCTTTACCATCAATCACAACCACATCAAGCATTTCGTGGCGAGTGTACATTTGTACTTTACCCATACCTACTTGGCGCTCTAAAGCGGAGTAAGCGCCTAACAATAACTGTTGACCAGTTTGTCCAGCTGCGTAGAAGGTACGTTGCACTTGTGTACCACCAAAAGAACGGTTATCTAACAAACCACCATATTCACGAGCCAAAGGCACACCTTGCGCCACGCATTGGTCAATAATGTTGGCACTTACCTCGGCTAAACGGTGTACGTTAGCTTCACGAGCTCTGTAGTCACCACCTTTAATGGTATCGTAAAATAAACGGTAAGTGCTATCCCCATCATTTTGATAGTTTTTTGCGGCGTTAATACCACCTTGAGCAGCAATAGAGTGCGCTCTACGGGGCGAATCCTGAAAGCAAAAACATTTTACTTTGTAGCCCATTTCTGCTAAAGTAGCTGCTGCAGATGCACCAGCTAAACCAGAACCTACTACAATTACTTCTAAGCTTCTTTTATTCGCTGGGTTAACCAACGGAATAGAAGATTTATATTTTGTCCACTTTTGGGTCAATTCGCCCGCAGGGATATTTGAATTTAATTTCGACATTTACTTAATCCTTTTAATTAAACGTTTCGGCTTAGCTAATCCAGCCTAAATAGATGGAAATTGGCATTAATGCAAAAATGATAGGAACAATGATCGAGAACCATACCCCTACTGTTTTTACTACTGGCGTCCATTTTTTATGGTTCCAGCCCATTGTTTGAAAAGACGATTGAAAACCGTGTAACAAGTGATAGCCTAGTGAAATAACACCTAAAACATACACCACCACTACCAAAGGATCTTGAAAAATCATCACAATGTTTTGGAAAGTGTTGTGCGCCTCATGTGTGTAAACAGCTACCTTAGTTGGCCACCAGAAGTGATAAAGGTGCATTACTAAAAACATTAAAATTAATGTTCCGAGTAAACCCATGCTACGCGAATACCAAGTGCTGTTAGCCTGAGGCTTGTTGTAGGCATACTTTTCTGGCCTTGCCGCATTGTTTTGTGCAGTTAACATTACCGCCTGTACAATGTGAAGGATAATTCCTAAGAATAACCCAACTTCCAAGATACGAATTACAATATTGTGGCTCATAAAATCGGCCGCCACATTAAAGGTTTCTCCGCCATCATTTACAAAAATTAGTGCGTTTATAGATACGTGAACAACAAGAAACGAAATCAAGAACAGACCCGTTAGCCCCATTACAAACTTTCTACCTATAGACGACGTAAAAGCTTTACTTAAACTACTCATTAGATTGTTTATTTATATTACTAGTGTGCAAAGCTATCTAAAATATGAAAACATATCTTTAATAAAACTTACAAAAAAACGACAAATTAACAATTTAGAAACGTTCTAAGTAAATTACAGTCTTGGCAACGTTTGCAGTTGTTATTTAAGGAGTTAAATTTGAAAATGGAAGGCAGTGGTTCATCGGGAGTAGTAGCCCTGCTGTTTGCTGCTATCTTTTTGCTCTGGGCTGCCTATCATTCTGAGGAACGAGGAATCTATTTCTGGATTGCTAGACCCAACAGATCCTTCACTACGTTCAGGATGACAGATAAACAAAAAGTATATCCGCTGCCATCAGGTTTAATTAACACAAAACCGTGCAAGGAAACTTAGCGTTCTTTGCAGTTCTCTTCTTTTTCTTCGCGTTAAAATTAACCGCAAAGCTTTTGGAGTTGTCGCAAAGTGACACAAAGAATAGTTACTGCACAAACCTTGTCAATCTTACAAGCTTTTTTCATAGGAAAAATTGACAAAGTTGACCCCAACTACAGTACAATTTGCTTTTAGCCTCAATTAGAAGTACTTTTATCCTATATTATTAAAAATATCAATTGGATTTTAAAGAATTTGGATTTAACGCGGAGCTTTTAGAAGGCCTGCTAGCAATGGGCTTCAAAAATGCTACCCCAATACAGCAACAAGCTATACCATTAATTACAGCTAACAAAGATTTAATAGCTTGTGCGCAAACTGGCACCGGTAAAACTGGAGCTTTTTTGCTGCCTATCATGAATATGCTTACGCAAAAGCACGAACGCCATAATAATGTGCTGATTTTGACACCAACTCGCGAGCTCGCCCAACAAATAGATTTACAGGTAGAAGCGCTATCGTATTTTACCAACATCAGTTCGCTAACTGTTTTTGGTGGCGGCGATGGCGTGGCTTACGAGCAGCAAAAACGTTCGATGCGTGAGGGAGTGGATATCATTATTGCTACCCCAGGCAGGCTGATCTCTCATTTGGCTTCTGGTGTATTAAAAATGGACCAACTAGAACACTTGGTACTAGATGAGGCCGACCGAATGTTGGACATGGGTTTCTACGATGATATCATGAAAATTGTAGGTTATCTACCAAAAACCAGACAAACAGTAATGTTTTCGGCTACCATGCCACCAAAAATTAGAAAACTAGCAGCTACTTTATTGAACGAGCCAGAACAAATTAGTCTTGCTATTTCAAAACCAGCCGAAGGAATTAACCAACAAGTTTACCTCATTCATGATGAGCAAAAAGTTCCTTTGCTTACCGAAATGTTAAAGTCGGCTACCTATAACCGCATTATTGTTTTTGCTGGTCGTAAGGAAAAAGTAAAAGAGCTTGGAAAAGTGTTCAAAAAATTAGGTTTAAAAGCCGCAGCATTCCACAGCGATTTAGAGCAAAAAGAACGCGAAGCCATCATGCTCGATTTTAAAAACGACAAGCTGAACGTATTAATCGGCACCGATGTTTTAAGTAGAGGAATTGATGTAACCGGAATTGATTTGGTAATTAATTACGATGCACCGCAAGACCCAGAAGACTATATTCACAGAATTGGGCGTACGGCTAGAGCGGCTACAACCGGAACAGCAATTACCTTAGTTAACGGAAAAGACAAACGTCGTTTAGCAAATATCGAGAAGCTAATTGAGCGTCAAATTGATAGAATGCCTTTGCCTGAGCATTTAGGCGAAGCTCCAAAAGATGAACCTGTAGGAGAAAAGAAACCGTTCAAGAAAAAGAAAAAGTTTTTTAAGAAGAAGCCGAAGCCGCAAGGAACTGCTCCAGCAAAAACAGAGTAAATTTATTGGTTTTGTGTTTTAAGGTCGCTTTTCTGAATAGTCGGGACAGGCTATCCCTCGAAATGACGCTCCTGTTGCCGTCATTTCGACGAGGAACGAGGAGAAATCTAACTACATGCACTAAGCGCTAGATTTCTCACATTCGTTCGAAATGACGACAAGGGCTCTGCTTTAGGCTCTAGCTTAGATTACTTTTTAAAGTTTTTAGCTAAATTTCTTACCTTTAAAAAATGCAAAACCTCACCCCATTAGCCGAAAGATTACGCCCCAAAAACCTAGACGAATACGTTGGGCAGAAGCATTTGGTGGGCGAGGGTGCCGTGCTGCGCAAAGCGATTGAAAGTGGACGCATTCCATCCATGATTTTCTGGGGGCCGCCAGGTGTTGGAAAAACTACTTTAGCAACCATCATTTCCCAAAACTTAGACCGACCATTTTTTGCATTAAGCGCCATTAACTCTGGCGTAAAAGATGTACGTGAAGTCATCGATAAAGCGGCTGCTTTAAAAGGTGGTTTCATGGGTATGCCTGTGCTTTTCATTGATGAGATCCACCGTTTCAGCAAATCGCAGCAAGATAGTTTGCTGGGTGCGGTAGAACGTGGCTTGGTTACTCTGATTGGAGCCACGACAGAAAATCCCAGTTTCGAAGTCATCTCAGCTTTGCTTTCTCGCTGCCAAGTTTATATCCTTCAAAACTTAACGGAAGAAGAATTGGTGGGTTTGTTAAACACAGCCATTGCAAAAGATGAAATCCTATCGAAAAAGAAAATTGAGATTAAAGAACATGAAGCTTTAATTCGTTTAAGTGGTGGCGATGCCAGAAAACTCCTCAACGTCTTAGAAATTGCCGTTAACGGCATTGGTGGCGATAAAATTGAACTGACCAACGAGAATGTGTTAGCTCATGCACAACAAAATTTAGCACTTTACGACAAAGCTGGCGAACAACACTATGATATCATTTCGGCATTTATCAAATCTATCCGCGGTAGCGACCCAAATGCAGCTGTTTATTGGCTAGCCAGAATGATTGAGGGAGGAGAAGACCCATTGTTTATTGCTCGTAGGCTGGTAATTTTAGCCTCCGAAGATATTGGTAACGCCAACCCCAACGCCTTGCTTTTAGCTAACAATTGTTTCCAAGCAGTAAATGTGATCGGCTTTCCAGAAAGTAGGATTATTCTATCACAATGTGTAACTTACATGGCATCATCGGTAAAAAGTAACGCATCATATATGGCCATTAACCATGCACAGGCCTTGGTAAAACAAACTGGAGACTTACCTGTGCCGTTACATTTGCGCAATGCGCCAACAAAGTTGATGAAGAATATTGGGTATGGTGCCGACTACAAATATTCGCACGCTTACGATGGCAATTTCGAAGCGCAAGAATACCTGCCCGAAAAGCTGAGCGGAACCAAATTATACGACCCGGGTAAAAATCCGGCAGAAGAAAAATTAAGAGAGAAACTGAAACAGAATTGGAAGAATAAATACGACTATTAATATGCTGAGTACTTTTTTATCCCATCAATGGAAATCCTTTTGGCGCAGTAGAAATAAGGCAGGCAGTATTGCCGCTCAAATTGTACTGGGCTTTTTTATGCTTTACTTTCTAGTAGTGGCTGTAGGTGTAGGTTTTTGGATGACAGCCATTATCGAAAAATTGATGCCCGGCGTTAATCCTACTGTAGTTTTTAATGGATTGATTTTATATTATTTCTTGCTAGATTTAGCCATAAGGATACAAATGCAAGATTTGCCTACGCTTAGCATTGTACCTTATCTGCATTTGAATATCTCCCGAAAAACGATTGTCAATTTCTTGAATTTGAAGTCCCTGTTCTCGTTTTTTAATTTGCTGCCTTCCTTTATTTTCTTCCCATTCATATTTATTAATATTAGCGCAGCAAATGGATTTGTAACTGTATTGGTTTATCTGCTTTCCATATTAGGCCTTATCGTTTTCAATAACTTTTTGGTGCTTTACATAAAACGCAGAGCTATTAACAATGTCTTGTTTTTTGCTGTGGGTATCTTGGTAATTTTAGGCTTGGCTGCCTCAGATTATTATGGATTTATTTCCATTAGAGATTTCTCAAATTTTGCTTTTCAAAACGTAGCTAAGTACCCGTTTTTGGCATTGATATTCCCTGCCGCAGCATTTGCAATTTTTCACATCAATGCTAAATTTCTAACAGCAAATTTATACACCGAAGAACTAAGCACAAAAGACGATAAAAAAGTAAGCACCGATTATCCTTTTTTAAACCGTTTTGGTAGAGCTGGAGAATTAGCTGCGTTAGAATTGAAACTAATTTTGAGGCACAAACGTTCTAGAAGTTCGGTAATTATGGGATTCTTGTTTCTTTGCTATGGCTTTTTCTTTTATCGAATGCCATTAATTGAGAACGATGAATTTGGCAAAATGCTATTTGCGGCCATCTTTATGACGGGAATAAACATTTCGGTATATGGGCAGTTCATGTTTGCTTGGCAAAGTGCGCATTTTGATGGTTTGTTGGTTAACAAAATCAATTACCACGACTTCATTAAAGCCAAATTCCTACTGTTTACCATCAGCAGCACCTTAATTACCGCATTATCGGCATTTTATGGTTTCATGAGTTACAAATTGCTTTTGTTGCACTTGGCTGCCTACGTTTACAACATTGGTGTGGGTACGGTAGTAGTGCTTTATTTCGCTAATTTTAATTATAAACGACTGGATATTACCACTAGTGCTAGCTTTAACTGGCAAGGCGTTGGTGCATCGCAGTGGTTGTTAGGCTTGCCACTTTTATTGGTGCCTTTAATCATTTACATCCCTTTTGGCATATTTGACAAGCCCTATTGGGGATTGGCCATGCTAGCCTTATTAGGTTTAATAGGCTTGCTTCTACGCAAGTATTGGGTAGGTGTAATTGTTAGGAAATTTGAGAAACAACGTTATAAAATAGCCGAAGGCTTTAGAGAATAAGACTATGATAGAAGTTAAAAATTTAATAAAAGGTTACGCTGGCCGTACCGTAGTAGATATAGAGCGCTTAAATATTAGAGCAGGCGAAACCGTTGGTTTAGTTGGAAATAACGGTGCTGGAAAAACTACTTTTTTTAGAATGCTACTTGATTTAATTCGCCCAGATGGCGGAGAGGTTTTATCAAAAGACATTAACGTAGCAAGTAGTTCGCAATGGAAAGACTATACTGCATCTTATTTAGACGAAGGTTTCTTGATAGATTACCTAACGCCCGAAGAATATTTTACTTTTATTGGCAGTTTACACAATTTAAGTGTGGCTCACGTAAGCGATTATTTGCGCCAGTACGAAGAATTTTTTAATGGCGAGATTTTAAGCCGTGGAAAATATATACGCGATTTCTCTAAAGGAAACCAAAACAAAGTAGGTATTGCAGCAGCGCTGATGCAAAAACCGGAACTGTTAATTTTAGATGAGCCTTTTGCCAACTTAGATCCAACTACACAGATTAGGCTAAAAACTTTAATCAAGAACTTGAGCACAACGCAGCGTTTAACAACGTTTATCTCTAGCCACGATTTAAACCACGTTACCGACGTTTGCAATAGAATTATTCTTTTAGAGAAAGGTAAAATAATTAAAGATTTTTATACCGATGAAAATTCTCTAAAAGAATTAGAAGCATACTTTTCTGAGTAATTGTATATAAATATGGTCAATTATTTACTCAAGTCGTGGAAATCGAATCTTATACATGTTAATGATTGTTCCTTTTGAGCGAGTTGTTTTATTCGTATTTAGAATATTTTGTGCAGTTATGTAAAATTGGCATTACCTTTGAACATACATTTATCAACATTATATAATAAACGAAATAAGAAAATGATGACTACAAAATTTAAGACAGCAACTGTCGCTATAGCTTTATCGGTGGGTGCAATGATTTTTCAGAGCTGCGATAGCTTAAATAATACTCAAAAAGGTGCAGGTATTGGTGCTGCTGCAGGCGGTGTAATTGGTGCCTTAATTGGAAAAAAAGCAGGTAATACTGCTGTTGGTGCTGTAATTGGTGCTGCAGTGGGTGGTACCGCTGGTGGTTTCATTGGCAAAAGAATGGATAAGCAAGCTGCCGAAATTAAAGATGCTATTCCTGGTGCAGAGGTAATTCGTGAAGGTGAAGGTATCATTGTTAGATTTGATAGCGGTATCCTTTTCGATTTCAACAAAACTGAATTGAAAGATGCAGCTAAAACTAACATCCAGTCTCTAGCTTCTTCGTTAAATCAGTACCCAGGAACTGACGTAAAAGTTATTGGCCATACGGATAACGTAGGTACTGCTGCGGTTAACCAAAGTGTTTCTGAAAAAAGAGCTGCTGCTGTTAAAACTTATGCAGTTTCTCAAGGTGTTCCAGCATCACGTTTAGTAACAGAAGGTAAAGGTTTTAACGAACCAATTGCTGATAACACTACTGAGGCTGGCCGTGCTGCAAACCGTAGAGTAGAGATTGTAATTGTTGCTAACGAGCAATTGAAAAAAGAAGCTGCTGAAAAAGCAGGATAATCTCAAATTATCATAAAAAAAGTCTCCCGGTGTAAAATTGGGAGGCTTTTTTTATTCGTAGATGTCTGCAAAATAACCGATGGCCAATGATTTTAGGAGCATTTCCTGCTCTAAGCCTGCGTAAGCAGGGATAGGCCGTACCAATTTCCAATGTGGCCAACCATCTTGATCCAAGGCTTCCAGTTCGTAAAATCCCATTTCACTCAACAAACGACAAGTAGCAATATGCATTAATTCTTCCTTTTGCCTTTTGCTAAACTTTCCAGGTCCCTTACCCAACTCTTGCACGCCAATTAAAAACAGCACTACCTTTAAATCTGGCAATTCAGAATCAAACTCTTGTGCTAGCTTTTCTTGCAGCTCTTTCCATTTAATATTGATTTCTGCTGGAGTCATGTCGCAAATATAAGCTTAATGATTTTCTCATTACTAAAAACTAGATTTTTACTTTGTCTTAAACTTAATTAGGTATTCCTCATCCTTTAAAGCATAGCCATCTTTTGATTTAAAGGTTTTGTTAGTAATGATAAACTCATAGGCTTGCTGAGGTTTTAACGTAAGCTCTAACACCAAGGTTTTCCCATCGTCTTCAAAACCTTTTACACTTTTAAGTGGGAAAGAAACATCAGTATTTTTTGGAAGACTGATGGAATATTTATTTGGCACCATCGGTTTTGAAAAAACAATCTTTAAATCTTTTGTATCAGCATCTATGTTTTGGTCTCCGTTGCTAAATGGCACTAAACTAACAATGGTAGGCTGCAGTTTTTCGTAAGCCTCCTTAATCGCTTTTTTGTCTAGCCTTTCTGCGTAAAAGCCAGATTTCTCTAAGAAAAGTTCTACAGCACTGTCACTACTGAAATCTAATTCTATGATATCTTTAATGGCCTGCTGCTTGCTTTTAGCCTGTTGATAGTAGGCTTTGCAAATTTCGTAACCCACATAGTAACCTAAATCTGCCTTATCCGGCATTTGCCGACCATTGTAAAGCCAATTTTCGAAACTATCAGAAAAAAGCTCTTTTTTAAAACGGTCTTTGACACTGGCAGAATTAGCCAAACCATAGTTCATGTACTTGGTTTTAATGGGCTTTTCTAAAGCTAATTCGGCAATGAAATCACACGAACCTTCTCTTATCACTTGTCCCAACAAACTAGAACCATTTTGATTTTGTTGTGTGTGGATGTATTCATGGATATTCAGGTAAACAATGTTGTCTAGTGATTGCTCCTTAAAAACATTTTTAAACCAATCGTTATCAAACTCGGAAACGTCTGTATTGGCATTCCCTGTTGCAATCTCGGCTCCCACAAGCACCAAGTTATCTTTTACCGTTCCTCCAGACCGTAATCCGCCAATGGTAAAGTAAATTTCAGCAGGTTTTAAATCAGGGTAAATGGCTTTTAATTTATTAACTCCATATTCTAATTCAGCAGTTTTATGTTTTATTGCAAGTGTGTTGGGTCTTATCGAATTCCAGAATTTAGGAAGCTTGTTGATAAGTTCTACCCAAAGAGTATCGTTATATTGTCTGGCAACCATAAAAGCTTTCAGCCCTTTACTGCCCTTATTTATATATTGTGAATTGATGATTTCGATCTTTTTTGACAAATCATTCGTTTTTTGGATTGCATCATAAGCTGTCCAGAAATTATCAATGTCTTTGGTATGTATCGCTGTTTGTTTTTGAGCAGAGAGTGTTTTGCAAAACACAAAAAGAGCTAGTGCGAGTAAAATTCTTTTCTTCATATTTCAAATAGACAAGAATTAAATAGAGAAGTTGCATATTGAGTAAAATTAAAGTCATCAATTTATCGGGTGCTTGTTGCGCCTTTGATATCATTGTTAAATTTCTAGTTTTGTAATTATGGGATCGAAAATAAATGTGGGCTTAATGGCCTATGGGATGTCAGGAAAAGTGTTTCATGCGCCTTTTGTTCATTTACATGATGGATTTAATTTTGTAGCGGTTACAGAGCGAAGCAAGAAACAAGCCGTTCAGGACTACCCAGGTATAGTGAGCTATGATACGATAGATGAATTAATTGCTGACGACAATATCGACCTTATAATCATCAACACACCAAACTATACCCACTATGAATATGCAAAAAAATGTTTGTTGGCGGGTAAACATATCTTGGTAGAAAAGCCATTTACAGCTACCGTTGCACAGGCTAGGGAGTTATTTACGTTAGCAAAAAAGGTGGGCAAAAAGGCTTTGGTTTATCAAAACAGAAGATTTGACAGCGGATTTAAAATCACAAAAGAAATTATAGAAAGTGGTAAATTAGGAAAGCTGACCGAAGTTTATTTCCGTTTTGATAGGTATAGGAGTGAAATTGGTCCGAAAGGCTTTAAAGAAGATCCAAGCTTCAAAGCAAGTGGATTATCTTATGATTTGGGGCCTCATTTGATAGATCAAGCCGTGGCCTTGTTTGGTAAGCCGAGCAGTTTTCATAAAGTGCTGGCCAACCATAGACAAAACGGTAAGGTAGACGATTATTTCTTCATCCATTTGGCTTATCCAAACCAGTTGAATGTATACTTAACGGCAACCTTGTTAGCGGCAGATATTCCTCCCGCATTTGTAGTAAATGGCTCTTTAGGTACTTTCTCTAAAAACCACGGCGATGTACAGGAAAGTCAGTTGTTAAAAGGCATGAAACCATCTGACGAAGGTTATGGAATTGAGATAGTTGAAGATGCTGGGAAGTTAACCTTAGTTACTGCGGATGGTGGAAGAGACATCACCACACTAACATCACCGCAAGGTAATTACGGCGAAATTTTCGAATTGGTTTATCAAGCCATTGCCAATGATCAACCTTATCCAATAACAAACGAAGATATCGTTGCGCAGTTAGAGATATTGGAAAGTTAGAAGCTATACTAGAGCACTAATAATTTAGAATAGGTTAAGCATCAGTAATTACCAATTATCGCCAATTACCGATGCTTTATCATTAACTGTCAAACTTTACGCATTCTTTCAACTGCTTTTCAGTATAGGCTAGTTTATATTGCTTTAACACATCATCTGGCACACCATTCCATTGATTTGGCGCATTACCAGCGTAACCAATATCGGCTACCCCAATTTCCGAAGTATAAAAGCCGGAGGCAACCAAATTGCGCAATCGGTTAAAGAAAGCTACACCTTGGCTCATTTCTTTTGGGGCCTTATTTGGGTAAGCAATGAGGTCTACCAACTCAATTTGCTGCTTATCGCTGCACTCTCTAAAAGGTTTGCCAAAGCGATTTAAGCATTGCATGTCCACCCAACGTAAACCGCCCCTCATCGGGATTTGGTGCTGTGGCATATCCTTCACAATAAATTCAATAAAGTCTGGCACCTTAGCATCAGAAGCGCTACCACTTATTTCATCGCTAGGGATAATGATATCCGATAGGATGGTAATAGTTGCCAGTTCTTCTTTGGTAAAAAAGTTAGGTTGCGCTAGCAAGTCCTTTTCTCTGGCCAGTTCTTCTTTGGCACGGTCGTAGGTAAATTCTGGATCGCCAGCTGCCACTTCCTTTTTCTCTTCGGTAGGTTTACAGCCACTTACTAAGGCAGTGGCAGAAATGGCGCCAACGCCCAGCATTTTTAAGGTTTCTCTTCTGTTCATGGCTTATAGGTTTTGTTTTTTCATTTCAGAAATGATGTATTCACTTGCCCTCATCGAGAGTGCTAAAATGGTCCAAGTAATGTTCTTATCTGCTTGCGAGGTAAAGGCAGCGCCATCAACCACAAACAAATTCTTACAATCGTGGGCTTGGTTGTATTTGTTTAAAACTGATGTTTTGGGATCACTGCCCATACGAGCGGTACCAGCTTCGTGAATGATTTTTCCGGGCGATTCTAAACCGTAGTTATTCTCTTTGTTATAATCGCCGCCCCAAGTTACAATGGCACCCATGTTGTGCATCATCTCATCGAAGGTCTCTTTCATGTGCTTGGCTTGCAAAATCTCATGATCGCTCCACTTCACATTGAACTTTAACACAGGGATACCAAATTTATCTACCACATTTGGATCAATTTCGCAACGGTTATCATACACGGGAATTGCTTCTCCCCGACCTGCCATACCCACACTTGCACCATAGAAATAACGGTAATCTTCTTTTAAAGATTTACCATAACCGCCAGCCTCTTTTTGTTGGCCACGAACTGCAAATTTACCGTTCATACCTTCAATACCACCGCCAAATCCATAGGCGGGTTGGCTCATTCCACCCCAATACTCGATATGGTAACCACGAGGAAAATCTAGTTTTTTATTATCTAACCACCATGGCGAGTAAATATGCATACCTCCTACACCGTCTTCGTTGTAACGCTTTCTATCAAACAATTGAGGAAGTACGCCGCCCATAGCCGCTCCGGTAGAATCATGCAGATACCGACCAACCACGTCACTACTATTGGCCAAACCATTTGGATGACGTTTAGATTTAGAGTTCAGCAACAAACGCGAAGATTCGCAAGCGCTGGCCGCTAAGATTACTGTACGGCCAGTTACTTGGTATTCCATCATATCGTCTTTATTGATGTACGAAATACCTGTAGCCAAACCTTCTGCGTTGGTCAGTACTTCTCTAGCCATCGCATTAGGAATAATATCTACGTTGCCCGTTTCTAAAGCTGGATAAATCAACACATTGGTCGATGAAAAATCAGCCTTCGCCATGCTACAGTTTCTGTTGCATTGTCCACAAAAAAAGCATACCCCTCTTTCGTCATTTATCTTTTGAGTTAAGATAGATAGTCTTGATGGAATAACCTTTACACCAGAAACTGCAGCGCCTTTTTGAATAAAAAGCTCATGCAAACGTGGTTTTGGAGGCGGCAAGAAAAAACCATCGGGATGATCTTCCAAACCTTCATTGGTACCGAAGACCCCAATTAATTTATCTACCCTATCATAAAAAGGTTTGATGTCGTCGTAACTGATCGGCCAGTTTTCGCCCAAACCGTCAACATCTTTTCGTTTAAAATCTTTTGGACCAAAACGCAACGAAATACGCCCCCAGTGGTTGGTTCTGCCGCCCAACATACGGGCACGCCACCAGTCCCATTCGGTTCCGGCTGCTTTGGTATAAGGCTCTCCTTCTACGTCCCAACCATAGTAACAGGCATCAAAATCGCCAAACGGACGAAATTTGGTGCTTGCACCCCTACGTGGTGACTCCCAAGGATTTTTTAACTGCGTAATGTTTTTTTGTGGATCATACATAGCTCCAGCTTCTAAAAGACACACTTTTAGTCCGGCTTTGGCGAGCGTATAAGCTGCCATACCACCACCAGCTCCAGAACCTACAATTACCACATCGTAATGTTTGCTTTGTTTTTTGATTTGCATCTAGGCTTAATAAATTAGTTAGGTATGCACAAGTTATGGATTTTTGTTTGAAGAGCAAACTAGCTTATCGATATTCATTATATTTGGTTACCTATGACAGCAAAACAACTATTTACCTCCATATCTGATGATATTGTGGTGAACAAAATTTACGAGATACGAAACCAAAAAGTAATGCTAGATAGTGATTTGGCAGAACTTTATGGTGTGGAAACTAAAAGATTAAATGAACAAATCAAAAGAAATTTAGATAGGTTCCCAGAAGATTTCATGTTTCAGTTAACCGAAAGTGAATGGGAATCTTTGAGGTCGCAAATTGCGACCTCAAAAAAAGGGAGAGGCGGAAGAACTTATTTGCCGAATGTTTTCACTGAACACGGCGTGTTAATGTTATCAAGTGTTTTAAACAGCCAACAAGCTGTACAAGTTAACATACAAATTGTAAGGATTTTTACAAGGTTAAGGAATTTGCTGAGTGAACATACAGAACTCAGAATAGAAATTGCGGACATTAAAAAGCATCTCGAGAACCATGACAAAAATATAGAGCTTGTTTTTAGTTATCTAGATAAGCTAATTGAGAAGGAAAACCAACCAAGAAAACGAATTGGTTTTAAACCTGATGATTTGTAAAATGAATGTTTAAATCCCCTCCGCTTTTCGAGATTTGCAATTAGAGGTGTTCGAAACCCTTTTTTTGAAAAATGAATAAAATAATGTCACCACTTCGTGGTTTTTAAACTATATATGCTGTTCTACAATAATATCAGTTCTTCGAACTTCCAAAAAGTATGTTTTGAACACCCGTAATTGCAAATTAGAGATGTTCGAAACCTTAAATTATTGTACAATACGAATGAAATAATATCACCGCTCTGCGGTTTTCTTGTTAGCCCTATTCATATTGTCCTGCTCTCTCGCTCTTCGAGATTTGCAATCTCGAAGCATTATCGTAGGATTTCTAATCCGAGCCCTATTAGCCTAAAAAGGATTGCAAATCCTTGGATACGAATTCCAGATTACAAATCTGTAATAGCTTAAACTTGCTAGAGGTTTGTCAAAGCTTGTTAATAGCACAAGTTTTGCCTTTCCAAACCCGATTCAAGTGCAAATACTTTTGCTTGAGATTGCTTCGTTCCTCGCAATGACGACCATGGCAAAAGATTGCAACGAAAAGCGGGACTTTCGGAACCGAAGAACTATTGTAATTGCTTTTCAAATTATCAACCCTACACGTATCACTCATTACCTAAAACTTAAAACCAAAATTTTCTGCGTCAACTATTTGGTAATTAAACAAATCTCCGTATCTTTGCAGTCCCTAAAAAACTGGGGGATTATATATTTTTTAACAAATTAAATAAAAGCAAGTGAATACGTTAAGTTACAAAACTGTCTCTGCGAATGCTAAAACCGTTAATAAACAATGGGTTGTAGTTGATGCTGAAGGAGAGATTTTGGGGCGCTTGTCTTCTAAAATCGCAATGATTATTAGAGGTAAAAACAAGCCTGAGTACACCCCACACGTAGACTGCGGTGATAACGTGATTGTTATTAATGCAGACAAAATCAAGTTAACCGGAAATAAGTTAACTGATAAAACTTATGTTCGTTACACTGGATATCCAGGTGGTCAACGTTTCATTTCTCCGAAAGAGTTATTGGAAAAACACCCTAGACGTGTTGTAGAGAAAGCGGTACGTGGTATGTTACCTAAAACCAAATTAGGCAAAAAATTATACACTAATTTATTTGTTTATGCTGGTGCTGAGCATCCTCACGCTGCGCAATCGCCAAAAACTATCAAACTTTAATTAAAAGTAAAAGAGAAAAGAAATGTCAACAACAAATACTTCTGGTAGAAGAAAAACAGCAGTTGCTCGTATCTATTTAAAAGAGGGTAACGGCACTATTACCGTGAACGGTAAAGATCATAAAGAATATTTCCCAACCCTACCTTTACAATACATTGTTAACCAATCATTCGAAGTTTCTGAATTGACTGGCAGGTATGATGTAAATGTAAACGTAGCTGGTGGTGGTGTTAAAGGACAAGCTGAGGCTGTTCGTTTAGCGATTGCGAAAGCTATTGTTGAGTTAGATGCTGATAAGAAATCTGCATTGCGTGCTAAAGGGTTAGTAACCCGTGATATGCGTATGGTTGAGCGTAAGAAACCAGGACGTAAGAAAGCTCGTAAGAAATTCCAATTCAGTAAACGTTAATCTTTTAAGGAGACAAAAACAATGGCAAGAACAACATATCAAGACTTATTGGATGCAGGTGTACACTTTGGCCACCTTACCCGTAAATGGAATCCAAAAATGGCTCCTTACATCTTCATGGAGCGTAATGGTATCCACATTATAGATTTAAACAAAACTTTAGCTAAAACTGAGGAGGCTGCTTCGGCGATTAAACAAATCGTTAAATCTGGTCGTAAGATCTTATTTGTAGCTACTAAAAAACAAGCTAAAGAAATCGTAGCAGAGCAAGCTAAAAAAGTAAACATGCCTTTCGTAACCGAGCGTTGGTTAGGTGGTATGTTAACTAACTTCGCTACTGTACGTAAGTCAATCAAAAAGATGGCTAACATCGATAAGATGACTAAAGATGGTACTTATTCAATTCTTTCTAAGAAAGAGCGTTTAATGATCCAACGTGAGCGTATCAAATTAGAAAGCCTTTTAGGTGGTATCGCTGATTTAAACCGTTTACCTGCGGCGATCTTCTTAATCGACGTGAAGAAAGAGCACATCGCGGTTGCTGAAGCTTTGAAATTAAACATTCCTACTTTTGCAATGGTTGATACTAACTCTGATCCTTCTAACATCGATTTCCCTATCCCAGCGAATGATGATGCTACAAAATCAATTTCATTGATTACTGACATCGTTGTTAAAGCTATCGAAGAAGGTTTAGATGAGCGTAAACGTGAGAAAGATGAAGAAGCAGAGAAAGAAGCTGTAGCAGCGAAAACTGCTGCTGATGCTCCTGAGGCTCCAGCTAAAAAAGCGAAGAAAGAAACTGCTGAAGCAGAAACTTCATCAGAAGATAACACAGAAGCTTAATTGAGTTACGAGTTACGAGTTTTGAGTTATGGGATAAGTCTCGTAACCCATAACCCGTAACTTTTAACATTTATAAAACATTCAAAATATTTAAAAGAGATGTCTACAGTACAAATTTCTGCGGCAGATGTAAATAAATTACGTCAACAAACAGGTGCCGGCATGATGGATTGCAAAAAAGCATTAATCGAAGCAAACGGCGATTTCGAAGCTGCAGTTGATTTATTGCGTAAAAAAGGTCAAAAAGTATCGGCTGCTCGTTCTGGTAACGCTACTTCTGAAGGTTTGGTATCAATCCAAGTTTCAGCAGATGGCACAAATGGTAAATTAGTTGCTTTAGCTTGCGAAACTGAACCAGTTTCTAAAGTAGAAGATTTCCGTAACTTAGCTCAAGCTATTTTAGCTGCAGCAGTGGCTAACAATCCTGCTACTGCAGAAGAATTATCAGCTATTGCTTTAGAAGATGGACGTACAGTTGCTGAAACTATCACTGAATTAACTGGTAAAATCGGCGAGAAAATTGTTATCCAAGAGTATGCTAATATCTCTGGTGAGAAAATCGTTTCTTACATCCACTCTAATGGTAAAATGGGTGTATTAGTAGTATTTGAAGGTGCAAATGGTACAGATATTACTGAAGCTGGTAAAGATGTTGCAATGCAAATTGCTGCAATGAACCCAGTGGCTGTTGATAAAGATGGTGTTGATCCAGCTACTATCGAGCGTGAAATTGAGATTGCTAAAGATGTGATCCGCCAAGAAGGTAAACCAGAAGAAATGGTTGAAAAAATTGCTGCTGGTAAATTGAATAAATTCTACAAAGACAGTACTTTATTAAACCAAGAATTTGTTAAAGACGGTTCTATGGACGTTCGTAAATTTTTAGACAACACTGTTAAAGGATTAACAGTTACTTCTTTCAAACGTGTACAGTTAGGCGCTTAATTTTTAAGCACACATTGATATAGAAGCCCCGAAGCAATTCGGGGTTTTTTGTTTTAACGCCTTAGATAGCAATACAAAAAATTTTATATCGCTGTTGAAATTTTTAAATTCAGATTAGCTATTATTAAATTATTCGCTCGCAAGACTCTGAATAATATTATCTTTAATGTTTTATTACGTTGCTGCGAAGCGTAAAGTAGCAATGAGCAAACTATAACAACTATGCTAGAATACTGGAATGCTGCCCCGGTGGCCTCAATTATTTTCGTTTTTACTTTAATAACCAGCATTTATGCCTTTAACAATACAGATTTGTTCGGCAAGTTCATGTTGCACCCCTATAGTGTAGCCAAAGGCAATAAACTGTACACATTCATTACCAGTGGGCTAATCCATGCAGATTGGATGCATTTGTTTTTTAACATGTTTACCTTTTTCTTTTTTGCTTTTAAATTAGAAACTATGATTGGCCATTGGCAATTTGGACTGCTTTATATCGTTTCGCTGGTGTTAAGCGATATTCCGACTGCCGTTAGACATAAAGACGATTACAGATACAGCAGTTTAGGTGCCTCTGGTGCTATTAGCGCTGTTCTCTTTAGCTATATATTGTTTCAACCATTGAGCATGATTGGTGTGATGTTTATACCTATGCCTGCCATCGTATTTGGCGTACTTTATTTAGTTTATTGCGTGTACATGTCCAGAAACTCCAGAGATAGCATTAACCACGATGCTCACTTTTTCGGCGCACTCACTGGACTGATATTAACCGTGATGTTGGTCAAAGGCATCATTCCACATTTTATTGGTCAACTATCCAGCATCTGGCAGTAAAGGCTGTTCGAAAAAACTTAACGGTGCTTTTGGATCCTTAATGATTTCAAACAAGGTTAAACCATAAGGTTTCCAAAAATTCTCGAGCACTTGTCCATAAGTTTTGTGCTGCCACTCATCAAACAATGGCTTGTTTTGTATACCACGCAATGGCATTGGGTCTATGTAGGCAATGCCATTAGCTTCGATCACGTTATATTCTGGCAAACGGTTAAACAGATAGGCAGAATAGAAGAAACGAGCCGCTAGCTCCTCAAATTGCTGGTCGGATAGCGGTTTATCCTTAATAAAATCTAACAGTGGTTGATGATACCTTTTGTTGGTGCCGTTGTCTTGTAAGCAGGCTACAATGCCAAAATCTTTAAATTTCAGTGAGAAAATGAGCGTGTTGATTTCGTCTCTAAAACTAAAACCTGTTTCGGCATTTTCTAGTGGCACCACTACAACAGACCAAGGTTTAAAATCTTCAAATTCTACTTCCCTAAAAATGCCCTGCAACATTAAATGTAGGTTACCAAACTTGTGCATTAAGCCTTGAGACATGTTCATGCCATCGCCGCTTAATTGTTTTAAACGGATAGCGCCCTGCATTTCGATATACAGAAAGCTGTACATCATTTTACCAATCCACCGGAAAAGCTCGGCTTCCGGCAAAGCCGAAACCCCCTGATAGCCTAGCCCAAAAGCAGCCTCAATTTTTTGTTCTAAGGGCAGAATAGCCTCGGCATACACCTCGGCACTTGCTGGAACTATTAAGCTTTTATAGTCCCTAACGCTTTCGTCTAGTAGTTTAATTTGTTCATTGCCTGTTAAACCAGCCATGTTTAATAACCAGTCTGGCAAAACACGTACCGCCAAAGGCGATGTTACACTACCGCTCAGAAAACACTTATCGTTCCTAAAATCAAAGGTTTGAAAGGGATTATAAAGACTATGGTTCATGCGTGCAATATTAGCGATTATAACAATTGATGAAATTGTTTTATTGTCATATTGTTTATTTTAGCTTTCACTTACCCCGCAAACATGAGGGGACTTTCTATTTGTACAAGCTTTGGCCAAATAAAGCTGATTGATGCGGATTTGCCGACGCTCGAAATAACGCATGTGCGAGAGGCGCAAATATCATAGCAAAAAGTAGGGTTATCGCTATCGTAGCAATAATCCCGCTTTTTCTAATTTAGAATTTGGCGATTGCCTATTTTTTATCAATACCTACTGTAAAACGAATTAATTTGGTCTATCAATTGTGTGTAAATTGGTTTGGTAAACTCTACAAACAAGTTTCCCGGAGGAGGAGGCAACACCTCACGTTTTCTTGTCAAGGCGTATTGTTGCTTATCCAAAGCACGCTCATCACCTTTAAAGGAAGCCCAGTTATCAACCCAAACATAGGTGCCCGCCAATTTTTGGTTGCGTAAAACTTTGTTGGTATTTAAATCTATGACCGCATAATTAAGCAAGCCCGAAGAAGAAACCTGTTTCTCAAATATGCTGTAAGTTGCCGTTACGGTGCCGTAAATCTTTCCTCTGCGGCTTTCTCCAATAACAACACTATCTCTTTTCAGTTTTTCTACACGTTCTTTTACGTAGGTTTGGCCAACAACAAAATCGTCGAAACGTAGCTCTAACAATTGGTCGGCCCTAATTTTTTGCTTGTTTGCTTCGGCCTCAGAGTAAAAACGTACAAAAGTATTTCCACGGTAGTTAGCCAAGTAATTATTAACTTGTTGCTGAAAATAGTCATTACTCAATTTGTATGTGTTGCTATTGATAATGGCCGGTTGCACCACCACCTTTAACACCGCAGCCCAATAGGCATCATCTATTTTATCCTTAATTCCTTTTAGCGATGGATAGAAACTTTCAGCTTTTAAAAAGTGGTTATAAGCCGTTTTTGCACTCTGACGGTTGTTTTCTCTCAAGGCTCGCTCGCCTAAAAGATAACGGGCTTCTGCAGCTTGGTATTTCGAGTCTTCTGCAGCTTTCACATATTTAGGCGGATTAGGAACCAAATTTAGGCAACTTGGGCAGCTATTTACCTCATCGCTAAGCTGATTTATACGCTGGTAATTGTACAAAATAGTTTCCCATTTTAATGCATCGGCAGATACTTTTGCTTCGTCTATTTTTCTCAAATGGGTTTTAATGGCCAAATCAAAAGCTTGCGGCAAAACTGCCATAGCATCTTTATTTTGTGGCGAACTTCTTAAACGGTCTACCGCTTTGGAAACGGCTGCATCGTAATCTCCTTTTTGCAAAGCATTTTTTCCTGTAGTACATCCAACAAATAATATGGATAAGTAAATAAAATACCGTAATCTTGAAATCGTTTTCATGGCCGCCGCGTTTTTTAAATTTTCACAAATATAATATAGGCTATGTTGCTTTTTATACATTAGACGAATTAGAATGAAAATTAGTTGCAAGCAATTTGATTTAGAATTAAAACATGCCTTTTCTATCGCCAAGTTTACCCGTACAAGCACCCCTTTACTGCTTTTAAAAATTGATTATGAAGGCAAAATAGGTTACGGCGAGGCCAGCATGGTGCCTTACATGGGCGAGAGTTACGAGACCGCCAATGCTTTTTTAAAGAAAGTAGATTGGAGCCACTTTCAATTCCCCTTTAATTTTGCTTCGATTATGGCATATCTGGATAGCCTAGCTACAGGCAACCCTGCCATTAAAGCAGCCATTGATATTGCATTAAATGATTTAAACGGACAACTGCAAAACAAACCTTGTTACGAAATTTTTGGTGCCGACCCTAATCAAATGCCTGTAACCTCCTTTACCGTGGGCATTGATACCCCAGAAATGTTGCGTAAAAAACTGGAAGATGCCAAAGACTTTAAGGTAATAAAAGTTAAGTTGGGCAGAGATAATGATCAAGAGATTATCGAAACCATTCGTAGCATTACCAATGTGCCTTTGTATGTAGATGCCAACCAAGGCTGGACCGATAGGATAAAAGCCATTGATTTGATTTACTGGCTGCACGAACAAGGCGTGGTACTAATTGAGCAACCTATGGATAAAAATGACTTGGAAGGCAATGCTTGGCTAACCGAACGCAGTCCTATCCCCCTGTTGGCAGACGAGGCGATGCAACGCTTAAAAGATTTAGAAGGTTTAAAAGGTGCTTACCACGGCATTAATATTAAATTGATGAAAAGCACAGGGATGTACGAAGGCCACCAAACCATTTTAAAAGCTCGCGAGCTGGGCATGAAAGTTTTGATTGGCTGTATGAGCGAAACTTCCATTGCAACTTTAGCGGGGGCACATTTAGCTCCGCTTTGCGATTGGGCCGATTTAGATGGGCCATTTTTAACGGTGAACAACCCCTTTGAGCAACCAACCTTTGTGAACGGCAAATACGTACTAAATGATTTGCCAGGCTTGGGATTAAGAGGTGCTAACGAAGGTTTGTTCGGGTAGAACTTATCTTCCAGCCATTCCATCTTGAAAGCCTCGTATTACATCATCAATATTATATGCTAACGATAGTAGAACTAGCACCACTAGGGTAACAAGGCCAATTTTAAAGTATCTGTTTTTCATAGGTTTTGCTTTTAAAGGTAGATTTTGCGAAAAGCCCTTAAATATATTTAAGCGGCTTTCACATTTCCAAAAAAACTACCCTATAAAAAATGTAGGGTAAAAATTTAGAAGTAGCTTTTAAGATTTACTAACTTGCAGTATCTACCCCTATATCTACCCTATGAAAATAGCTTCCGGAAGAGTCATCAAAGCCATAAGGCTGCATTTGAGCTACACGCAGAAATTTGTGGCCAACCACCTTAACATTACGGTAACCACACTGGCAAACATCGAAAATGGACGGGTTAACTTAGACATAGAGAAGCTTTACCACTTAAGTTTGCTTTACAGAATGCCAGCAAGAGACATCTTAGAATTGATTATTGAGATTCATCAAAAAGGAAACGAAGAGGGTTTAGTTAGTGCCATTAGACAGCTAAGATCTATTACAGAATACGATCTCAAATTTGTTGAAGAGCCAAACCCTATGCTTTAAAGCTATTTTCAACACAAAAGCCATCAAAATTTGATGGCTTTTGTGTTTTTATTTGTTCTGAGGCCCTTGCTTAAAATCGTTTTTCAATTCCTTTATCAATTTTATCTTAAAGAAAAGAAATGCTGCCAAAACAGCAACTAGAAAAACTGAAATCAGAGGACTTTTATTTTCATACGCCCAAAATGCGCCGATAATACACATTATCATTGCTAAATTGTAAAAGGCATTTAAGAATATCTTTTTCTTCATGATTGAAAATGATTGAGTTTTGAATTAGAGAATAACTGAATGACATTGTGAACAATCCATTCAGTCAAAATTCAATCCTTTATTAATAAACAGGCATATTCGGATCAAAAGCTTCTTGCCAAGCCAAAATGCCGCCTTTTAAGTTATACAAGTTATCAAAGCCATGCACTTGTTCTAGTTGCATTATTGCAGCGGCGCTGCGCTTGCCGCTACGGCACTGTACAATTACAGGTTTATCTCTGTCAATTTTATCGGCTTCAATTAAAATGCCCCCCAAAGGGATATTTAAACCATCAAGGTTCGAAGTTTCATATTCAAAAGTCTCTCTAACATCAATCAGTTGAAAAGGCTCTTTGTTATCTATTTTCTGTTTTAAGTCTTGTACGGTAACTTCTTTCATTTGTTTTTCTGTTTTTATTTAAGAGGTCATGAAACTATCCTGATGAATTTTAGATGGTTTCATTGCTTCGTGTTTTTATCAAAGATACGAATTACGGCATTAAATAACTGCGGTCAAATTCTTCACGGCATTTTTACTTTTGAATGTGAGAATGTGGACAATCCAAACATTTATTAAAATTGTCAAACAAACACAAATCCCCTTCATACAAATAAGAGTTTGATGATACATCTGTGTATCTGTGACTAAAATGCAGAACTCTTGTACTAATTTCATCCGCAACTGTAACATTTGGGTTTCCCAGTCGTTTAACTATAGATATTTTTAATTTGGTTAAAATGAGCCGCATTTCTCGCTTCCTTTGGTTTTGTTCGGGGGCCCACCTGTCAACACTCGAAAAACATCCTACAGACCACAACAAGTACTTCGGTATTGGCGCTACGATATTTTTTACAGGGCTTTTTGCGGCCTTATCTGGTGGCTATGCCATGTATTTTGTTTTTAAGGGCGGAGATTTTGCTTGGTTATTTGCAATATTTTTTGGACTGATTTGGGGCTTGGCTATATTTAATATGGACCGCTACATTGTGGGCAGTTTAGACAAAAATGCGAGCTCAAGAAAGCAACTGCTACAGGCAACGCCTCGTATTTTGCTCGCCATTATGATCGGCATTGTCATTTCCCGTCCGCTAGAGCTTAGGATTTTTGATAAGGAGATAAAGGAGAAATTAAAAGTAAGCTACCTTAATGGGCAGCGCTCTAAAATTGACACCTTAAACAAAGCGTTTGATAAAAAATATACTATTGAATTAGGCAAGCTGAGCGACTTAAAAACGCAAAGAGACTCTTTAGCTGCCGCAATTAAAAGCGATAAACAAAAGCTCAATTACGAAATTTTTGGTAACAAAACTACCGAAACATCTGGCGTGATGGGCTACGGACCTTATGCCAAACGTAAAGAAGCAGAGCTGAAACAACGAGAACAAAACCTAGACACCCTTACAGCCGATATCAGGCAAATGGAAAAGTTTGTAGATGGCCGCAAGGCCTTTGATGGCTTAATGACCGAAAAGCTTTACACCTCCAAACAGCTAGATAGTTTAAGTAATGTGGCTGGCTTTGCTGATAGAAATTGGGCTTTAGGGCAGCTCAGTTTTAATGCCGATGGCTCTAAGGATTTTAATACAGCAATGGCCGTTACTTTTATTGGTTTACTGTTTATTTTCTTTGAATGCTTGCCGGTTTTCGTAAAATTGATGAGTGCGAGAGGTTCTTATGACCATGCTGTGGAAAATGAAGAAGCGGTACAAAAACACTTATCAGATAAAGACCGCGACATGGAAATTACCGTGGCAGACCAAATTCAAGATACTAGGGTTGGGATTAGGGCTAAGCAAAGAATTGATGAATTGAGGGACGTGTAAAAACGATATCTTTAAATACTCGCTGCTAAAAAACAAAGATTTTCGTATCTTGTTAATCAACAAACATAAACTTACTTAAAAGCAATGAAAAATTTACTTTTAGCAACAGGTATAGCGCTTTTATTTGCTACAGCTTGCCAAAGCAAAAAAAAAGGTAGCAGCACAACAGACAGCACGCCAGCTGATACCTCTGTAATGGTTAACGATACTGTGTCGAAACCTCTAGACTCCGCTGCAATGATGAAAGCTTGGGAAGCCTACATGACCCCGGGCAACGAACACCAAATGCTTAGTAAATCTGTTGGAAATTGGGACGTTGAAATTACTTTCTATCACCCTGACGGCGCTATCGTGTCTACTAGCCCAGGCATTAAGGCAGAGACCAAAATGATACTTGGCGGCCGTTACCAACACTCTACCTATAGAGGTGATATGGATGGTATGCCTTTTGAAGGCATGAATACCATGGCTTACGACAATTCTAGAAAAGTTTATATCAGTACTTGGATTGATAATATGGGAACCGGACTAATGTATGCAGAAGGCAATTTTGTAGAAAGCAAAAAGCAGATGACTTTTAAAGGTACCGCAACCGACGCAGCCTCCGGAAAGCAAATTCCATTTAGAGAGGTTTTTACCATGATTGACGACAACAACCAATTGATGGAAATGTACGATACAAAAGACGGTAAGGAAACAAAAACAATGTCTATTAAATTGACAAGAAAATAATATTGGTTGCTTAAAAAGCAGCAAGAGGCTGTCTCAAAAGTAAAATAATGCCGTCATTTCGACGATCAAAGGAGGAGAAATCTCTTTCAGAAGCACTTCTGAAGCAGATCTCTCTCTAACGTTCGAGATGACGAGCGACTTTTGAGACAGCCTCTTTTTTATGTGTTATACCCTAACTGCATCGAATTAAACCGTAATAAAATGCTCACAAATCAGAATATTAATCGCCGAAATCTTAACTTCAAATCCTAAACTTAGGCAAATGAAGAATTATCTATTAATCGTATTCCTTTTTGGCGCTACTACTATTGCAAAATCGCAGCAGGAAATCAGCTATACAGTAAGTTTTCCAAATGCGGTACACCATGAGGCGGAAGTAAGCATGACCATACCCAATGTGCCTGCCAACAGCCCTTTAAAAGTAAGATTTGCTCGTTCATCTCCGGGAAGGTACGCCACACACGAGTTTGGCAAAAATGTTTATCACCTCAAGGCTTTTGATGCCAATGGCAAACCTTTAGCACTTAAACAGCCCGCAGGCGATGTCTACGAGATCACTAAAGCCAGCGGAAAAATAAAGGTTACCTACACCATTTTTGGCAATTGGATTGATGGCACTTATTCGGGTTTTGATGAGGCACATGCGCACATGAACATACCGGCAGTTTTTGCTTTTCCGGTAGGAATGGATAAAAGACCTAGAACTATAAAATTTAACTTTACCGGCAAAGCCGATTGGAAGGTGGCTACACAATTAAAAGCACTAGGCAATGGCGTTTATTATGCCAAAGATTTCCATTATTTTATGGATAGCCCTATAGAGATTTCTAATCATAAAGCGGCAAGTTGGGAAGTAAAATCCTCGGATGGAAAAACACAAACTATTCATTTAATAGCCCATTCTGAGGACGATGAAATGACTGTTTTTAACTATGCAAACATGCTAAAAAAAGTAGTAGCCGAACAAAAAGCAATATTTGGAGAATTGCCAACTTTTGATTATGGACACTACTACTTCTTACATTGCGTGCACCCTAGTTATGCAGGCGACGGCATGGAACATAGAAATTCGACCGTAATTGTACAACGCACGCCAAAAATTGGAGGCCACGAAAACAATTTACTGGGTACTTTTTCTCACGAGTTTTTTCACGCTTGGAATGTAGAGCGTTTACGCCCCAAAACCTTAGAGCCTTTTAACTTTACACAAGCTAACATTAGCGATGAGCTTTGGTTAGCAGAAGGCTTTACGCAATACTATGGCAATTTAACGCTGAAAAGAGCTGGCTTTAGAACTTTGGAAAACATTTCGAGAGTTTTTGGCGGCTTGGTTAATTCGGTTATTAACTCGCCGGGAGCCGAGAACTTCTCTCCTATACAAGCTAGTAGGTATGCCGTATTTGCCGATGCTGGTGTAGCAGTTGACCAAACGAACCAAAGAAATATCTTTACCTCATATTATACTTACGGCGCAGCGGTAGGTTTAGCATTAGATTTACGTTTAAGAGCTGATTTTAACCTTACTTTGGACGATTACATGAAAGCACTTTGGAAAGCCTATGGCAAAACCGAGATTGCTTATACCATCCCAGAGTTGGAGAAAACATTAGCTAACCTCACCAAAAACCCAACCTTTGCTAAACAGTTTTTTAACAACTATGTATATGCTACCAAAAAAGAAGATTACGCATCTTTGTTATCGAAAGCCGGATTGGTTTTACGGAAGAGTAATGCTGGCAAAGCTTATAGCGGTATTAGCCGTTTAGATGTTAACGAAGGCAAAGTAACGATGCCTGCTACCTTAGTTGGTTCGCCGGCTTACCTTGCTGGTTTAGACATTGAAGACATCATTTTAAAAGCTGATGGCAGCGATATTAAAACCGCTAAAGATTTTGAAACTGTTACAGAAAAACACCAACCAGGTGAAACAATTGAAGTGGTTTACAGTCGAAAAGGGGTAGAAAAAACAACGAAAGTGACTTTCATAGAAAATCCATCTTTAGAAGTATTGCCAATTGAAAGTACTGGCGGAACTTTAACAGCTGAAATGAAAGCTTTTAGAGATAAATGGTTGGAAAGCGCTATTAAGTAGTCAGGGATTAGGGGCTGGTATCAGGTGTGGAGCAAAGAACAAAGAGTAAGGAGCAAAGACAAATAGCAAAACAAATCCGTGTTTAAATCTGCGGGGAATAAATCTAAATACTAACATCTAATTACTAAATACTAATTTAAATAAAAATGAAAAAAACCATATTCGCAATGGGATTAGCGGTTGCCTCGCTAACGGCAAGTGCGCAAAACATTGACAAAATCATTACTAGAGATTACGTAGACCATTTAATTAAAACCTTGGCAAGTGACGACATGGAAGGTCGCCGTACATTTACGCCAGGAATTGATAAAGCGGCAACCTTTATCGAAAAAGAATTTGCTGCAATTGGTTTAAAGCCTTTAGATGGGCAAACAGGATACCGCCAAACGTTTCATAAATATTTGCTAAAGCCTTTATCTGCCAAAGTAACTATTGATGGGCAAGAAGTGGCTAACGAAAACATTTTAGTTTATGGCAACAAGATAGAAAATCTTACGTTCGACCAAACCAATAGCGACGGCTGGATTAAACTTGACCCCGAAAAGGACTTCATGAGCCAGTTTAGAACGGCAGTTCGCAGTGGCAAAAAGCAATTAATTTTAGTTGATGTGAAATTTGTAGATGCTTTTAATCGTTTGAAGGGAATGTTGGGCAGAGAAACAACAGTAGACGAAAATGATTTAAAAAATGATAAAGCTCCGGCAGCAGTTTTTGTTCTGGATAAAGAAAATGTAGCTAATGGCTTTAAAGTAGAGCTTAAAAACAGCATCACTAAAATGCCTTTATTTAATGTGGCTGGTGTAATTCCGGGTAAATCTAAAGCAAAAGAATTGGTAATTTTTTCTGGACATTATGATCATATGGGCATTGTAAAATCTGTTGAAGGCGACAGTATTATGAATGGTGCAGATGATGATGCTTCGGGAACTTCGGCTGTAATTGCTTTGGCCAAGTACTACAAAAAATGGAACAAAAATGAGCGTACGCTAATATTCGTTGCTTTCACCGCAGAAGAAATAGGCGGCTTCGGCTCGCAGTATTTTTCGAAACAGCTAAACCCAGATGATGTAATAGCCATGTTTAATATAGAAATGATTGGCAAAGACAGTAAGTTTGGTAAAAACACTGCCTTTATTACCGGTTATGATAAATCTGATTTCGGAAGCATTTTGCAGAAAAACCTAGCAGGTACGGAGTTTACCTTCCACCCGGATCCATATATAAAAGAAAACCTTTTCTACAGAAGTGATAATGCTACTTTAGCTGCTTTGGGTGTGCCCGCACATACCATTAGTACCGATCAAATTGATATCGACAAACTATACCACACCGTGAAAGATGAATACAGCTCACTAGATGTAGAGAATATTTTATCAACCATTAAAGCCATTGCTAAAAGTGCGGTAAGCATTATTAGCGGAGCCGATACGCCTACAAGAATACCGAAGTTGAAGTAAAAAGCCTCCCCCAACCCCTCCAAATGAGGGGAGTTGCAAAACGCAGGAAATGCAGAGTTAAATAGCCAGTATGTAATCTCCCTTTAAGGAGATGTCCGAAGGACAGAAGGTTTTACAACTCCTTCTCCATCACATAATCATTCATATAGAAACCGTTACCAATATCAAGGTTAACGGTTTCTTTCGTTTTGAATAAAATTATTTTTAGCTAACACTTTGATTTCTAAAAAAAACGTATTATTTTACATTAAATAATTTAAAGCTCTATTCTCTCGTTTCTGCTTCTCAATCCGTCCTAATATTTAGACAACAATCGTAGTGTTGCACTATTAAGAATAACTTAAAATGCTTGTTACTTCTATAACATTAATGTAACTCCTAAACCAATAATTATGAAAAATTTTATTTTAAAACCGTTACTTCTTCTACTATCTATCTTTGGATTTGCGCAAAGTTGTCAAAAAACTGAAAATACTATTGAATTACAAAAATGTGATTTAACGGCTAAAGAAATTTTAACTGTAGAGAACAAAACGGCTACTTTAATTTATACTAACAAGCTTGGTAGTATAGATGTTCCGGATGCTGGCTATTTTATAGTAAATCATAATTTAAGTCAGACTTATAATCTTCCATTAATGGTTTGTAATTTTCCAATAGAAAAATACCCATCTCTCAAAATTGGAGAAAGTATGAAAGTTGACTTTAGCGGTAGAATAGAGATTTTACCTGAAACTGCAGATGCTTTTTGTACAAAAATAGAATTGACTAAAATTTCGAAGGTAGATGAATCAAAAAATTAGAAATATTTACCAAGACATCACGTAGATTAAAATAAACCTCTTAACAAACACAAATTCCTATGAAAAAACACCTGCTTTTTTTATGCTTTTTAATAGTAATTAACATTACCTCTAGTTTTTCTCAAGAGATTATACAAGCAAAATCTATTATTCTCAATGAAAAACAACGATCGAACTTGACTAGAGCTTTAAAAAAATACGAAGTATTTTCACTTGATTTAGCCGCTCTGAATCTGAAAGTATCAAACGTAAAGGAACAATTTCAGTCAACTTTATTTTTAGGTAAACAAGAATATAAAATAACGCTGCAACCGAACGAAATTCGTGCTATAAATTATACGAGCAGCACAAATAGTATTTACGACACAAATAATATTACAAATTGTATCACCTATGCTGGATATGTGGATAAAAATATAAAAGATGACGTTAGACTACTCATTACAGATTCTAAAATTAGAGGATATATTACAAAAAATGGCGAAAAACTTTATATTACTCAACTACTGAATTTTGATTTCAAGGAGTCTTCTAAAGATATTTTAATCATATATAAACCAGAAGATGTCATTGACACGAGTATTTATTGTGGTGTGAGCAATTCACAAGAACAGCTTTTTTTACAAAGGGAAGTTCAAAGCAAAACTATAAACAGTACAACCAATAACAACTGTAGAATTTTAGAACTTGCTACAGATGCAGATTATGAATTCTATCAACGTCATGGAAGCAGCTCTAACAATGAAATTTTAGCTATCATTAATATGATTGAAGGTCTTTATCAAAGTACGTTTAATATGAAAATTAACGTAACACATCAAAATTTATGGACAACTTCAAATGACCCCTTTACTGGTAGCCCAAGTACAGATACAGGATCCGAACTATTGGTAAACCAACTTCGTACACATTGGGAAAACAATATGCAAAACGTTAATAGAGATTTAGTTCACCTTTTTTCTGGCCAAGAATATAATGAGGGTGGAATTGTAGGCAGAGTTTATGAGATTGGTACCGTCTGTAGTGCAAGAAATAAATCCTATGGTTTTACAAAGGATAGAATTAACCAATTTTTAACAACAGCTCATGAAATTGGTCATAACTTTGGAGGTATACATAGCGACGGTCAAAATTGTGGTACATCGAGTGCTAGTATAATGTGTCAAGGAGAGAAGGCTTTTCCAATGTATTTCTCCAGTGCATCTATAACTAGAATGACCAACTTTATGAATGCCAATTCAAGTTGTATGGCAATTTACTATACCATGACTGGACCATCTCAAATTTGTACCACTGCAACTTATAGTATTCCCAATGTTCCTCTAGGATCTACTGTTACCTGGAATGTTGCAGGCACTTATAGTATAGTTGGCGGTTCTAGTACTGTCAACCCCGTAACAATACAGCGCACTTCAAATGGTTATGGTACACTCACTGCAACAATTACTAACAACTAATTGCGGAGTTTATACAGTAACCAAAAATGTAAGTCCTTTATCACTCATTGTTTCTCCAGGTGGCAATGGCTACTGTGGCGAAGCCACAATAAGTGTAGGCATTCCTTCGGGCAATAGCTTTTATTGGGAAGCTACTGGAGATTTAGAAATTAATGCGAACGGCCAAACACTCTCTACAACAGATAACAACATTGGAATAACTGGAACCAATGGAACCATTGCTGTTACTACATCAGCATGTGGCAGTCTTCTCACATTGTATTACGATTATCAACCATATGCCAGACAACTTAGCATTGCAGTAAGCTCGATAATAGGCAGCGAGCCTTTAAGTGTAACTATACCAGACCTCGACTATGCTTTTGACAATATATATTGGTATATTGACAATGATTTAGTTGAGACTGGTATAGGCACTTTATTCTTTAGCAATCCACCTTGCGGTGAGCATGAGGTAAGGGCAGAAGTTTTACTGCCTTGCGGAACTACCGTAGTGGTAGGTTCATCCTATTTCGAACGTTATTGTGGAGGCTGGTGGCGCAGCATGATCATTTACCCAAACCCTGCGAGCAGTTATTTAAACATTCAACCAGATACAGAGAAATTGAAAACGCTTTCTGCAACAGAAAAATCGGCCATGAAAGAATATGAAGCATTATTGTATGACATCAGTGGCAAACTGCTATTAAAAGGCAAAAGCAATGGTTATAAGCTTAATTTAGATACTCGTCATTTAAAATCTGACTACTATTTCATCCATATTAAAATTGATGGGGAGAAGGAAATCATTAAAAAACAGGTGATTATTAAGAATTAATTTTAAGCAACACGCTATTCTCCCTTCAGAGAGATGTCAGCAGGACAGAGGGCTATAGTTCCTTCTCCATTACATAATCATTCATATAGAAACCGTTACCAATATCAAGGTCAACGGTTTCTTTGATTTTGAAGCCAGCCTTTTCGTAGAAATCCTTGGCTTTATTATCCCTATTTACGTTAAGCTGCAAAAACTCACCTCCTTGTGCTTTTACGAGACTTACTACTTCGTTCATCAGTATTTTGCCTACGCCTTTACCATGCATTTTAGGCAACACGTAAAGCTTATGAAGTTTGAAAGTTTTGGCCTCTAAATTAAGCGCAGAAAATCCTGCAAAACCAACATCTTCTTTCAATTCAGAAGCAAGAATAAAATGATGGCCATTCCTCATTTGTTCTAACAATTCGCCTTTGTTGTACATCTTATCCAGCATAAAGCTAATCTGCTCTGCCGAAATGATCTTGCCATAAGCAGTTGGCCAAGTGTGCTCAGCTAAGCTTCTAATCGTTAGTAAATCTTCTTCCTTTGCTTTTCTTAGGTAAATCATTTTTTAAAAGTGGTTAGGTATTAGGGATCTGGTATCAGTTTAGGTTAAAAGTAGAAAGACAAAAGTAAAAAGTTTTGAACAATAGCTTTGTCTAAATACTAACTACTAATAGCTAAATACTTCTTACAACAACTCCCCAATAAACAAATAAGGTGCTTGGAAACGGAAAGCCACCAAACCATCTTCTACTACCAAAAATTTACCTTCTTCTTCTTGCTGCATTAAATTATCAGCCTCAAAATAAGCGATGATATCAATCAAGAAAATGCTGCCGGCTGGTTTCCAAATACTAAAACCACTTTTAATGGCAAAATGCTTACTGGTTTCCGTAAATAAAACAAGGTTGATATCGGGCAAGTAGCAGGTTAAATCATCAAAGCTGTTAATTTTGCTAATTACATTTACCGCTGGATATTTTTCCTTTACCAAAAACTCCATAGCATCCTCAATTCCGTTTTTAGCCTGAGGAATGATGCGGGTATTCTCTTGTAACGCAATGCCAGCTTCGAGGTTTCCAACAATGATATCGACTTTTAAACCCAAAGAAACAACTTTTTCATATTCATTTGCCAGTACAATTAAAGTTGGGCTCCATTCCAACAACTGACCGAGATATTCTTCGCTAAAATTTCCCAACTCATGGATATACAAAGCGGGTTCTTGTTTTTCTTTTACAATGTGATGTGACGACATTTTGTGAAGTTAAAAGTAAAAAGGCAAAAGTAAAAAGTTTTCAGTTGGCAGTTTACAATTTTCAGTTAACCGATTAAACAGTTCAAACAGTTAACCAAGTGTTAACAATATAACAATTTTACAATTAAGCAATTATGATGTATCTTAGAATTATGAGCAAAAGTAAATTCGAAATTTCAAAAGAAAGCGGCCCACATTTGAGGTTATTAAACTTAGTGGGCAACTGGGATGGCCGTACCCGCACCTGGTTCGAGAAAGATGTATTAGCTGATGAGTCGGCAACTACCAGCAAAATTATTGGTTTGCTAAATAAAAGATTTATCCGTTACGAATATCGTGGCGTAATTAATGGCAAAGCCCACGAAGGGTTAATGGTTTGGGGCTTTGATTTGGGCAATAACAAGTGTGTTTGCACTTGGGTGGATAGTTTCCACATGGGCACCGGCATTATGTACTCCGAAGGTGTAGAAACCCGAAATGGCTTCTCTGTAACCGGGCAGTACGACAACTCGGAATGGCCAGAACCTTGGGGTTGGCGTACCGAGCTAGAAATCTTGAACTCAGATCAGTTTATTCTACGTGCTTACAATATATCGCCAACAGGCGAAGAAGCCAAAGCCGTAGAAACCATTAATTTGAGGATAGAGCTGTAGCTGGTTGGCAGTTTCTGATTTACAGTTAACCGATTAAACAATTTAACCGGTTAACCAAATCAGCTATTTCTTTTCTGCTGGCTGTTTTTGTCCCATTTGCATGGCCATCATTTGCTTCATGGTGTTATTCATGCCTTCGGTGCTGCCATCTAAGAAAATTACATTGCCTTCGCTGTACTCGGCAAATTGTTTAATGGCTTCTGTCCACATGGTGAATAAAATTACTGAAGTATCTAAATTGGCTTGCTGCATTTCGTGAGCAGCATTGGTCATACCTTTTGCTACTTCTTCCCTAAACAAAGCAATACCTTGTCCACGTAATTGCGCCGCTTCACGTTCTGCTGTAGCGGCAATTTTAATGGCGTTGCCATCTGCCTCGGCACCTTTAGTTTTGGTAATTAACAGTGCCTGGCCTTCGTTTTCTGCTGCTGCTTTTAGGTTGTTAGAAGCAACTACCCTACTCATAGATCGCATAATCTCTTCATCAAAAGTGATATCGTTTAACTGCAAATCTTGCAAATGGTAACCCCAGCTTTCTAACACTTGGTCTATTTGATGTTTTACGTGCTCCACAATTTCATTACGTTGCGCCAATACATTCGCTTGCTTTTGCGTAGCTACGTAAGCACGAATTGAACCCTCAATAGTGCGGATTAAGGCTTGCATTAGGTTGTTCGAATCCACAAATTTAAAGGCCACATTTTTAATGGTTTCTTCATCATGGTTTAGTACCGAATAAAGTAACATCGCCTTAAAATATACATTGGCCTGATCTTGGGTTACAGCTTGGAAAGAAAGCTCTACCGATCGGTTTTGAATGGAAATTCTAGAATGGATAACTTCAATTAATGGAATTTTGAGGCTTAAGCCCGGACGTAGCAATCGTTGGTACTTACCGAAAATGGTGATGACCGCAATGGTACCTTGTTTAACAGTTACAAAAGAACTGAAGAGAATGATGAGCGCAAATACTAATACGCCATAACCTAAATATTCCATATCATTTGAGTTTGATACCCAATGATACTAAAAAATAATCACTAAGTGCCATCATTAAACCATTCTTAGCTAAAGAAAAACAAAAAAAGCAAAATCGCTGTTATAGGATGGAATTAATCGATAATTATGAACGTAAAACGGACTTTTGGAACCATCTTAACCATACTAGGTATTGTAGGATTAATCTATGCTGGTTGGGGTTTTGTAAATCATAGCGTAGGCAACAGAGAACTCATCGTAGTAGGTGTTATCGGTTTGATTTTTTTTACATCTGGAATTGGCTTGGTAAAGAACACTAAAGACGTAGCTTAATTGCCTTATTTACTTTACTGCTTTTTTTTCTGCCTTATAATAAGAATTTGCCCAACGCCAACCAACGAACATCCGATAATGGTAATGATTAATGATTTGATCTGATCAGGATTGATGTAAAGCAAATACAGCGCACAAGCTACCACTGCAAAAGCAGCAGCGGCAATTACATAATGTAACGTTACTCTATTTTTCATTTAAGGATATTCTATTGTTTTCAAATTTTAATCCGTGCCCTTTAAAATCCATATCTGTTAGTGATTTAATTTTATGGAAAGCGGCATGAGTTTCATCTACAGTTAAACGGTTAATTTTATCTTGCTTTACCGAAACTACATCGGCATAAAGAAAATCTCCCTTTGAGTTTAACTTTAACTGCAGCAGCGGAGCAATACCATTTGGGCCTTTTAGGCTGAACATACCATAAGTACAAAAGTTGCCCAAACTATAAGCAATAAACTTATTCTTGTACACCTCAACAGCTCTAGTCACATGCGGACCATGGCCTAACACTACATCTGCCCCGGCATCTATGACCCCATGAGCAAAAGCATAAACATTACCACGATTTTCTTTGTAGAAGATTTCCTTTTTACGGGTAACGTGTTCGAACCTTGCTCCTTCGCCACCGCCATGAAAAGAAACAATCACAATATCTGCCTGTTCTTTTAGCTTCTTTACCAACATTTTTGCACTGTCAATTTTTCTAATGTCTACCGTATTTTCGTTAGGGGCAAAAGCTGCAAAAGCATATTTCACACTGTCAATGGTAAACAAATCAAATGGTTTATCCAACTGGCCTGCATAGTTGATTTGCAAAGAATCCAAAATTTTTGCCGTGTTTTTTCTTCCTTTGGCATTAAAATCGCCAACGTGGTTATTGGCTACACTTAGCACATTAAAGCCTGCTGTTTTAAAAATTCCAGCATAACGATCGGGCATTCTAAAAGCATAGCAATTGTTAGGATTAATGCCTTTGCATTTAGATGAATTGCCCGAATTTAGGAAGCATCCCTCTAAGTTGCCAAAAACAATATCGCCTTTTAAGAAAGTATCAACAGCTTTAAAACTATTTATGGCATCGTCTGGCGGCAAATTTAATTTGCTCGGAAAAGCCGAACCCAACATGATATCGCCTACAGCAACAATACTAATGGTATCTTTAATGCCTCTTTCAACCTTTGCCAAAGAAGAGGATTTTTGCAAGCTGTCTGTTACAGTCGTATCTTGCGTTTGCCTACCCTGGCAGCTCAAAAAAGTAGCTAACCCAATAAAAAGCACAAAAAATCCAAAAATTTTCTTCATCATATTCCAAAAAAAATCCTCCCCAAAATGGGAAGGACAAATCTAATATCGTAAATCTAAAATCGTAATTCAGATTATTCTACAATTGCGCCATCTCCAGGCTCTAAAATACGACCGCCTTTATAAAAATAACGGCTATAGTAAGGTTCGTTCAAATTACTAATTACTACACCTCTAGAGCTTGAGGCATGAGCGAAACGATTTTCGCCTAAGTATATACCTACGTGAGAAATACTGCGGCTCTTAATTTTGAAGAAAACTAAATCTCCTTCCTTAAGTTCATCTTTAGACAAAGGATTTACCATGCTAAAAATATCACGAGAGTTACGAAGAATTGTGGTATTAAAAACCTTATCGTAAATGGCTTTGGTAAACGCAGAACAATCGATACCTTTTTTAGTATTTCCACCAAAGCGGTAAGGAGTACCAATCCATTCGTAAATAAACTTATATAATTTTAGGTTTGAAGTTGCATCTACTGCAACACCCATTACTTGCGAAAAATATTGCGAAGCTAAATTGTCTGGATCTTCAACTTTAGCGGCTTCTTTAGCTTTACTTTGGGCAAACGTTGCCGCAAAAGAAGCGAGAACAATTAAAGTAGAAAACAAAAACTTTTTAATCATGTTATACTATTAAGTTTGGGTAAACAACACTTACACTTAACGTACCCATTATGGGCTTATTGTTAGCGCCACAAAATTATAATCAAAAGTTCGCTTATCCAAATATAAAATGTTAAAAAAAGCAAGTTATTAACACTTGTCTCTTAGAGCCCCTGCCAAGCGCAACTTTTTACACTTTTTTACTAGAATAACTTTTCTGCTGTTGCTAAAATTAAAAATTAGGTTAAACTATCTCTATGCCAAATAAAATTTCTGTTTTGAAAGTCTTTAAGTTTTAGCAAATAATCGTAAAACGATTAGTGTAAAATTTACCATTTCTTAAAACGGTATAAAAAGCAGGACAACAATGGGTTTAATTCATAGTTCATGTTGTTTTTACATTGGTAGGTATACAAAAATCCAAGAAAATAAATTAGATTTGCTCTCGTAAATAAAAATTTATCATCAAAACATGAGTGCAGTAGAAATTAATAAAGATACCTATTTGAAGTGGTTTGAATCGATGTTGCTGATGCGCAAGTTCGAAGAGAAAACTGGTCAACTTTATGGTCAACAAAAAATCAGAGGTTTTTGCCATTTATATATCGGTCAAGAAGCCGTAGTTGCAGGAGCGATATCTGCAATGCAAAAAGGCGATTCGATGCTTACTTCTTATAGAGATCACGCTCATGGTTTAGCTTTAGGCATGAGTGCGAATAGCATCATGGCCGAAATGTACGGTAAAGTAACCGGTTGCTCTAAAGGTAAAGGTGGTTCAATGCACATTTTCAGTAAAGAACACAACTTCTACGGAGGTCACGGTATTGTGGGTGGTCAAATGCCATTAGGTGCTGGTATCGCTTTCGCAGAAAAATATAAAGGTACAAACAACGTAAATATTTGCTACATGGGCGATGGCGCTGTGCGTCAGGGAGCTTTAAACGAGTCATTCAATATGGCGATGTTGTGGAAACTTCCAGTAGTTTTTGTTTGTGAGAACAATGGTTACGCCATGGGTACTTCGGTAGAGCGTACTACCAACATGATGGATATCTACAAAATCGGTTTAGGCTTTGATATGCCATGTGCACCAGTTGATGGTATGGATCCGGTTGCGGTACACAATGCTATGGACGAAGCTATTCAACGTGCTCGTGCTGGCGAGGGACCAACTTTCTTAGAAATGAGAACTTACCGCTATAGAGGTCACTCCATGTCTGATCCTGCTAAATACCGTACCAAAGAAGAATTGGAAGAGTACAAAGCAAAAGATCCAATTGAGCAAGTAAGAGAGGTTATCCTTAAAGAAAAATATGCTGACGAGGCTTGGATTACCGAAATTGAAGAAAAAGTAAAAAGCATTGTAGACGAGTCGGTAAAATTTGCTGAAGAATCTCCTTGGCCACAACCAGAAGAGTTATTCGATGATATTTACGTAGACACGAACTACCCTTTTCAAGAAGTTTAATTTTTAAACAAGCATTCAAATAAAGATATATAGATGGCTGAAGTAATTAAGATGCCTAAAATGAGCGACACCATGACCGAAGGGGTTTTGGCTAAGTGGCACAAAAAAGTAGGCGATAAAATTAAAAGTGGCGATGTTTTAGCAGAAGTTGAAACAGACAAAGCAACTATGGACATGGATTCATATTGGGATGGCACTTTATTATATATTGGCGTACAAGAAGGTCAAGCTGTTCCAATTGATGCGGTAATGGCGGTAGTTGGTAAAGAAGGCGAAGACTACAAAGCTGCTTTAGAAGCAGAATCGGGAAGTCAAAAGTCCGAAAGTCCGAAAGCTGAAAACGAAAAACCAGCAACCAAAGACGAAGAAACTAAAGAAGCTCCTGCACAAGGTGGTGGTTTAAGTGAAGCAGAACTTTCTGCTAAAGGAATTACGGTAATTCGTATGCCTTTGTTAAGCGATACCATGACTGAAGGTGTAATTGCTGAATGGCATAAAAAGGTAGGTGATAAAGTAAAAGATGACGACATTTTAGCTGACGTAGAAACTGATAAAGCGACTATGGAAGTAATGGGTTATGCTACTGGAACTTTATTGCACGTTGGGGTACAAAAAGGCGAAGCGGCTAAAGTAAATGGCATTATTGCGATAGTGGGTCCAGAAGGAACTGACGTAAGTGGAATTTTAGCTGGTGGCGATGCTCCTGCTGCTCCTAAGTCTGAAAGTAAAGAGACCGAAAGTCCGAAAGCTGCTGAAGCACCAAAAGAAGAAGAAAAAGCGCAAGTAGTTTCTAATTCAAACGGTGGTCGTATCATTGCATCGCCTTTGGCTAAGAAAATTGCAAAAGATAAAGGCATTGATTTAGCGCAAGTTGCTGGTAGTGCAGAAGGTGGTCGTATCATTAAGAAAGACGTAGAAAACTTCACTCCATCTGCGGCTCCTGCTAAAGCTGATGCACTTGCTTCATCTGAAAAAGCTGCTGCAGCTCCGGTAATTCCAACTTATGTTGGCGAAGAAAAATACACAGAGAAACCAGTTTCGCAAATGCGTAAAGTAATTGCTAAACGTTTGGGCGAAAGTTTATTTACTGCTCCACATTTCTACTTAACCATTAGTATTGATATGGACAACGCCATGGCGGCTCGTACACAAATCAACACTGTTGCGCCGGTAAAAGTATCTTTCAACGATATCGTAATTAAAGCGGTTGCTGTAGCATTGAAAAAACACCCAGCGGTAAATTCATCATGGGGTGGCGATAAAATCCGTTTCAACGAGCATACTAACATTGGTGTAGCTATGGCGGTGGAAGATGGTTTATTGGTTCCTGTGGTTCGTTTTGCTGATGGTAAATCTTTATCTCACATTTCTGCTGAAGTTAAAGAGTACGGAGCTAAAGCAAAAGCTAAGAAATTACAACCATCAGATTGGGAAGGCTCAACTTTCACCGTATCTAACTTAGGTATGTTCGGTATCGATGAGTTTACATCCATCATCAACTCTCCAGACGGAGCTATTTTATCTGTAGGCGCTATCCAAGCGGTTCCTGTAGTTAAAAATGGTGCTGTAGTGCCTGGAAACGTAATGAAATTAACTTTAGGTTGCGATCACCGCGTAGTAGACGGCGCAACTGGTGCAGCTTTCTTACAAACGTTAAAGCAATTGTTAGAAGCACCTGTTACGTTGTTAGCATAAACAGTTAACAATTTTCAGTCTACAGTTTTAGACTAAAAAATAAATTCAAAGCTACCTCAAAAGGGTAGCTTTTTTTATTATAAAAGCAAATTATTGCCGTCATTATCGTTAGTCCCGCTTTCTGTTACAATCTTTTGCCATGGCCGTTACTGCGAGGCACGAAGCAATTTCAAGCAAAAGGATTTCCACGACAATCGGGTTTAATGAAAGAAAGACCTTGCTACTTATATTAGCGCTACCGTCATTGCGAGGCACGAAGTAATCCCTAAGCTAAGTTATAACACACACCTTATCTACCAAAATGACAAACAACTTTGCGTTCTTAGCGACACTCTTCTTTTCTCTGCGGCTATTTTAACGCAAAGGAATTTTAAGTTTTCGCAAAGTACCGCAAAGACAAAACCGAGAAACAGTTATTAAGCTAAATCGAAATGTAGCTAAGGTATAACATACACTTTATCCTACCAAAATGACAAACAACTTTGTGTTCTTAGCGACACCCTTCTTTTTCTTTGCGGCTATTTAACGCAAAGGAATTTTAAGTTTTATCAAAGTACCGCAAAGACAAAATCAAGAAACAGTTATTAAGCTAAATAGAAATGTGGCTAAGTTATAAAACACCTTACCTAACAAAATGACAAACAACTTTGCGTTCTTAGCGACAATCTTCTTTTCTTTGCGGCTATTTTAAAGCAAAGGAATTTTAAGTTTTCTCAAAGTACCGCAAAGACAAAATCAATAAACAGTTATTAAGCTAAATCGAAATGTAGCTAAGTTATAAAACACCTTACCTAACAAAATGACAAACAACTTTGCGTTCTTAGCGACACCCTTCTTTTTCTTTGCGGCTATTTTAACGCAAAGGAATTTTAAGTTTTCGCAAAGTACCGCAAAGACAAAATCAATAAACAGTTATTAAGCTAAATCGAAATGTAGCTAAGTTATAAAACACCTTACCTAACAAAATGACAAACAACTTTGCGTTCTTGGCGACAATCTTCTTTGCGGCTATTTTAAAGCAAAGGAATTTTAAGTTTTCGCAAAGTACCGCAAAGACAAAATCAAGAAACAATTATTAAGATATCTTCGTTATTGGAGCGGGTCTCAAAGTATCTTCTTTAAGTAACTTCTGCATCAGATAAGCAATAATCACTACAGCTAAGCAGCCAATTACGTTGAGCCATAAATAGGCTACAACTTCTGCAAAACCTAATACACAAACAATAATTTCCGCTAAAATAGCTGCATAAAAAACAGCTTTACTGCCTACACGTTTTAAATAAAAAGCCACTAAAAAAACACCTAGAATGGTGCCATATAAAAAAGAACCCAAAATATTCACCGCTTCTATTAGGTTTCCAATTTTACTGGTAAATAGCGCCATAATAATGCAAACAACACCCCATAAAATAGTTGCCCACCTCGAGGCATTTACATATTGACCATCGTTGCCTGTTTTATTGATTAAGCGCTTATAAATATCCACCACGGTGGTAGAAGCCAAAGAGTTTAAGGCACTTGCCGTAGAACCCATAGAAGCTAAGAAAATAATTGCAATCAACAAACCAATCAGCCCCTTTGGCAAATATTCGGTAACGAAACTTAGGAAGATATAGTTGTTGTCATTCGTAGAAGCATTGGCATCGTTCTTCTTCATTAGGGCGGCCAGTTCTTCGCGAATTACTTTTCCATCATCGTCAGCTTGCTTAACCAAAATGCGCTGTTGGTCAATTAAAGCTTGGTTATCTTGCGACAATGCCACATCTAACCTTTCTATCTCTTTTTTCTTCCTCTCAAATAATTGGTCGTATTTTGTTTGAATTTGAGCTAATTCTGCTTTGTGCGGACTGTTTTCGAGTTTATTCAGTTCGTAGCTATTGAAAAACAAGGGTGCTTTATTGTATTGATAAAAAGTGAAAACCAGCACCCCAATCAATAAAATCAAAAACTGCATCGGTATTTTTACCAAACCATTCATCAACAAACCTAACCGGCTTTGGCTCACAGAAGAACCTGTTAAATACCTGCCCACCTGACTTTGATCGGTACCGAAATAAGACAATTGCAAAAAGAAACCACCAATAATACCACTCCAAACATTGTAAGGATTGGTCCAACTGAAATCGAAATCAATGGCATTGGTTCTGCCCATTTTTCCGGCAATGCTAATGGCTTTTCCAAAACCTACGCTTTCTGGCAAGAGGTGTACTACCATCACTCCCGCAGCGAATAAACCGCAAAAAATGATGGTCATTTGCAGCAATTGTGTATAAGATACGGCTTTTGTTCCACCAAAAACAGTATAAAAAATTACCAAACCACCCATAAACAAAGTGGTGTAGGTAACGTTGATGTTTAAGATAGTAGAGAGGATAATTGCAGGTGCGTAGATGGTAATTCCAGTAGATAGTCCCCGCTGGATCAAAAACAGAAAAGCAGTTAAAGCACGGGTTTTAAAATCAAACCTTTGTTCTAAGTATTCGTAAGCGGTGTACACTTTCAATCGATGAAAAATAGGTACAAAAGTGATACACAAAACGATCATCGCCAGTGGCAAACCAAAGTAGAACTGCACAAAACTCATCCCCGAAGAATAAGCCAAACCTGGCGCCGAAAGAAAGGTAATGGCACTGGCCTGTGTAGCCATCACCGAAAGGCACACCGTGTACCAAGGCATACTTTGTCCGCCCAATAAATAGGCATCCATGCTCTTCGTCCCTCGACTTTTATAAATGCCGTAACCAACGATGCCCAATAGGGTTAATAATAAAACCGCCCAATCTATATTGCTCATTGGAAATATTTAGTAAAAGCGTAAAACAAAGCGATGAGTAGTACTAACCAAAAGATAAGGAGGTAATAAAACTGTTTCCAGGTTTTTACGAAAGGGGGTAACTCGTTAGGGTTTTCTTGCATGGTATTATTTTTATGTGGTAGCAGCTGCATTAAATACTGCGTCATTTCGAACGTATGTGAGAAATCTGCAAGCTAAGCACTTTTAACAAACAGATTTCTCAGTCGTACCTCCTTCGAAATGACGACAGTGCTATTTGGCCAAAAAATTCGCAAATAAACGATATGCTCCTGGCACACCTGCCGGCAACTGCCTAAAAAATGATAAAGAAGTGTAAACAAACTTCCCTTTGCCGTAATTGGCAATGAGCAGCGAGCCATCATTGGCCGTCTCCCCAGTATCATTCATTCTTAAAATGGTTTCATATTGCGGGTCAATATTATCGGCAAAGTACAAGCCTCGCTCCTGCACCCAGCCTTCAAAATCTTTTGCCGTAATCTTATTGGGAGAATTTAAGGCCACATGATTAGGCTTGATAAAGGTAACCTTCGCATCCTCTTCGGTTACCCTTTTGTTAACCAACCTAAAAGGATAAGGTCCAAAGTTAGCTGATTTCAGCCCGTTGTTAACATTGTACTGCTCTAACAAAACACCTCCATTTTTCACATAATCCATCAGCTTTGTATGTACATTTCTTGCTTCCTCATTTACATTGAAAAATCTAACACCGGTAACAATGGCGTCGTACCCAGAAAGCTCGCTTAGCATCACTTGCGAAGTACTCAAATGCACCACCTCATAACCAATTTGTTGTAATGCGCCCGCTACCAAATCTCCGGCACCATCAAGGTAAGCAATGCGTTTACCTGCAATTTTTATATCCACTACTTCTAACTTAGCCGTAGCATTGGGGAATAAAGTAATGTTGGGAATATGGTCATAACGAATAGTTTTGAAACCTTTGCTTTCGGTATCGCCTGCAATGTTAACGTCGAGGCTTAGTACCGCTGAGCTAGCATTTGCAGCCGGAGTAATCGTAAAGATAGCGAGTTGTCCGTCTCCTTTTTGGGTAAGGCTAAAGCTAATTTTCTCCGGGCTACTTTTCCATCCGACAGGTAAAACAGGAATTAAATCTCCTGCTACATTTTTGGTAAAACTTTTTAGGTTTACCTCTATCGCCTTTGGCTGCCCGTTTACAAAAAGATAAGCCTGATCGCTCAACGTTGCCGTTACTTTTGGCGCAATGACTAAGGGTTGGTATTGCTCGCCTTTTATTGGATCGGTAAATTTATAAAGGATGGGCAGATTGACGTCTATTTTTTCTCCCTCAACGTCAAACTGAACTTTAGCCGTTAAGCCATTTGAATTTTCGGGATGGCCTATTTGCTCTTGTTTATGGATGATATAGTAACCGATGGGATGCTCATTTTGCAAATAATACGGCTGAGTAACATCTGATTTTGATGCTTTTACCGCATACTTCATCGATGAAAGACGATTGTCCTGCAAATTGATAGTGCTACCTTTCAGTTGACCGCTAACTTTAACTGGACCTGAAGCTCTGTAAATCGCATTTACCGTTACAGGAATGCTATCCCCCACGGCATAATTCACTTCCGGAACAACTGCTTCTGCCCATAAGCCAGCACAAGCCATAATCATTTCATTTAATAATTGATGATTAAAGTGCTGTTCATTTGCAGCTAACTTTTTCAGCTTCAACAAACTTGGTAGTGACGCCGATGGCTGACTGATTTTGTATTGTTCTTGTATTTGCTTTAATAAGGCTAAAATCTGTTTGTTTTCGACAGAGATATTGATTCCATCGAACAAAGAAGTTTTTGCAGGCTCTCCAGCTGTATGACTGAAATACTCGAAAGCTTCGCCACGTTGTAAAGCAGAACCAAACCCCTGACTTTTGTGGTTAGTACGACTAATAGCCGCAATTTCGCCGTAGTTTTTTCCTAATAAGGGATTGAAAAGCCCAACGTTAATCTTAAGTTGGTCGGGAGCGGTTGTATTGTTGTTGCCAAAGTTATAAGTGTTCCATAAAATACGTTTTGTCCGCCAAACCGTTACTCCATTTTTTAGCTGCTCTGGAAACATTTTTGGATCTGCCGCAGCCACAAAAGCTTCTCTGGCAATAATTGCCGAAGCAGCGTGATGACCGTGTCCTGCTCTGGCATCTTCTGGAAAGCGGGTAATGATCACATCTGGTCTAAATTTTCGGATAACCCAAACCGCATCGGCCAAAATCTGTTCTTTACCCCAAATTTTAAAGGTTTCATCTGATGTTTTAGAGAAACCAAAATCATTTGCTCGGCTAAAAAACTGCTCGGCGCCGTCTACTTTTCTGGCAGCCAAAAGCTCTTGTGTTCTTATCTGCCCCAACAATTCTGCCTGTTCGTTGCCAATTAAGTTTTGGCCTCCATCGCCCCTGGTTAGAGATAAATACGCCGTTCTAACTTTGGCTTCCTTGGCCAGATAAGCAAGCAGTCGGGTGTTTTCATCATCGGGATGGGCGGCAATATACAGCACACTACCTTTTACCGAAAGGGTAGCGATGCCTTGAGCAATTTCTGCACTATTTAGCTGTTTCATTTGCCCTATTGCAAAGCAAGGCCAAAGCATAACGGCAAGAAAAAATGTCTTAATATTCATTTATGTATCGGTTGTATGGCTAAAATAGTTAATTTTTGCAAAAGCGTTTGGAAATGGAACACTGTTTGCATGACTGACACTATATTTTTACAAGCCTCAGATGCACAAATGATAATTGATGATGAAAAATGAATTTGCGCATCTGTGGCTAATCTAAACACACATAAAATGAAAAATTTACTTTTAGCCTGCTTTATCATCCTAGGTTTAGGATCATGCGGTATCAACAAGCAAGCACAACAGATTAAAGCGCTAGAAAACTGCGACTATCGGTTGACTGATGCAACTAACATTACCATAGCAGGCGCTGATGTTAAAAAAATAATCGAAAGCGGTGGCACCTCGGCAGCAAACTTACCCGGTTTGGCCTTGGGCTTACTGAGAAAAGACATCCCATTGAGAGCTAAGCTAAACTTGGAAATCACTAATCCCACTAACGCCTTGGCGGCGATCAACAACTTCGATTATATTGTACTTATTAACAGACAAGAAGTTTTTAATGGCTCGGTTGATCAAAGTGTAAGCATTGGTGCCGGACAAACCACCCAAGTGCCGGTACAAGTAAATGCCAATATTTATCGGTTTTTAACAGATAATAAAATGATCGATGAGATTGGTGCATTTATTAGCGGTGCTAACAATGGCACAGAGAAAAAAGGATTGGTAACCTTAAAAATTCGTCCATCAATTAAAGTTGGAGGAGGCTTGGTTAAATATCCAGGCTATATTACTATTGATAAAGAAGTAAGTAGTAAGATTTTGTTGTAGAAATTAAGAAATTAAATCAATAGATAAAACCGCATGAGATTTACTTGTGCGGCTTTTTTTGTTTAAGGCTATAAAACTAACTTCTAGAGTTTATGCAACATTACGCTTCACCTTGCGTCTTGTGGTAAAATAAAATTCATGAAGAAAACTCTACTACTTATCGCTCTCTTTTCTTGCTCACAACTTTTATTTGCACAAAAAGGCAGTGTTACTGGCACCTTACTAGACAGCGCCAACACCAAAACCACACTAAATTTCGCTACAGTCTCCGTTTTTAAAGGGGCCGATACCGTACTTCACACCTACAAACTATCAGACGACAAGGGTGTATTTAAAATCAACAATCTCGAAATAGGTGTGAGCTACCGCTTGGTCATTAACGCATGGATGTACAATGTGCATCGGAAAGAAATTCAGTTAACAGCCAGCCAGCCCAACTTAAACCTAGGTAACATCCTACTTTCTGAGAAAACCAATACGCTGAATGAGGTGGTGATCCAATCAGAGCGTCCGCCCATTATTGTGCGCAAAGATACCATTGAGTTCAATGCAGAATCTTTTAAAACTTTGCCAAGTGCAGTAGTTGAAGATTTACTGAAAAAACTTCCAGGTGTTGCTATAGATGGTGATGGCGGTATTATGGTAAATGGAAAATCAGTAAGTAAGATTTTGGTAGACGGAAAGGAGTTTTTTGGTGGCGACCAACAAATAGCAACGAAGAATTTGCCCGCAAATATTATCGATAAAGTACAGTTGACTGACGACCCCGAGGCGAAACGTAGAGACCCTGATATTGTTGCTGGAAATATCCCGCAGATCATCAATTTAAAACTTAAAAAAGCTATTAAAAGTGGGGCTTTTGGAAAACTTTATGCTGGCGGCGGACCTAACGACCTTTTCGAGACGGGCGGTATTATGAGTTTCTTTAGAGATACCACACAAGTAAGCGTACTGGGTTACGGCAATAATGCCAACAAGCCGGGTTTCAGTATATCGGATGTGATGCGCATTGGCGGCATGCAGAGAGCGGGTGTAAACTCTACTTCGATCAACTCAGATGGTGCCTTTAGCTTAAATGGGATTTCTTTCGGAGGCTCTATGAACGGAGGGGTACAACAATCTGCAGGTGGAGGTGCAAACTTTAATACCCTCACTAAAAAAGGAGTTAAGATTAACGGAAAATACTTTTTAGGTTACAGTGATAACTTCACTAACCAAGAAACCGACATCGATCAAACGCTGGGCACTAGAAGATTATACATCAATACCAATTCACTACAAACCAATAGAAGCTATAGCCACAACTTTGGCGGCAGAATAGAGGCCAAGCTAGATAGTTTAACAAAGTTGACCATAGAGCCAAATGTGTCTATCGGGCTTACAAATAACAATGGCACCTTAAAAACTAGCACGTTTAATAATAACTTGGTATTAGAAAGCGATGGCGATAATACCAGTAAAGTAAAAGGAAATAGTAACGACATTAATTTAAGTACAAGCCTTTGGAAAGACTTTAAAAAAACAGGCAGATCGTTGAACGTAACGCTAAATCTTTCACGTAGAGAAAACCTAACGGATAATTACACCCTAAACCAGAGCAATTTTTACGATCCGGCTAACCCATCAGAATTTTTAGACCAATGGAGGGATAACAACATTTCTTATTTTAATGTTAACCTAAATGCAAATTACAGTGAGCCGATAAGCAAAGTGTTAACTTTTAATATTGCGAGTAATGCTAATTATATCGACAATAAGAATGCCTTGGCAACCTTCGTAAGAAATCCGAGCAACCAAGCTTATGATATCGCCATACCAAACCTAAGCGAAACTGTAATGCAGAGCGGCTATAAAACCAATAACCGCGTAAGCTTAAGATGGAAAATAAATAAAGACCTAAATATACAACCAGGCTTTGTCTTTAACACCATCGACCTAAAAAATGAATTTAATACTGCCGAAGGTTTTAACCAGCGTTTTCAATTCTTTGCCGGGCAACTTACGGTACGTTATAAAAATCTAAACCTAAGCTATTCGCCATCATTTAGAGAGGCTTTGGTAACATACCTACAACCCGTAGCAAATAATACCAATCCTTTCTTTATCCAAAACGGTAATCCTAACCTAAAGCCATCAAAAACACATCAAGTTAATTTGAACTTGTATAAATACGATACGCAGAAAACATTAAGCTATAATGTGTATCTAGGCGGAAGTGTACAAAATGACGGCGTAATTATGTCCAGAGAAATTAGTGACGGTGGTGTGCAAACCGTAACGCCAATTAATCAGGATGGGATTTGGCAGTTTCATAGTAATGGTAATATTTCTAAAGATTTTAAGGGCACCAAACGACAGTTTACCGTGAGTACCGGATATTGGGGGAACTACAACAGAAGCTTTGTAATTGTAAACGGAAATGCAAGTACTAGTCAACTTATTAACGGTGGGCCTAGACTTGGGGGTAGGATTAACTTGAACGATAAATTCGAATTGGGCGAAACTTACAGTTTTGGTTTCAACAAGAGTTTCTACGAAAACGATTTCTACACCAATTTGAACTACTACAACCACAGCAGCGATACTGAAGTGATTCTCCGCTTCCCTAAAAAAGTGGTTTGGGAAACTAACTACCGCTTGCAACACAATACACAAACCGTAAACGGGCAAAACAACACCATTAGCTTTTGGAATGCGGCGGTTACTTTTCTTTTCTTGAAGAATGATAGGTTGCAATTAAAATGTAGTGTGAACGACATTTTGAACACCAACAACAGACGCTACATCTACCTGAGTGAAAACACTGTAAGAGATATGAGAATAAATAATTTAGGTAGGCACGGGCTTTTTACCCTCACTTATAACATCCAAAATTTTGGTGGTAAGGTTGGCGGTAAAGACACCATGTTTAGGTTCTAAAATGGTTAATAGTTAATTAAGATCAAAGACCGTGGATGCGGTCTTTTCTTTTTTTTGCTATTTTTAATATTCCTCAAAAACCTATGGAAGATGGCTGAGAAATTCCAAAACAAATACCGAATTCCGTCGGCACGTGCCGCTTGGTGGGATTATGGCCTAAATGCCACTTATTTTATAACCATTTGTACCAAAGACCGCAAGCATTACTTTGGCAAGGTGGTTAGCGGCGAAATGATTTTATCTCCCTTTGGGAAATTTGCGCAGCAATGCTGGAATGAAATACCTTTACATTTTCCTTTCGTGATATTGGATGAATTTGTGGTGATGCCTAATCATATTCATGGGATTATCATTATTGATAAAATGGATGATGATACGCTGGGTGTAAAGACGCAAAATTTTGCGTCTCCTGATGGCATGAAATCAAAAGAGACACAAGATTTTGTGTCTCTACCAGACGGTGCAAATAACAAATTCGGGCCTCAATCTCAAAATCTGGCATCTATTATCCGTGGATTTAAAATTGGCGTAACCAAATTGGTCCGTACACAAAATCCTAATTTTGCTTGGCAACCTCGTTATCACGACCATATCATCCGCGACCAAAAGGCCTACGAAAACATTTCAAATTACATCAGAAATAATCCATCTAATTGGGAAAAAGATAAATTCAATCTTTGATAAAAAATTAATCAAACAAAACCCACAAAAAAGCCCCGAACAAAATTCGGGGCTTCCACTATATCTTCTCTCCTTTTTCGAGTTTCTCTTTTCTATGCTCTTGTGATAGATAATGTAACAAGGTATTTAAAACCACCGCATTCCAATCATTATGCAAACTCACATTGATGTTTTTCTTTTTATCGTACATATCTTGCACATGCAAAATGCCTTTATCTAAAAAATATTTGGTTTGGCTCCAAGGCAAAATGGTTGTTTTGGTCTTACCTAAAAACCATGTTTTATACGACACTTCAAAACCTCGATAATCAAATTTGGCAGCACCAACTTCTAATTGCTCTTGGTTATTCAGCTTCTCTATAAATTCATTTACCAAGTGTTTTTTTACATACTGCCACAAACCCGACATGATGTAATAATACGTATGATCTTCCTCCAAAAGTTCTTCAACCTTGCTACTTTCGAACTGCACACTTAACGATTTACCATCCTTACCTTTTACGTCAATGGTATATTTCTTTTTAGTAGGTTTTTTTACCGGCCCAATTAAAGAAACCCCATATTTTACCGCAGCGACATCTGCGCAGGCAATACGGGTTTGATTTACCTCAATAACTTCGGCTGTAATTTTTACTTTTTGCTTTGATGAAGGAATGACGATATCTACGTCGAAATTGTGGTGTTGCATGGGTTCGAATATACAGATATTTTAGGAATACAAAATACCTATTAACTGTGATTTTTTAAATTTCATCGATACGTTTACCGGTATAAAACAAGTACCTTCTGTGTTTCGGTTCGCCAATAACCTGTTGGCCGTAAATACCAGTATGTCCAGACAATAGGTAGGAAACGATACAAGCAATCCCCGCGTAGATACCACATTGCGCACCAAACAATTCTATAGCCATAAGTGTACAGGCGATGGGTGTATTGGTGGCGCCCGCAAACACAGCCACAAAGCCTATTCCGGCGGCCAAGGCTACCGGAAGGGGAATAAAGAACGCTAGGGCACTGCCTAATGTAGCACCAATAAAAAACAGTGGTGTTACTTCGCCTCCTTTAAAACCTGCAGATAGGGTGAGAATCGTTAATGCCATTTTTATCGCAAAACTGTACATCGGCATTTCGTGCTCAAACGCCTCTACAATGGTAGGTATGCCCAAACCAATATATTTTGTGGTGCCCGATAAATAGATAATTACAACTAAAATTACGCCGCCTACTACCGGCCGTATTGGAGGATAATTAATTTTTTTGAATGCCTTGGTAGCAAAGTGTATGCCTTTACTAAAAGCAGCCGCACACAAGCCAAAAATTACTCCTGCAATAACGGTATATGCGAGGTTCGCAAATGACATATCAGGTACAACATCAATATGGTAATGCGTATGCGGCGTGCCCCAAAGTTTAGTAACCACATCGGCGATAACGGCTGCAGCAAAAGCTGGAAAAATAGCGTCGTATTTTAATTTTCCAATCAAGAAAAACTCCATGGCAAATATGGCTCCCGCCAAAGGCGTACCAAACACCGAACCAAAACCGGCAGCAATAGCGGAAATGATCAAAATCCTTCGCTCTTCGTTACTAAGCTTAAAGGGCTTGCTCAACTGGTCGGCAATAGCACCAGCCATTTGTAGTGCAGTACCTTCTCGTCCGGCAGAGCCGCCAAACAAATGTGTAATGATGGTGCCTAAGTAAACAAAGGGCATCATCTTAAAAGGAATAGTTTGTTTGGGTTGGTGTATGGTATCGATGAGCAAATTATTACCTGCAGCTACCTCTTTACCATAATAATGATAAAGCAAACCAATAGCCAAGCCCGCTAGCGGTAGCAAAGCGATGATCCATAAGTGAGACTCCCGATAGTTAGTTACCCAGTTTAGCGATTGCAAAAATCCAGCCGATGCGGTACCAATAAGTACACCCACCACCGAGGTAATAACAATCCATTTGAATAGATACGGGACAGCACCGTATTGACGAAAGAAGGCTAAAAAACGAATTTTACTGCTTTTAGTAATTGATTTTGGCTTTTTTGACATGATTCTCCTGATTAAATGTGAAGCATTTATTAACCAGGCGCCATCAGCTTTTTAGGGCGGTTCGAATAGGAAGACACCATTTCCTTAGCACAAAGTAAATGAAAATTTGCCACAGATGCACAGCTATTTTTTTTTCTTATCGTTTAAAAGATAAAATTCAGCACAAAATGAAAATTTTTGCACCTTTCAACTCTCCGCTATCTTCACGCTATTGCGATGGCAAAATGGCTATCTGTGCATCTGTGGCTAAAACTATAATCCCAACCTATGCTTTCTTAGTGTATCTTTTGCAATATCATAGCCAGCATCTGCATGGCGAATTACACCCATCGCCGGGTCGTTGTGCAATACCCGTTTCAATCTTTTAGCCGCATCTTCCGTTCCATCGGCCACAATTACCATCCCAGCGTGGATAGAATAGCCAATGCCCACACCACCGCCGTGATGTAACGAAACCCAACTTGCGCCCCCAGCCGTGTTGATCAAGGCATTTAAAATTGGCCAGTCGGCTACGGCATCCGAACCATCTAGCATGGCTTCGGTTTCTCTATTTGGCGAAGCCACAGAGCCAGTATCTAAATGGTCACGACCAATAACGATAGGTGCTTTTACCTTACCTTCGGCTACCAATTTATTAAAGGCCAAACCAGCTATTTCCCGTTCGCCCTGCCCCAGCCAACAAATTCGGGCTGGCAAACCTTGAAAAGCGATACGTTCTTGCGCCATGGTAATCCATCGTTTCAAACTTTCGTTTTCTGGAAATAATTCTAAAATTACTTTATCAGTTTCGTAAATATCTTGAGGGTCGCCACTTAAAGCAGCCCAACGGAAAGGCCCTTTACCTTCGCAGAACAACGGACGAACATAAGCAGGCACAAAACCAGGAAAATCAAAAGCATTTTTTACACCGACCTCTAATGCTCGGCCACGTAAGTTATTACCATAATCAAAAGTGATTGCACCTCTTTTTTGCAGCTCCAACATCTGTTCTACGTGTTTCGCCATGGTTGCGTAACTGCGTTTAACGTATTCTTCCGGATCTTTCAAGCGCAAATCCGAAGCTTCGGCAACAGACAATCCTTCCGGAAAATATCCAATTAACGGATCATGTGCTGAGGTTTGGTCGGTTAAAGTATCTGGAGTGATATCCCTATCGATCAATCGCTGCAAAAGCTCCACAGCATTGCAAACCACGCCGATAGAAATCGCCTTTTCTTCCTTCTTATATTGTAATGCTTTGTCAATTGCCTCATCAATATCATAGGCAATTTCATCGATATACCGAGTTGCTAAACGTTTTTGGATACGCCATTCTTCTACATCTGCCGCTAGACAAACACCTTCGTTCATGGTAATGGCTAAAGGTTGTGCCCCACCCATGCCTCCTAAACCAGCAGTTACGTTGAGTTTTCCTTTTAAATTTCCATCGAAATGCTTTTTGGCCAAAGCTGCATAGGTTTCGTAAGTGCCTTGCACGATGCCTTGCGAGCCAATGTATATCCACGAACCAGCAGTCATTTGCCCGTACATCATCAAACCTTTATCTTCCAACTCGTCGAAATGTTGTTGTGTAGCCCATTTTGGCACCAATTGCGAATTGGATATCAATACTCTCGGTGCATCTTTATGCGTTGGCAAAACACCTACAGGTTTTCCAGATTGGATGAGCAAAGTTTCATCATCTTCCAAGTTTTTCAACGCTTTAATGATGAGTTCCAGTGCCTCTTTATTCCTTGCCGCTTTACCTCGTCCTCCGTACACAATTAAATCTTCGGGTCTTTCTGCAACTGCCGGATCTAGGTTGTTCAACAACATCCTTAATGCCGCTTCTTGTACCCAACCTTTGCAGTTTAAAGTTGCTCCGTGCGGTGTTTGACTTTCTTTCAGGTTCATATATTTGGTTATATTTTTTTGTTTACCACCTTAGATACCTAAGAAAACCTAAGGCTGAGGTAAACTAAAGTGCCTAAAGTGGTGTATTTCATCAACGAATAGTCATAGAAATCTAAAATCGTAATTCTAAATTCGTAAATACCTTCATTGTTACAAATTCAAATCTAATGAATAATTATTATTTGATTAATTTTGCATTTGCATGCGAGCGAAGAAGCGTCAATTCTTAAAACAACTTTTTGCGGTGATAATCCTAGCGATATTTTCGTTGGCTATTACACCTTGGGGAGCCTTGCATCATCATGAAAGCGAAAGCATTGTTCATGAGAAAAACTGTACACATACGGTACATGTCAAAACATCTACTGAAACTTGTTTGATTTGCAAAGCACATTTTGAGAAAAGCTTTACCGCCGATTTCCAAAATTACCTGGCTTACTTAAAGAGCAATCAGGTTAAAACAGTATTTCCATTAGTTGGCAATTCCTTTACAGAAATTATTGCCAGTTGCCTGCGTGGTCCTCCTAGCGTTTCATAAACAAACTTTCATTCGTTTAGCTTATCTGTTGCCAAAGGCGATGAGATAGGCTAATTCAACTATTCATTATTTACTCCTCAATGGTCTAAATCCGTTGAGCTATATTTTTTCGTTTATGAAAAGGTTACAACTTTTAATAACTGCTTTTGGCGTATTGCTATCCTTAAATACGTTCGCTAATGCTCTGGTTAGCATTAAGGGAAAAGTGGTCGATGCCACCACACAAGCCCCTTTAGTTGGTGCAACATTATATATTTCTGATTTAAAAGCTAGCACCAGCACCAATAGTAATGGCGAATTTACTTTCAATAATGTTCCTGCTAAAGGCAAATTTTTGTTGGAAGTTCGTTATCTAGGTTACAAAACATCCTCAAAACTCATTGATTTGGCCGTACCGCAAGACATCAGCTTTGCTTTAGCGCCATCGGTAATTGAAAGTGCCGAAGTGGTCATCACTGGAACTCCTTTTAGCTCCAACAATAAAACCAATAGTTTGGCGGTAGTATCTGTTAGCCGTGATCAATTGGCTCAATCAGCTGCCACCAACTTGGTAGATGCGATTGCCAAAGTTCCAGGTGTTTCTCAAGTGACTACTGGTGGTGCAATATCTAAACCCACCATAAGAGGTTTAGGCTACAACCGCGTGCTAACCATGGTTGATGGTGCGAGAGAGGAAGGCCAGCAATGGGGCGACGAACATGGGGTACAGGTAGATCAGTTTTCTGCTGCCCGCATCGAAGTCTTGAAAGGCCCAGCGAGTTTACTCTACGGCTCTGATGCTTTGGGTGGTGTAATTAACATCATCGATGATTTAGTACCTGCCGAAGGCACTTACAACGGCAACTTTACCACCAATTACAATACCAACGGTGGTTTAACGGGCTCTTCGTTAATGATGCAAGGTAATACCAATGGCTTTGTCTACCGTGGACGTGTTTCTTATAAAAATGCTTATGGCTTTGGCTACAAAGATCATGTAGTGCCAAATGCTGGCTTCAACGAAATCAATACCAGTGCCATGTTAGGCTTAAACAAAACTTGGGGTTATACCCATTTAAGTTTATCTCGCTTCGCCACAAACATTGGCTTGGTAGAGGAAGGCCCAGATGCAGATGGAAACTATGCCGACGAAGATGGAAATATCATTAGCAATAGCGATGCTAAAAAAAGATCTTTAAATCTACCTTTCCAAAATATCAACCATTATCGTGCGGCCTTAAATAGCAACGTATTACTTGGCGGCGGTCAGTTAAAATCTACCTTTGCTTTTCAGCGCAACATTAGAAAAGAGTTCGAAGAAACTAAAGACGAGCCGGGCTTAAACCTAGGTTTAAACTCTTACACTTACGATGTGAAATACTCTTTCGCTAACAATGGAGTATGGGAGCCTACCATTGGCTTACAGGGCATGTACCAAACCAACAAAAACAGTGGCGAAGAATTCTTAGTTCCAGATTACAACAGCAATAACGTTGGTGCTTTTGCCTATTTGAAACGTAATTTCGAGAATGGAGCCATTAATGCTGGTGTACGCTACGATTACAAAAAAATAGACGGCAAAGATTTGGTCAACGAAGATGGCGACCAAGTTTTTAATGCCTTCAACAACAAGTTTTCTAACGTTACTGGCTCAGTAGGTTTTGCATTTGATATCGCTAAAAACTTGAACCTAAAAGGAAACATAGGCTCTGGATTTAGAGCGCCAAACATTGCAGAGTTAGGCGCCAATGGTAAACACGAAGGCACGTTTAGGTACGAAATTGGTAACAGTAGCCTCAAACAGGAAACTAGCTTACAGTTCGACCTAGGGTTAACTTATCAAGCAGAGAATATCACTTTAGGCTTAAATGCTTACAGCAACAAAATCTACAATTACATCTATTTAAGTAACCTAAATAGCGAAACCATAGACTATACTGGCGAAGAAGGAGATGTAGAAACCCTACCTGTGTATCGCTTCTTGCAAACGGATGCCAGTTTAATTGGTGGCGAGGCTTCGGTAGATTTTCACTTGGTAAAAGCGCTGCACTTTGAAAATACTTTCGCTTATGTAAAAGGAACCAACAACGCAACCAATTCACCTTTGCCTTTTATTCCGGCGGCAAGTTTAAATAACGAAATCCGCTTTGAGCCTCAGATTAAAGGTTTAAACGATAGCTTCATTAAAGTGGGTTTAACCAATGTATTTAAGCAAGATAGAATTGATGCCTTTGAAACAGAAACTGATGGCTATACCTTGTTTGATGCCGGAATTGGCACTTCATTTAAGACCAAAAAAGGTAAGTTCAATGTTTGGGTAACCGGACAAAACTTAACCAATAAACTTTATTATAATCATTTAAGCCGCTATAAATTGGCTAATATTTACAACCCTGGCCGTAATGTAAGTTTTGGAATTAGTGTGCCGTTGTAAGCTAAACCGACTTTCATATCTACAGACTTACGAAGTTTTAGAAACTTCGTAAGTCTTCAAAAACAATCATTTGTCAAGCCTCTTAAGTGGATAAACCGAACCGCAGCATTAATATCCTTCGCCAATAACCTATCCGCCTCGTTAAAACTAACTACTGCTCTAAAATCGCTCAACAGTTTTTCGATTTTTGGAGATGATTTTAAAGGCCTTCTCAACTCCAAAGCTTGGGTTGCTGTAATTAACTCAATGGCTAAAATGCGCTCCACATTTTCTGCTACACGCAAACATTTAGTGGCTGCGTTGGCACCCATACTTACATGATCTTCCTGCCCGTTGCTACTTACAATGCTATCAATCGATGCTGGCGTACACAATTGCTTATTTTCACTGGCAATAGAAGCCGCAGTGTATTGCGTAATCATTAAACCCGAGTTTAAACCTGCGTTCTTTACCAAAAATGGTGGTAAACCTCTCGTTCCCGAGATCAACTGGAAAGTTCTTCTTTCAGAAATAGAACCAATTTCGGCCAATGCCATACACAGAAAATCCAAGGTTAAGGCCAATGGTTGGCCATGGAAATTACCAGCAGAAATGATTAAATCCTCTTCAGGAAAAACGTTTGGATTATCTGTTACCGAATTAATCTCTGTCTCAAAAACCGATTGTATGTATAACACACTATCCTTACTGGCACCATGAACTTGTGGCACACAACGAAAAGAGTAAGGGTCTTGTGTTTGTTTGCCTGCTTGCACAATCAACTCGCTTCCCTCTAACCAGTTTTTAATATTTTCTGCGGTTTGCAGCTGCCCTTTATGTGGACGAATGATGTGGCTTTGTGGCAAAAAAGGATCAATTCTGCAATCAAAAGCATCAATGGCGGTAGCTGCAATCCCATCGGCCCATGCCAATAAATGCTGAGCTTTTAACAAGCAATACACACCATAAGCACTCATAAACTGTGTGCCATTAATAAGCGCCAAACCTTCCTTGCTTTGTAAAGTTAAAGCCTGCCAACCCAGTTGCTGGTACAATTCTGCAGTGCAGATTTTTTGGTCTTTATACCAAACTTCTCCCTCCCCAATTAATGGAAGTGCCAAATGCGCTAATGGAGCCAAATCTCCCGAAGCACCTAATGAGCCTTGCGTATAAACCACAGGTAAAATGTTATGATTGTAGAAATCTACCAGCCGTTGTACCGTAGTTAAGGCAATTGCCGAATGTCCATAACTTAAGGATTGAATTTTGAGCAACAGCATCAATTTGACAATAGGCTTCGGCACTTCTTGTCCGGTGCCGCAAGCATGAGACAAGAGTAAATTATGCTGTAGTTGGGTAAGTTGATCTGCCGCTATCTTTACATGTTGCAAGTAACCAAAACCTGTGTTAATGCCATAAATCGGATCTTCGGTTTTGCTCATTTTATCATCCAAATAAGCTCTGCATTTAGCAATTTTTTCTTCGGCAATAGCCGATAAAGCAATATTTTGCGACGATTGAATAATTTCTTGAATAGCGGAAATCGTTAGCCTATCAACGCCTATTTCGTACACGGTCATATCAAATCCATTTGGTCGCTCAAAAGTATAAATAATGATAAATTTAAACTAATTTGTTGCCCTTGCGTTTATATAATTATTTGATTTCTCATGAAAAAACTATTGCTATTTGCCCTCGCTTTCGTCTACAACATCAACCTTTTCGCACAAAAAACGGATACTTTATCCATTACGTTAGAACAAGTGCAATACGCTTATCCAATCAAGTATTTCAAAATACAAATAGAAGGGCAGGATTTACGTATGGCCTACATGGACGTGCAACCAAGTGCAGAAGCCAATGGACGTACCGTAACGCTGTTTCATGGCAAAAACTTTGGTGGTTACTACTGGACAAATGTGATCAAGGTGCTAAGCGCAAATGGTTATCGAGTAATTATTCCAGACCAAATTGGTTTTGGCAAATCTTCCAAAGCGTTTATCCACTACAGTTTTCACCAAATGGCGAAGTGGAACAGCCAACTATTGGATAGTTTGAAAATTAACAAATCTATCATCTTGGGGCATTCTATGGGTGGGATGCTCGCTACTCGTTTTGCTTTGCTATTTCCGGAAAAAACAGAGAAACTGGTGCTTGAAAACCCTATTGGATTGGAAGACTACCGAGCTTTTGTGCCTTATGTAAATACGCAACAGCAATATCAAACAGAATTAAAAACTACGGCAGCAAGCGTAAAAAAATATTATCAGAATTCTTATTTTACCGAGTGGAGACCTGATTACGATGAATTGGTGCGCATTGCTGGTGGCGTAACTTTTAGCGCCGATTACCCGCGTTGGGCTAAAGTGGCTGCATTAACTTTTACCATGATTTACGAGCAGCCCGTTGTGCATGAATTTGCAAACCTGAAAGTACCTGCCTTGTTGCTTATTGGTAAAGAAGATAAAACCATTGTAGGCAAAGGATTGCTGAGCACCGAAGATCAGAAGAAATACGGGCAATATAAACTTTTGGGCAAGGCAACTGCGGCAAAAATACCAAGTGCCAAGCTAGTAGAATTTGACAACGTTGGACACATTCCGCATTTGGAAAAACCCGAGGAATTTATGAAAGCATTGATCGGAAATTTATAACTACATAAAAAAGCTATCGTTTCGATGAAACAGATCCATTTACAAATCTAATTTCAAACCCGAAACGACAGCTATAAGCAGTTGAAGATATTAAATCAGCTACTTAACAATCTTTAAAAGGTATTCGCCATAGCCGCTCTTTACCAATGGCTTGGCAATTTCTCTTAACTGATCAGCAGTGATGTATCCCATACGGTAAGCTATCTCTTCAATACAGCCAATTTTTAGCCCTTGTCTTTCTTCTATAATTTGAACAAATTGGCCAGCTTGCATTAACGAAGCAAACGTTCCTGTATCTAACCAAGCTGTACCTCTACTTAAAACGCCTACTTTAAGCCTTCCACTTTCTAGGTAAACCTTATTTACATCGGTAATTTCGTACTCGCCACGCTGAGATGGCTTAATATTTTTGGCAATTTCTACTACATCATTATCATAAAAATATAAACCTGGCACGGCGTAGTCTGATTTTGGTTGTGCAGGCTTCTCTTCAATAGATATGGCCTTGTTATCTTTATCGAATTCTACCACACCATATCTTTCTGGATCTGATACTTGGTAAGCAAACACTACTCCGCCATCGGGATTAGCGCTATTTTGCAATAATTTGGCCATTCCATCCCCATGAAAAATATTATCGCCCAACACCAAGGCCACCTTATCCTCACCAATAAATTCCTCGCCTATTACAAAAGCCTGTGCCAAGCCATTTGGCTCGGGTTGCACTGCATAACTAAACTTACAACCTAGTGTACTTCCATCGCCCAAGAGCTTTTCGAAATTTGGTAAATCATGTGGCGTAGAAATGATCAAGATTTCATTGATACCGGCCAACATTAAAGTAGATAACGGATAATAAATCATCGGTTTATCGTAAACCGGCATCATCTGCTTACTACAGGCCAAAGTTAATGGATGTAACCTTGTGCCGCTTCCGCCAGCTAATATTATTCCTTTCATAATTGAATTGGATTTTTTGTTGTTTGGTTATTGGTTGTTTAGTCGAAGTTGCTCAATACATTCCTTTAAGCTGTCCATCCAATAGGGTACGCTTATGCTGTAATCTTTTTTAATTTTTGTTTTATCCATTACCGAAAAATGTGGGCGTTTTGCCCTAGTTGGATAAGCACTCGTAGGAATTGGATTTACCCTAACCTGCGTACCGCTAAAATCAAAAATGGCTTTGGCAAAATCGAACCAAGAAGTTACGCCTTCGTTACTGAAATGATACAGCCCATATTTTTTTTCTGGATTTTGGATGATATCGAAAATGGTATTGGCCAAATCTATAGCGTAGGTTGGCGTACCTACTTGATCTGCAATGATGTTTAATTCATCACGCTCAGCGCCCAATTTCAGCATGGTTTTCACGAAGTTGTTGGCAAACTCAGAATACAACCAACTGGTACGAAGAATGATATGCTGATCTAGTTCTTCGGCGATAGCCAATTCGCCATCCAACTTTGTTGCCCCATACACACTAATTGGCTTCGTTACATCTTCTTCAATTAACAACTTAATTTCATTTCCTTCGAAAACAAAATCTGTAGAAATATGAATTAAGGTAGCTTGGTGTTGCTTGCATAATTGTGCTAAATTACTAGCTCCAGTTTCGTTTACCGCTTTCGCCAAATCGGCTTCGTCTTCTGCTTTATCTACTGCGGTATAAGCCGCACAATTGATTACGTAATTAGGTTGTTCTTGATGAAACAGCACCGAAAGGTCTGCTACATTTAAAATATTTGCCGCTCCTTCTTCTGGAAACACAACTGCTGTAATGCTTCGCTTAGCTACAATTTTTTTAATGCATTGACCCAATTGGCCGCCAGCACCTATTACTAGTACTTTAGCCATCTAATTATGATTGTATTGTTTTTCGTAGTACGATTGGTAATTACCCGATGTTACATTACTTAACCACTCTTCGTTAGCTAAATACCATTCTACCGTTTTCTCCAAACCTTCCTCAAATTGTAAGCTTGGTACCCAGTTTAGTTTCTCTTGCAACTTAGTAGAGTCGATGGCATAGCGCAAATCGTGGCCAGCTCTATCGGTAACAAAAGTAATCAGCTTTGCAGATTCGCCTGCTTCTCGACCTAATTTTTGGTCCATGATCTTACACAACAAGTGAATCAAATCAATATTCTTCCACTCGTTATGCCCGCCAATGTTATAAGTTTCGCCAGTTTTAGCTTCGTGAAAAATTACATCAATTGCTCTAGCATGATCTTCTACCCAAAGCCAATCTCTCACATTTTCGCCTTTACCATAAACAGGCACAGGCTTATTATTTTTAATGTTATTGATCGCCAAAGGAATTAACTTTTCTGGGAAATGGTGCGATCCATAATTGTTAGAGCAATTTGAAATTACGCAATCTAAACCATAAGTATCATGATAAGCCCTTACAAAATGATCAGAACTTGCTTTCGAAGCCGAGTATGGACTATGCGGATCGTAAGCTGTAGTTTCGGTAAACATTCCCTCTTCTCCCAAGGCACCATAAACTTCATCTGTACTTACATGGTAAAATCTCCTTTTATCGTAATCGCCTTTCCAGTATTCTCTGGCTGCGTTTAAAAGATTTACGGTACCAATCACGTTAGTCATTACAAATGCAGTTGGATCCGTAATGGAACGGTCTACATGGCTCTCTGCTGCCAAGTGGATCACTGCATCGAAATTTTCTTCTTTAAACAACTCATTGATTGCGGTAGCATCAGTAATGTCTATTTTAACAAAGCGATAATTTGGCTTGTCTTCAACATCCTTTAAATTAGCTAGATTGCCTGCGTAAGTTAATTTATCAAGGTTTATAACTTGATAATTTGGGTAGTTATTTACAAACCTACGTACTACATGCGAACCAATAAAACCCGCACCTCCTGTTATTAATATTTTCTTCAAAGCGATATTTATGTTGTTGGTTGCAAAAATATAAGAAACTATCTATTAAATAGATGCTTTTGATTATTTATTAAGAATTTGAAGCAATATTGTCTTCGAGCTCAGTGTACCAGTCGGCACCATACTTTCTAATCAAGGGATCTTTTAAGAATTTGTAAACAGGCACTTTCAGTTCTCGGCCAAAAGAACAAGCGTCTTTACAGATATGCCACCTGTCATAATTTAGCACTTCAAATTCAGGGTATTTCGTAATTCGGATAGGATATAAATGGCAAGAAATGGGCTTTTTCCAATCTACAATTCCTTGCTCATAAGCTTTTTCTATAGCGCATTTGGTAATGCCATTTTCGAAGGTTACATAAGCGCATTCCTTATGCCCATCCACACATGGAGTAGTTAAATCGCCATCCAAATCTAAAACAGATGTACCATATTCTTCAATTGCGGCAATCCCTTTGGGTGCCAGCAAATGTTTAATTTTTGGGTAAATTTCCTCTAAAATTGCTTTTTCCGACTGCTCTAAGGGCGCACCTGCATCTCCTTCTACACAACAAATTCCTTTACACTTGCTTAAATTACATACAAAATCTTCGTTAATCAGATCTTCATGCAATAAGGTACTTTGAACTTCTATCATTTTATGGTTAATTGTTTAAAACTGTGTAATTGGTTAACTGTTACTTCATTCAAAATCATCAGCGAAAAGTTCTGCTTAGCCATTTTGCACTACAGCTAAGCGATTAAAACAATTAACCGATTAACCAAATCAACAATTAACCCTTTCCTATCGGGTACTTTAGGCCATCGGCCGATTTTATTTCTAACGTTACCGAACCTACCAAAATTTCCACCTGTGCTTTTACCGGAACTCGATTACCATCATCAGTAATCCAAAGGTACAACTTACTATCCTTTTTAAAAATTCGTCCGGGCTTAATAGATGGACTAAATTTTAGACAACTGATATTTCCCAACTTCGTTTTAATAGTTTCTTTACCTACATATTGGATCTCCAAAGCCGAAATTTCGTCGCTTAAAAAGTAATTCAACTTAAAAGTATCGTTTACTTTAATTTTTGACATATCTAAACTACGGGCAAAATAATAGGCAGAAACCAAATCAAAAGTTTGTGTGGTAGGTGCAGCAAATGTGCCTTTATTGGCTATTACCTTTTTACCATCTTGGTAAAACCTGGCTTTATCTTGCCTGCGATATTTGGCTTCTCTTACATCTTCTTGATAAAAATAAGGGGTTAATTCTGTCTTATCGATATACGAATCGTAGTGATCTCTAATTTTATAAAACACATCGAAGGTACCAGATGTACGAGCATCTACCACTAATTTATAGGTTGGCTTGCCATCAAATTTCATATCAGAAGATTCTACTTTTATGGTAGCTTCTGCCGCAGTAATAAAACCGTATTTTAATTTGTAGCTTAAAACTTCTCCTTCTTTAAATGCAGCTTCTTTCTTTACTGGAAGTTCTTGGGCAAACACAAAACTAGCTATTGCGACCAAGGCTAATATCAACGACAATTTTCTCATACAGTTATTAAAACAAAAAGTAATCCAAACTTTTGTATGCAGGTTTAGTTGTTTAAATCACTCGAAGTTAAATATACATCTATCTCAATCAACGCCGTTATCTTCATTAATCCTTGCGTTTGTAGATTGGAACTGTAGAACAAGGTTCGCCATACATGATACTTTTAACCACTGGGGTAAGTAAAGCTGTAATTTCTACATAAGCAGAAACTGGAATTTGGGGATTTGCACAACCCTTAACCACCACTCGCTGACTAGCGTAATCTTCTAAATTTACTTTTGCCAAGGCCTTTGAGAACAAGATGGTATCTAACAAGTCTAAATCACCAAATACAATCTCGTTGGCGTAGGGCTTCATTTTGTTAGCCAACAGCATATATGCCCAAGTAGGTACAATTGCATCCGCAGAACAAGTTATTGCTACGTTTTTACCTTCGTATTGTTGCCAGTTGTGTTCTTTTACAAACTCACGAAAATCTTTCTCTCGCAACATCAATCCGTGAAAAAGATTGTCTTTTATATCATACAGTACACGCTCGCCTTTATCTAAATAATCCTCGAGGTTAAACGTGATCAATCCGCTAGCGGCAACTTTATTTACGATGTTTTCTTGAATATCCATTTTACAAAAGTCAAAAGTGTAAATGCTGTTTCGTTATTTCGACTGTAGCAAAGCGAAAGGGAAAAATCTTTTAAGTGTGATAAGACACAACTTTACGGGGCTACACAAAGGTTAAAGATTTCTCGACTACGTTATACTTCGCTCGAAATGACGACCAACAAAATAAAAAACCGCCACAACTAAAGCTGTGACGGTTACAAAATTAAGTAAATAAGCTTAATAGAATTTCACTCTATTGTCTTTTATATCGCTTTTTTCTTGCAATGCTTGGAAAGCACTACCCAATGCACGTTGGCTAATGTTCATTAGCATGCTTTCTTTTTGTTTAAATGTATTTGCCAAAGGCGCTGGATTTGTAAAACCGTCTACCACAAAAACATATACACCTCTATCGCCGGTAATAGCTTTAGATAATTTACCAACTTGAGAACCAAATACCGTACCCACCACTTTGTTTTCTTGTGATAAACCCGGAATAATTGGATTAGCAAACACCATATTTTGAACTGGAACGGCTGTTTTGCCAACTTTAGAGGCTACTGCATTGATATTTGAAGCACCTGACAAAGCTTTATCAAACTTCTCGGTTAACATTTTAGCTTTTTTAGCGTTTAAAACTTGAGGCTCGATTTGTTTCTTCACATCTTCTAAAGAAAGCTGTCCTTTAGGTTTAATGCTAGTTACCTGAGCAACTACATAAGCATTATCCATATTGTAAACTTGCGCTAAAACTTCGCCTTTATCTGCCTCATAGGCATCTCTAATTAACTGACGTGGATTATCTAAACCTGGAGCATAACCTTGAGTAGCTGTAATTCTATCTGCTAAACCAACGGTGTAACCTTGTTTTTGAGCTAAAGCACTAAAGTTGTCAGATTTAACTTCGGCTAAGAAAGCATTTGCTTTTTTATAGGCCGCATCTCTTGTTTTTTGGCTAGGAGCTAAAGTTTTTTCGATGTAAGCTAGCTTTACTACTTTAGAAGAACCTACTTGTTTTTCGATTTTGATAACGTGAACGCCAAATTGAGATTTAACTACTTTAATATCGCCAGGGCGACCATCAAAAGCTGCATTTTCAAACTCTGGCACCATAGCACCACGTGCAAACGTACCTAAATCGCCTCCCTGGTCTTTAGAACCATCAACACTGTATTTTTTAGCTAATTCTGCAAAACTACTTCCGCCTTGTGCTAAGGCTTTTAAAGAATCTGCTAACTTAACGGCTTTATCATCGCCACCAACTTGAGCTGGGTTAATTAAGATATGACTAGCCTTTACTGAATCTGGAGAGAAACGGCTATCAATCACTTTAACTAATTTATATGAGTTGCCAGAGAATTTAGGTCCGTAGAAACTACCTGCTGAATAGTTAAAAATTACCGAATCTACGGCTGGATCTAATTTACCTTTAGAAAGGTAAGTATAAGGCACTTTAACATCTGAATTGTTAGCAGCAAACAAAGAGTCGTTTGGTGTGGTTTTGAAATCTGCCGCCAACTTCTCTACTTGAGATTTTACAATTGCACTGTCTGCAGCAGTTGGTTGGATACTGAAAGACACATATTGCAAATCTCTTGTTTCTTGAGGATTATCGAAACGTTTTTTATTTTCTTCGTAGTAAGCTTTATAGTCTGCATCTTCTAGCTTAACGTTAGCATCTAAGATAGAGCTATAGTCAAGGTTTACATATTTAAAGTTTACCAGTTTGTTACGGTTCAGGTATTCATCGTTAGCTTCTAAGCTAGAAACGTAAACAGAATTGCTGATCAACTTGGTGTATTTTTGTTGTAAAGCTTGTTTTTCGATTTCACTTTCTAGCAGCAACCATTGTTGAGCCAATTGAGGGTTTTGGCTTTTTGATTTTAAAGAAGAGATGACAGCAGCTCTATCAAATTCTCCAGTTTGTGGATTACCGAAATACTGCGTAATCAATGGACTAGGGTTTTTGCCTTGTACCAGATCAAAAAGTTCATCTGCAGATACAGTTAAACCAACACGTTCAAATTCTTTACCCAAAACCACGGTAGCAATTTCAGATTGCCAAGCTTGATCTACCGCCATTGCTTGCATTTGCGGGTTCATTACACCACCATATTGTTGCTTAAATTGAGCAGAAGTTTGCTCTACTTTAGCATTAAATTGATCGTATTTAATAGCTTCGCCATCAATAGAACCTACTTCAGTTCTTGAACTTGCTCCAAATATTGCCGAACCTTGTTGCAATAATGGTTCTAAAACAAATAACGCCAATACTACTGCGATACCTCCTACCAAGAAATAGCCCATTTTGGTACGCATGAAAGTCATTAAACCCATATTATTCTTTATATTAATTTTATTTTAAGAGGGCGCAAGATACAAATTTGAAACAAATTAGGAAATATTAAATTTCAATTGTTTTTCGAGTTGAAAACTAAGGAGATACAGCAGCCAAATATGGTTCAAACTATGGCAGTTTCCCATTCTCTACATTAGCCTGCCCTGATGGCATGGTAATACTGTAAGTGCTAAAATCTTGCGGTGCCGAAAAACTTGTACCATTAAGAATATTGCCATCTTTTGTGGTTACTGTACCTGCAGGAGAAGTATACAAACGTTTATTTTCGTCCCAAGTAAGTTCTTCGGTTGTAAAGGTCATGTTATCGGTAACTACTACCACGTTTTTCCGGAAAATGGTTATTCTTTCTGTTTCCTTATTTATAGCGTAATCTGATGTGATACTGCCTTTGGTTTTCAGAAAATCATCTAAAAAATAGATTTTTACCCCTTTTGGCATTTCGCTGTAAACCGCACCAGTAGATGGCTTAACCTTATCTAAAATTGGGGCATAACCTTTAGCCTTTACTTTAGCAGAATCGCTGTAAATTACTTCTACGCCATAAGTGCGGTCTTTACTTAGCGTAACTTTTTTAGCATCAATGGCAGATACTTTTTTTAAGTCGTCACCTTCGCAGGAAGAGAGCAGAAGGAGCAAAGACCAAAGACCAAAGGACAAGGAGTATAGGAGTCTGACTTCCGGTTTTCGGAAACCGAAGATCAAACACCAAATACTAAAATCTTTCCTATTACCGCTATTCAATATGCTGTTCTTTTAACGCTATACTTCTTTGGTCTTTCAGCTTTTTGCTTTTAGCCTTGTTAATCAAACTTAAACCTTTGGAACCACTTATCGTTTAACATGAAACCTAAATGGAAAGTAACATAACGCTCTTGGATTAGCCCATTAGTTATTTTACCTCTTCTGCCCACCTCGGCAGAGACATTCATTTTGTAGAACGATGACCTTCCATAAGCAGATTTCAACGGCAAACCTAATCCGAAAGTCACCCCCATTTGTTTCACATCTTGGTTATTCATTTGGATATAGGTTTTATCGTAAGTTAAGCCTAAGCGATAATCTACCCTATTGAAATAACCATTAATTGAGGTTATGTCTGGCGTAAATTGCCCACCAACAGAAACGCCATAGGTATTTTGAAGGTTTTGATTTACATTATCGATAGTCATTTGAGACCATTTACCCATACGATAATCTGCACCTATTAACCACTTGTTTTCTTTCTGTAAAGTAAACCCGAAGTTGTGCATTAACGGCAGCTTAAGATTTGTCTTTCCGTTTTCTATAAAATCTAACGTATCTAGCGCTGATTGTGCATTGCCCTGAGAGTCTTTGTTGTAAATAGTAGTGTATTGGCTTCTTTCTGAATTTAATTTAGAACTAGCAGAACCTGAGTAGCCAAGCACTAAAGATGTTTTATTGCCTAAACGGAAATCGTACTGCACACCGTAGCTAAAATTCATACCGTAAATGCTATTCTTTACTTGGTCGCGAGAATTAACCGCACCTAATTCTGCTATTTCTGTAGCCCTGCTCTGAATTAAGTTACCGAAAAGATATTCTGCATTTGCTCCTACCCTAAAATGATCGCCAAATTGGATACCATAACCAATGTAAGCCTTAGATAATCCTCCTTCGCCATTATATAAATAATCCACTGTTTTAGCGTTAGTGCCCGTACCTATGGTAGTGGTGTTTTTAAAATCGTAACCAAGCTCTGAGTAAGGTAAAATACCAATGCTCACTGCCGATTTTTGAGTTAGCGGAAATGCCATAGCAACATGGCTTAACGAAGAATTGAAGCTTGTTTCGCTCAAATTACTGGTTCTTAACTCGGTAGAGCTACCAGACACGCCAATATCTAAAGTTGTTAAGTTAATACCCGCATAAGAAGCCGGGTTTTGCATATTGATATTATTGATATAGCTAGACCTGAAAACACCTGCGCCAATACCACCCATACCTCTTTGTTGCGGCAATACAGAACCTCTTAGGTTACCTAAGCCAAATTTAGAATAGGGAGACTGTACTGTTGTTTGCGCATAAGCACCTATCGAAAGCGTTAGCAAAGAAAGCGTTGCAATATATACACACTTAATTTTAATGTTCATTTTATAATGTAATAACTTCATTCAAGCCTTTTAAAACCAAATATGGTTCGTGAGTAATCTGGGCGGCAAATATGCTATTTTTTAATTGCTTAGTCAAAAAAACCGAGTCGCCTCCAGTCATTACCACCTTTAAATTTTTATTTTTTTTATGCTCTAGGGCAATAAATCCCTCTATTTCGTTAAGTGCCCCTTGCAAAACGCCTCGTTTAATTGCCTTATTTGTATTGGTTCCTTCTTCAATTTCTGCTTCTGTTTTATCCCACTCTACCAAAGGCAAACGGCCAGTATAATGGTTCAAAGCCTTAAAACGCATATTTAAACCTAAACTTATACTTCCGCCAAAGTATTCGTCGTTCGCCGTAAGCACATCATAAGTGATACAAGTCCCAGCATCAATCATCAAGGTATGATCTCCGTTGTATAGACAATGTGCCGCTACAACTTTTGCCCATCTATCTAGTCCCAAAGTTTCAGGACTTTCGTAGTAGTTTTTAATTTTACCCGTTATTTTAGTGCTAAAACGAATATAATTGGTGTGCACATTTAGCAATGCTTCTAGATTTTCTATCTGATTGCTCACACTAGAGACCGTAGAATTTTCTATCCGATATTCGGTAATGAGCTGTAAGAGATTTTGCTCTTCAACCCTTTCAAGTTGCTGGAAATAAATGAGTTCTTTTTGCTCAAAGATTGCTAGTTTACTATAGGTATTGCCGATATCTATGACCAGATTATGCATTAAATATTTACGTTACCCAACAACAAATTACGAATAGGAAGAAACGTCTATTAGTTTCATGCCACAAAGCTATTAATCTTTGGCAAGTTTCGAGGTATCAATTTGTTAAAAAAGGTTAAAGCAAGACGTTTAGTTAATAATACCAGCCACAGATGCACAGATTTATCATACTTAAATAATAGAACTAATGCGCCAATTCGTAACCTATACTAGATATCGGACGATGTATAATTATTTCTAACCAAATAAATCTGTGCATCTGTGGCAAAACCTAAACAAACAGAAAGTACTGGATACAGATAACCAGAATGGCGAAGAGCGTTTCGTAAAACCAGCGCTTTTTGGCATTTGAGAAATAGTAGGCCAACAAAACGGCGCCCGCAGGTACGCAAAGCAAGAAATGAGCCACGGTAACTCCTCTTTTTGTATAGAAACTAAATATGCTTACCAAAAACATAAAAAACAACATCTGAAAGGCTTTACGAGTACTGATAAAGCTCCTAAAAAAGTTTTCACGCAGTTGCAGAGCGGCCAATATCATGATAATGCCTACTGGAATAAGCACTAGGTAATCGTCATAATTAATCTGCAGGTTATGAGGAAATTTGTTGGTTAAAGGTTGCCAAATATCAATGAAACGATGAATATTGTCATTCCAATAATAAAACACCGCTACAAACATAAAAATGGTTAAAAAACCGAGAAGACCAGAAATCCACTCACGCCAGCTAAAAGCACGATACATCAACAAACTTAACCACAACATTAACAACATGAGAATAAAAGGAAAGTAAATTAGTGTACCTATGGCAATGATCATTCCCACATCAAACATGATACTCATTGCACTACTGGTTTTAGACAACTTTAAGAATTTATCTATGATAATGATGAGGAGGAAATTACAAATTAAAGCGGGGCTCAGTATAAGGAACTGAAGAAACAAACTAGTTCCGGTAACGTAAAGCAGTGCTGGCAAATAGCTAGGCTTAGCCAACAAACCGTGGTTGTTTATAATTCTATTGAAAATAAGCGCTTGCACCAAAGTAATTAACGCGGCAAGAACCACATTTGCTTCAGAAGAAAGGGCATCTTTAGGAAGGTTAATGAACAGTTTGGTGTAAGGTTCTAAGATTTCGAAACTTAGCTCCGGAGGCAAATTTAAAAAGATAGCAATCCGCATAAAGATGAGGTATGCCACCAATAGCAATAAATTAAGAGGATGTAAGCTTCTAAACTGGTTAATCATGCTTTTTTAGTGCCAAAAGCTGAATGCTAAAAGCGGAAAGCGCCTTTACTCTTTTTTAAATCAACACTACTACAAAGTAAAGAAATTTATCTGGCAAAAGTATTTACCGTATGCGCAATAATTGCGGCAGTTTCATCAGGAAAATCGAATTGATGCTCTTGTGGCTTAGTTACAAAATCCTTTAAGATAGGCACCCAATTGTGATTACTACCCCAAATTACAGGCAAACCAAACTGCTTTAAAGCATAAGCGTTACACTGTTGCTCGTACTGAAAACGCATGGGCGCAACCATCAATTTTTTACCTAAATGCAGTGCCTCTGCCGGGCCTTCGAAACCACCACCTGTAAAAACCCCTTCGCAACTTGCCATGCTCTTGTTAAACTTTTCGTTATCGATTGGTTCTACAAAAACATTTCCATCAGCATAAGCTACTTTGGTGTGCTTAGAAAAAACCTCCCATCGCACCAGTGGTATTTGTTTTAGCACATTCACTAAAGCTTTGTCATCAATTGCTGGCAAATACACGGTGTAATGTCCCAAATTTGTTGGCTGCAACTGTCTAATCTCACTCCTGATTACAGGTTTGTAAATAAAATCATCGTACCTATCAAAATGGAAACCAATATGATGTGTGGTGGGCGCATACCTACTTAAAATGAGCTTACCCCAATCTACCGTTTTTGGGCGAGGAACCTTTTTTGATTTAAAAGAAGCCTGATGGCTCAACGATACACTTTCCACACCTTGCATCCTGCAAGCCCAAGCAGAAATAGGTTCAAAATCGTTCAAGATGAGGTTATAATCTTTTAATGGAATGGCATTCATGTCTTTTCTAAATTGAAAAAGATTCATGTTTTTCCAGGTTTTATAATGATCTACACCTCCTTTTTTACCAAAAACAAAGCTAAATCCATGAAAATTATACTTAATTTCTTGACTTAGTTTTACGTCTACCTGCGTACCCGAAATCAGCAAATCTACCTCACCATGTTGCTGTAAAAGTGGAACTATTTCCCTTGCTCTGCTCACATGTCCGTTTCCCGTTCCCTGTATGGCATAAAGTATCTTCATTCGGCTTCTAATATCTAGATTTTTCGGCAGTATTTATAGTTTTAATTGATTTGACGCTATTAGCATTTTTTGGCCAATGATGATGATTTTAGCTCTTAGGCAATTTCTAACTTAATTTTCTGCAATAATATATTTACATCAAGCTTTCCATGTAGATCTTCACTATCAGAGAGTTCGCCCATTTCAACTTCATCTTTCACAAAGTCTTTTGCCTCATATTTAAAAATCTCCCAATTACCTTCGTAGTACTCTAAGGCAGTTAAATTTTCTACCCAATCGCCACTATTCAAGTACGTCACCTCTCCATTATTTGCAAAAATGTTTCTTTTTTCTGGCTGATGGATGTGCCCACAAACTACATACTGATACCCATTTTCTATAGCCAGCTCTGCTGCGGTTTCCTCAAAACTATTGATAAATTTTACGGCATCTTTAAATTTGGCTTTTATTTTTTTAGAAAAACTCATTTTTTCCCTACCAAAAAAAGTAAGCATAGCGTTAACTATGCTATTCAGTAGAATTAACGTATCATAACCCACCGCACCCAACTTGGCTAGCCATTTAGAGTGTTGCATGGTTACATCGAAAATATCGCCGTGAAAAAACCACGCCTTCTTCCCGTCTAACTCCAAAATGAGCTTGTTTTGTAAATGGAAAGAACCTAAATTCATATCTGCAAATTTTCGAAGCAGCTCATCGTGGTTGCCCGTTAAGTAGTACACGTTTACACCCTCGGCAACAAATTTCATCAGCTTTCGCAAAATTTTCATGTGCGTTTCTGGCCAATAACGCTTGCTAAACTGCCAAATATCAATAATATCTCCATTAAGAACCAGTGTTTTTGGCTTAATACTTTTGAGGTATTTTAACAATTCTTTGGCATGGCAGCCATAGGTGCCCAAATGCACATCAGAAATCACTACAATTTCTACATTTCTTTTCTCCATGAGTAAATTTTAGAGATAAAAATTTTAGGCCTTCTAAGCAGAAAGCTCCAATTTCTTTGTAAGACTTATCAATCTTCGTCTTCGCCAACGGTTAACTCGTAAGGACTAAAGAAAAAAGCTACAAAAAGAACCAAGCACACAATCAGAAATAGTTCAAGCATAGTATGAATAATATCTTTCACAAAAGTCTCCAACACTAATTAACTGATTGTTAAGGCACTGTTATTTTATTTTTTTTAGAAAAGCCAAAACTGTGCTTCTATCTGCTTAGGCCCTTCTTTTCGCTGCTCCCGATAAAAAAATCGGGATACGCTGCAACAAGGTTTATGTAACAACGTATGTACATCAAAACCTTGCCCAAGCCAAGCTAAATGCTTATTCTTGAAACTTATTCTAAAACAAATATGAGCGCAACTTCTTCATCCTATTCGTTAACATCCAAAGCACATTTCGAAATTTTAGATGGTTTGCGTGGTATAGCTGCTCTTGGTATTGTGGTGTTCCATTTTATTGAAATGTACACCCCTCATCCAGATGATTTGATTGCTCATGCTTACTTAGCAGTAGATTTTTTCTTCTGTTTATCGGGCTTTGTGGTTGCCTATGCCTATGATGATCGCTTGCCGCAAATGGGACTAAAAACTTTCTTCAAGCAGCGGTTAATTAGGCTACATCCGCTGGTAATTTTGGGCACCCTTTTAGGCTTATTAGGTTTCATATTTGACCCATTTGGCAACCATTGGGAAGCTTACAGTGGATTAAAAATAGCATTACTTGTTGGCGCATCAGTATTGATGATCCCCTATCCTATTATTGCAGAGCGAGCTTTTAATAATTTTGGTTTAAATGCCCCTGCTTGGACACTTTTTTGGGAATATGTAGCTAACATTGTTTATGCCTTGGTATTACATCGCCTTAAAAGAATTTGGCTGTTGCTGTTAACCGTTGTAGCCGCAGCTGGTCTTTTTTACGTTGCAAAGGCGGTTGGCAACGTTGGTGGCGGTTGGGCAGGAAGTAATTTTTGGCACGGGGGAGTTAGGGTGGCTTTTTCATTTTTAGCCGGCATGTGTATATTCCGTTATCAGTTTATTATTAAAAACCGCTTAGGGTTTCCTTTAATAGCATTGCTGTTAGGCTTGGCATTTTTTGTGCCTTTTAGAGACAACTGGAACTGGCTTGTAGAACCGCTAATTATTGTGCTATATTTCCCTTTATTGGTTGCTTTGGGTGCAGGCGCTGCTTTAAACCCAGCGCACCAAAGTATTTGTAGGTTTTCAGGACAAATTTCTTATCCGCTTTACATTACCCATTATTTTGTACTTTGGGCTTTTGGCAATTATTACGCACAAGTGCAACCCAACCACCAAACTTTGGCTTGGGTAATTCCGTCGTTAATTACCGGACAAATTATAATTGCCTATTTGGCTATGAAATTTTACGATTTACCAATTAGGAAGTGGCTTTCGAGATAGTTATTTAACTTCTTCGTAATCTACAAATTCGCCTAAATTATCGGCATTGCCCTTCCTCTTCTCCTTTTTAGGCATGTGATCTATAGAAATTGTACCCTCTGGCCTAACCGGACGTTGCTGTTGACCCGTGGCCTGTTGTTGCATTTTGCTAAAGGCATTTTTAATTACCATAGGAAATATAATCCTCATCAGTAATCTAATTACCCATAAAACAATGATTGCTATTATTAAAAACTTAATTATACCCATTTTTATACTGTTACTACAAATATAGACTTTGCCTTGTGCTTTTTGTTTCAAATAACGACTTTCATTGCAATTTCATTACAATTGAAAAAATTATGCGGGAGCGCTCCACCACGGTGTCATCATTCCCGTTAAACTGAAGGCGGTTAGATAAATCAAAGCCAACATGCAGTTCATTATGAGTAATACAAGTATCATTTTAAAGATTGAAGCTTGATTTTTTCTAATTAATCCGCCGAAGGCATAACCATAATAACACATGAACAATACCATGAACATGGTGTAATTAACACTTAGACTGCCCAATACATAAAATTTAAGCAGCTGATAAAAGTTGACGAATATTAAAAAAACATTTAGATAGGCCGCCAAGTAAGTATTGATTAGGAAATGCTCCCAATAATTATATTTATTCTTGATTAGAAAAACCCAGGTTACCAAACTTAACAATGGGATGAGTAAAAAAATGAGTAAACTGGGGTAGTGAGCGAAAAAGCTATGGTTAATTTCTATGCTAGCGCCTGGATTTTGCGTTTCGTACCTTACTTGCAACAAATAATTTACCACCTTTGCAAAAAGCGTTGATAAGGTGCTCATAATTACCACAAAGGCAAAAGGTCGAAAATGCTTTACCCGTTTCCCAGAGAGGTAGTCGTTTAGTGCTTTGCCTGGCCTAGAAATTAAATGCCTTAAGGTGTAGAAAAATCCGCGATCTACATGAAAAACAGAATGAGGTATATCGTGAAGAAAGTAATGGAAATCTATTTTATCGACATTGGCTGACTGCCCACACTCGGGACAATATTTTCCTTGGTAACGATGACCACAATTCTTGCAGGTTATAGCAGCTCTTTTCATAGATTACTGAAGAAGTTTGATTTAGCTAGTCCTAAGTTAAGAAAACTAATTGTCTTCTACTATTTCACAAACGCGACCTATTTGGCCATCTTCTAAACGAACTTTTATCCCTCTAGAGTGAAATGCTGAGGAGGTTAATAATTTTTCGACCACGCCGTAGGTTACATTGCCGTTTCTTTGATCCTTTTTAAGGATGATACCCACTTCCAAACCTGGGTAAATTTCGTTTCTATTCTGTCCTTGCATATATTTTGTTGCAATTTACGGGTTATGAGTTGACACTTTTCCGTTTGTCGAATTAGTTCATTGGTTAAGCCCTCAAACTAGCTCTTTCGTTGAGATTCCCGCCTACGTGGGAATGACGGCAAGGAGCGCTTATTTCCCAAACCTTTCTTCAAACACTTTCTCTAAAGCAAACATTTCGTCGCGTAGTCGGGCTGCTAGCAAGAAATCCATTTCTTTGGCTGCTTTTTGCATTTCCTTACGAGATTTATCTAATGCTTTTTGCAGTTCTGGTTTGGTCATGTACTGCACTACTGGATCTGCCGCTACACTTACCTCATCCACTTCTACGTAAGCTTTTGCCCTTGCTTTTTGCTTTTCCGAAACCTCTAACACAGAAGTTTGCTCCATAATTTCTTCCTTAGATTTGCCAACCGTTTTTGGTGTAATGCCATGCTCCAAGTTGTAGGCAATCTGCTTTTCCCTCCGTCGGTTGGTTTCGCTAATGGTACGCTCCATCGATTCGGTAATGTCATCCGCGTACATAATTACACGGCCTCTATCGTTACGGGCAGCACGACCTATGGTTTGAATCAATGCCCTGTCCGAACGTAAAAAACCCTCTTTATCAGCGTCTAAAATCGCAACAAAACTTACTTCTGGCAAATCTAAACCTTCTCGCAGCAAGTTAATCCCAATTAATACATCAAACTCGCCCAAACGCAAGCCACGCAAAATCTCTACACGCTCTAGGGTCTTCACTTCAGAGTGGATGTAACGACATTTGATGTTCAATCGGTCCATGTATTTAGTCAGTTCCTCTGCCATTCTTTTGGTCAGTGTGGTTACCAAAACACGGTCGCCTTGCTTAATGGTTTTATCAATCTCGTCCAACAAATCATCTACTTGGTTTATCGCGGGACGAATTTCGATCAATGGATCTAACAACCCAGTAGGTCTAATTACCTGCTCAATTACCACTCCCTCAGATTTTTGAAGCTCATAATCGGCCGGTGTTGCACTTACATAAATGGTTTGTGGGGCTAAACGCTCAAACTCTTCAAAGTTTAATGGACGGTTATCTAATGCTGATGGTAAGCGGAAACCATATTCTACCAATGATAACTTTCTCGACCTATCGCCACCATACATGGCCCTAATTTGCGGAACCGTTACATGACTTTCATCTATTACCATCAGGTAATCATCTGGAAAATAATCTAGCAAACAGAAAGGGCGCATACCGGGTGTACGGCCATCGAAAAAACGAGAATAATTCTCAATTCCAGAGCAGTAACCCAACTCTTTCATCATTTCTATATCGAAATTAACACGCTCTTCTAAACGTTTGGCTTCTAAATTTAAACCATCTCCTAAAAGCTGTGTTTTACGAGCTTCTAATTCTTCTTGTATGCCCCAAATAGATTGGTTAAACCTGTCTTTTGGCGTAACAAAAAGGTTGGCAGGGTAAATGGCAATGTCCTCCAATTTCTCTAAAGTTTTTCCCGTAATCGGATCGATAGCTGATAGTTCTTCAATGTCATCCCCAAAAAATGAAATACGATAAGCGTAATCCATATAGGCTGGATAAATATCTACGGTATCACCTTTTACTCGGAAAGTGCCACGTTTAAAATCATTGATGGTACGAGCATATAAAATTTCCACCAGGTGGTGTAAAAAAGCATTTCTACTTACCCTTGTACCTACGCCAAAACGGTACACAGACTTAGAAAAATCATCTGGATTACCCATACCATAAATACAGGAAATGGACGAAACGATAATCACATCTCTGCGGCCCGAAATTAATGAAGAAGTAGAACGTAGGCGTAATTTTTCTATCTCTTCGTTAATTTGTAAATCTTTTTCGATGTAAGTATTGGTGGTAGGCATATACGCCTCTGGCTGATAATAATCGTAGTAAGAAACGAAGTAGTTTACCGCATTTTCGGGAAAAAACTGTTTCATCTCGCCATAAAGCTGCGCCGCCAAAGTTTTGTTGTGACTAAGAATTAGTGTGGGCTTTTGCGTTTGCTCAATTACATTGGCTATGGTAAAGGTTTTACCAGAACCTGTAACTCCTAAAAGAGTTTGATAATGTTCGGCAGCATTTACGCCTTCTACCAATTGCTTGATTGCTCCGGGCTGATCGCCAGTAGGTTTATAATCTGAGATGAGTTTGAACTTCATTAGTACAAAGATACAGTTTAGGTATTATACGTTATTATTAAATCTCATCGTCATTGCAAGGCGCAAAACAATCTCTTTTGAAGAAGATTATAGCTTTAAGATTGATTAGTACCGAACCAGGACGAATAATAAAACAGCTGCTCGGATAAAATGTTATGAAAAAAGAAAGCCCCGAAAAAATCGAGGCCTTCAGGGTATTTATCCGAGATTTATTATTTGCCTTTTTTAACTTCCAACTGCATTGGGTTTATACCCTCAGATTGACCCCTGCCCGCAGCAGCTTGAGCCGCCTTAAACAATTGAAATTTAGATGGGACAGCTTCTACCGCTCCCCAAGTATTGTTGCTCTCGTCTATATCGGCAGTTTCGCGAAGCGGATCAATTTTTATCGCTGCCACTTCCTTATCTAACGCATAAAATTTAGACGTTTTAATTTCGTTCAGCCTCCAAATTTGCGCTGGTATCTTATCCACAGTTTTAGTGCCATCTTTAAATGTAAACTCCACTATAATTGGCATTACCAAGCCACCTTTGTTACTAAAGTTAAGCTCGTAGAAATGCTTATTGCTATACTTAGCTTTCTCCTCGTTGGTAAACTCCTCTAGGGGCAACCTTATCTCTTGGGTTTTTACTTTGCTACTATCTATTTGTACCAAACCTCTGGCGTATTTCCAATAGAAATCTCTCGCTTCCAAATCTTGATCTGTATAGAACTTGATGCTTTTATCTGCTCTGTTTCTTTGCTTACTGATATCGTCATCCGTTAGAATAGGTTTGTCTACAGTTGGCTTTTGCTTGCTTGTTTTTGCCGGCTTCGGAAAATCAGCTTTGGCATATTTTACCTCGTCTAAAGAAATATCACAGGCATCGGTACTGTAAAACCACCCTCTCCAAAACCAATCCAAGTCTTCGCCGCTGGCATCTTCCATCGTTCTAAAAAAATCTGCTGGCGTTGGATGCTTAAAAGTCCATCTTCTCGAATATTCTTTAAAAGCATAATCAAAAAGTTCGCGGCCCATAATGGTTTCACGTAAAATATTTAAACCTGTTGCAGGTTTAGCATAAGCATTAGGACCAAACTGTACAATGTTTTCTGAGTTAGACATGATGGGCTCTAACTGGTCTTTTGGCAACTTCATGTAAGGCACAATGGCATAAGCCGGGCCACGTTTGCTCGGAAATTTATCATCCCAAGACGATTCGGTTAAGAATTGCGTGAAGGTGTTCAGTCCTTCGTCCATCCAGCTCCATTGCCGTTCATCACTGTTGATGATCATTGGAAAAAAGTTGTGGCCCACCTCGTGGATCACTACGCCAATCATCCCATTTTTTACTGTTTCGCTGTAAGTTCCGTCTTCGTTGGTTCTTCCATAGTTGAAACAGATCATCGGGTACTCCATTCCGTTTGCAGCTTCGATACTTTGAGCTACCGGATATGGATAAGGAATGGTAAAATCGGAGTAGGTTTTGATACTGTGCGCCACCACCCGGGTAGAATACCTACTGTAAAGGTTGTAAGCTTCTTTTCCGTAAAAGCTCATGCAAAGCACATCTTTGTCTGCTACTTTTTGGTTCATGGCGTCCCAGATGTACTTGCGTGATGATGTCCAAGCGAAATCTCTCACATCTTTGGCGTGGAAGATCCAAGTTTTTTTAGCGGTCGATTTTTTGGCTTCTGCAGCTTTTGCCTCGGCTAAGGTTACAATTTCTACCGGAGCTTTGGCTGTTTTTACTGTATTAAAACGAGATAGCTGCGTTGGTGTAAGTACTTGGGCGTAGTTTTGACATTCGCCGGTTGAGCCCACCAAGTGATCTGCCGGAACGGTCATTTGCACTTTAAAATCGCCAAAGGTTAAGGCAAACTCGCCACGACCGGTAAACTGGTGGTTTTGCCAGCCTTGGAAATCGCTATAAACACATAAACGTGGATACCATTGCGCCATCGTAAATAAATAGTTTCCATCTGCTGGAAAAAACTCATATCCGCCTCTTCCGCCCTTGGCAATCCTATCTACAATTTTGTAATTCCAATCGATACTAAAAACGAACTTATCCCCAGATTTTAACACCGGGGTTTCTATACGCATCATGGTTTTATTGATGGTATATTTCAGGCTTTTGCCTTGTGCATCGGTAATTTTCAGGATATTAAACCCAAAGCCATTATCAGCGGAGTTAAGCGCAAAATTTTCCAGTTGCTTATCTGTTGCTCTTGCAGGCATTTTAGTTGCGCTCTGATAATTGGCATTGTTAAGACTGTTATGCTGATTTTCATCTAACTGAATCCAGATGTAGGTTAGCGGATCTGGCGAATTGTTATGGTAGGTAATGGTTTCGCTACCTTTTAAGGTCTGCGTATTTTCATCTAGCTCGCACTTGATATCGTAATCAGCATGTTGTTGCCAATACTTAACTCCGGGCGCACCACTGGCGGTACGTTGCTCGTTGGGCGTAGGTAAAATGGTGCCCAATTGCTCAAACTTATTGCCATGGTTGCTCCCCGGATTATTTTGGATATTTTGTGCCACTGCTACCGAAGCGAACAAGATAGCACTTAAACAAAAACCGTAAACTTTTTTCATTTTGATTTTATTAAAAAGGTACGCGCTGTAAAGCCATTTGTAAAGCTAAAGCAAAAACAGCAGAAGATAAAAATATAACCCAATCTCTTTGCCTTATTTTAAAGAAATATAGGACCACACTAGAAATCAACAAAGTAAGTGCTACAAAAACAATTTGGCCTACTTCTAGCCCCAAGTTAAAGCCAAACAAGCCCCAGCCTATATATTGGTCTTTTGCCAGCATCATACGGACCGAATTTGCAAAGCCCATACCATGAATTAAACCAAAAAACAGCGCTAAAAAATAATTGACTTGTACGTTTTTGCTCCTTTTTCCGTTCTTAAACAAGTTAACTAAAGCCGTAATAAAAATGGTGCAAGGAATTAAAAACTCTACCCATTTGCTATCAAAGCGGATAATATCTAAAACGCTTAGTGCCAAAGTAGCCGAATGGCCAAGGGTAAAGGCGGTAACCAATATCAAAATTTGCTTAATTTGTTTGGTAGTGTAAATGGCTACCAATGCCAATATAAAAAGTTGATGATCTAATGCTTCTAAACTTACAATATGCGACCAACCTAACTCAAAATAAAACATGAAATCGGAGAACGGCATAGTAAAGTTGAATTTTAGCTTGTGAAATATTACCTAAGTTAGGTTCTTTCTATTAATTTTAAAGTCTATTTCGTAAAATGAGCCCAATATCTTCAAAATTGTTACTTTTTTTGATCATTCCTTTTGTTTTTCTGTCTAAGGAAGCCAACAAAAGACATCCCTTTCACGTAAGCACCACTGAAATTACACACAATGCAAAAAACAAATCTTTAGAAATTACTTGTAGAATATTTACCGATGATTTTGAAAACGTTTTGAGCAAACAATTTAAAACTAAAACTGATTTGTATGCGAAAAATAAAGAAAAGGAGATGAATGCCTTGATCGAGAGTTATATTGAGACTAATTTAAAATTTACTGTTGATGGCAAGGCTGCCAAATATAACTACCTAGGATTTGAGAACGATCATGAAGCGACCAATGTATATCTAGAAATTGGTAATGTGCCCGTATTTAAAACATTGACCGTATATAATGGTGTGTTGTATGATTTGTTTGACGATCAAATGAATATTCTTCACGTTGAAAAAAGCGGCAAAAGAAAAAGCACAAAAACAAGTTTTCCTGAAAAGAAAATGAGTGTTGCTTTTTAAAAGCAAAGCCCCAAGTCACCTCGGGGCTCATTCAAATAATCACTTAACTAACGTGATGATGATAGCTCTATTGAAATACCCTCACATAATCTACAATATATTTTTGCGGAAATACAGTGCTCGCATTAGGGGCGCCAGGCCAATTACCGCCAACGGCTAGGTTTAGCAACAGAAAATATGGGCGTCTGAACTCGTCTTTATTTGCACCTGTAGTATCGAAACTATAATATTCAGTGTTATCTAAATACCATTTGATTGAATTTGCCGTCCAAACAATGGAGAACACATGGAATTTATCGTAAAAATCTCCCGTTTGTAGCGTGGTCGAACCACCAATATACTTATGTCCGCCATCTTCGTAGTGTACCGTACCGTGTAGCGTATTGTCTTTTCCTGGGCCGCCGCCTACCATTTCCATGATGTCAATTTCTCCGGAGAATGGCCAATTTACTGTTGCAATATTGGCTCCCAAAGCCCAAAAAGCTGGCCAAATACCTTGGCCTTTAGGCAGCTTTGCCCTCATATCTATTCGCCCGTAAAGGAAATCTTTTTTATCCTGAGTTTTTATTCTCGACGAAGTGTATTCTTTACCTCCGAAGCTTTCTTTTTTAGCCGTAATGGTTAAGTAGCCATTGTGAACTCTGGTGTTTTCTTTGCGATAATATTGTAATTCCCAATTACCCCAACCTTCGGTACCGTTTCCCTCTTCAAAAGTCCAAAACTTAGCATCAAGCTCAGTACCGTTAAATTCGTCTTGCCAAACCAGGCTCATACCGGGGTAAGTTTGTGGCGAAATATAACCCGTGTTATCAATCACTTCATTTTTATCTACAGTTATCTGCTTTGTGATTTCGATTGATTTATCGCTTGCAGAATAGGCGGTCACTTTTACAGTATATGTCCCTCCTTCGGGATAAACATGGGTGGCCTTTCCGTCGGTGGATCTGATGCTTTCATTGTTTGCACCACCAAATGTAAAAAAGTATCGATTTGCGTTAGTAGCCGTTGCGATAAAATCTACTCTGCCACTTCCATCAGCGCTTACAGTTGCTACCAAGCTTAAATCGGTAGGTTCTACGGCTTTTGCATCTTTCTTACAGCTGAAGCTAAAAACCAATAATGGCAACATCAGTAGCCAGTGCTTAAAAAACGTATGTTTCTTCATCTTTAAGATATTTATTTTACATAAAATGGAATGTTCGCCGTAGCCACTTTATTTTTCCCATCGGCAACATAAACAAATAAACGGTAAGCTCCCGAAGTTTTAGGTGCAGTAAAGCTAACTTTTCCTTTACCTGTTTCTTTGAAATTCGTCTCTACGGTTTCTGGTTTGTCTTCATGATCACCACCTTCGCCAACTTTTGTAGCTTCTGGCAATAACTCCCAACGATAAGTTAGCGCATCGTTGTCTGGATCGAAAGCATCTGCGGCTGCGCTATACGTTACTCCAGATTTAAGATAAACACTTTGATTTGAGCGCCTGCTATCCAAGGTAAAACCATAAAGGTGCGGTGCTCTATTTTTTGCAAACGCACCACTCCAAAGATACTGCATTACGTCTACCACTTCACTTTCTTCGCCTTTGGCCGTAAAAAGACCATACCACGTTGGCGTTCTTTCTTGCTTCTGGCCCCATAAAAAAACATAAGATCCTAAACAAACATCATTATCTTTCTCTACAGAATATTTATACCTGCTTAGGTAAACTGCTGCTTTTTCGCTGCTGGTTTCTTCTACTGGTGCCTTCCAGTCCGTTACCAAACCTTCCCAATGACCCGTTGGGCCCCACTCGGTAACCATATATGGACCAGTCCAGCCAACGCTTTTAACTCTGGCTGGGAGCACACTCAAATCAGCATAAATATTGATAGACAGAAAATCTAAATCGTTAGCTACTGCCTTAATATGATCTACTTCTTTTTTGTTAATACCTGCGAGCACAGTGGTAGCTGGATGGTTTGGATCTATCTCATGGATCATCTTTGCAATATCATTTACTGCTTGCCAAACTTTTGGGTTAGCATAAGAAAGGTTCAGCTCATTTCCAATACCCCAACTCAACAAAGCCGGATGATCTTTATATTTGATTACATCGGCCTTAACCCGCTCAAACTGTTTCCTAACGGCAACAGAATCGTTGTAATCAAAACCGTGGCGCTCTGCCACAACAGCAAGACCCATCATTACGGTTAATCCATTTTTTTGAGCCGAATCTAAGATGTTTTTTGCACCATTTGTACCCCAAGTACGAACAGAGTTGCCTCCGTATGCCGCTATCCTGTGATAGTAAGAGGTACCTCCAGCCCCTTTAACAAAGTAAGGTTTGCCGCCCCGCAGCAACTCAAATCCGTTTTGAGTTTTTCTAACTTCTACTTTAATAGGCTGCAGTGGGTTTTCTACGGGAGTAAGATCTTTGGCAGATGCTACGCTAGAGAACGTTAACATAGAAGCTACTATACCATAAATTAATTTTTGCATGTCGGCGGTTTCATATAAGGAAATTTGCCTTTCCTTTTAGGTTACAAAGAAAAGGCAAATTTCATTTTTGTTTAAGGATTAGGTGTCAGTTTTCTATTTCTCTCTCTTTCTATTTGAGGAATAGGGAACAGGTTATAGGTTTCTTTATATACCCTGTTTTCTAATACCATTTTTGTGTAGGTAATAGAGCCGTCGGTATTTTTAATCACGTTCATTCTGTAAACAGGTTGATTAAAATAGGTCATTCCTGTTTTCCAACGACGAACATCGTAAACACGGTGCTCTTCGAAACAAAGCTCTACCCTACGCTCATTACGGATTTTCTCTCGCAAAGTAGTTTGAGTAAAGTTTCTTGTCAATAGAGGCAACCCTCCCCGTTGACGCACTTCATCCAAAGCATCATAAACAGTTCCGTCTGGACCGCTAAATTCGTTTTTAGCCTCTGCATAGTTTAAAAGTACTTCTGCATAGCGCATAAAAATCCAATCGTTATCGCCACCTTGATAAACCGCATCTGCAGTCATATTTTTTTCATCGATAAATTTACGTAGTCCATAGCCAGTTTTGGTTCTATCTCCGTTGGTACGGCCATTGGCATTGCCGTCAGGAAAAACGTTCAGATCTGCACTTTGGAAAGTTTCTACTGTAATGCCTTTAAAAGCTGAACCATTCATCAGCATTGCTTTATCTAAACGAGTATCGCGATTAGCATAAGGATTTTGAGGATCGTAACCAGAGCCCGCTTCGTCTGGACGCAAGCCTGTTGTTTTCATCTCAAAAGCATCTACCAAATTTTGCGTAGCGTGGAAAGCACCCCAACCTCCCCAACCTGTTGGTGTAAAACTCATGTGCAACATCCAAGCGCTTTGGTGTGTACGGTTAGGACGGCCAAATTTCTTGGCAAAAATTACCTCTTTGTTCCCTGCTTTATCCATAAACAACCTGTAATAATCTGGGTGTAAAGAGTAAGTAGCTGGAGACATATCCATTACCGCTTTAGCTGCTTTAGCTGCGTCATCCCACCTAGAAGCAACATTACTTGGGTTGTTAAGCGGGCTAGCGTGATATAGCAATACTCTCGCTTTTAAAGCCAATGCAGCTCCTTTTGTTGCTCTTCCCAGCTCGGCATCAGGATAAGAAGGCGCCAATACCTCAGCGGCCTCGTCACATTCCTTAATGATAAATGCTACACATTCGTCATAAGTATTTCTTGGCACTTCTAAATCATCGTTTACATTCTGTTCTGTAATAATTAGCGGAACGCCGCCAAAAGACTTTACCAAATCTGCGTAAGCGAAAGCTCTTAAAAATTTAGTTTCTGCTTTTAAACGATCTCTTAATGCCGTATTTGTTGTTGGCACACCGTCTATACGTGCAATTAGGGTATTGGCTTTTCTAATTAACGTATAGTTTGCTGCCCAAAGTTGTGTGCCCATTGAGAAATTAGAATTTAAATCTCCTTCTTGCACTCTGTTCATTGGCAAATCATTGTGGCCCTCAATGTCATCGGTCATCATATCTAAATTGGCAAAGCCAGCTGCCCAACCTTCGGTATAACCAAAATCACGACGCTCGAAACCACTTAACAAAGTACCATAAATGTCGTTTACAAACTGATTGGTAAGTGTGATGTCTTCAAAAACAGCAGCATCCGACACGAAATCAATTGGTTTGATATCTAAGAGGTCTTTTTTACAAGAGAAAGTTGCTAGCGTAACCACCATTACGCCAACCAACCATTTATATCTTTTAATCATATCTTTTCTTTTAATATTCATTTCAACGATTGGTTATTAGAACTGTATGTTAACTCCAAAAGTGTAGGTCTTTTGTTGAGGATAATACCTACCGATGCCATTGGTATTCTCTGGATCTAGGTTAATGAGATCGGTAATGGTAAATAAGTTCTGTCCTTGCGCATAAATCCTTAAGTTGTTGGCTCCAATTTTAGATAACAGCTTAGATTTTAGTGTATAGGCAAACTCCACGTTTTTTAAACGCAGGTAACTTGAGTTTTGTACCCAGAAACTACTTACCAAATAGTTGTTACCATTGGTATTTAAGGTTAAGCGAGGTAGTGGGGCATCCGGACGTTCAGGCGTCCACCTGTCTAACCACTCCGCATTAACACGGCCACTGTTGTGGAAAGCCCATGCTGCATTTTGGGTAAACAATTGTTGCGACTGTGCTGCTCCTTGCAGTAAGAAATTTAACTCGAAACCTTTGTAATTTACACCACCATTAATACCATATAAAATTTGTGGCAGCGAACCGTTGCCTAAATAGGTGATATCGTTATCGTCAATAATACCATCTCCATTAACATCTTGGTATTTGATATCGCCAGGCCCAGTAGAGCTTAAATAAGCACTATGTTTTGGCGAAGCTGCATAGTCGGCAGCATCTCTAAATATACCTACGGCTTTGTATCCGAAAATACCTCCATTTGGTCTGCCTGTAATGCGTCTATATTCTGGAATGTTTGATGCTTCGGCTGCTTCTACAATCTTATTTTTTGCGTAGGTAAAGTTTCCGCCAATAAAATAAGAGAAGTTGCTAGACAGTTGTTTGTTGTGCGTTAAAATTACTTCTAAACCCTTATTGTCTACAATACCAAAGTTTTCGCTAGGTAAAGCAGCACCAAAACTTAATGGCACAGATAAAGATTTTGTTGCTAAAATATCTTTTCTTCTTTCTTTAAATAAAGTCACGTCTACGCCCAACTGATTTTTGAAGAATTTAGCTTCGATACCCGCATCCATTTTAATAGAAGTTTCCCAAGTTAAGTTCTCGTTAGCAATAGCACCAGGAGTTAGGCCTGTAACAAACGTGCCTCCAAATGGATAAACGTTTGGCACCAAGTTGTAACGGTTATAATAGCCAAAACGGCTTGGGATACGATCGCTACCCAAGGTACCGTAAGATGCTTTCACTTTCAAGAAATCCACAAACTTTACGTTTTGCATGAAACTTTCTCTTGTTAATAACCATCCGGCAGAAAATGCTGGAAAATAACCTACTCTTTCGCTTGGCGCAAAGTTCTCCGACTCGTCTCTCCTTAAACTGGCCTGGAAAAGGTATTTGCCATCAAAATCGTAGTTGATACGGAAAGCAGCACTTCTTAATGCAGTTTTATCTTCACCATCGCTTAGCACTTCGTTTAATGCAGGCCCGAAATTTAAAATCTGCAAAGCCGAACTTTCGTAAGAATTTCTAGCTGCGTAAATTCCAGTACCTTGGTTTTGTTTCTGCAGTATCAAGGCTAAAGCCGAAATACCATGCTTACCAAATCTTCTGTCGTAGTTGATATGACCTTGCAATTCTGTGCTTTGTCCTTCGCCATAACCTTTAGAAAGCGATGATTTTGACTGTGCATTGATGGTATAGGTACCGTCATTTGCTCTAGCATAAAGTGGCACCCACTGATTCCAAGTTTTGTTTTGGTTAAAATTTCTATCGAAAGCTAAAACCCCTTTAATAGACAAGCCCTCTACCCCCGGAATTTGCTGTACCACCTGAAAATTACTCATAAAGAAGCTAGCATTGTTCCTATTGTAACCACTCTCTTCGCTAATTAACGCTAGAGGATTTGGATAAACCCCTGGTGCAGCTAACAATCCGTTAGAGAACCTAGCCGGCTGCACTGGTGGATTACGCATAGTGTGTTCAAAAATATTGTCTACACTTGCCGGCGGAGATAGCTTGTTCTCAAGCCTTCCAGACAAATCAACCGAAATTTTAGTAGTAGAAGTAGCCTGAATATCTATGTTGCTTCTTACGTTGTACCTGTTGTAGTTTAAAGAACTGTACAAACCATCTTCGTTTAAATAACCAAACGAAGTAAAGTATTTGATTTTCTCACTACCACCGGATAAAGACAAATTGTGCTGCATTCTTGGTGCAGTACCTCCAAGCACTAAGTCCATCCAATCGGTATTGGGATTAGCATCCGGGTCGGTACCATTTCTAAATGCCTCTAAGCGCTCTAAAGAAAATTCTGGCGTTGCTAATGGGTTATCATTTAATTTAGCTTCGTTATACAAAGTAGCGTATTCAAAAGAACCTAAAGCATCTGGCAAGCGTGTAACTTGCGAGAAGCCATAGTTAAACGAATAATTTGCAGTTAACTGCCCAGCTTTACCACGCTTTGTAGTTACTAAAACCACGCCATTTGCTCCTTTAACTCCAAAAATTGCGGCAGAAGAGGCATCTTTCAAGATACTTACGCTTTCAATCTCGTTAGGGTCCATCTGTCCAAAATCACGGCCAGAACGTACCACCCCATCAATTACAAACAAAGGCTCCATGCTACCGCCGCCAAAGGTAGAGTTACCTCTGATGAAGATTTGTGTACCATCAGCCCCTGGCTCTCCAGAAGGTTGTTTGGTAATTACACCCGGGGTACGACCCGCTAGGGCATTACTTAAATCGCCTACTGGGGTTTGCACTAACTGCTTGTTGTTTACCGTAGCTACAGAACCAGTCACATTGCTTCGCTTCTGCGTACCAAAACCCACCACAACTACATCATTTAGGGTGTTGGCCGCATCGTCCATTACAATGTTAATCGTTTCTGATTTGGTAACGATGATTTCTTGGGTAGTCATCCCGATAAATGAAAACACAACTGTGGTACCTGGTTTGGGCACAGTAATAGCGTATTTGCCATCTGCTGTAGTAGATACACCAGTAGTAGTTCCTTTTATGATAACCGAAACCCCTGGAATTTCTTGTCCAGTTTTGTCCTTAACCACACCAGATACGGTGATGCTCTGGGCAAAGGCCTCTGGCAAGGCTACTGAAAAAATCAGTAACACGATTAATAGTCGAATTCTTTTCATATTTATATTTAGCTTTAATTAAAAATTTGATGTGCTCTTATTTTTTCACGAAACGCATGGTATGCACTGGTTCGTTAATTTTCCCCGAACGTAGAACCATTTCCGTATCTGAAATAGAAATAATTCGGTAATTGTTCGACTCAACATCGGTTACCCCAATAAACCTATTTGGTGGCGTGTTAGGAATTGTGATAGTAGCAATACCTGCGCCTTCTACTGCTGTACTAAATGTAAATGCAGATTCGTAAGACCTATCTGTACCACAATTATAGTTTGGATCTACGTTGCCTCCATTAAAGGTAGCCCCATTTGCTCGGTAGGTTAACTTAAAAGCATTGTTTGCAAAAGAAAAAGTATAGTCGTCATCAATTTGGCAATCTGCTAAACTACCCCCCTGAAAATACTCAGAAGGATTACCTTCTGTACCTACAATGATAGGGGCAGCACCTACAGGGTCTAGTTTCCAGGCGTGTGCTGTTAACAACTTGTAGGTTTCATTATTAAGCGTTGGCGTAAAATCGTCTTGTTCTACCACTATCGGTTGGGTTGCGATATCATACCCACCTTCGCCGTACGCATACAATTTCACGTTATACGTGCCTTTAAAAATAAAATAAGCTTCAATAGCGGCACCGCCAGATTTCAAACCTTCGTTTAAACCAAAATCCCATTGGTAACGATAAGCGTCTTGAGAAGTACTCTCTAAAAGATAGGTATTTGGTTTGCCTTGTACTTTGGTCACCTTAAATGATGCCTTTGCGGCAGTTCCTAATTTGCTAGCGTAATCTTCTTCTTTACAACCAGAGATGAAAAGAAAAAAGAATGCTACCAGCGGAAGACAATATTGCCTTACTAACAACTTGTAGTTCATACGATTTAAAAATTTGGTTAATGATTTTGATGTAAAATTATCTGTAAAACCATTAAGCTTCCAAATTTACAGCCCCTACAAAACTACATCAAAACCGCTTAAAATAACATAATAAAGCAGTTTGCACCTACAACATTTGAAGAAGAGAAGTTTTTACCTATTTTTATTTCAGTAATGAAAAGCCAAATATTTTCCATACTTCTGATATCTCTAAACATTTTGGGTTTTGCCCAAAATCCTATAGGTATGCCCGACATTGTAAACTACGACAACAATGTTTATAGTGCCGGCACACACAACTGGGATATTCAACAAGATCGCAATGGCGTAATGTACTTTGCCAATGATGAAGGTGTACTCACTTTTGATGGTAGCCGCTGGAAGATATATCCCCTACCAAACAAAACCATTGTAAGATCAATCAAAATAGGTTTCGATCATAAAATATATGCAGGTGGCCAAGGCGATTTTGGTTTTTTCTCTCCTAACGAAAGCGGCAAGCTGATATTTACCAGCTTAAAGGACAAAATACCAAGCCAACATCGTTCATTTGCAGATATATGGAATGTGCAAAGTGTAGGAAAAGCGATCTTTTTTCGTGCCGAAAACAATATCTTTAAATGGCAAAACGAAAAAATAACGGTCTTAGCAACAAAAACAAAGTGGCTTTACATGGGCATGGCCAACAACACCATTATTGCTCACGAAAAAGACAGAGGTCTGTTAAAACTTTCGGGGAACAATTGGCTACCGCTTTTAACCGAAGCCATTCCGTACGATTTCATGGTAAGTTCCATTTCTCAATTTGGAAAAGACACCATTTTGGTAAGTTCTTTTGCACATGGTTTACACACCATACAAGCCGGACAGATTACACCGGTAAAAGTAACTAACAATATCCTTAACATTAGCAACGCTCGCAGAATAAGTCCTAATTCGATCTCAATAGCCACCCTAAACAATGGCTGCTTTTTAATGGAAACAAATGGGAAATTAATTTACCATCTGTCTAAAAACTCGGGATTACAAAACAATGCAGTTATAAGCTCCTTTAAAGACCACAACAATAATATTTGGTTGGGCTTGGCAGATGGCATTAGTTTTATTGCCAACAACAATGCCATTAAGCATATTAACCCAGCAATATTTGACAATGCCGCAGGACACACTTCGATAATTTACAACAATAAACTGGTTGTAGGTTTATCCAATGGTATTTATAGCCTTCCTTTATCCACAGAAAAGGATATCAGTGCTACTCAGAATAACTTTACGGCAGTACCTAACACTGACGGGCAAGCCTGGGGAATGAATATCGTTAACGGAAAGTTGCTACTTGGAAGACATGAGGGTGCTTTTGAACTCAATGAAAAAGAAGTGCAACCAGTATCTACTGCCCAAGGTTATTGGAATTTCTTGGGTTACAATTGGCAAAAAGGCACTTCTCCGTTGGTTTTAGCAGGCAACTACAATGGCATTTCCGTTTTCAATTACGAAAACAATAAATTTAACGTAGTTGGCAATATTAATAATTTTAATGAATCTGCCAGGTTTTTATTAGCTGATAATAAAAACAACATTTGGGTTTCTCATCCATACAAAGGTGTCTATAAAATCGCATTGGCTGATATGCGCACTAAACGTGTAACACTTTATACTGATAAAAAAGGATTACCCTCTACCTTTAACAACCACATTTATCAAGTTAAAAATAAAATTGTAGTGGGTACAGAAAAAGGTGTTTACGAATATAATGCTGGTAAAAACCAATTTGAAGTTTCGAGCTATTTTAAACCTGTTTTTGGGAGTAAATACATAAGGTACTTGAAAGAAGATGCAAAGGGGAATATTTGGTTTATTGAAGAAAAGAAGCTTGGCGTGGCGCAATACAATGGTAAAACTTACAAGCTATTGTACATTCCAGAGCTCAATGGTAAAACCTTAGGCGGTTTCGAACACATCAACTGTGTAGACCAAAACAATGTATTTATTGGTGCCCAAAAAGGATTTTACCACCTTAATTACGAAAAATATCTAGCTAATGAAGGCAAACAGCAAGTACGTATCAGCTTGGTTAAGGCTTTTGGAAAATCTGATATTGGCTTATTTGGCGGCTACTTTGGCGAGGTAAATGAAAACATAGCGCAGAAAGAAATCCCTACAATTAAGCATGGTTGGAACTCATTTCACTTCGAATATTCATCAACCACTAATCAAAACAAAGAGAACACGTTCTACAGTTGCTACCTAAAAGGATTTGACGAGAAATGGTCGGCACTGGACAAAAAAAACGAAAAAGACTACACCAATTTACCAGCGGGGCATTACACCTTTATGGTAAAAACCCAGGATAACTTGGGTAACGAATCACCGGTTGCCACCTACGAGTTTACCATTTTACCTCCCTGGTACCAAAGCATTGTAGCTTATTTAGTGTATGGATTAATTTTCTTGGGTATTATCTATCTGGTTTACAAAAGGCAACAACGAAAAATTACCAACCAACGTATCGCTTTCCAAAGAGAGCAAGAGCATACCAAATATATGCACCAATTGGAGATGGATAAATCTGAAAAAGAAATCATCAAGCTTAAAAACGAGAAATTAGAGCTAGAAATCGAGACTAAAAACTCGGAGTTGGCATCGAACACCATGCATTTGGTGCAAAAAGCAGATATGATGTCGAAGATTAAGAATGAACTGTTTAAGCTAAAAAAAGAACTAAAAGACGATACACAAGCTGCCGATTTTAACAAAATCATCAGGCTGCTTAGCGCCGAAGAAAAATCTGACGAAAGCTGGGAACAGTTCTCTGTACATTTCGACAAAGTTCACGTTGATTTTATCAAACATTTAAAGGATACTTTTCCAAATATTACAGGTAACGAATTGCGTTTATCGGCTTACCTAAAAATGAATCTTTCTACCAAAGAGATCGCTACGTTAATGAAAATATCGCCAAGGGGCGTAGAAATTGGGAGGTATAGGCTACGGAAAAAATTGAATATTCCAAGTCATGTAAATTTGTTTGAGTTTTTTAACGCGGTTTAAGTTTCTCTTTCTCTTCCACTACTTGTGATGGGTGTTACTACCAAACCACTTCAAATTAAACATTACAAAAATGTACTCCCCCGCGGTTGGCTTTATTACCAAGCCAATTAAACATCATAAAAGTGGGTGACTGGTAATAACACCAACCATAGGGAAATTTTTCAAAGCAGTATAGACAAAATTAGAAATCGTAAGAATTTCCTCAAACCTTTTCGCTTTAAAACGCTTTATTCATTAACTTAGTGAATATGCAGCTGCTCGTTTATAGTCCTCAGGTTACCCCACGCATCAAATATATCTTCAACTTTATTTTTAGGGAGGTGTTGCATTGCGATTTTGATTTTACCAGCGTGGCCAACCAATTTACAGCTTACCATGGGCCAAAGTTCAGTTACGCAGAAAATCCGCTAGGGAACGAGCTTTTTTTTAGGGCTACGGGCTTGTTAGCTAAAAACAACATAGAGAAACAAAATATTAGCCTTACAGATTTTGGAAGTCAAAGCGTTCCGTTTGCTGTAGCAGATAGCGCATTGCCTTTCGATATTTTTGCGGCTTCTTTTTACTTTATCAGCAGATACGAAGAGTATTTGCCTTTTACAGCAGACCACCATTTGAGATTTACGGCAGAAGCCAGCTTACAATACGAACTTGGCTTACTAAAAACTCCGGTAATTGATCAGTGGTGCCTGATTTTAAAAAACCTGCTGCTTAGCAAACTCACTAATTTGCATTTTGGCAGCAGAAAATTTGAGTTTATCCCAACTATTGATATTGATAGGGCCTATCATTTCAAATCTAGTGGCGTAATTAAAAACACGGCACGCTTACTTAGGGCTTTAGTTAAAGGCGATACCGAGCGATTGAGCAACATTGTTAACACAGGTTTAGGTAAAAGGAAAGACCCTTTCGATACTTACCAATTTTTACATCAAATACACGAAAAACACGGTTTAGCACCGATCTTCTTCTTCCTGCTTTCTCATAAAGGAGATAAAGAACACGATGTCAATATTCATCCAAACGATGAACTATTACAGCAATTGATCAAAGACACGGCAAAAATCGCAAAAATTGGTATGCACCCCTCTTACGCATCTAATATCCATACCACAAAGTTGAGAGAGGAAAAAGCACTACTCGATGCTTTGTTAGAGAAAAACATTGATATATCCAGACAACACTACCTTAAACTTCATTTGCCTAAAACGTATCTGCAATTGATAAAAGTGGGAATTAATCACGATTATACGATGGGTTACGCAGCTCAAGTTGGTTTTAGGGCAGGCACTTGTACGCCTTTCTTTTGGTACGACCTGCAGCTCGAAAAACAATCCCACTTAAAAGTGCATCCGTTTGCCGTAATGGATGCCACCTTACAGAAATATTTAAAGTTACAGCCTAATCAAGCAGTCATGCTAATTAATGAACTCATTGAAAGTGTGAAAATGGTAGACGGCACTTTTATCAGTCTCTGGCATAATGAAAGTTTATCGGAAACAGGAAATTGGAAGGGCTGGAAAGCCGTTTATGAGAAGATGATAGCCCTATCAGCGAATAGTTGATAGTCTCAAATTCACATTTCAAACAATATTGCAACAATCATAATCATATTCTGATAGCTATCGGAACTAAAATCGTAAATTTAGAACATGATATACAGGGAAATCGCTTTTAACATTTGAAAGACAAGAATAATTGTTATATTTATGATATAAATGACTAAGGTCAAAAAAATGGCCTTTTCAAATCCCGACTATTCATCTCACCAAGTTTTTTCTCGTTA
>NZ_SSHJ01000013.1 GCF_005925345.1 Pedobacter ureilyticus
GCTCATACTTAGAATGTTCGCCGTGGTAAAAAGAAAACAAAAATATGTGGAAAACTATATAAAAGCAGCTTGATGGAAATATATTTTGAATTTAATTTGCTTTTATCATAATCCTAGAATACGTTAAATAAGCTATTGTACAAAACCAAACCATTTTCGTACAAAAACGAACCTATTAATTGGTCATGTGTTTAGCTTTGTTTTAGCCATTTAGAATAACCCGCTTTGTATGAAAATTAACCAATCAATAGCCATTGCTATTACCTCAATAATAACATGTCAAAATTTAAATTTTCTTTTTTATAAGAGGAAAAACTGCTTGTAAAAGGCCAATTTACAAAATTGGGATTTTTTGTATGCATTCGTCAAAATTATAATGATGTGCTACAGTTTGTTCTATGAACTTCAGCCTTTGCTACGCTTGTGCTAAACTTTTGCCAAGATTTTAACCAAATAAATAACCATAAAATTAAATGTATGAGAAACCTTTATTTAAAAATTTTAGTCGTATGCCTATTCGCAATAAGCGCTAATGCACAAACTACTTATTACGTAAAAACCGACGGTACTGCTGGGGCCGCTGCCACCAGTTGGAGCAATGCATCTAATAATTTGCAAGAAGTAATTAATGCAGCAATTGCTGGCGATAAAATTTTTGTGGCAGGCGGTACTTACCTGCCAAGTAACATTACTAATACCGTAGGTACGGTAAGTAGCAGAGATTATGCTTTTGTGCTTAAAAATGGAGTGAGCGTTTTTGGTGGTTTTACAGGTACAGAGGCTAATGAAAACGAGCGTACAGCGGGTAACCTAACCGTTTTAAGTGGAGATTTAGCGGGTAATGATGTAGCAGAAACTACCGCAAATGCAACAAATTACATGACACTTAATAAAGCAGAAAATGCTTACCATGTGGTATTGGCAATTGGTATAACTAATACTACAATTTTTGATGGCTTTACAATAACAAAAGGAGATGCTTCAGCAACTACAGCATCAACCTTAACAATTAATGGAGAAATTATTGATAGAAGACTGGGAGGTGGTATGTATATTCTAAACTCTGGTGCCGATTTCGTGATTTCTAATGTTACCGCAACCATTAATAGAGCCAATTTTGATACAGATGGTGCCGGTGGTGGCGGTGGTGGTTTTTATATCAATACAAGTAGCCCTACAATAAAAGATTGTGTAGTAACAAAAAATTACAGCACCCATGCAACACCAAAATCGGCAGGGGCTAATTATGGTTCTGGTATGTCTATCGTTTTAGCTAGTAGTCCAACAGTAACTAATACGGTTTTCTCAGAAAATTTTGGAGGTTCTGGTGGTGCTGTAGGTATAAATGGTGGTGCAACTAATGACTGTAGTCCAATATTTACAAATTGTACATTTAGGCTTAATAGGGGTAATACCAGGGCAGGAGCTGTAGATGTAAGATCAAGTACACCTGTGTTTACTGCCTGCCTATTCTCTGAAAATACTGCTATGGGGAGTGGCGGAGGAGGTGTTTACAATTATAGCGGTAGACCCTCGTTTTTGAATAACATTTTTCACAAAAATTATGCTTCTACTTCTAATGGAGCAGCCTATGGTTCTCAAAATGGAAATTATGGCGCTGTTTTTCGCAATAACACGTTTTTCGATAATAGAAATATTTATGGTAGCACGCTAAATTATAGTGCAGGTATATTCGCCGCGGCAGTAGGCGCTAGCTCAGATTATCCTGATAAAAAAACGTATTTATACAATAACCTGTTTTTTGGTAGCGTGGCACAATACAACAGTAATAAGAGCACTATAGATTTTTTTATTATCGATCCTTTATTAATAGGGGCAATAAATCATAATCTCATTCAACAAACTGCGTATACAGAGAACGGTACAAATAATAAAACTAACGTTAATCCTCTTTTTATTAATACCACGCTTGGGCACATGAGTTTTTTAGCGCCAGGTAATGCTAGTGCGGCCAAAGATGCTGGTGTAGATAGCGAGAATAATACCTCACTTGATTTCAACGGGCGAGCTCGTAAAAATGGTACTATCGATATTGGTGCAGTAGAGTATTTCATGGTTTTACCGGTATCTTTTATCAGCTTTGCAGCAAAAGCAACTACAAATGGGGTACAACTTAACTGGAAGGTTACTTCGGAAATCAATCACAAACAGTACATTATTAGCCGCAGCGCAGATGGAGAAAACTACAGTTTGGTTACCAAGGTTAAAGGTTTGGAAAATACAATAGGGCCACAAAGTTACAGTATTACCGATCAATTAGCTGCCCAAGGTACTTACTACTACCAACTACATCAAGAAGATTTAGATGGAACGATAAATTACTTAGCTACACAGGTAGTAAAAACAGGTTTTTCTACTCTTATTGCAAATGTTTATCCTAACCCAGCTAAAGATAAAGTAGCCATTGTACTAAAGCCTGGCGTTTATAACCAATACAGTTTGGCAGCAATGCAAGGAAATGTATTGTTAAATGGTAAGATTAGTAATAAAGACGAGCTTATTAATCTTAATTTATCCAACCTGTCTTCCGGCATATATATTATAAAGTTAGATGGAGCAAACGGTAGTACAGCTTTAAGAGTGATAAAAATTTAGCTATTGGATCAATTTCCTTTATCTATACCTCGTAGGTTTTTTAAATTTACGAGGTTTTTTTTATGATTAAAATTTTCGATACTTTAAAAGGTTAGACATGAAATAAAATAACCACTTTGTCCGTTTATTTAGGTTTCGATTTTTATAAGTGTATAGCAAAGTACACACTTTTTTTGTTTTAATTATTTTAAAATACATTTCAAGTGTTTGTAAATCAGTTGTTTTTGTGTTTTGTAACAATGATGATATTGACTTTGGTACGTCTATTGACAATCTGTAAGCATTAAACAGATACTTATTAAAGTTAATATTATGAAACTAAATTTCTTAAAAATTTTCCCAGTTGCAATAGCTGGTCTAATGATTGGTAACCATGCCGAAGCTCAAGAGACAATGGGCATGAAACCATCTTTTAAAACTTGGTCTATCGGATTAAACGGAGGTGCGTTAACAGGTGTTTCGCCATTGGGCGGACAAAACGACTTCTCAAATTGGAAATCTAGCTTAGGCTATGGTTTGTATATCAAAAAACAAATTACTCCAGGTTTTGCATTACGTTTAGATGGAGTTAGAGGCAAAGTAAAGGGAGATAACAGCGAGCCATTTAACGACGGAACCGTAATGGCTAGTCCAGTTGCATCTTATGAAACCGATTTGAGATATTCGGCAAGTTTAAGTGCACAGGTAAACATGATTAACTGGAGCATGTTTAGCCAAAGTAACAATGCTCAATTGTACGCCTTAGCCGGAGGTGGTTTAGTAAACTACAAAACAACGATGGTACCTACAGGATCTACTACTGAGATAACTGGTGATGCAGTTAACAAATTTGTAGTGCCAGTTGGCGTGGGTGCTAAATTTCGTTTATCTGAAGGTGTAAATTTTGATTTGGGTTGGACAATCAACTTTGTTGATGGCGATGAGTTTGATGGCTACGCCGCTAGAGGTAATAACGATAAATACAACTATGCTTACGCTGGTTTAGAGTTTGCTTTAGGTGGTGGAAAACAATTAGCTTTCTACAGCCCAGTTGCAGCAACTTATCAGGAAGCTTTAGCCGCAAAAAACACCGCTAACGCGTTAAAATCTGATTTAGATGCTCAAAAAGCAGAAAACGCTAAACTGCGTACTGAAATGAGCGACCTATTGAAAGATAGCGATGGCGATGGTGTAGCTGATAAATTAGATAAATGCCCTAACACACCAAAAGGTACTGTTGTAGATGGTGCTGGATGTCCTTTAAAAGTTCCGGCCCCGCAGGTTACTGAGAGAGTAATTGTTACCGAGGCAGATCGTAAAGTAGTGAAAGATGCGATTTCTAATTTAGAGTTCGATTTAGGTAAAGCGACTATCCGTTCTAAATCTTACGAAACCTTAAACAGAGTAGCTGCTTTATTGGTTGAGAAAAACTTTAGCTTAAAATTAGCTGGTCACACCGATATCACAGGTTCTAGAGAATTAAACCTACGTTTGTCTAAAGAGAGAGCAGAAGCGGTAAAAGCTTACTTGGTATCTCAAGGTGCTAACGCTTCTAGAATTGAGGCAACAGGTTATGGTCCAGACCAACCAATTGCGTCTAACAAAACGGCTGAAGGTCGTCAACAAAACAGAAGGGTAGAGTTTACTCTTTACTAAGCTGTACATCATATATGAAACAGGAACGGCCCCGAATTTTCGGGGCCGTTCCTGTTTCATAGCTATTTACATTCGGTTAAGGAAAAATCAAATTTTCCTTTTTCAAAATTGATGGGTTTTCCTTTTACAAAGTAAGATCTGCCTAAGGTGGTTTCGATTACGCCAACTCCCATTTTTAGGTTACTTCCGGTTTTTAAGAAAGCTAAGGGATTAGAAAATTCATTACTTCCCTCTCCAACTTTAAAACTGTAATCTACATAAAGTGTATCGCCTTTAAATTCTCCTCGTACAATTCCCTCGTTTTTTGGTTTGTGTGCATAGCGGATTACCAAATCTCCTTCTACTTTAGTGCTATCCGTAATTTTAAGCTTTAGCAGCGCACTGTCGCCTTCAAAAGCAGAAGTGTAACATTGTGTAATGGTATCAACAACGTTGGCCTTATCGTTTGCCGATTGGTTACTGCCGCTTTGGCTACAACTGTATGCTAAAGGAAGTGCTAAAAATGCACACGCTAAGTGTTTAAGTTTCATGTTCATCGTTTTTATGGTTAATACATTAATATAATTTTCTCTCTTGTTAAGAGAGATAGCATAAGTTACGAATATTAACTTTTGTTTGGTAAACAGATGAAATAGCAAAGACATTTCCATAAAAAAAAGCATCCAAATTTTGAATGCTTTTACAGGTGATGATAAATGATTTACCAATAGACAGTATAAAGTGCAACGATAATTCCGATAATTAATAGTGCGCCTACAGCAAATTTAGAGTCGGTTCTGAACATCTTGGTGTCTACCTCTAATCCATTTGGCACAACACCTCGTCTGTTTTCGAGTACGCTGATGATGTACATGCCCAATACCGCAAATAAGAACACAAATCCCATTCTATCTAAAAATGGAATTTCGTAAAGTAGGCTACCGTCTTTTTGCAGTACTTGTTTAGAAAATCCCATTGGACTTAAGAAAGCTAAGTTGGCAAATTGTGGCAGTACCTTAAAGAATACCGATAAAGCAAAACCTCCGATTGTAGCAAATAAAGCTGCATTGCTAGTGGTTTTTTTCCAAAAGAAGCCTAAGATAAACATGGCGAAGATACCGGGAGATACGAAACCTGTGTATTCTTGAATAAACTCAAACCCGCCTTTTTTATCTATACCCAAAAATGGCGCAATAAGCACTGCCACTAACATAGACAATACGATGGTTGCCCTTCCAACCCAAACTTGCTTCTTCTCGTCAGCCTCTGGGTTGATTCGCTTTTTGTAGATATCTAAAGTGAAAATCGTAGCGATACTATTGGCTTTTCCGGCCAAAGAAGCTACCACTGCTGCGGTAAGGGCAGCAAAAGAAAGTCCTTTTAAACCAGAAGGCAGTAAGTTTAGCAATACTGGGTAAGCCTTGTCTTGTACCAATTCTCCATTCACCATCATCTCTTGTTGGAAATAGCCATTTTGATAAAGTACATACGCTGCAATACCCGGTAGTACTACAATAACAGGCATTAATATCTTAAGAAAGGCCGCAAACAGAATTCCTCTACGAGCCGTTGTTAAATCAGCGCCTAAAGCCCTTTGCGTAATGTATTGATTACATCCCCAGTAATTCAAGTTTACGATCCACATACCACCAAAGAGCACGGTTAACCCAGGTAAGCTGATGTAATGAGGATTATCCTGCTTCAAAATCATGTGAAAATGGCTGTCGGCCTGCTGCGTAATATACTTGAAACCTGCTACTGCACCTTCAGTACCAAAGTGTTTGGCTACCAAATCAAGTGCTAAGTAGGTGGTTGCTAATCCTCCCAAAATCAAAAAGAAAACTTGAATTACATCGGTAAAACCGATTACTTTCATACCTCCCAACGTGATGATTACCGCAAACACCGCTAAAAATATCATACAAGCGGTTAAACTAATGCCAGATATGCTGCTGATTGCCAAAGCGCCCAGAAATAGGATTGAAGTAAGGTTAACCACTACGTATAATAATAGCCAAAAAACGGCCATAATCATGGCTACTGTGCCGTTATACCGCTGGTGTAGAAACTGCGGCATGGTGTAAATCTTGTTTTTTAGGTACACCGGAATGAAGAATACAGCAACGACAATTAGGGTAGCTGCGGCCATCCACTCGTAGGTTGCAATAGCAAGCCCCATGGTAAAGCCATTGCCACTCATCCCTATAAATTGCTCGGCAGAAATGTTGGAAGCAATTAACGATGCTCCAATAGCCCACCAGGTAAGCGAGCCCTCGGCCAGGAAATAGTCTTTTGAGTCTGCCGCTTTCGATTTCTTTCTATTGTAGATATATACGCCGTAAGCGGCTACAATTACAAAATAGACAAGGAACACAATATAGTCCTTTATGTCTAGTACATTACTGTTCATTTAGCTTTGGTTTATTTGAGGTTAGGTTGTTTGTTAACAATCAAATGTATTGTTCGTTAATTATAAAAACAATAGTTAGCGTGTTAAAAGTACACTTAGCAATATGCTAAGTGTACACAATGGAAATTAAATGTATCTGTTAATTAAGTTTTCGATGTATTCTTGTCTGCCGCTTCTTACTTCTGGTTCTCCGTTTTCAGCTGCATAGTTTCTCAAATCTTCTAAGGTTAGATTTCCTTTTTCAAATTCAGCGCCTTTGCCACTGTCGAATGACGCATAGCGATCTGCTCTTATTTTTTGATAATCCGATTTTTGAAGGATATGATCTGCGGTAACTAATGCCCTAGCAAATAAGTCCATACCACCGATGTGTGCATAAAATAAATCTTGTTGATCGGTAGAGTTTCTGCGGATTTTGGCATCGAAGTTCACACCTCCGCCCTGCAGGCCTCCACCTTCTAAAATAATCAGCATGGCTTCGGTAAGTTCGTTAATGTCGTTAGGGAACTGATCGGTATCCCAGCCATTTTGATAGTCGCCACGGTTGGCGTCGATAGAACCTAACAAACCATTGTCAACAGCTACTTGTAGCTCGTGTTGGAAAGTATGGCCGGCCAAAGTTGCGTGGTTCACTTCTAGGTTCAATTTAAAATCTTGCAATAAATCATACTGTTGCAAGAAAGATTTTACGGTTGCCGCATCGTAATCGTATTGATGTTTTGATGGTTCACAAGGTTTAGGCTCAATAAAGAAGGTGCCTTTAAAGCCGTTTTTGCGAGCGTAGTCTTTAGCTGTATGTAAGAATTTGGCCAAATGTTCTTGTTCGCGTTTCATGTTGGTGTTTAGCAAACTCATGTAACCTTCTCTACCGCCCCAAAAAACGTAATTTTCGCCGCCTAAAGCAATGGTTGCATCTAAAGCCGCTTTCACTTGTGCACCACCGTGTGCTAAAACGTGGAAATCAGGGTTGGTTGCCGCACCGTTCATGTAACGTTGGTGGCTAAACAGGTTTGCGGTTCCCCAAAGTAATTTCACACCACTTTCTGCCTGTTTTTGTTTGGCATAATCAACAATTGCCTGCAGGCGACGCTCATTTTCCGCAACGTTATCCGTGTAGTCAACCAAATCCACATCGTGGAAACAATAATAAGGTAATTGCATTTTGGTAATGAACTCAAAAGCAGCATCCATTTTATCTTTTGCACGCTCTATTGCATCCGCTTTTACATCCCAAGGGAAAATATGTGTGGCTCCACCGAAAGGATCTGCTCCGTTACCATTAAACGAATGCCAGTACGCACAAGCAAATTTAAAATGCTCGTTCATGGTTTTGCCTGCTACAACCTTGTTGGCATCGTACCATCTAAAAGCAAGTGGGTTATGGCTTTCTAAACCTTCGTACTGGATTTGGTCTATACCACTAAAAAATTCTTTTTCTCCTTTAACTACTTTTGTCATTGTTTTTGTTTTTTGATTTGGCTGATGGGTTTTGGTTGATAGTTGATGGATTATGGTTTATCATTTTTACGGCCTGATTACAACAATCCGCGACTAACTATTTCTCCCACTCCTCAGCGCTCTAATTGTCTAACTAATATTTCTTTCCAGTCTTGATAGATTGGTTCGTATGCTTGGGTGTTTTTTGGTTCGATGTTTTTCAATACCTGATGATTGGTAAATGCTTCCGATGCACTGCTGAAAATTCCAGCGCCAACGCCCGCACCTAGTGCCGCTCCAACGCTACCGTCGTTATCATATAGTTCTACGGGCACGTTGGTTACATCAACAAAGGTTTGTGCAAATAAATCGCTTAAGAACAGATTGGCTTTGCCGGCTCTAATTACCTTTGGCTGCATTTGGTTTTCACGCATGATGTCTAATCCGTACCTAAACGCGAACGCGATACTTTCTTGCACAGCTCTAAAAATATGCGATTGCTCATGGGCGTTCAGGTCAATGCCGATAAACTGTGCACCTGTGTACTTGTTGTTCAACATTCGCTCGGCACCGTTGCCAAAAGGTAGTGCTTTTAAAGATTTACTGCCAATGGGAGCCTTTGCCGCAATATGGTTTAACTCTTGGTAACTTAAATGAGGAGCTAAAGTATGCTTGGCCCAACGATACATGCTACCTGTACCATTGATACAGAGTAACACGCCGGTTCTTGTTTCTGCTTCACTGTAATTTACATGGGCAAAAGTGTTTACCCTCGATTGTTTGTCGTAAGTTAGTTGGTCGCTTACGCCATAAATTACACCCGAAGTGCCAGCGGTTGCAGCTACTTCTCCGGGTTGTAGTACGTTTAAAGATAATGCATTGTTGGGCTGGTCGCCTGCTTTGTAAGCTACAGGAATGCCTGCTGTTAACCCCAATAAGTTAGCAATGCCTTCTTTAACTTGTCCGTGACTAGAGAATAATGGCCGAATTTCTGGAATTACATGGCTGTCTAAACCGTAATGTTTCAAAACCTCTTCGGAGATTTGGTTTTGTTGGAAATCCCAAAACACACCTTCGGATAATGCAGAAATGCTGGTGGTAATTTCTCCAGTGAGCTTCATGGCTATAAAATCTCCTGGCAGCATGATTTTATCTATTTTACCATAGATTTCTGGTTCATTCGCTTTCACCCACGCTAATTTGGATGCCGTAAAGTTTCCTGGTGAATTGAGCAGCGTAGCAAGTGACTTTTCGTGTCCAATGCTATCGAAAGCCCGATTTCCAAGCTCAACTGCTCGGCTATCACACCAAATGATCGAATCTCTTAATACTTCCTGATTTTGATCTACTACCACTAATCCATGCATTTGATAACCAATACCAATGGCTTTGATTTCCTTTGGATTAAAAAGTTGTAGCGCATTTAGCTTAAGTATAGCTTGCTGGGTATTATGCCACCAGTCTAATGGAGATTGTTCTGCCCAGCCAGGAGCCAAAGATTTAATGGCTGTTTCTTCTTCTGGATATTGAACAGTAGCTACACTTTTTTGGGTGGCGGCATCTACCACTGCGACTTTTATGGAAGAGGTACCTATATCAATGCCTAATAAATACATGTTGATGTGAATTTTATATTTGGTTTATGCAAACGGTTGCATAAAGATAGTTGTTAAATCAATAATGTCAAATATTTTAATTTTTTTTTTGAGTAAAGTACTTGTTTATGGCTAAAAGCTAGTAGACTCCCTTTCCACTAAGGAAGGACTAATCACAACATGGTTGATCTTTTGGTTAGGCTTATTTTGAATGGTATCTAAGAAAAGCTTAGCACACTCTGCACCCATTTGGTTAGGATGCTGATCTATGGTTGATAGGCTAGGAGTGATGTAAGCAGAAAAGGCTTCATTGGCAAAACCAATCACCCCAATTTTTGGCAAGGGTTCATCGCTTTCCTTCAGTTTTTGGATTACCCCAAGTGCGGTAAAATCGTCTGCTGCAATAATTGCATCTGGTTTATTTGCAGAGCGTATCAATTTGCCCGCTCCAAATCTTCCGTCTTTAATCGATAATCCACCTAAAATGATATGCTCTTCGTTAACGGGTAAATTGTTATCAGCCAATGCTGCTTTATAACCTTTTAAACGTTCGCTAAAAATACGGATTTGGTGCACGGTGGTAACGTAGGCGATGTTCTTGTAGCCTTGGTCGATCAAATGTTGGGTAGCCATGTAACCTGCTTTAAAATCATCTAAGGTTACGGTAGGTACTTTCAGTTGCTCGTGCACTCGGTCAAACAGAATTAGAGGTTTACGCTGTTCGATTACCTCTCTAAAGTGCGTTACGTCTTCGGTTTCTAAGGACAAAGAAGCCATAATACCGTCAACTTGGGCTTCTAGTAAAGTTTTCACACCATTAATTTCCGAAGCTACAGATTCATTAGATTGATATAAAATGATGCGATAACCGCTATCTTTTAAACCTTCTTCGATGCTGTGAATAATAGAAGCAAAAAAGTGAGCTTGTACACTAGGAACAATAACACCGATAATGTAGGTACGGCCAGATTTTAAAGCCGAAGCCAATTTGTTGGGGCTGTAATTTAGCCTTTTGGCCGTTTCTAAAACAGCCTTACGGGTGGCATCGCTAATTGCTGGAAAACCACTTAAAGCCCTAGATACCGTAGATACCGTTACGTTCAGTTCTTTAGCAATATCGTAAATGGTGGTTTTTTTGTTCAATATTGTTGGTTAAGTGTATCGCAAAGCAAACAAAAATTAGCTTATTATGCAATAATTACAAGAAATAGTGTGCAACCGATTGCTGGTAAATTATTCTAGAAGTAAATCTTCGTCATCGGTTAAACTCAATTGTATATTGTCGCTGCCAGCAATACCTTCAATAGAGCCACGTACATGAGCAGCATTTAACAATACTTTATCCAATTGTTTTTCTCTAGCTTTCCATAGTTTTTCCATGGCATCTCTTTCCTTTTGGATAGACAATTTCATGCTCATGAAACCTTCTCTGATGGCTTTCCATTGCTCCGAAAATTCATTGCTGGTAAGGTAATCATACAGCATGTGCATTTTATCACCTTTATTTTCTTGAGATTTTGCAGCATTAAACAAACGCAAAATACCATCGCGTAACACGGCAGCTAAGGCCTGCACTTCGTTAAAAGTACAAATCCAAACCCCATCTTTTAAGCCAAAACAATTCATGTCTTTTGGCATGTTCTGGGTAACTAGCACTGCAATTTCTGCGCCTTGGCTGCGCATATCTGTTTTTAGTTTTTCAATCCAATCGTTAGCAAAAGCAACAGTACGTTTACTTTCATAAATGATACGGCCACACTCTTGCCCAAAATTATTTCTTACTGTTTGTATACAGTCGGCACCACGAACGCCTTTACCAACTTCTTGCACCAGATCGAAAGGAAATGAGCTGCGCAAAAGTTCTTCCAACGCCAATTCTTGTATTTCGCCTTGTAACTGCATAGAACCTTGTTCGGCCTTGCGTTTCATCTCTTCAGCCAGTTTTTTCTGATCTTCGAGCTGCTTATCTTTTTCGGCTAGTTTCATTTTAAAATCTAGCTCGGCCTGTGCCAAACGCTGGTTTTCGATAGTTCTGATATCAACGGCCATCTTCTCTCTTTCTTCTGCAATTTTTTTCTGGATAGATAGCTCCATCTCTTCTTCCTTACGCTTCATCTCGTTTGCCATTTGCAAATACTCCAATTCCTTTTGGCGTGCCGCTTTCAGCTTTTCTTCGTTTTCTTTGTTCGATTCGTTGGCCATTTTAAGCCTATTTTCGAAATCGGCACTGATAGATTTACGTAGGTTTTCACTTACAGCGGTTTGCAGTGCTTCTTTCTCTTTCGCTAGTCGTTGTTCAAAAGCGAGCTCTTGCTGTTTTTTTTGTGCTTCAAAAAGTTCTTCCTGTTGTTTTTTTTGTTGCTCAAGAGCTTGGGCCTTTTTATCAAAATCTTCTTGTTGCTTCTTCTTAAATGAGGCCATTTGCTCACGAAGTTCTTTCTTGTATTCTTCGGCCATTACTTCTTCTATAGGAAAAGCATGATTACAATTAGGGCATTTGATTTCTGTTGGCATAATGATCTTGATTTTTAAAAAGAATACCAAAATTAACGAATGTTAGCCACAGATACACAGATTATATTTTAAGACCGATAAATTAAGATGCTTTATAAATATTAAAAACGCTTTCTAATTTAATTAATAGCGGTTTTATTTTATGTGTGTATCTGTGGCTATTTTTAGTGTTAATGATTAGTTTTGCGGCACCAACCATCGCAAATGTTCGCCAATATTTTAAATGCTTATCAAACTTCGTTTTCTGGTTTAAGCCGACAAACGTGGACCCTCAGTGTTGTTATTTTAATTAATCGTTGCGGCTTTATGGCTGTACCTTTTATGGGGCTTTATGTTACGCAGGCATTGCATAGACCAGAGTCTGATGCTGGAATTATTATCTCTTTATTTGGCCTAGGTTCTATTTTAGGGGCCGCGGCAGGCGGCAAGCTTACCGATGTTTTTGGCTACAGGCCGGTACAAATCTTAGCTTCTCTCATTGGTGGCGTTTTTTTTCTGCTGTTTGCTGTGGTTAAAGATTTTACTTGGCTTTGTGCGCTGGCAGTTGTCATCAGTTTTTTTTCGGAAGCTTTTAGGCCAGCGAATTATGCGGCTATTGCATCTTATGCAGCAAAAGGAACAGAAACCCGTTCATATTCGCTCAATCGTCTAGCTACCAATATTGGTTGGGCTTTTGGTATTAGTATGGGGGGCATCATAGCGTCTTATAATTACACCTTGCTGTTTTTGGTAGAGGGAAGCGTAAGTGTGTTAGTTGCAATAGTGATTTTCTTGTCGCTGCCAAGTAAAAAAGTACAAAGAAAAACAGCCCAAGAAAAAAAGGAAATGAATGTGCGTAAGCCTTGGAATGACATGCCGTTTGTGAAATTTCTGATTTTATCTGCCATGTTTACTACGTGTTTTTTTATGATGTTTAGGGTAGTGCCAGTTTTTTACAAAGAAGTTTGGCACTTAGACGAATCTTTAATTGGGATAATTTTGGGTCTCAACGGTGTGGTAATAGCTTTGATGGAGATGGTCATGATTAGTAAGATCGAAAATAAAAGATCACCGATTTTCTATATTGTATTAGGTGTGGTTATTGTATGTTTTTCGTTCGCCGTTTTAATGTTGCCCAAGTTTTTTCCCATCGTGTTGGCCATTGTCAGTATTTTACTCTTCACTTTTGGGGAGATGTTCTCTCTGCCTTTCTTTAACACTTTTGTTGTAAAGCGCAGTAACGAATATAATCGAGGTATTTATGCGGCAGGCTACACGTTAAGCTGGTCGGTGGCACAAGTGGTTGGACCAACTAGTGGCTTTTACATTGCCGAGAAATTTGGCTATCAAACCTTATGGATTGCAATTACGGCCTTATTGCTATTGTGCGCTTATTTTTTTAGTAAGCTGCAATTGGCCGAGGATTAAAAAAATAAAAAAAAACTAAAACCATTTCAAACAAACGTTGTTTAAGTTTAGGTACCTTGAAATTTAACTAAAAAATAAACTATTTAAATTAAGCCATACGCACATGAAAAAGCGCATCCATGTTTTAGAAGACGACAAAGACATTGCTTTCATCATCGAATTTTTATTGAAAGATGAGGGCTACGAAATTCAAGTATCATCTACCTTTAAGGAATTGAGAGAGAAATTAAATGACTCAATTCCGGATTTATTTATTTTAGATGTAATGTTACCAGATGGAAATGGATTGGATATTTGCAAAGATTTAAAAAATGATGCATTTACGAAACATATTCCGGTAATACTAATGTCTGCTAATGTGCAGAACGAAGCGTTAAGCGAAGCTTCTAGCCCGGATGATTATATCAGTAAGCCTTTTGATTTAGATTATATCGAAAATAGAATTAAAAGGCTGTTAGGTGCAAAAAAAGTAGCTTAGTAAGCTTTTACTCCAAAAACCAAAAAACCTGTCCCATTTAATTAGGGATGGGTTTTTTGCTTAGCGAAATATTTTCTGACAAATAAATGATGCGGATATTTAAAACTGTTTATACATTTGCCTAACGGTGTTAAATTATTTATCACACTAATTGCAATGGGAAGTAAAGAAAGAATACAGCGACAAAAAGAAGATACTCGTAAGGGAATTTTAGACGCTGCTTTACAAATTGTGAAACAAGAAGGTTGGGCCGCTTTAAGCATGCGCAAAATAGCTGATGTAATAGAGTATACTGCGCCCATCATTTACGAGTACTTTCCAAACAAAGAAGGAATTTTGTTAGAGCTTACCAGGCAAGGTTATATTAACTTAGGTTTAAAAGTTAAGGCCGCAAGAGACAGCAAAGTAAAACCAGAGGAACAACTAGAAGCAATGTGGTTGGCCTATTGGGATTTCGCTTTTGCGGAAAGCGAATTTTACCAATTGATGTACGGCGTACAGGTAAACTGCTGTGAGATGTACAAAAAAATGCCAGAAGCTGAGTACACTACTGATTTGTTTTATGATGCAATTGACGTGCTGATAGACAAGCAACCTGTACCTGAGGATGTGTCTTGTACAAAATATTATACGTTTTGGTCGCTTATACATGGTTTAATTTCACTTACTTTGGTGCAAAAAGGAGCTAACGACGAGATCAATCAGGAGATTTTGAGGAGTGCTATAAAGGCAATTATTAAAACCATTAACGACTAAACTTTTTTTTGCGCTCTTATTTAACACTGTTAAATTAATTATTAACGTAAAGTAACAACATTTTAAAAACCCAATCACATGAATCATATATACAAACAGGCATCATCATTTAACAGTGTTAAATTATTTAACGAATGGATTATTCTTTTAGTTCTGGCTGTAGTGCTATTTCTTGCTAGTTGTACCGGTAAGGCAGAACCTATGGCAGCGGCACCTCCGCCGTTATTGCCCGTAGCTACGGTAACTACTGGCCAACAAGAAACATTTGTAGATTATCCAGCTACCATACAAGGAACTACTGATGTAGAGATAAGGCCTCAAATTGCTGGTACCATTGATAGAATTTACGTAAACGAAGGACAATTGGTAAGCAAAGGCCAGTTATTGTTGCAAATTTCTGAGCTACCCTTTAAGGCGCAGCTAAATAATGCAAAAGCAGCTTTACAGGCGGCACAGGCTGCGGTTTTAAATGCGCAGTTGGAAATAGATAAGCTTAGTCCTTTGGTGCAAAGTAAGGTAGTTTCAGATTTCCAGTTGAAAACAGCAAAAACAACGTATCAAATTGCTTTGGCCAATGTAGAACAGGCTAAAGCAAATGTAAATACTGCTCAAATTAATTTGGGTTATACCCAAATTAAGGCGCCAAACAGTGGATATATCGGGCGTTTGCCAAAAAAACAAGGTAGTTTAGTTTCTCCTTCGGATCCAGAACCTTTAACCCAACTTTCGGACGTTAGCCAAGTGTATGCCTATTTCTCATTGTCAGAAACTGATTTTATCAATTTCAATGCTAAATACGAAGGTAATTCTGTAGCGGATAGAATTAGTCATTTGCCAGCAGTAGAATTGGTCTTGGCCAATCAAAGCTTATATCCTGTTAAGGGAAAAATAGACATGATTAATGGACAGTTTGACAAAACCACAGGCGCTATAACTTTAAGAGCTGTTTTTACTAATGCTAAAGGTTCTTTAAGATCTGGTAATACTGGCAAAATTAGATTAGGTCTCGCCCATGACCATACCATTTTAGTACCTCAATCAGCAACGGTAGAAATGCAAGATAAAATCTTCGTATTTGCCGTTGGGAAAGACAATAAGGTTAGCAAAGTAGCAATTGCCATAGATGGTAAAAACGGAACAGATTACTTAATTAAAGACGGTTTAAAATCAGGAGATCAAATTGTTTTAAGCGGTTTGGATAAACTTCAAGATGGGCAAATGATACAACCTGATAGAAAAGGAGACAAGGTAGCCCAATTAATTTCTAAAAAATAACAACAAGATAATGTTTAAAATATTTATACAAAGGCCAGTACTAGCCACGGTAATCTCCATTTTATTGGTGATACTTGGTGTACTTGGTTTAACTAAATTGCCCCTCCAACAGTTTCCAGATATTGCGCCTCCTTCGGTTTTGGTAACTGCAGTTTATCCGGGTGCAAATGCCGAGACTGTACTACGCTCGGTAGCTCCCTCCATAGAAGAATCAATTAACGGAGTAGAAAACATGACCTACATGAGTTCTACTGCAAGTAATGATGGCTCTTTGGCTATTACCGTGTTCTTCAAGTTAGGAACAAACGCCGATCAAGCGGCGGTAAATGTGCAAAACAGGGTGGCTCAAGCTACCAGTCAGTTGCCAGCAGAAGTGGTACAGCAAGGTATTACTACCGCAAAACAGCAAAATAGCTTCATTATGGCTATTGGTATGTTTACCGAAGATGAGGCCAAATACGATCAGACTTTTGTAGCCAATTATGCACAAATCAATATCATTCCAGAAATTAAAAGGATACCTGGCGTGGGTGCTGCAAGTATTTTTGGTGGTGTAAAAGATTACTCAATGCGTGTGTGGTTAAATCCAACGCAAATGGCTACTTATAAAGTTACGCCTAACGAGGTAATGGGGGCCATACAAGATAAAAGTTTGGAAGCTGCACCAGGTAAATTTGGTGAGCGAAGCAATGAGGTTTTCGAATATGTAATTAAGTATAAAGGCAAGTTAACAAAACCCGAAGAATATGAGAATATTGCGATAAGAACAAATGCGGATGGTTCTATACTGCGCTTAAAGGATGTGGCCAGGGTAGAATTGGGCGCTTATTCTTATAACAGTTTAACGCGTTTAAACGGACAAAAAGGTATTGTAATTGGGGTAATACAGTTGGCTGGATCTAACTCTAACGATATACAGATTGCCATTAACAAATTGCTGGAAAAAGCAGCTAAAGATTTTCCGAAGGGAATTAAGCACAATGTTTTTTACAGTACAAAAGTAGCATTAGACCAGTCCATAGACCAAGTGATACACACCTTAATTGAAGCATTTCTTTTGGTGTTTATCGTAGTGTTTATCTTTTTGCAAGATTTTAGATCAACACTTATTCCTGCCATTGCGGTGCCGGTTGCAATTTTAGGTACGTTCTTCTTTATGCAGCTGTTTGGGTTCTCTATCAACCTATTAACCTTGTTTGCATTAATTTTGGCCATTGGTATTGTGGTAGATGATGCCATTGTGGTAGTAGAGGCCGTACACGCCAAGATGGAACATAAGCACCTATCGCCTAAGGCAGCTACCCACGAAGCAATGAGCGAAATTACGGGAGCCATTATTTCTATTACCTTGGTAATGGCGGCAGTTTTCTTGCCAGTGGGTTTTATGGAAGGTTCCACCGGTTTGTTCTACCGTCAGTTTGCTTTTACCCTAGCCATTGCCATCGTAATTTCGGCAGTAAACGCTTTAACATTGAGCCCTGCTTTGGCGGCATTGTTTTTAAAAGATAACCATTCTGCTACCGCCGATGAGCAACCTGTAAAAAAAGGCTTTAAGGAGAAATTCTTCAACGGATTTAACAGCAGCTTTAATTCGTTAACCAAACGCTACGTGAATAGCTTAAAGTTTTTAATTAAAAACAGATGGCTAAGCTTAGGAGGTTTAACTTTAATAACGTTAGCTACCATTTGGATGGTAAAAACTACTCCATCAGGTTTTATCCCAACAGAAGATCAAGGTTTTATAGCCATTTCTGTATCAACTCCATCGGGTACGTCATTAGATGGAACGCAAAAGGTAATGACAGAAGCAGAGAACATTTTGGGCAAGCTAGATGCATCAAGGTTTGTTACTGCAATTTCTGGTTTCAATCTTTTAACCAATTCAACCAGTCCTTCTTCGGCAGTAGTTTTCGTACTGCTTAAACCAACTGAAGAAAGAGGAAAGGTTAAGAATATAGATGAAATCATGAACCAAGTGAGAGGGGCTTTAGGTGCAATTTCTGGTGGAAGTTTCTTTGTGTTCAGTTTTCCAACGGTACCAGGTTTTAGTAATGTAGAAGCTTTAGACATGGTATTGCAGGATAAAACGGGGGGTAAATTGGATAAATTCAGTGGTATTTCGCAACAATTTATTGGCGAGCTGATGAAACAACCTGCCATTGCAGTAGCTTTTACCAGTTTTAAAGCAGATTACCCACAATTAGAGCTAGATATTAATCAAGAAAAAGCCGACCAGCTAGGCGTAAATGTGAAAGATATTTTACAGACCATGCAGGCTTATTTTGGTAGCGCACAAGCATCAGATTTTAATAGATTTGGTAAATACTACAGGGTAATTGTACAAGCCGATATTGCAGATAGGGCAGATCCGGCCTCCATAGATCGGGTTTTTGTAAAGAATAAAAGCGGCGAAATGGTGCCAATTAATACCCTGGTTAGTTTACGAAGAATTTATGGCTCCGAAACGGCATCGAGGTACAATTTGTTTAATTCAATTTCTATTAATGCCATTCCAAAACCGGGCTTTAGCTCTGGTGATGCCATTAAGGCCATAGAAGAAGTAGCTGCTAAACAGTTGCCTGCGGGGTATAGCTATGAGTTTTCTGGTCAAACGAGAGAGGAAATTTCTTCTGGTGGGCAATCGGCAGTAATTTTTATGCTGTGTTTGGTATTCATTTACTTTTTGCTAGCCGCACAATATGAAAGTTATTTGTTGCCATTGGGAGTTATACTTTCTATTCCGGTTGGTGTATTTGGGGTGTTTGCAGCCATCGGCTTTGCCGGAATAGCCAACAACATTTATGTGCAGGTAGCGCTGGTAATGCTTATAGGGTTACTGGCCAAAAATGCTATTTTAATTATCGAATTTGCTGCACAGCGCAGAAGAGCGGGTAAACCTTTAGTAGCGGCCGCACTAGAAGCTGCCAAGTTAAGGTTGCGTCCAATCATCATGACTTCGCTAGCGTTTGTTGTAGGCTTAGTTCCCATGATGTTCGCTTCTGGGCCATCGGCGCAAGGTAACCACAGCATTAGTATTGGTGCAGCTGGTGGTATGGTCTCGGGCGTAATTTTAGGCTTGTTCATCATTCCGGTGCTGTTTATCATCTTCCAATATTTACAAGAAAAAGTAACAGGTGTGCCCTTGGCTGTAACTAACGCACAGGCAGCACACGAACATCAAGAAAACCATTAAGCATATCAAAATGAAATCTTATATATATAGTTTTTTTATCCTATTACTTCTTGGGAGCTACGGTTGTAGCATCCCGAGGAGTGTAATTAATCCAATTCAGGATACGCCCTCACAATATAGAGGCTTGGCTAATGCAGATACATCGAGCATCGGTAAACTTCCAATAAAAGATTTTTTCGCCAATCAATCTATTAAACAGTTATTAGATAGTGCTATTGAGCGAAATATTGATTTGCAGATTGCGCTGAAGAATATTGATGCAGCTAATTTGTTGTTAAAGCGAGCCAGAATGGGCAACTTGCCGCAGTTAAACTTACAAGTTACCGCTAACTCTAGCCGCCCTTCGGAGAATAGTTTGAATGGTCTTAGCGCCTCGCAGTTCTTAAGAACCAGTCATATCGAAGACTTTAATGCAAACTTGGCGTTAACTTGGGAGGCCGATATTTGGGGAAAGATTAGCAAACAGAAAGAAGCTGCTTATGCTACTTATCTGCAAACAGAAGAAGCTAAAAAAGCAGTGCAAACCCGCGTAGTTGCTATGGTAGCCACAGGTTTTTACCAATTGTTGTTATTAGATGCGCAGTTAGTTATTGCTAAAAAAAATGTACTGCTTACAGATAGCACCTTAAAAATGGTAAGTAAACAGTTTGATGCCGGACAGGTAACTTTATTGGCTGTGCAACAAACCGAGGCGCAATTGCTTAGTGCCAGTCAGCTCATTCCGCAGCTTACGCAGGCCATAAGCGTTCAGGAAAATGCGTTAAGCGAGCTAACCGGGAAATTTCCAACGGCTATAGAACGCAAAACGACATTGGCAGAATTAGAAATTCCGACGCAATTAGCTGTAGGTGTGCCTGCAACCTTGTTAGCGGTAAGACCCGATGTAAGAAGTGTAGAGTTGGGTTTAAAAATTGCCAATGCCAAAGTTGGCGTGGCTAATGCGAGCATGTATCCATCATTAACCATAACTGCTACTGGCGGCTTAAACTCTTTTAAAGCTAGCAACTGGTTTAATATTCCGGCATCGTTATTTGGTGTGGTTGGTGGGGGTATCGTGCAGCCCATTTTCAATCGCAGAGAACTAAGAACCCAATTTGAGCTGGCGAAAGTAGAACGCGAGAAATCGGTGTTGTTGTTTAGGCAATCGGTAATACAGGCCGTGGTAGAGGTGGCAAACGAGCAATCTAAATTGGAAAACTTGCAAACCGAATTTGGCATTGCCCAAAATAGAGTGAAAACTTTGAAATCGGCAGTAAAAAATGCCGATTTGTTGTTTAAAAGCGGCATGGCTAATTACCTCGAAGTAATTACAGCTCAATCTAATCTATTACAGGGCGAACTAGACCTAGCGAGTTTAAAAACAGCTCAGCTAAATGCAAGCGTAGGTTTATACCGGGCATTGGGTGGCGGATGGCAATGATATTCGCTCTCTAATATATTGCATCAGTAGCTGGCAGAACCAAGATAAATGATTTTTTTTTGCGACAGCACTAGCCGAAAAACCGGAATAAGACTTTTTTGTGTAAAGTATTTTTAAATGGAGATGTGTAAATGCATTGTTGTTGCGTTAATAATTGCGAATTATAATAAAACACTGTAACTTGCCGTTTCTTAACAACTTAATTTATAATTACACAAATGAATAAAAATCAAATTAGAAGCCTAGTTGCCTTAGCATTATTGGCAGCTGGTCCTTTGTTTACGTCTGCCCAATCGCAAAAGAAAAACTGGTATAACTTAGATTTAAAGGCTGATAGCGTTTTCGGCATCAGTACCGAAAAAGCATATAATGAACTTTTAAAAGGTAAGAAATCTACTACAGTAATTGTTGGTATTTTAGATAGTGGTGTTGATGGTGTTCACGAAGATTTGAAATCTGTAATGTGGGTGAACAAAAAAGAGAAAGCGGGCAACGGTAAAGACGATGACAAAAATGGTTACATTGATGATGTAAACGGTTGGAGCTTTTTAGGTGGTAAAGATGGCAACGTAAACCAGGAGACTTTGGAGCTAACTCGTTTAATTCGTAGAGATGCAGCTCGTTTTGCAAACACTACAGAAGAGAACGTATCTGCTAAAGACAGACCGGCTTTTGAGGCTTATCTAGCCATGAAAAAGGATTTTGATAAAGGTTTGGCGGAAGCCAAAACTGGTCTGCAAAGGTTCGAGACGGTTAAGAATGCTGTAGAATCAATTGCCAAAAAAATAGGTAAAGAAAACCCAACCGTAGAGGATGTCAAAAATTTTGAAGCAGAAGGACAGATTGAAAATAGTATTAAAAATACTTTGATTAGAGCCTTGGCTAACATGGATTATAAAACTTTTTATGATACCCAGATTAAACCAGGTTACAACCATTTTTATGATCAAGTAAATTACAATTACAATTTAACTTTTAACCCTCGTAATATCGTTGGCGATAACGAAAACAATGACAACGAACGTATTTATGGAAATGTTGATTCTAAAGGTCCAGATCCTTCTCACGGTACGCACGTAGCAGGTATTGTTGGCGCTGATAGAAATAATGATTTAGGTATTAAAGGTGTTGCAGACAATGTATTATTGATGGCGGTACGTAACGTGCCTAACGGCGATGAGCGTGATAAAGACGTAGCCAACGCCATTCGTTACGCAGTTGATAACGGTGCAAAAGTATTGAACATGAGCTTTGGTAAAGCTTACTCATGGGATAAAAAAGTAGTGGATGATGCAGTGAAATACGCCATTAGTAAGGATGTATTATTGGTGCACGCAGCTGGTAACGACAACAAAAACTTGGACGTCGAGACCAACTTCCCTACTAACAAATATGAAGATGGAACCTTAGCAGATGCTTGGTTAACTGTGGGTGCATCAACTCCGTTTAACGATAAAAGATTGAAGGCTTCTTTTTCTAACTACGGAAAAACAACGGTAGATGTGTTTGCCCCTGGTTTTGGTATTTATTCTACTTATCCAGATCAAAAATATCAAGATAATAACGGTACAAGTATGGCGTCGCCAGTGGTTGCAGGCTTAGCAGCTTTGATCCGTTCTTACTATCCAAAGTTAAAGGCTACACAAGTAAAAGAAATCATCATGAAATCTGTAGAAAAAGCAGATGCTTTAACAGATATTTCGGTTACTGGTGGTGTGGTTAACGCATATAACGCATTAAAATTAGCTGCAACTTATTAATAAGTGAAAAGTTAAAAGAGGCAGAAGTAAAAAATTACGAGTTGCCACACATGAGAAAGCCTAGGTTGAATTGTCAATCTGGGCTTTTTGTTTTTTCTTGCCGTCATTGAGAGGCACTAAGCTATCTATAAAGCAACGGGAATGACGGGAAATTTAGATGCTAAGCCAAAGCCTGATAAATTTCGGCGTAAAGTAAACCGCTACCGCCGCCGTAATGCTTTACAATTGGAGTTTGGACATTAAGTTTTTGAATGTGAAGGTTCAATACATCTTCATGTTCTTGGCTAATTCCCGAACCGATTAATATTACATCAAATTTAATTGCATAGCAACGTTCTAGTGCATCGTTTAAAGATAATGCAGTTGTTGCATGCCAATCTTCCATTTTGTCTATTAAGCGGGCTATCGTTTCTGCAATAGGTTGGTTTGTGCAAATTATTAAGATGTTTATCATTTGCTTTTATATTTTAGCCACAGGTGTACAAATTTTTAGAACATTTATTCTAATTGATTTTTATCCGTGCATCTGTGGCTTAATTGAACTTAAAATTGCATTGGAACTTCCATCACTAAAAACTCCGCATCGGTACTGGCGGTAATTTCAAACTGATCGGTATCCCAAATTCCAAAGCCATCCCTCGTGTCAACGTCTTGTCCATTTACTTTAATGCTTCCTTTAAGTACGAAAACGTAGGCACCGTTTCCTTCTTTGTGCAGTTGGTAGGTTTTTGTAGTTGCGGCATCAAACCTCGCCATGTTAAACCAAGCATCTTGGTAAATCCATACGCCAGCATCATCAGCATTTGGCGAAAGCACCTGTACGAACTCGTTTCTAGTTGTTGCGTCAATAGTGATTTGATCGTAACGAGGCTCCACATTTCTTTTATTTGGAAACACCCAGATTTGTAGAAATTTTGCAGGATTTGCTGCATCAGGATTATACTCTGAGTGGTAAACACCGGTTCCAGCGCTCATCACCTGTATTTCTCCAGATTGGATTGTGGCAGTAGTTCCCAAACTATCTTTATGTTGTAGCGCTCCTTCCAATGGGATAGAGATAATTTCCATGTTGTCATGAGGATGCTCTCCAAATCCCATTCCACCGGTTACGAAATCGTCATTTAAAACCCTTAATGCACCAAAGTTGATGCGCTCTGGGTTGTAATATCCAGCAAAGCTGAAAGAGTGAAAGCTTTTTAACCAGCCATGATCTGCTGCTCCGCGAGTGTTGGCTGTGTGTAATACGGTCTGTGCCATAATTTTTTCTCCTTTGTTGATACAAATTTACGACGCTATTTTGTGAAAGAAATTGATGTAAGATAAGAAAGTTAGGAAGTCCGAAGTCCGAAGTCCGAAGTCCGAAGTCCGAAGTCCGAAGTCCGAAGTCCGAAGTCCGAAGTCCGAAGTCCGAAGTCCGAAGTCCGAAGTCCGAAGTCCGAAGTCCGAAGTCCGAAGTCCGAAGTCCTGAAAAAATGGGCTTACAAGTTACGAATATTTTGAGGGAGTGACTAAACCTTTTTTATGTTTTGCTTTTCTATTTAAACAATCAAACAATCAAACAATCAAAACTGTCTTGCAATCGTCATTCGTCAATCTAAAGTCGTAATTTGCAGAACCAAATAGATAAATTAGTAACATGATTAATCGGGCTACTTACCAAGCGGCGCAAATTGTTGCACCTACTATAGAAACACATTTTGCAACGCATTTGGCAGAAGCGAGCGCCAAAGGCGAAATTGATTTGGCGCCACAGCCGCCTGCTCGCGTGGTAGAAGCCATATTGGATGCCGCTTTTTGGAGTAGTTTGCGAAAGGAAGAGGGACATTCGCCGAAAATTTCCATCGCTTTTTTACCACCAGAACAAGCTATTAAACCGTTACTTTTTAAACAGAATTTACCTTTAAATCCTAATGTCCTTACTAAATTGGCTCCAGGTGTAGAGCGTGGAGGTATCCATATTGGTGTATGGCATGATGGTTATGATTTGTATGTGTGGGGTACTACGTTAAATATTCCCAATTATTGTTTTGTGGTTGATGTTTCGGAGCCAGCATTATTGGTCGTAAAACATCGCCGCATGGCTGGTTTTGGCAAGTTTACCAATGTAGCCGTTTTAAAAGGCGATCAGATTAAAATTGTAAATGAAAATGCCCCAAAAACAGGCGAGTGCCCAAGCATTTTAATGTCGTTACTGGATTTAACTGCCGAAAGTTACTGGAGTGATACGGCAAATATCCTGATCCAGTTATCTGTTTCAATGCGTGCCCACGGTAGGGGAGGTGCGGTGTTAATGGTGCCGCAAAATAATGATAATTGGCGGCAGTCTGTTATTCATCCTATTAGTTACGGTTTAACGCCATCTTTTAAAGGGTTGGCAGATTTGGTGCGCAGAGATAGAGAAGATGCCAGTGATATATTTTGGCAAACTGCATTGAAACGCGAAATAGACCACTTGGCAGGTTTAACGGCAGTAGATGGAGCCACCGTAATTACCGATGAATACGAGTTATTGGCATTTGGCGCTAAAACGGGTAGGGCAAATAGCAGTGAGCATATTCAGCAAATTTCTTACACAGAACCCATAAACAATGCCGAACCGCTAGTAGTACATCCAGCTAAAATTGGCGGTACTAGGCATTTATCAGCAGCACAGTTTATTTTTGACCAGCGTGATGCCTTGGCATTGGTTGCCTCTCAAGACGGACACTTTACGGTTTTCAGTTGGTCTAAATCTTTAAACATGGTGCAAGCGCAAAGAATAGATACGTTATTGTTGTAATTTAAGCTGTAACTACAGCCAAAACAATGGTAGTAACTAACATCAGCAGCATCACAATTCTATCTGCCATTACTCTTTGCTTATAGGTAGAAGGTTTAGCTACTTGCTTTTCACGAACTTGGTAAAATGATGGGGTTGCGGTTTGTTGAACATTTGCTATCATGGCTTTTCCTCCTTTTATATTAAAATGCAAACAAAGACGAAGCCAAAAAGGTGTGGAAATGTGAATAAGTAATATTTTTTAATCATTTTATAATGATTACGTATAAATCCCAAAACATAACGGGTGTTTATACCCGTTGGTATGGACGTTAAAATCAAATCCAAATAAGGGATTGCTAAAATAACTGTAGTTTTTTCGAAACAGTTGCTGTTTATGTGTCTGTATTTTAGTTTCTTATTTGCCCGTCGCCAATTACCAACCATTTGTAGCTCGTTAATTCTTCTAAAGCCATTGGCCCACGGGCGTGAAGTTTTTGAGTGCTAATTCCAATTTCGGCACCTAAGCCAAATTGAGCACCGTCGGTAAAAGCTGTAGAAACATTGGCGTATACCGCTGCGGCATCAACTTGGTTTAAAAATAAAGTGATATTTGCGGCATCTTCAGAAATAATTGCTTCGCTATGTTTTGAACTATGTGCAGCAATATGATCTAGGGCTTCATCAACATCCTTTACTACTTTTACTGCTAGTTTTAATGATAAAAATTCGGTGCCAAAATGTTCTGGGGTTGCTTGGTGCAATAAAGAACTTGGGTAGGTCTCTTTAAGTAAGGCGTAACTAGCATCATCTGCATAAAGTTCTACATTTTTTTCTGCCAAAGGCGATAAAAGCTTTGGGATGTCGTTTTTACGGTCTTGATGGATTAAAGCACAATCTAAAGCGTTACAAACACTTACCCTTCTGGTTTTTGCATTGGCGATGATTTGCTGGCCTTTTTCTAAATTTCCAGTAGCATCAAAAAACGTGTGCACAATGCCTGCACCAGTTTCAATTACCGGAATTTTACTGTTTTTACGAACGTAATTGATCAAAGATTGGCTTCCCCTGGGTATCAACACATCTACAAAACCCACAGCATTTAACAAAGCTTCAGTGGCAGTTCTATCAGCTGGCAATAAGGTCAATACGTCTTTATTAATTTGATGTTTCTCCAGCACTTCATGAATAACCTTAACTATCGCCAAGTTTGAAAATTCGGCATCACTTCCACCCTTTAAGATAGCCACGTTCCCAGTCTTAAAGCAAAGCGAAAATACATCTACCGTAACGTTAGGCCTGGCTTCGTAAATAACGCCAACCACACCCAAGGGCACACGTACTTTTTTAATGTTAAGGTTGTTTGGTAAAGTACGCTCATTAATTACATTACCTAACGGATTAGCCAAATTAACTACATTTTTAACATCATCGGCTATTGCCTTAATGCGTTCTGTAGTCAATTGCAAGCGGTCATATTTTGGGTCTGCTTTGTCCATTCTATCCAAATCTTTTTGGTTTTCGGTAAGGATAAAATCAGTGTTGGCAACTAATGCATGGGCTAAACTAGTAAGCGCCAAATTAATGGTTTCGTTGTTTAACGAAATGATGTTTCTGGTAGCTTGTTTGGCTTGTTGAAAATGATTCATTTTTGAGTGTTCAGGTATCAGGTGTTAGGGATCAGTAATTATAAGTTGCCGACTTCGGACATCCGACTTTGGGACTATATAGCGTAAAAATAATCGTAATGCACTAGCGGTTTTTGGTTTTTTTGACCAATGCGTTCTTTGGCCTTATCAGAGCCATATTTGGCAATTCCCAATCCAATTAATTTTTCATTTTCATCTAAAATTTTAATGATATCTCCTTTTAAAAAATCGGCTTTAATAGCGATGATACCGATAGGCAATAAACTAGTGGCTTTGCCAGATGTAAGCACCTTTTTTGCACCCTCGTTAAGTTGTACTACTCCTGTTGCCGCAGTTTCTGCATGGGCAATCCACTTCTTTTGGCCAGACTTAATCTTTTCGGCAACAAAGTGGGTATGTATGCTTTTTCCAGTTAACAAATTGGTAAGTACGTTATCGTTTTTACCATTGGTAATATGCACATTGATGCCCAATTTGGCAGTTTTTTGAGCAATGGTAGATTTGGTAATCATACCGCCACGGCCAAATTGCGATTTGCCAGTATTCACAAAGTTGCTCAAATCGGTAATAGCGCCGGTTACTTTCTCAATTACTTTAGAGCTTTGCAGTTTAGGATCGCCGTCATAAATTCCGTTAACGTTAGATAGAATGAAAAGTGCGTCGGCATTCATCATGGCGGCAATTAATCCGGCAAGTTCGTCGTTGTCGGTAAACATTAGCTCTGTAACCGAAACCACGTCATTTTCATTTACTACCGGAATTACGCTGTTTTGTAACAAGATTTGCATACAGTTTTTCATGTTTAGGTAGTGTACGCGATCTCGAAAATCTTCTTTGGTCACCAAAACTTGTGCACATTGAATGTGATGCTTTTCGAAAAAACTAGCATAGGTGTTAATTAGTTTTACTTGGCCAATTGCTGCTAATAACTGGCGGGTAGCTACTGCATCTTGTTTTTCGGAAACGCTAATTAAACTACGACCAGATGCCACTGCCCCAGAAGAGACTAAAATTACTTCGATACCTTTTTGTTTTATTGCAGCAAGCTGATCAACCAAATGCGCTATTCGATCATTATCTGGTAAACCGTTAGCTTGCGTAATTACGTTAGAACCTATTTTAACAACTATTTTTTTGTACTGTAATGCCATTGCTATGTTTAGAACTGCTAATCTACCAAATAAGTAGTGTTTTTCATAAAATGGTTAGTTAGTTGTTGGCTGTTTGGTTTTTTGGGAGTTAAATTTCTTTGCGTTCTTCGCGTAACTCCTTTCTTCTTTGCGGTGAAAATTAACCGCAAAGGTTTTTAAGTATTCGCAAAGAGCGCTAAGAATGTATGATAACTTGCTGTAGGCATGACAAATTTTTTGTAGAGTCTTCTGTTAAATAAACTTTTCTTTTTTGCGGTGAAAATTAACCGCAAAGGTTTTTAAGTGTTCGCAAAGAGCGCTAAGAATGTATGATAACTTGCTGTAGGCATGACAAATTTTTTGTAGAGTCTTCTGTTAAATAAATTTTTCTTTTTTGTTGTGAAAATTAACCGCAAAGGTTTTTAAGTGTTCGCAAAGAGCGCTAAGAATGTATGATAACTTGCTGTAGGCATGACAAATTTTTTGTAAAGTCTTCTGTTAAATAAACTTTTCTTCTTTGCGGTGAAAATTAACCGCAAAGGTTTTTAAGTATTCGCAAAGAGCGCTAAGAATGTATGATAACTTGCTGTAGGCATGACAAATTTTTGTAAAGTCTTCTGTTAAATAAATTTTTCTTTTTTGTTGTGAAAATTAACCGTAAAGGTTTTTAAGTGTTCGCAAAGAGCGCTAAGAATGTATGATAACTTGCTGTAGGCATGATAAAATTTGTGTAGCGGATTTCGTTAAATAAACCCGTATTGACGCGGTATACTTTTTGTTTTTATGGCTGTTATCCTGAACGCTAGTGAAGGATCTGTTAGGTTAAAGTAGTGTGAATATAGCGCTCTCGAAACTAGGAATGACAGCTGTCTAAAAAACAAAAAGATATAGCGGAAAGCGGGACTTGCCGACCCCAAGAACAGCCGAATTTGCTTTTCAAATTTCAAAAATCCTAAATTTTAAAAATTCTCATAAATCTGAATTAAAATTAAAATAGCTGATTATCAGCTGTTTGAAAAATATTGTTGACTTTTTATAGTACTATGTATTGCATAGTACATTATTAAACATATATCTTTGTATTATGATAGCAGAGAATACGCAAACCCAAATGCGCAAGGGCATACTCGAATATTGTGTGCTTTTAGTTATCTCTCGGGGAGAGATTTACGCGTCGGATATTATCGCCGAATTGAAGCGAGCAAAACTACTGGTGGTAGAGGGCACCTTATATCCTCTGCTTACCCGTTTAAAAAACAATGGCCTACTTAGTTACAACTGGGTAGAATCTACATCGGGACCGCCGCGTAAATATTACGTGCTTACACCCGAGGGCCGCCAAATTTTGAGCCAACTAGATACCACGTGGAATGAGCTCGTTTACGCTATTACCACTTCGCAACAAGCAAAACCAACTACAGAAGAAAAATAAGAATTAACGCAGTGGCTACGCTACTGACAAAAAATATCGACATGAATAAGACAATTATCATTAATATAGGAAATTCTATCATCCACATTGAGGAAGAGGCTTACGAAATACTAATGGTTTACCTCAATGAAATTAAGCAACATTTTGGAAAAACTGCCGACGACTTTGAGATTGTAAAAGATATTGAAAACCGTATTGCAGAGATGTTTGCCGAAATTTTGCAGAAGGGACAGAAACAAGTAATAGATGTTGCCGATGTTAGAGGGGTAATAGCGCAAATGGGCAGCGTACAAGATTTTGTAAACGATGAAGAGGAGGATGTAAAAGCAGCTGAATTTTTTGCAAACTATAACGGGGTGAAAAAACTATACCGTGATACCGATGAAGGTGTAATTGCGGGTGTTTGTGCTGGCTTAGGACACTACCTAAATGTGGAGGCACGTTGGTTGCGATTGGCTTTTTTCTTACTTACTTTCTTAGCGGGATCAAGCATTTTGGTGTATTTAATTCTTTGGATTGCCATTCCAAGAGCTTCTAGCAGATCGGAGCGTATGGAAATGAAAGGTGAAGCAACAAACCTTTATGGTTATAAAAAGATTTTTGATGAAGAAGTGGCAGCAATAAAAGCTAATATGAAATCTGCGAATGATCATTTGGCTCCAGCGATGAAGAAATCGGGCAATTTTATTGCAGCAACTATTAAAATGTTTGGCCGCTTAATTAGAGGAATGTTTAGGCTTTTCGGAAAAACGGTAGCCATTTGCTTCATTGTTTTTGGTTTTGGGATGATGATATTTTTAATCGTTTGCCTCGGAATGTTGCTTGGCTTTTGGGACGAGAGCACTTATCAGACTTTTCCTTTAAATATAATTAATACGCCGTTTAGAGACGGATTGATTTTCCATGCGTTTCTTACTTGTTTTATTCCAGTTTTAGCTTTGGTACTGTTTGCACTTAAAGTGGTAAATAGCAGAATAGAGATCAGTAAATATGTTTGGTTTGGCCTGTTGATTTTTTGGTTGGTGGGTGCCGGCACTTCGGGCTATTATACCGCTAAAATATTAAGCGAATTTAAAGATGAGGCTGAGCTGGTACAACAGACTGATTTGAAAGAAATGCCGCTTTATGTAATTGATGTAGATAAAAGTATGGTATTTAATAAACAAGACAGCATCAATTACCATCTGGAAGAAATGAATATGGGCAACAAAGTAATTGTAGATAACTACGATAATGGGCCGTTTGCCAATCCGCGGAATGTTAGTTTTGAGATAGAGAAAAGTCTGGATGGAAGAGCTTCGGTTGCAACCACATTCCGTTCGCAAGGTAGAGACTTTCAAACAGCATTGAAAAATGCCCAAGGTATTGATTACAAGTTTATACAGAAAGACTCGGCACTGATATTTAGTCCTGGTATTAAGTTTAAGCAACATGGCGCTTGGAGAGGCCAAAGTGTGCATGTTACTTTAAAACTGCCAGTTGGTGCACATGTATTGATTAACGAAAATAGCCATAGATATTGGAGCTTTTACCAGTACTACGATTGTCGCGAAGATAGAAACTTGGTAGATAAACCTTACCGCGAGTCGGTAATGACGGAAGAGGGCTTGAAGTGTATGTACGATTTAGAAAATCCAAAAGAAGAAGAAAAAACTGGTCAATAACTAAGTTCGGGTAGCGGCATAGGCTGATACTTGTTTAAATTTCAAATACTTTTTAATTAAAATTTAAACCTCAAGTAATGAGGAGGGCTATTGTATTGCCTAAAGGAAAGATAAATTTGATCAAAGCCTTGAAAAATAACCTAGCTGTAACCTCGACAAACAAATTGAAGTCGTAATAAAAAACGAAAAATGCGAAGCTATAATGATTGTACAAACTAAACGCTGATCAGGGATGCTTCATCTAAAAAAAATAACCTAACACAATGAAAAAAATATTTCTGTTAATGACATGCCTTTTGGCGTGGGGGACATCCTTTGCCCAAAAAAAAGGAACTATCAGCGGCAAAGTAGTGGTTGATAATAACGAAGCTTTACCGTATAGCTTAGTGAAGCTGATCAATTTGACTGATACGTTGAACGCTAAAGAAGTATCCGCAAATTTTGATGGTATTTTCCAATTCCAGGGTGTTTTAGAAGGTCAGTATCAAATTAAGGTGAAAATGGTAGGTTATCAAAACCATACCTCGCCAAAAATTACGTTCTCGGGCGGCGACATGCAGTTGCCGGCCATACAAATGCAAAGCACCAGCAAGCAGTTAAAAGAGGTTAGCATAGTTGCACAAAAACCTTTTGTAGAGCGCAAAGCTGATAAAACCGTTTTAAATGTAGAAAATAACGTTACTGCAACAGGTAACAGTGTGTTAGAGTTATTGGAAAAAGCGCCTGGTGTAACCATAGATAGGCAAACAGAACAGATTAAGTTGAACAACAAGGCGGGTATCACCATTATGGTGGATGGGAAAACCAATTTTCTTTCTGGAGCAGATGTAACCACCCTGCTCAGCAACATGACCAGCGATCAAGTAGCAACCATCGAGCTCATTACCAATCCGTCATCAAAATATGATGCCGCTGGAAATGCAGGTATCATCAATATCAAGCTAAAGAGAAATAAGAATTTAGGCACCAATGGTAGCATTGCGGCAAACACTGGCCGAGGTACAGTTAAAAAAGGGCCTTCTGATTTATATCGCCATAGTGCCAATTTGAATTTAAACCATAGGGTGGCCAACTGGAATATTTTCGGCAATGCCTCTTACAACACACGCACCAATTTTAACCAAACCTTATTAAATAGAAATGCCATTACGCCCCTATTGCAAACCACATTTGATCAATCTTTTAACCGTAGGCAAAAAGGTAGTGGTTATGCCGGTAAAATTGGAGCAGATTACTATGCTTCTAAAAAAACGGTAATAGGTATAATGGTAGATGTAATGACGAATGACAATGCACTTGCGGGTTTTAGCAATTCAGATATTAACGAGTACCAACAGAACACACAGACATTAAGTTATCTCCGCCAAAACAGCGGTAACAAAGCTAAATTTAACAGTATTACTACAAATTTTAATATCAAACATGATTTAGCAAAAGCAGATGCCAGTATTACTTTCGATGTAGATTATGCTGGCTACGGAATGGATAGGAATGATAGTTTTGATGCACTTTATTTAGATGCTGCCGAAGTAGAAACCAACAGATCCAATCTGCGTAATATTGTAGATGCTAAAATTGATGTCTTAGCCGCCAAAACTGATTTTACCTGGCCGTTTTCTAAAGCCTTGAAATTCGAATCGGGTTTAAAAAGTAGCATTGTAACCACCAATAATGATTTTATTTCTGAGCAGCTAACCGCCGGAGATTGGACAGATGTTTTTGGTAGGTCTAATTTATTTATCTACAAAGAAAATATCAATGCTGCTTATGCAAACCTATCCCAAAATTGGAAAAAGTGGCAAGTACAATTGGGTTTAAGGGCAGAACACACCCATAGTAAAGGTGAGTCTGTTACTGCCAATAAAGTGGTAGATAGAAATTATCTTTCTTTATTTCCTTCGGTATTTGTTAAGCAAGAGCTAAACAAAAGCCACAGTTTAAATTACTCTTATAGTAGAAGGGTAGATAGGCCAAGCTACCAACAGCTAAATCCATTTGTACAGTATTTAGATCCGTATACTATTGATAGCGGTAACCCATATTTAAATGCGCAATTTACCGATAACTACGAAGTGGGGTATGCTTTTAAAGAAATCTCGTTATCAATTAGTTACGCAAAAGTAAAAGGGATGATTACACAAGTAAGTAGACAGAATGATGCTACCCGACAGATAGAAGTACAGCGCCAGAATTTTGGCGAAGCCGATTTGTACAATGCCAATTTGTACGTTCCCATTAAAGTCACTAAAAAATGGAGCATGCAAAACAATTTTTCTGCAGGTTATCAAGATTATAGAGATGCCACCTTGGTTGGTGCCAACTATCAAAGAGCTAAAGTGTCATTTAATTTTAATACCTCGCAATCTGTTACTTTTTCTAAAACGTTTAGAGGTGAGGTTAGCTTTTGGTACGATTCGCCAAGAATACGTGGCGTAGAAGAAACTACCATTGCGCAATATGCCCTTAATTTTGGCCTGCAAAAAACTTTAATGCAAAATAAATTAAAGCTGAAGTTAAGTGTAGACGATATTTTAGCTACCAATTACTGGGAAGGACAGATGAAATATCAGAATGTAGATATGTACATTACTAATTATTATACTAGTAGGAGGGCATCCGTTAGTATAAACTATAGCTTCGGCAATCAACAAGTAAAATCTGCGAGAAACAGAAAGACAGCCTTAGATGATATTAAAGGTAGAACTGGAAACTAGGGTATAGGTATTAGGTGCTAGGTTTTAAGAATTAAAGCAGATTTTAACAGTATAAAGATACTAATGCCTAACACCTAGCCAATAACAACTAAATCATGAAAAAAATAATTATGTTGATTACCATGGCTATCATAGTGATGGCATGTAATAAAAATGGAACTTCCATAAAAGTGAACAAAAATAAAGAGCGTTTTGAGTTAATGGCAGAATATCCTCATGAGAAAGAAAGGCGACTGAGCCTCTTTTTGCAAAACTCTTTTAAACAAGATAGTAGGCTTTTAAGGCAAGATTTAGCAATTGGGAAAGAAGTAAAGCTAGCTAATGGAGCAGTTTTTTACATGAGGCACAATCCTAGAAAGTTAGAATTAGAAATGCTGAAAGCTAAGAACAATGCGGTAGGGTATCAGTTTTTTGATGAATTTGTTCAAGGAATTAAAAGGGTATTGAATTGATGGTTCTCTAAATTCTGAAATATAAAAAAAGGAAAAGTTGCTGGCTTTTCCTTTTTTTTATTTTCGATACAACTTACTTTACCGTATACCGTAATACGGTTCTGCCTACATTTCCATCTTTATCTATCCCCTCTACAACGGCTTTGTAAGTTCCTTTACCATCGGCGTTGTTAAACTCAAAACTAACGTTCCCTTTTTCATCGGTAACTAATTTAGGGTTCCAATAAATCGTTGTTCTTAAATCGTTGCTAGTAATAGGTGCATTGGGTGTGTATTTTGGAGAATAGAACTCTCTTTCTTTGCTATAGCCCATTGGCGAATATTTAACCTCGTATTTTTTAGGGATCATATCCAGGAAATCTTGCTTAGAAATTTTCTCGCCCTTAGGTATTTTCTTGGTGTTAATTACAATTACACCGCGAGTGTTGTACATCCTGTCTACCGTTCCCAGTGGGTCGTTCAAGAAAATCTCGATAGATTCTACATCGTTAGCGGCAACGGTATTAATGGCATTGGCATCCACAAACATCCCGTTCAGGAAAATGGCAGCTGGCGTGCGGCCACCTTGGTTATAATCTCTGGTGATATAAAATTTCTGCTCATTAAATTCGTAGGTAAAACTAGGAGCTTGCACTTTTAAACATTCTAAAAGCATATTACAGCCTTCTAGTTGTTTGCCATCTATAAATCGATCTGGAATTTGGCTTAAACCAGATAAAGCTGGGTGATCTGAATGGCTAGGACGTTTAACAGCGGCACCTTTAATTTCTACAGTTTTCAAAGTGCGCATAAAACGGTACTGTTTTTGGCTATTGTTCAAATAAGAAGCCATGGCAGTGTCGATGTTTTCAATCTCATCAGCAGCATGAACATTGTATCCTCTAGATGCACTAGGTGTGCCATCTAACATGATCATTAAGTTGTTGTAGTTGGGGTTAGAGCGTGCCGTAATTACTACCTGTGAAGAGTCTGGAAATACTAAATCCTTAAAGCTAAAAACACCCACGTTACTCGTAGTAATTTCTTTAGAAATCGGTTTTCCGGTAACCATCATCCGCATTACGCCTTTTCTTATAGGCATACCAGTTAAATCTCTTAAAGTACCCGAAATGCTAATGCCTTGCTCTGGCAGTAAGAAAACCTTAGGGTAACGTCCAGCTAAAATTTCTTTGTAAGTAAATCTTCGGTAACCTTGGGTTAGCATTAATCTGTCTAAATCTGCTAGTTTCTTATCGTCAGTTTTATTGAAATAATAGTTAGGTTTTTCTACATATCCTTTAAGGTCTGAAGTAAGTAGCAATGAACTTAAAATAGTAGTTTCTGTATTTTCATCTACCGGGACTTTGGTTTCGTCTGTTACTGTTACGGAGAAATCGCCGGCTATGGGCTGGCCTTTGCCTTTTGCATCCAACGTAAGTTTGACTTTTTGGCGAGGTTTGTACGTGGGTAAGTCTGCTTTCAAGGCGAGGTTCATGGCGTCGTTATGTAAAACGAAGACTAATCGTTCGCTAATTGGTTCGCTTTTCTCGTCAAACAAAGTAAGTTGTGCAATGCCAGAAGGGAAATTCTGTTTAGGTATTTTAGCCGTAATTACTTGGTTTCTTAGACTCAGTTTGGCTGCATAAGTAATGATGTTACTATTTTGTGCTACCAAAAAAAATGATTTCTCTTTGTTCGCTTCAAAAAATGAATTGCTTGCTAAAATTCGCAGGTTAATGAAATCTGCTGCTGCTGGATTAGTTGCCTGTAAGGTAATGCCTTCTACTGCTTTAGGCAAATCTACAGTTTTTGAAACACCGGCAGCGGTATATTTTAGCTTGTAATTTTTGCCCGCTTCGGGCGAGATAAAGAAACTGCCAATTCCCGCAAAAGAAGAGTTGAAAGTGCCCACTTCGGTATTTTGTTCATCAATAATGCTCCCTTTTACATCGGCACCAAGACCGTTTGCTTTAATAGCTTTAAAGCCTACTTGGTTAGGAATACCAACAATTAATTCACCTCCTTCTGGAAACACTTGAAAATCCAAACCGTTATCATTTTGCCTAATGTTAAAGCTGGCACTAGCGAGTTCTTTGTCTGCAATACTCACGTCGGCCACTAAAGTTCCCTTTTTAATTGGATCTCCGGCTTTGCTCGTTACCGTAACTGTAAGATAGCCGTTGGCATCAGTAGTGCCTTTTCCTCTGGCAAAAACATCGTAATTATGAAATACCCGCCAGTTAACCGTTTTGTTGGCCAATGGCTTTTTGCTCATGTCTTTGAACTGGATACGTGCAGTAGTTTTTATGGCTTTGTCTGCTGGCGCATTGGTTAAATTTACATTGGTAATTAATTGCTTGTCTATCGCCTCTCCAATTAATATGTTTTTAGAGAAGAAATAATCGGGATCGAAATTCAGCATCCACATGGTGTAGGCCCTAACATAATAATTGCCTTGCTTAAAGGTGTTCATAAGTAGAGGCATATTGCCATAAGCCACACCGTTTTTTACAGGAAGTTTTACCGTTTGTACTAGCGAATCTACTGCGTTGTACATTTCTACGTAAACAATTTTGCTTAATGGCGATGGGATATTATTTTGCGTGGTCACATAGGCTTTAAACCATGCGGTGTCGGCAACGGCATAATATGGCTTGTCGAAATGTAGGTATACTTTTTCTAATGGCTGTTCTTCTGATAGTCGCTTCGTTTTAGTAAGAATATTGTTTAAGGTAACGCTATCTTGTTGGGCATAGGCCGATGAAAGACCAAGGAACAGGAAGAACAGTATAAGTTTCGAAAATTTCATCTAATAACACGATTGTTTGTACAAAGCTTTAAATATATGGTTTATTGGTTAAGGACGGGGAATTGTATCTAAAGTTTAACAAAATTTTACATTAGTAATGGGCTACAATTAATAACTCTTTGCTTTGGCTAAAGCCAATTTTGTTTTGCTTTTAGTCGTCGGCTAAAGCCCGAGGCAACGGATATGATGGGATAGTGCTAACGATGAATGGGAATGAGCTTGATCTGTACAACCATTTCATTGCCGTTTGCTTAGCTGACTGATTAAAATTAAAGGATTTGCTAGTAAAAGTTAGATAGCAGCAGAAATGGTTGTTAGCTACACCTGATGGGAATGGAAACCCCGCACACGAGTGAAACGAGGGGAGGAGTTGTAATGTACGCAGGACCATCGGGTCATAATTGTGATGAATTTGCTGTACTAAAAACAACGCAGATATTGTCGATCTAACCGGAGACTCACTCGAATTTAATCTGTGAAAATCTGAGATGTAAGATCTACAATATCTGCGGAGGAAAAACTATTTCTGGATAATGAAGTTTTCTTTCGATGAACGTACTTTTTTTAAGCCCACTAGCCAATCGTTAGCCTCATCGCGGTAACCTAAAGGTAATATGGTAACGCTTTTTAAACCTTGCTCATTCAATTTCAAGATTTCATCGTATTTGGTGTTATCGAAACCTTCCATTGGCGTTGCATCAACCTTTAACAAAGCGGCTTCGGCAATGGCGGTACCAAATGAAATATAAGCCTGACGAGCTGCATGCTCAAAATTAACTTGAGCTTCGCGAGGTAAATACATGCTTTTTAGGCGAGCAACATAATCTGCGGTAGCTTCTGCAGGTATGCCACGCTCAGCATTTGTACGGTTAAATACTTCGTCAATACGTTCTTCGGTATAGTTGTCCCAAGCTGCAAAAACCAAGACGTGCGAAGCGTCTACAATTTGCGATTGGTTGAAAGAATGAGGTAATAATTCTTGTTTTAAAGCTGGGTCTGTAATTACAATTACTTTAAAAGGTTGTAAGCCAGACGACGAAGGTGCCAAACGGGCCGCTTCTAAAATTTGATCTACTTTTTCTTGTGGAACAGCTTGGCCGTTCATTTTTTTAGTGGCGTAACGCCAGTTTAATGCTTCAATTAAGCTCATGATTTTTTAACGATTGATATTTTTAATGAATCCTTGTATGGCGTCCAAAAGAATTTGCTGTTGCATCTCATCGGGAGCCGCGGTATGGTTAACCATATTGATAGATGTTAGTCCGTGGAGGATAGACCAAAGCGTATGAAATTTAAGGAACTTTCGATGTTCATCGCTTTGTGCCATTAAACTAGTGATTACTTTAATGACAATAGCACCAAAATTGCGGATTTCAGCAATTTCATTTGCTTTTTGGCAACTAGGAATGCCCAGCCCAAACATCATTTTGTAGTAAGCAGCGTTGCTAAAAGCAAATTCGTAGTAGGTTAAAGCCATTTGGGTAAGCTGTTGCTCTGGTTCTGTGTATTGCTCTAACGTAGTTTGCATGGCCATTGCAAGCATGTTGAAGCCATTTTTTACGAACTCTTCTTGTATGGCATCCTTGTTTTCGAAATGATTGTACACTACAGGCAAGCTATAACCTATTGCTTCGGCAATTTTTCTCATAGAAACCGCTTGCCATCCTTCTAGCAGCACAATTTCTTGTGCTACTTCTAAGATTGCTTTTTTGGTGAGCTCTTTGTGCTTTTGCCTATTGTTTTTAACTAACATTTCATATTAAGTTAACACTGTTAGCAAATGTAGAAGTTAACACTGTTAGCGTAAAATTTTTAACTGTTTTTGACGGAAAAATGATAGAGTGTTTTTTGTTACAGGTACGTAGATACTTTTTTGTCGCTATGAAAGGGTGGTTATTTTTTATCTGGGTGACTTTGGCTGTAAACGCAAATGCTGACAAACAATTTGATATTAAAAAGGGTTGTTTTTTATGCAGGCTTAAATAAGGCGAATTTGGGATCGTACTCTTTTAAGTTGTATGCGAATGGTCAGTTATAGACTTCAAATTTAAACAAGATGAAAAAAATCATATTATCTGCCGTTTTGATGGTTGCTGCGGTTGCAGGGACAATGGCGCAAGAGCTTAGAGGGTTTTATCTAAAGCCTACAGGAAGTTATTTTATTAAAGTTACCCCGGTTGAGTTTCCAAATGTTGGAGAGTTACAGCCAAGGGACAGGGTCGTTAACATTAATCCCTTAACTGGCGGGCAGACATTAGTTTCTGAAGAGGCAATTACGGGTTCGTTTGGGCAAGGTTGGCGAGCTGGTTTGACCGGAGGATTTAGGTTTAGCCCGGTGGTAGCATTTGAGATGGGGATTAATTATTTTGAAAGCGAAAGGCAAACCATGGCCAGACAAACGGGATACAACCAGAATAACGGCGCTACACTACTTTCTATTTATTCGCAAGGGCAAGTACAAGCAATTGATCTTACACCGACGGTGGTTTTTCATGTGCCGACAAGTGGTAATTTTAGGCCATATTTAAAAATTGGAGCGGTATTGCCTGTTTATGGCTATTTAGACATTAGTACTACAGTTAACGATCAGACCGGAACTGTAGCAAGTGAAATTAATCCGGCTTTGCGGGCGGTAGAGTTGACTAGAGAAGAACGTATTGAGCCTAGACCAACTATAGGTTTTTTAGGTGCAGCAGGTTTTAGCGTGCCAATTAGTTCTAAAGTTAGTTTCTTTAGCGAAATCGAATATCGTAACGTTTCGGTAAGTAGTAAAGAGAAAGAGATTAGAAAATTTGAAGGTACAGGAACAACCTTAGCTGGAACAAGAGTGCCACTTACCATTGATGATGTACCTACTGCCCAACGTTACACAGATTATCACAAAAAAATTGACCAGAACTCAAATGTGCCGGGCAATGCAAATTACGATCCGAACCAAAGAGGCGACGATTTAAGGTCGTACATTAACATTGGAGGCTTGGGAATGAATGTAGGATTGAAATTGGCTTTTTAGAGCAAGGCCATTGCGTTAAATAGAGCTTGTCGAAATGTTTAGCGATGGACTTCGGCAAGCTCTTTCTGACAAAGTTTTATTACTGCGGGATTTGCTCTACCAAAATCTCTTCGCCAGCTTGGTCGTAATAAATGCAAGTCATTTTGGTTAAATCAACAATCCATTTTTCTACCCCAGTTTCGGCGCAATCTGTACAAAAAGTATAATAATCTGTTTGCCCTTGCTGATGAGCTTTCAACTGGGTTGCAAATTTCTCTTTATCTGTTTGCGCAGAGATTTCTAAATTTCCATATTTAGGGGCTGATGATGTACGGTAGCCATTAGTTCCGTAATATTCGGTATGACTATCATTTACCCAAGTTTCGAAGCTTAAAACGCCCATTTCTTTAATTTCTTGGATGTACTTCGGAAAATCAGCTCCTGATTTTACCTTTGCGTGAGCTTGTTCTATTTGTGCTACTGTAAACATATACTTTTTATTTAGTTGATATTTCAAAGATGCTATAAATAAACAGCTGTGAATTGTAAAAAATCGTTTTTTAAAAAAGTCTGAAATTTTCTGGTGTCTCGCCAGTAAACTGTTTAAAGTCTTTTATTAGATGAGACTGGTCGAAATAATTGTTTTCGTAGCAGATTTCTGCGAATGATTTAGCGCTATCCAGTTCTTGAAGTACTTGATGGAAGCGCACAATAGAAGAAAATTTTTTTGGAGATATGCCCACCAATTTTCTAAATCTTTTCTCAAACGGACTTTGGCTGATTGCTAACTTCTCATTAAGCTGTTTGATGCGTAAACTTCCTTTTGTTTCGTAAATTAACTTTACAGCAGCGATAACAAGTTGGTCTTGTGCAGTCACTTTCATTTCGTTGAGCAGAAATTTTTCTACCATAGAGATACGTGCTTCATCTGTGTTAGCTCGCTGTAGCTTTTCTTCTATGTCGGCAATTTTTTGTTGGTTAAAAATTTCCGTTAAAGAAATGCTGTGGTTAAACAATTCGTTTGCTGGGCATGAAGAAAACGCGGCAAAGCCAACTTCTGTAAAGTAAACTAGGATGGTGCCAATGTTCTCCGAGTTCTTAAAAGTTTTGAAAGAGTTGGCCATACCGCTTATGCCAGCGTTGGCCAACTTGATTTCGTTTGTGGTAACAACAGCTGAAAGTTGCCCTCGGTATTGAAACCCCATTACCAAACCAAAGGATGGTAAAACCTTATAAGTAGTTGCCTCTATACTTTCTGAAATTGCAAAATACTTAATGTAGGGTCTTAGCCTTTCGCAAGGAGCAATTCTTTCAAATCTCATTCAAATCAATGTTTGATTTTTGCTTTGAACAATTTTTCGAGTTTATCCATTTTTGGTAAAATTACCGCTCTACAATAAGGAGCCTGACCATTTTTGATGTAATAGTCTTGATGGTAATTTTCTGCTACGTAAAAAGTTTGAGCCTTGTCGATAGCCGTAACCACGGGCTTACCAAACGCATTCTCTTTATTAAGTAATGCTTTATATTTTTCGGCAGTAGCTTTTTGTTGTTCACTGTGGTAAAAAATAACCGAACGATACTGCGTGCCCACATCTGCACCTTGTCTGTTCAGTGTAGTTGGATCGTGCAGTTTCCAGAAAACCTCCAACAGTTCGTCATAGCTAATTTTGCTTGGGTCGTACTGCATTTCTATTACTTCGGCGTGCCCAGTAGTGCCTGTGCAAATATCTTCGTAAGTAGGATTGGCCAAATGACCTCCTTCGTAACCAGAACGAACATTGCTTACGCCGTTTAGTCGTTGAAAGACAGCTTCGGTACACCAAAAGCAGCCCATTCCAAAAGTTGCTTTTTCTAGTTTGGGTTTTTGCGCATCGGCACCTAATATAGAGAAGAGAATTAAAGATGTCATAATTAACCTTTTCATTTTTTTGTGTTTATGTAATAATACGTAAAAGCGTCGAAAAAAGTTGTACGTTGATGTAAAAATGACGAGCGGCTTAATAAATGTTTGTGCTATGCAATGATTTTTGTGTTATAGCCCCGATAGGAGCGAACACGTAGCGGCAAACCTATGTATTTGCCCGAAGTAAAGCGGAGAGCGGGACGTTCGGGAAATAATGCTGCTGCAATTGCGCTTCAGATTTTAAACGCCTTTCGCTATCCACATAAATTTGTATTTTTTTTGACGTGTTAATAACTTAGATGATTGATTAACAAATTTTTAAATTGATATTTTTTTAAATCATGAGGTTTGTTAACATATCTTTTTTAAATTTAACTTGAACATTAAAATAAACGATATGTCAACACCTTATATTCCGTGTTTAGATTTAAACACTTACGTAAACGGAACCGAAGAGCAACGTAAAAAGTTTTCTGATGAATTAGGTAAAGCTTTTAACGATTCGGGCTTTGTAACGATTACCAATCACGGCGTTAGTCAGGAACTTATAGATAAACTCTATAATAATATTAAAGAGTTATTTGCTTTGCCAGTTGATGTAAAGCGTAAGTATGAAAAAGTAGAATTAGCGGGGCAACGTGGTTACACTAGTGCTGGTAAGGAAACAGCCAAAGGTGCAAAAACAGCCGATTTGAAAGAGTTTTGGCAGATTGGGCAGACGGTTACGGATGGTGATGCAATTAAAAGCGAATATCCGGAAAACGAGATAGTAGAAGAAATTCCAGAATTTAATACTGTAACTAGAGAGATTTACCAGAAACTGGAAGAAAATGGTAAACACTTATTGAGGGCTATTGCTACTTATTTGGGTCTGCCGATAGGTTATTTTGACCAGCATGTGCACAATGGAAATTCGATTTTAAGAGGTATTCACTATTTCCCGATCGAGGATCCAGATTCTATAGCTCCAGATGCGGTACGTGCTGGTGCGCATGAGGATATTAACTTAATTACCTTGTTAATTGGCGCTAGCGCCGATGGTTTAGAAGTGTTAACTCGTAGCAACGAATGGTTGCCTATTAAAGCGCACCATACTGATATTGTAGTGAATGTAGGCGATATGTTGCAACGTTTAACGAACAATAAATTGCGTTCTACTACGCACAGGGTGGTAAATCCACCTCGCGAGCTGATGAAAACTTCTCGCTTTTCGGTTCCTTTCTTCTTGCACCCGCGAAGCAATATGGATTTAACCAGTTTAGAATCTTGTATCGATGCCGAGCATCCGAAAGTGTATAGCGATATGACGGCTGGTGAATACCTAGATGAACGTTTAAGAGAAATTGGTTTAAAGAAGATGTAAATCTTTTTTGAAAGATAATTTAACTGGAAGTAGTTTATGACTTCTGGTAAAACGGCAGCTGTGTAATAAGCTGCCGTTTTTTATTGCTTTTTAATTAAGCTGTCTATCTTAACGGAGTCGATAGCTTTTGGTAATGATTTTAAAAGCTCCTTAACTTCTGGTATTTTCTCTTCTGCTTCTTTAGTTGCTTCCTTGCTTAATGTTTTAATTGCAGCGCTTTTATTGCTAGCCGTGTTTTTAGCTTTCGCTCCAACAGAAGTTGCTTTTTTTGTAGGTGTTTTTGCCTTTGGTTTGCTAGCCTTAGGTATTCCTTTAATAATATCGGCTTTGCTGGTTGGCCTAAGTTCTGGTTTCCAAATAAAGCCAGTTAAAAGAGCTTCTTTAGTTAATTTGTCTAAGGGGTCAACCGCACCTTCTACCTCACGAATAGTAACAATGTGCGTAAGTTCTTTTTCAATAAACTTAAATCTTAGCCTACTGCTTACTGTTTGGTTTACATTGTCATATTCGCCTTTGTTGTTTTTACTATAATAAATGCTTTCCGCATTGCCATCAACGTACATGTTGCGCAGTTCGCCATCTACAAAAAAACCAGTAATGATTTTGCCTTTTACCTGGTTGAATTTGGTCGAATCTCCTTCTACATTAACAATAAAGCCATTTTGCAATACTTGGAAATTATGGATTTTGCTGTTCTTGAAAAACACGTTGATGGTGTCGCCTGTTTGTTGCGTTCCATCAGACCAAAGAATGGGGTTGTTGTACCAACGTAAGGTAGAATCTGCCGAGGTATAAAACAATGAATCTGCCTTGGCCTGCATGTTTGATTTATAAACCCTTACGTTATGAAAAGCTTTAATTACCCGTGCCCTCACGGTATCTGCGGGGTTGGTAACCACAGTATCCTTCAACAACGGTTTGACAGCTTGCTTTGCTGTGTTTTTTAAAGAGTCTGTATTTTTATTCACAGCTTTGGCTACGCCAACAACAGCTTTAGCGCTTTTGGATGCCTTGTTTTTTATAGAGTCTGTCTTTGCTGTTGCAGTAACAGCAACTTTCTTGAGCTTAAATAAGCTATCTGCAACCAGGCTATCTCGCTGTAGTTTGAGTTTGTTGAGTGCTAAACTATCAACTGGCGGTGGAGCTTCTGTTTTTGGCTTTTCGCCTTGTTTTTCCAATTTTTTACGCTCTTTTCTACTTAATTTTTTAGTGTTTGAGCTCACAACTTTCTTGGTTTCTTCTTTTGTGGCATCGCTCTGTCCAGCTAATAGTTTTCTGGCTTCTGCTTTTTCTTTGTCTTTCTCTGCTTTTTCTTTCTCGTCTTCAGTACCAATTTCGTTATCCTTTTTAACTACTGGGCGCTCTAGCAGTTTTAAGTCTTTTACCAAAGAGCGCTGGCTTTCTAAAGTATCGGCACCTAGCCATAACGTATCGGGTATTTTTTTATCATTTACCGTGATGCTATCTTTTGTACCAATGCCTACATAGGCTTTTTGGGTAACCACTACACGTTCTTCATCTCTGTAATATTCTCCCAGCTGTCCCCACAGGTTAGTTTGGTCTTTGGTATCTTTAAATAGAATGTTTTTAACGGCTTTGCCATAGCCTTTTTTGCCGTAGTAATACAAGCTGTCGCCTTTTAACGATCTACTACCATTGGTGTATAGATTTTTTTTGCCGAATAGCGCATTTTCGCTCTTGGTGTTGTATGCACCATTCTCTGTATAGAGCTTGTCTTCTTTATTTTTAATATTGGTGGGGCCGTAAAAATACGTCCAGTTGGTGCCGGTATTATAACGTAAACTGTCTGAATTGATAGTTGTTTTTTCTGAAGTTACTACTAATACATCCTTTGTAAAGTATACATCTTGGTAGTTGGAAAAATAAACGCCTCTGTTACTAGTAATGGTGGCATCTTTATTTACTAATTTTCCGCCAGTGGTATATTTACCAATTTTAGCCACCATGTCATAATCTAATATATTAGTGGTAAGTGTATTTTGTCTATCTATTAGTTTTACGTTTTTATCTAGGTGTGCCTTTTTGGCATTTCCATCATAATTCAAAAAATCTGAATAGATGTTTAGCGTGTCGCCTTGGTTAATATGTACATTTCCAAAGGCTTCGAAGAAATTTCGTTCGGTGTAGAGCACAGCACTGTCGCATTTTAAAATTGCCCCATCATGGCTAAAGGTAGGTTTCCTTAAATAGCTGGCCTTAATTTTTAAATCGCCAGTAGCTTTTTCCGCGTTTTCCAATTTAATTTGGGTACGGGTTTGCGCTAACAATAAAAGCGGGCAAATTAGGAAGAAGAATAAAAGGCGTAACTTTTGCACGGTACAAATTTACAATTTTAGTTTCAGTTTACGGTTTACTTTATCAATTTGCAAATTACAGTTAACCAGTTTCAACAACTAACCAATTAACCAAATATTTGTATTTTTGAACCTATGTCGCCACTCCAGCAATTTACCGATTATATCTCTCAACATCAGCTTTTCGAAAAAAACGATCATGTGCTGTTGGCTGTAAGTGGAGGTAAAGATTCTGTGCTAATGACACAGCTATTTAAACTTGCCGGATTTAATTTTAGTATCGCACATTGTAATTTTAATTTGCGGGCTAACGAAGCTCAGCGAGATGAAGCTTTTGTGAAGCTGTTAGCTGATGACATGGGTGTGCCTTTTCATGTAATGCATTTTGATACGAAAGCATTTGCAGTACAAAACCGTATTTCTACCCAAATGGCAGCTCGGCAATTGCGCTACGAGTGGTTTGATGCATTAAGGGAACAGTACCATTACCAATATGTTGCCGTGGCACATCATCAAAACGACGCTATCGAAACCGTATTGCTTAATTTGGTAAGAGGCACGGGAATTAGCGGTATGCATGGTATTTTGCCTAAGCGTGGGCGCTTAATTAGGCCCTTACTTTTTTTGTCGAGACAAGAAATTGATGATATTGTTGCAAGCCATAACTTCTCTTTTGTTGAAGATAGCTCTAACCAAAGCAGTAAATATGCACGTAACAAAATTCGTTTAAATGTTATTCCGCACTTGCGAGAAATTAACCCGAGACTGGAAGAAACTTTTGCGGAGAACATTCATCGCTTTGCGGAGACGGAAGTTTTAGTGCAAAGCGTGGTTGCAGAAAAACGTAATCAGTTATTTATACCGGAGCGTGGAGACATTGTAATCGATATTAAAGAGTTAGCGGCTTTGCAGCCTCAGAAATTATTGTTCTTCGAATTGCTAAAACCTTTGAATTTTACTTCGTCGGTGGTTGATGAGGTTTTATCCTCACTAGATAAACAAAGTGGAACTTCATTCTACAGCAACACTCATCGTCTTACTGTAGATAGAGATCGGTTAGTGATTTCTCCATTGGTAGAAAGGAAGCAGGAACTGTATTATCTGCATGGCGAAGGAAGCCTGAAGTTAGGGGAGGAACGGATCTCGTTAACACTTTCTGAAAATCTTAATTTTAAAGCAGATAAAGAGGTAGCGTATGTTGATGCCAATCTATTGATTTTTCCTTTAATTGTTAGGTATAGGCAACCTGGTGATAGGTTTAAACCGCTTGGCATGAAATCACTTAAAAAACTGAGCGATTTTTTTGTGGATGAAAAGGTGCCTGTACCACAAAAAGATAAAGTTCCGTTATTGATCAATGGTAACGGCGATTTGCTGTGGGTGGCAGGCATGCGACAGGATGAAAGATACAAAGTACGTGCAACAACAAAAAAAGTTGCTATATTCGAACTATCAAATTTATAAATGGACGGCAGATATACCTACATCGAAAAACAATACATTGGCCGCGATTACATCCGTATTTGCATACGTTTAGTAATGGCCGCTTTCTGTTTTGCGGTTTATGTTTACGAACGCGACAGGGATAATACTGTTGATTTGTTCTTGGTAGTGGGTTTCGGAATTATTGGAGTGTCTATTATTTTGCTGTTTATGGTGCAGTACAAAACCGTTATTGAAAGCAAAAAGGTTATTATAGATGGCTTGTGGAGCACCAAAAAAGTGGTAATAGATTTAAACAACATTACCGATATCCGTAAGGAAACCTATAGCAGGTATTTTTTTAACAATCCCGTTTATAATCTTCATAAAAATGGTACGGTTCGCTTTTTCTCATCTGGCCGAGATGCTGTAGTGCTTACCGATAGAGATGGCTTAAAGTATTACATTGGTACACAAAGGCCAAACGAAATGTACTTGGTGCTGCAAAATGAGATGAAGGCGTAATGCCCTCAAGTTGTGAATAACATTCCCCAATTTTTCTGGCTTTTTTTAGAAAAACGCTTAATTTATAGTTTTTGGTTGATATTTGTGTAAGGCATTATAGTTGTTGTTGCTACAGAAAACAATTGCTATGAAAAAGAACTTTTTTTATTTATTGCTCGCATTCGCGATGTTAAATGTGGCTAAAGCCAAAGCACAAGTTTATGTGGCTAAAGTCTCTAAAGACTCGTTAAACATTTTAACCAGTAGACTCGAAGCCCTAAAGGCCAGCCAAAAAATACAAGAACTAAAGATTGATGAAGCCAAAGAAGAAGCCGAGGTTGAAAAATTAAGGATAAAACTCTTAGAAGCAAATGATAAGGCAAAAGATGCTGCTGGTAAAAGCAATAAAACTACGCAAAAGCTAGATGGGGGTGCAGTAGATACCAAGGAAATGGAAAAATTGGCAAAGAAAGCCAAAAATGCCCTAGAAGATTCGCAAAAAGCCTTGGATAGATATAATAAGCAAATTGGAGTTGTAGAGAAAATTAGAGTAGATATACAAACCGAAGAACGCAAGGCCGGATATAAAAAGCCAACTATTGTATTTTTACATTAGTATTAAGGCACCTAAAAGGTGCCTTTTTTTGTGTTTAAAACGAAGGTGTTTTATTACTCACAGATAACAATCTTTAAATAAGATATCCATTACATTTGCTCAGCAAAATTTTTAGGTTGTTGAAGTGCAAACTAAAAAGAAGTAACTAAAGTTTTATCTTTTTTAATCGATAAATAATGTTAGCTTCAATGCGAAATAAAAGCAATTTCATCATTAATGAAAATAGGAATAGTTTGTTATCCTACCTTTGGAGGTAGCGGCGTAGTGGCTACAGAACTTGGAAAAGCGCTTGCCAATGAAGGACATCAAGTGCATTTTATCACCTATAGCCAGCCAGCTAGGTTAGATTTTTTTTCAGCTAATTTATTTTACCATGAGGTGGCGGTTAGAGATTATCCGCTGTTTGACTATGCACCCTACGAATCTGCTTTAGCAAGTAAGTTGGTGGATGTGGTTCGTTTTGAGCAACTTGATATCTTGCATGTGCATTACGCCATTCCTCATGCCTCGGCTGCTTTTATGGCAAAGCAAATTTTGGCTACGTATGGCATAAACATTCCTTTTGTAACTACTTTGCACGGTACAGATATTACCTTGGTAGGTAAAGATGCCACCTACAAGCCAGTGGTTACTTTTTCCATTAACCAGAGTGATGGCGTAACTACCGTTTCTGAGGATTTAAAAGAAGATACTTACCGACATTTTGATATTACGAAAGAGATCAAGGTAATCCCTAATTTTATTGATTTTAACCGCTTTAGTTTAAAGCCTAAAGATCATTTCAAAAAAGCAATAGCTCCAAACAACGAGCGTATTTTAATTCATACTTCTAATTTTAGAAAGGTAAAACGCACGGAAGATGTCATTAAGATGTTTCATAAAGTTTTGCAGAAAATTCCTTCTAAGTTGTTAATGGTTGGTGATGGGCCAGAGCGCTCAGCTAACGAGCAATTGTGCCGAGAGCTCAATATCTGCGATAATGTGCGGTTTTTAGGTAAACAAGATGCGGTAGAAGAAATTTTATCGGTTTCCGATTTGTTTATTATTCCCTCGGAAAGCGAAAGTTTTGGTTTGGCTGCATTAGAAGCTATGGCATGTAAGGTGCCGGTAATCTCATCAAATGCGGGCGGGTTGCCAGAACTTAATGTAGATGATTTCTGTGGTTACATGTGCAACGTAGGAGATGTTGAAGATATGGCCAATAAAGCTATCACCATTTTAAGTAGCGAAGAAAACCTGAGGTATTTTAAAGAGAATGCTTTAACTAGGGCTAAAGATTTTGATCTTAAGAAAATATTGCCTCAGTATATTGCTTATTATGAGCAGGTAATAGCTGGTAAATAATGCTTAATTATGAGTCGCAAAAGAAAATATGGTGTAGATGGTTGTTACCACATCTTGGCCGCCAGTTGTAACCGTTACCTTTTCTTTGTATGTTAAGGTAAGTTTTGTGCTGGTCACTACAATATCATAAATTATAGGGTCTGTAGTGTTGTTAATCGATTCTGAGGTTAACGTAAGTTTCTTCTTGTCTCCAGAGAGTGTCCATCTGCCATTTTCTTGCTGAGGTTCGCTAGATTCGCATTTTGTGGCACCAGCATCGTAAATAAAAATATTATCCTTATTAAAAATCATAAGGTCATCCTTTGAGCAATCATCAGCAAGAGGAAAAAAATCCTGCTCATTTTTTTGCCCATTTATCTCTTGTCCAAATATAAGTGAGGTCATTTTCCATTTGGTGCCTTCAAGTGCAGCTGTTGAAGTGCCGCCGCCTGCATTACCGCCTGTGTCTGCGCCAGCATCTAAATAATGGGTGTCTTTGGCGCAAGAACCTAGTAAAATGCTAACAGAAATTAACACGCAATAAAGCTTTTTCATGGAGTTTTGGGAATTTGGCATTGTTATTTTATCCGTTTGTAAGATGATGTGGTCGTTGTTGTTATTCCGTTGGCAGTGGTTTGGTACTTAATTTGGAGATTGTTTTCGTTAAGTGTAATGACATCACATTTTAATAAACTTGTTCCAACAACATTAAACGCGGCACTAGATATTTCTAAAATTTTATGGTCTGTAGAAAGGCTCCAAGTGCCAAAATTGGTGTAGCTATTATCTTGATTTTGACAAGCTAATTTTCCGTAAGAACCGGTAATTGTATTGTTTTTGTTAAAGGTCATTGTGTCGTCTTTGCTGCATTCTGGCATCAAAGCATAAAGATCGAAGTCGAACTTGTCTTGGCCAAAGTAAAAAAAGCTCGTAGAGGCGATTAAGCTCCAAGTGGTTCCGCCAAATGAAAATCCAGCATCTGCCGGTGCAGGGTCTACGTATTCCGTTTCTTTTGCGCAAGAGCTGAATAGAACAATGGCCGAAGCCAATATGAAAAGGAGCTTTTTCATTAGTGCTAATTTAGATTTTTTCGCAATTTATTAAAAATAAACTATTTATCAAATTTCTGATCCCCCGCTTGCTATTGTTAATTTGCTTTTCGGTACACCTAATTTCTGGTTTTAGCCTTTCGATGAAACTCAAGAAGATATAAATCGTATCTTTGCACCCTTGAAATAACCTCTGCGGTTAGATGGAGTAGGCCGTTTCAATTAAAAACAAAAGTATTGTAATGAAAAAAATAGCTGACTACAGAAAACTTTTAGGTGTAGATAAAAACGCAGAATTGAAAGACCTTAAGTCTATTTATCGTAACTTGATGAAAGATTTTCATCCAGATAAATTTCAAGAAGAACAAGATAGGTTAGACGCCGAAGTTAAGAGTAAAGATATTATTGAGGCTTATCATTTCTTGGTGAGTATTGCGCCAGAAACAAGAGATAAAAACCTTGAAACATACACGCAAACAACAACATTGTCTAATATTCAAGATTTTGAATTTAAACAACAGGTGCTAGTTATACATTTTTACGATGGAAGTTCATACGAGTATTTCGATGTTCCTAGAGCAATTTACATCAAATTAGTTAACGCCGATTCTCCAGGGCGTTTCGCTCGTCGTCACATTTTTAATGAATATGCTTACCGAAATACTGTTAAAATGGCCGAAACAGCTTAAGTATTTCGTCTAATGTAAAAAAGAGGCTGTCTCAAAAGTAAAATAATGCCGTCATTTCGACGATCAAAGGAGGAGAAATCTCTTTCAGAAGCACTTCTGAAGCAGATCTCTCTCTAACGTTCGAGATGACGAGCGACTTTTGAGACAGCCTCTTTTTGTTGTAAACAATTCTGATATTGAAACGATTACACTATTTGCTAAACACCAAACAAACGGGCGTGCCCACTTCAATGCGTTTTTTGCTGTCGGTTAACTTACCGGTTTTCATATTCCGATTAAAAATAACTACATCGTTGGTGTATTGGTGTGCAACCAAAAGGAACTTACCACTGGGGTCTAGGCTAAAGTTTCTCGGGCCTTTTCCTAAGGTACTCACGGTTTCTACAGGACTTAGCTGACCATTTTTTGCGATAGCAAAAACACCGATGGTATTGGCATCACCGCGGTTGCTTTCGTATAAAAATTTGCCGTCTGCTGAAATATGGATGTCGGCGGCATCTATGTTACCCTTAAAATCTTTTGCAACGGTTTCTGCTTCTTGTAGCAATGTAAGATTGCCATCTTTATAACTGTAAGCACTAATTTTTCCATTAAACTCGTGCGCCAAATAGGCGAACTTCCCGTTAGGGCTAAAAACTAAGTGGCGAGGGCCAGAGCCTGCATTGGTTATTACACTGGTTTTAACTGTTAATGGTTGTGGGGCGTTTGCATCATAATGATAGATATAAATCTTGTCCTCTCCTAAATCATTAGCAATTACATATTTTTTGTCGGGAGAGAAAAGTACCTGGTGCACGTGCGCACTCGCTTGTCGTCTATCTGGGCCGCTGCCCGTGTGTTGTAAGTTCTGCTTTATGTTGGTGAGCGAGCCATTTGACTTTATGCCAAAAACGCTAATACTGCCACCAGTATAGTTTGCAGTAATTACATTTTTTCCGTCCATTAAAATGAAACAAGGGTTAGCCCCTTTGGTTGCTTCTTTATTTAAAAAAGTAGCCGTGCCCGTTTGTACATCAAATTTAAAAGCGCTCGCAGCACTGTTTGTGCCGTCTTCATACACGCTGTAAAGAAAATCGTTATTCTTGCTTAATGTTAAGTAGCTCGGATTAGACACATTCTTGATCACGCTTAGCGGTTTGGTGTCAGCGGTTTTACTGTCGAAATCGTATACATACATGCCCTCGCTGTTGCCTTTATTGGTATAGGTGCCAATAATTAGTTTGTGTTTTTGTGCAAAAGTTAATAAGTGGCTTGTAGTAAGGGCGGCAATTAGTAAAAGCTTTCTAAACGTCATATATCAAATTTTTCGGAAAGTTAGCAATAATAAAAAATGCGCAAAAGTTAATTCTGCGCATTCCCAATTTTATTTGATCAGATGTTTGATCTGTATCAGCTCGTGTTCTTCTAAGAAACGCCACTTGCCTCTAGGTAAGTCTTTTTTGGTTAAGTTACCATATACTACACGGTCAAGTTTTACTACTTCGTAACCTAAATGTTCGAAAATACGGCGAACAATTCTGTTTTTGCCACTATGTATTTGTATACCTACTTCATTTTTGGCGGCACCAGCTACGTAAGAGATATTGTCAGGCTTAATTAAGCCGTCTTCTAGCTCTAGGCCAAATTGGATTTTGTTGAAATCACCCTGTGATAAATTTTTGTTTAGCTCTACTTGGTAGATTTTAGTAATGCCATTACGAGGATGCGATAACTTATCAGCTAAATCGCCATCGTTAGTCATCAATAATAAACCTGTAGTGTTTCTGTCTAAGCGGCCCACAGGGTAAATACGCTCACGACTAGCTTTTTCTACCAAATGCATTACCGTTTTACGTTCTTGCGGGTCTTCGGTGGTGGTAATATAATCTTTAGGCTTGTTCAAAAGTACGTAAACTCTTTTTTCGCGTTTTAGCAACTCGCCGTTATACCTTACTTCATCTTTATATGGATCAACTTTGTGCCCTAGTTCGGTAACGGGAACACCGTTTACGCTAACCACGCCTGCTTCAATTAGCTCATCGGCCTTGCGGCGAGAACAGATGCCCGAGTTTGCGATGTAACGGTTCAAACGGATGAGATCGTCATCTGCTTTTGAAGTGTTTTTTCTACTTCTCAAGGTAGGAGCTACTCTTTCGCCTTTATCCTCTTTTTTGCCTTTGTAGCCACCTTCTTCTCTTTTTCTAAAAGGACGGTTGTCTCCAAACTTATCTCCTTTTCGGTCCGAAAATTTAGCTGCGGCCCCATCCTTGGCATAGCTGTCTTTTTTTACATAACTTCTTTTGCCGTCGTTATTCTCTTCGCGGCTAGCGCCTGTGCCTCTAGCAGAAAAAGGTTTATCTCTTTTTTCCCAAGTCTTGTTGTCTCTTCTTTCTGATGAACCTTCGTCACGCTTGTTGTTGCTTCTGCCAGCAAAAGGCCTGTCAGATTTTTCCCAAGATCTACCATCTTTTCTATCTCTACTGTTGTCGTCGCGGTTACTGCTATTGCCTCTACTGTTATAGGGCTTGTCTTTATTTTCCCAAGGTTTGCTATCTCTTTTATCGAATGATTTTTTGAAATCCGATGTTCCGTTAGAATCTCTTCTAGGTCTTGTAGAGCGAGACTGGGAGTCTCCACCTCGGGTACTATTGAAATCTCTTTTGTCATCAGTGCCAAAACTTCTGCTTCTGCTATCGTCTTTCGCACTAGATCTTCTTGGCTTGTCACTATCTGTCTGTGCGGTTCTTCTTCCCGTTGTGCCTCTGCCAGGTTTGGACTTGTCATCCCGACTTTTCCCGTTGTTACTATTTGTCATGATACGCTTTTAATCGCATAAAATAATGCGGCTGCAAAGTTAGCAAATTTACATGGATAAACAATTTGGAAATATACGGATTTTTCTAAAAAAATGGGTACGTAAAATCTAGCTTTACGGTGTTTTAAACCTTGATTTTTAGCTGTTTTTTTGTAAGTGCTTGATAATTAAATAAATAAAACTTACCTTTGCAGCCGCAAGTATTAAGTGTTAACTAAAAAAGGAGGAAGATGTTAAAGAAACACCTCATTCCATTAACAGTAATTTTAGGATTATTGCTGATGGCAAATGTGTTTGCTTATAAGCTACCAACAGAAGTAGAAAATCTTAAGAAAGATAACTATACCAACGTTAAAAAAGAAACCGAAGAGCCGGTATTTTCAATAGCTCAACTAGAGTTTGCCGATGAAACATTGCCAGTTGGCGATAATAAGGTAACTCAAAAGATGAAGAGGACTTTAGCTTCATTTTCTTATGGAAATTTGCAGACAAATCGTTTGCATTTAAAAGCAGCAAAGTGGTTTCCTGTTGTAGAGCCTATTTTGGCCGCCTATGGTATACCTAACGATTTTAAGTATCTGCCTTTGGTAGAATCTGGCTTAAGAGGAGGAGTATCGCCAAAAGGTGCGGCAGGTTACTGGCAATTTATGCCAAGTACTGCACGCATGTATGGTTTAAAGGTGAATAAAAAAGTAGATGAGCGCTACAACCTCAAAAAATCTACCATCGCAGCAGCAAAATACATCAAAGAGCTTTATGGGATTTTTGATAGCTGGACCTTAGTGGCGGCGGCCTATAATGTTGGCGACGGCCACATGCGTAGGCAAATTAATCGCCAAGGGCAGGATAACTATTTCAAAATGAAGCTGAATAGAGAAACTGGAGCTTATGTGTATAAGCTGATTTCTATGAAAGAAATTTTGGAAAATCCTAAACGCAATGGTTACGAAAACCAAGAAGCGCTTTTGGCGTATAAAGGCCCACAAGAAATTAGTGAGGCAACAACAGTAGAATAAAAATTGGTATAGCTTTTTTATAAGCATTTTTTAAGGCTGTTTCTCTTGCAAGAGAAACAGCCTTTTTGCTTTTAAGCTTTTTTAGCCGCAGATGCACTGCTCAATCACCTCACTTTAATGAGACGCACGTATCTGCGGCTAAAATTTACTGCACTTTTTTACTTTTTACTTTCTACTTTTGAAGACATGACACTACAACAGTTAAAAGTTACCCAGGTTAGGCAAGAGGTTAATGAAGTAATTACCGTTAAATTGGCGCCAATTACTGGCAGCAAACCTGTGTACAAAGCAGGCCAATTTTTAACCCTGGCTTTTAACGTAGGCGATAAAGAACTACGTAGATCGTATTCCGCTTACAGCTCGCCCTTGGTAAATGAGCCCTTGGCTATTGCCGTAAAGCTGGTAGAGAATGGTGAGATTTCGAGATTTTTACACCACTCGTTAAGGGCGGGCGATATTGTAGAGGTTACAGCACCTAACGGGATGTTTTTTTACGAGCCGGAACACCAAAAAGAAAGAACGGTTTTCTTGTTTGCCGCTGGTGTGGGCATTACACCCCTGTTCTCGATTTTGAAAACCGCCTTGGTTGGAGAGCAGAAATCGAAAATAGTATTGATTTACAGCAGCCGTTCCGCAGAAGAAACATTGTTCTTGGCTGAATTAGAAGAGTGGCAAAGTAGCTATCCCGACAGGTTTAAGCTAATTCATCTTTTTAGTAGTTCTAAAAACTTATTTAGGGCCAGGTTAAATGGCTTCTTAGTGCACGAACTGATTAGAGAACAGCTCTCTTTTAATAAAGAAGATGCGCTTTTCTATATCTGCGGCCCGGTTGATTATATGGATGTTTGCCGTATTTCTATTCTAGGTGCTGGTTACAAGCCTCATCAGGTAAAACGAGAAACTTTTGTACTGCCCGAAGATGAGATTGATGAAGATGATTCTACAGAAAAAGTGGTTGATAAAGGTACCTATTCCGTTAATCTAATATTTCAAGGAGAAACGCATCATTTACAAGTGCCCTGGCCTAAAAGGATATTAGATGTAGCGCTAGAACATAAGATCAAAATTCCGTATAGTTGTAGTGGCGGAGTGTGTAGCACTTGTGCAGCTACTTGCATTGCTGGGGGTGTGCGTATGGATTATAACGAGGTACTCACCGATGATGAAATTGCCAGAGGTGGGGTACTGGTTTGTACTGGACATCCCACAGAAAATGGCACAACAATAACTTGGGGGTGATGGGTTTTTGGTTGCGAGTTAGAGGTTACAAGTTAAAAGTTACGGGTTGTAGGTTTTAAGGCTTAATATGTAGAGGGTAGAAGGGTTAACATTAATGTATATTCTTACATTCCTAAGTACTTCTCTCTCCATTTTAGGGAGAGATGCCGAAAGCAGAGAGGGTTTTGAAGTTGGCTTTAAAATTTGTTTAACGTAATATTAAATCTATGTCCAATTGTATCTTCTCTATTTTTAAATGATATCAATTGTCCAGCATAAATCCCCTTAGGAGAGTTGAATAGTTTAATTAAGGCGAACTTATCGAATTTGTCTTTAACAATTGTAGGTTCTACGTTTTGAAAAAATAAAGTGTCTCCTTTTATATAATAAGTGCCAGTAATTTCATCTATTCCAAAGCAAATATCCCTTTTTATGAACTTTTTATTTGCCTTAAATTTTAAAACAGAGTTGCAGCTTCCGGCGCCTTCGTAATCTGCAATTAATAAGTCGTTACCTTTTAGTTTGTCGAAATCTATGAGGCCATGTGGTTTAAAGAAAGTTAGAACTAAAACCGCAGCTAAAAACAATGAATTAATCAAACGTGGTTTATCTGTAAATTTTTCTCTAATCAATAAAAATAACTGGCGAATGAATATGATAACTAGTGAAAAATAACATATTACCAGAATTAGAAATAGTGGAAAAGCGAGGATGCCGAGTTTTCCTTCCCAACTGCCCATTGTATTGATGATAAGGAAAAAGGTAATTGTGAAAATGATTAGTTTCTTGTTTTTCATCAGTATCATCTGTAGTTCCTAATTTCAAACCTCTTTCCTAACCTCCCGAATAATCATGACAAGTAATCCTCCGAAAGGGAGAGGGGATAGTTACTGCTACTTCAAATTCCTCGTTTGCGGTGGCAGTGGCACAAAGTCAGTTTCTCCTGGCACTTGCCCAAACTCTTGATTTAACCATTTTTGTTTGGCATCCTCAATTAATTCTCTGCTGGTAGCTACAAAATTCCAATAAATAAAACGCTCTTCTGGAAAAGGCTCGCCACCAAAAATGTACACGGTAGTGTTAGGTGCTATGGTAAATTCGCAAAGCTTGGCGTCTTTAGCCACTAAGAAGTTTTTAGGCCCAAAGGTGTTTCCTTCACTGCTAACGCTACCTTCTAAAATGTATAAGCCACTTTCGCCAAACAAATCTTCGCCTATTTTAAGCGTTTTTTCTTCGCTGCTTTTAATTTCTATAAAATACAGCGGACTGTAAACGGGTATTGGCGATTTTCTGCCAAAAGCTTCGCCAGCAATTAATTTAAAATCAACACCATCTTCTTCCCATGCCGGAATATCTGCGCCATCGGCATGGTAAAACTCGGGTTCCATTTGTTCCAGGTGTTTAGGTAAAGCCACCCAAATTTGCAAACCGTGCATATTTCTAACTGTACCTCGCAAATAGTCTGGCGTGCGTTCAGAGTGTGCTATGCCTTTGCCAGCAGTCATCCAATTTACTTGGCCGGGTTTAATCTCTACTTCGGTGCCCAGGCCGTCGCGATGCATAATGGAGCCTTCAAATAAAAAAGTAAGCGTAGATAAGCCAATATGTGGATGTGGCGCAATATCAAAACTCTCGTTTTCGCTAAGCGTTACCGGCCCCATGTGGTCGATAAAACAAAACGGACCTACCAATCTTTTTTCCCTAAAAGGAAGCAGTCTGCCTACCAGAAAATTACCAATATCGCTTGGTCTTTCTTCTATAATGAGTTGGATGTTTGACATGCTATAAAGATAAGGTTTTTGTTTTTTGCTAGCTACAGATGCATAGATTTTTGTTTTGTATTTACGCCAGTATGCGTCATCCCCCGATCCGATAGTTAGGGGGGTAGTCTGGGATCTTAATGCGATAGTTTTGTTGTTCTGTTCTTTATGGTGCATTACGATTAGCTTTGCTGAACACTTCGTGGTTACCGCCTACGCTGGAAGGAAGCTTAGCATAGAAAGCATATACAAACTCAAACGTAATAATTATATCTAATAGAAAACCTATGTGCCTACGGGGGGTCAAATATTATCTGTACATCTGTGGTAAACTAAACCATAGATAAGTGTACTTTTGCAAAAAAAAACAAAACCAACACCGATGCCCCATTTTAATTTCTACCAAAAAATCAACTATAAAAACGAAATACTCGCTGGTTTAACCGTGGCAATGACCATGATTCCGGAGTCGCTATCATTTGCTATTTTGGCCGGCTTTCCTCCCTTAACAGGTTTGTACGCTGCCTTTATTATGGGTTTGGTTACTGCTGTTTTGGGCGGTAGACCCGGTTTGGTATCGGGCGGAGCAGGAGCAACCGTGATTACCTTAATTGCGCTAATGAAGCTTCACGGACTGGAATATGTGTTCGCTGCGGTGGTGGTTGCCGGAGTAATTCAAATTGCTGTTGGTTTGTTTAAGTTGGGGAAATTCATCCGGCTGGTGCCGCAATCGGTAATGTATGGTTTTGTGAACGGATTGGCCATTGTGATTTTCATGTCGCAGTTAACCCAATTTAAAGTGCAGGGAACAGAAGAATGGTTAAGTGGTACACCTTTATATACCATGTTGGGCTTAACGGCACTTACTATATTGGTGGTTTGGTTGTGGCCTAAAATCACCAAGGCAGTGCCGGCATCGTTAGTGGCTATCATGGTGGTTTTTGCACTTGTGCTTGTATTTGGCATACACACCAAAACGGTAAGCGATATTGCTTCTGTAGCGGGCGGATTTCCACCATTTCATATTCCAGAAGTTCCTTTTACCTTCGAAACCCTAAAAATAGTTTTCCCCTTTGGTTTAATTATGGCCATGGTAGGTTTAACCGAAGGCTTGCTGACTTTAAACTTGGTAGATGAAATTGTGGGCAACAAAGGCGATGGTAACAAAGAAAGTGTAGCGCAAGGCACGGCCAATATTCTCAATGGTTTCTTTTTCGGCATGGGCGGTTGCCCCATGATTGCGCAAACTTTGGTTAACCTTTCTGCCGGAGCAAGAGCTAGGTTGTCGGCAATAATTGGTGCGCTAACAATTTTGCTGATTATTTTAGTTGGTGCGCCAGTGATTGGCAGATTGCCCATGGCTGCGCTTACGGGGGTAATGATGATGGTGGCAGTTACCACTTTCGAATGGAGCAGTTTTCGGATCATCAATAAAATGCCCAAAGCTGATATTTTTATTGGGGTAGTGGTGGCTGCGGTTACGGTACTGCTACACAATTTGGCGTTGGCTGTGCTGATAGGTGTAATTTTATCTGCCTTGGTGTTTGCTTGGGAAAGCGCTCGACGAATTAGAGCAAGAAAATACATCGATGAGGATGGTGTGAAGCATTACGAGATTTTCGGTCCGCTGTTTTTTGGCTCTACCACTGCTTTTTTAGAGAAGTTTGATGTACAGGATGATCCATCAGCAATTGTAATTGATTTTAAAGAAAGTAGAATTGCAGATATGAGTGCTATTGACGCAGTGCATAAAATTACCGACCGTTATCGTAAGCTGGATAAATCGGTTACGTTAAAACATTTGAGTGCGGATAGTAGAAAATTGTTGAGAAATGCCGCAGGGGCGATTGAAGTGAACATAGATGATCCTATTTACGCAGTGGCGGATAGATAATGAGCTAATTTGATAATTAGCTCATGGTTTTGCAGGAGCATAAAAAAAAACGTCATTTCGAATGAGGAGGAACGACGAAGAGAAATCTGTTGGCCTATACTACTTACTTACAGATTTCTCCTCGTGCCTCGTTCGAAATGACGGATAAATCAGCTAATTAGCTAATTCAAAAATATTAAACCTCAGCTTTCTGCAATCCTGGTATCTCTACCATTTCATTGGCATCGGCAGCATAATCAACACCAGCCACATCAAAACCAAAAAGGTTTAAGAAATCTTTTTTATAACCCGCTAAATCGCCTGTTTGGGGTAAAGTATCGGTATCAGCAGTTTTCCAAAGCTCGGCAACTGCAGCTTGTACATCGTCTTGCATTTCCCAGTCGTCAATTCTGATACGACCTTTTTCGTCAACAGGAACATCGCTGCCGGTATATAATCTTTCGCTGAACAAGCGCTCAATTTGCTCTATACAGCCTTCGTGTAAACCTTTTTCTTTCATGGTTTTGTATAAGAAAGAAATGTATAAAGGAATAACCGGAATGGCCGAACTCGCTTGTGTAACCAATGCTTTATTTACAGAAACGTAAGCTTTTCCACCTAAATCTGCTAATTTATCAGTGATGGTAAATGCTGTAGCTTCCAAATGGTCTTTCGCTCTGCCGATAGTTCCTTTTCGGTAAACCGCTTCGGTAACTGCAGGGCCAATGTACGAGTAAGCTACCGTAGTGGCACCTTCGGCCAATACACCAGCAGCTTTCATGTCATCCATCCACATTTCCCAATCTTCGCCGCCCATTACCGCAACTGTATTTTCAATTTCTTCTTCGTTTGCAGGCTCAATGGTTACTGTAGAAACTATGCCGGTATGGAAATCAACTGTTTTGTCAGAAAAAGTACCGCCAATTGGCTTTAACGTAGAACGATGCGTAACACCAGTTTTTGGGTTAGTTCTTACCGGCGAGGCCAAGCTGTAGATGATCAAATCTATCTGCCCCAAATCGGCTTTAATCAAATCGATAGTTTGTTGTTTTACTTCGTTAGAGAAAGCATCACCGTTAATGCTTTTGGCATATAAACCATCCGCTTGGGCTTGTTTCTCAAATGCCGCAGTGTTGTACCAGCCCGGCGATGCTGTTTTACCTTCTTTAGGCTCTTTCTCAAAATAAACGCCAATGGTAGATGCACCCGAGCCATAAGCCGCCGTAATGCGTGAGGCCAAGCCAAAGCCAGTAGAAGCACCAATTACCAAAACTCTTTTTGGGCCGTTGTTAGCACCTTTAGATTTTACATATTCAATTTGGTTTTTTACGTTTTGTGCAGCGCCATCTGGGTGAGCTGTTAAACAAATAAAACCACGCATTCTAGGTTCAATAATCATAATATTGTTTTGTTATAAACGGGGCTAGCCCATAATCTAAGTTCAAAGCTATTCTTAATTTTTGGGGAATGCAAATTGGACTGGTTTTAAAAAGGTTAAGATCATTTGGCTTTGTGTTTATGGATTTTGAAAATCAGGATTTTAAGGTTTTATTGAAATTGTTGTACAACTTTGTTGAGTAATGTTTTTATCTTAGAGTGCCAAACAAACATCTGTGAAGTATCCATATCTATTGATTTTAGTTTTTCTCGGCTTAACGGTTCCTGTTTTTGCCCAATGGGATAACCACCATCAAAAAGGGAAATGTTTCGACTCTTTGTATGTTTCTTACATTTCAGATGTTAAAAACCGTACGCCTGTTGAAACTTATCTAAATAAACAATACCAACAAAGCAAAGATGAAGAAGTACTAGGTTTTCTTAAAGTAGTTAAATTTTGCGTAAAGGTAGGCAATGGTGCTACTCCAAATGAAATGGATAGGTTTGTTGAGCATGTTCTAAAACAATACAAGCAATTTCCAAATTTACAAGCTAGAGCGCTACACACCGTAGGTTATCATTATTTCATCGGAGAGTTTAATTACGAAAAGGCTTTTAATGCTTACGGAAGGTTAGAGAAATTACTTGAGGTTTATGATGAAAAAGAGATTACGGATTATGCCAACTATTGCGCTAATATCATTACCGCCTACTATAAATTTGAAGATTTTGGTAAGGCCATTAAAATGGGTAAAAGATGCCTGAAAATAGCCGAAAATAAATGGTATTTGTATAATACAATGGGTTTGTGTTATAAGGGCTTAGCTGAGATCGATTCGTCTTTTGTTTACTTTAATAGGGCTTTAGCAGAGGCAAAAGATAAGCAAATGCCAGATATTTATCGGACTATTGCCTTGGGTAATATTGGTTATAATTATTATCTGGAAAGAGAGTACGACAAGGCTAAACCACTAATAACGGTAGATCTTGAGGGCGGACTTAAGTTAAAGGATCCTGGTTTAATTGCTGGTGCCGCTATACCGCTGGCAGATATCTTTTTAGCAGAAGGAAGTGTAACTAAGGCTAAAGAAATGCTTAAACTAGCTCGAAATGGAATTGCAGAAAGTAAACAACGCGAAAGGTTAGAAAAGTTTTTTCCTGTGCAAAGTAGATATTATGAAATGCTCGGAAACGCAGAACAAGCCTTGGCCTACCGAGACTCTAGTATCAAAGCAATTAAGCGAAATGATTCTGTTTTTAATGGGCTGTTGGTAATGCGTGTACAGCAAAAGAACGATCTAGAAAAAATAACCGAAGAAAAAAATAAATTGGAAAGTTACCGTAAAATTTCGCAAACTAGGTTGTGGAGTATTATTGTGTTTTTCTTTTTAATAGTGTTGGTTTTCTTTATCGTTAGAGCTTACAAGGTACAAAGAGGGAAGGATAAGAAAAAAATTGAAGAGTTAAATCGCATCATCGAACTTAGAGAGCGCCTTAGTGCAGATATGCACGATGATGTGGGTAGTACTTTAAGTAGTATATCTCTTTATACGCATTCGCTCATCATGCAATCTCCCGAAGACCAAAATAAATCTACATTGGAAAAGATCAAAAAAAATGCCCAAGATGTGCAAGAGAGCATTAGTGATATTATATGGAGTGTAAATCCGAATATGGACACAATAGAGCAGACCATTGCAAGGATGAGAGCTTTTGGCGCAGATTTGGCCGAGTGTGCAGGAATTTGTTTTGAATTTGAGGTTAATGGATCTGTCATCGTGCAGCCCTTAACAATGTTAGTTAGGAAAAATTTATACCTCATTTATAAAGAAGCGATAAACAATTCCATAAAATATAGTAGCGCAACCAAGTTGACAGCAATTTTAGATGTGAAAGATGGCGGTTTTACGCTGAAAATTACAGACAATGGAATTGGATTTGATTGTTCTGTAGTAAATGTTGGTAATGGATTGCCGAATATGAAACGTAGGGCAGAAGAAATAGGAGGAGAATTGCAAATATCAACAGGTTTAGGTAAAGGAACTTGCTTGATTTTAATCTTTAGTAGTTTTAGGAGTAGCTAATTATAGTAACTGTTTAATCTTGGCACGGTTATAGCCTTGTGCTTGTTCTATAAGTTAAACTAGCTGAAATTGTAAATTGGTGGATAATAACATAAAAAAGCGGATCGTTATTTTTGATGATGATAAAACGAGAAGGGATAGTTTAACCATGTTGCTTAACATGTGTAGCGACATGGAGTGTGTAGGTGCTTTTGTAAGTGCTGCCGATGCTGTGGGTAACGTAAAGGCCACAAGGCCAGATATGGTGTTAATGGATATTGACATGCCACAGGGCGATGGTATTACTGGTACTAAACAAATAAAGGAGCATTTTCCTGATCTGCTTGTGATTATGCAAACTGTTTTTGATGATAGCCAAAATATTTTTGAAGCGATTAAAGCTGGAGCCAATGGGTATTTATTGAAAAGAACATCTCCTGATAAGCTTTTAGAGCAAGTTAGGGAAGCTTTTCAGGGCGGTGCCCCTATGACGGGAGCGGTTGCTATTAAAGTGTTGGATTTTTTTAGGGAAGAACCAGTCCCTACATCATACGACCTAACCGAAAAAGAGAAAAATATTTTAAAACTGCTGGTAGAGGGGCATAGTTACAAAATGATAGCCGCTAAAAGTGCGATTTCTTATTTTACAGTATGCAACCATATCAAAAAGATATATGATAAGCTGCATGTAAATAGTGCAACCGAGGCTGTTAGTATGGCCATAAAGCAGCGGTTGGTTTAAAAAAACATACACTACTTTCCGTATTGATATCTCAATTATTTGTCCGAATTTAATATTTCCTGTAGCTAGTTTTAGCTATTGATGTCAAATTTTGTTTGTGTTTTATTTGTCGTTAGACAAGTTGTGTCTGCTTTGTGGTTTTTTGCAAAGGTAGATTTCGCTTTTTTAACAAAATATTTCACTAATTGACATGTTAAAACGCTACAAAATTGGCTTATCGCCTTTAAATCTCTCTATCTCTAATAGTAAATTAAACTTTACTAGGCTTCTATTCCGTATGGTTTTGGTTTTATGTGTTGCAACTCCGTTTTGGGTTACGGCGCAACAGAAGCCAAATGTCACCTATGGACAAAGTAGCTACCTGTTTACCAAGGGTATTTCGGTTTCGGGTTTCCAATCGCCAACCAATAGTGGAGGTGCAGTACCTGCCAAAATTAGGGGCGGTGTAGAGGAGTCTATTGGTTTGGGCGAATATAATGCCAGCAAAATTAGCAAAACAGGAGATGGTAACTTAATTTCTCTTTTATTAGGTACCGATAAGATACAAGAGGTAAACCTAACCTCAAAAACCATAACTAGAACACGCGACAAGAGAGACAAGCCTTGGGCGGTAGTGAAAGATAGCAAAGGAAATGTATACTGGACTGAAACAGGCTCGTATAAAATTATTGCTAACCCCGATGCGCAAGATGCAATTAGCTACGCTAGTCAGGGTTTGGCTATTGGGGGTGCAATTATGCCTGGGAAATTGGGCTCTGCACTTTCTTTCTATAATAATGTAAGCGATCTTTATTCGGCTTTTACTGGAGGTGGAGATTTATTGCGTGATGTAAGTGGCGTAGAAGAACCTCCTAAATACATCCTAGAATTTTCTGGAAGAATTTACAAACTGGCTCCGGGCGCTACCGAACCTACTGTTTTTTTAGATAAGGTGCAAGTGCCTACAGGTTTAGCTATAGATCAGAACGATAATCTTTTTGTAGCATGCTTTACTGCTAATTTTACAGTTAAGGGAGGCATATCTTTCTCGGGTGGATCTATTGAAAAAGTAGACGATGAAAACGGCTCGTACAATGCAAAGATTATCAAAGTTACGCCTACCGCACAGGTAAGTGATGTAGGTACATGGACAGGGATTGATTACCCTAACCAGATTGGGATTGATGCCCAAGGCAACTTAACCGTGATGTACAATTACGGTAACAACATGGAAGATATCGGCTTTGCCAGGATAAGAAAATATCCGGTAGGACAAAGTACGGGAGATACTTATAAGACTGCTACTTTTCTATTTCAATCTGGAACTAGAGTAGATCAAAATAGACCTGTTTACCAAGATTTAGCTGTAGACGCCGCCGGAAATGTTTACTTATCTGATTTTTATGCTGATAAGATCTGGATGTTGCCGGTAGAGGGTACTTCAGCAAACGATTTGCAGGTTTTTTCTCAAAATGCGCTTTCGCCAGTTGCGCTTTATATAGATGCCACTAATAACCAGCTTTGGGTTAAAGAAGGTAAATTTGTAAGCACTGGAGCTATCAAAAAATTAAGTCTGTATGGTTATAGTGTAAGCCCAAGTTTGCCTACGGGATTAGCCTTAAATACCAATGGCACAATAAGCGGTACCGCTAGTACCGTAAGTGCAAATAAGCAATATACCGTTGTAGCTAGTAATGCGGCAGGTTATGCCAAAACAAATATCAATATAGAAGTAAAACAGATAGCGGCACCACAACTTAGTTATGCCACTTCTACTTATAACTTGCCTGTTTCTCAAGCGGCAAATATCCCTACGCCAAACAATAGTGGCGGCTCGTTTAACCAACAAATTGGTCCTTTAACGGTAGCCGATGTTTATAAAGGCGGAACCAAAATGCAGGGCTTTGCGTTTGATGGCAACGGCAATAAGTTTTTTGTGCAGCCAGATTCGAGTAGAATCATAAAGATAGATGCTGCTGGAAAAGCCTCTGTTTTCTTGTCTAATATTAACAAGCCATCTGATATTGCAATAGACAGAAATAACGGAACTTTTTATTTCTCGCAAATTAATGGTAACGACGTTAGTTTAAGTGCCATGTATGCTGGCTTCGATCGTCCAACGGATTTAACCAAAGGCTCTGTAGCTGGTTTAGCTATAGATGCCAGCGGAAACGTGTATACCGCTTTGCAGGGCAATGGAGATATCTATAAGTTTACTCCGGCTACAGCACAATATTTAAAAATAGTTACAGGTTTAAATCAGCCTAAAAGTATTGCCATATCTGGCGATAACCTTTATATCTTAAACATCTACGGGTTATTGCAAAAAACATCATTAAGTAATCCGGGTACGCCTACCACGGTGGCTACAGTTACCAATGGTTACGAGGTAGATGCAGATGATTATGGCAATGTATATGTAGCGGCAGCTACTTATGTGTACAAGATTGCACCTGGCAGTACTACGCCCGAAGCTCAACACTTAAATGGGTGGTATTTTTCTGGCTTAGGTGTAGATAGGGATAACAATCTTTATGTAGCGCCAGTACAATCGGGTAGTGCCGAGTTTAAGGCGGTAAAAATTACTTCGGGTGGTTTTACCATTTCTCCGGCATTGCCAACAGGACTAACCTTTAATGCCAATGGTACAATTACGGGTACACCTACGAGTATTACCGCTTCAAAAGCGTATACGGTGAGTGCATCAAATCCTTTGGGAAATTCTAGTACTACGGTAAATATTGCCGTGGTAAACGTAGCCACTACGGGTCTTCAATATACTTTTCCAACGGTGCTTAACAAAGGCGTACCAATGGCTGCGGTAACCCCAACGGTTACAGGAGGCAAGCCAGATAGCTTTAGTATTTCTCCAGCGCTGCCTGCCGGACTTTCTATGAACACCACAACAGGTGTAATTTCTGGGACACCAAGCGTAAATGAAAATAGCGCAACCTATACCATAACCGCAAATAATACTGCGGGCAATAAAACGGCAACCATTACCTTTTCGGTAAAAGAACTGCCGCCTTCATCACTACAATATGCTTTTGCTAGCACCACACTTAATAGAGATATAGCCGTATCGGTAACACCTACTGTTATCGCAGGTGCTGGTGTAAGTTACTCGGTAAGCCCAGCTTTGCCTACAGGTTTAACCCTAAATACTTCTACCGGAGCAATATCGGGTACACCTACGGTAATTACGGCAGCAAAAACATATACCATTACCGCTACCAACAACGGTGGCAGCACTCAGCTTAACCTCAATTTATCGGTTAAGTTAGATCCACCATCAAACTTAGTGTATACATTTGATGGCAACCTACTAAGAGATGTTGTTTTTACAGCTGTAACACCAACCTACAATGGTAGTGGGGTAACTGGTTTTACTGTAAATCCGGCACTTCCGGCAGGTTTAACTTTGAACCCTACAACAGGTGTAATTTCTGGAACGCCTACTGCCATTACAACTTCAACAAACTATACCGTTACGGCCACCAATGATGCCGGCACTACAAATAGAACATTTGCTATATCCGTAAGAGTAGATCCTCCTGTTAACTTAAAGTATGATTTTGCACATACCAACATCTTACGTAACACTACCATACCATTGGTTACGCCTACTTATAGTGGTAGTAAAGTAGCTACTTTTACTATTAATCCGGCTTTGCCAACTGGATTAAGTATTAATGCGAGCACAGGTGTGATATCGGGTACGCCAACTGTTTTAAGCTCATCAACCACTTATACGGTTACCGCTACTAATGATGGAGGCAGCACCACAGTATCATTCTCGTTATTGGTTACTGAATTAGCACCTGCTAATTTACAGTATGCATTTATAAGTTCGTCTTTATTGAGGGGGCTAGAAGTTTCTCCAGTAAGACCTTCTTACAGCGGTGGTACAGCAACTTTATTTACGGTAAGTCCAAGCTTGCCAAGCGGTTTAACTTTAAATAGCAGCACAGGAGTGATATCTGGCACACCAAATGCCATTACGGCAAATGCCAGCTACACGGTTACTGCAAGCAATACAGCTGGTAGCACTACCTTTAGTTTTCCACTATTGGTAAAGGTAGATCCACCAACAAATTTACGCTACGATTTTAGGGATACCGATTTACAAAAGGATGTATTGTTGCCAAATTATCCTCCGAAATACTCGGGCAGTCCTGCTACTTCGTTTAGCGTTAGTCCAAGCTTGCCTGCGGGTTTGTCTTTCAGTACCACCACAGGTTTAATAACGGGTACGCCAACAGCATTAAGCAGTGTAACTACGTATACGGTTACAGCTAATAATGACGGTGGTTCTACATCTATTTCTTTCCCGCTATCGGTTTCGCGTATTCCAATCCCAGAAATAACTTATGCTAACGATACCTATAAGTTTACAAAAGGTACGCCAATCACTACCATCGCAGCGCCTAACAACACTGGCGTAGTTTTTCCTCAACAACGTATTGGCGAGGCTATTTATACTGGTTTGGTTAGTCCAACAGGCGTGGCTACAGATCCATTTGGTAATACCTATATTGCCGATTTTGAAGGTGGTAATATTAAAATAAAACGATTAGATAAAGGAGCTTCACAAATGGTAGATTTTGTGACTTCTGGTGTAGGTACTACAGCAGCGTATGATTTGGCTGCCGACGTTTCCGGAAATATTTATGTTTCGGTAGGTACAGTAATTAAAAAAATTACACCTTCTAAAGTAGTTAGCGATTTTGCTACCGGATTAAACAACATTACAGGCTTGTTTATCGATGCCAATAATGATCTTTACGCGGCAGAATATAGTTTAGGCCAGGTAATCAAATACACAGATTGTAACGTAGCAACAAAATCAATTAAAGTTACAGGGCTTAATGTTGGCGCTACCTTAACTACTCCAGCCGAATATCCTAGAGATATTGTGGTTGACAGACAAAAGAATATTTATGTGCTACAAGCTAGTTTATTATCTGATAATCGTGTGGCCTTTATGTTCTTGTACAAATATTTTGCATCAGATGATTATGTAAAAGTAACCAGAAGCCGTGTGATTACTTCAGTAGATTACAGTAGCTACATGATTATTGATAGTAGAGACAACTTGTATATAGGTACAGACGCAAATAGCATCATTGTTCTTGATAACTACGTTGATCGTGGTAAAAGATTGGTTTCTCAATTAACTACGGGTAAAACTAGAGGCTTGTCTTTAGATGCAGATCAAAATGCCTTTTATGCGCTTAGTGCAACCAGTAGTGCGCTTGGTAAGGCTTCTCAATTTGGCTACAATACCAATAATTTACCAGCCGGCCTAAGTTTAAATGCCAATGGTACTGTAACCGGAACACCAACCAATGTTCAGTCGCAGGGTAACTTCTTAATTACTGCGTCATCATTTTATGGTGTAAGTACCGATACCTTGAAAATTGCCGTGGTAGATACTATTCCAAGTTTCAATTATGCACAGCCAAATCAGGTGCTAACTGCGGGTGTAAGCAATTTGAATATGGTTCCAATAAGAACAGGAGGTCCAGTTACTTCTTACTCTGTATCGCCTACGCAATTGCCTTTAGGAATTACGTTTACGCCATCCACCGGTGCCTTTACAGGAACGCCAACAAAATTACAAGATGCGATTAGCACCTATGTAGTTTCGGCAACTAATACCGGAGGTACAGGCAAAGATACGGTTACGTTTAAGGTGGTAGATAGGGAGCCAACTAACCTGGTTTACCCGTCGTCTTATGTGGCCATCATTAACCAACAGTTCAAAGGCTCGTCTGGAACAGCCTCTGGTGGTGCGGTAACCAAGTGGAGTATTTCGCCGGCATTGCCTGATGGTTTATTTATTGATACCCTTAGCGGCATTATACAAGGATATCCAATAGTTACCCGTGCAGCAGCTAATTATACCGTAAAGGCCGAAAATAGTGGCGGCTTTACAACGGCAATTGTAAATGTGGAGGTTAGGGATTTGCCACCTAACATCTCGTATGCTATTCAAAATAATTTTAAATTTAAAAAGGGAGATGCCATTACCCCAATTGCACCGCCAGATAATGCTGGAGGCCCAATTGTATCTTACAGCATTTCTGGATTGCCTACCGGTTTAACCTTAAATGCCAACGGCTCTATCACGGGAACGCCAACACAGTTGAAGCAGAGTACCGAATATCGTGTAATTGCCGACGGGGGGCAGTGGGGAAGAGATACGACGACTTTAAATATCGAAGTGGTTTCTTTGCCGCCTAATTCTATAGCTTACAATACTCCTGTAACGATCATCAAAGGCAGCCCAATTCCTAACATTACGCCAACGTACACTTCTACAGGTGGCGATCCGGTAGAACGTTTTACCATTACACCAGAGTTGCCGGCAGGTTTAAGTATCAACCCGACAACAGGAGTAATTAGCGGACAGCCCACAGAAATTTTAAACACTAATGGTCAGTTGTATTACATTACTGCCGAAAACGGTGCAGGTAGTAAAAATGCTACTTTGGTATTTATATTGAAGGATTTAGCCCCTGCCATTAGTTACAATAACGATAACATATTTACCAAAGGAACTGCAGCTAACTTAAATGTAAATTCTACAGGTGGGGCGGTTACCAAATATAAGATTTCGCCAGCTTTACCTCAAGGTTTAGCTCTTGATACCGTAAGTGGGGTGATATCCGGTAACCCAAGTGCCTTAAATGTAAAAACACAATATACCATCACGGCAAGTAACTATGGTAATCCTGATGCAACTTCATCATTCTATATTACCGTAATAGACACACCGCCGGCTATTAGTTACACTACACCGCAAAACCTTACCAGAACAGTAGCCATTTCTCCTATCTCGGTAACTTCTACTGGTGGCCAAGTGGTACAGTATACGGTAAGTCCTGCTTTACCTGCCGGATTAAGTTTAAATGCAACTACAGGCGAGATTAGCGGTACACCAACCACTAGTGCTGTAGCTAAAAATTATACCATCACGGCAACTAACACGGGCGGTAGCGCTAATGCAGTAGTTAATATTTCGGTAACTAATGCTAAGCCAATTATTGAATACAACAGTGCCAATGTTTTAATTAAAAACGCACCTGTTGCTAATTTTGAACCAAGTTCTACTGGGGGTAACCAAGCTACATTTACCATTAGCCCAGCATTGCCTGCGGGATTAAGTTTAGATGATCAAACAGGAGCAATAACAGGTACACCAACAGATACTACTACTTTAAAGAGCTATACGGTAACGGCAATAAATGATGGTGGACAAGATGAAGTAACGTTTTCGATTAAGGTAAATGATAAGCCACCAGGCAACATTACTTATGCAGAATTAACGGATGACTTTTATGTCGGCTATGCCATAACTCCGTTAACGCCACAGGTAGAAGCTGGAGGTGGTGCTATTGCTCGCTACGCAATTTCGCCAACCAATTTAGCGCCTGGATTAAGCTTTAATACCACTACTGGCGTACTTAGCGGTACACCAACATCAGATTACGTGAGAACTACTTATACCATTTCGGCACACAATTCTGGTGGTACCAGTCAAACCACTATTACCTTTGCCGTAATTAAACTTTCGGCTACGTTAAGTAAAACCGATGTAAAATGCAATGGTAGCCAAACCGGCACCGCAACTGCAACAGTGGTTGGTGGTAAAGCACCTTACAGGTACGCTTGGTCGCCAAGGGGCGGAAGCGCAGCAACAGCAGAAGGCCTAAGTGCTGGAACCTACACCGTAACCATAACCGATGCAAATAATACAGTAATCACTAGAACGGTACTTATTGAAGAACCAAGTGCTTTGGTAATTACCAATTTAACTAAAGTAGATAATCAAGCTTTTGGTGCTAGTAACGGCAGTGCTACTGCAACGGTTACTGGTGGTGTTGCACCTTATACCTACGCTTGGACCGGCAACGCAAGTACGAGTGCCACAGCTGCTAATTTGGCCGAAGGCACTTATACTTTAACCGTTACCGACGCCAACAACTGTAGTGTGGTTAAAGAGGTGTTTATTGATGCGCCACCAGCGGCGCCAACCAATTTAGCTGCACAAGCGGGCAATACCCGAAATACTTTAACTTGGGCTGCCAATACAGAAACAGATTTGGCTAGCTATAAAGTGTATGGAGGCACTACTGCTAATCCAACAACGCTGCTACAAGTGCTTACAGCGCCAATAGCAACTTACACGCATCAAAATTTAACCAACGGAACCACCTATTACTATCGCATTACCGCAGTAGATAAAGCAGGTTTCGAAAGTGCTTACAGCGTTTCTGCAATGGCAACGCCACAAGGAGAGCAAAATATCACATTTACTCCTTTGGCAGCCAAAACTTACGGCGATACCGATTTTAGTGCCGGTGCTACTGCTAGCTCGGGACTAACGGTAAGCTATACTTCCGATAATTTGGACGTTGCTACCATTGTAGCTGGTAAGGTTCATATTGTTGGTGCAGGTACGGCCAATATTACCGCTTCGCAAAGTGGCAATACAGCTTGGTTGCCAGCAGCTAGTCAGGTACAGCAGTTAACCGTGAACAAACGAAACCTAACCCTAACTGCTACTGCAAAAGATAAAGTGTACGATGGGGAAAGAACAGCCGAGGTTACGCTTGCAGATAACAGGTTGGCAGGCGATGAACTTACAATCACTTATGCGACTTCGTTATTCAATAACAAGAATGTGGGTGTAGGTAAAAATGTAACTGTATCAGGTATTAACATTACAGGCACACACGCCGATAGATATGCATACAGCACTACGGTAGCCACCACGGCCGATATTGCGCCTAAAACTTTAACGGTAACTGCTACCGCTAATAATAAGGTTTACGATGGAAATGCCAATGCCGAAGTTACGCTTACGGATAACCGTTTAAATGGCGATGTTTTTGAAACGGCATTTACCACTGCATCTTTCAATAACAAGAATGTAGGTACAGCAAAAGCCGTAAGTGTAAAGGGTATCAGCATTGCAGGTACTGATGCGGGTAACTATACTACTGGTACTACCGTTTCTACAACGGCCAATATCACGCCTAAAGCCTTAACCATAAGTGCTAGCGGTATCAACAAAGTTTACGATGGAAATGCCAATGCCGCAGTAACATTAACCGATAACCGTGTTACCGGAGATGTACTGACGACACAATATACCACCGCTGCTTTCGATAATAAGAACGTAGGCACAGCCAAAACGGTAACTGTTAACGGGCTCAGTATTTCAGGCGTTGATGCAGCAAACTATGCCATCAACACTAACGCTACCACAACAGCCAATGTTACTGCAAGAGCCCTAATGGTAACAGCTGCGGGTATCAACAAAACTTACGATGGTAGTTTTACCGCAACGGTTAATTTAACAGATAACCGTGTAACTGGCGATGAACTTACTGCCGCTTATAGTTTTGCCATATTTGATGACAAGAATGTAGGTGTGAATAAAAGCGTGGCTGTATTTGGCATCAGTATTAGCGGTACAGATGCGGCTAATTATTCGGTAAATGCAACGGCCAATACAGCAGCAACTATTGCCCGTAAAACGCTAACCATTACTGCCGAGAATAAAACGAAGATACAAGGTTTACCAATGCCTGCCTTTACGGTAACTTACGATGGTTTCGTAAATGGAGAAAACAATAGTATCCTAAATACCCAGGTGTCGTTAACTACTGCAGCTACTAATATTTCTCCAGAAGGAACTTATCCAATTGTGGCAGCAAATACCTTAGCGCAAAACTATGAGATTGTACACGTAAATGGATTGCTAACGGTACTGCCAGGCACACCAACAGATATAGCCTTATCACAAGCTTTGTTCTTAGAGAATAGTGCTACGGGTACTTCGGTAGGTACATTGGGCAGTACAGCCCCAGATCCAAACGCCATATTTACCTATACGTTGGTGGTAGGTAACGGCGCTGCCGATAACAGCAAATTTGTGATTGAAGGAAATCTAATCAGAAGTGCTACGGTGCTTGATTACGAGACCCAAAACAGTTTCAATATTAGGGTTAGAACTACTACGCAGTATGGTTCTAGTTTTGAAAAAGAATTGACGATAACTTTAACAGATGTAAATGAGATACCTACTTTGGCCGACATTGCCGACCAAACCATCTGCTACACTACATCGCAACAAACGGTAAACTTAACCGGTATTTCTACAGGTCCTGAAACTAGCCAAACTGCTAGGGTAACGGTTACCAGCGATAATAGTGCGCTGTTCAGTTCGCTAACCGCAGGTAATGTTAACGGTACTTCGGCGCAGTTAAATTACCGTGTGGCCTCAGGTAAGAGTGGTGTGGCAAACGTAACGGTAACCATTACCGATAATGGTGGTACAGCCAACGGTGGTGTAAATACCATCACTAAGGTGTTTGTGGTTACGGTTAATCCACTTCCACAAATTGCCATTACTTCCGATTTAGGCACTTCGTTCTCTAAAGGTCAAACCGCTACTTTGGTAGCCACTGGAGGGGTAAGTTACCAATGGTCGGGGCCAATGGGGATGATTGGAGATAGAAACACCAACACGCTGAAGGTACGCCCAGAGCAGGCAAGCAGTACTTATACAGTTACCGTAACTAGCGAATATGGATGTACTTCTACAGAAAGTATTACCCTGTCGGTACAAGAGGATATCCAACAAATTGCTGGTACAAATATAATCACGCCTAACGGTGATGGTGTAAACGATAACCTAATTATTAAAAATGTAGACCTCTACCAAGACAACCAGTTGGATGTGTACGATAGAGCTGGAAGAAAAATCTACAGCAAAGCTAGGTATCAGAATGAGTGGGATGGAAGGCTAAACGGACTTCCACTTGCAGAAGGCACCTACTACTACATCATCGAATTTAAAAATGTAGGCAAGTACAAAGGTTTCATCACTATTATTAAAGATTAATTGACTGTAAGCCAAAAAATAAGTTTTAAAATGAAAGCATTAAATAAAAAAATAGGCTTTTTGGTGTTAGCATCATTCATGATTTATGGAACACAAGCCTTAGCTCAATTAAGTCCGCTTGGTGCCATGTATTACCAAAACCAGTATGTAAATAATCCAGCTTATGCTGGATTAGATAAAGGTTTGAGATTAGATTTGGGAGTAAAGATACAGGATAGCAAGTTGCCTGGCGCCCCCAAAACACAGTTTCTTACCGGTGCTTATGCATTAACCGATAGGGCCGGACTAGGCCTAAATGTAAATGCCGAGCAAATTGGGTTAATTAAACAAATAAGAACGGTAGCAACCTATGCCTATCATTTGCCGCTAAATGCTAACGACGATAAGGTAAGCTTTGGTCTGTCTTTGGGCTTTACAGATCAGGTGGTTGATTTTAACTCCTTAAATGGCAACGCAAACGACGCCTCAATAGGCAATTTTAATCAAAGACAAACCTATATGGATGGCGATTTTGGGGCTTTATATCAACGTAAGGGCTTTAGTTTAGAAGCCGCTCTTCCCAATATTAGTAATTTTTTTAGGGATAAGGAGAATGTGAGCACTGTCGCTAATTTGGCTAGATATTATGCTGCGGCGTCTTACCAGTTTTCGCTACCCGGAGCAAACGGAATTACTTTAGAACCAAAATTGGCCTATAGGGCAGTACAAGGTTTTAAGGATATTTTCGACTTTGGTACTAATATTAAATTTGTAGACCAAAAGTTAAGTCTGTTTGGCTTATATCATAGCACGCAAAGTGCAACTGTAGGGTTGGGCGCTAAAGTAACCGACAATTTAGGACTTAATTTTATGTATACTTCTGCAACTGCAGTGTTGGCAGGAGAAAGTAGCGGTTCTTACGAAGTGAATTTGAGATTGAATTTATTTGGACCTAAAAAAGTAATAAAGCCGAGTAACTAAGTGTTGCTGTTAAGCACCCGTCACTCATTTAGCCCCGCAAAGTAGTTAGCTTAGCGGGGCTTTTATTTTCCATTTAATAGTATTAATCTTGCTTCGGTAACACGTTAGCCAATAGGCGCTATGCCGTAAAAATTATCTCGTTAAATTTCTTCTGCCTTAATTTGTATTGTCTGCATGTTTAATTATTTTTACTCCTTATAGTTGTATTATTTATTTAAAAGCAAGTGATCCATTTGTGCGCTCTACATTATCCCATTTTTTAAATAAGATCTGTTTTCTCAGTCCTTGGGATCGAGGTTTTGAATTTAACGTACATTAAAGAATTTAATCCTTTTTTATGAAAAAAACTTTACTTATTTTACTTACTGTTATGGCAAGTTATGGCTTTTTACAAGCGCAAACTTTCAGCAGTTCTTCATTGCCAATTGCCGACACGGGTACAGCAACCCTTGCGGGTATCAGACTTGGAGATTTTGATGGAGATGGCGATATGGACATCCTTACGCAGGATGGCGGAGCCGAAACAGAAGTTACCCTTTGGAAAAATGATGGCGCAGGTAACTATACCAGTTCTACAGCCATAGCTGCCGGGATATCTGGGCTTGCGGTTGCTTTTACCAGCGTTCGTATAGCCGATTTTGATAATGATGGCGATTTAGATTTTTACCAACGTATATCTGGAGCTAACAACGACATTTTTTTGGAAAATAATGGCACAGGTAGCTTCTCTGTAGGCACTTTGCCTTTAACCGATACCGGTATAACTAACTTCGCTTTGATACAGGTAGGCGATTTTGATAGCGATGGCGATGTAGACATACTTACACAAGAAGGTGGTGCAGCAACTGCTGTTACACTCTGGACGAATAACGGGTCTGGAAGTTTTACTGGCACTGAGGCTGTAGCTAGTGGTTTTACTGGCTTAAACATTGGTTTCACGAGTGTGCGTATAGCCGATTTTGATAACGACGGCGATTTGGACTATTATCAACGTATTTCTGGAGGTTCCAACGATATTTATATGGTAAACAACGGCTCGGGGATTTTTTCTATTGGCACTTTGCCGCTTCCCGATTCTGGTACAAATAACCACGCTTTTATACAAGTAGGTGATTTTGATAATGATGGTGATATAGACTTCTTAACCCAAGAAGGCGGAATGGGAGCTGCGGTAACGTTTTTGAAAAATAATGGCGCTGGAAATTATAGCAGTGCGGTAGTTATTGCCGCTGGAGTTACAGATTTGAACTTGAGCCATGTAAGTTTGCGTTTGGGCGATTATGACAATGATGGCGATTTAGATTTTTTACTACGACTTTCGGGGTTGGGTAATGATATGTACTACCAAAATCAGGGAGCGCCGCCAACCTTAACCAGCTTTACTCCGGCGGCTAACGGTACTGCCGGAGCAAATGATAATTTGATGCTTACATTTAGTCACAGCAGTACACTTAGTAAAGGCGCTGGAAGTATTTCAATAAGAGAAGATAATGGCGATGGAAACTACAGCAATGATGCTATTTTTGAAAGTTTTGCTGTGGGCGATACACGAGTATCCCTAAGCGGAAATGCAACGGCATCAACAGTGACTATAAACCCTAACGGCAGCTTTGCTTCAGGAAAAAATTATTATGTGGTAATTGCTCCATCGGCTTTTGTAGATGCTGGCGGCAAGGGCTTTGTAACTAAAGTAGGTGGTCGTTTGCACCCAGGCATGCCAGATCCCTTTCGCAGAAATGCAGAAAACTCGTTAAAAGGTTTGGTAGATAGAACCTTAATGAGTTTCAGTACGCTATCATCAACGCCAACGGTAACAGGTGTAACTTCTTCTACGGCCAACGGTGCTTACAAAGTGGGCGATATCATTGCTGTCAGCGTTAATTTTTCGGAGGCGGTAACAGTAACTGGTACACCTCAAATTACTTTAGAAACTGGCGCAACAGACCGAACAATCAATTACGCTTCAGGTTCTGGAACGTCTACCTTAACTTTTAACTATACGGTACAGACTGGCGATAATTCTACTGATCTGGATTATACTACTACCACTGCATTAGCGCTAAACGGGGGTGCTATAAAAAGTGTGGCGAACAGCAGTGCTAATTTAACTTTACCTAGTCCGGGAGCAGCAAATTCTTTGGCTGCCAATAAAAACATAGTGGTTGACGGTGTTTTGCCAACGGTTAACGGGGTAACTTCATCTACTGCCAATGGTGCCTATAAAATCGGCGACGTAATTGCTATTCACGTTAATTTTTCTGAAACAGTAAATGTAACCGGAACGCCTCAAATTACCTTAGAAACTGGTACGACAGACCGAACAATCAATTATGCTTCAGGTTCGGGAACTTCTACCTTAACTTTTAACTATACAGTACAAGGTGGCGATAATACCTCTGATTTAGATTACATCTCAACGCTGGCTTTAGTGCTAAATAGCGGCACAATAAGAGATGCAGCAAACAACAATGCCGTCTTGCTCCTGCCTAGTCCAGGAACGGCTGGTTCGCTTGGTACAAATAAGGCGATTGTGATTGATGGAGTTAGGCCAACGGCGACCATCACATTATCTAACAATGGGTTGGTTAAAGGGGAAACTACCTTAGTTACTTTTACATTTAGCGAAGCGGTTAGTGATTTTACCAGTGCAGATTTAACTTTTAGTAATGGTAGTTTTGGCACCATATCATCTAGCGATGGCGGCATTACCTGGACCACTACATTTACGCCAACCGATAATTTGGAAGATGCTACTAATGTTATTATTTTGAATAATACTGGTGTGCAAGATTTAGTTGGGAATGCTGGTACGGGTAATACCCAATCAAATAATTTTACGATAGATACCAAATCTCCAACAGTTGCTAGCGTAATGGTGCCAGCAAACGGTAGTTATAAAATAGGCGATAACCTAGATTTTACTGTCAATTTTAGTGAAGCAGTAACTGTTTCCGTACATTGCGGTACACCAACCATTGCAATTTCTTTGGGAACGGGCACGGTATACGCAAATTATGTTTCCGGCTCCGGAACATCAGCTTTGTTATTTAGGCATGTGGTGGCAGAAGGCGAACAAGATGCAAATGGAATTGCCTTGACAAGTTTGACTTTAAATGGTGGTTTGCTTAACGATATTGTGGGTAACAACCCAGTACTAACGTTAAATAGCGTAGCTTCAACTGCCAATGTTTTGGTAGATGGTGTTCGTCCAACGGTAACCATCAGTTCTTCGGTAGGCGCATCGGGCACTACAACAGCTACTTCGCCTATTCCTTTTACCATTACTTTTTCTGAAGCCGTAACCGATTTTTCTTTGGCTGATATTAGTTTGACGAATGGCACGGCTGGCAATTTTAGTGGTAGTGGCACAAGTTATAACTTTAATGTTACTCCAATGGCCAATGGCAATGTAACGGTAAATGTGCTAGCAAATGTGGCAACAGACGCAGTTGGCAACAATAATAGCGCTGCAGCTGCCTTTACCATCAATTATTTAAACACACTACCTGTAGTTTTGGTAGATTTTAATGTTAAAAAAGAAAACAATGCTGCTAAACTACAATGGCAAACTGCCACAGAAACCAATAACAAAGGTTTTGAGATTTATCGCAGTGGCGACGATAAGCAGTGGGTTAAAATTGGTGGGATAGATGCAAAAGGCAGCAGTTCAATTTACGCTTTCGCAGACAAGCAGCCGTTAAATGGCAATAACTATTACAAACTGGTACAGCTAGATTTGGATGGAACACCAACTGAACTAGGCGAACGAGCTTTAAGCTTTGCGCTTTCTGCTGTGGGGTTGCGGGTTTATCCAAATCCCACTGCTGGCAAAGTAACTTTGAGTTTTGGTGCTGGTAAATACCAAAAAGTAAGTATCATTGGGTTAGATGGAAAGGTTTTAAATACCGCCAGTGTTCTACCTAGCCAAACACAAGTAAGGCTAGATTTATCGGCCTATACCTCTGGTATTTATTTTGTAAAGTTGAGCGGGGCAATTGGTGTTGAAACACAAAAACTAATCAAGAAATAAAGCGATTATTTTCTAAACCTGCGAAAGTCCATCCGATTTTTGCAGGTTTAGCAATGATAAGGCCTGCAGCTAACCAATCATGTTAAAGGCGTTTAGCACCGCTTCTTTCTTGCTTTTCGAGATTCGTAACTGGCTGCTATCGTTCATTACTAAATAACCACCGTCGTTTTTAACCAGTTTTTGTATGTATTTAGGGTTCACCAAATGCGATTGATGAATACGAATAAAGCCGTAGGGTGTTAGCGCACTTTCCACATCTTTTAAAGTTTTGCAGATCATTAGGTTTTCGCCATCAGCTAAATGAAAATGGGTATAGTTGCTATCAGATTGACATCTGGTAATGTGATCTATAGTTACAAAAGCCAGGCCTTCTGTGGTAGGTAATGCCAATTTCGCCGGACGATTTTGTTGCTGGTACAGGAGCTCTTTTAAAAAAGCCAATTGAGGTTTTTCAATGCCGTTTTTCTTTTTTTCTTTCCAACGTCCTATACATTGGCTCAGTTCGATATCCTCTACGGGTTTTAATAAGTAATCGAAAGCGCTATATTTAAAAGCATTGATGGCGTATTGGTTATAGGCTGTTACAAAAATCACATCGAACGAGATATTATTCAATTGCTCCAAAATATCGAAACCACTTAAGCCAGGCATTTCTATATCTAAAAAAACGAGGTCAATTTCTGGTTGTTGTTGTAAAAAATCAAGCGCATCGTTAGCTTTGTTAAAGCTTTTAACTACGGTAACATTATAATTTAGTTCTTGCAGATGAATTGCTAAAGAAGCGGTACAGTGCAGCTCATCGTCAATTAATACAGCTTTAATCAGTTGTGGTCTCATAGATTTTTATGCTTACGTTTGTACCATCAATTTCTTCATTTTTTATCACATCGTCAATGCTTACTTCTATTTTACGGTAAGGTTGTAGGTTAAATAATTTCACACGGTCTAAAATAAGAGACATACCAAACGATTGATGAGTTTTCATCGTGTTTCTCTTAATTAAGGATGCTTTTTCTCGACCTATACCGTTATCTATAATTTGACAGATGATACCGTTTTTTCTCGGGATTTTTTGCAAGATAATGTTAACCACTTTATGTGGCTTATTGGAATTGAGCAGACCGTGCCAAATGGCATTTTCTACGAAAGGCTGTAATAGCATTGGCGGAATTTGAATACCCGAGGTGCTGATGCTTTTAGCGATTTTGATTTCGTAGTGAAACTGTTCTCCCAAACGCTTGCTCTCAATTTCTAAATAAAGTCTTAAGGCTTCTAATTCTGATTCTAGACTAATTAATTCCGTTTTGCTGTGCTCTAAAACTATTCTTACCAACCTAGAAAATTTAGTAAGATAAGAAATGGCCATTTTGCTCTCATTGGTTTGGATTAGATATTTGATGGCATTTAAACTGTTGAATAAAAAATGAGGGTTCATCTGCGAGCGTAGTGCCATTGTTTCGGCCTGAGCCAACTTCTTTTCAAAAAAATCTTTAACCTCTTTGGCTTTTTTCTCTTCTATTTTTTGGTTGGCCAACAACAGTTCTTGTGTGCGCAGTTTTACTTTTTCTTCAAGTATTGCATTAGTCTGTTTTGTTAAAAGTTGGTTCGCTTCTAATTGTAAAATCAGGGCCTGTTGGCTTTCTTTTTTTTCTTGCTCGGCTAGTTTTATTTTGTAGCCAAGGGCAAAGGCAAAACACAAAGCTTCGAGCATTAGCCCTACTTGAAAAATGTTAATAGCTTTGATAGGTTCTCCGCTATCAAAATTTCTAAGAAAAAGTACAGAAAATACAGCCAATAGCGAGGCCATCATAAAAAATACCATGCCTGTAACAAAATACCCTAATACAGGAGATTTTATTTTGTAAATACATCTAGCTATTAATAGGATGTTAATTGGGAATAAGATAATGCGATGGACATTAAATAGAATGTTCCGCATTTGTTGGTTAAGGTAAAATGTGTTAAAAAGGTAATAAGCCAAAGCGTAAAGCACGTATGCAATTGCCAGCCTTTGTAATATTTTTGCAAGTATGGGGTCTTGTTTCTTGGCATCTAATAATTCGATAGCAAAGAGATTATATAGGGCAAAGAAAATAAATTGTGCAGGTTCATTAAATGCAATTCTCCATACGGGAAAATTGCCTAGCCAAGCACCTAATAGCGTAATTGGACTTAATCTAGTAAGCGAATACAAGATAGCCCCTATAAGATAAAGGGCGTAAAAAAGATAGATCCGCTGCCCACTTTTTCGATGCATAAAGAGCATGAATAGCGATAAAAAGCTAAATGCTCCGAAAAAAAATAAGGTAATTACAGTTTCCTTAAACTCATCTCGGTAGTCATCAAACGGCAAGTCGTCATTGTTGTACAACTGAAAGTTGATGTGCGGGGCACCAACATGCTGATTATAGGCTAAAAGGTAATAGGTAACTGCTATATTTTCTTCCAAATCTATTGGGAGCAACAGGTAATTGTATTTTAGCGGTAATTCACTATTGGTTACTAATCTGCCTGCAACACTTAGCTTAATGAGAGATTTTTTTTCCTTCCGATAAAGAAATGTATAATCGCACATGCTGCTGTTGAAGTAGAGTTGCCTACGGTAGCCCGAATTATTTTTTAGTGTGATTTTTAACCAATAAGCGTGTTTGCTCTTGGATTTGTAATTGGGCAAAAAGGGCCTAAATGCATGTTCGGGTGGTAGTTTGTAATGGGTTGAAATAGGAACTTCAGCTACAGCTACTTTTTGAAGACTTTTTAAAGATATCTGCCTTGCTAAATCTGCTACGTAAACGGTATCGGCTTTTGCCATTACCAATGCAAATAATAGTAAACAACACAAAAAAGCCTTTTTCATAAACACATAATTAAGCATTTAGGTGCACCGAGCAATTAGCCATGTAGCAAATTACCAAATTAAATGAGCATTGAGCTGTTCTTGGTTATTATTTGATAAATTCTTAGTAAGATGAGGGGTTTACATAGTGAAAGCAGTGCTACACTTATTAGTTGTGGTGTAAGCCGTTGGTTTGCTGTACTTTGGTTTATTAATTTAAAAAATAATGAAAAAGATATTTGTTTTTATACTACTAGTCTCTTGTAACTTAGCTTATGCCCAATTTGGAGGTTTAGCTAATAAATTGAAGCAAAAAGCCAAGGAGGCAGTAGAGCGCCAAACTGACAAAACTATGGACAAGATTGTAGGTAAGGGCGAGAACAAGGTTGATGAAAAAGTTGACGAAACTTTAGAGGGGGGTAAGAAAAAATCGAAAACCAAAACTGAATTAGAAAGTGGCAATGATGGAGCTAAAGAAAGTGCCAAATTGCCGAAAGCTATATTTTCGGTAAGCAGCACGTTTGATTTTATTCCTGGCGAAAAAATTGTAGCTACCGAAGATTTTGCGCAAGATGCCAAGGGCGATTTTCCAGCTAAATGGAACACCAACGCCAGTGGCGAGGTGGTTACTTTAGGGCCTACTGGTTCGCAAAAGTGGCTAAAGCTAGAAAAAACGGGCATACACTACCCTGAATTTGTGGGCGATCTGCCAGAAAATTTTACGTTAGAGTTTGATATGTACAGTAACGAACTATCCGAAATGAAGTCTGGATTAAAAGTGGTTTTTCCGATTAGCACGGGCCGTAATTTAAAGTACGACCAACATTTTAGTAGTGAAGTACAAGTAGGTACCGATATTCATCCTATTAATGAGCAGGGTACCTCATGGATAGGGGTTATAGACCAAAGTGGCGAGCAGATTTTGAGTAATGAGCTTGCCATTAATTGGAAAGAAAATGCGGTTAACCGTATATCTATTTGGCGCCAAAAATCACGTTTCAGAATGTACATTAACGAAGTGAAGGTTTGGGATATTCCAAGAGCTTTTGTGCCCAACGTAAAATACTCCCTGCTTTTTGCAACTAACCTTTGGAGCGGCAATGTTTACCTTTCTGATTTAAAACTGGCCTATGGCTTGCCAGATACCCGGAGCAAGTTAATTACTGAAGGAAAATTTTCTACCAACGGCATTCTTTTCGATGTAAATGCTGACGAAATCAAGGCTTCTTCTGCTGGAATACTGAAAGAAATTGCCGCGGTTTTAAACGAAAATCCGACAGTTAAAGTAAAAATAATTGGGCACACCGATACTGACGGAGCTGCAGAAGCCAACCTGCAACTTTCTAAACGTAGGGCTGCGGCTGTAGCTGCCTTGTTGAGTAAAAACTATGGTGTAGCAGCAGACCGTATGCAAACCGATGGCAAAGGAGCCACCCAGCCTGTAGATAATAACCAAACTGCGCAAGGCAAGGCCAATAACCGTAGGGTAGAGTTTGTGAAATTGTAATTTATCAGAATTTCTTAATTAAAATATACGAAGCTGCCAAGAGTTTCAAAATCATACAGTGGAATGAATAACTCATGGTGGCTTCATCACCGATGACAATAATTATAAACAGATGAAAAAATATCTACTTACGTTAGTATTAGGTAGTGGTTTTATAGTTGCATTAGGCCAGCAATATTACCAAACAGACAAAATTGTTGACGAGCCTGTAAACCAGCGTACACAGCAGCGCAGCTTGGGCACTAGCGTGGCTATAAGTAATACGCATATTTTAGCAGGACATTCTGGATTACCGCTTAGACAATTGGTTTTTGGCGACCCTCGTATTTCGCCAACTTGGTTAGCTCCATTAACTAGTAATGGAAGGTTTGGAACACAACAACCATTAGATAGAAATAGACCAAGTTACATCTATTCGACCGGCTTTGGGCTGAGCGTTGCGCTAAGCGATGATTACGCTGTAATTGGGGAGCCACATTATTTTGAAGAAAACACCAGTCAGGTATCTAGCGATGGTTACGGTGCAGCAGTAGTGTACGAAAATTCTTCTGGCTGGGGTTTTAAACAGAGACTACAATCTAATGATATTGCTAAACACGATTATTTTGGGTCGGAGGTTGAGGTTGCGGGTAACCAAATTGTAGTAGGTACCAATGTAAATTCTGCTTTAAGCCCACGTAACCCTAATCACGGTGGGGTTTATATCTTCGAAAAAAATGGAAGTGGCAATTGGGAACAGATACAAAAACTAACGCCAGATGTAACAAAACAATTTACCCATCTTTATGCTTTTGGTCAGAAAATTGACGTTTCTGGCGATTACATGATCATATCTGCTTATGTGAAAGCTTATATCTTTAAACGCATAGCAGGTGTTTGGCAACAAATGCAAGTAATAGAGATAACTGCTGCCAACGAAAGCAAAATCATTTCTGATGTGTCTATTGCTGGGGGCTATGCTTGCATATCTTCTATTTCTTCTCAAAGAAACCAGAACGGAACAAATCAATTATTTGAGGCTGGTGCAGCATATATGTTTGAAAAGGACGGAGCCGAAACCTGGTCTTATACCCAAAAATTAGTACATGCCGATAGATTAGAATATCACAGCTTTGGCACTAGTGTGGCGCAATTTGATAATAGGCTTGTTGTTGGTGCTACCGGCGTAAAAACAGATCATTTGGGAGGTAATTCTTATGATGTTGCCGGTGCTGCCTATATTTTTGAGAGAGACGGAAATGCTGTTTGGCAACAAGTTCAAAAAATAACTCCTAACGATAGGGCGGCTAATGATCGTTTTGGAATTGCTGTAGATATGCAGTCGGACAAAGTAATTGTGGGAGCTCCTTGGGTATCAACCGACGAATTCGGGAGACCTTCTTCCAATTATTACTTGATGGGTGCAGCTTATGTTTTTAAGCGTATTAGCCTACCAAGTTTACCTGTATCTACAGCTACTGCTAGTTTAGCAGCAGGGCGGGTAAGTGAGGTGTTGTTATTGTCTGACAGTAATGAGCCAATACTTACCCTGGGTATTACTGGGGCGAAAAATCTTTTTGGTAACTATACCGAAGCCAAAGTATGGAAACAAGCTGCGGAGCAAAGCCTGGCCGGTAAATTGTACCTTGCCCGCAACTACCAAATTACGCCAACAAACAATATCAACACCAGTACCGCAACAGTTACGCTATATTTCAATCAGCAAGAGTTTTTAGATTTTAATGCCAACCCCGCCAAAACTGCTGATTTCCCTATAAATGCAGCCGATTTAAACGGGATTGCCAATTTGCGCATTCTTAAAATTAGTAGCAGTAGTAATGATAATTCTGGATTGATTAATACCTATAGCGGTACGCAGTTAGTTATTAACCCAGACGATGATAAGATTATTTGGAATGCCACGGCAAACCGATGGGAAGTAACCTTCGATGTGGTGGGCTTTAGTGGTTTTTTTGCTACAACAGAACCTACAACGCTTCCAGTAACTTTGGTAGATTTTAGTGTAAAAAAAGAAAGTAACGGCGCCAAACTGCAATGGCAAACTGCTACAGAAACCAACAATAAAGCTTTTGAAATTTATCGCAGCGGCGACGATAAACAATTTATCAAGATAGATGAAGTTGACGGAAAAGGCAGCAATTCGTTGTATGCATTTTTCGATAAAAAGCCCTTAAACGGCAATAACTATTACAAATTGGTACAAGTAGATATAGATGGGAAGCCAACGGAACTAGGCGAGCGTGCTTTAAACTTTGAGCTTTCTGCTGCGGGCTTACAAATTTATCCAAATCCTACTGCTGGCGAAGTGACGTTAAGTTTTAGTGCTGGTAAATATCAAAAAGTAAGTGTAATTGGTGTAGATGGAAAAGTTTTAAATACCTCAAGCGTTTTACCTAACCAAACACAAATAAGGCTAGATTTATCGGCCTATGCCGGGGGCTTTTATTTTGTGCAGTTGAGCGGCACAGATGGTGTTGAAACGCAAAAATTGATTAAGAATTAGTATGGTAAGTGTTTTTTTGGGTGCCCTGCAGGTTTTACTTGCAGGGTTTTTTGTTTAATAGCCCCGATTGTAGCGAACACGTATCCCGATTTTATCGGGAGAAGTAAAGCGAAAAGCGGGACGAACGATGTAAATAGCATTGCCATTGCGCTCCAAAAAATAAAATCTTTATGGATAACACGGTTTGTCCTTGCCTATTTTACTTCTCATCTCTTTGTAAAACAACTTTATCGCCTCGCCTGTTATCTGTAAATCAATAGCTTTTGTGCTTTTATTTCGTTAATTTTGCGGCTGTTTTTTATCACATAGGCACATAGGGTTTTAATCTAAAAATCTTTAACTTATTAGTTTAACATGACTACAAACTATGTTTCTATGTGTTTAAACGAAGAAATTATATTTAAAACGGAGCGGATAATTATATGGCGAAGAACCACGTGGATTTGGGTGAGCAAAAAGATGTAGAAGTGTATGGTGCAAGGGTACACAACCTGAAGAATATAGATGTAAGTTTTCCTCGAAATAAGATGGTGGTGGTTACTGGTTTAAGTGGTAGCGGCAAGTCTTCATTAGCTTTTGATACCATTTATGCCGAAGGGCAGCGCCGTTATATGGAAACTTTTAGCGCTTACTCGCGGCAGTTTATGGGAGGTATGGAACGCCCCGATGTAGATAAGGTTTCGGGTTTAAGTCCGGTAATTGCCATTGAGCAAAAAACTACCAGTAAAAACCCTCGTTCTACAGTAGGTACCATTACCGAAATCTATGATTTTATGCGTTTGCTTTACGCCCGTGTGGGCGATGCTTTTTCGTACAATACTGGCGAAAAAATGGAGCGCATGAGCGAAGACCAGATTTTGCAGAACATTTACAAGAAGTTTGAAACCAAGCCCGTTAATATCTTAGCTCCGGTAGTGAAAGGCCGTAAGGGACATTACCGCGAATTGTTTGAGCAAATTCGTAAGCAGGGTTATGTAAAAGTACGTGTAGATGGCGAAATCCAAGATTTGGTAGCCAAAATGCAGGTAGACCGCTATAAAATACACGATATTGAAATTGTAGTAGACCGCTTGGTTGTTGATCCAAAAGACCATAAGCGTTTGTTGGATAGTATTCAAACGGCGATGCGTTTGGGCAAGGGCATTATTAAAATTAGCGACAAGGATAACAATGTGGCGCATTTTAGTAAGTTCTTGATGTGCCCGACTACGGGTATCTCTTACGATGAGCCGCAACCTAATAGCTTTTCGTTTAACTCGCCTTATGGCGCTTGCGAAACTTGCGATGGTTTAGGCTATATTTTCGTGGTAGATAAAAAATCTATCATGCCAAACATGAAGCTGAGTATTATTAACGGTGGTTTGCTGCCATTGGGCGAATACCGTGATATTTGGGTTTTCCAAGTGTTAAAGGCGGTTGCTAAAAAATATAACTTCTCCTTATCAACTCCGTTAGAAAAACTGAGCGATGAGCATATCGACATCATTTTGAAAGGTGCGCCAGATTTGATTTCGGTAGAAGTGACTTACAACAAATGGAACGTACAGAACTATCAAGTAACTTTTGATGGAATTATAAAATTGCTAGAAGAGCAGCAAGAGAAAAGGGGCGAAGGTGCTTCGGACGATATGGAAGCTTTCCGCAGGTTAGAAACTTGCCCATATTGTCATGGAGCCCGTTTGAAGAAAGAGAGCCTGCATTTTAAAGTAGATGGCAAGAATATTTCTGAGCTGGCTACCATGGATGTTGCCACGTTACACCAATGGTTTGATGGGGTAGAGGATAGATTAAACGACCGCCAAAATACCATCGCCAAAGAAATACTGAAAGAAATTAGAGCTCGCATTGGTTTCTTGTTAGATGTAGGTTTAAACTACCTCACTTTAGACCGTACCTCGCGTACGCTTTCTGGTGGCGAGGCACAACGTATTCGTTTGGCTACACAAATTGGCTCGCAACTAATGAACGTAATGTACATTTTGGATGAACCGAGTATTGGTTTGCACCAGCGTGATAATGAGCGTTTAATTACGGCTTTAAAAAACTTACGTGATTTGGGTAACACCGTTTTGGTGGTAGAACACGATAAGGATATGATTTTAGAAGCCGACCACGTGATAGATGTTGGCCCTGCTGCGGGTGTGCATGGAGGGCAGATTGTGGCGCAGGGAACTCCAGCACAAATCCTAAAATCGGGCACCTTAACGGCTTCTTATTTGAACGGTAAAAAAGGGATTGAAGTTCCTAAAAAACGTAGAGAAGGTAATGGCCATCATTTAGGCATCATCAAAGCTACGGGTCATAATTTAAAAGAGGTTTCGGTAGATTTCCCTTTGGGTAAGTTTATTGCGGTAACTGGGGTTTCGGGTAGTGGTAAATCGAGTTTAATTACCGAAACGCTATATCCAATTTTGAATCATCACTTTTTTAGGGCGAAGAAAAAACCTTTGGCTTACGAGAAGGTAACTGGCTTAAAAGAAATTGATAAGGTAATTGAGATTGACCAAGCGCCAATTGGTCGTACACCACGTTCAAATCCATCGACTTATACTGGTGTTTTTTCTGATATCAGGAACTTGTTTGTGGCTTTGCCAGAGGCTAAGATTAGAGGTTACAAACCAGGTCGTTTTTCTTTCAACGTAAAAGGTGGAAGATGCGAAACTTGCCAAGGTGCAGGTATGAAGGTAATAGAAATGAATTTTTTGCCAGATGTGCAGGTACCCTGCGAAGAATGTGGTGGCAGAAGATACAACCGTGAAACTTTAGAGGTACGTTACAAAGGTAAATCCATTAGCGATGTGTTGGATATGAGTATTGAGGATGCGTGTCATTTCTTTGAGCACATGCCATCCATCTACCGTAAAATCAAAACCTTAAATGATGTTGGCTTAGGCTATATCCGTTTAGGGCAGGCTTCCACAACCTTGTCTGGGGGCGAGGCACAGCGTGTGAAACTGGCAACGGAGCTTTCTAAAAAAGATACAGGTAAGACTTTTTATATTTTAGATGAACCTACCACTGGGCTGCATTTCGAAGATATTGCCGTGTTGTTAGGCGTATTAAATTCTTTGGTAGATAAAGGCAATACAGTTTTAGTAATCGAACATAATTTAGACGTGGTTAAAGTAGCCGATTGGGTAATTGATTTGGGCGAAGAAGGCGGCGCTGGTGGCGGTAGAATTATTTTCGAGGGTACACCAGAGGGATTAATTGAAAACCCGATTAGTTTAACAGGCAAGTTTTTGAAGAAAGAAATGTCGTAGTGGCGAACCTATGTGTTCGCCCATCAGCAAGGTGCAAATAAAAAGGCGAAACATTTTTCGTCCATTTGCAAGATGCAAATATTAGAAGAGAAATAATAAAATCCCGAATAGCAGAATTTGAGAAAACGAGGACGAAAGATGTTTCGCCCGTACAGCGAGTTTATCAAGCCCTGCGAAAAAACAAAAAACGCTGCAAGTAACCACCTGCAGCGCTTCCATTAATTTCGATTTTTTTAATTCAATGGATGTTTCCCTCTAGCAATTTGGCTATCACGAGTGTTCTTTTGCACGGTGATGGCGCCAAAAATAGCGAGAAGAAAAGCAAAGGCATAAAAGCCTTTTTCGCTAGGTTGCAAATCTGCATTCCACAAGCCGATAATGAGCAGTGCAATGGTTAAAAGTGTTGCAAACCAGCTGATGCCGTAGTAAAGTTCGGTTACAGGAATGCTCTCCAACTTGTCTCGCACTGCTTTTTGTAGCGAGATTACAGCGAACAGTCCAAACATTAACACGGCAAAGTAATAACCTTTTTCGTTCAGCAGCATGTCTGATCTCCAGAGGCCAATAATAAAGCCAATCATGCCTACGCCAAGGGCAATCCAAGAGGCTGCAACAAAGGCATTTGAAGGTTTTAAATTCATTGTTTTAAATTTTGGTTAATCATTTAACAATTGCACTAAAGACGCTCGGCATTACTAATTGTTACCAAATCAGCATTTAATTTATTACAGAAAAGCTAACTTTAGGTGCTTATTTTCTGTTAAATCATTATGCAAAACCTGCTTATTGCTTCTCAAATTAAAGCTGTTGATGCTTACACCATCCAACATGAACCGATTAAATCTATTGATTTGATGGAACGAGCCGCCGAGGCTTTTATGCAACTGTTTTTAGCAAGGTACACCAACCCAAAAACTACCATTTGGGTGTTTTGTGGACAGGGAAACAATGGCGGCGACGGCCTAGCAATAGCGAGGCTGCTCTACCAAAAAGGGTACAAGCATATCAAGGTTTTCTTATCAGATTATTCGCAGCATGCGTCTACCGATTACCTTAAAAACTTAGCCAGACTGGAGAAAGCATATCCCGAAATCCCCATACGAAGAACTTTAGAAGAAGTACAGTTATCGAAAGATGATATCGTGGTAGATGCGATTTTAGGCTCTGGTTTAAATAAACCACTAACCGGAGATTATGAGAAGTTGGCGTGGTTCATTAACGCTAGCAAAGCTAAAGTTGTTGCTGTAGATGTTCCCACTGGATTTAAAAGTGAGGGAGAAATAGATCCGATCTATAAAGGGATCAGAGCAGATTTGGTAATCACATTTCAACTGCCAAAAATCAATTTTTTCTTTCCTGAAAGTGGCAATGCGCTAGCAACATTTAAAGTTGTTCCTATTGGATTAGCTGAGGATTATATGGCCAGTTTGCCCAGCCAATGGAAGTTGATCACAGCCACATTTATTCGTAAAACGATTGTACCAAGAAAACGCTTTTCGCACAAGGGTACTTATGGGCATGCCCTGGTTATTGCGGGCAACACCCAAACTATGGGGGCTGCGTTGTTAAGTGCCGGAGCTTGTTTGCACACTGGAGCCGGGCTGGTTTCTGCTTGCATTAGCGCAGCCGGGCTAATTGCCTTAAATGTAAGTTTGCCCGAGGTGATGTATCTAAGTAGAGAGGAGCTTGCAACCACAGATTTGAAGAAATATCAAGCCATTGCCATAGGGCCCGGTTTAGGAGTGGAAGAAAGTCAGCAAAAACTACTCAAGCGGTTACTTCAGCAAAATAAGCCTTTGGTAATAGATGCAGATGCGCTTAATATTTGTGCAACTCAACCAAGTTTGCAAAGTCAAATTCCGGCTCAAAGCATTCTCACGCCTCATGTAAAGGAGTTTGATAGGTTGTTTGGTGTGCATCACAATTGGTGGCAGCGAGTGCAAACCGCTAAGCAAAAGGCCCAAGAACTACAAGTAACTGTTGTGCTTAAAAACCAGTATACGTTTGTATGCTTGCCTAATGGCGATGTTTGTATTAATACTACTGGTAACCCAGCCATGGCACAAGGCGGTATGGGCGATGTGCTAACGGGGATGATTGTTAGCTTTTTAGCACAAGGCTATGCGGCCGAAACCGCGGCAATTTTAGCGGTGTATTTGCATGGAAAAACTGGCGATGAGCTGGCGAAAACAGATGGCGTAGTGAGCGCTTCTTTGTTGAGTGCAAACTTGCCGAAAACCCTGAAGAAAATCAGCGATATGGATGCTTGACGTAGTGGATTTGTAGCGCCTAAGCCCTAATTACTGCTAAGAATAGTAATTTGAGTAGTTGGCAATGCAGTTAGCGTGCTAAACCTTACAGTAGCGGCAGCTCCCGAGTGTAGCTCGGGACTATAGCGGATGGAAGGGCTTTCGGAACTGATAAGCACTACTGCCGCTTTTCAAAAAAATTAACTAAACAATGCCGTCGATATCGAAAAGGTGTTTTTCTGCGTGGTAAGATGAACGCACTAGTGGCCCACTTTCTACGTATTTTAGTCCTTTTGCCAAGCCTACCTCTTTGTATTTCGCAAACTGATCTGGATGTATCCAGTCTACCACGGGATGGTGCGCTTTGGTGGGTTGCAAATACTGACCTAAAGTTAAGATGTGAACACCGTTTGCCACTAAATCATCCATAGCTTCGAAAACATCCTCTTCAGTTTCGCCCAAACCTAGCATAATACCGGTTTTGGTGCGTAAACCAAATTCCGAAATACGTTTTAAGCACTCTAAACTTCTATCGTATTTAGCTTGGATACGTACTTGGCGAGTTAAACGACGTACCGTTTCCATATTGTGCGAAACCACTTCGGGTCTTTCTTCTAAAACACGGTACAAATTGTCCCACTGTCCTTTAAAATCTGGAATTAAGGTTTCTAAAGTAGTAATTGGGCTTTCTCTTCTAATGGCTTGTAAAGTTTCTGCCCAAATGATCGAACCGCCATCTTTCAAATCATCGCGGTCTACCGAAGTAATTACACAATGTTTAACGCCCATCAACTTCACCGAGTTCGCCACGCGGTTCGGCTCGTCGGTATCAACCGCCAAAGGCCTACCAGTTGCCACTGCGCAGAAAGAGCAAGAGCGAGTACAAATGTTGCCCAAAATCATGAACGTTGCGGTTCCAGCACCCCAGCATTCGCCCATATTTGGACAATTACCGCTTTCGCAAATGGTGTGCAGCTTATGTTCGTCAACCAAGCTTCTAACCTGTGCATATTCTTTGCCAACAGGTAGTTTAACCCTCAACCAATCTGGTTTGCGAGCTTTTTCGGTAACTGGAGCAACAACTGGAAGTTCAATCATGTTGCAAAGTTACGTAATCTTGCCCAAATGTAGTAAAGCATAAATGTTGTAAAGTTGTAATGTTTTGGTGTTAGTTTTTTGGATGGTTGGTTATTTGGTTTTCTAGGATTTGAAAAGCAAGGTTATTTTATTGCTATCAATGTTAGTCCTTCTTTACGCTATATCTTTTTGGTTTTGTAAAAAAAAACCAAAAAGTATGCCGCTTCAATAAGGTTTAAAATGCAAGGTATCTGCAAGTAGCCAAAAATGTGGTTGTTTTTCGAAATACTAGGAACTGAAAAGATAATCGCCAATTGGCGTTGGTAAATTCAAAATCTGAAAGGATAAAATAATTTCATCCCTTCAGGATTATGCTTTGCTTATATTTCGTTTTCTATAATCTTGGCATCCCTTCGGGATTGTGAATTTCATGATGTAATTGTATTATTGGCAAGTCCTAAGGGCTAATACGATTATAATTTTTGGTTTTGTGAACTTTATATGATGTAATTGTATTATTGGCAAGTCCTAAGGGCTAATACGATTATAATTTTTGGTTTTGTGAACTTTATATGATGTAATTGTACTATTGGCAAGTCCTAAGGGCTAATACGATTATAATTTTTGGTTTTGTGAACTTTATATGATGTAATTGTATTATTGGCAAGCCCTAAGGGCTAATACGATTATAATTTTTTGGTTTGTGAATTTCATGATGTAATTGTATTATTGGCAAGCCCTAAGGGCTAATACGATTATAATTTTTGGTTTTGTGAACTTTATATGATGTAATTGTATTATTGGCAAGCCCTAAGGGATAATACAATTATAATTTTTGGTTTTGTGAACTTTATATGATTGTATTATTGGCAAGTCCGAAGGACTGATAGGATTATAGCAATGTTGTCATTGTCACATATAAATCCCGTGAGGGATGATATTAATCTTCTAGCCAATCAAACAGGTATTTTTCATCGTGTGCTATTTCAAATTTTTGTAGAAAGTCTAAATATTCCTTCTTAAAGGTTTTTGCACGATGGTGTTCTTCTTGATTTAAAATGTATTGATACACATTTTCTATTTGTGAGTGCGAATAGGAAAATGCGCCGTAACCTTCTTGCCAAGAAAATTTTCTTTGTACCCAGTTTTCTATAATCTTGGCATCCCTTCGGGTTTGTGAATTTCATGATGTAATTGTACTATTGGCAAGTCCTAAGGGCTAATACGATTATAATTTTTGGTTTTGTGAACTTTATGATGTGATTGTATTATTGGCAAGTCCGAAGGACTGATAGGATTATAACAATGTTGTCATTGTCGCATATAAATCCCGAGAGGGATGATATTAATCTTCTAGCCAATCAAACAGGTATTTTTCATCGTGTGCTATTTCAAATTTTTGTAGAAAGTCTAAATATTCCTTCTTAAAGGTTTTTGCACGATGGTGTTCTTCTTGATTTAAAATGTATTGATACACATTTTCTATTTGTGAGTGCGAATAGGAAAATGCACCGTAACCTTCTTGCCAAGAAAATTTTCCTTGTACCCAGTTTTGCTCATTAATAAATTTCGACGAATTGTTCTTTATATCACGTATTAAATCCGAAATAGGCATTGACGGTTTGAGCGCCACAAAAACGTGAACGTGGTTTGCAACGCCATTAATAATAATTGGTTTTTGATCTTTTCCTTTAATAATTCCTGCAATGTATTTAAAAACCTCATCACGCCAGGGCTTTTGTAATAAATTTTGCCTGCCTCTTACGGCAAAAATATATTGGATATAAACTTGTGAATAGGTACCTGCCATAACTTTGTATTGCTATTATCCCTTTAGGATTGTGATGGGTTTACAATTTCTATTTCTATAATCTTGGCATCCCTTCGGGATTTTGGCATTAGCAAAAAACTCACTTCAATAAACTCTTGGCACCATCTAAAAGCGCACTGCCTTTCTGCTTTAACTCGTTTTTTCCTTTTTCAACCGTAGTTTCGCTGGTATACGAACTTACTGCATTAGCCATGTGCTGCACCTTGTGTATAGTTGCAAAAATCTCATCTGTATGAGGTACATTGTTAGCCTTTAAAACTTTTTGCCAATCTATTTTAACCAATACAGCCATCATGTATTTGGTGGCAATCTTACTCAGAAATAGCTTGTCGTAAACGCCGTTTAGTGCCTTACCGGCTTCGCGTTTATTTACATAAACAATGGTTTTGTCTATGGCTTCGCGTTCGCTATTAGATAACAGCGGACTTTTTTTTAACTTGGTTAAGGCGGCTATTGCCTTTTCTTTGTCTTCTCGTTTTAAATAGAGATAGCTTTCCACAGCTAGTGTAAGTTCTGTTTCGAGGCCAAGTTTTTTAGTGTCTTCCAAAAATTGTTCAAAATCATCCAAGCCTCTTTCTTCGTCAATTTCTCTCTCCATTCTTAACCTATCAAAGCCTCTAAATAAATAATTAAGGCTGTGAAATGCCGTATGTGTTTGGCTATCGCTCAAATTTCTCCAACCAAAAAATGCTTTGGTATAAGGTAAAGGTACATCTGGGTTTTTGTCTAACCATTTAATGTTCCTACTCAAGCCATCTTCCGATAGGTAAAATAAGTTGTTGCTAAAAAATAGGAAACCACGTACAAACTCCAACAGCGTTTTGATCTCGTGGTCTGGCAAACGTTCGGGTTGTGTTTTAGCACATTCGTAAAGTGCAAAGGGTTGCCCCAAATCTCTAGTTGCTAGCACCACCATGCTTAGTATGGCATGCTCAATGTTTTGGGCTTCGGCTTTCTCCTTGCCTATTAATAAGGGAAAAGTTGTGTCGCCATTACCGTACATTTTATTGATGCCCTCAACCAATGTTGGAAAAACATCTTCGTCGGTATCTTTTACAAAACCTTTAACCGCACGGTAATCTTTGTAAAGTAAAAGAGCCTCTATTGGAGAAATGCTTTTGCCCGAATCTGTATTTACCTTGCTTAAAGAACTTACAACCGAGTTGAAATGTTTGCTGAATTTTTGATACTCAGGTTTGGTCGTATCTTGCACTGCCGCTGATCTGATGGCTATTTTTGCAAATTTGTAAAAGGTAATTTTATCGTAGGCAAGATTTTCACTAAGTTTTTCTTTGTCTAATGCCAAAAGTTCTTCATCGGTGTCAGGAGCCGAACAGCCAAATGTTAGGATAACGAATAAAAAGAGTAGATGTATGAGATTCTTCATGGTTAGATACATGGGTAGTTTTTCTACGGTAATTTAACTTAAAAGTATCTTATTTACGTGAAGTATAGAAAGTGAAACTACGAATATTCTATTTTGGAATGGTTTATTTCATAAGGCTTATGCTTTGCAAACTTGGGTTTGCTATCCTTCAATGGGTTTTGTGGGTAGGGTAATGTAAAAAGTAGTTCCTTCACCCAATTTGCTATCCACTCGTAAATTGCCTTTGTTTTGCATTACCATATCTCTACATAAAATAAGTCCAATGTGGTGCCCTTTTTCGCCAGAGGTTCCGGTACCTGGCGTATGTGTTAAATTGAAGAGGTTATCTAGGTCTAATGGGGTAATACCAGGACCTTTGTCTGTAATAGTGCAGGTAACTTGATCATTATCTGTACTCGCATTAAAGATTACCTCATCTTCTTTGCTGCAAAACTTAATGGCATTAGAAAGAATGTTCCTTATCACTACATGAACCATGTTTAAATCGGCAAATACCGTAAGTTCTTCGGCTACATTATTATGCACTTTTATTTTTTTCAGATTAATCTGAGATTCCATTAACTTGATGTTATGGTTGATAATTTGACATAGGTTTACATCTACGGGGTTTATTACAATGCCTCCTAACTGACTTTTAGACCACTCCAATAAGTTATCCAAAAAAGAGGCGGTAGTGTAAACCGTTTCTTCCAAGCGCTCTAGTAGGCTTCCAAATTCTTCTTCATTAACAATGCCGCTTCTATATAGACCAAATAATGCTTTTAGTGAATGTATCGGCGCTCTCAAATCGTGCGACACAATAGAGAAAAATTTGTTTTTTACATTGTTTAATTTCTCTAACTCGGTATTTTGGGCAGAAATAATTTCCATCTGCGTTTTTAATTCTTCGTTTAAAGCGCCAAGTTCTTCATTTACTTCTGCAATTTGATGTTTTTGCTGTTGTAACAAGCCATTGGCGATTTTTTTCTCGGCGTTTCTTTTGTAATAAAGTATCAAAAGTATTACCACCAAAATAAGTAGGCCGGTAATAATAGAAATGGTAATTACATAGTCGGTAATTTTTGCACTAATGGTCTCGTTGCGTTTTTCTAAGTTTTTGTTGTCGATATTTACTCGATGCAGGTCTGTTAAAATAACTTGTTTGGTGGTAGAGTCATTCTCCAGACTATCGTTAACTGCTAAATATTCAGACTTATATTTTAAGGCTGCTTCATAGTCTTTTTTTGCAGCACTTACCTTAGATAACATATCTAACGCTAAAGAAATCGGGATTTTTGCATCAGTTTGCTTTGCTCTAACTAAAGCTAACTTTCCCGCTTCTTCGGCTTTTTGATACTCTTTTAAGCCAAGCTGAGCTTCTGCTAACGTAATTAACACGGCACACTCTTGGTATATGTTTTTTAAAGTCCTGTTATTTCTTAAAGCTATTTCTAAAAGGGGGAGGGCTTTACTGTATTGCTTGTTTTCTATATGTAATTGAGCAATTCCCCAGTTGCTTAAGGCAATGCCATTTAAATCGCCAATTTTTTCTCTAATCGCCAAGCTTTTTAGGTAAAAATCCGTGGCTAATTTTTGTTGGCCTAATCTTCGTTTAGATCCACCCAAAGAGTAATAGGCACTAGCTAAATTTAAATCTCCGGTAGGGTTTTTTAAAAGGTTTTCTAAAACCTGTTCAAAATAATTATCGGCACTTTTGTATTCTTTTAAGTCGAAGTATATCGATCCTAAATTGGTAATGCATTGGTTTATACCTCTTTTGTGATCAATTTTTTTGAAAATTTTCAGGGCTTGTTCGTAGCAATTAACGGCTTCCTTTTTTCTGTCAGAACGATCGTGTACATAGCCTATGTTTACGTAACTACGGGCTAGGCCACTTTCAAATTTACTTGCTCTTGCTATTTCTTGACCTATTTTAAAATAATATAATGCGCTATCTAAATTACTTCTAATGCCATAGGAAATACCCATATCTAAATAGCCATTGGCAATTGTAGAGTCGATGCCGTTTTTTTCGCCGAGTAATCTATATTGATTGGCGTAATAGAATTTTTTAATTGGATCTACCGAAGAATAAGCAGTAGATAGTTTTTTAAGTATCTTAATTTGAACCGTGTCTGGATCGTTGGGTTTAAGTTGGGCTAATAACTCGTCTATTTTAGAAGTTTGTGCATTAGATTTAATTCCTAAAAAGAGTAAGACAACGCAAAGTACAGTCCACTTTGGGAGTTGTTTTAAAGCAGTATGCATGTAGCCTAGTTTTTGAGTTCCTTTGGTTCGAAGTAGCTAAAGATAATTAATTTGTTTTAAATAATGCTGTTTAAATATGTTTTCAGTGCTAATAATCTTTTAGGTCTTTTTAAGCTGCTAAACTTTTAACGAACCACGAAACCCTCTGGCTGCATAGTAAGACTGGGCTCCGTTGTGGTAAACAAAAATCGTGTTGTACCGGCGGTCGCAGAACAGCGCACCATCTAATTTACGGATACGCTCTGGGGTTTGTATCCAACTGGATGTTTTTAAGTCAAATTCGCCTAATTGTTGTAGCATCCTGTACTCTTCTTCCGTTAAAATTTCTATTCCCATCTCTGCAGCCATATTTACAGCACTATCATTGGGCTTGTGCTCTTTTCTTGCTTCTAAAGCTTCGTGGTCAAAACAAACGCTTCTTCTGCCTTTCGGACTTTCCGCTGAGCAGTCGTAGAAAATAAACTCTCCTGTTTTTTCATCGTAACCAACCACATCCGGCTCTCCGCCGGTAATATCCATTTCATTTAACGACCACAGTTTTTCTGGTTTGTCTTCCAGTTTTTCTTGTACTTTGTTCCAATCTAAGCCTTCGTGACGTTTCCTGTTTTTTTCGAAACGAATTTTGAGGATACTTAATAGCTCTTCGCTTTGTTGGGCTGATAGTTTTTTGCTCATGATGTTAGTCGTTTATGCCTTTGCCACTTAATATTTGAGGAGTATATTTTTCTACTCGGGCAGCTCGTGTTTTGGATTGTTTTGCTTCCGAAAAATGAAATAGGTAGGCTCTTTGGCGGCCAGGAGTTAAAGCCTCAAAAGCAATTTTCAAAGCAGGTAGGGCATCTAGTTTTTCTTGAAACTCTGCTGCAACCTCAAAATCAGCAGTTTTTCTCATTTCTACTTTTAAGCCAGCCTTTTCAACTTCAATAGCTTCAAAGATGTAATTTTTGATTTGTTGTTTTGCACTCCAAATTTCTTTAGGGTTAGCGAAACGGATTTGTCGAGCCGACTGTACATGGTCTGTTTGCTGGATCAGTAAACCATCTGCATTGCTTAACAAAGCGCCTTTGAAAAATAATAAAGCACAGTATTCTTTAAACCCGTGGATTAAAACGATGTTGCTCTTGTGTAAAGTATAGCAAGGCTGCCCCCATTTCAATTCTTCGGTTAGGCCACATTCAAGAATGATTGCTCTCAATGCTTCAAATTCTTCTTTCCACTTTTCTGTATTGCTTAAAAATACCGTTACTTTAGGGTTCATCTTTGGCTATTGGATGACTAAAGTTAGGGAATTTGAAGAAAAAATAAATGATCAATTACAAAGAGATTTCAAAAACTTTTTGTTCTTTATTGCAGGAAAATCCCAATGCCTGATAGAATTTATGACTTTCGGTACGTACCACATTACAACGAATGCGGATAATTGAAACACCGTGGTTTTGGCTCCACACTTTACTGGTTTCAATCAGTTTTTTGCCAATTTCTTGGCCTCTCACATTTTCATCTACTACCAATCCAGTTACTTCTACAAACAACGGACTTTCTACTCTTAAGCAAATTAAACAATGCAACCACCCTACAATTTTACCATTAACCTTCGCTACAAAAATTGCATGATCCTTTAATGGGATAATTTCTTGTAATCTTCTTAGGAGCGGTCCGAAATCATTCTCGTAACCCAGTTGCTTAGAAAGGGAAAGAATTTCTTTAGCGGTATTTTCTGTAATACTTTCGAGTTGGCTTATGTCCATTAAGAAATCAATTTTAGCATGCTTTGTATAAAGTTAACTAAAGGTTTTCTTTCTTTTAACCAGTTGAAGGATATTATTCCGATGGTGGCTGTGGTAATGCCTGCAAGTACATCGGCCAAGTAATGGTGACTTGTATAAACGGCTGCAAACCAAATCCCAACCATTACCGTAATGAAAAAGATATTTGCTTTGCGAAATTTGCCTTTGGCACCATAGTAAACTACAATTAAAGGATAGGCCGAATGTAAAGAAGGCATAGCGGCAAACACATTTGAGCCCTTGCTGTAAATTGATTTGAAAAGCTCGATGCCGAAGAAATTATCGAAGCGGATTAAGCCTGCGGTATTGCCTGGAGTGCCAGCAATAAACTCAAATCCATGTTGTTGCACGTACCAAGGTGGAGCTGCAGGGTAGAGGTAATAAACCACAAAACCAAGTAGGTTTACCCATACAAACGTGAGTAAAAAATGTAAAAAACTTCTTCTTTCGTTTGCGAAAAATAAGAAGGCGGCAAAGGCCAATGGCACAGGAACCCACATTAAATAAAAGAAGCCCGTTAGCACGTCTAGAAATGAGTTGGTGTGTGTTAACCAAAACTCATTCGGTGTAAGTATTTTTTCTCCCTGAGCTATACCAAATACGCTTTTTTCAAAATTATATAAGTCAGCAATGTGTACTGGGTTGTAATTGTAGTTAGGGAAAGCCTTCATGTAATCATAGATGATCCAGTATACAATGAAGATGGAAAAACCTATGATGAATTTTCGAGTAATAGCAGAGGCGTAATAAAGTACGTTAAAGATACCTATCAGCACCAACTGATCTGTTTTATAGCCTACTAAAAAATAGGAGAGTATAAGGTAGAGTGCCGAAATTCCGAGTGTTATGGGAAGGTCTTTTTTAAGAACTCTTATGGTTTCCTCAGAGGGAATGTCTGATGTCATTTTATTTTGATGTGTTGGGGCGAAAAATGTTTCGCCCGTACAGTAATTTTATTGAGCCTTTTTTAGCCATTTGGTAAAGATGGCAAAGCCAAAGAGGAAATTTTTATTGAGCCTCTCTTTTCTTCTCAAATCCAGATCTGAAAATGCTATCCCAAAACATCCAGCTTACACCAAAGCCTTTAGAAGCATCCTGATAATGGTGCAGCATGTGATGGTGTTTTAAGGTCTTCCAAAATCCACTTTTAAAATTAGCGTGGTGTAGTGCGTAGTGCACCATGTCGTAAAATAAATATCCACCGATAAAACCAATGAAAAATGAATACTCTTTGGTGTCTGGCAAGAGCCAATCGAAAAATAAATAAAACCCAAGAGCCAATGGAATACTGGCTGAAGGGGGCATTACTAAGCGGTGTGCATCATTTGGATAATCGTGGTGTACACCATGAAAAATAAAATGTATACGTTTGCCCCATTTGCTGGTTGGATAAAAATGGAAAATCCAGCGGTGTAAGACATATTCTGTAATGGTCCAAATGAATAGACCAAAAACCAGCCAGCCAAAAAATTCTAGCAAGGGAGTTTTAGCATCAAAAAGTGCCTTCCATGCTAAGAAAAAAATTAGCGGAACGTAGATGATTAAAGGTACATAATATTTTACTTTCGATAGCGGCTCTAGCAAGTCGCTTTTAAACATTCTTGTCGACTCTTTAGAATTTGAGATAAAATTCTTTGCCATGGTATTATACTTTTATTCTTTCGGTTACTGCTTTCGTTGGATTGTTAGCATCATAACCTTTTATTTCTACATATTTAACATTTGGCACCCAAAAAGTACCACCTTCTATTCTCAAGAAAATTCTATCCAATAGTATCTTTTTATTGTTGGCTGTGGCGTAAACGTGATATTTTTTATCTATTGCCGATTTACTTAGCAGTAAAGGGAATTTTTTGTATGATACAAAGCGTAACTCGTAATTGCCATTTCCAATATCTTTAGTTTGCACACCGTAGGCAAATTTGCGTTGTATATAATTCAAGTCTTTTTTCCCTTCTTTATCGGCGTATCGCATCCAAAAAACATTTACAGGATGTTCTTTAACCAAATTACCATCGGTATCTACATTTAATTGGCAAATAATGGTGTTAATATTAGGATCGCGTTGTACGTAAAACAATTGGTTATTAATGTTCTTTGGTATTGGGAAAGTAAGCGGTGAAGGATCATCGCCAGTTTGCGCTTTTACCATTGTGGCGTTAGAAAGGCCTAAGCCTGTAAATAAAATTAAGCCAACAATTACTGCCGCTTTATTGCTTGGCGTAGAAAATTCTTTTGCATCTAGTGCTTTTTTAGCGTCTCTTAATCTATTTACGGCAGTAATATTGGTCATAATTGCCATTAACGTAATTGGCAAAGTGAAAATGCTCATGGTTTCGAAAATGTGAAACTTAATTCCAGGCACATAGATTTTATAATCGGCACCTAAGAAATTATAGGCAATGCCACAAGCTATAGCAAATACACCAATGGTTACCACACGCTCGGGGCGTTGCATTAAACCACCTTTACATTCTACGCCTAAACCTTCGGCACGGGCACGCGTATAGCTTACCATCATAGAGCCAATGAGTGCTATAAAAGCAAACAATGAACTTAAAAAGTAGTGGTGTGCCACTAGATAGTAGCAAATGCCTAAAAACATTACCATTTCGCTATATCTGTCTAAAACAGAATCGTACATGGCACCAAATTTAGAACTCATGTTGCCTAAACGTGCCACTTGTCCATCTAGCATATCGAAAAGGCCAGCAAATAAAACCAATGCGCCAGCCCAGCCTACATATTCTAGTTCGCCACGGTTAGATTTTTCTGCACCAATAATGAAAATTACGGCCACGCCAATATTTAGAAGCAAACCAATGGTGGTTACCATGTTTGGCGTTAGTCCAATTTTAATTAACCCTTTTACAAAAGGGTTAATTACCTTATAAATACCTTGTTGAAGGTTATCTCTTAATTTCATCTCTTCGTTTACACGTTTGTTTGTCACTATGAGTCTGTCGAAGATTATTCACTTACTAATTTTTCGACAACTCAACATGATATCATTAGTTTCTAACTTTTTAAAAATCTAGTTTAACTCTAGCTCTAATTCCCCATTGGGTAACTTCTGGGTGGTCTAAATAATTGAAACGCTTAACCAAATCTACCCTTAACACTTTAAAAATATTCCCTAAACCTACACTGCCTTCCATGTACGGCTCTTTATTTAGCGAATAGGTTCTTTGAGTACCATTTTCATAACTAGGCAATTTGTAAATGCCGTCATTATTCTTTTCTGGATTATTCTCATCCCTCAATCCTCCGTAAATTGCTTTGAATGAAACAATTTCGCGTAGTTTTAATTTACTTAACAAAGGTATCTTATTTAAAAAGAATCCGTTAAAATTATGATCGATATTTATTGCAGCATAGCGGTCGCTCACAAATTCTAAGAAGTTCATTAAGTTATATGAGTTTAACTGATAAGCGTATGTTTGGTTAGCACGGTGCACTGACAATAGCGGAAAAGGCACCTTACCGGCGATATAACTGCCTTCTACTCTAACATCACTGAAGCCTAATTGCGACAAATAAAAACGTTTATCTACACTTGCCATAATGTTATGGTAGTTATACTCGCCTCCAAAAAAACCTTTGATACCTGCAGTATATTTTAGGTTATAAATAGGGTATCTATCGATAATTGGGATACGATAAATCTTGCCTTGATAGAATTTCTCGTTCTTCGCATATCTGAAACCAACACTAAGTTCTGTAGTAGTAAGCCTATTGATGAAAGAATTAGAACTAGCATCGTTATAAAAAAGGCCGCCAGCTGGAGTTTGAGACCATTTTTTAAATCCAACATTGTAAGAAAAACGATTTTCGAATTCTTTGACATAGTCTAAGCGATAGAAATCATTGTACAACAACATATCGTTTACGCCACGTTTAAACGATAGCAAAAAGTTGTCTTCTTGCACAAACTGTAGCTCTTGTCCAGGTATCTTGGTATCTCGTTGAAAACTCGCTCTAATGTAGTTTTGTGGAAATTTGTATATCGACTTATTATTTAACGAGTAAGTTCCTGATAAGAAAAACTTCCATTTTTCGTCTTTAAAACCGTAAGCAGCATAATTTTCGAAATAGAAACGTTTGCTTAAAGCTGGGGTACTTCTGCCTCCTAAACGCAAGCGAAAACCTTCTACGTTATTAAAACTGTAGAAAGTGTTGGTTGGGCCAACCTCGTAGGGGCCAAAATCCCAATAACCGGCAAATACAAAAGTTACTAATTTTACGGTTCTTCTAAACGATGGCAGCTTTTGAAGCGTATCAATATTGCTGTAAATTTTTAGCTGTTGTTGCGGGATCGAATCTAACCTGTTTTGAGCCCAGAAATCGTTGGTTCTCTTATTGGCACCCTCTAGCACTTCTAGTTTTTTGCCAGAAAACACCGTGTCGGGAATTTCTACATTCGTTTTGTATTGGTCGTAGCTTACACTTCGTTCTCCCGTAAAACCCAAACCCTTGTTCTTGCTAATCCCAAAATCGGCAATTAAATTGCTTTTGCTTAAGTAATATCTGCCATCGGTATTTTTTTCAAAATCCAGCGCTATTTCCATTCCCCTCACAAAGTTGAGGTTAATATTTTTATTTACTCCAAAAGCTGCTTTTTGAACAGCGTAGTTCCCATCCATCGTAATGTAGATTTTTCCTTCAAACAACATGTCGCCTTTGTTGCGTGGCGTAAAAGAAAGTTCAACTACATTCGGGGTAATGTTTTTTAAGGTATCTGTGATAAAAAACTTGTAGAAAGTAGGAGCAGAGTTTGCAATTGGGCTTAAGAACTCGTTACTCATTACCGAGATGTTATTATCGTAGATGTTGATGTTTTGATACATCCTATCAAAATAGGCTTTCATGCCTTGGTTATCGATAAATCTATTGTCGAACTCTACTTGTTTTTCTGCTAGAACTACTGTTTTACTTTTATCGGGAGAGAAACTTAAATATTGATCGGCCAGTTTTTCTTGGATATAAATAGGCAGTAAGTTTTTGCCTCCAATTTTGGTAGAGTCTTGTTCTTGAAACAGGAATTGGTAATTTCTGAATAGACGTTTATTCTTGAATTTTTCAGAAAGGTTACTCATCGAAAAGAGCATTTTTTCGTACTCCTTGTATTGTACGGTTTCGTACGCCTTTGGCTGGTTTTTATCCTTGTTCTCTATTACCTGTCTAATTAGTTCTACTGCCGGATTGTTTTTGTTAGAGTACCTAACTTTTTTACCTGCTATAATGGTAACCTCATTTAAAGATTGTGCATTTGATTTTAACAAGATTTCTAGCTTTTGGGTTTGCCCCACAATAATACTCTTGTACAAAACTTCGTAGCCAACGTAGTTAAATTTCAGTTTGTTGTAGTCTTCGTTAGTACTGATCTTGAAATTTCCATCCAAATCAGATTGTGTTCCCAAGCGTGTATCATTAAAGAAAATAGATACATAAGGAAGTGTTTCTTTAGTTACGGCATCTCTAACGGTACCTGTAATTACAGTTTTTTGGGCAAATGCCGATGATATACCTATTACGATAGCACTAAAAAACGTTAGCGCATAAATTAATGTTTTATATGTGTTTTTCATTTTTACTGTGTGAAAATGAATTGCTTCTGCATGAAGTAATTATAAATCGTACCAATTAATCCAGAAACAAGAATTTTCGAAAGCAGATAGTTTATGCTTAGAAAATGAGTGATTATGTAAACACCTGTAGTTACAATCAAAAGATTGCCGCACCATACCAAAATGTACTTTAAAATTTGAAGCTTAATGTCTTTATTTGTTGAGTTAAAGACCCAATTACGCCCCATATAAAAGTTTACACAGCCACCAACAACTGTTCCTGTTACGCTTCCTGCAACATACCAAATACCTAAAAAGCTCACGCAAAACCATGTGGTTAAGTAGTCTACCAACGTTGCCGTTAATGACGAAGCCTGTGCTTTGATAAAGGTTAACATCTTCTTAAAATATGTTGAAGAAAATTATTATTTGCAATACGATATTGGCATAAATCCCTGCCAAAACATCGTCTGCCATTACGCCCCAACCTCCGGGCCACTTTTCCAATCTGCGTATGCCTAGCGGTTTCAAAATGTCAAAAAACCTGAAAAGCACTAAACCCGCAATTATGTATTTAATCTCTACTGGCACAAAAAGTAGTGTAATACACATTCCTGCTACCTCATCTATTACTACCCGTTGATGGTCTTTGCCCCAAAGTACTTCTACTTCGTTAGCACTTCTTACCCCTTGCATAGTTAATAGCAATGTCACTAAAACTGGAGCTAATTTTGGTTCATATTCGCCAGGTTGTAAAAAGTACCATAAAAGGCAGGTGAAAATAGAAGCGTAAGTTCCGGCTCCTTTGCCTATATAGCCAATTCCAAAAGTGGTAGATATGATTTTGTGAAATATCACTGCTTCAATTCTGTTTTTTTAAAAATAAGCCTCTAAAATTAAACGGCTCAAAACTATGGAAACTTTTTTTAATTCTAAAGTTTCCTTTGGTTTGTTTACTTGCTTTTGAACGCAAATTACATTCGCAAGACAAAAGCTAGTACGTAGTGGAATTTATTGTTTTGAATGAGGTAAAAAAGGTTGTTTTCCTTTGTGTGTTCACCTAACTGATAACGTTACAAATGCAGTGTCTGAAATTATCAAACACTGCTAATTGTGTTGCTATTATTCTTCTTCGTAATAATCAAGCCCTAAGTGGGTAATTAACTCTTCGCCCATAAAATAGCGCAAGGTATTATGTAATTTCTCCAATTGTTTGAAGATATCATTCTCTGGACGTAACCCTTCTTTTGTTTGAGGAGACTTCAAGTAGAAAGATAACCATTCTTGGATACCACTCATGCCTGCACGTTTAGCTAAATCAGAAAATAAAGCTAAATCTAAAACGATAGGAGCAGCTAAAATTGAATCACGGCACAAGAAATTGATTTTAATCTGCATTTTGTAACCCATCCATCCAAAGATATCGATGTTATCCCAGCTTTCTTTGTTATCACCGTGAGGTGGGTAATAGTTGATGCGGATTTTGTGGTACATATCACCATACAAATCAGGGTTTTGCTCTGGTTTGAAGATATCTTCTAATACACCTAATTTAGAAACCTCTTTTGTTTTGAAGTTATCAGGATCATCCAATACCAAACCATCGCGGTTACCTAAAATGTTGTCAGAAAACCAACCACGTACGCCTAATGAACGAGCCATTAAACCAGGTGCTAACACAGTTTTCATTAAAGTTTGACCAGTTTTGAAATCTTTACCAGCTACCGGAGTTTGTGTTTCTTTAGCCAATTCTAACATTGCAGGAATGTCTACCGTTAAATTTGGAGCTCCGTTTGCATAAGCATAGCCTAATTTTAACGCTGCATAAGCGTAAATCATACTTGGCGCAATGTTAGGGTCGTTGTCTTTTAAACCTTGCTCAAATGCAGCTAAAGTTTGGTGAACTTCAGAAGGCTCTAAGTAAATTTCGGTAGAGCCACACCATACCAAAACGATACGTTCACAGTTATTTTTAGCTTTAAAGTCTTTGATATCTTCAATTACTTGTTGCGCTAAATCCCATTTTGTAGCGGCTTCTTTAACGTAAGTTCCGTCTAAGTTTTTAACGTAATTTTTATCGAATGCGGCTTTATAAGGTTTAATTGCTTCTAATTCGTCTTTGATGTCGTATAAAAGATGACCATCAATTACCTTAGCTTTCATTGCGGCATCATACACATTATCTTCATACACATCCCAACCACCAAATGCTAAGTCTTCTAATTTTGCTAATGGAACGAAATCTTTAATTAAAGGTTCGTTGTTTTCTGTTCTTTTACCTACACGAATGGTACCCATTTGTGTTAAAGAACCAATAGGTTTAGATAGACCTCTTCTAGCGGCAACTACACCAGCAATCATGGTGGTAGCTACAGCACCTAGGCCAGGCATCATGATACCTAATTTTCCATTGGCTCCTTCTACTTGCTTTTTCATTATTGTTTATTATTATGTGTTTATTCCTATTTATTTTTGGTTATAAGTATTACGTTGTAGGTTGTAAGTTTTTTGTTTGGCGCCACACCACTTATAACCTATAACTTATTACTTGCAACTTATTATTTCAGCCAGTTATTCATTTTATACCATTTTACAGTTTCAGCTAATCCTCTTTCTAAATTGTATTGAGGTTCAAACTGTAAGTCTTTTTTTAAGTTTTCAATATTGCAGGCCCAATTTGGTGCCGTTAGTTCTTTTATTTTCTCTTTGTTTAGGGTCGGCGTTTTGGAGCTTTTGGCATAAATGGCATCCATAAAACCAGCTAAACTTTTTATCATTCCCAAAGGGATATGCATTTTCAATGTCCTCTTCTGCAAGGCTTTCTTTAAACCATTAGCTAATGCATACCTATTGTAAGTTAGTCCGTCAGAAATATTGTAGCTTTTGGCCACTACATCCGATTTTAATAGGCGGATAATCACTTCTGCCAAATCCTTAACGTAGATAAAACTTAACTGCTGGTTAAACCTGCCAATGTAGGGCTCTAAACCTTGATTAATGGTTTTGAAGAGAATAAAAATATCTTTCTCTCTTGGGCCATACACCGCGGTTGGTCTAACGGTTACTAACGGAAGGTTTTCTATTTTATTCAAATACTCTTCGGCCAGTTTTTTGCTCAAACCATAAAAAGTTACGGGTTTTGCAATTGCATTATCGTCAATAACTGCATTAAGATCGGCAATAGGTCCAATGGCTGCCAAACTACTTACGAATACAAATTTCTCTAGCCTATAATTAACTAATGAGGCTGCCATCGCCAAATTTCTGCTGAAATCTGCATTAACCCTGTTGTATTCTTGCAAGGTTTTTGCCTTTGTTGTACCAGCAGCATGTATAATATAAGCATACTGTTTTTCTTCCAACGCCTCCTTTAATTCATCAACCGCGTTAAAATTTAAGTTAACATAGTTGATGTCTAAATCTTTTAAGTGCGAGATGTCGCTATTAGGTCTAACGGCTGCGTAAACTTCTAAGCCATTTTCAATTGCTGTAACAATTAAATGATAACCTACAAATCCACTAGCACCCGTAATTAATACCTTTTTGCTCATCTTTTTGGCAAAGGGCGAAGTGCATGGGACTAAAAACGTGAAGCCCCGTGCGCTTTGCTCTTATATCTTTTTTTCTAGTATTCTATATTCTCTATACAATTTTCCGCCAATATTTTCTATCGGACGGTTCACCATGTCATTATCTTCCAAAGTCCAACTTGCTTCTGCGTATTGAAAATTTCTAGCTTTAAAAGCTTTGATTATTCTGCCATACAAACAAGCTTCGATACCCATCTTTCTGTAACCGTCTATCACGCCCAATAGCATAATACGGATGCCATTTATTTTCTTTTTGCCAGTTAGCAACTTAAGTAAGCCAGTAGGGAAAAGCCTGCCTCGCTTAATTTTAATTAGTATCTGGTTAATGTCTGGAATGGCCAAAGCAAAAGCTACAATTTTGCCCTCTTGCTCTGCGATATAGCAGAAATCGGTATCTAAAACCAGTTTCAAATCATTGGCTGTGTAGTCAAATTCCCTATCGGTCATCGGTACAAATCCCAAATTTTTATCCCAAGCTTTGTTGTAAACTTCTCTTAAAGCAGCAGCCTCTTCTTTAAACTTTTTCAGGTTTATTTTTCTGATGATGATATTACTTCTCTTTAGCCTGTTTTCTAATCCTTCTATCAAGCCAACCGACCTGTCATCATAATTCCCAGCGGTGTACCGGTAGGCCCTTAAATCTACTTTTTTGGTAAAACCGAAGTCTTCCAATAAGTCTAAATAATAAGGAGCATTGTAAGGCATCATCGCAACTGGCGGTCCATCAAAACCTTTAATTAACAAGCCGCAAATATCATTTGTAGAAAAGTTTGCCGGGCCCATAACCGAAGTTTGTCCGTTTTCTTTTAACCAGTTTTGTGCCGCGTTTAGTAGGGCCTCGCTAACGGTTTTATCGTTAATGGTGTCGAAGAAACCGAAAAAACCTTCCTTAACGTTTTTGGTTTTATTGTGGTTGCCATTTATAATAGCCGCAATTCTTCCTACGATCTTATCGCCTTGGTAAGCTAAAAACAATTGCAGTTTTGCGTGGTCGTGAAACGGATGTTTACCAGGGCTAAGCATATCGCGTTGTGCAATATGTAGCTCTGGAACGTAATATGGGTCGTTTTTATAAAGTTCGTGCGGAAAATCAACGAATTTTGCTAACAACTTTTTGCCAGTTACGGCTACAATTTGTGCCATGTTATATCGAAACCTTAACTAGGTCAACACTTGCTTCTTTAAATGCTAATTTCAGTTTGTCAATAGCTCTTTCAATTTGTTCAAATGTATGCGTAGCCATTAAAGAAAACCTAATTAACGATGAATCTGATGGTACTGCCGGAGAAACTACCGGGTTCACAAAAATTCCATTCTGCTGCAAAATGTTGGTAATGATAAAGGTTTTTGCATTATCCCTAATATAGATGGGCAAAATTGGACTTTCTGGATGGCCAATTTCGAAACCAGCCTCTAGCAACAATTTCTTAGCGTAGTTGGTATTTGCCCATAATTTATCTATACGTTCAGGTTCTGCTTCTATAATGTCTAAAGCAGCTAGTACACTGGCTACAGAGGCTGGTGTCATGCTTGCACTAAACATTAATGAGCGGGCTCTGTGTTTAATAAATTCTATGGTGTCTTCATCGGCAGCAATAAAACCGCCCAACGAAGCCAAAGATTTACTGAAAGTGCTCATGATTAAATCAACCTTATTGGTTAAGTTAAAGTGCGAAGCAGTTCCAGAGCCATTGAAGCCAATTACGCCCAAGCTGTGTGCATCGTCCATCATGATATTTGCACCAAACTCGTCAGCAATTTTTACCATCTCAGGTAAATTTACCAAATCTCCTTCCATGCTAAAAATACCGTCAGATACAATCAGCTTGGCCGCATCCTCTGGTAAACGACTTAGTTTAGCACGCAAGTCGTTCATGTCATTGTGAGCGTATTTAATTGAGCGAGAAAATGACAAACGGCTTCCGTCAATAATAGAAGCGTGGTCATATTCATCTAAAACTAGGTAGTCGTTTCTGTCTAGTAGGCATGAAATTACACCCAAATTAACTTGAAAACCCGTGCTAAAAAGTACTGCAGCTTCTTTACCAACATAAGCAGCTAAACGGCTTTCTAGTTCTAAGTGTATATCTAATGTTCCGTTTAAAAATCTCGAACCAGCACACCCGGTTCCGTACTTCTCTATTGCTTTTTGAGCCGCTTCTTTAATTTTTGGATGATTGGTTAAACCTAGGTATGAATTTGAACCAAACATCAAAACTTCTTTGCCGTCAATAATAACCTCGGTGTCTTGCGCAGAAGAAATAGAGCGAAAATAAGGGTATAGCCCTTGCTCTTTAATTCTTTTGGCGTCTTGAAACGAAGCTACCCTATCTTGTAATTTTTTACGCATATAGTTTGTGTGTATTAGATATTAATTGCCCTTAATGGTCAAAAAGAATAACTCTAATAGGGAGTTAGACAGTGACCATATTAAAATTGTTACTCTTTTGGTAATCTAAATTTAACAATTTAATAAATGAGAATTAATAATTCTGGCAAATTTAACAAAAGTTTGATACCGTTGTAGTGGTTTAAAAGTATGGCTTATTGGTCAAAAAGTATTATTTTTAGAAATCTGACATTCGGTAAACAAATTTTAAGCTCGACTGTTTAACAATGTTAATTGTTTATTTTACGCTTTTTAAGGCTTGTTTGCCTCAAAAAGACACTATTTTTAATCGTTTGATTAATTGGTGGTTTTGTAATTCATGTATTAGCACTAAAAGTTTTAATTTTTTTTAAAAGACACATATCTCTTTAAAATCAGTTGCAACATGATTTTCAACGCTGTATATAAGCTAGTTTTAACATAAGTATGTTAATGCGATGTCATTAAGCTAGATAAAGCCGAATTTAAATACTTTTTTAAAATTTGGTTAACGACCTTCGCATCAAGAATTTTATATTTATTTTTTGATTGGTTAGCTTAGTACTATGAATGGAATGGTAGAGCAACGTTGTATGGAAAAGGATTTGGTAAATGGTGGCAAAATGAATGTGCTTACCAGTGACGAAATTAAACCTCTGATGATTTTTAATGAACCTTTTAGGTCAAACTCATTTGCAGTTATCGTGGTGCAAAAAGGGGTCATGGTGTTCCAAAACAACTTTGTTAAGAATACTTTAAGGGCCAAAGATGTGTATTTGGTTACTCCTGGTAGTTTGTGCGAGTTGCATGAACTTTCTGCCGATGCTGAGTTTATTAGCGTAGGTTTTAAAAAAGAATATCTTAAAGAGCAAGGCATATTTTTAAATGGAGCTGAAATAGTGCATCTTTTTTCTTCAGATCTGGTGCATAAGTTTTCTTTAAATGATGACGAATTTGATGAGATGGTATTTTCCCTTCGTTCTTTGAAAAGAAAGATCAATCTTCCTGCGCACACGCCACATTTTAAAGATGTAATTAGACACAGTTTTATTTCGGTGCTTTATGAGGTATTAATTTTTTATAGCAAGTACCGTGTTTTTATTCCTGTAAAGTTAAATAGGCAGGAGGAGTTAACTACCAGCTTTTTGAATTTGTTGAGCGATAATTTTAGACAAGAAAAGCGAGTTCAGCATTATGCCAAAGAGCTTTTCGTTACTTCTCGACATTTATCGCAAGTGGTAAAGCAAGTAACCGGAAAAACTGCTGGTGAAATTATAGATGAAATGATCATCAACGAAGCTAAAGTATTGCTGTCTTCTCATGTAATGAATGTTTCTCAGGTAGCTGATGAGTTGAAGTTTAGTGATCAATCTTTTTTTGGTAAGTTTTTCAAAAAATATACAGGTGTATCTCCGTCTATATACAGGTTAAATAGTACAGTGGCAATTAACCCTCCTTTTTAAGGGGGAATATTGTTTTAAGTTGCTGTGTTTTTGCGAAATAATACAATGCTTTCCGGGCTAATTGCGAGCTGTTGCAATTGTTTTATGAAATAAATGTAAAATCGTCAATAATAGTTGGTTTGTATTGTATAATAATTTGATTTTAAGCATTAAATTTGCGAAAAATTTAATTATGGCAACTTCGAAAATAACTTATACCGGAGGTTTAAGAACAGTTTCTGTTCATCTAAAATCTGGTAATGAAATTATTACCGATGCGCCAACAGATAACCAAGGGAAAGGCGAGGCTTTTTCTCCAACAGATTTGCTGGCAACATCATTAGGTAATTGCATGTTAACGATTGTGGGTATTGCCGCTAAAAGTCATGGTTTTAAAATTGATGGGGCAACAGCCGAAGTTACCAAGGTAATGGCAGAAAATCCGCGGAGAGTAGCCGAAATTCATGTAAGTTTTCAGTTTCCTGCTAACAATTATTCTGAAAAAGAAAAGGCAATTATAGAAAGGGCTGCTAAAACATGCCCGGTTGCTTATAGTTTGCATCCCGATATCAAAAAAGAAATCGCTTTTCAGTATTGAGTTTTATAGTCCCGATAAAAAATCGGGATAATTTTATATTTGGTTTAAAATGAGTAGAGAAAAAAAGACGGTTGTTGAAACCGACGCAGATGTTATTTTAATAGGAGCTGGCATCATGAGTGCAACGCTTGGCGTACTGCTCAAAGAGCTTAATCCTGATTTAAGTATAGAGATTTATGAACGTTTAGACGTTGCCGCCGCCGAAAGTTCTGATGCTTGGAACAACGCCGGAACTGGACATTCGGCCTTTTGTGAGCTCAACTATACTCCGCAAAAAGCTAACGGAACTGTTGATGTAAAGAAAGCAATATCTATTGCTGAGTCTTTTGAAATTTCTAAGCAGTTTTGGACTTACTTGCTAGACAAGGGCATTTTACAAGAACCTTGTTCGTTTATTCGAAATATCCCCCACTTGAGCTTTGTTTGGGGTAAGAAAAATGTAGATTATCTGAAAACGCGTTATACCAACCTAAAAGCTTGCAACTTGTTTAGCGAGATGCAGTACAGTGAAAATCCGGCAGAAATTAAAGAATGGATTCCGTTGGTAATGGAAGGAAGGGATGAAAGTGTACCTATTGCAGCTACAAAAGTTGATTTGGGTACCGATGTGAACTTTGGCTCTTTAACCCGAGAAATGTTCAACTATTTGGCTAAGCAAGATAAAGTTACGTTGCATTTTCATCATGAGATTAGAGATCTGAATAAGCAAGAAGATGGAAGCTGGGAAGTAAAAGTTAAAAATTTAGACAGCGGAAAGAGAAAAAAACGTTTGGCCAAATTTGTATTTATTGGTGCAGGCGGTGGCTCGTTATTGCTACTAGAAAAAGCAAATATTAAAGAAGGTAAGGGTTTTGGCGGTTTTCCAGTAAGTGGACAATGGCTAAAATGTACCAACGAAGAAGTGATTGCCCGCCATCATGCCAAAGTGTATGGCAAAGCTGCTGTAGGTGCGCCACCAATGTCGGTGCCACATTTAGATACTCGTATCATCAACGGCAAGCAAGCTTTGTTATTTGGTCCTTACGCTGGTTTCTCTACCAAATTTTTAAAGAATGGCTCTTATTTCGATCTAGCTGCTTCTATTAAATTGAGCAATATTCGCCCAATGATTTCTGCTGGTTTAAAAAGTATCGATCTAACTAAATACCTGATTGAGCAAGTGCGCCAGTCGCCAGAGGATAGGTTCGAAGCCCTAAAAGAATACATGCCGAACGCAGATATTAAAGATTGGGAATTGGAAATTGCCGGACAACGTGTGCAGGTAATCAAAAAGAAACCTAGCGGTGGTGGTATTTTAGAGTTCGGTACCGAAGTAGTAAGCGCTGGCGATGGGTCAATAGCGGCATTGTTGGGTGCTTCCCCAGGTGCCTCAACAGCGGTTTCTATCATGATTGAGCTGATGAATAAATGCTTTAAAAAAGAGATGCAAACCGCGAGCTGGCAAAGTAAGATTAGAGAGATGATACCAAGTTTTGGGCAAAAATTAGCCGAAGATGATGAGTTATGTCAAGAAGTACGTCAACGTACATCTGCAGCGTTAAAATTAAATGAAACGGTAGTAGCTTAATACCCCGTAAGCAAATCGCTGTAAATAGCTCCGGAATTTGGTTTCGGAGCTATTTTATTTTGTATACCTATTTTAAAATCACTAATTGTTAGCTATCACTTCGGCTACTTCGTCGGCAGAGATATCGCTATGCGAAGCATCTAAAATGCACTCGCCATCTTTAATCAATAATAATTGAGGTGATTCATGGTGTACTTGAAAAGTTTCGGCAATATAGGCCGAAATGTCACGATGATTGATCAAATCAAGGAAATAACAATTTACCTCAGCAGGGACTACCTCCCAGTCTCTCTCGAAACTTCTTTTAGCCATTAGGCTGATGGAGCAACGCGTACTGTGTTTGAAAATTAAGCTGTAGCCTTCGGAGGCTTTAAGCTCGTCAATTTGCGTGGCATCAGTTAAATCAATCCAACTAGCCATGCTACCTTCTTCTTCCTTTTGATTCTGGATAAGAACCGTAAGCAGGGCATAGGCGATTAGAGCAAGATTCTAAAACTGCGATAGCGCAGAAGGCAAATAACAATAGAATAGCTATTTTTTTCATTTTAAACGATTGTTTTACAATTACTAAGTTATGAAAAGTTTTACGTTTTAGGTAATGGGTTTTAAGTTTTAAATCTCGTTGTAAAACTAAGTGCTCTAAACTAGAAGCAAAAACTTATAAATTTTTAGAATATTCTACCATTTTTAATGCGGTAATAGCGGCCTCATCGCCTTTGTTACCGTGTTTGCCCCCGGCTCTGTCAATGGCTTGTTGCTCATCATTAGTGGTAAGTACACCAAAAATTACAGGGGTACTATATTTAATGCCCACATTGGTAATTCCCTGTGCAGCGGCTTCGCAAATGAAATCGAAATGCTTAGTGTCGCCTTGTATTACGCAGCCAATACAAATTACTGCATCGATATCTTTTCGTTTATTCAATAGGATATCTGCTGCACCAGCAAGTTCAAAAGTGCCAGGTACGGTTAGCGATAAAACATCGCTTTCCCTAACATCATGTTTAGCTAAAGTATCGAAAGCACCTTGGTAAAGTGCACCAGTAATTTTGGCGTTCCATTCTGCAACTACAATTGCAATTTTATAGCCATTGCCCGATGGAATAGAGGTATGTGAAAAGTCTGATAGATTTTTAAGATGTGTTGCCATGCTGTAAAGATAAGATTTTATTGTTGGGCCGAAAGATTTTTAGCCCGTACGTGTGAGCGAAAAAATTATAGCTGGAGTGGTGAAAAATAAAAAGCCCCGAATTATCTTCGAGGCCTTATCATCCGCTATGCGGAAAATTATTTTACCTGAGCAGCAGCTCGTGCAATATAAGCATCAATCATTTGCGCTTCTTGGCTTTCAGGGAACTGTGTTTTGATTTTAGTATAAGCTTCTTCTGCACCTTTAAAATCTTTTAAAGTTTCGTTTACCAAGCCTAATTTTTTAAGGAACATTGGAGAAGTGAACTTGTTAGTTGACTTATCTATTGCTTTTTTGTAATAAGTAGCTGCTTGTTTATAGTCTTTCAGCTCACTGTAAGCATCGCCTAACAAACCTAAAGCCAACGGATCTGCTACTGGGCTGCCAGTTGCGCTGTATTTGCTTAAAGCATCAACTGCTTTTTGGTATTCGCCTTTGCGTAAATAGATGCCGCCTAAGTAAAGATTGGCTAAATTAGCTGATTTTGTATTTTCGTACTCAGCCGCAATTTTTTCAAAGCCTGGATATCCGCCTTCGCCATTAATCGCTTTGTTGGCTAGCGAATCTACGCCCACAAATTGCTCAGCTTTGAACATTTGGTTTGCTGCATCTTCTGATCTGTTTTTTAGATATACGCCTTGATACCAAATAAAAATACCGATTAAAACAATGATAGCACCAGCAATAAATGCTAAGCTTTTAGTGTTTTCTTGTATAAATGAACCTTTTTTTACTGGTTGTTCTGTTTCGTTATGTGTTGCAGACATTTTGAGTTTAAAATTATAAGGATTGCAAAAATACATTTTTCATTCAAAGTATCAACTCTTTTTAAATCATTTAATTAAGGTTTATAAATTATAACCACATAGAAACATAGCGTTGCAAGCCTGTTTTTGTCAAGTGGTGTAGCTCAAGTTGGTTAATATCGTAACCTGATAAAAAAGAAATGTGCTTAATAAATCTATAAGTTATGTGTTTAAGCTAGTGTAAAAATGGGTAACTTTGAACTGTCTGATATGTGGCTAAAAAACCTTACCCTTTTAAATTTTAAAAATTACAATGCTGCCGATTTGAGTTTCTCGAAAACAGTAAATGCTTTTGTGGGCAATAATGGTGCGGGGAAAACCAACTTGCTTGATGCCATACATTACCTATGTTTGTGCAAGAGTTATTTCAATCCTATAGATAGCCAACAGATTAAAGCAGGAGAAGAACTGTTTTTGGTGCAGGGCGACTTTGATCGGGATGATAAGAAGGAAAAAATATCATGTGGACTAAAACGTAACCACAAAAAATCATTCAAAAGAAATAAGAAAGAGTACGATAAGTTAGCAGATCATATTGGTTTATTTCCTGTTGTGATGATTTCTCCCTACGATATCAATCTGATTATGGATGGTAGCGAGGAGCGGCGCAAGTTTATTGATAACGTGATTTCGCAAACCGATAGCAAGTATTTAGATGAGCTGATTATTTACAACAAACACCTGCTCAATAGAAATGCTTTGCTGAAACAAATAGCGGTAACTAGAACTTTGGATGTTGCACTGCTGCAAATTTTAGATGAGCAGTTAATGCGCTCGGGCAACCTGATTTTCGAAAAACGAAAACAGTTTCTATTAGATTTTATTCCGCTGTTTAATAAGCATTACCACTTTTTAACTAGTGATGCCGAACAGGTTTCTTTAACCTACTTGTCGCAATTGAATGAAAATAGTTTTGAAGATTTACTTAAACACTCCTTAGAAAAAGATAGGTTGTTGGAGCGCACTACTACGGGCATTCATAAAGACGAGCTACAATTTGAAATAGCGGGAATGCCTATGAAAAAATTTGGATCGCAGGGACAGCAGAAGTCCTTTCTTATTGCATTGAAATTGGCACAGTATAGCTATTTACAGAAATATAAAAATTTTAAGCCTTTGTTATTGCTCGATGATATTTTTGACAAATTAGATAATAATCGAATTCATAAGTTAATGGAAATGGTATCACATCATGATTTTGGGCAAATTTTTATTACCGATGCGAATAAAAATAGAGTAGAGGCTGTTTTCAGCGAAATTGAAGTAGATATAGCCTTGTTTGAGGTGAATGATGGAGGAGTGATAAATGCGTAAGCCTAACGATATTACTTTAAAGCAAGCTATTGATAAACTACTGAACCACTACAAACTTCGTGGTAAGTTTGACGAAACTGGAATATTAGCAATGTGGCCCGAGATTATGGGAACTGCCGTAGCTAACAGAACTAAACAAATTTACATTCACCAAAAGAAACTATTCGTACGCATAGAATCTTCAGTGGTTAAAAATGAATTGTTAATGGTTAAAAGTGCTATTGTAGATAAGCTTAACGAAAAAGCAGGCTCACAAGTAATTATTGATATTGTGTTTTTGTAATTAATCTTTTCTGCCGCCAAAAAGTTTTGCAGCTAACCAAATAACGAGGGCCATTACCACTACTACAAGGATTATACCTGTCCACATACCGGCTTTAAAAATTCCTCCAATTAGTTCGCAACTGCTCAATGTGCTTACTAGTAAAGCTACTAGCGTAAGGGGCATCAATTTTTTCATGTCTATTAATTTTGAATACCTAACACGAGAAGTAGTAAAAGGTTTGGAAAAATTAGTTTTGATACTGTCTTTATATCTTTGAGCAAGACTTACGAAGTTCTGGAAACTTCGTAAGTCTAAGTTATAGCTTCCTATTGCGTTTTATCGCCAACTTTAATTAGCTCTACTTCAAAAATCAAAGTGCTGTAAGGTGGAATATCTGGACCGGCACCCCTTGCGCCATAAGCTAGTTGGTAAGGGATAAAGAACCTATATTTTCCGCCTTCTTTCATTAGAGCCACGCCTTCGGTCCATCCCGGAATTACTTGGTTTAAGCCAAAAGAAGTAGGTTGCTCGCGTTTGTAAGAACTATCAAATTCCTTTCCATTTAACAACATCCCTTTATAATGTACCGTAACTTGATCGGTAGTTTTAGGTTGTACACCTGTACCTTCATTAATTACTTCGTACTGTAAACCGCTAGCAGTAGTTTTAATGCCAGGCTTAGTTTTGTTTTGAGCTAAGAAAGTTTCTCCTTCTTTAATTGTTGGGCCAAATTTCTCTTTTTCTTTGGCTTCGCGAACCTTACTTAGGCTTTCGAACAAATTGTTGATCGCATTTTGTGAAACCTGTTCAGTCATTAAGGGTTTAGCATCTTTATTGAATGCATCTCTTAGCCCTTTGTTTAGCAAGTCGTAGTTTAATCCAGTCAAACCACCAGAGTTTAAATTACCGCCCATTGCCAATCCAAAAGCGTAACTAGCAGAATCTAATTTATTTTTGAAAACAATTGGTTTTGCCGCAGGTTTGGCTACTGTTTTTTTTGTTAAAACTGGCTTTTTTGCAGTAGTTGTTTTGGGTTTAGTTTGTGCGGTTGCATTGAGAACGGCAGCCGAAGCTAGTGCTATAAATAGTATTTTCTTCATTGTTTATGTTAAAGGGCGAAATATACGACAAAAAAATAAGCACCCCAAAAGAGTGCTTATCAGTTGTTTAGTTACTTCTTTATACTAGAAACGCTCGTCGGCAGCGAAGAAGAAATCTCCTTCAATTTGAGCGTTTTCGTCAGAGTCAGAACCGTGTACGGCGTTCGCATCAATCGATTTTGCATATTTTTGACGAATTGTTCCTTCTGCAGCTTCAGCTGGGTTAGTAGCGCCAATTAAGTTTCTAAATTCTTCAATTGCATTGTCTTTTTCTAAGATTGCAGCTACAATCGGACCCGAAGACATGAAGCTTACCAAGTCGTTATAGAAAGGACGTTCTTTGTGTACAGCGTAAAATTCGCCAGCTTTTTCTGCTGATAATTTCGTGTATTTTAAAGCAATGATTTTAAAACCAGCTTTAGTGATATCATTTATGATAGAACCGATGTGGCCATTGGCAACGGCATCAGGTTTAATCATAGTAAAAGTTCTATTTGTGCTCATTTGTATAATTTTTTGCAAAAGTACGGTTTTTTTTGAAAGTTGAAAAGGGGGAGGAAGTCCGAAGTCCGAAGTCCGAAGTCCGAAGTCCGAAGTCCGAAGTCCGAAGTCCGAAGTCCGAAGTCCGAAGTCCGAAGTCCGAAGTCCGAAGTCCGAAGTCCGAAGTCCGAAGTCCGAAGTC